>NZ_WBIN01000011.1 GCF_009749385.1 Agromyces allii | reverse complement strand
GGTTCGGGTGCTCAGGTCGAGCCTCAGCGAGCATCCGCAACGCCCGCTCACGCATCTCCGGCGAGTATTTCCTGTTCATCGAGTTCCATCCTTGCTTGAAGAACGGAACGAAAGTCAGGCCGATTCAAGCGGTGCGTCCGCGTGGCTTCAGCTCCCGCGCCCGTGTTCTGGTGGACTCTGCGCGCACTGGATCAAGTACTTTGAACCGTCCCGCCAATTCCTAGCGTCGTCGCGCATGCGCCCCTTAGATCAGATGATCTCGCCAAGGATCAAGTAACCCGACGCCTCACAGGGTCATCCTTCGAACGAGAGAGGGGCGGATGCTGCGGCATCCGCCCCTCTCGTCGTGTCGGGTGGTCGGGTGTGCGGCCCGACAACGGCGCGCGGCGGCGTCAGGCGCCCGGCGAGGGCACGGGGTCGGTGGGGCGCAGCATCAGCCCCTGCGTGATGCCGCGGACGATCAGACAGGCCAACGGAACGGCCGCGACCGCGAGGATCTCGCCGACGAGGTTCACCCACATCGCGACGCGGAACTGCTCGAGGTCCTGGGCGGCCAGGTACAGCCGCGTCGATTGCCCGACGAGGATGTTGCTGCCGATGAACAGCACCCACCAGGCGATCTGCCATGACGGCCTGGTGCGGCCCATCGCTCGCCAGAGATCCGAGATGTTCTGGTAGGGGAACCAGAAGCTGACGATCGGCACGAACCAGGAGCCGGCGTGCCAGCCCGCCGAGCGCCGGGTGAGGCCGGCCAGATGTCTGGCCGCGCGGTACTGCCAGATGGCCCAGAGAATGCCGGTCGCGATGATCGCGATGGTCGTCGCGATGCTCACCACGGACGTGCTCCGGTCGTATATGTCGAGCGCGTCGGTGGTGGTGTCGGACCCGTTGAGGAAGTTCGCGACCGCGTTGATCCCGAACGCCTCGAGGCCGATGGTGGCGACGGCCAGGACGCCGCACACGATCAGGAGCACCTGGGTGGTCAGCGCGAGCTTGGCGATGGCGGGGGACGACACCGGTGGCGGGGTTGGTCGCTGCTGCGACCAGGTTGCGCCATCCCACCACCAAGTCGTCGCCGATCCGTCAGGCGCGGGGTACCAGCCTGCGGGGGACAGCGTGGGGGTGTTCGTCATCGGGTGGCTCCTTGGGGGTCGTCTTCGACACGGCATGCGATCCGGACAGCGTTGTCTGGATCGCGTGCAACTCTAGTGATCCGTCGGAGGGCAGGACCAGAGGCTGTTTCGCTCGACTCCGCGTGCCTCGAATCGACCTTCAGGCCGAGTCGTCCTCGGCCGGCGGAAGGGCCGAGCCCGGCGGACTCGAATCGATCGCGGGGGTGGACGCCGAGGCGATCACGACGCCGACGAGCGCGACGGCGCCGCCGAGGGCGGTGACGGGGTCGAACGGTTCCCCGAGCAGCAGCGCGAAGAGGTAGCCCAGTGCGGGGATGGCGGCCGTGAGGATGCCCGTGATCGCCGCAGGGAGGCGTTCGGCCCCGTAGTTGAACAACACGATGGTCGGCGCGGTGATGACGATGCCGAGGAACGCGAGTCCGCCCCATCCGGCCGCATCGGCGGGGAGCGAGGCGCTTCCTGTGGCTGCTTCGAGCACGAGCCAGGGCAGCATGATGGCCGTGCCCCACACCGCGGTCGCGGTCGCCAGGACGAGCGGGTCGACATCCGTCGTGGCCGTCTGCTCGGACCCCGGTCGGCGGAGTGGTGCGGTGACGAGCTCCTTGCGCAGGAGGACGGTGTAGAGCGCGTAACTGGCCAACCCGATCAGGCTCAGCAGCACGCCGACGTCGAGGCTGAGCCCGGACCCCGCCACGATGGCGACCCCGACGGTCGCCAGGACCAGCCCGACGACGGTGCGGACGGCGAGGCGCTCGCGGAGGATGAGGAGTCCGAGGACGGCCGTCAGTGCGGGAAGGGCGGCATTCGTCAACGCGATCGTGCCTGCCGTGCTGAACTCGAGGCCGATGTTGGTCAGCGAGTAGTAGAGCGCCACCCCGAGGAGGCCGAGGAGCATCGTGCGCGGGCGCCGCACGGTGCGGGCGAAGCCCGGCCGCCGGACGGCGATCGGCACCAGCACGGCCAGTCCGATCACGAATCGACCGACCGAGAGCACACCTGGCGAGGCGGTCTCGAGCACTTCGCTGCTGATGCCGAAGCTGGTCGACCACAGCAGTACGGCGACTCCGACGGCGATCAGGGGCAGTCGTCGTGAGTGAGTGCCGTGCGTCATGGCTTGCAGCCTAACGAGATGCGGTGCCGCGTCAGTGCGCGGTCCGCCGCCATCGCGGCACCCGTCGGAATGTGCGCGGCTGCGACATCCGGCCGTCATCGGAGCCGGCCCGGGCGCGCCTCAGACGAGGAGCCCCGCGGAACCCATCACCTGTCGCGGTTCGATGCGGATGACGACGCGCTTCGGATTCACGCGGGGCTGCCGGTAGCGCTGCGCATAGAGCGCGACCGCGTGGGCCACCGCATCGGGGTCGCGCTCGATGATCGCCTCGCCCGCGATGCTGAGCCACTGCGGACCCGACACCTGGGCCACCGTCGCCCGGGCGTCGCGCTCGATGTTGCGCACCTTCTGGGTGCCGTCGCTCGTGATGATGCGCACGAATCCCGCGTCGAGCGTGTAGCCGACCGCGACGACGTGGAGCCCGCCGTCGGGCCCGATCGTCGAGAGCGTGGCGAGGTGGGAGTCGGTGACGAACCGACGCCCGTCGTCGGTGAGGGAGTCGATGGTGGCCATTGGTCCATCCTGCACGGCGAACGGTCAGATCCGGGGCGTTGGATGGGGGAGTGCCGCCGGGATCGGCGGCGAGCGGAGGAGCGCAAGATGGAGCAGTCGATGATGCGGGCACTCGTGCACGAGGAGTTCGGAGACCCTGCGGAGGTCCTGTTGGTGCAGGAGGTTCCGGTGCCGGAGCCCGGCCCGGGGCAGGTGCGCGTTCGGCTGGTGCTCTCGCCGATCCACAATCACGACCTCTGGACGGTGCGCGGAACGTACGGCTACAAGCCGTCGCTGCCGGCGATCGGCGGCACCGAGGCGCTCGGCGTCGTCGATGCGCTGGGCGAGGGCGTCGGCCACCTGGCGATCGGCCAGCGCGTCGTGACCGGCGGCACGCTCGGGGTCTGGTCGGAGTACTTCATCGCCTCGGCGGCCGCGCTCATCCCGCTGCCCGACGGTGTGCCCGACGAGGTCGCCGCGCAGATCGTGGCGATGCCGTTCAGCGCGGTCAGCCTGCTCGACGTGCTCGGGCTCGAATCCGGCGACTGGCTCGCGCAGAACGCGGCGAACGGCGCCGTCGGCCGGCTGCTCGCCCAGCTCGCGCCCGCGCGCGGCATCAACGTGGTCGGGCTCGTGCGTCGCGGCGCGGGCGTCGACGAACTCGCCGGGCAGGGCATCGGCAACATCGTCGCGACCGACGACGAGGGTTGGCGCGAGCGCGTCGCCGAGATCACCGGGGGAGCGCCGATCAAGGTGGGCGTCGACGCGGTCGGCGGTGCCGCCAGCGGCCAGGTGGTCTCGCTGCTGGCCGAGAACGGCACGCTCGTGGTGTTCGGCGCGATGGCCTCGCCCGTCATGGAGATCCCGTCGGGCGACGTGATCTTCAAGCAGGCGACCGTCAAGGGGTTCTGGGGCAGCCGGGTGAGTGCGACCATGGCGCCCGAGGAGCGCGCACGCCTCATGGGGGAGGTCTTCACACGCCTTCGCGAAGGTGTCATCACGCTGCCCGTCGAGGCGACGTACGGGTTCGACGAGATCGCGCAGGCGAGCCGCGCGAACTTCGATGCGGGCCGCATCGGCAAGATCATGCTGCGCCCCTGAGCAGAACCCGGGAGCCCCGCCGACGTGATGGGCGGGCCGGTCGGCGACCTCGGAAGCGCTAGCTCGCCGCGGCTCGCCCGCGTGCCTCGCGCTTCGCCTCGCTGTACTGCTCGATGTCGAGGTTGAAGCGGTGCAGGAGGTCGGCGAACGTCGCGACGTCGTCGTCGGACCAGTTCTCGAGAATGCGGTCGAGGGCGCGCACCGAGCGCTCGCGCACCTCGGTGAGTCGGGTCAGCCCGGCGGGGGTCAGTGCGAACTTGCGTGCGATGCCGCCGTCGGGATCGGGGATGCGCTCGATGAAGCCCGCGCGCATCACGGCGCCGGTCTGGCGTTGCACCGTGGAGGCGTCGAGGCGGAAGAACTCGCTCAGCTCGCCGATCGACTTCGGGCCCTCGGCGTGGATGCGACTCAGCAGGAGGTACGCGCTGCGCTCGAGGCCGTTCTCGGGCCGGTGCTGCGCGACCGTGTAGCGGATCTGCAGCATCTGCTCGTACTCGATGTCGGCGACGCGACGTTCCATTTCGTTCCTCCTCGGACAGCTCGAGTCTAGCGCGGACGTGTATAGTGCATATGCATAGTACATATTGATTGCACTATGCATATCGAATGGAGCCGCATGACCACGACCGCGCCTGCGCCCACGACCGCACCCGTGACCCGACCGGGCCTCGTCGTCGCCGTCCTCGCCTTCGCGGGCATCGCCTCGTCGATCACGCAGACGATGGTCACGCCGCTGATCGCCCGGTTCCCGGTCATCTTCGACACGCCCGCGTCGAACACGGCGTGGATCGTGACGGCCACACTGCTCGCCGCGGCCGTCGCCGTGCCGATCTCGGGCCGGCTCGGCGACCTGTTCGGCAAGCGCCGCATGATGCTCCTGCTCGCCCTGCCGCTCATCATCGGCGGCATCGTCTGCGCGATCGCGCCGTCGGTCGAGATCATGATCGTCGGCCGCGCCCTGCAGGGCATCGGCTCGGGCATGGTGCCGCTCGGCATCGCCCTCCTGCGCGACGTCGTGCCGAAGGAGAAGCTGTCGTCGGCCATCGCGACCGTCAGCGCGACCCTCGGCGTCGGTGGGGCGATCGGGATGCCGCTGTCGGCCGCCGTGGTCGAGTTCGCCGACTGGCGGGTGCTGTTCTGGGCCGGTTCCGGCGTGACGGTGCTCGCGGCGCTCGCGATCTGGTGGCTCGTGCCGGTGCTGCCGGCGGGCGCTTCCGGTCAGCGCTTCGACGGCCTCGGCGCCGTCGGTCTCGCCGTCGGCCTGATCGCCCTCATCCTCGCCGTCTCGAAGGGCTCGGAGTGGGGATGGGCGTCGTGGCCCACACTCGGTCTGTTCGGCCTCGCCGTCGTGGTGTTCGCGCTCTGGGGGCTGTGGGAGACGCGCACGAAGGATCCGCTGGTCGACCTGCGCACGACCGCCCGGCCGCGGGTGCTGCTCACGAACATCGCCTCGATCTTCGTCGGGTTCGGCATGTACGCGAGCATGCTCGTGATGCCGCAGCTGCTGCAGCTGCCGTCGTCGACCGGCTACGGTCTCGGCCAGTCGATTCTCGCGGCCGGCCTCTGGATGGCGCCCGCGGGCCTCATGATGCTGCTGCTGTCGCCCGTCGGCGGGCGCATCACCGACGCCAGGGGCCCGAAGTTCACGCTCGCGCTCGGCACGGTGATCCTCGCTGCCGGCTACGGGGTCGCGCTCGTCGGCTTGGGGAGCACGTGGGGCCTGCTCATCACGAGCCTCGTCATCAACAGCGGCGTCGCGTTCGCGTACGGGGCGATGCCCGCGATCATCATGGGTGCCGTGCCCCGCAGCGAGACCGCGGCCGCGAACGGCTTCAACACGCTCATGCGCTCGCTCGGCACGACGATCGGTGCCGCGATCATCGGGGTCGTCCTCGCGCAGATGACGATTCCACTGGGCGGCATCCCCGTGCCGTCCGAGGCCGGCTTCCGTACGGCGCTCCTGATCGGCGCGGGCGTCACCCTGGTCGCGGCACTGGTCGCGGCCTTCATCCCGAAGGCGAAGCCCACGCCGGAGTCGGAGCCCGCGTCGAAGCCGGAGCAGGAGACCGAGCCCACGGACGCGCCCATCGACGGCGCCGGCGCCCCCCGAACCCTGGTCGGAGCCGGCGAGCCCGCCTGAAGGCTGAAGGTCGGGCGCATGCCCTAGTGTCTCCCCATGGGTTCAACGGCGACCGCGTATCTCACGGGCTTCGGCGCGTACCTGCCGGGCGACCCGGTCGACAATGACGGCATCGCCGCGCGGCTCGGCGGCGACGACGCGGTGACCGAGCGCATCCGGCAGAGGGTGCTCGACGCGAACGGCATCCGGCAGCGGCACTACGCGCTCGACGAGCATGGCGAGCCGACCGAGCTCAACGAGCAGCTGGCCGTGAAGGCGCTGCAGGCGGCGCTCGATGATCGCGGCATCCGTGCCGAAGACCTGCGCATGCTGGCGTGCGCGACGACGATGGGCGACCTGCTCGTGCCCGGCTTCGCCTCGATGGTGCACGGGCGGCTCGGCGGCGGGCCGATGCAGACGCTCACCGCGTCGGGCGTGTGCGCGTCGAGCCTCGCGGCGCTCGACGCGGCGGTGAGCAAGATCCGGCTCGGCGATCATCCGCGTGCGGCGGTCGTCGGCTCCGAGCTGCCGAGTCGCAGCCTGCGGCAGCGGCGGTTCGACGGCATCCGCGCGGGCATGGACTCGCACTTCCTGCGGTGGATGCTCTCCGACGGCGCGGGCGCGGCCATCGTCGAGTTCCAGCCGCATCCGACCAAGCCGTCGCTGCGGGTCGACTGGGTACGGCAGGTCTCGCTCGCGCACGAGCACGACGTGTGCATGCGCGCCGGCATGAGCGGCCCCGAGCCGATCGTCGGCGCCACCTGGCAGGACCTCGACATCGCCGAGGCCGAGGCGGCCGGCATGTTCGTGCTCCGCCAAGACGTGAGCATGCTCGACGATCTCGCCGAGGCCGGGTTCCGCCAGTTCGAGGAACTCGTCGACATCGGACTCGTCGATGTGATCCACCTCGATCACGTCGTCTGCCACTACAGCACCAACGCGTTCCGCGACCTCGCGTTCGACGCGCTGAGCCGCCGCATCCCGAACCTGAACACCGATCGCTGGTACTCGAACCTCGAGACGCGCGGCAACACGGGCTCGGCGAGCATCTTCATCGCGCTCGAGGAGGCCTGGCGCACGGGCCGATTCAAGCCGGGCGAGACCGTGCTGCTCGCGGTGCCCGAGTCGGGCCGGTTCTCGTTCGCCTTCGCCCATCTCACCGTGGTCGCCCCGCCCGGGCAGCCCGCCTGACCTCCGCCTCGCCTTCTTCGACCGCCACGATCCCCAAGGAGCACCAGCATGACGACCGACACCATCAGCACTGCGGATGCCGCGGCATCCGTCGCCGACAGCCTCGCCGACCGGCTGGCCGACGTCTGGGTCGAGCTCGAGGAGCGCCTCGACCGGGTGCCCGTGCTCAGCCGGCTCGCCGAGGGCACCGTGACGCTGCGGGACTACGAGCGGCTGCTCTTCAACCTGCGCCAGCAGGTCGTCGACGGCTCGCCGTGGATCTCGCGTGCCGCGTCGAACTTCGACATCGAGCACTTCGAGCTGCGCACGGCGGCGATCCGCCACGCCGAAGAGGAGCACCGCGACTACCTCATGCTCGAGCGCGACTACGTGGCGATCGGCGGCTCGCTCGCCGAACTGCGCGCGGGCCGCAAGAACCTCGGCTCCGAGGCGCTGTCGGGCTACATGTTCCACTATGCCGACCGGTCGAACCCCACCGGGCTGCTCGGCGCGATGTTCATCATCGAGGGGCTCGGGGCCAAGCGCGCCGCGGGCTGGGCCGAGCGGTTCCAGGAGGTGCTCGGGCTCGCCGACAACCAGGTGCACTTCATGCAGTACCACCAGGAGGCCGACAGCGAGCACACCGGCGCGCTCGAGGCGATCCTCACGTCGGGCATCATCGACGAGTCCGCCGCCGACGAGATCGTGCGCTGCGCGCAGGTCGTCGCCCGCCTCTACGCGCTGCAGCTGGAAGAGCTGGACAACTGAGATGACCGAGCCCGTGCGATCCGACCCGAGCATGTGGGCGGCCGTCGCGGTCGACCCCGCCGTGCCGATCGATCGCACGGTCGTGCGCAAGATCATCGCCGACCAGCGGCGGCTCTCACGGCGCTGGCTCTACCCGCTCGCCCGGCCGTTCTCGCGCGTGGTCGTCGCCCTCATCTCAGCCGTCAAGCGGGTGCTGCCGTTCCGCTGGATGCCGCTGAGCACCATGGACCGCCTGTGCATCTGGTACCTGCGCCGGTTCGTCTCACCCGATGCCGTCGAGCTGCTCATCCGCCACTTCGTCGTCGAGACGAACCTCGTGAACTTCGTGCTGCGCAACACGGATGCCGCGATCCCGCCGGTCACCCTGCGACCCGTGAGCCTGGCCGAACTGGGCGACCACGCCGTCGTCGAGCACGACGTCAACGTCTACGATGTGCTCATCGCGCTCGACGGCGTGCCGCTCGAGCCGCCGGCGCAACTCGACTTCGCGGAGCTCGACATCCCGCCCATCGATGCCGAGCGGCGACGGCTGCGGCTGTTGCGCCTCGACATCCAGACCGCGCTCTGCTTCATGAACATCCCGTTCTCGATGGCGCTCACCATGGAGGAGTACCGCCGGGCGGTGCACTCGATGCGGTTCGACGACTCGTTCCTCGAGATCCTCGCGGTGCTCTGCGACGACGACACGTTCCGGCACTGGAAGAACGGCGAGCTGACCGTCTGGATGGACTCCAACGTCGACGTGCCGCGCATGGTCTACCGGCACGCGCTCATCTGCGAGTACGCGCATGCGCATCTGGTGAAGCTCGCGAGCGGCGCGACGCGTGGTGCGACCGCGTGAGCGCGGCCGTCTGCTGACCGCTGCGGATGAGCGTCAGTCAGGGGTGGCGAGCGCTGCCGCCCGGCGCAGGCGAGGGTCGGGGTCGTCGGCCCAACGGGTGAGCACGGCGACCGCGCGGGTGCGGGCGGCGCCTTCGAGCGACGCGATGAGCGGTCGCACGACGTCGTCGACGAGCGGGGTGAAGAGCGCATCGACGGATGCCTCGCGCAGGAACCCCTCGATGCGGGTCAGGTCGGTGTTGCCGAGCTTGCGCACGTGCGTCTGGAGCAGCACGATGGCGGCGAGCCGGCGTTCGTAGACCGGCGCCGACCAGAGCTCGGAGCTGAGCGCGGTGATCGCGTCGTGATCGAGGTCGCGGTGGCGATTGCCGAGGTCGCGGATCGTGCCGCGCACGGCGCCGACCGACGCCCCGTACGAGTCGAGCGCGCCGCCGAGGCGCTCGCGCACGTCGTCGGCCCGGTACTCGTCGCCCTCGTACCGCAGGGCCGCGTCCACGAACTCACCGGCTGCGCTCACCACACCATTCTCGGTGCCCGCGGCGGGTGCCGGGGCGCCGCGGCACGCACGTCGGCGGGGTGGCCTAGGGTCGTCTCGGGTCACGAACGGCGATCGGAGACAGCATGTCGGGCACTGACGGGGTCGACACCGAGGCGCAGATCGAGCAACGGTATCCACGACCGCGGCGTCCCGGCTTCCTCGCGTCCGCTGCCATCACCCTGCTCGTGCTGGGGGTCGGGTTCGCGGTCTTCGGGTACAGCCCGGCCGTGCTGGTGACGCTCTACGGGGGAATGCTGGCGGCATACGCTGCGATCCCGTACACGCTGACGGCGATCGTCGTGCGCGAGGTCGTCGCCCGGCGCGGCCGAGGCGAAGACGAGGAGCCGAACGACGAGGCGGTGCGCTTCGGGCTGTTCCGCCAGCGGGCCTCGTTCGTCACGGCGATCGCCATGCTCGTCGCGATCACGGTGCTCGTCGTCGGCGCCATCGTCGACGCGTCGGGCGCGTACGACCCGTTCGGTCCCGCGGGCTCCGGCCCGTTCGGCGGCGGACTCGCGAGCTTCGGTGCGTTCGCCTTCTTCGCCGGGGGGTTCGCGATCGTGGTGAACGTGCCCTCGATCTACTCGGCATCGGTCGTGCGATCCGAGCGGCACGCGGTCCGACAGCGGGTCGGCGCCTGGCGGGTGATCCGCGCCAACACGATCCTCACCACGGCGTCGTGGATCGCGTACTGCGGGTTCGGGGTGTTCTTCATCACGCAGACCTTCTGGTCGTGACGAGCGGCGGCACACGAACTCGCTGAACCCCTGTCGGTTCCATCCGCCCCGCTCAGCGAGGCCGGTGCGAAGATGGGCGCATGGCTGACGACGCGTTCGCCGACATCGCGACCGAGCTCCTCGAGCTGCCGCCCGACGAGTTCACGGCCGCACGCAACGCCCGCGTGAAGCAGTTGCGCGAACGCGCCGGCGGTGGCGATCGCGACCTCGCGAAGGCCGTCGCCGAGCTTCGCCGTCCCTCGCCCGCGGCCTGGCTCGTGAACCGGCTCGCAAACCTGCGCGCCGACGAGCTCGACCAGCTGCTCGAGCTCGGGGCCCGACTCCGCGCCGCGCAAGCCGAGGTGGATGCGACGGCGCTCATCGCGCTCGGGCGCGAGCGGCGCAAGGTCGTGGGCGCCATGGCCCGGCAGGCGGGAGCGCTCGCCGAACAGCTCGGGCATCCGGTGCGGGCCTCGGTGCTCGACGAGGTCACGGCCACGCTGCAGGCGGCCATGACGGATGCCTCGGCCGCCGACGCAGTACGCACCGGTCGACTCGTGCGCGGCCTCGAGGCGATCGGCACCGAGGTCGATCTCACCGACGCGGTCGCAGCGTGGTCTCCTGACGACGGCGCCGAACGCAGGGCCGACCGCACCCGTGCGGCGAGCCCCGTTCACTCCGCCGCGACCCCGCGCGACGAGGTCGGCGAGCGGCGGGCGCGACAGCGGCAGGCCGCACTCGACCGGGCCGCCCAGGAGGCGGATCGGGCGGAGGAAGAGGCTCGCGCGGAGGAGCGATCGGTCGCCGCGGCATCCGACCGTCTGAATGATGCACGGGCATCGCTCAAGACGGCGACCGCCGCCCGCGACGAGGTTCGAGCGGCAGTGCAGGATCTCGAGCGGCGACTCGCGGTCGCCGAGCAGGCGCTCATCGAGGCAGCGCGTGCCGAGGCCGATCGTGAGCGCGAGCACGATCGCGCGACGCGCGCAGCCGAGCAGGCTCGGGAGGCGGCCGAGCAGGCCCGGGCGGAGGCCGACGAACTGCGGGCCGGCGACTGACCCGGCGTCAGCCCGCGTCGACGCGCGGCGGGTTGAACATGAACTCGAAGCGGATGCCGTTGTCGTCCTCGACGAAGGACGCGTAGTAGCGCTCGTTGAACCGCGGGAAGTGCTTCGGCTCGCGCACGGCCGTCCAGCCGGCGGCGATCGCGATCGCGTGGAGCCGATCGACCTCCTCGCGGGAGTCGACGGCGAACGCGAGATGCTGCCAGCCCACCCGCCCGTGCCGGTGCGGGCCGGTGCCGGCCTCGCGCGAGGGGAAGAGGATCAGCTCCTCCTCGCCCCGGTACCACGACACCCCGTTGTCGGCGTCGACCCGGGTGCAGCCGAGGGCCGTCATGACGGGGTCGAACTGGGCGATCGAACGGGGCAGGTCGTCGACGGAGATGCCGAGGTGATCGAAGAGCGACATCCGGTCAGCTTAACGGCGGCGTTCCGTGCGGGCGGCCTGGCGGCCGGGCGCCGGGCGGCCGGGCAGGCGGCCGCCCGCACGGCCGGAGTCAGGCCGGGTAGGCGAAGGCCGCGGCATCCGCCGTGATCGCGCGGGCGCGGGCGATCCGCGGCAGGTCGCTGCCGTCGCGGATCACCCGCCCGCCGGCCTCGAACTCGGCGAGCACGCCGGCCGCCCAGGCGACGTCGTCGCCCGAGGGGCTCAGTGCGCCGTTCACCGTCGGGGCCTGGACGCCGTGCAGGCAGAGCCGGCCGGTCATGCCGAGCGACGCGGCGTGCATCGACTGGTCGCGCACGGTCTCGGGGTCCGTGCTGAGCGACGGCCCGTCGATCGGGCCGGGGAGCCCGGCGGCCCGGCTCGCGACGACGAGGCGCGAGCGCGGGTAGGCGAGCGCGATCTCGCTCGCACCCATGCCCGTGTCGCGGCGGAAGTCGCCGACCCCGAACGCCAGCCGGAACGTCGACGGGTGCCGGGCGATCGCCGACGCCTCCTCGAGCCCGACCGCGCTCTCGACAAGGGCGACGATCGGGGTGCCCTGCCGCAGGCGGTCGGCGGTCGCCGCGACCTGGGCGACGGACTCGGCCTTGGCGAGCATCACGCCCTCGAGCGCATCGACGTCGCGCAGGGCCTCGAGGTCGTCGCGCCAGTGTGGGGTCGTGGCGTCGTTGATCCGCACCCAGGCTCGGTTCCCGCTCGTGAGCCAGTCGACCACGGCCGAGCGGGCCGAGGCCTTGGCGCTCACGGCCACGGCGTCTTCGAGGTCGAGCACGAGGGCATCGGCTCCGGATGCCGCGGCATCCGTGAATCCCTCTGGCCTCGCGCCCGTGACGAGCAGCCACGACCGGGCCATGGCCGGTGCCACGGGGTTCGCGGCGGTGGGCTCGTGTTCGAGCTCGGTGAGCGTGTCAGCGGACACGAGCCGTCTCCTTCTCGTCGACCGGCCCGTTGACGATGCTCGCCACGGCCCCGGTCGAGATGTGCTCGGCGCCGTCGGTCGAGGCCTTGGCCGATCGCGCGGCCTCGTACGCCTGCTCGTCGGCACCGAGGTGGTCGTCGGCGCTCATGGTCGCCTCATCGAAGGGGCGTCGCCCGGCGAGCACCTCCTCGACCTGCACGGTGTCGATCTGCTTGGTCCAGGTGCCGATGAGCACGGTGGCCACGGCGTTGCCGGTGAAGTTGGTGAGGGCACGGGCCTCGCTCATGAACCGGTCGATGCCGACGATGAGTCCGACGCCGTTGACGAGGTCGGGCCGGTGCGCCTGCAGGCCGCCGGCGAGGGTCGCGAGGCCGGCGCCGGTGACGCCGGCTGCCCCCTTCGAGGCGATCATCATGAACAGCAGCAGCGAGATCTGCTCGGGGATGCTGAGCGGGGTGCCGAGGGCGCTCGCGATGAACAGCGAGGTCATCGTGAGGTAGATGGCCGTGCCGTCGAGGTTGAACGAGTAGCCGGTCGGCACGGTGATGCCGACGACGGGCTTCGAGACGCCGAGGTGCTCCATCTTCGCGATGAGGCGTGGCAGGGCGACCTCGCTCGACGAGGTCGAGACGATGAGCAGGTACTCGCGGCCGAGGTACTTCATCATGCGGAAGATGTTGACGCCCGTGACGACCTTCAGCAGCAGGCCGAGCACGACGACGATGAACAGGATGCAGGTCACGTAGAACGCGACCATGAGGGTGCCGAGCGCCACGAGCGCGGCCACGCCGGTCGCGCCGACGACGGCGGCGATGGCGCCGAATGCGCCGATCGGGGCGAGCCACATGATCATCGCGAGGATGCGGAACACGAGCACCTGCAGATGGCGGATCGCCTCGAGGATCGGCACGCCCTTCGGCCCCATCTTCTGGAGCGCGAAGCCGACGAGCAGGGCCACGAAGAGCGTCTGGAGGATGCTGCCGCTCGTGAGCGCCGAGAAGAACGTCGTCGGGATGATGCCGAGCACGAACTCCGTCGTCGTCGCGGCCTTGAGGTCGGAGGTGTCGTACGTCGTGCCCGCGATGTCGAGGCCGGCGCCCGGGTGGATGATGTTGCCCACGATCAGGCCGATCGCCAGTGCGAAGGTCGACATGATCACGAAGTAGCCGAGGGCGAGCCCGCCAACCTTGCCGACCGTCGCGGCCTTCGCGACCGAGCCGACGCCGAGCACGATCGTGCAGAAGATGATGGGCGCGATCATCATCTTGATGAGCGAGATGAAGGCCTCGCCGACCGGCTTCAGGCCCACGGCGAAGTCGGGGAACGCCAGCCCCACCGTGATGCCGGCGGCCACCGCCACGATGACGGCGATGTAGAGGTAGTGCGAACGATCGAGTCGTCGCCCCTTGCGATTCTTCGGTGCGGACACCGCATGCGTCGTTGCCATTGGTCTTCCTCGTCCTCATGGCGGTCGCTGCGATGCGGCCGGCCTGCGATCAGTGCTGACAGCTTCGGCCGGGCGGGCGTCGGCGACGACGTTGTGTTCATACTGGTCTCGTGGGCATGACGGCGTGGGTGCGGCGATGGAGCATCGCCACGCGCCTGTTCGTCGTGCAGGTCGGCTTCATCGCGGTGCTCACCGCGGCCGCGACGATCTGGCTGTGGGCCGATGCGAGGGCCGATGTCGAGGCGGATGCCGCGGCGAAGACGATGGCCGTCGCGACCTCGATCGCCGACAACCCGTTCGTGGTCGAGGCGCTCGCGACCGACGACCCGACGGCCGAGCTCCAGCCTTACGCCGTCGACGTGATGGCCGACACCGACACCGACTTCGTGACGATCATGAACCCAGACCGCACGCGCTACACGCACCCCGACGTCTCGCAGATCGGCCTGCCGTTCCAGGGCACGATCGAGCCAGCACTGCAGGGCGAGTCGTTCACCGAGACCTACACGGGCACGCTCGGCCCCAGCATGCGGTCGACGGTGCCCATCGAGGACGACGCCGGCACGGTGGTCGGCATCGTGTCGGCCGGCGTCACGGTCTCGAACCTCTCGGCGGCGCTCGCCACCCGACTGCCGATCGTGTTCGGGGCGGCCCTCGTCACGCTGCTGCTCGGCGCGCTCGCCGCGTGGCTGCTCAGCCGCTACCTGCGCCGGGTCACGTGGGGCCGCGGTCCGGAGGAGATGAGCCGCATGTTCGCCTACTACGAGGGCGTGCTGCACTCGGTGCGCGAGGGGCTGCTGCTCGTCGACACGCAGGGCCGGCTCGTGCTCGCCAACGACCAGGCCACCGAGCTGCTCGGCCTGCCGCGGCATCCGTCGTCGGATGTCTCGGGCGAGCCGATCTCGGTGCGCGACCTCGCCCTGCCCGCCTCGCTGTCGGACCTGCTCGCCGGGGGCGCCGTCGCCGTCGACGAGGTGCACCTCACCGACGACCGGGTGCTCGTGGTGAACCAGGCCGTCGCCGTCTCGACGCCGTCGGCGGCGAACCCCGGGCCCGCGCGCATCATGGGCACGGTCACGACGGTGCGCGACCACACCGAGCTGCAACAGCTCAGCGGCGAGCTGGCGACCATGCGCACCCTCTCCGATGCACTGCGTTCGCAGACGCACGAGTTCGCCAACCGGCTGCACACGATCGTCGCGCTCATCGAGCTGGGCCGTCCGGAGCAGGCGCTCGCGTTCGCGGCCGACGAGCTCGACACCCGGCAGGACCTCGCCGACGACGTGATGGGCGCCGTCGAGGAGCCCGTGCTGGCGGCCCTGTTGTTCGGCAAGTCCGCGCAGGCGAGCGAGCGGGGCGTGCACCTGGGCATCGCCGTGGATGCCGCGGTCGCCGCAGCCGACGTGCCGGCGGCGGAGTGGGTGACGATCGTCGGCAACCTCATCGACAACGCGATCGATGCGGTCGCCGCGACCATGGAGCCGTCGGTCACGGTCGCCGATCCGACCGTGGAGGTGGCGATCGACGTGGTCGCGCCGGCCGGCGGGGTCGCATCGGGCACGGTGCACATCCGCGTCTCCGACAACGGCCCCGGCGTCGTCGACCCCGAGCGGGTCTTCCAGCGCGGCTTCTCGACGAAGGAGCACGGTGCCGGGGGTCGCGGCCTGGGGCTCGCCCTCGTCGGGCAGTCGGTGCGCCGCCTCGGCGGCAGCATCGCCGTGACCCCGGGCGAGGGCGGTGTCGGCGCCGTGTTCACGGTGCTGCTGCCGCAGCTGCTGGCGGCGTCGTCGTCGACCAGGAGCCGACCATGACCGACATCGGCGTGCTCGTCGTCGACGACGAGCCCATCACAGCCGAGGCGCACGCCGAGTACCTGCGGCGGCTCGACGGCTTCGCGGTCGCCGGCGTCGCGCACGACGGCAAGGAGGCGATCCGACTGCTGCGGGACTCGCTCGCAGGTGACGGCTCGCGCCGCGGGTCGATCGACCTCGTGCTGCTCGACATGAACCTGCCCGACATCCACGGCATCGAGCTGTGCCGTCGCATCCGCACGGCCGGCCTCGAGGTCGACGTCATCGCCATCTCCGCCGTGCGCGACGTGTCGGTCGTGCGCGCCTCGGTGAACCTCGGCATCGTCGCGTACCTCATCAAGCCGTTCACCTTTCCGGTCTTCGCCGAGCGGATGCGTCGCTACCTCGAGTTCCGGGCCGGCTTCGCCGAGGGCACCGGGGTCACGCAGGACGAGGTCGACCAGTCGCTCGCGCGCCTGCGCTCGCCGGGGTCGGTGCCGCTCGAGAAGGGCCTCGCGGGCGACACGCTCGGACGCATCGTCAAAGCGCTCCGCGGGCGCGACTCCGCGGTCTCCGCGAGCGAGCTCGCCGTCGAGCTGTCGATCTCGCGGGTCACCGCGCGCCGGTACCTCGAGCACCTGGCCGACGAGGGGTCCGTCGAGCGAGCCCCCCGATACGGCACCCCGGGGCGGCCCGAGCTCGAGTACCGGTGGCGGCAGGGCTGACGCGACGACCGCGCGCAGGTGGCGGCGTCGGCGTCATCTTCGGTGGGCCGTGGGAGACTGCCCCGGTGACGGACATCGAGATGGCGAGCATCGGCGGCGGCAGCGTCACCCTGCACGACGCCCGCCGCAAGGTGCGGTGGAGCGTGGAGCTCGAACCGTTCGAGATCGGGGTCTACCCCGTGACGCAGGAGCAGGTCGCCGAGTTGATCGGCGAGGCGGCGGTGCATCCGCGGCGGCCGGCGACCGACGTGAGCTGGCTGCGGGCGGTCCGGTTCTGCAACGCGGCCTCCGAATGGGAGGGCCTCGAGCCCGCGTACACGTACGACGGCGAAGACGTCACGTGGCACGTGGATGCCGACGGATTCCGACTTCCGACCGAGGCCGAATGGGAGTTCGCGTGCCGGGCCGGGTCGACCAAGCCGCACTACGGCCCGCTCGACGAGATCGCCTGGACGAGCGCCGACGGGGTGACCTCGCCGCAGAACGTCGGCGGCAAGCATCCGAATCTCAACGGCCTGTTCGACACGCTCGGCAACGTGTGGGAGTGGTGCTGGGACCTGCTCGACCCGGCCCGCTACGACGCCTACCGCGTGTTCCGCGGCGGCGGATTCGCCGACGACGCGTGGAGCGTGCGCGCCTCGGTGCGCCGGGGCGGTGCACCTCGCATGCACCACGAGGACGTCGGGTTCCGCGTCGCGCGCGGCGGCTTCGATGCGACGGATGCCGCGCAGGGCTGGTCTGCGGCGGCCGACGAGGAGCGCGCGACGATCGACGGTCCGCTGCCGTCGGGGTGGACGCCGCGCGGCTGAGCGATCCGGCCGTAGTCACGGCGGCCCCCGCGGACTAGCGTGGGGGCGTGTCCGCTGCTGCGACCGCCGCACGCACCGCTCACGACGCCGGCGTCGAGCGCCTGCTCGCGAGCTATCGGACCGTGCCCGCGACATCCGCGGTCCGACTCGCGAAGCGCACGTCGAACCTCTTCAGGACCAGGACGAGGGCGGATGCCGCGGGGCTCGACACGTCGGGCCTGACGCACGTCATCTCGGTCGACCCCGAGGCGCGCACGGCCGACGTCGCGGGCATGTGCACGTATGAAGACCTCGTGGCGGCGACGCTGCCGTTCGGGCTCGCACCGCTCGTCGTGCCGCAGCTGAAGACGATCACGCTCGGGGGAGCGGTGACGGGCCTCGGCATCGAGTCGACGTCGTTCCGCAACGGGCTGCCGCACGAGTCGGTGCTCGAGATGGACGTGCTCACAGGAGCCGGCGAGGTGGTCACGGCGGCGCGCGGCGAGCCCGGTGCGGGCGGCGCCGGAGGAGAGCACGCCGACCTGTTCCGCGCGTTCCCGAACTCGTACGGCACGCTCGGGTACGCCGTGCGCCTGCGCATCGAGCTCGAGCCGGTGCAGCCGTTCGTCGCGCTGACGCACGTGCGGTTCGACGACCTCCGAGACCTCATGGCCGAGATGGAGCGCATCGTCGACTCGGGCAGATACGGCGACCTGTGGGTCGATTATCTGGACGGGGTCGTGTTCAGCGCCCGCGAGAGCTACCTGTGCCTCGGCACGCAGACCGCCGAGCGCGGCCCGGTCAGCGACTACACCCGCCAGCAGGTCTACTACCGTTCGATCCAGCACGGCGACGGGGTGAGGCGCGACCGGCTCACCGCGCACGACTACCTCTGGCGGTGGGACGCCGACTGGTTCTGGTGCTCGCAGGCGTTCGGGGCGCAGCATCCGCTCGCCCGTCGTGTCTGGCCCCGGCGGCTCAGGCGCAGCAGCTTCTACGGCCGCCTCATGCGCCTCGAGCGCCGGTTCGACATCGGCGATCGCCTCGAGCGGGTGCAGGGGCGGCCGCCGCGCGAGCGCGTGATCCAAGACGTCGAGGTGCCGATCGAGCGGTGCGCCGAGTTCCTCGACTGGTTCCTCGCGAACGTGCCGATCGAGCCGATCTGGCTGTGCCCGCTGCGGCTCAGGGGTGAGGCCGAGTGGCCGCTCTACCCGCTTCGCCGCGGCCGCACCTACGTCAACGTCGGCTTCTGGTCGACGGTGCCGGTGGGGGCGACCGAGGGCGAGACGAACCGCCGCATCGAGCGCGAGGTGAGCGCGCTCGACGGGCACAAGTCGCTCTACTCCGACGCGTTCTACGAGCGCGACGAATTCGACGCGCTGTACGGCGGCGACGCGTACCGGGCCGTGAAGCAGCGCTACGACCCCGACTCCCGATTGCTCGATCTCTATGCGAAGGCGGTGCAACGACGATGACGACGACCAAGGGCCCCGGAACCGAATATGCCGGAAGACCTGACCCGATCGGCCGGTCGGATGCCGCTGGCGGGCCGGATGACGCCGGCAGGCTCTCGCTGGCGCAGATCCTCGAGATCTTCGCGGGCGGCCGTCTGCCCCTGCGCTTCACGGCCTACGACGGAAGCTCGGCGGGGCCGCCCGATGCGGCGCTCGGCATCGAGCTGCTGACGCCGCGCGGCACGACCTACCTCGCGACCGGGCGCGGCGATCTGGGCCTGGCGCGCGCCTACATCGCGGGCGATCTCGAGGTGCACGGCGTGCACCCGGGCGACCCCTACGAACTGCTCGCGGCGCTCGCCGACGAGCTCGTGTTCAAGCTGCCGCCGCCGCGGGTCATGGCCCACGTCGTGCGCTCGATCGGGGTCGAGCACCTGCGCCCGATCGCCCCGCCGCCGCAGGAGGTGCCGCCGAGGTGGCGTCGTGTCGCCGAGGGCCTGCGGCACAGCAAGTCGCGCGATGCCGAGGCGATCCACCATCACTACGACGTCTCGAACACGTTCTACGAGTGGGTGCTCGGGCCGTCGATGACGTACACGTGCGCCTGCTATCCGAACCTCGAGGCGTCGCTCGACGAGGCGCAGGAGAACAAGTACCGGCTCGTGTTCGAGAAGCTGCGGCTGAAGCCGGGCGACCGACTGCTCGACGTCGGATGCGGCTGGGGCGGCATGGTGCGCTACGCCGCGCGCCGCGGCGTGCGGGCCATCGGCGTCACGTTGTCGGAGGAGCAGACGACGTGGGCGCAGCGCGCCATCGCCCACGAGGGGCTGGGCGAGCTCGCCGAGGTGCGCTTCGGCGACTACCGCGACATCCGCGAGACCGGCTTCGACGCGGTCTCGTCGATCGGGCTGCTCGAGCACATCGGCGTGAAGAACTACGCGTCGTACTTCCGGTTCCTGCAATCCCGGTTACGCCAGGGCGGGCTGCTGCTCAACCACTGCATCACGCGCCCCGACAACACCTCGCAAGCCTCGGCGCGGGGGTTCATCGACCGGTACGTCTTCCCCGACGGCGAGCTCACGGGCTCGGGCCGCATCATCCGCGAGGCGCAGGACGTCGGGTTCGAGGTGCTGCACGAGGAGAACCTGCGCGACCACTACGCGCTGACCCTGCGCGACTGGTGCGCCAACCTCGTCGCGCACTGGGACGAGGCGGTCGCCGAGGTCGGCCTGCCCACCGCCAAGGTGTGGGGCCTCTACATGGCCGGCTCGCGGCTCGCGTTCGAGACCGGCGGCATCCAGTTGCACCAGGTGCTGGCCGTCAAGCCCGACGAGCACGGCGGCAACGGCGGGCTTCCGCTGCGGCCGTGGTGGGTCTCGTAACCCGCCCGGCCGGGGCGACGTCGACATGACGAGGGGCGGATGCCGCGGCATCCGCCCCTCGCATGCGGACGCTACTCGTTGGAATCGAGTCGCCGACGGTCCTCGGCGAGCAGCGCGTCTTCGCCCTCGTCGCCCGTGGAGATCACCTGGTCCTCTTCGAGCGAGAGCCGCATCGGGCGGCGGAACAGGCGGGTCAGGGCCAGCAGGATGATGACGCCGATCGAGAGCCAGAGCAGGCCGTAGATCATCGCGTCGCTGCTGATGTTGAGCCACAGCACCACGGTGAGCACGACGCCGATGACCGGCAGCACGATGTTGCGCACGATCTGCGACCCCGTCTTCACCTCACGGCGGCGCACCGCGAAGTGCAGGATGACCGTGATGTTCACGACCGTGAACGCGATGAGCGCGCCGAAGTTGATGAGCGAGAACACGAAGTCGAGGTCGGCCACCGCCGCGAACAGCGAGACGATGCCGACGAGCACGATCGCGACCGCGGGGGTCTGGAACCGAGGGTGCACGTACGACAGGCGGCGGCTGATCGGACCGGTGCCGTTGCGTCCCATGACGTAGATCATGCGCGAGACGCTCGCGTGCGAGGCGAGGCTCGACGCGGCGACGGCGGCGACGGCGGCCGCGACGAAGAGGATCTGGAAGAGCATGCCGCCGACCGAGTAGGCGAGCTCGGGCAGCGCCGTGCCCTCGGTGAGGCCCTCGACGCTCGGGAAGAGCGACTGCGTGAACCAACCGGCGACGAAGAACAGCCCGCCGCCGATGAGCAGCGAGAGCACGATCGCCTTCGGCACGGTGTTCGCGTCCTTCGCCTCTTCGGTGTACATCGTGATCGCGTCGAAGCCGATGAACGAGAAGCAGACGATGGTGGCTGCGCTGATGACCGTCGCGATCTGCACGTTCGCGTGGTACAGCGGTTCGATGCTGAACGGCGTGCCGTTGCCGGCGCCCGCGTTGAGCGCGCCCCACGCGAGGCCGATGAACACGAGGATGAGCACGACCTGGAAGACCAGCAGCGTCGCGTTCACGCGGGAGGTCGACGTGATGCTCCAGAGGTTCAGGAGCGTGATGAGGGCGACGTAGGCGCCGACCCACACCCAGCCCGAGATGTCGGGGAAGAAGGCCTCGAAGTACTGGCGCAGCAGCAGCGCGTTCACGAGCGGCAGCAGCAGGTAGTCGAGCAGCGCCGTCCACCCGACGAGGAAGCCGACGTTCGGGTGGATCGTCTCGGACGCGTACGTGTACGCCGAGCCCGCCGAGGGGTACACGCGCGTCATGCGCCCGTAGCTGATCGCGGTGAAGAGCATCACCACGAGTGCGAACAGGTAGGCGAGCGGCACCACTCCGCCGCTCTCGTCGGAGACGTAGCCGAACGTGTCGAACACCGTCATCGGCGTCATGTAGCCGAGGCCGAGGGCGACGATCGCCCAGAGCCCGAGCGAACGCCGGAGCTTCACGGGGTGCGCGGTGGGTGCGGAAGTGGTCATGGGTGGTTCCTGTCGTCATCGCCATCGATCGAGCGGGGCGACGCTACGCTACTCGCGCTCGGCCCGACATCGCCAGCCCGGCGAGTTCGGAGGCTCCGACCCGTCTCGGCGTCCATTGCGTCGGGCGCGTGGTGCGGGTGCACGAAGACGCCGCCACCCGATGGGCGGCGGCGCCTCCGTCATTCACTGCGCGCTGGTCGGCGAGTCCGCGTCAGCCGCAGCTCCGCGCGGCGTAGCCGGCCGAGACGGAGTCGGTGGCCGAGGAGTCGGCCCCGGCCGCAGTGACGGTCGTCGTGCCTGCGGGCAGCGCGACGAGTCGGCTCGCGAAGGTCGCACTGGTCGAGGCGCCCGCGGCGAGGGCGGCGACCTGCTTCGATCCGTACGGCGTCTCGACGGCCACGGCGACGGGTTCGTCGGACTCGTTCGTCGCAGTGACCGCGAGCACGGCCTTGCCGGCGACGCACCGGGTGGTTGCGAACGCCGACACCTCCACCTGGCCGCCGATGAACTGCGGCGAGACGCTCGTGAGCGTCGGCTGCACGGTCTGGAAGAGCCCGTCGGCGCCGATCGTCAGCTTGTCGATCGTCGTCTCGCGGTGCGTGCCGTCGCCGTTCGGCATCGCGAAGCGGTGGTAGGCGATGTACCAGTCGTCGGTACCCGGCACGTTGATGATCGAGCTGTGCCCCGTGCCCTTGATGCCGAGCGAGAGGTCCTTCTGGAGGATCACGCCGCGGTACGTCCACGGGCCGGTCGCACTCGTCGACGTGGCATAGCCGACGCGGTAGTTCTCGGAGCCGGTGTCGTCGATCGCGTAGGTGAGGTGGTACAGGCCGTCGCGGTAGTTCATGAACGACCCCTCGCGGTACGACGTGAGCCCGCTCATCGCCGAGATCGTGCCGGGCTTGAGCGACGTCATGGTGTCGCTCAGCTCGGCGAACACCGGGCTGCCGTTGCCCCAGTAGAGGTAGTACCTGCCCGTCACCGGATCGTGGAACGCGGCGGGATCGATGGCCTGGCCGGAGGTCACGGCCTCGTTGTTGAGGATCATCGCGGTCGGCTGCGCGGTGAACGGCCCCTCGGGGCTGTCGGCCACGGCCACGCCGATCGTCTTGCGGTTCAGCGACGCGTTGTGGCCGCTGAAGTAGAAGAAGTACCGGCCGTCGCGTTCGATGATCGTCGGAGCCCACGCGTTGCCCGTCGCCCACGGCACGTTGCCATCGGCTCCGTCGAGGGTGAGGAACGGCTGCGCGGAACGGGTCCAGTTCACGAGGTCGGCCGACTTCCACACGTAGAAGTCCTTGCCGCCCCACCCCGCGGTGCCGTCGGTCGTCGCATAGAGGTAGTAGGTGTCGCCGAAGACCGCGATGTTCGGGTCGGCGTACAGGCCGGGCAGCACCGGGCTGTTCACGGCCTGCGCCGACAGCGTCCACGTCGAGGCCGCACCACCGGGCGCCGTCAGCGTGTAGGCGACGGGGGAGCGCAGGTCGACCGTCGAGCCCGACGCGGGCGACACGGTCACGCCGGCCGCGGCGACGAACGTCGGGGCGAGCGCCGAGACATCCGTGCCCGGCCTCACCGGGAGGATCGCCGTGCGGGCGGTGCCGTTCACGATCGGGGCGAGCTTCAGCTGCGCGGGGTCGGCCAGCGAGACATCCGTCAGCTGATCGGTCGCGCCGGCGTTCGTGAGCACCTCGGATGCCGAGAGCGCCCGGTCGAACACCTGCACGTCGTCGAACGAGCCCTTGAAGTACTCGTCGGCCGCGTAGAGCGACTTGCCGAGGTAGCCGTACAGGTTCGACCCGAGGTCGGACACCGTCGTGTTCAGCGCGGAGTTCTCGCCGAGCTTCGCGCCGTCGACGTACGTCGTCAGCTTCGCCCCGTCGAACACGAGGTCGTAGTGGTGCCAGGCCCCGCTCGTGACCGTGCCCGTGACGGCCGACTCGTTCTGCCACGAGGTCTGCGTGATCGCGGTTCGCACGTCGGCCCCGCGCACCCGGAAGAAGGAGTACTTGTTCGAGTCCGCGCCGAACGCGAACGTGAAGAAGTTGCCGCTCGCCTTCTCGCTCTTCACATCGAGCGAGACGGTCATGCTCGAGCGGCCGTCGAAGAAGCCGCGCGGGAACGCCGCGAACCCGTTCGCCGTGCCGTCGAGGCGCAGCACCTTGCCGCGCTCGGCGTCGGTCGCCACGGCGGCGGTGCCCGATGCGGTGAGGTGGGCGGTGCCCACCGAGTCCTGGAGGGTGCCGTCGTCGAACGCGTACGACGCGATCGGCTGGGGCGGGGCGTCGGCGGCGAGCGCCGGCGGCCCGGCGAGCAGCGTCGACGCCACGACGGCGCCCACGACGACGGATGCCGCGGCGGAGCGTCGCCTCGTCGCGCCGCGTGGACGCGGGTCGCGGGTTCGGTCATGGAATACGGAAGAGGGCATCATCGATCCTCGATTCGTTCGGTTGGTGGTGCAGGGTCGTCGGGGCGCATCGCGACGAGGGCGCCGCCGCCGGTTCGGCGACGGCGCCCTCGTGGTCGCGCTCGGTTCGGATGCCTCAGCAGCCCGTCGCCGGGTACGCGGCCGTGACGCTCAGCGAGCGGCCCGTGGCGGCGGGGTCGGTTGCCGCGACGGTCACCGTGCCTGCGGCGATCGACTTCGCGCGGCTCGGGAACGACGCGCTCGCCGAGGCGTCGGCGTCGAGGGCGTACGACTTCGCGCCGTAGGCGCTCGTCGCCGTGACGTCGAGCTGCACGTCGTCGGCGTTGCGCACGGTGGTCACGACGACCGCCTTGCCCGCGACGCACCGCGTGGTCGCGGTCGCCTCGACGGCGGCGGGGGCGACCGGGTCGGCCGCGACCGACGCGATGCGGTAGCGCTGGCAGTCGTTGTTCAGCACGCTGTACTGGTGCACGCGGGTGCCGTCGGCCGCCGCGCAGAACGACAGGTCGAGCGCCTTCAGGCTCGTGCCGTTGCGGAACTCCACGACGCCGTCGTTGCTCACGAGCACGCGCCAGCTGCTGCCGGCCACGCCGCACGCGCCCTGCGTGACGGTCGCGGAGTCCGCCGACGAACCGCCGGTCACCGAGAGGCACTTCGCGGGCGCCGAGCCGAGGTGGATCTCGGACTCGCCGTTCGCCGCGGCCGTGAAGGTCACGCCCTGGCACGCGGTGCCGGTGTACTCGCGCTGCTGCAGGATCGCGCCGTCGGCGGTCGTGCAGCCCGGGACCTCGAGCGCCTTGCCCGAGGCGATCGACGTCACGGCGACCGAGCCGGCCGGGCGGAGCGCCCAGTCCTGGCCGGCCGACGCGTTCGCGGTCGACTGCACGATCGCGGCCCCCGTCGAACCCGTCGAGCCCGCCGAAGCGCCGGCTGCGGCGAGCACCTTGCCGCTCGTGCGGTTCGTGAGCTTCGACCAGCCGCCGGTGGTCTGCGCGACCGTCCACTGCTGGCATCCGGTCGTGACGAAGGGCGTCTGCGTCACTCCGGCGCCCTGCGCCGAAGCGCAGGCGTCGGGCCCGAGCGAGGTGCCGCTCACCGCGTTCACGATGCGCAGGTACCCGTCGCCGGTGGTGTCGAGCACGAAGCGCGATCGCGACGAGGCGCAGTCGCCCTGCACGAGTGCGGCGCCGCTCTCGGCCGACGGCACGGTGGCGCACAGCCCGGTGCTGCGGCTGACCAGGTTCCACCTGGCGCCCTCGACCCGGGCCGTGATCGGCGCGTTCTCGCCGCTCGGCACCGCGACCGCCGTCGACGTGGCCTGCGGAACGCCGAAGTCGGGCTCACCGGCATCCGTCCAGTCCACGATCTGCGCACGGGCCGACCGTTCGCGACTGCAGCCGCCGTCGGCGCGGGCGTTGGCGTGGTACAGGTTCCACGTCTCGGTGCCGTCGGGCGACTCGAAGAAGTCGTTGTGCCCGGTGCCGTAGACGCCGTTCGCCTTCGAGAAGACGGGACCGTCGCTCTTCCGCCACGAGGCTGCGAGTGCGGGGTCGCCGCCCTCGTACTCGAGCGTGCCGAGCTGGTAGTCCTCGGTGCCGCAGAAGCTCGCCGAGTAGACGATCCAGGTCCTGCCGTCCTTCTGCAGGGGGATCGGCCCCTCGTTCACGGGCTGCCCGATGACCTCCCACGGCTCGGTGGGCTGCGACAGGATGTTGCCGGTTCCGGTCGCCGTCCACGGGTTCGACATGCGTGCGATGTAGTTGCTCTGCAGCCCGTCGGGCGCGAACGCCGACCAGGTCACGAACAGCTCGCCGTTCAGCTCGAGGTACGCGCCGTCGATGTTCCAGGCGTCGGTCGGGATCGGACGGCCCTTGTACGTGTAGGGGCCCATCGGGTCGTCCGCCGCGCTCTCGATCACCTGGAGGTGCTGCGTGCCGTAGTCGCCCGACACGCCCATCGTGTACATGAGGTACCAGCGCCAGCCGTTCGGCCCTTCGAGGCGCTGCAGCTCGGGCGCCCACATGTTGCCGTTGCGGCCGGTGTTGGTGTCGGAGTACACCGTCACCGGCTTCGTGGTGCCGAGCCCGGCGAGGGTCGGCGCCTTGCGCATGACGACCCGGTTGTCCCACGTCGTCGACACCAGGTAGTAGTTGCCGTCGTGGAACTCGATGGTCGGGTCGGCCGTGTCGGGCGCGAGTGGGTTGGTGAACGTGTCGGAGCCGATCGCCTCGGCGGACGGCGCCTGCGCGGCGTCGAGGGCCGTGAGTCCGGTCACGCCCCCGATCGCCAGCGCGGCGACCAGGGCCGTGTGGATCAGGTTCCGGATGCCGCGGGGCGCGCGCTTCAGCATGTGCGGCCCTCGTAGGCGGCGGTGACCGCCACGCCGTCGACCGTCGCCGTGACCTGCCCGGCCGGCACGGTCGCGAGACGGCTCGAGAAGGTGATCGACTGCGTCGCGCCGGCGGCGAGTGCGATCGCGCGCTCGCCGTAGGCCGACGAGACGGTCACGTTCGCGCTCTGCGATGCCCGGTTGGTGGCCTTCGCGACGAGCGAGACCTTGCCGACCACGCAGCGCGTCTCGGCGACCACCTCGACGCCGGGCGTGACGGTCACGGTGGCCGTCACCGGCATCCGCGAGTCGTCCTGCGCGACGCCGCGCACCGTGAAGGTGCCGGGTGCCGCGTAGTCGCCCGCGGGCACGGTCGCCCAAACGACGTCGGCCTGCTTCGTCGCGCCGGCGGCGGTCGTGAGCGACGCCTTCGGCAGCACCGGAGCCTGGCCGGCGCGCGTGGTCACCTCGATCGGGGCGACCTCGGCGACCGCGACGGCCGGGGCGTACGCCTCGAGCACCTTCTGGTACTCGGCGCGCGTCACCGGGATGACGGTGCCGTGCCGCGGCTTGCCGCCGTCGCTGTTCTGCGGCAGGTTCGCGCGCAGCGTCGCACCGAGGGGCTGCCACGAGTTGCCGTCGGTGATGTCGCCCGAGCCGAACGGGATGTAGTAGTTCGGGCCGCCGTGGTACGAGGGCTGGTCGATGAAGAGGTACCACTCGAAGCCGTTCACGTCGCCCGGGTTCGACGGGAAGATGCTCGGTCCCTCGCCGCTCGAGTAGGTGCCGCCGGGCTCGCCGTTCGGCAGGCCGGTCGCGACCTTCTCCTTCACGAGCGTCCACTGGTCGGCCGCGCCCGAGGTGCCGGGCAGCGAGCCGGTGATCGTGGCGAGCAGGTTCGTCGACTTCTCCTCGCGGATGGTCATCGACGCCTCGTCCTTCGTGAAGCGGTAGAAGATGCCGTCCTGCTCGGCGACCGTCGAGTCGATCAGGCCGAGGCCCGTGCCGCGCTTGACGTCGGACCAGACCTGCGGCTCCGAGAAGGTGACGAAGTCGTCGGTCGTGGCGTAGACCATGCGGTTGTAGGTCACGGCCGTGCGAGATGCCGCGTTGGTGTCGGCGTAGAGGTTCGAGGCCCAGAACACCACGTACCGGCCGAGCTCGTCGTCCCAGTACGCCTCGGGTGCCCACGTGTTGCCGGCGTAGGGCGTCGAGACCTGGATGTGGCGCTGGTTCGACCAGTTGACGAGGTCGGTCGACTCCCAGACCTCGATCGCGAGGGAGCCCGAGAGCTGCGCGGTCGTGAAGCCGCCGGCGAGTCCGGCGACCTTGAGGTCGGTGGCGAGCATGTAGAACTTGTCGCCCTCGTGCGAGCGGATGATGAACGGGTCGCGGAGGCCGGTCGTGCCCTGCGTCGAGGTGAAGATCGGCTCGCCGCCGTTCAGCGTGTTCCAGCGCAGCGCGTCGTTGCCCTTCGAGGCGGCGAGGCTGACGCGCTCGGCGCCGGCGCCCTCGCCCGTGAAGAACGCCCAGACGTAGGCCTCGGGGTCGTCGGCGTCGGCGGGCTTCGCCGGCACGGTCAGCGCGAACGTGCGCGCGGTCGTGGCGGCGCCGCTCGTCGCGGTCGCGGTGAGCGAGACCTGGGCGGAGGCCGCGGGGCGCGTGATCGCGATCGTGGCGGTGCCCGCCTTGACCCCGGCACGCACGCTCGCGACCGCGGCGCCGTCGGTCACGGCCCAGGCGATGGCCGAGCCGTTGGCTCCGACGGTCGGCACCGAGAAGCTCGTGCGCACGTCGCCTGCCGAGACCGGCAGCGAGATGGCCGCGGCGTCGGCGTCGACCTTCGCCTGGTCTGAGAGCTGTGCGGGCACGGTCACGCCGAAGGTGCGCGTCGCGGTCGCGCCGCCCGCGGTGAACGTCGCCGTCAGTGTGACCGAGGCGTCCGCCGAGCCGCCCGCGGGGCGGGTGACGGTCGCGGCGCCGCCGGTCACGGCGATCGCCGACGAGTCGGAGGCCCACGAGATGGCCGCGCCGTGGCTCGCCGTCGGCAGCGTGAAGTTCGCGGTCGCCGTCGAGGCGACCGAGACGGCGGCGGTCGCGCCGGCCAGCGCCTGGTCGGCGAAGAGCTGCTGCACCGTGGCCGAGTCGAGCGCGGCGCCGTACACCGCGTAGTCGCCGACCGATCCGGCCCAGCCGTTGTCGGCGTAGGTCGACCGGCCGAGGTACGACACGAGGCTGGAGCCGAACGACGACACGTTGCGTGCGATCGTGACCTGGCTGATCTGGGCGCCGTTGACGTAGGTCGTGAGCTTGCCCGCGACGCCGTCGATGACGCTCGTGTACAGCGCCATGCCCGTGGGCGTCTTGATGCCGGTGGTGGCCGCGTTCGTCGCGCCCGCGCCGACCTCGGTGCCCCACGGGGCTGTCGCGCTGACGGTGTTCGTGAGCGCGGACTTCACGTAGCCGCTGGGGTTGGTCGGGTTCAGCAGCCAGTAGGCGCTGGAGTAGGAGGCGCCGGATGCCACGGGCGCGCCGATGAAGGCGGCGGCGACGTTGGCGGGGCCGGTGCGGTTCTCGAGCCAGGTCGAGACGGTGAGCTGGGTCTTGCCGACGAGCCCCGTGCTCGGAATCTCGAGGTAGCCCGCGGTCGCTCGCGCGCCGCCCGGGAGCGACAGCGCACCGCCGTCGACGGTCGCGCCCGTCTGCTTGATGACGCCGTCGTAGCCGTTGCCCGAGGCGTCGGCGACGACCCCTGCCGCTGCGGCGTCGAAGGTGTAGTGGATCAGCGGGGCCGGCGCCTCGGCGGCGTCGGCGGACTGCGGGGCGATGGCCCCGACGGCGGCGAAGGCGGCGGCGGCCGCCACGACGGCGGCCCCCGTCCGCAGCTTCCGCACGAAGGTGTCGCGCATGTCACTCCAATGTGTGTGGTGGTGCGGTGTGGTGGGGCCGGTGCGTGGTGCCGCCGGTGGTCGGTGGTGCCGGCCGGAGGTGCCGGCCGGTGGGGACGGCTCCGGATGCCGCGACGCGCCGCCGCGGCATCCGGAACCGCCTGATGGGTCAGCCGCAGTTGGCTGCGGGGGTGGGGAACGCTCCCTCGAAGGTGGATCCGTCGGCGGCGCTGCCCGTGAGGGTGAGCGTGCCGGCGGGGATCGAGGCGGCGCGCGTCGCGAAGGTCGACGAGACCGAGGCCCCGGCGGCGAGCGAGACCGTCTTGTCGCCGTAGGAGGTGTGGACCACGACGTCGGCGCGCTGGTCGTCGACGTTCTTCGCGGTGACGACGAGCGAGACCTTGCCCGCGATGCAGCGGGTCGCGGCGGTGGCCTGCAGCTCGAGGCCGCCCTGCAGCTCGACGGCCGCCGAGGTCGAGGTCGCGACGAGGCCGTCGGCGTAGCCGTCGTACTTCGCGGTGACCTCACCGATGCCGGCCGGCACGGTGGCCGTGGCCGAGCCGTCGTGCAGTGCGACGGTCTTGCTCCAGCTGCCGCCGGAGAACGTGACCGTACCCACGACGTCGCCGCCGTCGGCAGCCTCGACCTCGGCCGTGACGTGGCGACCGTCGGCCGTCAGGTCGGTGGTCGAGGCGACGGCGGTGATGCCGGTCCAGTCGTGCATGGCGGTGAGCACCGTCTGCGGCACGCTCACGAAGGCGCCGTGGCGCGGGCTCGCGGGCAGGCCGCCGACCGGGCGGACGTTCCAGTTCGCGCGCTTGGAGAGGCGATCGGCCTGCGAGCTCGACGCGATCTCGGCGCCCGTCGTGAGGAAGGCCCGGTAGCCGCCCGCACTGTAGTTGTCGACGAGGAACGCGTAGCCGTCGCCGCTCGCGTTGTTCGGGTCGCCCTCGTTGAGCTTGACGATCTCGGGCCCTTCACCGGACTGGCTCGTCTCGAGACTCGTCATGCGGGTGTCGGTGAGCTGCCAGGTCTGGGTCGGGTCGGCGCTCCAGTTCGAGGCGGTCGTCGGAGCGGTGAGCACCTTCGAACGCTCGAGGAAGATGTCCTTGCCGGCTTCGAGCGTGCCGGCGGCGCCGCTCTCCTCGTTCTTCGTGAACCGGTAGTAGTAGTCGCCGATCTTGGTGACGGTGGAGTCGATGCGGGCGTATCCGGTGTCCTGCCAGCTCGCGGGCGGCGAGGTGAAGGTCTTGAAGTCGCGGGTCAGCACCGAGAACATGCGGGCGTACAGCTTGTCGCTGTTCGTGTGCGAGGCGTCGGAGTAGAGGCGCGAGGCGAAGAAGACGACGTAGGACTGCAGTTCGTCGTCCCAGTACGCCTCGGGAGCCCAGGTCATGCCGGCGGCGGGCTGGTTGATCGTGATGCCGGTGTTCAGTCCGTTCGTGCGGGTCCAGTGCACGAGGTCGACGGACTCCCACACCTCGATCTTGAGGCTGCCCTCGGACTGGGCGGGACCCCAGCCGGTGCCGCAGCTGATGCAGAGGTCGGTGGCGACCATGTAGTACTTGTCGCCGTCGTGCGAGCGCAGGATGTACGGGTCGCGGAGACCCTTCGTGTCGGTGGTCGAGGTGATCACCGCGGCGCCGCCGTTGACGGGCGAGAACGTGAAGAAGTCGTTGCCCGAGGTCGCGGCCTGGTAGATCTTCTCGTCGCCGTCCGACTTGAAGTAGGCGGCGGCGTAGCCGGCGTCGGGCGCTGAGCGGCCGTGTTCGGCGACCGCGACGGTGAAGGACTTCTCGACGGTGGTCGATCCGAGCGCCGCGTGCGCGGTCAGCGTGACCGTGCGGTCGCCGGCGCCGTAGGCGGGGCGCGCGACGAGGCCGCCGCCCGCGAACGGGTCGGCCGACCCGACGGCGGGTGCGGTGTAGCCGGCGTCGGTCGGGGTGACGAGCTCGGGGTCCGAAGACGTCCACGTGATGGCCGACCCGTTGACGGAGCCCTTGGTGACGAGCGGGAGGTTCTCGGTGGTGCGCGTGGCGAGCGAGATCGCGTCGAGGTCGGCCGACGGCGAGGCGGCGAGCACCGTGAACGCGAAGGTGATGACCGTTCCGGTCGCGGTGGTGGCGGTGACCGTCACCGGGGTGTCGGCGGTGACGGTGCGCGAGACGACGCCCGTGTTCGAGATCACCGCGGTGCTCTGCGAGGCCCAGGTCAGGGCGACGCCGTTCGAGGAGGCGGGGAAGGTCAGGTTGCGCGTGACCTGCGAGGCCGAGGGGTTGGCCCCGAGCACGGTCGGCAGCAGGTCGGCCCGCAGGAGCGCCTCGTTCGCAGCGGCTTTCGCGGCGGCGGTCGGCATGCTCGCGGCGACCTCGGCCTGGCTCAGCGAGACGTCCCAGAACTTCACGTCGGTGACGTCGGCCTGCACGAGCGCGTCGCCCGTGTAGAGCGAGCGGCCGAGGTATCCGAGGGTCGTGCCGGTCGGGATGATCGAGCTCATCGCGTAGGTGTGGGTGGTGGTCGAGATCTGCACGCCGTCGCGGTAGAGCGTGAGCGCGTTGCCGTTGCCGACGAGGGTCAGCGTCGTGAAGCCGGCGTTCAGCCCGCCGCCGTTGGGCAGGCGCACCTCGCCGTTGGCGGTGCCCGACTTCACGCGGATGCCCGAGAGCACGGCGTTGCTGTACGCGGACTCGCCCGATCGCGGGTTGACGAACACGTGGTTGCCGAGCGCGGTGGTGTTCCAGGCGCCGACGCCGTCGCCGATGACCCAGCCGAACTGGTTGGTCGCGGTCTGGGTCGCGACCGTGTACTCGACGGTGAACGCGTTGTCGGTGCCGGTCACGAGCCCCTTGGGGAGGGCGGCGTAGCCGTCCTTCTTGAACCGCAGCACGGCGTCGCCCCCGGCGTCCGCGAAGGAGGCGTCGGTGAAGCCCGTGAGGGTGGCGTTGCGCCCGTTGCCCGAGATGTCGAGCAGCTGGTTGCCGGCGTGCGTCATGTCGTAGTGCGCGGTCGCGGGGGGCGGTTCGGCCGCCTCGGCCGCGAGCGGGACCGCCAGGCACAGACCGGTGACCAAGGCCCCGGTGAGGGTGGCGGCGAGCAGTCGCCGCGACCTGGACGAGGGGAGGAGGGCGGACGGGTGCATGGTTCTCCTTGCAGTCGCCGTTGACGAGGATTCCGGCGAAGTGCGCCGGATCGCCAGAATGTTACCGGACACATTTCGAGTTGCCAAGGGTTTCGAAGCAAAGAGAAATCCTCAGGATGAACCTCTGGCGTGCCGTCTCGAGGGTGTGCTACGGTCTCGCCGTTACCGGTAACAATCGTTCATCACCGGACCCAGCCCGTCAACGAAGCCGAAGGCTCGAGGAGCTCTCAATGTCGAAGCACGCCGTCATCACCCGCGCCCTGCGCGCCGGTGGCCTCGCCCTCGGCGCCGCCATCCTGGCGACCGCGACCGTGGCCGCACCGCTCCCCGCCGTCGGGCCGGCCGACGCCGCGAACGCCGCCACCGCGGCCGCGCCCCGCAACGGGCTCCTGGCCGAGTACCTCTTCACGCAGACGACGGGCACCGCCGTGGCCAACACGGCCGGCGGCTCGTCGACGGTGGGCGCGGCATCCGTCGTCAACGGCACCGACGCCCTCTGGACCGGTTCGTCGCTGAAGTTCACCGGCGGCGCCAAGACCAGCACCGCAGACTGGGTGCGCCTGCCCGACGGCCTGCTCTCGGGCAAGCAGTCGGCGACGATCACCGTCGAGACGAAGTTCGACGCCTCCATGCTCACGACCTTCAACTTCCTCTGGAACATCGGCAGCGACAGCACCACCTCGTACTTCTTCGCCTCGATGCGCGACAAGGCGCGCACCGCGATCACCACCTCGAGCAACGGCGGAGAGGCGAACGCCAGGGCCACCGCCTCGCTCGCCGCCGATCGCTGGTACAGCGTCACGACGGTGCTCGACGGTGCGGCCGACACGCTGGCCTTCTACATCGACGGCGTCAAGGTCGGTCAGATCGCGACGACCCTCGAGCCGTCGTCGATCACGACCCAGACGGTCGACGCGATCGGCCGCTCGCCCTGGCCCGACCCGTTCTACAAGGGCGAGGTCTCGGCGTTCCGCGCCTACGGCCGGGCGCTCTCGGGCGCCGAGGTCGCCGCCGTGTCCGATGCCGACGCCGGCCTGCACGCCTCGACCTTCACCACGAGCGCCCAGGCCGCGCTCGACGCGATCCAGCCCATCGCGATGACCGACTCGTCGATCACGCTGCCCACCTCGGCGGCGGCCGGGCTCAGCTGGTCGGCGCCGTCGGCCGGACTCGCGCTCGGCGCGAGCGGCACGACCCTCCAGGCCGTGCAGCCGGCCCCCGGGTCGCCCGCGGCATCCGGCACCGTCACCGCGACGGCCACGGTGCGGGGCGTGAGCGCCTCGAAGCAGATCCCGGTGAGCATCGCCCCCGCGGTCGAGGCGGCCGACGACTACGGCTACCTCCTGGTGCACTTCATCGAGGATTCCGCCGGCTACGCCGAGAAGATCTACCTCGACGTGTCGCGCGGCGACGACCCCGAGCAGTGGGACCCGCTGAACGGCGGCAAGCCGATCCTCGCCTCGCAGCTCGGCACCACCGGCATCCGCGACCCCTACCTGACCTACAACCCCGAGACGCAGACGTACTACATCATCGCGACCGACCTGCGCGTGTTCGGCGGCGACGGCGGCTCCGGCTCGTGCACGAGCTGGTGCTACTGGACCAAGAGCGCCAGCACCAAGCTGCTCGTGTGGGAGTCCACCGACCTCGTGGCCTGGGGAGCGCCCCGCAGCATCGACGTCTCGCTCGACGCGACCGGAGTCGAGGTCGCCGAGCTCGGCATGGCCTGGGCGCCCGAGGCGACCTGGGTCGACGACTACTACCCCGACGGCCGCGGTGCGTTCGTCCTGTACTGGGCCTCGAACGTCTACCAGAACGCCGAGCACTCCGGCTCGAGCTACAACCGCGTGCTCTGGGGCGCCACGACCGACTTCACCCAGGACACCTACGCCTACGGCGGACCCTTCGTCGACCCCGGCGCGAACGCGATCGACACCACGATGATCCAGGACGGCGGCACGACGTACCGCATCACGAAGGACAACGGCCTCGGCAAGGGCATCTACATGGAGTCGACCACGGCCGCGCGCTGGTGGGAGTCCGGCACCTCGTGGACCCAGCTCCAGACCAAGATCGGTGCAGCCTGGGCCGGCGGCAACGCCGGCGGCGTCGAGGGCCCCGCGGTCTTCAAGAGTCACAGCGAGGACCGCTGGTACCTCTACGTCGACGTGATCCCCTCGACCGGCTACCGCCCGATGACGACCACCGACCTCGACGCCGGCTGGACCCAGCTGACCGACCCCGGCTTCTTCATGGCCCCGAGCACCAAGCACGGCGGCGTGATCTCGGTCACCAAGGCGCAGTACGACACGGTCAGGGCCTCGGATGCCGCGACGGCCGTCTCGACCGACCTCGGCTCCGTCGAGCTCGCCCAGGGCAGCACCGCCGGTGCGCTCGCCGACGCGCTGCCCGAGACCGCCGACGTGCGGCTGGCCTACGACCGCGGAACGGCGTCGCGACCCGTGACGTGGAACGCGGCATCCGTCGACCTGACGACCCCCGGCACCTACGCGGTCACCGGTGTCGTCGGCACCTACGGCGCGAACCTCGACACGTGGACCGGCGCCGGCGGGTCGACCGCCTGGAACGCGCCCGACCGGGTGCTCTCGAGCAGCCGGGCCGTCACGGTCGGCGCGACCGTCGTCGTGACCGCGGCACCTTCGGGCCCCGCGTTCACGGTGCAGGCCGAGACGCGCTGCGTCGCCGGCAAGGCCGTGCTCGTGAGCCAGGTCTCGAACACCGGCGACGCGGCGGCCGGGATCTCGGTCGTCACGCCGTACGGCTCGAAGACCGTCCAGGTCGCCGCGGGCAAGACCGCCGGCCAGACGTTCAGCACGCGGCTCGCCTCGATCCCGGGCGGCGACGTCGTCGCGACCTCGGCCGCGGGGTCGAAGACGGCGGCCTTCGCGGCCCGCGCCTGCAACTGATCGCATCGGGTGCCCTCCCGGGTCCCGCACCGCACCTGACCTGCACCTCCTGATCACTCCGAAAGGACACCTCCCATGGTGAAACTGGCACGCACCGTCGCGCTCGCCGCAGCCGGGGCACTGCTCGGCGGTCTCGTCACCGCCTCGGTCGCCCCTGCGGCGCTCGCTGCACCCGGCGACCTCAGCATCGAGGCGTCGAAGGTGCTCGAGCTGAAGCTCGACGGCGACCTCGCCGACACGAGCGCGAACGCGGCAGCCGTGAGCCTGCAGCGCGGTGCGGCGGCCTACGGGACCGGCATCCACGGCCAGGCCTTCTCGTTCAACGGGTCGACCGCGCTGAAGCTCGGCACCGCCTCGTACCTGCAGCCGCAGGACCTCACCGTCTCGTTCTGGTACAACCCGAGCTCGGCCATGAGCGCCGAGCAGGTCTTCGCGTGGAGCAAGACCGCCTACAACTCCGACGGCTGGTACCTCACCTCCGAGAGCGACACGACTCCGCTCGCGCTCTCGATCGGGCCCTCGGCCGGGCAGCCGTACAAGGTCGCCGTCGACGGGGGCCGGGCGGCCTTCTTCCCGGCCGGGCAGTGGACCCACATCGTGGCGACCTACGACCACACGACGAAGGCCGTCGCGTTCTACCGCAACGGCGTGCAGCAGCCCACCACCGTGAAGACCCCCGTGAGTGCGACCGCCTCCGGCGTGCTCGGCTCCGAGAGCACGAGCACCAAGACGCTCGGCTACAACGGCCCGAACTACAACGGCTCGTACCTGAAGGGCCTGCTCGACGACTACGCGCTCTTCAACGGCGTCGCGACCGTCGCCGACGTCGTGACCCTGACCAAGCGCAACAACCCGGCGTTCGACCCGGCCGCGGTCGCGCAGTCCGACCTCGACGCGATCTCCGTGCCCGAGAGCACCACCGTCGACTTCGGCGTGCCGACCGTCGGTGCGAAGGGCAGCACGATCTCGTGGACCTCGTCCGACGAGACGACGATCTCGATCGACGGCGGCACGGCGCACGTCACGCGCCCCGAAGGAGCCGCGGCCGAGGTGCACCTCACCGCGACCGCGAGCTACGGGGGCGGCGACCAGGTCACGCGCGGGTTCGACGTCGTCGTGCAGCCCGCCGGCGAGGCGATCTCGCAGTACCTCGACGACGCCGGGCTCGAGAACGTGACCGTCACCGACGGCTACCTCGAGAACGCCAACGGGCAGACCATCGACTACCTGCTGAGCCTCGACCCCGAGAAGTTCCTCTACTCCTGGTACGTGCAGGCCGGCCTCACGCCGACCACCGCGAGCGGGTACGGCGGATGGGAGCGCTCGACCGGCACCCGCTTCCAGGGCCACTTCTTCGGCCACTACATCTCCGCCCTCTCGCAGGCCTACGCCACGACGACGGATGCCGCGGTGAAGGCGCAGCTGCTCGCCAAGCTGACCGCGGCGGTCGACGGGCTCAAGCGCTGCCAGGACGCCTGGGCCGCCGCGAACCCCTCGAGCGCCGGCTACGTCGCGCCCTTCGCCCTGAGCGCCCTGCCCAGCGGAAAGGACGGCCTCCTCGTGCCGTTCTACAACCTGCACAAGGTGCTCGCCGGGCTCCTCGACGCCCACGAGTACGCACCGGCCGCCGTCTCGACCAAGGCCCTGTCGGTGGCATCCGGATTCGGCACCTGGGTGAAGAACTACGCGGCGTCGCTCTCGAACCCCGCCATCATCCTGAACACCGAGTACGGCGGCATGAACGAGGCGCTGTACGAGCTGTACAGCCTCACGAAGAACCCGACGCACAAGCGCGCGGCCGAGTACTTCGACGAGGTCACGCTCTTCCAGCAGCTCGCGAACGGACAGGACGTGCTGAACGGCAAGCACGCGAACACCACGATCCCGAAGCTCGTCGGCGCCCTGAAGCGCTACACGGTGTTCATGGACGATCCCGAGCTGTACGCGACGCTCACCCAGGCCGAGAAGGACGCGCTGCCCATGTACCGCACCGCGGCCGAGAAGTTCTGGCAGATCGTCATCGACGACCACACCTACGCGAACGGCGCGAACAGCCAGTCGGAGCACTTCCACGGCGCCGACACGCTGTACCAGTTCGCCACCAACGGCGTCACCTCGGGCTACGGCGAGAACTCCACGGCCGAGGGCTGCAACGAGTACAACATGCTGAAGCTCAGCCACGCCCTCTTCGCCGTGACGAAGGACGTCAAGTACGCCGACTTCTACGAATCGACGTTCATCAACACGATCCTCGCCTCGCAGAACCCCGAGACGGGCATGGTCACGTACTTCCAGCCCCAGACCGCGGGCTACGCGAAGGTGTTCGGCACGCCCATCGACCAGTTCTGGTGCGACCACGGCACGGGCATCGAGAGTTTCACCAAGGTCGGCGACTCGATCTACTTCACCGACTCGACCTCGGTGTACGTGAACCAATTCCGCAGCTCGGAGCTGCGTTCCGAATCGCAGAACCTGCGGCTCGTGCAGACGGCCGACGTGCCGGCCAGCCCGAACGTGCAGCTCGAGGTGAGCGCGCTCGACGACGGCGACGTCGCCGACGGCACCGTGGTGAAGCTGCGCGTGCCCGACTGGGTCGCCTCGACCCCGACGTTGACGGTCAACGGCGAGGCTCGGGATGTCGCGGCGCTCGAGGTCGACGGCTACCTCGAGGTGCCGGTCGCCGCGGGTGACGAGATCGCCTACACGCTGCCCGCGGAGGTCGCGATCGACGACGACACCGAGAACCCGAACTGGGTCGCCTTCACGTACGGACCGGTGCTGCTCGCGACCGAGCTCAGCCGCGACAACGTGAACGCCAGCTACACCGCCGGCGTGCTCGTCGAGATGAGCGTCGCCGACAAGTCGCTGAGCTCCGACGTGATCGTGGCCGACGCCGACGACTGGAAGGCGAACGCGGCGACCAACATCGAGCGCATCGCCGACGGCGAGAACGCGAACGGCCTCACCACCATGCGGTTCAAGCTGCACGGTGTCGACCAGACCTCGGCCGCGCTCACCTTCGAGCCGTACTACAGCCTGTACGACGCCCGATACGCGACGTACATGACCCTGGTCGAGCCCGACTCGGCGGAGGCGCAGGCGCTCATCCTCAAGGGCAAGCAGCAGCTGCGCGTGGCCGAGACGACGATCGACTCGCTCACCTCGTTCGACGACAACAACAGCGAGGCCGACAAGAACTACAAGGTCTCCAACTCGACCGTTGGCGTCTACAACGGCCAGGGGTTCCGGCACGCGCCGGCCGCCGCCGGGGCCTACTTCCAGTACGACATGATCGTCGACCCGTCGCTCCCGAAGAACTACCTGGGCGTGCGCTACTACGGCGGCGACAACGGCCGCACGTTCGACGTGTACCTGAACGACGTGCTGCTGAAGCACGAGACGATCACGAACGCGGGCGGCGCCACGAGCTGGTACATCCGGTACGACCAGATCCCGCAGTCGATCCTCGACGGCATCGCGGCGAAGGACAGCTACAAGCGCGACCAGAGCGGCCAGTACGTGCTCGACGAGCACGGCGCGAAGGTGCCCGTCGTGACCGTGCGCTTCCAGAGCAACGGCACGAGCTTCGTCGGTGGCGTGTTCGGCGTGTACACCTCGTCGTCGAACAGCTACGGCACGTCGGCCGAGCTCGCCAGGCTCGGCGTCGACGGCGGCACGCTCTCACCGGCACTGGCCGCAGGTCGGCACGAGTACACCATCACCGTGCCGCTGGACGCGACGAGCGTGAAGCTCGACCTCGACCCGGCCGTGCCGAGCGGCCTGGTGCACGTCGACGGGATCCTCATCGACGACACCGAGCCCCGCACGGTCGCCGTCGCGGCGGGGGAGACCCCGACCACGACGGTCGTGAAGGCGTACGCGCAGGACCACACGACGAACGTCGCGTACACCCTGCAGATCGTCCGCGCCGCGCCCGAACCCGAGCTGGCCGTGACCGCCGAGGCGTCGGCGCGCTGCGTGGCAGGCAAGGCCGTGATCGTCGTGAAGGCCACGAACGGCGGCGACGTGCCGGTCGAGCTCGCCGAGACCTCCGCCTACGGCACGGCCACCGCCGCGCTCGCCGCGGGCAAGACGGTCTCGAAGACGTTCTCGACCCGCGCCGGCTCGATCGGCGCCGGCTCGGTCGCGGTCGTCGCGACCGGCTCGATCGACGGGCGGACCGTCACGACCGAGGTCCCCGCCGCGTACCCCGCCCTCAGCTGCGGCTGACCAGGCCCGGCGGCCGTCATCGCGCACGCGGTGGCGGTCGCCGCACCACCTTCCGATCGAGAGCACACGAGGAGCGCGACGAACCATGACACCAACGAGACGACTGCTCGGGGTCGCAGCGGCTGCGGCGATGTGCGTCGGCATCCTCACGCCATCGGTGGCGCTCGCCGCGGCGCCCGCTGACGCGCTGCTCGCCGACTTCACCTTCGAGACCGGCACGACGAGCTTCGACGGCGGCGGTGCGATCGCCACGACGCGCGGCACCGCGGCACTCGTCGACGGCCAGAGCGGCAAGGCGGCCAAGGTGGGCAGCGGCTTCTGGCTCGACGTCGCCAAGCGCGACGGCACCCCGCTGCTGGCCGGGCTCGACGACGTGACCATCTCGTACGACAGCAGGCCGGATGCCGCGGCGAACGCGGGATGGTCGGTGTTCGCCGCCCGCAGCACCGCGACCCAGACCTACCAGAACGAGCACTACGTCGGCGTGCTCGACAAGACCACGGGCATCACGGTCGAACGCTACGACAACGCGGGAACGCGCGTGACCGCCGGCAACCTCGTCACCACGACCGCGAACACCGCGTGGAAGCACGTGGACCTCGTGATCTCGGGGGCCACCGCCCGACTGTTCGTGAACCAGAAGCTCGTCGCGACGAACACGACCGGCAAGAACCTCTCGACGATCGTCGGCGCCGCCGGAGGCGTGCTCCAGCTCGGCAAGGCGAACTGGGCCAGCGGCGAGTACTTCTCTGGACTGCTCGACAACGTGCGCATCTACAACCGTGCACTCACCCCGGCCGAGCTGGGCGTGGCGACCGCGCCGAGCGACCCGGCGGCCGCACTCGCGATCCCCGCGCGGATCACCGGCGACCTGCCCTCGAGCGTGCTCGGGCGTGCCGTGACCTGGACGGCCGCGGGCGACGGCGCTTCCCTCGTCGGCGCCGACGGCTCGGTCGACCGTCCGGAATCCGGATCCGTCGAGGTGAGCCTCACGGCGAGCATCGACGGCGTCGCGACCCCGGTCACGGGCACGGCGCAGATCCTCGACGCGGGCGGCGACATCGCCGCGTACGTGAAGAAGGTCACCACCGTCGGCGGGGTGAAGGACGATCCGCTCGCCTACGACGACGACCGCCGGAGCGACGCGCTGTTCGTCTCGGCCCGCCCCGACGGCGCTCCGAGCTGGGAGTCGCTGAACCGCGCCCAGTCGATTCTGTCGGTCGCGTGGGACGGCACGCAGGCCGCCAAGCCGAACGCCCAGATCGGGTCGCCCTCGCTGTTCCGCCTCGCAGACGGAACGCTCGGCGCGGTCGCCTCGCAGAACAACGCCACCGACTCCGTCTACGTGTGGGACGCCGTCGACGGCGCGACCTTCCGCAACCAGCGAGCCGTCAAAGTCTCGGCCGACGGGTCCGTCGTCACCGACCCGCGCATCGTGTTCGACGCCGCGTCGGCCAGGTACACGGCGTACTGGACCGACAGCCTGACCGGCGAGGGGCGGGTGGCGCGGCTCGACGGCCTCACGGGGTCGAGCACCCCGACGCCCGCCACGAAGGCCGACGTGATCGCGTCCGGCGTCGCCGGCGCGGGCCTGCCCGGATTCGCCATGCAGGCGCAGGCGAGCTCGTTCGCGATGTCGAAGGCAGAGTTCGAGACGTTCTACGAGAACTACGTCGACCTGCAGAACACGGGCGTGCGCGCGATCGACGACGTCGCCGTCGCATTCGGCGACGACCTCGACGTCGCAGACCTGCCCGCGAAGGCGACCATGGAGTACACCGACGGATCGACCAAGGATCTCGCGGTCTCTTGGGACGAGGGCGACCTCGCCGCGATCGACACCGGCGTGCCCGGAACGTACGAGGTCTCGGGCACGGTGCAGCAGACCGCCGAGGAGATGGTCAACGACGCCCGCGCCGACCCCGACCTGTTCTTCAACGAGGACGACGGCTACTGGTACCTCACGGGCTCGCACTACTCGATCCCGTCGACGGCGGCGAACGCGCAGCTCATCGACGCCAACGCGTATCGCAAGATCGGCCTCAAGCGCGCCAAGACCATCGCGGGCCTGAAGGACGCGCCCGAGCAGATCGTCATCGACCCCGACGCGGGAACCCCCGGGAAGCAGGCGCAGTACCCGAACACCTTCTACGGGTGGGGCGGGTACATCTGGGCGCAGGAGTTCCACAAGATCAACGGCCGCTGGTGGATCGTCGCCGGCATGAACAAGGGCTACGCGCCGACCGGCGGATGGTGCGACAACACCGTGCTGATCCCGTACACGGGCAGCGACGCCTCGCTGCGTGCCGTCGGACTCGTCGACCAGGCGAACTGGGGCGAGCCGACCGTCCTCGAGGGCGCGGCGTTCGACGTGTCGTACCTCGAACGCGAGGAGGACGGCGCGACGCAGGGCTACTGGGTCATGCCGAGCGCCGCGAAGCTCCTCGTCGGACGGGCGCAGATGGGCCCGACCGGCACCGTGCCGCTGATCGAGGGCGGGCTCAGCCAGATCTACGGCATCAGCCAGCCCTGGGAGTACGGCAAGTCGGCCCCGACGCCGTCGGACACGACCGAAGGAAACGACCAGGGCATCGTCGAGGCGCCGTACATGGTCGAGTACGGCGACTACGTCTACCTCACCTACTCGGGCGGCACGGTCGACAAGTACTACGACCTGGGGCTCCTGAGGGCGGCGAAGGACGCCGACCTGAAGAACGCCGCGAGCTGGACCCAGGTGCCGTTCCCCGTGCTCGACACGAACGACACCGCCTCGGGCCGCATCGGCGGAGCGGGCCAGGGTGGTACCGGTCACAATTCGTTCGCGATCGACGAGGCCGGCAACCTGGTGCTCGCGTACCACGCGCGCCCGTACCCCGAGCAGCATTCCGGTTCGGCAGCGGGCGGTCTCTTCGATCCCGACCGCAACACCTGGTTCAAGGCCGTGAACGTGCGCGCGAACGGCATGCTCGATCTCTCGGTGAGTCGGGACCAGGAGGTCGCGCCGCAGCATCGCACCGTCGCCGTGCGCGTCGTCGTGGGCGAGTCGCCCTCGACGGTGCGCGTCACGACGACCACGCGATGCGCCGTCGGAAAGGCCGCGCTGGTCGTCTCGGTCGAGAACTCCAGCCTGATCAGGCAATCCGTGCGCATCACCACGGCGTTCGGAGAGCGGGTGGTCGAGGTGGCGCCGTCGAAGGCGGTGTCGATCTCCTTCGCCACGCGGGAGAAGTCGTTGCCCGCGGGGTCCGTCGTCGTGGCGGCCACGGCTTCCGTGGCGGCGCCGTCGACCGCGGCGACGGCGAGCGTGGCGGGTGCTTCCGCGGGTGCGCCCGCGGCCGCAGTCGCCCCGATCGAGGTCGCGTACGCGGCCGCGACGTGCAGTTGAGGCGAGCTCGATGAGCGGACGTCGCAGATGCCTTGACGGCATTCGACTGCATGCCTATCCTGTAAATGTTCCCGGGAACATTCCGGGACCGACTGCGACCCCTCGACGGGTCGCCACCGGCAACGGCGCCGACCTCGGTCGTCTCTCGAGCCACCCAAACGAACGTGACAGCCCCCTTGCTGCACGACGATTCGGCTCGGCGGAAGTCGACCGAGAAACTGGAGGAATCATGATCAGCAAAGGTGCTGCAGCGCGTTGCGCGGCGGGGATCGTCGGCGGGCTCATGCTCGCGAGCGTCGGAAGCCTCGCATTCGCGGCCGACCCCGGCGACAGCTCGGGCGTCGACGTGAAGGTCGACATCGCGGCGGTCGAGAACGGCGCGTTGAGCCTCACGGTGGAAGACACCGAGACGACCCTGACCGAGGGCGGCTCGACCGCCGCGTACCGGCAGTTCACCGGCACGCTCCCGACGGTCACCGTCACCGACACCCGCGACGACGTGCCCGCCGGCGTCTTCTGGTACGTCACCGGACAGGCCGGCGACTTCGTCGGCACCGCCGGGCAGCCGAACATCCCGGCGACCCAGCTCGGCTGGTCGCCGGCCGACGTGCTCGACGGCAACGGCGAAGTGGCCGCGGGCAGCGAGGTCGTCCCGGCCTCCGACACCCCGACCCAGCCGGGCAACAACACCGGTCTGGCCAGCGGTGAGGACTTCCTCTACCTGGCGCTGGACTCCGCCGACGCGAAGGCGGCACAGGGCTCGTGGTCGACCACCGCCGACCTCAAGCTGAAGACCGCGGCGAACGTCGCCCCGGGCAGCTACTCGTCGCTGCTTACGCTGTCGCTCTTCGAAGACACCTACTGATCCGCAGCGGCCGGGTCGATGCGACACCATCGACCCGGCCGCGACCCCCTCGCCCCCGGACCGACCGGACCGGGGCCCGTTCCACCCCAGGACTCGCCATGACCCGCTTCCGTCTCTCCTCCGCACTCGCTGCGCTCGTCGCCGTCGCCGGCCTCGCCGCGGGGCTGGCCGGCGCCGCGCCCGCGGTCGCGGAGGAGGGTGCGCCGGTGTCGTGGTCGGTCACGCCGGCCGACGCGACGGGCCCCGACGGCCGCGTCTCGGTCGAGCACCCCATCGATCCCGGAGCCGAGGTGCAGGACCACTTCGCCGTCCGCAACCTCGGCGAGGAGGAGGTCGCGTTCCGCCTCTCGGCGGCCGACGGCTACTACAACGACAACGGGCGCTTCGACATGCTCCCGTCCGACCAGGAGTCGACCGATGCCGGCACCTGGATCGACGTGCCCGAGAGCGTCACCGTTCCGCCCGGCGGCACGGTCGTCGTCCCGTTCACGATCACCGTGCCCGAGAAGGCCGAACCCGGTGATCACGCCGCCGGCATCGCGGCGTCGGTGCTGTCGGTCAAGCAGGGCGACGGCGCGGGCGTCGGCGTCGAGAGCCGCGTCGGATTCCGGGTCATGACCCGGGTCACCGGCGTGCTCGCCCCCGCCTTCTCGGTGACGAAGGTCGTCACCGACTACAACACCTCGTGGAACCCGATCCGCCCGGGGAGCATCGACGTCTCCTTCGACGTGGTCAACGAGGGCAACACCCGGCTCGCGGTGGCCGGCGTGCTCGAGATCGCCGGGCGGAGCATCGCCTTCCCTGGCGAGAACGAGCGCGCGCAGGAGGTCCTGCCCGGCGAGAGCAGGTCGTTCTCGCTCGCGGTCGGTCAGGTCTGGCCGCTGCTGGCCCTGCCGGGCGAGATCGAGCTCGCCCCGACCGTCACCACCGTCGGCGGCGAGCAGACGACCGTCGCACCCTCGTCGATCGGCGTGTTCGTCTGGGCCGTGCCGTGGCCGCAGTTGCTGGTCGTGCTCGGCATCGTGCTCATCGTGATGGCCCTGCTCTGGCGGCGCGGTCGGTCCAAGCGCCGACTCGACGCGCTGCTCGAGGAGGCTCGCGAGGAAGGGCGCCGCGACCTGGCGCTGGAAGGGCGGAAGTGATCGGGGGGTCGCTGCGGCACCTCGAGCTGGGCCCGGTCGTCGGAGGGGGAACGACGATCGACGTGCCCGACGGCGTCGTGATCCGCGTCGACATCCTGCCGCTCGACTGCCTCGAGTACTGCGATCCCGGATCGCTCCCGTCGACGGGAGCGGCCGGCGACCTCATCACCTGGGTCGGCGCCCTGCTCCTCGGTGGAGCGGCGCTGCTCCTCATCTCGGTCTTCACGCGGCATCCGATCGGTCGCGCGCACCGCTGACCGTCCCTGCTCCAACATCCGTCGGGTCCGGCTTCGGGCACGACCACGCTCACAGGAGGTTCTGATGGTTCGAGAAGGTACGCCGCGCACGCGGCGCGCGGGCAGATGGGTCGCGGGTGCGACGAGCGCCCTGCTGGCGGCCGGAAGCCTGGCGATGATCGGCCCGGCGGCCTGGAGTGCGGAGCCGGCATCGACGCTGGCCTCGTACGACTTCTCCGAGGCCTCGGGCACCGTCGCCCACGACCTGTCGGGCGGCGGCCGCGATGCGACCGTCGTGGGCGGCGAGGCCTGGCGCGGCGGATTCATGCGCTTCACGGGGTCGAACCACGTGAAGCTGCCCGACGGCCTGCTGGCCGGACGGTCGGCGGCCACGATCGTGATCGAGACGAGCCCGACGGCGCTGTCGGGCGCCAAGTTCCTCTGGAACATCGGCGGCTCGGGCGAGGGCGCCACCGGGCAGTTCTTCATCCAGCCCGTCGCACCGCGCCTGGCGATCTCGAAGACGAACTGGTCGGGCGAGCAGACGGTGACCTCGGCGACGAAGATCGCCGAGAACCGCTGGCAGTCCGTGGCCGCGACGATCGCGAAGAACGCCGACGGCACGACGTCGACGCTGCGGCTCTTCATCGACGGCGTGCAGGTGGCCGAGAAGGCGAACTCGACCGTCAACCTGAGCGACCTCGCGACCCACACCATGAACTTCATCGGCAAGTCCGCGTACGCGGCCGATTCGCTCTATCAGGGGGATGTCTCGGCGTTCCGGGTGTACTCGGAGGCGCTGTCCGCGGCCGACCTCCTGACGATCGCGGCGACGGATGCCACGGCGGCCGCGGCTGAGACGGCGGCGGCGCTCGACCTGGCGGCCGTGAACCCGCAGGACCTGTCGAAGGTCGAGACCGACCTCGTGCTGCCGACCGCCGGAAGCGTGACGTGGACGTCGTCGCCCGCCGGCATCGTCGCCGCCGACGGCACGGTCACCCAGCCGGCATCCGACACCGAGGTGACGCTGACGGCGACCTCGACCGTGCGAGGCAAGACGGCGACGAAGGCCTTCACCGTGACCGTGCTCCGCGCACCCACCGCCGCCGAGGCGGCGCAGCGCGACCTCGACGCGATCACCCTGCCGTACGCCGACGACGTACGTTCCGACCTCACGCTGCCGACGGCCGGTCCGCGGTTCGGCTCGACGCTCACGTGGAGCTCCTCGGCCCCGGCCGTCGTCGACGTCGTCGGCACCGGCACGGTCGCCCCCGGCGTCGTGACGCGCCCGGCGAGCGGTGACACGCGCGTCGTGCTCACCGTCACGGCGTCGAAGAACGGCGTCACGGCGACCCGTGACATCCCGCTCACCGTGCGCAAGGCGGTCGAACTCGCCAAGACGACCGACTACCTGTTCGCCCACTTCACCGGCACCGAGGGTGCCGCGAGCGACGAGCAGATCTACTTCGCGACCAGCCGCGACGCGCTCACCTTCACCGACACCCGCGCGAGCGGCAATCCGGTGCTGTCCCTCGCGAAGGGCCAGGGCGACGGCGGCGTGCGCGACCCGTTCGTGGTGCGCTCGCCCGAGGGCGACCGGTTCTACCTCATCGCGACCGACCTCAGCATCTACTACCGCGGCGGCTGGGGTTCGGCCAACGCGACCGTCACGGGATCGAAGGACCTCGTGATCTGGGAGTCCACCGATCTCGTCAACTGGAGCGAACCGCGCTTCGCCGACGTGGCGAGCAAGATCCCGAACGTCGGCATGGCGTGGGCGCCCGAGGCAGTCTGGGACGAGGTGACGCAGCAGTACTACGTGTTCTGGGCGACCCGGGCCGACGGCAACACCGAACTCGGCGACAGCGTCGACATGTACCTGTCGACGACGCGCGACTTCCGCACCTTCTCGACGCCCGTCAAGTGGATCGACCGTCAGGGGTCGATCATCGACACGACCGTGATCAAGGTGGGCGACTGGTTCTACCGGGCCTCCGGCGACGGCCAGATCACGATCGAGCGCTCGAAGAAGCTCGACGCCGTCACGACCTCGGCGACGGCGAAGACCACCGGCACCGACCAGGAGTGGGTGCTCGTCGGCACGCTGCAGTCGATCCTGAGCGGCAGCGGCACGTGCGCCGGCGGCCTGAACTACACCGGTGCCTGCCTCGAGGGCCCCGAGTTCTTCGCCTACAACGACGACGACCGGGGCGCCGCGGCGCAGCTCTACGGCCTGCTCGCCGACCAGTACGGCACCGGACGCGGGTACCTGCCCTTCCGCACCACCGACCTCAACTCGACCTCGGCATCGGTGTGGTCGAAGGCGACCAACGTGAACCTCGGCACCCTGAAGAAGCGCCACGGCGGCATCATGCCGATCACCGCGCAGGAGTACCAGCGGGTCATGTTCCACTACGCGGGCGTCGGCACGAACCCCGACCTCTCCGTCGAGGCCACGGCGACGTCGAGGTGCGTCGCCGGCAAGGCGAGCCTCGTCGCGACGGTGAAGAACACCGACAGCAGGACGGCGGATGTCACGGTCGAGACCGCGTTCGGCACCAAGACGTTCGTCGGGGTGCAGGCGGGCAAGACCGTCTCGCAGGCCTTCCCGACGAGGCTCGCCTCGCTCGACACTGGATTCCTGGGCGTCACCGCATCGGCCGCGGGCGCGAGCTTCGCCGGCAGTGCGGCCTACGAGGCACGCGCATGCTGAGGCGGCCGGTGCGCGGGCGGATGCTGGCAGGGCTCCTGGGCGCCGCGGTGATCGGCGGCCTCGTGGTCGCCGGCCCGCCGGCGGCGTGGGGCGCGGAGCCGGCGTCGCTGCTGGCGTCGTACGACTTCTCCGAGACGTCGGGCGCCGTCGTGCACGATCTCTCGGGCGGCGGCCGCGATGCGGCCGTCGTCGGGGCGGCGGCCTGGCGCGGCGGGTCCATGCAGTTCACGGGCTCGAACCACGTGAAGCTGCCCGACGGGCTGCTGGCCGGTCGTTCGGCGGCGACCGTCGTGATCGAGACGAGCCCGACGGCGCTCACGGGCGCGAAGTTCCTCTGGAACATCGGCGGTTCGGGCGACTCCTCGACCGGGCAGTTCTTCATCCAGCCCGTCGCACCGCGCCTGGCGATCTCGAAGACGAACTGGGCGGGCGAGCAGACGGTGACCTCGGCGACGAAGATCGCCGAGAACCGGTGGCAGTCCGTGGCCGCGACGATCGCGAAGAACGCCGACGGCACCACGTCGACCCTGCGGCTCTTCATCGACGGCGTGCAGGTCGCCGAGAAGACGAACTCGACCGTGAGCCTGAGCGACCTGACGACGCACACGCAGAACCTCATCGGCAAGTCCGCGTACAACGGCGACTCGCTCTACCAGGGCGGCGTCTCGTCGTTCCGCGTGTACTCCGAGGCGCTCACCGCGGCCGATGTCGCGGCCGTTGCCGTCACCGACGCCACGGCGGTCGCGAACGAGGTCGCCGCGGGCATCGACCTCGCCGCGGCGAACGCGCAGAGCCTGACCGCGGTCGAGTCCGACCTCGTGCTGCCCACGTCGGGCGGCGTGACGTGGACCTCGTCGCCTGCGGGCGTCGTCGGCCCCGACGGCAAGGTCACGCGCCCGGCATCCGACACCCAGGTCGCGCTCACCGCGACGGCCACGGTTCGCGGCAAGACCGCGACGAAGGCCTTCACCGTCACGGTGCTCGCCGCGCCGACCGCGGCCCAGGCCGCGCAGCGCGCGGCCGACGCGCTGCTGCTGCCGTCGGTGCTCGAGCAGGGCTACGTGCTCCCGACCACCGCGCTCGGGCTTCCGGTCTCGTGGTCGCACGTGTCCGGTGCCGGAACGGTCGTCGGCGGCGCCATCGCCGGCGCTCCGGCGAGCGGCCTCGAGGCGGCGACGCTCGAAGCCGTCGTCGGCACCGGTCCCGACGCCGCGACGGCTCGGATCGACGTGCGCATCGCCGAGGCATCCGCCCATCGCATCGCGGCCTACACGACCTCGAAGAACACGCGCGGCGGCGACGACCCCGAGGTCACGCGCACCGCGCACCTCGCCCTGAGCGCCGACGGCACCGCCTACACGGCGCTGAACTCCGGCACCGGCGTGGTGTTCCCGAGGGTCACCGGCATGACCGAGACGGCCAACGGCGTGAAGCGCTACCTGGCGAGCCCCTACGTGTTCCGGCTGAAGGGCGACGAGGGCTTCGGCCTCATCGCACGCCGCGTCGACGCCGCGGGTGCGGGCGACGCCTCCGGCGCGCTGGTCTTCACCTCGCGCGACCTCGTCGACTGGACCGAGCTCGACCTGCTCGCCCTGCCCGGTCTGGCCTCATCGGGTGCCGTCTCCGCTGAGTGGGATGCCCGACTCGACGCGTACCGCGTCGTGTGGGCCGGCCCGGCGGGATCGACGCTCACCGGCAGCACCGAGGACCTCGCGTCCGTCGCCTACCTCGGCGCCGGGCAGCAGCCCGCCGGCCGCACGGGCGGCATCGCCGTGACCTCCTCGGAGACCGCGTCGATCATCCCGCTCACGGCAGCCGAGGCGCGATCGGCGGAGCAGCGGCTCGGCCGGGTGCACAACACCGGCGTCCAGACGCCCGAGCCAACGACGGTCGAGGCCGGTGGGGAGTTCGACCTGCCCGCGAAGGTCACGGCCGAGTACTCCGACGGCGGCACGCACGAGTTCCGCGTCGACTGGGACACGGCGGGCGTCGACACCACGACGCCGGGCGAGTACCCCGTCACCGGAACCCTCCAGCGCACCGACGCGATCTTCCCGCTCATCGCGAGGCGGGCCGACCCGCACATGCTGCGGTACACGCTGCCGAACGGCGAGAAGACCTGGCTGTTCATCGCCACCGACGACAACGGGCAGGACGAGTTCTTCATCCGGCAGTCCGACACGATCGCCGGCATCGCGACGGCGGCCGACAACAAGATCCTCGGCCTCGGGCTCTCCGGCTCCGGCCAGGTCGGCTCGCAGCTGTGGGCCCCCGAGCTGCACGTCGTCGACGGCGAGCTCTACATCCTGTTCGCCGCCAACCCGAACAACGTCAACGGGTGGAACGGCGTGCAGTCGTACACGATGCACCTGAAGCCGGGCGGCAACCCGCTCGTGCGCACCGACTGGGACGCGCCGCAGCGCGTGGTCGACGCCGGTGGGCAGCCGCTCACGACCTACGGCGCCGGCATCACGCTCGACATGACGCACTTCGAGGACGCCGGCACCGACTACGTCGTGTGGTCCGAACGGGCCATCACCCCGGTGACCGGTCCGGCCGTGCTGAAGATCGCGAAGGTCGCGCCCTCGGCGAGCGGCTCCTGGCAGCTGATCGGCGAGCGGAGGACGATCGCGTTCCCCGACCGCGGCTGGTCGGACAACACGACCGAGGTCGTCGAGGGGCCGTTCGTCATGCAGCGCGACGGCAAGGTCATGATCACCTTCTCGGGCTCGGGCGTCGACTGGACCTACGCGGTCGGCCTCGCCACGGCGGAGTCGGGCGACGACCTGCTCGACGCGGCATCCTGGAACGTGCGCAACTCGCCGATCTGGACCTACGAGGGTGCGAACACGAACAACTGGGGCCCGGGGCACAACTCGTACACGTACGACGACGACGGCAACCTGCTCAACGTGTTCCACGCCAAGACGACGCAGAACGGCACCCGCGACGCGGGCGTGCGCATGGTCTACTTCCGCCAGGACGGCAGCCCGATCCTCGACATGACCGACACGGAATGGCTCGCCACCGGCAACCGCACCGTCAGCACGACGGTCGTCGTCGAGGCGCCCGAGCAGCCGACCTTCTCGGTCACCGCGCAGACCCGGTGCGTCGCGGGCAAGGCGACCCTGGTCGCGACGCTCGCCAACACGGGCCCAGGCCAGGTCGACGTGCTCGTCGAGTCGGCGTTCGGCCAGAAGCAGCTCGCCCTCGCGAGCGGCAAGGGCGCGTCGGCCACGTTCGGCACGCGCACGGCGGAGCTCGGCGCCGGACAGCTCACGGCGAAGGTGACGTCGGCGGGCGGGGTCGCGAAGACCTTCACCGCCGCGTACCCCGCACGGAACTGCTGATCTCGGATCGGTGCGCCCACGCGAGCGTTCGCGTGGGCGCGCCGACCGGATCGGCACTGGATCGGAGGCCCTGAACGAATAGGCTGTCCCCGTCGGCCGCTCGTCGAGCGGCCGAGGGTCGGCGGTTCTGCATCGGGGGACGTGAGCGACGACGATTCCGTGAGACAGGAGACCGGTGGTGAGTGACGTCGAGAGCGGGGACCGCCCCGAGAAGCTCGGCATCCGCGAGGTCGCCGTGCTCGCCGGCGTCTCGCACATGACCGTCTCCCGCGTGCTCAACGGGCACCCGAACATCCGTCCGGCCACGCGCCAGCGCGTGATGGACGTCATCGAGCAGCTCGACTTCAAGCCGAACAGCGCGGCTCGGGCGCTCGCGACGCAGCGCACGCAGCGCATCGGGGTCATCGTCGACAGCTCGGTCGAGTTCGGGCCGACGAGCACGCTCCGCGGCCTCGAGTTCGCGGCGCGCTCCGGCGGGTACTCGGTCACCTCGGTCGCGATGCAGGACGACGCGAGCCTCACCCCCGAGGCGGCGGTCGGCCACCTCATCGCCGAGGGCGTCGACGCCCTCTGCGTCGTCGCGCCGCGCTCGTCGTCGGTGTCGGCGCTGCGCCGCATCTCGATCGACGTCCCGGTGCTCGTGGTCAAGGCCGCGAAGGACCCGAACTTCCTCACCGTGAGCGTCGACCAGCAGCTCGGCACGACGCTCGCCGTCGACCACCTGGTCGCGCTCGGGCACCGCGACATCCTGCACCTCGCGGGTCCCCTCGACTGGCTCGATGCCCGCGGCCGCGAGCGAGCCTTCCACGCGCGCATCGAGCAGTGGGGCCTCAAGGTGCGCCCGATCGTGGTCGGCGACTGGACCGCCGACTTCGGCTACGACTACGCGGTCGGCCTCAAGGGCGTGCCCGAGTACACCGCGATGTTCGTCGCGAACGACGAGATGGCGTTCGGCGTCGTGCACGGCTTCCACGACCGCGGCATCCGGGTGCCCGAAGACGTCAGCATCATCGGCTTCGACGACCTGCCGCTGTCGCGCCACTTCATCCCGCCGCTCACCACCGTGACGCAGGACTTCTACGCACTCGGCGTGAAGGCCATGGAGGTGCTGCGGGCGGCGCTCGAGGGCCGTGAGATCCCGCAGCGCTCGAAGATCCCCAGCGAACTCGTCGTGCGCGCCTCGACCGCCCCGCCGAGGTCGTCATGACCGCGAAGGATGCCGCGGCCCGGCCGAACGTCGAGGTTCGGCCGGTCGTCGAGATGACGGGCATCACCGTCGACATCGACGGCACGACCGTGCTGCACGGGGTCGACCTCCGGTTGTTCCCCGGCGAGATCCATGCCCTCATGGGCGGCAACGGCGCCGGCAAGTCGTCGTTGGTCAAGGCGTTGAGCGGCGCGTACCGCATCGGCGGCGGCTCGGTGCGCATCAGCGGCGAGCCCGTGGTGCTGTCCGGCCCGGCCGAGGCGGAGTCCGTCGGCGTGGCCGCGGCGTTCCAGGACGTCGATCTCTGCGGCAACCTCTCGATCGCCGAGAACGTGATGATCGGCCACGAGGAGCGCCGTTGGTACGGCATCTCGTGGCCCGCGACGCGCCGTCGCGCCGTGACCGTGCTCGACGAGCTGGGCCTCGGCGACCTCGATCCGAAGCAGGCCGTGGCCACGCTTCCGCCGGCGATCCAGCAGCTCGTCGCGATCGCGCGGGCGATGGTGACCCATCCCAAGGTGCTCGTGCTCGACGAGCCGACCTCGAGCCTCGACGCCGACGAGGTCGCGACCTTGTTCCGGGCGCTGCGGCGGCTGCGCGACCAGGGCGTGGCCATCCTCTTCGTCTCGCACTTCCTCGAGCAGGTGTACGCGATCAGCGATCGCATCACGGTGCTCCGCGACGGGTACGGGCAGGGCGAGTACCCCACCCGCGAGCTCGACCGAGCGGTGCTCATCTCGAAGATGATCGGCAAGGACCTCACCGAGCTGCGTCGCATCGGCTCCGACCGGCGTGCGCACCGGGCGGACCCCACGGGCACGCCGTTGTTCCGCGCGGTCGGCGTCGGCAAGCGGGGCGAGTTCGACTCGACCGACTTCGAGGTGCACCGTGGCGAGGTCGTCGGACTCGGCGGGCTGCGCGGCTCGGGCCGCAGCGAGCTCGGCCAGCTGCTCGCTGGCGTCGAGCGCGCCGACTCGGGCACGTTCCAGATCGACGGCCGGCCGGTCGGGCTGCCGAACCCGGCGGCCGCGCTCCGGCGTCGCGTCGCGTACGCGTCAGAAGACCGGCGCGACGGCGGCATCATCGAGGAGCTCAGCGTGCGCGAGAACATCGTGCTCGCGCTGCAGGCGATCCGCGGCTGGGCCAGGCCCATCTCGCACGCCGAGCGCGACGCCCTCGTCGACCGGTTCGTCGAGTCGTTCGGCATCGTCGCGCCCGGACTCGACGCGCCCGCGAAGCAGCTCTCGGGCGGCAACCAGCAGAAGGTGCTCCTCGCCAGGTGGCTCGCGACCCGCCCTCTGCTGCTCGTGCTCGACGAGCCGACGCGGGGCATCGACATCGCCGCGAAGGTCGAGATCCAGGCGCGTGTCGCCGAGATGGCGCGCGACGGCATGGCGGTCGTGTTCATCTCCTCCGAGCTCGACGAGGTCGTGCGGTTGAGCGACCGCATCGCGATCCTCAAGGACCGCCGCAAGATCGGCGAGGTCAGCAACGGCCCCGGGCTCAGCGTCGACACGATCATCGAGATGATCGCCGCCGACGAAGAGGACGACGCCTGACCCTGCGGCGTCCCTCGGGCGATCTCCCTCGAGATGCCGGTTCTCGTCGTCGCCGCCGGCCGTGACCCGACGAGTGCGGTGATCCCGAGTGCGACGATCACCACGCTTCGGGGTGTTCGGGGTCGGCGCGCGCACGTCGAGGCGGGCCCGAGATGAGCTGCGGATGCCGTCGGCGGGCGCCGAGTCGGGGTGCCGCCGTCGGCCCGGGGGGAGCGGGTGGCTGAGACATCCGCGTGATCGGGGCAGGCACCATGCGGCCAGGCGCGTGCGGGGGAACGAACGCGCGCTGCGACCCTCCGCTCGACCGCCTGGACCCGCGCACTCGAGGACCGCCCGAACGGGGCTATCGCGGTGGGTTTCCAGAATGTTATGTTTCCGGGAACAAAGTGCTTGTGTTCCACTCTTTGTTCCCGGTAACATCCTGAATGTGGACGCGCCAAGCGTCTCCGCAATCACAGGAATCCGCACAGCGGAAAACACCGGCGCCGTGGTGCCGGGTCTCAAGGAGGAGATCACATGTCAGTTCAGAGGCGATTCACGAAGTTCCTCGGCCTGGCGGCCGTCGGCGCGCTCACCGTCGGCCTCGCCGCGTGCTCGAGCAGCGGCGGCAGCGGCGACAACGCCGACGCGGGCGACCTCACGACCGTCGGCTTCGTCGCGGTCGGCCCCGAGGGCGCATGGCGCGAGGCGAACGAGAAGAACATCCAGGAGACGTTCACCGAGGACGCCGGCTTCGAGCTGAAGTACGCGCCCGCCACGAACCTCGACCAGAAGTCGCAGATCGACGCGTTCACGTCGTTCGTCGACGAGGGCGTCGACGTCATCCTGCTGTCGGCCACCGAGGCATCCGGCTGGGAGGACTCGCTCGCCCGTGCGCAGGAGGCTGAGATCCCCGTGATCCTGCTCGACCGCGGCATCGACCCCGACGACCCCAGCCTCTACATCACCCGCATCGCGCCCGACAACGTCGAGGTCGCGAGCGCGGTCGGCGACTGGGCCGTCGAGCAGTTCCCCGATGGCGGCAACTACATCACGCTCGAGGGCCCGGCCGGCGTCGGCGTCGTGAACGAGCGCAACGAGGGCTGGGACTCCGCCGTCGACGGCTCCGACCTCGTCGAGGTCGCCGCGCAGACCGCCAACTGGTCGGCCGAAGAGGGCAAGTCGGTCACCGAGACGCTCCTGAAGGCGAACAACAACAACATCCAGCTGATCTTCGCGCAGAACGACGAGATGGGTCTCGGCGCTGCGCAGGCCGTCGAAGAGGCCGGTCTCACGCCGGGCGTCGACGTCAAGATCGCCACGATCGACGGCACGCTCGCCGCGATGGAGGCCCTCGCCGACGGTCAGCTCAGCTTCGTGCACGAGTACAACCCGCTGTTCGGCGAGACCGCCCTCGACGTCGTGAACAAGACGCTCGCCGGCGAGTCGGTCGAGTCGTACATCATCGTTCCGAGCGAGGCGTTCGACTCGGCCGAGGCAGCACAGGCCGTGCTCGCCGACCGCCAGTACTGATCGGCCGACCACGCCGTTGATCGCGGCGTGAGACGCACCCGGTGCGGGGTCTGCTCCTCGAGCGACCCCGCACCGCTCCATTGAACGGCCGCCCACCCGCGGCCGAGGCACAGGATGCGAATGCCATGAGTGAAGCACTGCCAATCGTGGAGATGCGCGACATCTCCATCGAGTTCCCAGGCGTCAAAGCCCTCGACGGGGTGGACTTCCGCCTCTTCCAGGGCGAAGTCCACGCGCTGATGGGCGAGAACGGCGCCGGCAAGTCGACGCTGATCAAGGCCCTCACCGGGGTCTACAAGATCGACGGCGGCTCGATCGTCGTCGCGGGCCAGGAGCGTCAGTTCCACGGCACCCGCGATGCGCAGAGCGCCGGCGTCTCCACCGTGTACCAGGAGGTCAACCTGGTCACGAACCTCTCGATCGGCGAGAACGTCATGCTCGGCCACGAGATCCGCGGGGCCTTCGGCGTGAACTGGCGTGCGACGCACGCCGCCGCCACCGAGGCGCTCGCCCGACTCGGGCTCGAGCACCTCGACACCCACAAGCCGCTCTCGACGCTGTCGATCGCCATGCAGCAACTCGTCGCGATCAGCCGCGCCATGGCGATCAAGGCGAAGGTGCTCATCCTCGACGAGCCGACCTCGAGCCTCGACGCGGCCGAGGTCGAGGGCCTGTTCCGCGTGATGCGCTCGCTCCGCGACCAGGGCGTCGCCATCCTCTTCGTCTCGCACTTCCTCGACCAGATCTACGCGATCAGCGACCGCCTGACGATCCTGCGCAACGGCCGGTACGAGGGCGAGTACCTCACCCGCGACCTCGATCGCCACGCGCTCATCTCGAAGATGATCGGCAAGGACCTCGGGGCGCTCTCGTCGCTCGGCGGCAACCGCCGCGTCGACGACCGCGACTACGCCGCCGAGGAGCCGCTGCTCACGGCGAAGGGCCTCGGCCGTCGCGGCTCGATCGAGCCCACCGACCTCGACGTCCATCGCGGGGAGGTGGTCGGCTTCGCCGGCCTCCTCGGCTCCGGCCGCACCGAGCTCGCCCGCCTGCTCTACGGCGCAGATCGCGCCGACGAGGGCGAGGTCACGCTGCACGGCAAGCGAGTCGACATCAAGAGCCCCGCCGACGGCCTCGTCAAGCGCATCGCGTTCTCGACCGAGAACCGGCGCGACGAGGGCATCATCGCCGACCTCACCGTGCGCGAGAACATGATCCTCGCGGTGCAGGCCGAGCGCGGCTGGGCCAGGCCCATCCCGCGCAAGGAGCAGGACGAGCTCGTCGAGAAGTACATCACCGCCCTGAACGTGCGGCCGTCCGACCCGAACCGGCTCATCAAGAACCTCTCCGGCGGCAACCAGCAGAAGGTGCTGCTCGGCCGCTGGCTCGCGACGAATCCCGAGCTGCTGATCCTCGACGAGCCCACCCGCGGCATCGACGTCGGCGCGAAGGCCGAGATCCAGGAGGCCGTCGCCGAGCTCGCCGAGAGCGGCGTCTCGGTCGTCTTCATCTCGTCCGAGCTCGAGGAGGTCGTACGCCTCAGCGAGCGCATCGTCGTGTTGAAGGACCACCAGAAGATCGGCGAGATCGTCAACGGGCCCGAGATCACGGCCCAGCACGTCGTCGACGTCATCGCCGCGCACGGTGTCGAGGCGGCCGCCGAGAGTGGCATCATCGATGCCGAGGGCCAGCACGACATCGCGGCATCGCACCCGAGCGAGTCGTCGCCGGCGGACGCGCATGCGTACGCCGCGACGGAGGAGGAATCATGAGCAACGCTGCTCGAACGAACTGGCTGCGCGAGCTCATCCGCAAGCCGTTCTTCTGGGGAGTGATCGCGATCTTCGCGCTCCTCGCCCTCAACGTCCTGAAGGACCCGAACTACCTCGCGATCACGGTCAACCCGGTCAACGGGAACCTGGTCGGCAACGTCATCGACATCCTCCGGGCGTCCGCGCCGATCCTGATGATCGCGGTCGGCATGTCGCTCGTGATCGCCACCGGCGGCATCGACCTCTCGGTCGGTTCGGTCATGGCGGTCTCCGGCGCGGTCGCGATGGTGTTCATGAAAGATGCCGGGCAGTCGGGCTCGGTCGGCGTCGCGCTCGGCGCCATCGGGCTCGCCCTCCTCGTGAGCGCGCTCCTCGGCGCCATCAACGGCGTGCTGGTCGCCTACATCGGACTGCAGCCCTTCATCAGCACGCTGATCATGATGCTCGCGGGCCGCGGCATCGCGAAGGTCATCACCGAGGGCCAGAACACCTCGGCCACGAACGATCCGTTCCGGTGGATCGCGAACGGGTTCGTCATCGGCCTGCCGGTGGTGTTCCTCCTCGCGATCGCGATCGTGATCGTCGTCGGCCTCGTGGTGCGCCGCAGCGCGCTCGGGCTCATGATCGAGGCGATCGGCATCAACCCGAAGGCGAGCCGCATGGCCGGCATCAAGCCGAGCGGGCTGCTGCTCACGGTCTACATCCTGAGCGCCGTGCTCGCGGGCGTCGCCGGCATCATGTCGGTCGGCACCGTGATGACGGTCGACGTCTCGCGCACCGGCTACCAGATGGAGCTCGACGCGATCCTCGCGGTCGTCATCGGCGGCACGTCGCTCGCCGGCGGCAAGTTCTCGATCGGCGGCGCCGTCGTCGGCGCACTGCTCATCGCGACGCTCGACAAGACCATCGTGTTCCTCGGCATCTCGTCGTCGGCCACCCCGGCGTTCAAGGCGATCGTGATCGTCGTGCTCTGCCTGCTGCAGTCCGACCGGGTGCGCAGCTGGTTCGTCCAACGACGCAAGCCGCCGCAGCTGCGGCCCGAGTCGCTCCCCGCCAAGCCGAAGCAGGAGGTTGCAGCATGACCATCGTGCAGAACCCCCAGATCGACGCCCCCGACCAGGAGTCCACGGCCTCGAAGCTCGTGACCCGGGTGAAGCGGGTCGTCGCCTCCAACCCGTCGGTGCTGCCGACCGTCGCCGCCATCGTCATCTTCATCGGCATGGTGATCTACGGCGAGCTCGCCTACGGCCGCATCGTGCAGTACAACACGCTGTCGAACCTGCTCATCAACAACGCCCACCTGATCATCCTCGCGGTGGCGATGACCTTCGTGATCCTCACGGGCGGCATCGACCTGTCGGTCGGCTCGGTCATCGCGCTCTCGAGCGTCGCCGGCGTCATGCTCGCGAACGCCGGGTGGAACCCCTGGATCGTGATCCTGCTGATGGTGCTCATCGGCACGCTGTTCGGGCTCGCGAGCGGCATCCTGATCCAGTACTTCAACGTGCAGCCGTTCATCGCGACGCTCGCGATGATGTTCCTCGGCCGGGGTCTCGCGTCACTGCTCAGCACGCAGCCCGAGCGCCTCGCCGAGGAATCGCCGATCCGATGGTTGGGCGAGCAGTTCAAGATCATCGACGGTCCGAAGGTCAACGACGTCGTCATCACGCCCGGCGTGATCATCGCGCTGCTCGTCGTGTTCGGTGCCTTCTTCGTGCTGCACCGCACCCGCACGGGCCGCACGGTCTACGCGATCGGCGGCTCCGAGAGCTCGTCGGCGCTCATGGGACTCGCAGTGCCGCGCACCAAGGTGCTCGTGTACGTCATCAGCGGCACGCTCTCGGGCATCGCCGCCGTGGTCTACACGTCGCGCCTCGGCATCGCCCAGAACATCACGGGCATCGGCTGGGAGCTCGACGCGATCGCCGCGACCGTGATCGGCGGCACGCTGCTGACCGGCGGGTACGGCTACGTGCTCGGATCGGTGGTCGGCGCCCTCGTGCTCGGCCTCATGAACGTGCTCATCACGCGCGACGGCGGCATCCCGCCCGAGATGACGACGATCATCACCGGCGGCATCCTGCTGATCTTCGTGCTGCTCCAGCGCGCGGTCACCTCGAAGCGGCATACGTAGCGAGATGCGAACGGCAAAGGGCGGATGTCTCGTGGCATCCGCCCTTCGCCATGCCCGGGCGGTCGGCGGGCGGGCGCACCGGGCAGCGTGGTCGAACCGCTGGCGGGCCGACGCGGCATCCATCGCGGGTAGAATCGACGGTCCGCCGCACGAGGAGTACCGCCATCACCAACAGCACTTCCACCACGCCCATCGCTGAGGAGCAGGCGGCGCTCGACCACATCCGCGAGGTCGTCGCCGGGCTCGTCGAGCAGGAGTCCGCCTACCTCCAGTCGATGCTCGGTCGCCCGAGCGATGAGCTGAACCTCACCGAGCGCGATGCGCTCGTCGCGCACCACGCGCAGCGGCTGCAGGGGCTCCGCACGGCGTCGTACGGCCTGTTGCTGGGCGGCGTCGAGACCGATGAAGGCGAGCGGTACCGCATCGGCCGCATCGGCCTGAGCGACCCCGACGACGGCGAGCGGCTGCTCATCGACTGGCGTGCGCCGGTCGCCCGCCCGTTCTACACGGCGACGCCGCTGCACCGCGACGGCGTGAGGGCGCGTCGGCGCATCTCGTCGACCGACCGCACGGTCACGGCGGTCTACGACGAACCACTGCTCGTCGACGTCGACGACCCGAACGACCTCGCCGGCGTCGCGAGCGGCGATGCCGCGCTCATGGCGGCCCTCGACAAGCCGCGCACGCAGCACATGGGCGACATCGTCGGCACCATCCAGCGCGAGCAGGACGCGATCATCCGCGGCCCGCTCGCCGGCACCCTCGTGGTGCAGGGCGGGCCCGGCACCGGCAAGACGGCCGTGGCCCTGCAGCGCGCCGCGTTCCTGCTCTACGAGCACCGCAACCGTCTGGCGAAGTCGGTCGTGCTCATCGTCGGTCCGAACCGTCGGTTCCTCGAGTACATCTCGCAGGTGCTGCCCTCACTCGGCGAGGACTCGGCGGTGCTCGTCACCCCGAGCACGCTGCTGCCCGGCGTGAGCGCGACCGCGACCGAGCCCGCGCTCGCCGCCGAGTTCAAGGGCCGACTCGAGATCGTCGACGCGCTCAAGCAGGCCGTGCGCGGATTCCAGGTGCCCAACGACGGCTCCCGGGTGCTGCGCCCTGCGGGCCTGAAGGAGATGACGCTCGACGGGCGCCTGCTCCACCGCGTGCGCACGCGCGGCCGCTCCGGCGGCACGCCGCACAACGCCGCCCGCCCGAAGTTCGAGACGGCGCTCCTGACCGAGATCCTGCGCCTCGAAGACGCCGAGCACGGCGCCTCGGCGATGGAGGACTGGGAGCGGCGGGCCGACTGGGCCGAAGACCCGGCGGTGCAGGAGCTCTTCGACGAGCTCTGGCCCCTGCTCGACCCCGTCGAGGTGGTGCGCGACCTGTTCAGCGAGCCCGACCGTCTCGACGCCGTGCTGCCGTCGCTCGACCCGGCGCTGCGCGCGGCGCTGCTGCGCTCCCGCGACCACGGCCTGACGCCCGCCGACATCCCGCTCGTCGACGAGCTCGCCGAGCTGCTCGGCGACGACCCCCGCCCCGCCGCGGCCGCGGCCACGCGCGCCCGCGCCGACCGGGCCGTCGACCTCGCCTACGCGCAGAACGTGCTCGACATGGTGGCCGACGCCGATGCCGACGAGGACCACCTCGCCGCGCCCGTCTCGATCGTGACCGCCGCGACGCTCGCCGACCGGCAGGCCGCCGGCGACGGACGCACCCCCGCCGAGCGCGCCATGGCCGACCGCGAGTGGGTCTACGGGCACATCATCGTCGACGAGGCGCAGGAGACGAGCCCGATGCTGCTGCGCGCGCTCATCCGCCGCTGCCCGTCGCGCTCGATGACGCTCGTCGGCGATGCGAACCAGTACACGGCGACCGACTCCGCGTTCACGTGGGCCGGCCTGCTTGACCCGCAGGTGCCGCGGTGGAGCCGCACCGACCTCACGGTCAACTACCGCACGCCCGGCCGCATCATGCGGCTCGCGACGGGCGTGCTGCGCCGCATCGACCCCGGCGTGCACGAGCCGACCTCGGCCCGCGACGGCGAGCACGAGCCGCGCGTCCTGCGCGTGCCCGCGTCCGAGCTGGGAGCCGCCGCCGCACGAGCGGCCGTCGAGGCCCTGGCCGAGAGCGAGGGCACCGTCGGCGTGATCGGCCCGCTCGCCATGCTCGGTGCGCTGCAGGAGGTTCGCGCTGCCGAAGCAGGCAAGGCGTCTCCATCGGCGGCCGACCGGCTCTGGGTCGGCACCCCCGACGATGCGAAGGGCCTCGAGTTCGACGCCGTGGTCGTCGCCGTTCCGCCCATGCCCGAGCCGCACGCCATCTCGTCGGCCACGTGGAAGCGGCTCTACGTCGCCCTCACCCGGCCGACGCAGCGGCTCACGGTCGTGCAGGCCGGAGACGTCATCGGCTGACGCCGAGCGGAGTCGCTCGGCGCCCGGCCGTGCAGGCCGGACCGCCGATCCAGACCGTGACGGCGGGCGCCGGGAACGGCAGACTTGCGGCATGGCGATCACAGAGGCAGACCTCATCCACCTGCGCCGCGCGGTGGCGCTCGCGCGCGAAGCCGCCGACTCGGGCGACGGGCCGTTCGGCTCGGTGCTCGTCGACGGCCACGGCGACGAACGGTGCGCCGATCGAAACCGCGAGGAGAGCACGGGCGACCCGACGCGGCATCCGGAGCTCGAGATCGTGCGCTGGGCCGTCGCGAACCTGACGCCCGACGAGCGAGCCGCGTCGACCGTCTACACGTCGGGGGAGCACTGCGCGATGTGCGCGGCCGCACACGCGTGGGTCGGCCTCGGCCGCATCGTCTACGTCGCGTCGGCCGAGCAGATCGCCGCCTGGCGACGGGATGCCGGCGCCGTGCGCTCCGTCGTGACGCCGCTGCCGATCACGACGGTCGCCCCTGGACTGGTGGTCGAGGGGCCCGTCGACGAACTGGTGCCCGAGATCCACTCGCTCATCGTGCGGGCGGCGCGCGGGGCCTGACACTGCTCGGGGCGGCTACCGAGGGTCGTGCTCGCCCTGCGCCGCCGGCCCGGATTCGGGCGTACGCCCCGCCCGCTGCTCCCGCACGAAGACGACGAGGCCCGTGATGAGGAGCGCGAAGCCCAGCACGAGGCCGAGGACCTGCGCCCAGAGCCGCATGCCGTCGGGCAGGAGCATCGAGGGCAGGACGAAGCTGAACGTCGCGCCCACGAAGTACCAGACGGACGTCTGCGGCGTCGATTGCGAGGCCATGGCGGCGGTTCCTCCCGTTCGTGTGCTCCACGCTAGGGCGGCGGCGAGTGCGGCGGATCCGTCGCGCGGGGGAGATCGGGCCCTCGATCCCGCACCGCCGCGCACTCATCGCACCGCGCCCTCGCGGTGGACGCGGCGCACGCGTAGGGTGAATGGGATCACTGCCGCCGGGCACCGTGCCGGCGACGAGTGACACGACGGGCAGCCCTGAACCACGGCCCGAACGGAGTGACTGACCGATGTCTTGGGACGACGATTTCGACGCCGACGCAGAGGAGCGCGGCGGGCATCGTCGAGTGCGCGAGCGGGCCACGGCATGGCAGATCGTGCGCCGTTCTGCCGCGTACGCGGGCGTCGTGGTCGGCGCGGTCGCGCTGGTCGTCGGCGCCGTCGTCGCCGTGAACGTGGTCGGCACGGCGACCAACCCGGGCGGGTTCGCCGCGCCGGCAGCCGATGGCCCGCACGTCGCGCTGCCGCCCTCCACGACGCAGGCCGGGGAGTCGGCCGATCCGCAGCCGTCCGACACGGGCGAGGCGCTCGCCGAGGGCGACGCCTCGACGCCCGACGAGCCTTCCGGCCTCTCCGGGGCGGTGCAGATGCCGGCGCCCGCGCCCATGCCGCTCGTCGACGCCGAGTGGTCGGAGCAGATCGCCTCGAGCACCGGCATCCCCGAACGCGCACTGGCCGCCTACGCCCTCGCGCACATCGTGCTCGCCGCGCAGGATCCCGAATGCGGGGTCGACTGGGCGACGGTCGCCGCCATCGGCTCGATCGAATCGGGCCACGGCAGCCACGGGGGAGCAGCGCTCGACGACGCGGGCCTCGCGCAGCCGGCCATCATCGGGCGGGCGCTCGACGGCAACGGCGTGGCGAAGATCCCCGACACCGACGGCGGCACGCTCGACGGCGACCTCACCTGGGACCGCGCGGTGGGTCCGATGCAGTTCATCCCGTCGACGTGGGTGCAGTGGGGGGCCGACGGCAACGGCGACGGGCTGATCGACCCGAACCAGATCGACGACGCCGCGCTCACCACGGCCACCTACCTCTGCGCCTCCGGATCGATGACGACGCCCGAGGGGTGGCGCGCGGCGATCTACTCGTACAACCACGACAACGACTACGTCGACAAGGTCGCGAAGGTCGCCCAGGGCTACGCGGCAGCGGTCGGCTAGGGCTGCGCCGCACTCGCCGGCACCGAGGGCGAACGGATGCCGCGGCATCCGCCCGGCTCGATAGCATCGCCAGACGGCGATACCCGGCCGTTCACCTGCGTGCGGCGTCGCCGTCGTGCGCGACCCGACCCGACGGCCCCGGCCGTCAAGGAGCACCCACCCATGAACATCGACGGCAACGTCTTCGTCGTGACCGGCGCCGGCAACGGCATCGGCCGCGAGGTCGCACTCCAGCTCATCGCGCGCGGCGCCTCGGTCGCGGGCGTCGACCTGAACGAGGCGGGGCTCGCCGAGACCGCGCGCCTCGCCGACGCCGGCGACCGCTTCACGGTGCACGCCGCGAACATCACCGACCGCGAGGCGATCGAGGCACTGCCTGCGGCGGTCGAGCTCGCGCACGGCCGGGTCGACGGCATCCTGAACATCGCCGGCGTGATCCAGAAGTTCGTCAAGGTCGAGGACCTGCCGTTCTCCGAGATCGACAAGGTCATGAGCGTGAACTTCGGCGGCGTCATGAACATGTGCAAGGCGTTCCTGCCCACGCTCCTCGCGCGCCCCGAGGCTGCGATCCTCAACGTCGCGAGCATGGGCGCCTACGCGCCGGTGCCCGGCCAGGCGGTCTACGGTGCCTCGAAGGCCGCGGTGAAGCTCGTCACCGAGGCGCTCTACGCCGAGCTGCTCGACACGAACGTGCAGGTCACGATCGTGTTCCCCGGGGCGATCGGCACCGACATCGCCGCGAACTCGGGCGTCGAGCTGGCCGGCGGCGAATCGAAGGAGTCGGCCGCAGCGGCCGCCTACAAGACGACGAGCCCCGTCGTCGCCGGGCGGACCATCGTCGACGCGCTCGCCAAGGGGAAGTACCGGGCCACGATCGGCCCCGACGCGGCCGCGATGGACCGCATCTCGCGCATCAACCCCCAGTACGCGACGAAGCTCATCGCGAAGCAGATGGGCAGCCTGCTCGGCTGATCCGCGGCTGATCCGCTGCTGGGCCGATCCGCTGATCGGCCGAGCCGACGGGGTGACGGTGCGTCGTGCACCGCCACCCCGTCGGGTCCGTCAGCAGCTGTGGGCCGGATACGGCGCCACGACGGTCTGGGTCACGCGCTCACCCTCGACGGTCGCGGTGAGCTCGACCGTCGCCTCGCCTGCAGGGATGCTCGTCGCGCGGGTCGTGAAGCCGTGGAAGGCGTTCTTGCCCGGCGCGATCGCCGCGAACGACCGGTTTCCGAACGTCGACGTGATGCCGACGTCGATGGGCACCTCGTCCTCGTTCTTCACCGTGACGGTCGAGACGACCTTCCCGGCCACGCACCGTGCGGCGGCCGTCGCCGTGACGGCGAGCGTCGGCGTCACGGGCGGGAACGCGAGCGCCTGCCAGCCGCCGACCTCGGCCGCGGTGAGCGCGCGACCGAAGATCGCGAGCCGGTCGACGCCACCCGACTGCCGTTCGCCGCCGTCGCGGTTCGCCCCGATGTGGAGCGTTCGCGACGTGCACGCGTTGGCGGCCTGGTACCCGCTGATCGTCGCCGTGGCGGCCTGCGACCCGTCGACGTAGACCGTGATGAGCCCGCCGGTGGTGAAGGTCACGGCGAGCGAGAACCATCGCCCGGTCGGCACGACGGCCGTGGTGGTCGTGCCCGTGCCCGCCGTGATGATGCGGACGTTGTTCGACGGGGTCAGGTCGATCAGGATGCCGTCGGAGTCGCTGTTCGCGGCCCGGTGGTCGAACAGCCGTCGGTGGCCCGACTGTCCGGGATCGATCTTGAACTCCGCGGCGAACGTCGACTCCTCGAGGTACCCGAGCGAGAACGGCGCGACGCTCGTGACGTACCCCGCACTGCTCATCCGTTGCGCGGTTCCAGTCGGCCCCTCGGCGATGGACGGGAGCGTGCCCTGGATCCGCCAGTCGCGGTCGTAGGGCGACGCGTCGCCGTCGGCGTCGCCGCCGAGGTTCCAGGCGACGAGCGGGTTTTCGGCGTCCGGGACCGGGCACGGGGTCGGCGGCTTCACGTTCACGACCGTCGTCGTCGAGACCGACGCGCCGTCGCGGGTGAGCGTCGCCGTGATCGGCGACTGCCTCGACGCGTTTCCGGCGCCGACGGTGACGGTGACGGTCCGTTCAGCGGATGATCCCGCCGCGATCGGGTCGAAGTCCACGGTGGCCGGCGTCGCCGACCAGGCGGGAACGCCCGGTGCCGTGTCGGCGGGTACGCTGACCGCGACGCTCGCGCCAGTGACGGGCTCCGAGCCGATCGCCTCGACGCGCACCACGACCGGGATCTCGTCGCCGCTCACGGCCGAGGCCGGTGCGCTGATCGCGAGGGCGACCTCCGCCGTGACGGTGTACTCCTCGCCGGCTTCGCCGTCGAACGTGGCGACCCCGTCGTCGAGTGTCGGCTCGATGATCGTGCCGTCCGCGTCCTTCAGGGTGAAGAAGCCCGGCTTGAAGATCTGGTTCGCCACGCGCACCTCGCCGTCGCGCGACGGGGTGAGCGTGATCTCGCGGACCGAACCGTCCTGCCAGGCTGCGCCGACCTCGACGTCGCCACGTGCCTTGAGCCCCGAGTAGGAGCCGTCGGGCCAGGCCGACGGCAGCGCCGGAAGGACGTCGATGCGCCCGGCCTGGCTCTGCAGCAGCATCTCGGCGACACCGGAGGTCGCGCCGAAGTTGCCGTCGATCTGGAAGGGCGGGTGGTCGTCCCACAGGTTGTCGAGGGTCGAGCCCTTGAGCTGCTCGCCGAGGAGCTTGTGCGCCCGGTCGCCGTCGAGCAGGCGAGCCCAGAAGTTGATCTTCCAGGCCTTCGACCAGCCGGTGCCGCCGTCGCCTCGACCCTCGAGCGACGTGCGTGCCGCCGCAGCGAGTTCGGGCGTCTCGGCGGGCGAGACGGCCGAGCCCGGGAAGAGCGCGTACAGGTGCGACACGTGGCGATGCTGGTTGCCCGGGTTGTCGAGGGCCTGCTCGACCTTCCACTCCTTGAGCTGCCCCCACGAGCCGATCGCGAGACCGGGGTAGACGTGGTCGAGCTTGTCGCCGAGCTCTCCGAGGTAGGTGTCGTCGTCCTCGCCGACGAGGTCGGCGGCGGCCGCGGTCGAGGTGAGCACCTCGGTCACGATCTGCTGCGAGATCGACGCACCGACCGTGAAGTCGCCCTGCTCGGGCGAGTAGCTGGGCGTGACGACGTAGGTGCCGTCGGCGTCCTCGACGAGGAAGTCGATCCAGAACTCCGACACCGACTTCAGCATCGGGTAGGCGCGCTCGCGCAGGAACTCCTCGTCCTGGGTGAACAGGTAGTGCTCCCAGAAGTGCTGCGCGAGCCAGGCCGCGGCGTCGGGCTGCCAGAACGAGTACGCGTAGTTGTGCAGGCCGGTGAACCCGTACGGGTTCGTCTCGTTGCCGACGACCCAGCCGTCGGCGCCGTACATCTCGGTTGCGGTCTCGGTGCCCGCGGGCACCATCGACTCGACGTAGTCGAAGAACGGTTCGGTCGTCTCGCTGAGGTTCGTCGTCTCGGCCGGCCAGTAGTTCATCTGGAGGTTGATGTTGACGTGGTAGTCGGCGTCCCACGGGGGATTGTTGACCCGGTTCCACACGCCCTGCAGGTTCGCGGGGAGCGAGCCGGCCCGGGAGGAGGAGATGAGGAGGTAGCGCCCGTACTGGAAGTACAGGGACTCGAGCGCCCGAGCGCTCTCGGCGTCGATCGTGCCGCGGTAGGCCGCGAGCAGTTCGTCGGTGGGGATGTCGGGCAGCTCGGCACCGCCGAGGTCGAGTCCGACGCGATCGAAGAGCGACCCGTAGTCGTCCTGGTGCCGCTCGAGGAGGGCGTCGTACGTGCGCGCGGTCGCTGCATCGACGGCGGCCGTGACCGGCACGTGCGGATTCACGCCGCTGCGGTAGTCGTCGGAGTAGTCCATCGCGAAGTCGGTCGCGGCGCCGAGCACGAGGGTGACCTCGTTCGCACCGCTGACCGTGACCGTGCCGTTGCCGTTGTTCGCGACGGTGCCGCCGTCGTTGTCGACGGCCAGCTGCGACTCGAACCGGAGCCCGTTGTTCGACAGGGTGCCCGACGTGGTCAGGCGTCCTGCCTGGGCCTGCTGGACGACGCCGCTCCGACCACCGGGAAGGGCGACCTGAGCGGTGAACCCGATCCGGCCCGGCTCGTCCGCGGTCAGGCGCACCACGAGGACGTCGTCGGCGGCGGAGGCGAAGTACTCCCGCGTGTAGTCGACGCCGTCGGCGGTGAAGCTCGTCGTGACGAGGGAATCCCCGATGTCGAGCTGTCGTCGGTAGTCGGTCGCCGCGCCGATGCCGGTCATCGTGAGGTTCAGGTCGCCGAAGGTCTGGTACGAGCCGAAGTTCTTCTTCGGCTGGCCGAGCAGGCTCGCGATGGCAGTGGGCGCGACGCCTCCCGTGGGCGACGCGGTGATGAGGTCGCGCGCCTGCTGGATCGTCTGCGGCCCGCGGCCGTCGGTCCAGTTGCCGTAGTCGTAGCCGCCCTGCGAGCCGGGTCCGCCCGACCAGAGCGTCTTCTCGTTGAGCTGGATCCGCTCGTCGGAGACGCCGCCGTAGACCACGGCGCCGAGCGCGCCGTTGCCGATCGGCAGCGCGCGCTGCTCCCAGTTGCGCTGGTGGTCGCCGACGGTCGACAGCGGTTCGTCGAACCACACGACATCCGGCGCCCCGGCGATGCGCGTCGGCTGCTCGGGCTCCGCGGCCGCGGCAGGCATGGCCGCGGAGGCGTACAGGGGGATCGACAGCAGGGCGGCGAGCCCTGCGGCCGTGGCGCCGCGCACCCTGCGCGGCGAACTCGGTCTTCCGGTCTGGCGGTGCGGTCGCGCACCGGCCCCGGTCTTGTGGTCTTCGGTCATCATCGGCCTCCGGACGTCGTCGTCGCGCGGCGGGCTCCAGCCCACCGTCGACACTCTGTGTATCGACCAGACATCCGATGTGTCAAGGACGCTTGGCGCTCAAAAGGGGTACTTCGTCATGAATTTGGGGATTTCTTCAACAAATACGTCGGTGCAAACGTGATCCTGAACAGAACGCGCTGAATGCCGTCGGATGATTCCGCCTGGCGGAGGCTGCGCTGATAATTTCGAAGGATTGAACGAAAGTCGCGACCCGTTCAATCGCGACCGCATCCCATCGAGGCCGTCGGTTGACGGCGGGTATAGATCCGATGTTTACTGAGCCCCGGAGGCCAGCATGGGTGCAGCATTCTCTTATCTCACGAGTGAAATACGATTCGCTTCCCCATCCCGGCTCGACGGCGCAGGTGCCGCGAGCCGTGATGCCGATTGTGCTGCCGCGTACCTGACGATCAGCGACGATGCGATCGACGGCGCGGAGGGGCACGGTTTCGTCTTCTCGGCCGGCGGCAGCGGCGACGTGCAGCTCGCGGCGATCGAGGCGGTGATGGCGATCATCGAGGATCGCAGGCTCGACTCCCTCCTCGCCGACATGGGCGAGACCTGGCGCACGCTCGTCGACCACACCCGACGTGGATGGCTCGCGCCCGACGGCGGCCTCGCGCATCGGGCGGCCGGCGCGGTGATCAATGCGCTGTGGGACCTCAAGGCGAAACGAGCCGGGCTCCCGCTGTGGCGTCTGCTGGCCGGCATGCCGTCGGCCGAGATCGTGCGGCTCGTCGACTTCCGCTACCTGTCCGACGCGCTGTCGGCCGAGGAGGCGCTGGCGATCCTCGAAGCGGTGCTGCCGCACCGGGCGCAGCGCGAGCGACGGTTGCTCGCCGAGGGGTATCCGGCTGCCGCCGCATCGCCGGGGGAGCTCTGGTACTCCGACGAGCTGCTCGAGCGGCTCTGCCGCGAGGCGATGGCAGACGGCTTCACGCAGATCAAGCTCAAGGTCGGCGCGAACCTCGTCGACGACCGCCGTCGGCTCGCGATCGCCCGCGAGGTGTGCGGGCCCGACATCGCGATCGCGGTGGACGCCGATCGGCGGTGGGGGGTCGACGAGGCCGTCGGCTGGATCTCGGCGTTGAGCGAATTCGACCTGCACTGGGTCGAGGATCCGACCAGCCCGGTCGACCTCCTCGGGCACGCCGCGATCGCCCACGCGGTCACGCCCGTGCCGATCGCCACCGGGGAGCACGCGCTCAGCCCGGTCATGGTGAAGCAGCTGCTGCAGCTGAACGCCATCGGCTACCTCCAGATCGATGCGACGGCCGTCAACGAGAACATCGCGAGCCTCCTTCTCGCCGCGGGCACCGGCGTGCCGGTCTGTCCGCGCGCTGGCGGCGCGGGACTGTCCGAGGTCGTGCAGCACCTGGCGATGTTCGACTACATCGCCGTCAGCGGGTCGATGGAGGGGCGTGCGATCGAGCACGTCGATCGGTACCACGAGCACTTCGTGACTCCCGCCGAGGTCCGCGACGGGCGGTACCGCGCACCGCTCTTCCCCGGCTCGGGGGCCGAGATGCTCCCGACCAGCCTCGGCGACCACATGTGGCCGATGCTCTCCGCGCTCGACGGCGTCGCCTGACCCGTTCCGTCCGGGCTCCGGCGCCTCCCATCTGCGGGTCCCGTAGCCGCTTCTCGTGCATCGGGCGGGTGGACGGAGCGCGCCGATCCAGGTCTGTGCGGCCGAATTGTTGTGAATCAGGATGATTCGCCCTGCACCGTGCATCGGCGCGCGTTTCGGCGTCGGGATCGGCTTGAATTCCGGCATCCGTTAATTCTGCTTGACAAACAACAAAAACCCTCCATAGCATCGGGCCGAGCGCTGTCACTGTCGACCGAGGTCTGGTCGACGCTGGGGCGCGACCGACCGACGACACTCAGGAGCGCATCGTGCACAGAGCAGTCCCCATCCCACGAACCCGTCGGCGAACGACGGCGTTCGCGACCGCGCTCGCGGTCGTCGCCGGCCTCGCGTTGCCGGCACTCTGGAGCCCACCACCAGCGGCGCAGGCCGCCGATCTCGAGGCGACGGCGGACTTCCGCGTCCTCGTGTTCTCGGAGACGGCCGGCTTCCGCCATGGTTCGATCACCCCGGCGAACACCCTCATCGAGGACCTGGCCGAGGAGAACGGCTTCGAGGCCGTCTTCACCGAGGACTCGAGCGTCTTCGCCCCCGCGAACGCGGCCGAACTCGCGCTCTTCGACGCCGTCGTCTTCAACTCGACGACCGGCGACGTGCTCACCGCCGACGAGCAGACGACCTTCGAGGAGTACATCCGCGGCGGCGGCGGCTACGCCGGCATCCACTCCGCGAGCGACACCGAGTACGACTGGCCGTTCTACGGCGGCCTCGTCGGCGGGTACTTCAACGGCCACCCCGCGCCCCAGCAGGCCACGGTGAAGATCGAGGACAAGGTCAACCCGTCGACCATGCACCTCGAGGGCGACACCTGGGTCCTCAGCGACGAGTGGTACAACTACCGCAACTTCACGCGCGACAACGTGCACGTGCTCCTCTCGCTCGACGAGACCAGCTACACGGGCGGCACCCAGGGCGCCGATCACCCGATCGCCTGGTGCCAGGCCGACTACGAAGGCGGCCGCTCGTGGTACACGGGCCTCGGTCACATCGAGTCGAACTACGAGATCCCGGCCTTCCGCCAGCACATCCTCGGCGGCCTCGAGATCGCGGCGGGCGTCGTGCCCTCCGGTTGCTCGGCGACGCAGAGCGCGAACTACGAGAAGATCACGCTCGACGACAACACGCAGAACCCGATGGCGATGGACATCGCGCCCGACGGCAAGGTGTTCTACGCCGAGCGCAACGGTCGCCTGCAGCAGATCGACCCCGACACCAACGCCACGACGACCGCGCTGACGCTCGCCGTGACCCAGGCCAACGAAGACGGCCTGCTCGGCGTCGTGCTCGACCCCGACTTCGCCGAGAACGGCTGGGTGTACCTCTACTACGCCCCGAACAACGTCGGCGGCGACGGCCCCCACAACCGGCTCTCGCGGTTCACGTACGACTTCGGCACGAAGACGGCGTCGCTCGCATCCGAGAAGGTGCTCATGAAGGTGACGACGCAGCGCAACACCTGCTGCCACGCGGGCGGCGACATGCTGTTCGACAACGACGGCAACCTCGTGCTCGCCACCGGTGACAACACCAACCCGTTCGAGTCCGACGGCTACGCGCCGATCGACGAGCGCACGGGTCGCTCGGACTTCGACGCGCAGAAGTCGTCGGCGAACACCAACGACCTCCGCGGCAAGGTGCTCCGCATCACGCCGCAGGCCGACGGCACGTACACGATCCCCGAGGGCAACCTGTTCGACGAAGCGGAGGACACCGCGAACAAGACCCGCCCCGAGGTCTACGCCATGGGCTTCCGGAACCCGTTCCGGATCGGTCTCGACCCGCAGACGAACAAGCTGTTCGTCGCCGACTACGGCCCCGACGCCGGAGCGGCGAACGCGAACCGCGGCCCCGGCGGCACGGTTGAGTGGAACATCGTCGACGAGCCGGGCAACTACGGCTGGCCGCTCTGCGTGGGCATCAAGTGCTACCGGGACTGGAACTTCGCGACCTCGACCGCGGGTGCCGCGTTCGACCCGGCCGCGCCGATCAACAACAGCCCGAACAACACCGGCCTGACGACGCTCCCGCCCGTAATCCAGCCCGAGTGGTGGACCGAGAACGGCACGGCGGCGCTCTACCCCGAGATCGGCAACAGCGGTGCCCCCATGGGCGGCCCCGTCTACCGGTTCGACCCCGACCTCGAGTCCGAGACCAAGTGGCCGGCGTACTGGGACGGCAAGGCGATCTTCGGCGAATGGAACCAGGGCAAGCAGTACTCGATCCAGCTCGACGAGGAGACCGGCTCCGAGATCGTCGACATCAACCGGATCCTGCCCGCCATCTTCGACGGCGGCGGTGACTGGCACCGTTCGATGGACTTCGAGTTCGGCCCGGACGGCGCGCTCTACGTCATCGACTGGGGCTCGGACTTCGGCGGCTCGACGGCCGACTCCGGCGTCTACCGCATCGACTACGTCCAGGGCAGTCCCTCTCCGATCGCGCGCGCCTCGGCCGACGTGACGAACGGTCCCGACGAGACGCTGACGGTCAACTTCAGCTCCGAGGGCACGCGTCATCCGCTCGCCCTCGACTACACGCTCGAATGGAACTTCGGCGACGGCACGGCGACCTCGAGCGCTGCCAACCCGACGCACACCTACGAGGGCGCCGGCCGGTACACGGCACAGCTCACGGTGACCGACGAGCTCGGCCACTCGGCGGTCGCGAACGTGCAGATCGTCGTCGGCAACGCGGTTCCGACCGTGGAGATCACCTTCCCCGAACAGGGCGGGTTCTTCGAGTGGGGCGACCAGGTGCGCTACGAGGTGACGGTGAACGACCCGGATGCCTCGGGCCCCATCGACTGCTCGAACGTCACGGTCGTCGCGGCCCTCGGCCACGACTCGCACAACCACGACTTCGGCGAGCAGCACGGCTGCGAGGGGAGCATCCAGACGATCCGCGACGCGGGCCACGGCCTCGAGGCGAACCTGTTCTGGGTGATCAACGTGAACTACGCCGACGACGGCGGCGCCGCAGGCGTCCCGCTCACCGGCTTCGGCACGAACATCCTCAACCCCAAGTACTTCCAGGCGGAGTACTTCGACGAGACCGGCCGCATCGGCGGAACCGGTGGAGCCGATGACGGGGTGCGCACCGAGACCACGGGCGACTCGGCCGGCGGCGGACGCAACGTCAGCCACATCGAGACGAACGACTGGTGGGCGTACGAGCCGATCAACCTGAAGGGCATCGACTCGGTGTCGCTGCGCATCGCGAAGGGCTTCGCCGGCGACGGCACCATCGCGGCGCGCTGGAACTCGCCGACCGGGCCCACGCTCGGCACGGTGACCTTCCAGCCGACGAACGGCTCGAACGGGCAGCCCGCGTGGCAGACCTATCGGGACTTCCCGATGGCGCTGGACACGTCGGCGACGAACGGCGAGACGGGCAAGTTGTACTTCGTGCTGACCTCGGGCGGCGCGAACGTCAACAACCTCGTCTTCGAGGGCGACGGCGTCGACACCAACGCCTCGCCGACCGGCGAGCTCACGGTCGACGTGACGAGCGGGGAGCCGCCGCTCGCGGTGAACGCCTCCATCGACGCGACCGACCCCGACGGCGACTCCAGCCTCCTCACCTACAAGTGGGATGCCGGAACCGGCGGCGGCTTCGTCAGCGGCACCTCGGAGTTCGCGACCACGTACACCACCCCCGGCGCGTACACCCTCACGGTGCGCGTGACCGACGGTGGCGGCGCGTACCGCGACTTCAAGCAGACGATCACCGTCGACTCGGCGCCGATCGGCATCTGCTACAGCGGTCGCTCCGACGGATTCGACGGCACGGCGCTCGACACGACGAACCGGTGGAACCGCTCGGTGCGCACCGACCAGTTCGCGCAGGTCGCGAACGGTGCGCTCACGATCCCGGCCTCGCTGACGGACATCCACGCCGCCGGCACGGGAACGTCGAACATCGTCCTGCAGGACATCCCTGAAGGTGCGTTCTCGATGACCGCGAAGGTGAACTTCCCGGCCCGGGTGCAGTACCAGCAGGCGGGACTCACGATCTACGGCGACGACGACAACTACCTGAAGCTCGTGCAGATGGCACGCGGTCAGGCGTCGGACCCCGCGAACCGTGTGTTCCAGTTCCTGAAGGAGGACGACGCGACGCCGGTCGAACGCAACTCGGCTGCGCTCGGAGCTGACTTCCCCGACACGTACTACGTGCGGCTCGCCAGCGACGGCACCACCGTCACCGCCTCGTACTCGGCGAACGGAACCGACTTCACCACGATGTCGGACACGTTCACCCTGGCCGGCATCTCGAACCCGAAGATCGGCCTGCTCGCGCTCGGCTCCAACAGTGCGCCCTCGCAGGCGTACGGCGTGGTCAACGCGAAGTACGACTGGTTCCAGGTGACGCCCGACGACACCGCCACCGCCGACACGCCGAACGACGAGTTCGACGGTGCGGCGCTGGACGCCTGCCGCTGGGAGGTCGTGAACGAGGATGCCTCCGGGTACCGCGTCGCCGACGGCCGACTGCAGATCGACACGTCGCCGTTCGACATCTACAACACCGACACCGGTGTGACGAACTTCGTCCTCCAGCCCCAGCCGGCCACCGACTGGGTCGTGGAGACGAAGGTCGACGCCTCGGAGTTCGACCGGCGCTACCAGCAGGGCGGCCTGATCCTCTACAAGGACTCGGCCAACTACGTGAAGCTCGACATCCTCGCGACGAACGAGGCCGGTCAGGCGATCGCACGCAACCTCGAGATGCGCAGCGAGATCGGCAACGCCGTGCAGAACCCCCAGCCGAACGCTCCGGCGCCGGCGAACGGGCTCGTGTGGCTGCGTCTGGAGAAGGTCGGAACGACCTTCACCGGGTACTCGAGCACCGACGGCGTGAACTGGACGGCGATCGCGCAGACGGTGTCGAACACCGCGCTCGCGGACGCCAAGGTCGGCCTCTACGCCCTCGGCAACTCGGCACAGGGCCAGGTGTCGAACACCGCCTACTTCGACTACTTCAAGGTGGTCGAGGACCCGCTGGAGGTCACGGCGTCCGTCACCCCCGAATCGCCGACCGGCGAGAACGGGTGGTACACGGGTGACGTCACCGTCGCCGTCGATGCCCAGGGCAGCAGCGGCACCGTCTACCGCGAGGTCAACCTCGACGGTGCGGGCTGGGTCGAGTACACGGCGCCCGTCGTCGTGACCGAGGAGGGCGAGCACGAACTGCAGTACCGTGCCTCGACGTCGTCGGCAGGCTCGACCGAGGCGCAGTCGGTCTCGTTCAAGATCGACCGGACGGCACCCGTGCCGACCGCATCGGTCGCGACCGACGAGGCCGACCCGACGCTGCGGACGCTCGAGCTCGCAGCCGAGGACGCGACGAGCGGCGTCGACTCGATCGAGTACCGCATCGGCGACGCCGAGTGGGCCGCCTACGGCGACCCGGTCGAGCTGCCGACCGGTGCCTCGACGGTCGAGTACCGCGCGACCGACGTCGCCGGCAACACGAGCGAGGTGGCGAGCCTCGAGGTTCCCGCCCTCGAGTCCCCGCTCGACGTGACCGTCGTGGCCGGCGCCCGTTGCGTCGCCGGCAAGGCGGTGCTCACGCTGCAGACGACGAACAACGAGGAGGTTCCGCTGACCGTCGCGTACACGACGGCCTACGGCACCAAGTCGTTCGCCGCCGTCGCGCCCGGCAAGAACGCGTTCCACGCGTTCACGACCCGCCTCGTCGAACTGCCCGCCGGGACCGCCACGGTCACGGTGACGGGAGTCGTCGCCGGCGAGTCGATCACCACCACGACCGAGGTCGAGTACCCCGCGTACCGCTGCGGCTGATCCGATGGGCGGTCCGCCGGAGACGGCGGGCCGCCCATCACCCCACCCCCCAACCTCCGGCGATCCTCGCCGGTCCATGAGAAGGAGAACCCCATGCGTAGGAGAGAAGTCGTCGCGAGGTGCGCACTGGTCACGGCCGGCGTGTTCGTGCTCGCCGGCGTCGCCACCGCGGCATCCGCCGAGGAGCAGTACGGTGGCGAGGACATCGACGTGTCGGTCGAGATCGCGCAGATCGACGAGCCCGGCGTGCTCGCCCTGACGGTCGCCGGCGGCGCCGTCGACCTGACCGAGTCGGGATCCACCCCGACCGTCCGCCAGTTCACCGGCACCCTGCCGACCGTGACCGTGACCGACACCCGTACGGCCGAGGAGATCCCCGACGACGCGGCCTGGTACGTGCTCGGCAGTGCGACCGACTTCCTCGGCTCCGCGGGGCAGCCCGCGATCCCGGCCTCCCTGCTCGGCTGGGCGCCGGAGCTCATCGACGGCGGCGAGTCGGGCCTCGTGGCCGAGGGCGACCCCGTCGACGGCAGCCTGGACTCCGGACCCGGCCTCGTCGACGTCGAGCTGCTCGCGATGGCCGCCTCCTCCGAGGTGATCTCGCCGGAGGGCCAGTGGACCGCGACCGCCGACCTGTCGCTGCGCACGCCCGCGACGGTGACGCCCGGGAGCTACACCTCGACCCTCACCCTCTCGCTCTTCGAGTGACGGACGTGGGTTCGACGATGATCGCGACGACGGGTTCGCGCAGGAGAGCAGCCGCGATGCTCGTCGCCGTCCTGGTGATGCTCTTCGCACAGTTGTTCGTGCTCGGGGCCGGTCCGGCACGCGCGCACGGCGGGCCCTTCGAGGGGCAGATCGCACAGGACGGCGAGGGCGGCGTGTACGTCTCGTTCGCCTACACGGAGGACGGACACCCCGTCGAGGCACTCCTCGTCGGCACGGTCGAGGGCCGCTCGGCGGCCGGCGAGGTGCTCGATCCCGTCCCGCTGGTCTCCGCCAGCCAGGGGTCGGGCATCTGGGGGGTGCCTGCGGGCACCTTCCCCGAGGGGGAGTGGGACATCACGGTCACGGTGACCGATCCCGTCGCCTACGAGACGAGTGCGCCGATCGAGATCGTCATGGCCGAGGTCGTCGCCGAGGACTACGTGGCGCCTGCGGCGGCGGCATCCGATGTCGCTCCGGCCGCGGAGTTCGGCTCGTGGTTCGCGGTCGGCCTCGGCGTCGCCGCGGTCGCGGCCGTGCTCGTGGTCGGTGCGCTGCTGTTCCGGAGGTCGCGCGTCTCGGCGTGACCTGCGGCGGAATGAAAGGAGACGGGGATGCCGCGGCATCCCCGTCTCCTTCTGCGTGCCGGCCGCGCCGCCGTCAGCGACCGGCGGCGGCGTCTGCCTCGACCGATCCGGGGCGGCAGGCGAGCACGGCGCCGTAGACCGTGAGGGCGAGGGTCGCGATCAGGCCGACGTACACGGGAATCCAGCTGCCCGTGGCGGTGAGCACCCAGCCGACGCAGAGCGGGCCGATGCACGCGACGCCGTAGCCGACGCCCTGCATCGAGCCGGACAGGAACGTGCCGCCCTCCGGGGTGGTCGAGCGCCGGTGCACGAGCGCGAGGCAGAGCGGGAAGGTGCTCACGCCGAGCCCGAGCGCGGCGGTCGCGATCCACGCGTTCGCCGTGGCGTCGACGGCCAGGAGCAGGTAGCCGCAGGCGAGCAGGGCGGCACACGCGACGACCACCCACCGCGGGTTCGCCATGCGGAGCGTGAGCCCGGGGATCACGAATCCGGCGGCGATGCCGAAGACCGAGAAGAAGGCGAGCAGGGCGGCGCCGGCGCTCTCGCCGAGCCCGGCGTCGATCGCGATGTTGGGGAGCCACGTGACGATCGTGTAGGTGTGCAGCGCCGTCATGGAGAAGAGGATGATGAGCCCGCGCACGGTCGGCGTCGACCAGTAGCGACGTCGGGTCGCGGCGTCGAGTCGATGCGGTGCGGCGCGGGTTCCGGTCCCTGTCGAGCTCGCCGCCGGCACCACCCAGAGCGCCGCCGCGAGCGCGAGCGGGATCGCCCAGATCGCGAGGGACCAGCGCCAGCCGAGGGATTCGGCCACGGCCACCGAAACGATGGGGGCGATGACCTGGCCGACCTGGAGAAGCACGGCGTAGACGGTGCTCAGGGTTCCGAGCTTCGATGGGAACCAGCTCTTGATGAGCGGGATCGTCAGCACGTTCGCCATGCCGATGCCGGCGAACAGCAGCACGCTCGACGCGAGCAGGAGGCCGGTCGACGGAGACGCCGATCGCAGCAGCGTGCCGAGCGTCGACACGACGAGCGCGAGCACCATCGCCCGCTCGAGGCCGATCCAGCGCGCGACCGTCGGGGCCACGAGGCCGAAGAACGCGAAGCAGGCGGTGACGATCGTCCCGATGGCGCCGATCACGGGTGCGCCGAAGCCGAGCTCCTCGCCGATCCGGTCGGCGAGCGGACTGAAGCCGGTCACGCCCGTCCTCAGGTTGAAGGCGGTCAGGGCGACTGCGCCGACGAGGAGTCCGACCCGCAATGGCGAGGCGGTCGGGGCGAGTGGGGTCGTGGTCATGGGTGCTCCTGTCTGGTGTCCCGGTCGTCGGGGTCGCCCGGACGTCGCCGAGACGAACCGGCATTCGGGTCGAGCGTGTCGTCGGACCGTCGTCGCATCGACGCGACGACAGCAGGCTATGGGTAATATGACTGGAGTCACAACATACAGACATCCGGTCGAGGGTCGAGGAGTGGACGATGAAGTCCTTCAGCAGGTTCGCGCAACGCGTCGGACTCGGCGTCATGGCTGCGCTGCTCGCGTCCGTCGCGTTCCAGGCAGCCCTTCCGCAGGCCGCATCCGCCGCTGAAGACCCCGCGGTGACGTGGTCGGTGACCCCGGCCGACGCCGATGGGCCCGATGACCGCTCGTGGGTCGAGCAGTCGCTCGATCCGGGGGAGACCCGCGTCGAGCACCTCGCGGTGCGCAACCTCGGGGCGTCGGAGGTCACCTTCGCGCTGTCGGCCGCCGACGGCTACTTCACCGAGACCGGTCGCTTCAACATGCTGCCCGCCTCGACGCCCTCGACCGCGGCCGGGCTCTGGATCGAGCTGCCGGAGAGCGTCACCGTGCCGGCGAACGGCACCGCGGTGGTGCCCTTCACGATCGCCGTTCCGGACCGCGCCGTGCCGGGCGACTACGCCGCCGGAGTCGCTGCGTCGATCACCTCGGTCGGGTCCGACGACGGCGCGACGATCGGCATCGAGAGTCGGGTCGGGTTCCGCGTGCTCACGCGCGTCGTCGGGGAACTGGCGCCCTCGCTCGCCATCGTCGACGCGACCTCGGACTACCGCATCTCCTGGAATCCGTTCGCCCCCGGCCGGGCGACCGTCGCCTTCGCCGTGGAGAACACCGGCAACACGAGGCTGTCGGTCACCGGGCAGGTCGAGGCGGCGGGTGGCGCTGCGGCGTTCGCGCCCTCGGATGAGGCGATCGAGCTGCTGCCGGGCGATCGGAGGGAGATCTCGGTCGTGCTCGAGGACGTGTGGCCGCTGCTGCTCGTTCCGACGCGCATCGCCGCCTCGGTCGAGGTCGCGGATGCCGCGGGCAGCTGGGAGCCGGCACCGGGCGCCGCCGAGTCGGTGTCGCTCACGACCTGGGCGCCGCCGCTGCCGCAGCTCGTGGTCCTCCTCGCGCTCGGGCTCATCGTGGTCGCCCTCGTCGCGCGGCGCCGCCGAAGCCGGAGGGAGGTCGCCGACCTCGTCGAGCAGGCGAGGGAGGAGGGTCGACGCGAGGCGTGGTCGACGTCGCCCTCGTCGGATCGGGTCGACGCCTGACGGACGCCGCCCCGCGTTGCATCGGCCGGTCTCGGCGATCGAGGCGCGATTTAGACTGGAATTACAACAAAATCGCGATCCGTCGTCATCCGACGCAATCACCCCTCCTTTTCAGGATCGTTCGGGGATACACTGGGGCGACTCGATGAGAGCGCTCTCAAGCAGTGTTCCGGCGGCGCTGGATGCGAAGGACCCGTGTCCACGCCGCCTGTGCTTTCGGCCTCGATTCCAACAATCCGAGTAGCATTCGGAGACAGTCCTCGTTCGCCAGGCATCGAGCCGCAGACGAGATCACCCATTGGAGGTGGGATGAAGGATCCGATCGGAGGCACCTCGCGTGTCGGATCCAAGGGCCGGAACCTCGAGGATCTCCGTCGGCAGAACCTCAGCACGGTGCTCTCCCTGGTCCACGCGAACCGCTCCATGACCCGTGCGGACCTCACGCACGCGACCGGCCTCAACCGGTCCACGGTCGCCACGATCGTCACCGAGCTCGAGTCGCTCGACCTCGTCACGGTGTCGCAGCCGGTCGACACGAAGCGCGTCGGCCGTCCGAGCACCGTGATCGGTCCCTCGCCACGCCACATCGCGGTTGCGGTGCACCCCGACAAGGACGCGATCGCGATCGGCGTGGTCGCCATGGGCGGTCGCGTGCTGCGCGAGTTCCGATTCGACGTCGAGCATGCGCCGTCGGCCGTGCACACGGTCAACACCCTGCACGCCCTCGTGCGCGGCCTCGAGCTCTCCGACGGCGGAACGGTGCTCGGCATCGGCATCGGCGTGCCCGGACTGGTCGGCGCCCGCGACGGCGTCGTCCGCGTCGCCCCGCACCTCGACTGGCGCGACGAGCCGCTGGTCGACATGGTCGCGTCGGCGACCGGCCTGCCGACCTGGGCCGCGAACGACGCCACGTGCGCCGTGGTCGCCGAGGGGCAGTTCGGCCAGGGCGTCGACGAGGAGAACGTCGTGTACCTGAACGGCGGCGCCGGCGGCATCGGCGGCGGCGTCATCGTCGGCGGGCAGCTGCTCTCGGGCGAGAACGGCTACAGCGGCGAGCTCGGTCACATGCTCGTCAACTCCGACGGCGGCCTGTGCCACTGCGGGGCGATCGGATGTCTCGAGACCGAGGTGAATCGCGACGACCTGCTCGGCGTGGTCGGCCTCGGCGATGCCGAGGCGAACCTGCTCGAGCAGCGACTTCGTGATGCCTACGGCACCGACCAGGACGTCACGGAGCTGGTCGACCGTCAGCTGACCTACCTCGGCGTCGCGATGCGGAACATCGTCAACATCTTCAACCCGGGCGTCATCGTGCTCGGCGGGTTCCTCGGAGCGCTGCGCAACGCGACCGACGCGCGCCTGCAGGACGACGTCGAGCGGTCAGCCCTCGCGGGGCCCGCCTCCGAGGTGAGGATCGTGTCGTCGACCCTTGAGGACAACGTTCTGATCGGCGCCGGCGAACTCGTCTTCCGCACGATCCTCCGCGATCCGACCTCCGCGTCGACGGGCATCATGCCCGGCGCGGAGCGCGTCGCAGCCGGCTGAGACGTCGGCACCCCGGCACGCCGACACGGCTGCGGCCCGCCCGGCACGCCGACACGGCAGCGGCCCGCCCGGCACGCCGACACGGCTGCGGCCCGCCCGGCTCGACCGAGCCGTGACGGGCCGCTGCGCGCGGGCTGCTGCCCGGGCTACTCGCGAGCCCCGGTCGGCTTCGAGAACCGCTGCTGGAGCAGCACCGCGACGACGATGATGACGCCCTTGGCGACGGCCTGCACGGACGACGAGAGATTGTTCTGCACGAACACGTTCGTCAGCGTCGCGAAGATGAGCACGCCGAACACCGTGCCCGTGACGGTGCCGCGGCCGCCGACCAGCAGCGTGCCGCCGACGACGACGGCCGCGATCGCATCGAGCTCGTACAGCGTGCCGTGCGTCGACGTGCCGGCCGTCGTGCGCCCGAGGATCATGACGGCCGCGATGCCCGCGCAGAGGCCGGCGATGGCGTAGAGCCACATGGTGTGCCGCTTCACGTCGATGCCGGCGAGGCGGGCGGCCTCGCGGTTGCCGCCGATGGCGACCGTGCGACGACCGAAGGTCGTGCGGTTCAGGATCAGCCAGCCGGCTGCCGCGACGAGCGCGAAGATCCAGATCAGGATGTCGACGCCCAGGAAGTCCGCGTTCATGAACTCGATGAAGCCGCGGCTCTCGACGACGAGGGTGCGTCGTTCGGCGAGGATCTCCGCGAGGCCGCGGGCCGCGACGAGCATCGCGAGCGTGGCCATGAACGCCACGACCTTGCCGTAGGAGATGACCACGCCGTTCACGAGGCCGGCGGCGAGGCCGATCGCGAGCGCGACGACCACCATGACGATCCAGTGCGAGCTGCCGGCGAGGTCCTGCGTCACGGCCAGGGTCGCGGCGATCGAGGCGAGGCCCATGACCGATCCGACCGAGAGGTCGATGCCGCCCGCGGTGATGACGAGCGTCATGCCGACGCTGATGACGCCGATGATCGAGGCCTGGCGCAGGATCGTCAGCATGTTGGACACCTGGAAGAAGGTGTCGCCGGCCGTGATCGCGCCGACCACGACGATCAGGAGCAGGGCGACGACGAGCCCGGCGTTGCGCCCGACAGGACCGCCCAGCAGGCGGCGGAGCGAGGATTGCTGGGGGATCTCTGCGACCGAGGTGGTGGTGGTCTCGGGACCGGGCGGGGTGGCGATGTCGGTGCCGGGGGTGGTCTGCTCGCTCACGCGGCAGCTCCTTTCATGACGAGTTCGAGCACGCCGTGCTCATCGATTGCGGAGGCGGGGAGGGAGTCGAGCACTCGGCCGTCGGCGACGACGAGCACGGTGTCGGCGAGGCCGAGGACCTCTTCGATCTCGCTGGAGACGACGACGATGGCGTTGCCTTCGGCGGCGAGGCGTCGGATGAGGGCGTAGATCTCGGTGCGGGCGCCGACGTCGACGCCTCGGGTGGGCTCGTCGAGCAGGAGCACGCGGGTGCCGTGCACGAGCCAGCGGGCGAGGAGGATCTTCTGCTGGTTGCCGCCGGAGAGGGTGACGGCGGCGCGGTCGGGGTCGGCGGGGCGGAGTTCGAGCGCCTCGATCTGCGCCCTCGCCGCCTTGCGCTCGGCTCGCGCGTCGAGCCATCCGGCCCGCGCGAAGCGGGAGATCGACGAGAGCGTGACGTTGACGTAGATGGGCTCCTCGAGCACGAGGCCCTGGCTCTTGCGCTCTTCGGGAGAGAGTCCCATGCCCGCGGCGACCGACGCGACGACCGAGCCGCGGCGGAGTGCCGTGCCGGCGACGGAGACGGTGCCGGCGGTCGCGCGGCGCGCGCCGTAGATCGTCTCGAGGATCTCGGAGCGGCCGGAGCCGACGAGCCCGGCGAGGCCGACGATCTCGCCGGCGCGCACCGAGAACGACACGTCGGAGAACACGCCCGCCAACTGCAGGCCGTCGACGTCGAGCATGACGGGTGCGTCGTCGCGGATCGGCACCGCCGGCGGGAAGACGTTCTCGACGTTCCGGCCGGTCATGAGCCGGATGAGCTCCGAGGTCGGCGTCTCGGCGACCGCGAGCCCGTGGGCCATGCTTCGCCCGTCCTTGATGACCGTGATGCGGTCGCCGATCTGGCGGATCTCCTCGAGGCGATGGGTGATGTAGACCACCGCGATGCCCGCGTTCGTCAGCTCGCGGACGACCGCGAAGAGGTTCTTGACCTCTTCGGAGTCGAGCACGGCGCTCGGCTCGTCCATGATGATGAGCTTGATGTCGTGCGAGAGTGCGCGCGCCATGCTCACGATCTGCTTGTTGGCCGCGCTGAGCGAGCCCACCTCGGTGTTCGGCGAGATCGATCCGTGGCCGAGGCGCTGCATGAGCTCCTTGGTGCGTCGATGGGCCTGGCTTCGACTGGTGAATCCGGCCTTCGCGAGTTCGTGTCCGAGGAAGATGTTCTCGGCGACGGTGAGGCCGTCGACGACGTCGAGCTCCTGGTACATGGTCGCGATGCCGAGTTCGAGGGCGGCCTGGGGGTCGGGGATCGACACCGGGTCGCCGAGCCACAGGATCTCGCCTTCGTCGGGTTGGTGCACTCCGGCGAGCGTCTTGATGAGCGTGGACTTGCCTGCGCCGTTCTGGCCGAGGATGCAATGGACTTCGCCGGCCAGGATCTCCAGGCTCACGTCTTTCAGCGCGTGAACGCCTGCGAAGGACTTCCGAAGCCCTCGGGCGTCCAGCAACACCGGGTGGTCGACTTTGATCATGGTCGCAACATATCAGACCTTTCGTGCGGCCGAAATCGGCAAATCTCCCGGGAGAGTGCGGGTGTGCGCGTGGTTCCGGGCCTACGGAAAATGCTTGTGGACAGCCAATGCGTGGGTTGGTATGGTTCCCACGGCGTATTTGATGTGACTAAAAACAAACACGCCGAACGGCGATGCCCACCCCGCATCGCCACGCGATCACACCAGCAATCACCTCAAAGGAGAGAACTCATGGCACGGAATCACACGCTCGCCAAGCGCGCGCTGTTCGGTGTGGGGGCGTCCGTCCTCGCCATCGGACTCCTCGCAGGCTGCACCGGCGGAGCCGAGCAGGAGAGCGTCACCGATCAGGGCACCAGCAGCGAGGAGAACGCGGCATCCGGCGACAACGTCGTGATCGGCTTCTCGGGCCCGGCCGCCGACCACGGCTGGCTCGGCGCCATCAACTCCGGCGCCCAGGCCGCAGCCGCGGGCTTCAGTGATGTCGAGCTGAAGGTCGCGGAGGGCACGAACGACGCCAACGCGCAGATCGCCGCCGTCGAGACCTTCATCAACGAGGGCGTCGACGCGATCGTGCTGCTGCCCAGCGATGGTGCGGCACTGACCGAGGTCGCGATCAAGGCGATGGAGGCCGGCATCCCGGTCATCAACGTCGACCGCGAGTTCTCCAGCCCGTTCGCCGCGCGCACGACCGTGCTCGGCGACAACTACGGCATGGGCGTCTCCGCAGGGACGTACATCTGCGAGCAGCTGAGCGATACCCCAGACGCGGTCGTCGCGGAGATCGCCGGCATCGACTCGCTGCCGCTGACGCAGGACCGCTCGCAGGGCTTCGCCGACGCGCTCGACGACTGCGGCCTCGAGGTCTCGGCCCGCGTTGCCGCCGACTTCACCGTGCAGGGCGGCGAGGCCGCCGCATCGCAGCTGCTCTCGGCCAACCCGAAGATCGACGCGATCTGGAACCACGACGACGACCAGGGCATCGGCGTGCTCGCCGCCATCAACTCGGCCGGCCGCGACGAGTTCTTCATGGTCGGCGGCGCCGGCTCGAAGAACGCCATGGAGGCCATCCAGGCCGACGACAGCGTGCTGAAGGCGACGATCATCTACCCGTCGACGCAGGCCGCCGACGGCATCGCCCTGGCCCGCCTCATCGCACAGGGCAAGACCATGAGCGACCTGATCACGCCCAGCGTGCCCACCCGCATCGTGCTCGACGCACCCGTGGTCACCAAGGACAACGTCGACCAGTTCATCGGCCTCGCATTCGAGTCCTGATCGAGTGATCGAGGTGCCCGGCCCCGCGGCCGGGCACCTCGATCCCACCGAATCGGACTGCAGAGTCCACCGAACCCGAAACACAGGAAGGACGACATGTCGGACACGCTCCGCGTCGCGATGATCGGCGCAGGCTTCATGGGCGCGGCTCACTCTCAGAGCTGGCGCGTCGCCCCCAGATTCTTCGATCTCCCCGTGAAGCCCACGATGCAGGTCCTGGCCGGGCGCGACCTCGCGGCCGTCGAGCAGGCCGCCGAGAAATGGGGCTGGGCCGAGGCATCCGCCGACTGGCGCGAGGTGATCGCGCGCGATGACATCGACCTCGTCGACATCGTCACCCCGGGCGACACGCACGCCGAGATCGCGATCGCCGCGCTCGAGGCGGGCAAGCACGTGCTGTGCGAGAAGCCCCTCTCGAACACCGTCGCCGAAGCCGAGGCGATGGCCGAGGCCGCGAACGCCGCCGCCGAACGCGGGGTGATCAGCATGGTCGGCCTCACCTACCGACGCGTTCCCGCCGTGACGTTCGCTCGCGACCTCGTGGCTGCCGGGCGCATCGGCGTCGTGCGGCAGGTGCGGGCCGCCTACCGGCAGGACTGGCTTCGCGACGAGACCGGTCCGATGACCTGGCGGCTCGAGAAGCATCGCGCAGGATCCGGCGCACTGGGCGACATCGGCGCCCACGCCATCGACCTCGCCGAGTTCATCACCGGGCTCCGACTCGAACGCGTCTCGGGAATCCTCGAGACCATCGTGACCGAGCGGCCGCTGCTCGGTGAACGGGTCGGGCTCTCGGGCACGGCCACCGACCGGCTCGGCACCGTGACCGTCGACGACGTCGCCCTCGTCACCGGCCGATTCGCGTCGCAGGACGGCTTCGCGCCGATCGGCACGTTCGAGGCGACCCGCTTCGCGACGGGCCGCAAGAACGCCCTGACCATCGAGGTGTCCGGATCGCGCGGCGCCCTCGCCTTCGACCTCGAACGGCTCAACGAGCTCGAGGTCTACAGCGCCGCGGACCCCGATCTCGAGCAGGGGTTCCGCAGGGTGCTGGTCACCGAGCCAGGGCATCCCTACCTGGCGCCGTGGTGGCCGCCCGGGCACGGGCTCGGGTACGAACACGGCTTCTCGCACCAGGTCGTCGAACTCGTGACGGCGATCGCCGCCGGCACGGCCCCCAGCCCGTCGTTCGCCGACGGCCTGCACCTCCAGCGCGTGCTCGACGCCGTCGAACGCAGTTCGGAGCACGAGGCCGTCTGGACCCCGGTCGGCTGACGCCGCCCAGCAGCACATCGATCACTCAAGCAAGGAGCATGCGCAATGACGCGACCGATCACCCTGTTCACCGGCCAGTGGGCCGACCTTCCGTTCGAGGACGTCGCCCGGCTCGCGGGCGAGTGGGGATACGACGGACTGGAGATCGCCTGCTGGGGCGACCACCTCGACGTCTCCAGGTGGGACGACGACGCCTATGTGCAGAGCCGCAAGGACATCCTCGAACGGAACGGGCTGAAGGTCTTCGCGATCTCGAACCACCTGACCGGGCAAGCGGTCTGCGACGATCCCATCGACGAGCGCCACCGCGACATCCTGAGCGACCGGGTGTGGGGCGACGGCGACCCGGAGGGTGTGCGGCAGCGCGCGGCCGAAGACCTGAAGGACACCGCGCGATTCGCGGCGAAGCTGGGCGTCGGGACCGTCAACGGGTTCACCGGATCGTCGATCTGGAAGGCCGTCGCCATGTTCCCGCCCGCCTCCGACGAGTGGATCGAGGCCGGCTATCGCGACTTCGCCGATCGCTGGAACCCGATCCTCGACGTGTTCGAGGAGGTCGGGGTGCGATTCGCCCTCGAGGTGCACCCCTCGGAGATCGCCTACGACTACTGGACGGCGAAGCGCACCCTCGAGGCCATCGGCCACCGCCGGAGCTTCGGGTTCAACTTCGATCCGTCGCACTTCGTGTGGCAGCAGCTCGACAGCGTCGCGTTCGTCCTCGACTTCGCGGAGCACGTCTTCCACGTGCACGTGAAGGAGTCCGTGACGAACCTCGACGGCCGGAACGGCGTGCTCGGCTCCCACCTGCCGTGGGCGAACCCGCGGCGAGGCTGGACCTTCGTGTCGACCGGACACGGGGCCGTGCCGTGGGAGCCCGTGTTCCGCGCGCTCAACGCCATCGGGTACGACGGCCCGACCAGCGTCGAATGGGAGGACGCGGGCATGGATCGGCTCCAGGGCGCTCCCGAGGCCCTCGCCTTCGTCCGTCGACTGAACGCGATCACCCCGCCCTCGGCCGCGTTCGACGCGGCGTTCAGCAGCAACTGACAGGCTGGGGGCGAGTCGTTCCGCCAGGGCGGCGGGCTGCCGCGCAGCCCGCCGCCTTGGCGTGCTGCTCGCGGTGAATCCGAAAGGGGTGGGTATGGACGGGGCGAGGATGGATTCGCCGAGCTCGACGCTCGGCGCGACGATCGACGACATCCGACGGCAGAACCTCGCGCAGGTGCTGCGCCTCGTGCACCGCGACGGTCCGCTCTCGCGGGCCGAGATCACGCGCGCGACCGGGCTGAACCGATCGACGGTCGGCGGGCTCGTGACCGACCTGTCCCAGCGCGGCCTCGTCGAGGAGAACCCGGCGACGGCGGTTCGCAAGGTCGGGCGTCCGAGCCCTTCGGTGACGGCCTCCGACCAGGCGGCCGCGATCGCCGTCAATCCCGAGATCGACGCGATCGACGTCGCGCTCGTCGGCCTCAGCGGGCGCGTGCTGCACCGAGTGCGGTACCGCAACGAGCGGACGCCGACGGTGGGCGAGTTCGTCAACGTGGTCAGCGCGATCATCGAGGGCATGCGGCCGGCGTTCGGCGACGCAGCGGTGCTGGGCATCGGCGTCGCCCTGCCCGGCCTGGTCAGGGAGGCGGACGGATCGGTGATCCTGGCGCCGCACCTCGGCTGGCGCGAGGCCGCCGTCGGGCAGCTGGTCGAAGAGGCGACGGGCATGCGGGTGGTCGTCGGCAACGACGCGAACTGCGGCGTCGTCGCCGAGAGCACCTTCGGGGCCGGCCGCGGCGACGGCGTGATCATCTACCTCAACGGCGGCGCGAGCGGCATCGGCGGCGGCATCGTGATCAACGGCCGCCTCGTCACGGGGGAGGGCGGCAACGCCGGCGAGTTCGGGCACACCGCGGTCTCGACCCGCGGTAGCCGATGCCACTGCGGGGCGACGGGATGCCTCGAGACCGAGGTGCGCCGGGACCGGTTCGTCGAGGCGGCGGGGCTCGGCGATGTCGACCCCGAGGCCGTGCTCGACGCGATGGCCGTGGAGTGGCTCGACCGCACAGGCGACGGCGGCCTGGAGATCGACCGCCAGGTGAGCCGCCTGGCCGTCGCGCTCCGATCGATCGTCAACATCTTCAACCCGCGCACCGTCATCCTCGGCGGCCATCTCGCGCACCTGCTCGCCGTCGTCGGGGAGGACGAGATCCACCGTCGGATCGCTCCCACGCTGCCGGGCGGCGGCAGCGAGCCCGAGATCGTCGGCGCCCGGCTCGACGACGAACTGCTGCTCATCGGCGCGGCGGAACTGGTGTTCGCGCAGGCGCTCGGCGATCCGACGGTGATGCCGTCGCGTGCGGTCGCCTCGGCGTTCGCGCGCTGACCGATCGTGCGCCGACCGTTCGCGCGCTGGCCGTTCGCGGGCTGACCGGTCGGGAGCCCAGGGCGAGCGGATGCCGCGTGCGGGCGTCGCTCGTCGTGGGCCCTACCCGGCCTGCAGCACCGGGCCCGACGAGCGCCGCACGACGAGGAGCGGCGGCGGCACCGTGACCGGGCGAGGCTCCGACTGCTCGATGAGGGCGAGGAGCTGGTGCACGGCCGCGCGGCCCTGCGCCTCGAAGTCGTTGCGGAGCGTCGTGAGCGGCGGATCGAGGTAGGCCGCCTCGGGGATGTCGTCGATGCCGACCACGCTCACGTCTTCGGGGATCCGCAGTCCGCGCTCCTTCAGGGCGAGCATCGCGCCGATGGCCATCTGGTCGTTGGCCGCGACGTAGGCGGTGGCGCCGGGCAGTTCGGCGAGGCCGGCGATCGCCTCGTATCCCGACCTGGCCGACCAGTCGCCGTGCAGGATCGCCTCGGAGTGCATGCCCTGCGCCTCGACGGCGGACTCGAACGCCCGCATGCGGTTGCGCGACGCCGACCAGGTGTGCGGCCCGGCGATGTGCACGACCCGGCGGTGCCCGAGCTCGGCCAGGTGCGCGACGACGGCCGGAAGTCCGACGCTCGAGAGCTTGGTGCGGGGGTCGTCGGGCACGCCGTCGGATTCGGCGGCGACGTACGCCGGCACCCGGAACGCGGTCGTCTCGAAGGCGTGGGTCATCTCGTCGGTCGACGCGAGTGCGAGTACGCCCGCGAGGTCGTGCTGGGTGATGATCGCGAGCGACTCCTCGATGGCCCGCGGGTTGCGGGCGTCGAGCGCGATGATGTCGAGCACGTAGCCGGCCTCGCGGGCGGCCGCGCTGGCCCCCTCGACGATGCGTCCGGGGCCGACCTGCGAGATCTCGTGGGTCAGGGCGCCGATGCGGTGCGAGCGACCCGACTTGAGGCTGCGCGCGGTGAGGTTCGGCCGGTAGCCGAGTTCGTCGAGGGCCTGTTCGACCTTCTCGCGCGTCTCGGGGCGGATGCCCTCGAACCCCTTGAGGAACCGGCTGACGGTCTGGTGCGAGACGCCGGCGGCCTGGGCGACGTCGTAGATGGTCGCCGCCTTCGGTGCGCGCGGCGGTGCGGTCGTCGAGTCGACAGCGCCCGCCGTCGCGGTCTCGGCGTCTGGCGAGACGGGACTCGTGCTCATCTTGACCTCTCCGGTGCCACGTTCGGCAGCGGGCTGCGCGTCTGCAGCCTGCGGTGCTCTTCCGCTGAAAATAGTGCTTGACAGATCGATGTTATCGGCAACATGCTTACTTCCACCCAATGTTGTCGAAAACATTCGGGTGAGAATGATCAGAGACGGCCCTGCCGACCTACAACGGAGTACGAATCAGATGAAGTCACCGCTGCCCGTCACGTCCCCGAGCGGACTCCTCTTCGGCGTCGCCTACTACCCCGAGTACCACCTCACCGATCGCGTCGAGACCGACCTCGACCTCATGCGCGAAGCCGGCATCAACGTCATCCGCGTGGGGGAGTCGGTGTGGTCGACGTGGGAGCCCCGCGACGGCGAGTTCGAGCTCGAGTGGCTCGCCCCAGTGCTCGACAGCGCGCACCGTCGTGGCATCCGCGTGATCCTCGGAACCCCGACCTACGCGGTGCCGCCGTGGCTGCAGGTCGCGCACCCCGAGATCGCGGCCGAGCGCCGCACGGGCGAACCGATCCCGTGGGGCGCACGCCAGGAGATGGACTTCTCGCACCCCGTGTTCCGCACCTACGCCGAGCGGGTCATCCGCGCCGTCGTCGGCCGCTACGCCGACCACCCCTCCGTCATCGGCTTCCAGGTCGACAACGAGCCCGGCATGGAGCTCTTCCACAACGACCACGTCTTCGAGGAGTTCGTGAACCGGCTGCGAGCGCAGTTCGGCGACGTCGAGACCCTCAACCGCGAATGGGGCCTCACGTACTGGTCGCACCGCCTGGCCGACTGGTCGGAGCTGTGGCGGCCCGACGGCAACTCGTTCCCCCAGTACGACCTCGCGTGGCGCCGGTTCCAGACCGAGCTCACGACCGAGTTCATCGCGTGGCAGGCCGAGCTCGTGCGCGAGTATTCACGTGACGACCAGTTCGTGACCACGTGCCTGCAGTACGGTCGACCGGCGCTCGACGACGAGCGGGTCAGCCGTGCACTCGACATCACGTCGGGCAACCCGTACTACGGCATGCAGGACCGCCTCGATGCGACCCTCGAGCGCTCGCAGCTCAGCCAGTGGACGACGACGGGCGTTCCCGCCCTCTTCCGTGCGGCCGACCGCATGTACTCCTCGAAGCAGGGGCGCTACCTCGTCACCGAGACGAACGCCCAGTCGATCGGGCACTCCGACACGAACTTCCCGCCCTACCCAGGCCAGCTGAAGCAGTCCGCCTACACGTTCATCTCCCGCGGTGCCGCGATGATCGAGTACTGGCACTGGCACACGCTGCCCTACGGCATCGAGACCTACTGGGGCGGCGTGCTCCCGCACAGCCTCGTGCCCGGCCGGGTCTACCGCGAGGTCGCCGAGATCGGCGCCGAGCTCGCGGCCATCGGCACGACGCTCGACGGCTTCGAACCCGATGCGGATGTCGCGATCCTCTGGTCGAACGCGAGCCGCTACGCCCTGCAGTTCACGCCGCCGCTCCGCGTCGACGAGGCGCCCGACCCCGAGTCCTACGAGAAGATCTTCGACGCGTTCCACCGCGGCGCCGTCGACGCCGGGCGCCAGGCGCGCCTGCTCCATCTCGACCAGGCCGCCGAGCTCGGCGCCGAGGCGCTCGCCGAACGCTTCCCGGTGCTCGTCGCCGCGGGCGTGTACGTGACCACGGATTCCGAACTGGCGCTGCTCCGCGACTACGTCGCCGCCGGCGGGCACCTCGTCGTCGGCCCCCGCACCGGCTACGCCGACGAGGAGGCCCGAGCCCGCGTCGAGGTCTCCCCGGTGCGACTGACCGACCTCGCGGGGGTCCACTACGACGAGTACTCGAACCTCGAGCAGGAGGTCGCGGTCGTCGCGACATCCGATGATCTCCACCTCGACGGCACGGCCGCCGCACGCCTCTGGATCGACGGCCTCATCGCCGACGACGCCGACGTGCTCGCGCGCTACGTGCACCCCCGATTCGGCGACTTCCCCGCCGTCACCAGCCACGCAGTCGGCGATGGTCGCGTCACCGTCGTCGGCTGTGTGCCCAGCCCTGCCCTCGCGAGCGGTGTCATCCGCTGGGCCGTCCCCGAAGCGACCTCGCACGAGCTCGCGGGCGAGACCGCCGGGCCCGTCTCCGTGACCTCCGGCACGCTCCCCGACGGGCGGCGCGCCTGGTTCGCCTTCAACTGGGGATGGGAGCCGCAGAACCTCGTGCTCGCGGCATCCGTCGCCGACACCGTCACCGGAGCGCAGCTCCAGGCGGGAACAGACGTCTCACTGGCCGCGTGGTCGACGCGGACCTTCCTCAGCCGGTGAGCACCACCGGATCCTGCGATCCGAACACACCCACAGAAAGAGTGATCATGATCAAGAAGACACGGAGAACAGCACTGGCGCTGGTTGGCGGCGCCGTGTCCATCGGACTGCTCCTGACCGGCTGCACGCCGAGCTCCGGCGGCGGCTCGACCGACACCGTCAGCCAGGACGACATCGACAAGGCGATGACCACCCCCACCAAGCTCACGTTCTGGACCTGGGTTCCCGACATCGAGAACGAGGTGAAGCTCTTCGAGGACAAGTACCCCGCGATCGACGTCACCGTCGAGAACGTCGGCCAGGGCCTGCCGCACTACCAGAAGCTCCGCAGCGCCATCGAGGCGGGCGAGGGAGCTCCGGATGTCGCGCAGCTCGAGTACCAGTACATCCCCTCGTTCGTGCTCAACGAATCCCTGCTCGACCTGACGCCGTACGGCGCCGACGACCTCGCCGGCGACTACGTGGACTGGGCGTGGAAGCAGGTCGCACCCGACGCGGAGGTCTGGGCGATCCCGCAGGACGTCGGCCCCATGGGCAACCTCTACCGCGAGGACATCCTCGCCGAGGCCGGCATCACCGAGCCTCCGGCGACGTGGGACGACTACGCGACCGCGGCGAAGGCCGTGAAGGAGAAGACCGGGTCGTACATCTCGAACCTCGGCGCCACCCAGGCCGGGCAGATGATCGGCTTCTTCTGGCAGGCCGGCGTCAAGCCGTTCGGCTACGACGGCAAGGAGACCGTGAAGATCGACGTCAACAGCGACGACGCGAAGAAGGTCGCCGGTTACTGGACCGACCTCGTGCAGCAGGACCTGATCTCGACCGACGTCGACTTCAACGACACCTGGTACCAGGGCCTCGCGAGCGGCAAGTACGCGGGCTGGCTCACGGCGGCCTGGGGGCCGATCTTCCTCCAGGGCACTGCGGAGAGCACCTCCGGACTCTGGCGTGCGGCCCCGCTGCCGCAGTGGACCGAGGGCGAGGAGGTCTCGGGCAACTGGGGCGGATCCTCCGACGCGGTGCTCGCCTCCAGCAAGAACCCGATCGCCGCCTACGAGCTCGCGAAGTTCATCAACAACGACGAGTCCTCGGCCATGAAGCTCGCGACGGAGCAGTTCCTGTTCCCGCCGCAGGTCTCGGTGCTGGAGGACCCCGCGTTCGCCGACCAGGAGTCGGAGTTCTACGGCGGCCAGCAGGTCAACAAGCTGTTCGCCCAGATCTCGACGACCGTCGACACCGACTTCCAGTGGGTGCCGTTCATGGACTACGTCTACTCGACCTATGAGGAGACGATGGGCACCGTGATCGCCGACAAGGGCGACATCGCCGCCGCGCTCGACACGTGGCAGGACCAGCTCGTGAAGTACGCGGAGGACCAGGGCTTCACCGTCGAGTGACGCCTGCGGGGCGCCCGCCGCACGCACGGCGGGCGCCCCGTTCCCCTCAGCATCATCCGCGACATCCCCGACCGCCAAGAGAAGGAGCCGCCATGTCAGCCACTCCGGCGCTCACCGCCGAGCGCCCCGCAGCCCCGCCGCCCCGGCGGCGCACGAGTACCACGAAGCGCCGGCAGTACCGGGCCGCCTACCTGTTCCTCGTCCCGTTCTTCGTCGTGTTCATCACGATGCTGGTCGTCCCGCTCGTCTACGCCGGCTACCTGAGCCTGTTCGAGAGCAAGCTCATCGGAGGCCAGGCGTTCAACGGCCTCGGCAACTACATCCGGGCGCTCACCGACCCGCTGTTCCTCGAGGGCCTCGGCCGGGTGGGCCTGTTCTTCATCGTGCAGGTGCCGATCATGCTCGGGCTGGCGCTCTTCTTCGCCCTCGCGCTCGACACCTTCCGGGCGCGGGGGTCGAAGGCGATCCGGCTGCTCATCTACATGCCCTACGCCGTGCCCGCGGTGGTCGCGACGCTCATGTGGGGCTACCTCTACGGCCCCGACTTCGGTCCGCTCGCGCAGATCGCGCGAGCCGCGGGCCTCGGGACGCCCGAGTTCCTGTCGGCCGAGAACATGCTCGGCTCGATGATGAACATCGTCACGTGGGAGTTCGTCGGCTACAACATGATCATCATGTACGCGGCCCTGCGGTCGATTCCGGCGGAGCTCTACGAAGCCGCCGAGATCGACGGAGCGGGGCAGTTCCGCATGGCGTGGAGCATCAAGATCCCGGCCATCCGCCCGGCGATCATGCTGACGGTCATCTTCTCCGTCATCGGGTCGTTCCAGCTGTTCGCCGAGCCGAGCCTGCTCTCGATCATCGCGCCGAACGTGGTGATCAACTCCTACACGCCGAACTTCTACGCCTACAACCTGGCCTTCGTGAACCAGGAGCTCAACTACGCGGCATCCATCGCGTTCCTGCTCGGAATCGTGATCGCCGTCGTGTCCTACATCGTGCAGCTCGGCGCGCAACGGCGCGAGCGACGTGAACGGAGCCTGTCATGACCTCGACCGAGACCCGGGCCGCCGTGACCATCGGCGCCACCGGATCGCGCCGTTCCCGCAACCGGTTCGCGCCCGAGCGGCGTCGGAGCACGCTCCTCACGGTGATCCTCTGGCTGTGCGTGCTGTACTTCGTGCTGCCGCTCTGGTGGCTGATCGTCTCCGCGACCAAGGACAACGCCGCGCTCTTCTCGACGTTCGGCCTGTGGTTCGGCGGCGACTTCTCCCTCTGGGAGAACCTGCAGACGCTGTTCACCGTGCGCAACGGCATGTTCGCCCGCTGGCTCGGGAACACCTTCGTGTACTCGATCAGTGCGGCCCTCGGCGCGACGCTGCTCTCCACCATGGCGGGTTACGCGTTCGCGAAGTACGACTTCCCGGGCAAGAAGGCGTTGTTCAGTGCGACCCTCGGCGCGATCATGATCCCGCTCACGGCCCTCGCGCTGCCGACCTACCTGCTGTTCACCGCGGCGGGCCTGACGAACACGCCGTGGGCGGTCATCGTGCCCTCGCTCGTCAGCCCCTTCGGCGTCTACCTCATGCGGGTGTACGCGGCCGACGCGATCCCCGCCACCCTCATCGAGGCGGCGCGGGTCGACGGCGCGGGCGAGTTCCGCATCTTCTGGCAGGTGGGGTTGCGACTGCTCGGGCCCGGACTCGTGACCGTGTTCCTCTTCTCGCTGGTCGCGACGTGGAACAACTACTTCCTGCCGCTGATCATGCTGAACAGCTCGGAGCTGTACCCCATCACGGTCGGCCTCGCGCAGATGCAGGCGGCCGCCAGCCAGGGCGGCGGCTCGCAGGCGCTGTTCTCGACGGTGATCACGGGCTCGCTGGTGTCGATCATCCCGCTGGTGCTCGCGTTCCTGTTCCTGCAGCGGTACTGGCAGTCCGGGCTGGCCAGCGGAAGCGTGAAGGAGTGATCATGACGATCTGGTACGGCGGGGACTACAACCCCGAGCAGTGGCCGCGGCCCGTCTGGGACGAGGACGTGCAGCTCATGAACCGGGCGGGCGTCTCGCTCGCGACGGTCGGCGTGTTCTCGTGGGCGCGGCTCGAACCGCGCCCGGGGGAGTACGACTTCGCGTGGCTCGACGAGGTGCTCGACCTGCTGCACGCGGGCGGTGTGCGCGTCGACCTCGCGACGGCGACGGCCTCTCCTCCGCCGTGGCTCGCTGCGCGGCATCCCGAGACCCTGCCCGTGACCGAGGACGGCGTGACCCTCTCGGTCGGCAGTCGGCAGCAGTACTGCCCGAGCTCGCCGGTCTACCGCGAGCGGGCCGGGGAGCTCGTGCGTCGCATGGTCGAGCGCTACGCCGACCACCCGGCGCTCGAGCTGTGGCACATCAACAACGAGTACGGATGTCACGTCAGCCACTGCTACTGCGACGTGTCGGCCGCGGCCTTCCGCGAGTGGCTGCGCGAGCGGTACGGCACGGTCGAGGACCTGAACCGGGCCTGGGGCACCGCCTTCTGGTCGCAGCGCTACGACTCGTTCGACGAGGTGCAGCCGCCGCGGGCCGCCCCGACGTTCCGCAACCCGACCCATCTGCTCGACTTCGACCGCTTCTCGAGCGACGAGCTGCTCGCCTGCTTCCGGGCCGAGAAGGCGATCATCCGCGAGGGGTCGGCGGTTCCCGTCACGACCAACTTCATGGGATTCTTCAAGCCGGTCGACTACTGGTCGTGGGCGGCGGAGGTCGACGTCGTGAGCGACGACACCTACCCCGACCCGGCCGATCCCGACTCGCCCGCGTACGCCGCGATGGTGCGCGACCTCATGCGCTCGCTCGGCGGCGGCGCGCCATGGCTGCTCATGGAGCAGTCGCCGAGCGCCGTGAACTGGCGGCAGCAGAACGCCGCGAAGGCGCCCGGCCAGATGCGGGCGTGGTCGTACCAGTCGGTGGCGCGCGGGGCCGACGGCATCCTCTTCTTCCAGTGGCGGCAGTCGGCCGCCGGCTCGGAGAAGTTCCACTCCGGGCTCGTGCCGCACTCGGGCACCGACACGCGCGTCTGGCGCGAGGTCGAGCAGCTCGGCGGGGAGCTCGCCGCGCTCGCCGCGCGCTCGGGCGACGACGCCGTGGCGGGCAGCCGGGTGACGTCGCGCGTGGCCATCGCGCTCGACTGGCACAGCTGGTGGGCGATCGAGCAGCCCGCATCGCCGACGGATGTCTCGTACCTGCGCGCCGTCGGCGCCTGGCACGCCGCGCTGACCTCGCTGGGACTCGTGGTGGACTTCGTGCGCGCCGAGGGCGACCTTTCGTCGTACGACCTCGTCGTGGCACCCGCGCACCTCGTCACGACCGACGCCCAGGTCGCGAACCTCGCGGCCTTCGCCGAGTCCGGCACGCTCATCGTCGGATTCGGCACCGCCGTGCTCGACGAGAACCTGCACGTGCGGCTCGGCGGGTATCTCGGCGAGCCGCTCCGCCGCGCGCTCGGCGTGTGGATCGAGGAGTTCGCGCCGCCGGCCGCGCCCGACCTCGCGAACGCGGGCGGCATGGCGGCTCCGCCGTTGGCGCTCACGGGCGACGTGGTCGGCGGTGCCGCGCTCGGCACCGTCTGGGGCGAGTTCGTGCGGGTGGAGGACGCCGAGACGCTCGCGACCTTCGACGACGGTGCGCTGAGCGGATGGCCCGCGGTCACCCGGCGTCGCACCGACGGCGGCAGCGCCTGGTACGTCGCGACCCTGCCGGAACCCGAGGCCCTGCGGCTGATCGCCGAGTCGGCGGCACGCGAGGCCGGCATCGGGCTGCCGCCCGCGGCGACGCGCGGCGGTCAGGTCGAGGCGGTGCGGCGCGGGCCCGCGCTGTTCGTGATCAACCACGGAGTCGACGAGGCGGAACTGCTCGTCGAGGGCACCGACCTGCTCAGCGGCTCACCGGCCGCGGGGCTGCGCCTGGCCGCGCAGGGCGTCGCGGTCGTCGTGGCCGATGCGGCAGACGGGGTCGACGTGGTCGATGCTGCGGACGGGGGCGCCGCCTAGGCCGACTCGCGCCAGACCACCGAGGTCTCGACCATGATGCCGTCGACGGCGGGCTTCTCGCCGCGGATCTGCGCGAGCACGCTCAGCGCGGCGGCGCGGCCGAGGCCGGCCGCCGGTTGGCGCACCGTCGAGAGCGGGGGATGGGTGCGTGTGGCCCAGGCGCTGTCGTCGAAGCCGACGACGCCGACGTCTTCTGGCACGCGCAGGCCGGCTTCGCGCAGCGTCTCGAGCGCTCCGGCCGCGACCGCGTCGGACGCGGCGAACAGGCCGTCGAGGTCGGGATGCCGCGCGAGGAGCGCGCGCATGCCATCGACGCCGGCCGAGTACGAGTAGAGCGGCACGGACTCGACGAGGTCGGCGTCGAAGCGGTCGCCGAGGGCGTCGGTGAAGCCCTGCAGGCGGTCGACGCCGGAGTCGCGGTCGAGGGCCGCGGCGATCATGCCGATGCGGCGGCGGCCGGTCGCGATGAGCTGCTCGGTCACGGCGCGCGCCGACCCGACGTTGTCGATGCCGACCCAGGCCGCGGTGAGCCCGGGCGGGTGGCCGACGAAGGCCGCCGGCAGCTCGAGCTGTTCGATCACGCGCGTGATCGGGTCGTTCGTGCGCGCCGAGACCATGACCACGCCGTCGACGAAGCCGCCGCGGAGGAAGCGCGCGACGCGCTCGGTGTCGCGTTCGGAGTCGACCACGATGCTCGCCATCTGGTAGTCGGCGTCGGAGAGCGCGGCGTTCGCCCCGAGCAGGATCTCGCCGATGTTGGGGTCTTCGACGAAGAGCGGGCCGGGCTCGTGCACGATGAACGCGACGGCCTGCGTGCGCTGCATGACGAGGTTGCGGGCGGCGGTGTTCGGCACGTAGCCGACCTTGACGATCGCGGCCTCGATGGCCTTGCGCGCTTCGTCGGAGACGTAGCGCTCGCCGTTGACGACGCGGCTCACGGTGCCGCGCGAGACGCCCGCCTCGACGGCGACGTCGTGCACCGTCGCACGCTTGCGACGGGCGGGGATCTCGGGCATGTGGCCCACTGTACCGGCGGTGCGCAGCGGCGTCGTGTTTGACATCCGGCGAAGGCCGTGGTTAGTCTGTGCACGTTCACAGAATCTCAGCGCGGAGTTCTCGCTCTCGAATCTGTGCACGTTCACAGAACACGGCAACGACACAGTCGGGGAGAGCATGCAGTCGCACACCGGGAACACCGAGCACCGCGCGGAACGCCGCACCTGGCGTCACGACGGCATCGCGTTCGGCTGCGACTACAACCCCGAGCAGTGGGACCCCGAGGTCTGGCCGGAAGACGTGCGCCTCATGCGCGAAGCCGGCGTCGACCTCGTCGCGATCAACATCTTCGGCTGGTCGCAGATCAACCCGCGCAAGGGCACCTTCGACTTCACCGCGCTCGACGCGGTCATGGGCCTGCTGGCGGAGGCCGGCATCCGCGTCAACCTCGGAACCGCGACCGCGTCGCCGCCCCCGTGGCTGTCGACGCTGCACCCCGAGATCCTGCCGGTCGCCGACGACGGCACGACCCGGTACCCCGGCGGCCGCCAGGCCTGGTGCCCCTCGTCGCCGGTCTTCCGCCGCTACGCGCTCGCGCTCGTCGAGCAGGTCGCCGAGCGCTACGGCTCGCACCCGAACGTCGAGCTCTGGCACGTCTCCAACGAGCTCGGCTGCCACAACGCGCTCTGCCACTGCGCGGAGAGCACGGCCTCGTTCCGCCGCTGGCTCGAGCAGCGCTACGGCACGATCGCCGAGCTGAACCGCGCGTGGGGCACGAGCTTCTGGAGCCAGCGCTACGACGACTGGGCCGAGATCCTGACGCCCATGCGCAACCTCTCGACGCGCAACCCCGGCCAGGTGCTCGACTTCCACCGGTTCAGCTCCGACGAGCTGCTCGGCTACTACCGCGCCGAGGCCGAGGTCATCCGGGCCCGCAGTGCGGCGCCGATCACGACGAACTTCATGGTCACGGCGCACATCCGCAACCTCGACTACTTCTCGTGGGCCTCCGAGATGGACGTCGTCGCGAACGACCACTACCTCGACAACCGCCTCGCCGACCCGACCACCGAGCTCGCGTTCGCTGCCGACCTCACCCGCGGCATCGCCGGCGGCGAGCCGTGGATCCTCATGGAGACCTCGACGAGCGCCGTCAACTGGCAGCCGCACAACATCGCGAAGGCCCGCGGCGAGATGACGCGCAACGCCGTGCAGCACATCGCCCGCGGCGCCGACGGCATCTGCTTCTTCCAATGGCGCGCCTCGGCGCAGGGATCGGAGAAGTTCCACTCCGCGCTGCTGCCGCACGCGGGCACCGACAGCGACGTCTGGCGCGAGGTCGTCGACCTCGGCGGCCTCATCGGCCGCCTCGACGAGGTCACCGGCACCCGCGTCGCCGCCGACACGGCCGTGCTCTTCAGCTGGGACGCATGGTGGGCGACCGACGCCGACAACCGGCCGAGCCACGCCGTCGAGTACCTCGAGCAGGTGCACGCGGCCTACGCCGCACTCCGCGCGACGGGCGCCACGATCGACGTCGTGCACCCCGGCGCCGACCTCTCGGGCTACAAGATCGTCGTCGTGCCCGCGCTCTACAGCGTGACCGACGAGGCCGCGGCGAACCTCGACGCGTTCGTCGCCGCCGGCGGCACGACGCTCGTGACCTTCTACAGCGGCATCGTCGACGAGTACGACCGGGTGCGCCTCGGCGGCTACCCCGGCGCGTTCGCCGAGCTGCTCGGCATCCGCGTGCAGGAGTTCGCGCCGCTCGGCCCCGACGACGAGGTGCGCCTGGCCTCGGGTGCGAGGGCGCGGCTCTGGTCGGAGCACCTCGCGCTCACGACGGCCGAGGCGGTCGACACGTTCGTCGACGGTCCGGCGGCCGGCATCCCCGCCGTCACCCGCAACGCCCACGGCGAGGGTTCCGCCTGGTACCTCGCCACCCGGCCGGATGCCGCGGACTACCGCTCCCTCGTCGCCCGCATCGCCGACGAGGCCGGCGTCACGCCGCCCGCCGGAGCGGGCGCCGACCTCGAGCTGGTGCGTCGCACCGGCGACGGCCGCAGCTACCTGTTCGCGGTCAACCACGGCGCCGAGCCGGTCGTCGTCGACGGGGTCGGGTTCGACCTCGTGACCTCGACGACCGTCGACGGCGACGTCACCGTGCCGGCCTTCGGCATCCGCATCATCAGAGAGGAGGCGGCATGACGACCGCACCCGCCGAGGTCGCCGCGCGCGCGGCCGAGAACCGACCGGCGCCGCGTCGGCGCATCCCCGTGCCGCACAAGGCCGCGATCGCCGTGTTCATCGCGCCGTTCGGCATCCTGTTCGTGCTGTTCTACCTGATCCCGATCCTCCAGGCCGTCTGGCAGTCGATGCTCGTGATCGAGCGCGACGGCACGTTCGGCGAGGCGACCGAGGTCTTCGGCGGTCTCGCGCAGTACGTGCTCGTGTTCCAGAACGCGCCGTTCTGGGCATCCGTCGCCCGAGTGCTGACCTTCGGCATCGTGCAGGTGCCGGTGATGCTGGGCCTCGCCCTGCTGTTCGCGCTGCTGCTCGACTCGCCGCTGGTGAAGGGCAAGAAGTTCTTCCGCCTCGCCTTCTTCGTGCCCTACGCGGTGCCCGGCGTGATCGCGGCGATCATGTGGGGCTTCATGTTCAGCCCGAACCTCTCGCCGTTCACGGCGCTCACGAAGAGCGTCGACTTCCTCGGCGCCGACCTCGTGCTGTGGTCGATCGCGAACGTCGTCACCTGGGTCTTCGTCGGCTACAACATGCTCATCATCTACTCGTCGCTGCTCTCGATCCCCACCGAGATCTACGAGGCCGCACGGCTCGACGGCGCGAGCCAGTGGCGCATCGCATGGGCGATCAAGATCCCGCTCGTGCGGCCCGCGATCCTGCTCACCGCCGTGTTCTCGATCATCGGCACGCTCCAGCTGCTCGCCGAACCGCAGGTGTTCGCCTCGTTCTCGTCGGCCGTGATCAGCACGTACACGCCGAACATGACGATCTACGCGACGGCCTCGGTGCCGAACTCCAGCCTCGCGGCCGCGTTCTCGGTCGTGCTCGCACTCGCGACGTTCGCCCTCAGCTTCACGTTCCTCAAGATCACCCAGCGCAAGGGGGCCGACGAATGACCGCCACGACCGCGATGCCCGGCGTCGTCGGGCCCAAGGGCGCCGGCAAGGGCGCGAGCTCGGGTGCGCCCCGCGCCCGCGGACCCCGCGAGAGCCTGATGTCGCGCACGGCCGCCATGCTCGTGATGGCCGTGTTCACGCTGTACTTCCTCGTGCCGATCTGGTGGCTGCTCGTCGCGTCGACGAAGAGCCCTGGACAGCTCCTCACGACGCCGGGCCTGTGGTTCGCCGACTTCAACTTCGTCGAGAACATCACCGCGCTCTTCGAGTACCGCGGCGGGGTGTACTGGCGGTGGCTCGGCAACAGCGTGCTCTACGCCGGCCTCGGCGGGCTCATCGGCACCCTGATCGCGGCCATGTGCGGCTACGCCCTCGCGAAGTACCGCTTTCCGGGGCGCGAGGTCATCTTCAACGTCGTGCTCGGCGGCGTGCTCGTGCCCGCGACCGCGCTCGCGCTGCCGCTGTTCCTCATGTTCAGCCAGGTCGGCCTGACGAACACGTTCTGGGCGGTGTTCCTGCCCTCGATCGTCAGCCCGTTCGGCGTGTACCTCACGCGCATCTTCGCGGCCGCCTCCGTGCCCGACGAGCTCATCGAGGCGAGCCGCATCGACGGCGCCGGCGAGGTGCGCACGTTCTTCACGGTGTCGATCCGGCTCATGTCGCCGGCGCTCGTGACGGTGTTCCTCTTCCAGTTCGTCGCCATCTGGAACAACTTCTTCCTGCCGCTCATCATGCTGCGCAGCGAGGAGCTCTTCCCGGTCACGTTCGGCCTCTACACGTGGAACTCGCAGCTCAACCAGATTCCCGAACTGCGCAGCTACGTGCTCATCGGGGCGTTGCTCTCCATCGTCCCCCTCATCGTCGCCTTCCTCGCCCTCCAGCGCTTCTGGCGCAACGGGCTCGGAGCGGGCGCGCTCAAGTAACACCGGTTCGAAACACCCAGTCCGCCCGCACTCCCGCGGGCGGCATCCCCACCAAGAGAAGGATCAGCATGCAGCACAAGAAGAAGGCCATCGCAGCGCTCGCGCTCGTCGGCACGCTCGCACTGGCCGGATGCTCGACGGCGAGCGGGGACGGCGGCACCAGTGCCGCCGGCGATTGCACGCCGAGCGACGGCAAGGTCGACCTCACGTTCACGTCGTGGATTCCGGGCATCGAGGATGCCGTGCAGCTCTGGAACGACGAGAACCCCGACATCCAGGTCGCCGTGCAGACCGGTCCGAACGGCAACTCGGGCACCTACCAGAACTTCTTCAACCAGCTCAAGGCCGGCAACGCGCCCGACCTCGGCCAGATCGAGTACGACGCGCTGCCGAACTTCCGTGTGCAGGACGGCCTCGTCGACCTCGCGGCCTGCGCCGACGTCGTCGCCGCCGAGGACGATTTCGTGCCGTGGACCTGGGGTCAGGTCACGCTCGGCACCGAGAAGGAGATCTACGGCGTGCCGCAGGACTCGGGCCCCATGGCCCTGTTCTACCGCTCCGACCTGTTCGAGGCCAACGGCATCGCCGTGCCCACGACGTGGGACGAGTACAAGAAGGCCGCGAAGCAGGTGCGCGCCGCCGGCGGGTACATCACGAACTTCTCGCAGACCGACATCAACCAGTTCGCCGGATTCGTGTGGCAGGCCGACGGCCAGTGGTTCCAGAACGACGGCGACGAGTGGACCGTCGACCTGACGGGCGACGCCTCGAAGACGGTCGCCGACTACTGGCAGGACCTCATCGACGAGGACCTCGTCTCGACGTACCCGGCCTGGACCGACGAGTGGAACAACGCCTACAACTCTGGCGAGGTCTGGTCGTGGAACTCCGCCGTCTGGGGTGCGAACTCCATCGCGTCTGGCGCTCCCGACACGGCCGGCAACTGGTCGGTCGCCCTCGCGCCGCAGTGGAACGCGGGCGAGGCGAAGGCGGGCAACTGGGGCGGGTCCTCGACGGCCGTCTTCAAGGGCACCGAGCACCTCTACGAGGCGACGAAGTTCGCGCTCTGGCTGAACACGTCCGACGAGGCGCTCACCGCGCTGAACACCTCGGCGAACATCTACCCGGCCACGACCGCGGGCCTCGACCTGCCGTCGCTGCAGGAGGGCGTCGAGTTCTACGGCGGCCAGAAGATCTACGACGTGTTCAAGGAGGCCGCGACGCAGGTCAACCCCGACTTCGTGTGGGGCCCGACCATGACGCAGACCTACGCCGACGTCGCCGACGGCTTCAAGGCCGCCGCGAGCGGCCAGGGCACCCTCTTCGAGGCGCTCGAGAACGGTCAGACCACGACGATCGACGCGCTGAAGGCGCAGTCGATCCCGGTCAAGGAGTAGTCGCGGCATGATCCACCACCTCCGTGCCTCGGGCGTCAGTGTGCTCGTCGATGCCCGAGGCGCGGGGGTTCCCGCGATCGTGCACTGGGGCCGCGACCTGGGGCGGCTCGACGACGCCGACCTGGCGTCGCTGGCCGACGCGTCGGTGCCCGCCGTGTCGCCCAGCTCGATCGACGTGCCCCTCCGGCTCTCGCTCGCGCCGTCGCTCTCCGACGGCTGGAGCGGTCGCCCCGGCCTCTCGGTCGCCGGCGAACGCCCGGTCGACCTCGCGCTCTCACTGCGGTCGTGCGAGCGGGTCGACGATGCGGCGGCGCAACGGCTGGCGATCTCGGTGACGGATGCCGCGGCATCCGTCGATCTCCGCATCGACCTCGAGCTCACCGCCCATGGCGTGCTGCGCATGCGGCACGTGCTGACGAACGTCGGCGAGGCGACGCTGCACCTCGGTGCCGCGGCATCCGTCGCTCCCGTGCCGGATCGCGCCCGCGAGCTGCTCGACTTCTCGGGCCTGTGGGCGAACGAACGCCGCCCGCAGCGCCTCACCCCGGGGCACGGCGTGTGGGCGCGCGAGTCGCGGCACGGCCGGCCGGGCCACGACGACGCGTTCCTGCTCGCGGCCGGCACCCCGGGCTTCGACTTCCGCACGGGCGAGGTCTGGGCCGCGCACGTCGCGTGGAGCGGCGATCGCTCCCTCTGGTTCGAACGCAGTGCGCTCGGCCCGACGACCATCGGCGGCGGCGAGCTGCTCGGGCTCGGCGAGGTCGTGCTCGCCGAGGGCGAGACCTACGACGCGCCGTGGCTCGTGCTCGTCTGGTCGGATGCCGGTCTCGACGGGGTCTCGGCGCGGCTGCACCCATGGGTGCGCTCGTGGTCGACGATCGACGGCCCGCGCCCGGTCGTGCTGAACACCTGGGAGGCCGTCTACTTCGACCAGTCGCTCGAACGCCTGCAACCGCTGATCGACGCGGCAGCCAAGGTCGGCGTCGAGCGGTTCGTGCTCGACGACGGCTGGTTCCGGGGGAGAGCCGACGACCGCCGGGCCCTCGGCGACTGGTTCGTCGACGCCGAGACCTGGCCCGACGGCCTCGACCCGCTCATCGACCGGGTGGTCGCCGCGGGCATGGACTTCGGCCTCTGGGTCGAGCCCGAGATGGTCAGCCGCGACTCCGACGTCGCGCGCGAGCACCCCGACTGGGTGCTGCAGCCGGTCGGTTCACCGACCTGGCGGTGGCAGAACACGCTCGACCTCGCGAACCCGGCGGCCTTCGCGTACGTGCTCGGGCGCCTCGACGCCCTGCTCTCCGAGCACCCGATCGCGTACCTCAAGTGGGATCACAACCGCGACCTGCTCGCGACCGATGCGCACCGGCAGACGCGCGCCTTCCTCCGGCTCGTCGACGCGCTGCGTGCGAAGCACCCCGACGTCGAGATCGAGTCCTGCGCCTCGGGCGGCGCGCGCATCGACCTCGGCGTGCTCGAGCGCGTCGACCGCGTCTGGACGAGCGACACCAACGACCCGCTCGTGCGCCAGCGCATCCAGCGTCACACCTCGCTCGTCGTGCCGCCCGAGTACCTCGGCGGCCACCTCGGCGCGGCGCGCGCCCACACGACCGAACGCACGTCGTCGCTGTCGTTCCGCATGATCACCGCCCTGTTCGGATCTGCCGGCATCGAGTGGAACCTCGCCGAGGCCGCGCCGCACGAGCTTGACGCGATCGCCGCCTGGATCGAGCTCTACAAGCGGGAGCGCGGGCTGCTGCACTCGGGTGTCGTCGTGCGCAGCGACGACGCCGACCCGGGCGTGCTCGGGCACGGGGTCGTGGCGGCCGACGCCTCGCGGGCGCTGTACGCCCGGGTCGCCCTCGACTCGGCCGAGGCCGCGCTGCCCGCTCCGGCCAGGTTGCCGGGCCTCGACCCCGACCGCCGGTACCGCGTGCGACCCCTGCCGGTCGGCGGGGAGGCGCCGACGATCGCCGATGCCCCGCCGTCGTGGTGGGCCGCCGGCGAGGTCGTGCTGACGGGCCGCGTGCTCGGCGAGATCGGGCTGCCGATGCCGCTGCTCGCGCCCGAGAACGCGCTGCTGCTCGAGGTGACGGCGGTCTGAGCCGGCGGGCGGATGTCGCGTCGGGCTGCTTCCGAGAGCTCACTCAGTTCGCGAGCAGCAGCCCGACGACCCCGAGCGCGACGCCCACGAACACGAGCAGGTCGGTCCACGTGGCGACCGTCTCCTCGGCGTTCTTGCCCCGCTTCGCGATGTGGCGCACACCCGCGAGTCCGAGGTAGAGGGCGCCCGGAACGGCCCCGAGCAGTCCCCACCCGGGCACGAACGCGGCGAACAGGGCCACCACGCCCAGGCTGAGGTTCGCGAAGCCGAGCTCGTGCACCACGAGTTCGGCGCTCGGGTCGTCGATGCCGAGGATGCCCCGGCTCGTGCGCCCCGGGTTCGCGAGCTGGCTGATGCCGGCCACCGTCAGCCGCGTGCCGACGCCCCAGAACGCCCCCAGATGCCGATGACGACGAGCGGCTCACCCCCGAACACCGCGAGGTGGATCACCGTCGAGACGAGCGGCAGCACGAGCGTCTGCGCCACGACCAGTGCGATGTACATCGTTGCCCCGTTCCCCGTCTGTCACGTCGTCAAGAGCACCGTAGCGCCGCCGGCGTTCGGCCGGCGGGATCGACTTCGGCGTACGGATGCCGCGTGGCGGCGCCGGTGCGTCGGTAGCCTCGCCGTATGAGCGCATCCGGCGACGCGAAGACGTGGCGACCGGGCACCGTGCGCGAGGCCGCCGGAGGCATCGTCGCGCTCACGATCGCGACGTTCCTCGCGGTGACGACCGAGATGCTGCCGGTCGGGGTGCTGCCGGCGATGGGCGCCGAGCTCGGCGTCACGGAGTCGATCGCCGGGCTCCTCGTGACCGTCTACGCGTTCATGGTCGCGGTGCTCGCCGTGCCGTTGACGCTCTGGACCCGTCGGCTGCCCCGCAAGGGCCTGTTGCTCGCCACGCTCGCCGCCTACACGGCGGGCAACGTGGTGGTCGCGCTCGCGCCGACGTTCGCCGTTGTCGCGGCCGGTCGTGCGATCGGCGGCGTCGCGCACGCGCTCTTCTTCTCGCTGAGCATCGCGTACGGGTCGAGGCTGGTGCACGCCGACTTCACGGGGCGTGCGCTCGCGCTCGTGACGGCGGGCGCCTCGGCCGGCTTCGTGCTGGGCGTTCCGCTGTCGACCTCGCTCGGCACGGCCGTCGGCTGGCGGGTCGCCTTCGGCGTGCTCGCCGTCGCCTGCGCGGGCACGCTCGTGCTCGTGGCGCTGCTGCTGCCGGCGGTGCCGGTCGCGGCGCCCGACGGGGCGGATCACCCCGAACGGCGCGTGCGACGCGGGCGCCTCGCGATGGTCTCGGTCGCGAACGCGCTCGTCTACCTCGGGCAGTACACGGTCTACACGTACATCGCGGTGATCCTGCTCGCGGCCGGGCTCGCGGCGAGCGGCGTCGGCCCGATCCTGCTCGTGCTCGGCGGACTCGGCCTCGTGGGCACGTGGTTCGCCGGCGTCACGCTCGACCGTCGGCCGCGCGCGAGCCTCCTCCTCGTGCTCGGCGTCATGGTCGTCGGGCTCGTCGCGCTCGGACTGGCGTTCCCCGGCTTCACGGGTGTGCTCGCAGCCTCCGCGCTCTGGGGTGCCGCGTTCGGCGCGGTGGCATCGAGCTTCCAGACCGCCGCGATCCGCACGCGCGGTGCGACGCCCGACCTCATCGGCGCACTCGTGAACGCGACCGCGAACATCGGCATCGGCGGCGGAGCAGCGCTCGGCGGTGCGGTGCTGGCCGGCTTCGGACTGGGGTGGGTGCCGTTCTGCGGTGCGGCGCTCGTGCTCGCCGGGGCCCTGGTCGTGCTCCTCGCGCGGCGGGCATTCCCGGAGATTCCGGGATAGCGGCACCATGAGCGCCGGTCGCGCGCCCTCCGTCAACGCCCGGCGCGATCGCCGCGAGACCTGCGCGCCGCCTGCGAATCCGAACCCGGCACTCACGTTTCGACGGAATCGGGGGTATCTTGGCGACACGCGTTATATCGCGTTCGTGACGAGGTCGTCGAGTGAGCAGGGGGTGGTGCCCGTGACCGGCATCGAAGTCGTGCTGAGCGTGCTCGGAGGCATCGTGCTGCTCTCGATCTGCACCGTGGTGGTGTTCGTGCTCGTCGTGCGCTCGGTCGTGCGGCGGGTCCGCCGCGACCGGGCGGTCAGCGGCGCGACGCTGCGAGCGCGGGCCAGGATGAGCCGCGGCCCGCAGCGCTCGGTGCTGGCCCTGCGCGTGCGTCTCGACGAGGCGCTCCGCAGCGGCGGCGCGGCCGTCGAACTCGTGCCCGGCGCGTCCCGCAGCGAACTGCCGAGACTGTTCGGGCGCATCGCCGAAGAGGGCCGCGTGCTCGACCTGCAGCTGCGCCTCATGGAGTCCGAGCACGACGGCGCGGTGCTCGCACAGGAGCTGCCCGCCGCGCGCCACCGCGTCGACCAGGTCGAGCAGCTCGTGCGCCATGTGCGGTCCGCCGTGGCATCCGGCCTCTCCGGAACGACCGACGACTCGTTGGCCGCGCTCAGGTCGGAGGTCGACCGCGAGGTCGCGGCGCTGCGCGCGGGCATCGACGAACTGCAGGCGCTCAACCGGCGCGACGGCCGCGCCTCGGCGCCGCCGTCATCAGCTTCAACCGTTCGAAACGAGGGGAACCGACTATGAGCAGCAGCAGTAACGGCGCGCGGGTGCGCACGATCTTCCGCAGCAAGACGACCAAGGCGCTCGACCGCATGGAAGACCCGCGCGAGACGCTCGACGACAGCTACGACCAGCAGGTCAAGCTCCTGCAGCAGGTGCGCGTGGCCGTCGCCGACGTCGCGACGGCCAAGAAGCGCATCGAGCTCCAGGGCGAGGAGATGGGCGCTCGCTACCAGCGACTCGGGTCGCAGGCCGCCGAGGCGCTCGCGCAGGGTCGTGAAGACCTCGCGCGTGCCGCGCTCGAACGCCGGGCGATGCTCGAGAGCCAGGTCGCGGCGCTGCAGCAGCAGTTCACCTCGCTCGACCGCCAGACCGCCCAGCTCCAGGAGCGCGAGCGCCGGCTCACCGACCAGGTCGCCGCTTTCCGCATCGAGAAGGAGACCATCAAGGCCACCTACACGGCCTCCGAGGCGCAGGTGAAGGCCAACGAGGCGGTCTCGGGCATCAGCAACAGCATCACGGATGTCGGGTCGAGCCTCGATCGCGCCCGCGACCGCGTCGCGCAGATGCAGGCCCGCGCGGCCGCGACCGACGAACTGCTCGCGAGCGGGGCGCTGACCGACCTCACGGCCGCGCCCGACGCCGACATCGAGCGCCAGTTGGCCGTCATCTCGGCGCAGGCCGAGATCGAGCGTCAGCTGGCGGCGTTGAAGGGCGGTGCCAGCGCCGCCGGCGGCGCATCCGAGCAGGCCGGCTCGGGCAGCTGGACGAGCATCGGGCAGGCGGGGTCGGCCGGTCAGGGCTGAGCCCGCGGTGCCCGCTCGGCGAGGCGTCAGCGCAGGATGCCGCGCTGACGGGCCGCGGCGACCGCGGCCGTGCGCGACGAAACGTTCAGTTTCGAGAAGACGTGCGCCAGGTGCGACTTCACGGTGGTCTCGCTGACGAAGAGCTCGGCGGCGATCGCGGTGTTCGAGCGCCCGGCGGCGACGAGTTCGAGCACCTCGATCTCGCGTGAACTCAGGCTCACCGAAGGTGCCCGCATGCGGTCGAGCAGTCGTGACGCGATGACCGGGGCGAGTGCGCTCTCGCCCGCTGCTGCGGCGCGCACCGCTGCGAGGAGTTCGTGCGGCGGGGCATCCTTCAGCAGGTACCCGCTCGCGCCGGCTTCGACCGCGCCGAGGATGTCGGCGTCGGAGTCGTAGTTCGTGAGCACCAGCACGTACGGCGGGGCGCTCAGCGAGCGGATGCGCCGGGTCGCGTCGGCGCCGGTGCCGCCGTTCGCGCCGAACTGGAGATCCATGAGCACCACGTCGGGATTCTCGCGCTCGGCGGCGCGCACGGCCTCATCGCCCGATGCGGCCTCGGCGACGACGTCGACATCGGGCTCCTGGCCGAAGAGCGCGACGAGCCCGGCTCGCACGATGGGGTGGTCGTCGGCGATCACGATGCGGATCATGCGACCCCCTCGAGGGCGATGGTCACGGCGAGCGTCGTGCCCAGACCCGGTGCGGAGTCGATGACGAGCACCCCGCCGAGCTGCTGCACACGCTCACGTGTGGCCCGCAGTCCGAACGAATCCGATCGGCCGTCGGTGTTCGTGCTCTGACGCGGATCGAACCCGTCGCCGTCGTCGACCACGGTGAAGCGCAGTTCGTCGTTCTCGACGGTCAGCGTGATCGTCGCGACCGAAGCGTGCGCGTGCTGGATGACGTTCGCGATCGCCCCCTGCGCGATGCGGAGCAGTGCGGTCTGCAGCTGCATCGGCAACGTCACCTCGTCGGAGACGCGCACGCGCACCTCGAGTCCGTCGGTCGCCCACTGCGTCTCGGCGAGACGGCGCAGCGAACCGCCGAACCCGTGGTCGTCGAGGTCGGGCGGGGTGAGCTCCCGGATGAAGCGACGCGCGTCGGCGAGGTTGGCGGCAGCGGTCTCCCGCGCCAGCCGGATGTGCTCGATGCCGGGCCGCTCCCCGTCAGCGCGTTCGGCCGCGTGCAGGAGGATCTGGATGCTCGAGAGCCCCTGCGCCACCGTGTCGTGGATCTCGCGGGCCAGCCGTGCGCGCTCGGCGAGCACCCCCGACTCGTGCTCCGTCGTCGCGAGTTGGTGGCGCGTCGCGAGCAGTTCGTCCATGAGAGCCTCGCGCTGTGCGGCTTCGCGGCCCAGCGCCTGGTATCCGAGTCCGATGAGGAGCGCGACCCCGGCGCCCACGAGCGGGCCGATCACGCCGCCGATCGTCCACCCGCCGTGCAGACCCAGCGCGCAGATCGCGATGACGGTCGCACCGAGGATCGAGGCGGACCCCCACCACCGGCCGAGCAGATGCAGGTAGAGGAAGAACATCGGGAACACGAGGTAGGCGGCCTCGGGGATGAGCCACACGAGCACGACCCACTCGAGGGTGAGTGCCGCGAGCCAGATCAGCGGGGTGATCCGCCGGCCCGTGCCTGTGGGTGCGCCCTCGGAGGTCCCCTCGTGCGCGCGATCGCGCGGCCGCGCGACCACGCCGCCGAGGCCGTAGGTGAGCAGCAGCACCGCCGAGATCGCGATGACCAGTCCGCTGGATTCGGTCGGGGCGAGGATCGCGCGCACGATCACGAGCACGGTGAGGGCTGCGAACAGCACGTGCAGCCCGGTTCGCAGACCCACGAAGACCGGGGTCAACGCGGTGTGGGCCATGGGGCCGACTCTACGGGGAGGTCGCGGCGGCGGCACCCTTCGAAAGGACGATTCCCGGGTCATCCGTTCGCCCGCCGAATCGTGTGCGGAGTGCGGATGACGCGGGCGGGTCCCGCGAGAAGAGTGGGACATGCCACCTCGTCGGGTGGTCATGCCGCCCCATCGGGCGGCCGGAAAGGACTCCACATGTTCGTCGCGATCCGCGACTTGCGCTTCGCCAAGGGCCGATTCGTGCTCATCGGCTCGGTCGTCGCGCTCATCACCATCCTGGTCGGGTTCCTCAGCGGGCTCACCGGCGGCCTCGCCACGCAGAACATCTCGGCTGTGCTCGCCATCCCGGGCGACCGCATCGTGTTCTCGGCGCCCGCCGACGGCTCCGACGCCGCGAGCTTCTCGGACTCCGCCGTCACCGCGCAGCAGGCCGATGACTGGGCCGACGTTCCCGGCGTGAGCGGCGTCGAGCCCATCGGCATCAGCCAGACGAGCGCCGAGGCCGGTGACGTGCGCACGGCGATCGCCGTCTTCGGGGTGCAGCCCGGGTTCGACGCCACGGCCCCTTCCGCCGACGGACACGTCGGGCTCTCGACGCCCGCCGCGAACGACCTCGGCGTCGGGAGCGGTGACGAGATCTCCATCGCCGGCACCGCGTACACCGTCGAGACGATCGCGGGCGACGCCTGGTACAGCCACACCCCGGTCGTCGAGATGACGCTCGCCGACTGGCAGTCGTACGCTGCCGCGACCGGCAATCCGGGGGCGGATGCCACGGTGCTCGCCGTGAGCGGCGACCCGGACTGGGACGCCGCCGACGCCACGAACGGCACGGTCTCGAAGACGACCCTCGGATCCCTGCTCGCGCTCAGCGCCTTCAAGTCCGAAATCGGGTCGCTGCTGCTCATGGTCGCGATGCTGTTCGGCATCTCGGGACTCGTCATCGGCGCGTTCTTCACCGTCTGGACCATGCAGCGCAAGGGCGACATCGCCGTGCTCAAGGCCCTCGGGGCGAGCACGGTGTCGCTCGTGCGGGACGCCTTGGGGCAGGCGCTCGTCGTGCTCGCGCTCGGCATCGGGGTGGGCCTCGCCGTGGTCGCGCTGTTCGGAGTACTCGTCGGTGGAAGTGCCCTGCCGTTCCTGCTCAGTCCTCTCACCACCCTCCTGCCGGCCGTCATCATGATCGTGCTCGGCCTCGCCGGAGCCGGCTTCGCGCTCCGCTCCGTCACCTCCGCAGACCCACTGACCGCCCTCGGGAGCAACCGATGATCACCCTCGACACCATCACACTGTCCTTCCCCGACGGCGACGGACGTCTCACGGCCGTCGACCGGGTGTCGCTCACCGCGCACCCCGGAACCGTCACGGGCATCACCGGCCCGAGTGGGTCGGGCAAGTCCAGCCTGCTCGCCGTGGCCGCGACGCTCATCCGGCCCGATGCCGGCCGTGTGCTGATCGACGACGTCGACGCGACGCAGCTCGACGCCGGCGACGCCACCGAGCTGCGACGCAGCCGGATCGGCATCGTGTTCCAGCAGTCGAATCTGCTGCCGTCGCTCACAGCGACCGAACAACTCACGGTGATGAACGAGCTCGGCGCGAAGCACAGCCGCCGCAACCGCGGTGCCGCGTCGGCTCGGGCCGACGAACTCCTCGACGCCGTGGGCCTCGCCGATCAACGGGGCAAGCGACCCCACCAGCTCTCGGGAGGTCAGCGGCAACGTGTGAACATCGCCAGGGCGCTCATGAACGACCCGAGTGTGCTGCTCGTCGACGAACCCACGAGCGCTCTCGACCAGGAGCGCGGTGCGAGCATCATCGAGCTGATCCTGCGGCTCACCGACGAACGCAACACCTCGACGCTGCTCGTCACCCACGACCTCGTGCATCTGCCGCGCATGCACGGCGTCGTGCACCTGGTCGACGGGCGGATCACCGAGGTCGCACGCGCCGCCTGATGCCACCATGGCGTCGGACCGAGCCTCGCCCTCGCGCGCGACCGCGTCGCCCGGATGCAGGTGCGAGCGGCCTCGATCGGCGAACGGCTCGTGCGCGGGGCCGCTCACCGACCTCACGGCCGCGCCCGACGCCGACATCGAGCGCCGGTTGGCGCCGCGGCGCCGGGCACCGATAGGCTCGGCGCGCCGCGCTCGTGCGGACCCGAACCCCCTACGTCGACGGAGCCCCCGATGCCGGACGCACCGACCGAGCCCGAACGCGCTCGAACGCCGCTCAAGCAGATCCTGATCCGAGATGTCGGACCCGTGCTCGCCGTGCTGCTCATCACGTTCGGCCTGTGGGTCGGATTCACGATCATCGCGCCCGAAGACGCCCAGGCGGCCGACCCCGCGACCCCCGTCGTCGTGTACGCGGCGGAGCGCGACGCCGCAGCCGACACCGCCCTCGCAGGTGCGCGTCGTTCGGCGCTCGAGGCGGCGCTGCCGCTGCGCGCGGCAGTACGCGACCTCACCGGATTCTCGGATGCCGCACTCCTCGCCGAGGTCGGCGGGGCCGTCGCGGCGCTCGATGCGGCGATCGCCGACGGCGAGCGTCCGGAGGTGCTCGCTGCTACTGCCGCCGCGCGCGCTGCGGTGCCCGCCTTCATCGAGCGACTCGCCGTCGACGCCGACGCGCGCATCGCGGGCGCGACCTCGGCCGACCCGGTCGCGCTCCAGACTGCCCGTGACACCGTGGGCGCCGTGCGCCAGGCGGCGCAGCACGGCCGGGCGGGGCTCGCCGCGACCTTCACGCCGATGCGCGGGGCCGTCGAGGCCGCCGTGGCGAGCCACGCCCAGGCGCTCGCGCGCACGACGGCCGAATCCGAGGCGGACGATTCGGAGGCCGACGATTCGGGGGCCGATCCCGTTCCGGCTCCCACAGAGGAGTGCGCCGGATCGCCCCTGTTCTGTGTGAAGCCGCTCGTCGTGACGACGCTCGGAGCCTATGTCGGCACCTGCCCGGCCGGAACGATGCCGCACGTCTTCGACCTCTGGTCGAATCCCGGTTCGATCACCCTCGACTACCCGTTCGACTACGTCTACACGGTGATGGACGGACACAACCTCGCCGTCGAGCACTGCGACCCCGAAGGCGTCCCGGGCGCCCCGCACGGGCCGGGTCCCGAGTCGCTGCCCGGCACCTGACGGCTCAGGCGGGAGCGCCCTCGCGGCGGCGCACGATCTCGGCGATCCAGATGGGCGCGAACGGCGACGTGCAGTTGGGCGGGGTCGCGTAGTCCTTCAGCACCTCGAGGCGCTCGCCGATGTCGATCGCCCTGGCGCGGAGCGCGGGTTCGTGGATTCCGATGTTCGCGAGGGTCTCGTTCATGGCCCACTGCAGGCGGTCGGGCGCGCCCTGCATCTGCGCCTCGATGAGGTCGAGCAGTCCCTCGAGGTCGAGTCCGTCGGGCGACTTCGCCACTCGCTCGGTCGTGAGGGCCCACCCGGCGCTCGCGACGACGGGGTCGGCGTCGGCGAACCACTTCGCGCGCAGCGCCTCGGCGTGCGGGCCCTTCTTGACGACGTAGTTGACAAGCCAGTCCTGCGTCTTGGGCACGCGCGCCTCGCGCAGCATGGCGTCGAGCTCGGCCTCGCTGTACTGCTTCGGGCGGCAGATGAGCAGCGCGACGAGCCGCGCCGGGGTCTCGTCGGTCTCCCAGAGCCCGATCGCGAGCTCGTGGTCGGTCTTCAGGCGCTTGGCCACGCCCCGCAGCTTCGTGAGGTTCACGCCGTGGTCGTCGCCGTGGCGCTCGTTGATCGCGCGCGCCTTCGGGTCTTCGAGGGCCGCCAGCTCGGCCAGCACCTCGTCGACGCGCGGGTCGGGCGCGGTGCCGGCCGCGGAGGTCGACGAGGTCGACGAGGTCGCGCCGGTCACCGGTCCAGCACCTCGGCCAGGCGCTCGAGCTCGCCGAGGCGGTCGTCGCCGACGGGCGTGAGCACGACGCTCGTCGCCCCGGCGGCGAACCGCGCGGCCAGGCGCTCGCGCACCTGCTCGGCCGTGCCCGCGAGCGAGAGCTCGGCGACCCACTCGTCGGGCAGGCGCTCGGCGAACTCCTCGGGCGACGAACAGGTCGCGCGCAGGCGTGCGAACTCCTCGGCGAACGGCTGCCCGACGAGGTGCGGCGCCCAGTCGGGCTCCCCGTACCACGCGAGACCCGGGCGCACCCGGGCGAGGGCGGCCCGCGGGTCGGCGTCGACCGCGGCGACGTCGTAGGTCACGACCCGGCGGCTCGCGGCATCCGTCGCTCCGCTGTTCATGTGCTCGATGGCCGCCCGGATGTACGGGGGTGCCGCCGGCTCGGCGAGCACGACGCCGTCGGCGGTCGCGCCGGCGACGGCGAGGGACTTCGGTCCGCGGACGCCGAGCAGCACGGGAGGTGCCGAGGCCGCGGGCTCCACGAGCTCGACGCCCTCGATGCGCACGTAGGTGCCCGCGGCCGGCCCGGGCTCGCCGCGCAGCAGCGTGCGCACGGCCGTCGTGTACTCGCCGAGCAGCGTCAGCGGGCTCTTCGGCCACGCGCCGACCTGCCGCATCCACACCGGCATGCCGTGCCCGATGCCCGCGACGAACCGGCCGGGGAACATGAGGGCGAGCGTGTTGAGCTCCATCGCCGCGAAGGCCGCGTTGCGTGCGCCGGCGGGCAGGATGCCGACGCCCACGGTGATGCGCTCGGTCGCCGCCAGCACGGCGCCGGTCTGGGCGAGCCCGCCGCGGAACCCGAGGTCCTCGACGAGCCAGACCTCGTCGAAGCCGAGCTGCTCGGCGCGCCGCGCATACGGCAGCACCTGGTCGACGGGGAGGTCACGGGGCAGGAGGACGCCGACGCCGGCGGCAGTGGGAGCGTTCACGGTTCCATCCTTCCAGAGCGGCCGCTCCGAGCGGGGCCGGCCCGACGACGGATGCCACGAGCGCCGTAGGATCGACCGGTGCCGTCACTCGTCATCGCCGCCGCCCTGCTCTTCGTCAACGCCGCGTTCAATGCCGTCGTCTGGCCGCGCTTCAACCCGCGCATCGCGAACGACCCGCGCGCCCGCGACGCCGGCGGTCGCCGCACGCCCTTCTACACCGTGCACGTCGTGCTGATCTCGATCGCACTCGTGCTCGCCGCGGCATCCGTCGTCGTCGGTGTGCTGATCCTGCTCTGATCATGGCCAAGCCCGCTCGCACCATCGCCCCGCGTCTCGACCGCATCCTGCTGCCCGAACTCGACGAGGCGGATGCCTCGGTGCTGACGCCCGGCGCCGACCTCGAGGGCGTGCGGGTCGCCGGCGGCGACCTCTCCGAGCGAGACCTGACCGGCATCCGGCTGCGCGAGGTCGAGATCGCGGGCGTCTCGGCGCACGACGTGCACCTGCGCGGCGCCGACATCGCCGAGTCCGTGCTCGACCGCTGGGATGCGCCCGTGCTGCGTGCGCCGCGCGCGACCCTGCGCGACGTCGTCGTCTCGAACTCGCGCGTCGGATCGGTCGAGTTCTACGAGAACACCTGGCAGGCCGTGCACTTCGTCGGCTGCAAGCTCGGATTCGTGAACCTGCGCGGCGCCACCCTGCGCGACGTGCGGTTCACCGACTGCACGGTCGACGAGCTCGACCTCGGCGGTGCGCGGGTCGAGCGCCTGGCCTTCACCGATTCCGACGTGCGCTCGCTCGACGTCACCGGCGCGAGGCTCAGCGACGCCGACCTCCGCGGGCTCGATCTCGACGTGACCGGGGTCGAGGGCCTGCGCGGCGCGACCATGGACGAACTGCAGGTCGCGCTCATCGCGACCCGGCTGGCCGAGCACGTCGGCATCCGCATCGTCGGCTGAGTCCCGCCGTCGTCGGCGGCAGGCGCGCTCCCGACGGGTAGCCTGAGAGATGCGCCCGCCGGTGCCTCCAACCGTGTCGGGTTCGGCCGCGAAAGGACGCCCCCTGATGTTGTACTCCCAGACCCCTGCCGCCGAGAAGCGCCGTCTGTTCCGCGAGCGGCTCGCCTCGGGCGAACTGCTGCGGTTCCCCGGCGCGTTCAACCCGCTGTCGGCACGCCTCATCGAGCGCAAGGGGTTCGAGGGCGTCTACATCTCGGGCGCGGTGCTCGCCGCCGACCTCGGCCTGCCCGACATCGGCCTGACCACCCTCACCGAGGTCGCCGGCCGAGGACAGCAGATCGCGCGCATGACCGACCTGCCGGCGATCATCGACGCCGACACCGGGTTCGGCGAGCCCATGAACGTGGCGCGCACCATCCAGACCCTCGAAGACGCCGGCATCGCGGGCGCCCACATCGAGGACCAGATCAACCCGAAGCGGTGCGGCCACCTCGACGGCAAGCAGGTCGTCGACGAGAACACGGCGATCAAGCGCATCCGCGCCGCGGCCGATGCCCGCCGCGACCCGAACTTCCTCATCATGGCGCGCACCGACATCCGCGCCGTCGACGGGCTGGATGCCGCGGTCGACCGTGCGAAGGCCCTCGTCGACGCCGGCGCCGACGCGATCTTCCCCGAGGCGATGCGCGATCTCGGCGAGTTCGAGGCGATCCGCAACGCGATCGACGTGCCGATCCTCGCCAACATGACCGAGTTCGGCAAGAGCGACCTGTTCTCGGTCGACCAGCTGCGCGACGTCGGCGTGAACATCGTGATCTGGCCCGTCTCGCTGCTGCGCCTCGCCATGGGCGCCGCCGGCCGCGGCCTCGACACGATCATCGACGAGGGCCACCTCACGTCGAAGCTCGGCGAGATGCAGCACCGGGCCGACCTCTACGACCTGCTCGACTACGAGGCGTACAACCACTTCGACCAGGACGTGTTCAACTTCGAGATCGCGCGCTGAGGGCCGGCGCCGAGGTCGGGCGCCGAACCACACGTACAGACAAGACGGACGAGGGGCGGATGCCGCGGCATCCGCCCCTCGTCGTTCTCCTGTTCGTGCCGAACGCGAGCCCTACCCGACCGGCGTCGGCTCCTGCTCGCGCTGCTGGAGGGCCTCGGCGACGGCCGCTTCGATGCGGGCGGCCTCGCGGCGCTTGCGGCGCCGACGCAGTGCGACGAACGCGACCGCGGCGGCCGCGAGCACGAGCACGATGACGAGCAGCGTCCACGGCACGGCCCAGCCGGTGGCCGACGCGTGAACCTCTGGCAGCGGCGCATTGCCGGTCGTGCTGCCCTCGACCGGCAGGCGCGGCGTGAGGTCGACGGTCGCGGTCAGGAGTCCGGTCGGCACGACGCCGGGAACGGTCGCGGTGACGTCCCACGTGTCGCCCGGAAGCAGTTCGGGCAGGGCCTCGAGCCGGGTCGCCTCGACGCTGAGCATGCCGAACGGCCCGGCGACGGCGATCGCCTGATCGGCTGCGAGCCGCGCGTTGCCCGTGTTGTGCACGGTGTACGTGACGGTGGTCGATCCTGCGGCGAACGGGTCGGCGCTGCCGGAGTACTCGACCCGCAGGTCCTCGATCGCGAGCGCGGGGGCGAGCTCGCCGCCGACGCGGAGCTGCACGCGGATGCCGAGACGGCGGTCGACGCTGACGCCCGACGCGGCCTCAGGCGTGGGCAGGGCGGTCACGATGCCGCCGGCGTAGTCGCCCGGAGTGATGCCGGCCGGCACCTCGACGCGGAACGGGATCTCGGCCGACTCGCCGGCCTCGAGGTGCACGCTCGGCGCCGAGAGGGTGATCCAGGAGCCGACCGCGGTCGACGGGGTCTCGCTCGTCACGAGGTCGAGCACACCGGTCTCGGTCGTGAAGCCGTCGGCCGCCGAGAGGTCGAGGTCGACCGCCACGTCGTCGTTGTTCGTGACGACGATGGCGTCGTCGAGGCCGGTGCCAGGGTCGAGCACGTAGGCGTAGTTCGCGCGCTCGGCGCCCTGGTCGTTCGCGGCCGTGCGCACGCCCCAGCTCACGGGGTCCTCGGCTGCGGCGGCGGGGCCGGCCGCGACGCCGGTGAGCGCGGTGAGCGCGGCCGCGAAGGCGACCACGAGGGCGACGGCGGGACGGCGACCGCTCGCGTGGCGCGGCCGGCTCGACCTGCGGGCGAGCGCGGCAGCGGGGGAGGGCAGGTGCAGTTCGGGCATGTGGTCCTCGATGAATCCGGTGGATCTGGTGGAACGGGGGTGGCCGGGGCGGGGATCGCCCGCCCCGGCCGGGAGACGACTAGCTCAGCGCCGTGAGCGTGAGCGTCGCCGTGTAGGTGCCTTCGGCGATGTTCGAGGGGACCTTCAGGAACAGGTCCGCCCCGAGCTTGGCCGCACCGAACGCGTGGCCGGCCGTGGCCGAGCCGAGCGTCGAGGCGACCGAGAGGCCGTCGCCGCCGTCGAAGCCCGAACCGACGGGAGCGCCGGCGTTCGCGCCGCCGCCCGCCTCGGTGACCTTCGGGCTCCAGCCGAGGTACTTGCCCGAGAAGGTCTCGCCGCCGGCCGCGAACTCGCCGGCCTGCGCCGAGATCGACCAGACGGGAGCGCCGCGACGGGTGTCGGAGACGCGGATCGGGTTGATCGCGCCGTTCGCCTCGAACGCGTCGGCCTTCTGCACGGCCGTGCCGAGGTCGACGAGGCCGTTGGTGCCGTCGATGCTCCACGCGAACTCGCCTGCAGCGGCCTCGGGCACGGTGACCTGGACCTGCTGGGCCACACCGGAGTCGTCGCCCTCACGCGTGAGCGTGACCTGGTCGACGACGCTGTTCACGGGGTTCGCGTCGCCCTTCGCCTGCGAGCGAAGCGTCTTCACGGTGATCGCGGCGTCGCTGATCTCGACGGCGGAGTAGTTGCGCACGTTCTCCTGGTTCGAGACCGAGAGCCACGGGAAGCCCGACGCCTGCAGGCCGTAGTACTTCGAGCCCGACGCGGAGTTCGCGGTCACGTACAGCACGCCGCCGGGGCCGGCGACGACCTGGTCGGCGCCCGCGGCCTCGTCGGCGTTCGCCTTCTCGCCGTTGCGCAGCAGGTAGCTGCGCGCGTAGCTGTGGTCGTGGCCCTGGAGCACGAGGTCGATGCCGAGGTCGGAGATCACGGTCGGCAGGTTGGCGCGGCGGTCGGCCACGTCGCTGTCGGTCGCGTGCGGTCCGGCCGAGTAGATCGAGTGGTGGAAGGCGAGCACCTTCCACTTCGCGTCGTCGCCGTGCTCGGCCACGACCTGCTGCATCCACGGGATGTGGGTGCTGTAGTCGCGGCTGTTCGAGTTCAGGTTCATGAACAGGACGTCCTTGTAGATGAACCAGTAGTCGCCGCCCGAGGCGCTCCCGGTGCCAGCGCCGGCCGTGCGGTCGGTGTTCGGCGTGTTGAAGTGCTGCTCGTAGGCCTTCGAGCCGACGTCGTGGTTTCCGTTCGTCGCGACGAACGGCACCTCGCGCAGCTGGTCGGGGCCGAGGAACGCCTGGTACTGCGCCTCGCTCGAGGCAGACTCGACCTGGTCGCCGGCCGAGAAGAGCAGCTCGGCGTCGGGGTAGGTCTGCGTCGCCACGTTGACCGTGTCGAGCCATCCGGCTGCGTCGTTCGCGACGTTGCCCGACGAACCGATCTGCGGGTCGCCGAAGAACAGCAGGTCGAACGCGCCCTCGAAGTCCTGCGTGCGGAACGACTCGACGGCCGACCAGGCGCCCTCGGCGCCCACGCGGTACACGTAGGCCGTGTTCGAGGCGAGGCCCGAGATCGTGGCGAACCGGTTGAACTCGCCGCTCGTCGTCGGTCCGCCGGTCGCGGCGACGCTGGTCGCCGAGGCCGGGAAGGCGCCGCCCGTGTACGCGGCGGCCGGTGCGAACTGCACGACCTGCGCGGTGTCGGCCGAGGAGTACCACGCGAGGTTGCGCTGCGTCTCGTCGGATCCGACGCCGAGCACGAGGTCGGAGAGCGAGGCCGCACCGACCTGCTCGGCGACGGGCGCGAGCGACTTCAGGTCGAGGTAGACGTCGCTCGAGGTGGCGCGGTCCTGGTAGAGCGCGATCGCGACGGTGTTCGTGCCGGAGTGCAGCACCGCGTTGGGCACCGTGAAGGCGCTCGTCACGGGGTCGCTCAGGCCGTTGCCCGCGTAGGTGAGGTTCTGCGTCGCCGGGTCGGCGGCGTTCACGCGGTCGTCGGCGAAGCCGGCGACCTTGGTGCCGTTGATGAAGATCTGCACGGCGTCGTCGTAGACGACCGAGCCGGAAAGGCCCGAGATCGCGCCGAGCTGGTCGTTCGTCAGGTCGAACTTCGTGCGGAAGTGGTACGTCGGAACGTCGACCTTGGTCGCCGCGGTCGGGTCGAGGTACTGGTTCACGACCGTCGTGACGGGGAACCCGCTGCCGAGGTTCGGCACCGCGGCGCCGTTCTTGGCGCCGAAGGCCCCGGCGCCCGACTTCCAGGCGCTGTCGTCGAAACCGGCGACGGTCCAGGCGAGCCGGTTCGCGTTGCCGGCGGCCGGGTCGGTGCCGTTGTCGGAGAACTTCCAGGTGGAAGCCGTGGTGAGCAGGGTCGCGGGCAGCTCGGCCGCGTTGGCCGAGACGGCGCCCATGGCCACCGATCCCGCGACGAGCGTGATCAGCGTGCCGGTCGCGATCGCTCTGCGTGAGGGACGGGACATCCGCCCGCCCGCTTCGCTTGTCATCTTCATGAAGGGGTGCAACACCTTTCGGATGCGTGTGAGGTGCGCGGAGTGCGCGGCCCAACGGTCGTCCCGCGGCGTGAACCGGACCTGAACATCCGTCCGACGGTCGATGGCCCGCAACCGAATCCCGGGCGGATGCCGCGTGGCGTCAGCCGAGCCCGAGCAGGCGCTCGACGAACCAGAGGAGCCCCATGAGCGCGACGCCGGCCGAGACGATGACGCCCACCCAGAGCCCGGTGCGCGGAGCCCGGGAGCGGGTCGTCGCCAGCAGCGGGAACACCACGAGGATGATGGCGATCTGCACGGCCTCGATGCCGACGTTGAACACCAGGAGCGAGCCGAGCAGCGACCACGACCACGGCTCGTCGATGCCGAGCGCGCCGGCGAAGCCGAGGCCGTGGATCAGGCCGAAGCCGAACACCACGGCGAGCCGCAGCCAGTCGGTGCGCGTGAGCCCGAGGCGGCCGGTCGGCGCGGTCGGCGTCACGAGCGCCTGGCCGCGCTGCCGCCAGACCTGCCAGAGGTACACGAGCGCCACGACGGCGATCGACAGCGCGATGATCGGTTCGACGACCGAGGCCGGCACGTTCACGATGCCGACCGCGGCGAGCAGGAACGTCACCGAGTGCGCGATCGTGAAGCTCGTCGCCGCCAGCACGACGTCGCGCAGGCGCCGGGAGCCGACGATGAGCGCGAGCAGGAACAGGATGTGGTCGGCGCCCGAGAGCAGGTGCTCCGCGCCGAGCACGAAGAACTCGCCGAAACGCTCGGTCCACGCCTGCCCCGTCGAGAACTCGGGGTCCGCGGCGTCGAGCGCCGCGCTGCCGACGGCGTCGCCGAACGCGTAGTCGAGGATCGTCTCGGTGCCGGTGACGTACCCCTCGTCATCGGCGAAGAGGGTGCTGCGCACCGCGATGGTCGGCTCGTTCTCGGCGGCATCGGTTCCGGATGTCTCGGGGCACGCGTACTGCAGCGTCAGCTGCGCGTACGGCACGCCGTCGCGCTCGTGCGCGCCCAGCTCGCCGACGCGCCTCGGCGCGCAGGCGGTGCCGCCGGACGAGACCGTGAACCGCTCGGCGACGTAGCGCACGACCGTGTCGGCGTGCTCGTTCAGCGCCTCGGCCTCGCTGCCCGTCTCGAAGAGCGACATCCCGTCGTCGAAGAATGCGTCGTCGTGCTCGTTCTCGGCGGCCGAGACCACGAGCAGGTCGTATTCGAGATCGAGCTCGGCGCGGATGCCGCCGCCCTGCGCCTCGGTCGCGTCGACGTAGACCGTGGACGAGAACCCGTGCGCCGCAGCCGGGGTCGCGCCGACGAGCACGCCGGCCGTGCCGAGCGCGGCGAGCGCGACGGCGATGCCGGCCGCGGCGAACCTCGAGACGGCACTCCTCTGGACGGCGCTCCTCGAGGCGTCGCTCCTCGATGCGGCTCGTGCGGTCGGGCTGGGGGTGGCGTGGCGCATCGGGCAGTGCTCCTTCGGGGTCGCCGGGTACCCTGCCGCAGCGAGGTGAACGTGCGGCGACCGCGAGACGAACGGCCGAGCGTTCGCTCGCCGTTCACCTCCGCTGCACCGCGGGGTCGGCACCGGGTCGGGTGGAACGGGCACGATCGCCGGGTGCCTCGTTCCCTCCCTCGCAGTCCATTGCCCGGCCTCGGACGTCCGGCGGCCGGACCCGTCGCGGTCGGCCTCCTGCTCGCGGTCGGCCTCGGCGTCGCGCTCGGGGCGAGCGCGTGCTCGATCGCAGGCACGGCCGTCGGCGGTTCGGGCGCGACTGCGCCGGGAGTCGGCGGCTCGATCGGGGTGCTCGACGCCGGCTTCCTCGGCGATGACGTGAGTCCGTCGCCCGAGGCGACGATCGCGCCGGAGCCGGGCTCATGGGGGCGGGTCGAGGTGCCGGCCGGCTTCCGGGTCGTCGTGGTGCGGGCGAGGGATGACGCGGCGACCGACACGATCGTCGGTGCGGTCGAGGCGTGGGCCGTTCGCGTGGGCGCCGAGTCCACCGTCCTTCCCGCCGCCGCGGACGCCGAGGAGCTCATCGCGACGTTCGAGCAGGCCACCGCCGCCGACGCCGACCTCGTGATCGGCGCGGGCGACGGCGTGGTCGACGAGTTCGCCTACGGCACCGCCCAGCACCTCGACCAGCAGTACCTCGTGCTCGGCGCGCAGCTCGGCGAGCCCACCGAGAACGTCACATCGGTCGTCTGGCCGGGCGCGACGTTCCGCGGCACGGGCATCACCGACGACGTGCAGGATGCCGCGGCGGTCACGCCTGCACGGGCCGGCGACGCGGTCGCGGCGGGCGTCGCCGCGGTGCTGCACGGCGTGACCGGCGTCGTGGTCTCGCTGCCCGAGCCGCGCGCGTAGGCGGGCCTTCGGAGCACCCGCCGGATGAGCGGCGGCGACTAGTCGGTCGTCGGCCTCGCCGTCGATCCGGGTGATCCGGGCTCGGGCGCCTCATCGGTCGTCGCCCCGGCCTCGCCGTCGGCGAGCGAACTCGATGCGGCGGCCTTGGCGGCCTTGGCCTCGGCCTTCGCCAGCTTCGACGCGGTGTTGTCGCCGAGCAGGGGCCTGATCCACGGCATGCGCGGATTGGTGTCGACGAGGAGCATGCGCACGAGCAGCGTGAGCGGGATCGCGAGGATCGCGCCGGTCGGCCCGAGCACGATGGCCCAGAAGAGCACCGAGAAGAAGGTGATGCTCTGGCTGAGGGCGACCGCGTTGCCGACCACTCGAGGCTGCACGATCGACTGCACGCCGGCGTTCACGACGCCGTACAGCACGATGACGGCGATGACCGTCGGCCATCCGCCCGTGAGACCGCCGAAGATGATCGGCGGGATGATCGCGATGAAGTAGCCGACGTTGGGGATGAAGCTGCAGATGAACGACAGCAGTCCCCAGATGAAGGCACCCGGCACGCCGAGCAGCACGAGCACGAACCAGTTGATGAGACCCTGCGCGACGCCGAGCGCGGTGGTGACGACCATGTAGCGTCGCACGTTCCTCGCGTAGTCGCGGAGGGAGTGCACGAGCAGGGCCCGGTGCGGCTCGATCTGCCGGAGCACCCCGGGCAGCAGGGCCGAATCCATGGCCATCAGCAGCACCATCGTGAAGATGATCACGAACGTCGTCGTGGCTCCGGCGAGCCCGCCGATCAGCCCCCACACGACATTGACGATCGAACCCGCGTCGAAGCTGCCGATGACGGAGGAGATCTGGTCGGAGCCGATGCCGATCTTCGCGAGCGCCGCGCCCAGGCTCTCGACGGCGGCCTGGATCTGGGGGGCGAACTGCGGCAGGAGGCTGGCGAACTGGCTGAAGGCGACGGCCACCGCGTAGCCGAACACCACGATGAGCGCGAGCACCGTCACGATGGCGACCCCGGTGGCGATGCCGGTGGGCACGCGGCGACGCTCGAGCGCGGTGCGCACGGGGTTCGCGCAGATCGTGAGCACGAGGGCGAGGAAGACCGGGGCCACGATCGACGAGATCGCGGCGAGCCCGAACACCGCGAGCACGCCGCCGCCGAGGCCGGCGAGCAGGAGGGCGTTGCGGTTCACGGTCGAGGGCACCGCGTCGGCCGTGGGCGCCGCCTCGGGCGCGGGTTTCGGGTTCTTCCGATTCCACCACATCGAGGTCAGGCTAGCGCTCGGCGGGCCTCCGGTGGCGGATTCGATGAGGATTCGTCAGGCGCGGCGTCGTGCGTCATGGGCGGCGACACGACGAAACGGGCGGGGCCGCATCTGCAGCCCCGCCCGTTCGGGTGGTTCGTCCGGTCGGCCGTCGACTATGCGGCGAGCGGGAACCCGCCGGTCCAGGAGATCTTCTCCTGCACGGCGAGGGTGAGCTGGAGGAACCCGAGCGACTCGAGCTCGCGGGCGCGCTTGAGCGAACCCGCGTCGACGGCCTTGACGCCGCCGGCGCTGACGACCGAGGCGAGCAGCGCCTTGGCGTCGGCGTCGTCGCCCGCGATGAGCACGGTGGTCGCAGCCTCGCCGATGGTCTTCGACGCGAGGGTGCTCGCGAAGTTCGTGTTGAAGGCCTTGAGCACGCGCGACTGGGGGAGCGCGGCGGCGAGGTCTGCCGCGGCCGAGCCGTCGGCGTCGACGACGAGGCCGTCGAAGGTCGAGAAGTCGAGGGGGTTCGTGATGTCGACGACGACCTTGCCGGCGAGCTGGTCGGCGCGCTCGGCCACGATCTGCGCGAGAGCGGGGTGCGGCACGGCCAGCACGACGATGTCGCCCGTGATGTCGGTGGTGGCGCGGTCGACGTACTCGACGGTCGTGCCGCCGTCGGCCAGCAGGCCGCCGATCGCGGTGCCCATGTTGCCGTTTCCGATGATGCTGACCGTGGTCATGTGGTTCTCCTCGTGATGCCGATTCGGCGGTTTACTTGTTGGAACAACTAAACCGTAGCACGACATTGGTTGTCATGACAACCAATGCGCTAGAATCGATCCATGACCTCGACCCAGCCCTTCTCTCCGGCCGAAGCCACGGCATGGGCCAGGCTCGTCGCCGTGAGCGAACTGCTGCCGACCATGCTCGACGCGCAGCTGCTGCGCGACGTCGAGCTCACCCACTTCGAGTACCTCGTGCTCTCGGTGCTCGCGGCCTCGCCCGAGCAGACCAGCCGCATGACCCGGCTCGCCTCGCAGACCAACGCCACGCTCCCTCGGCTCTCGCACGTCGCCCGGCGCCTCGAGCAGAAGGGCCTGCTCGAGCGCTTCCCGTGCCCCCAAGACAAGCGCGCGACGAACGCGCGCCTCACGGCTGCAGGCAGCGCCGTGCTCGAGAAGGCGGCTCCGGGTCACGTGGCGACGGTGCGCTCGAACGTGCTCGATGCCCTCGCACCCGACGAACTCGCCCAGCTCGCGGCGATCAGCGCGAGCATCCTTGCCCGGCTCGACCCAGAGGGGCGCATGTCGGCGACGCAGTGCCATGCGGGCCTGAGCGAGGCCGCGGCATCCGATGCGAAGACGACACCCGACGCGGCCGCGTAATCGACCAGCCGAGTGCCCCGAAGCATCCGCCGCCTCTGAACTGCACGAACGCGACCTCGCCCGAGGGATTCGGTCGAGGTCGCGTTCGTGTGAATGCGGCGCGGAGCACCTACGGGCGCAGCAGCACCTTGCCCACGCGGCCGGCGGTCGTGCTCGCCTCGAAGGCACCCGCGATGTCCTCGAGCGAGAAGATGCCGGCGACCGGCAGGGTGAGTTCGCCCGAGAGCACGTGGCCCATGAGCTGGCCGAAGAGCGCGGTGCGCGTTTCGGCATCCATCTCGCGGCTGACCGTGCTGCCCCAGAATCCCTTGATGGTGACCTGCTTGAAGATGATGTCGCCCGAGGCGATCTTCATCGTGGGCGACTCCATGGCGCCGAACACGACGAGCGTGCCGTTCGCGGCGAGCAGCGACAGCACGTCGCCCGCCGAGGTGCCGCCGACGGAGTCGACACCGGCGATGATCGGCGCGCCACCGGTGATGGCGGCGACCTGCTCGCGCCAGTCGGGGGAGTCGGTCGCGACGATGTTCACGATGCCCTGCTCGCGCAGTTCGGCGACGCCCTCGGCGCGCCGCACGAGCCCGACGACGTTGAAGCCGCGCGCGGCGCCGATCTGGGCGACCATGCGGCTGACCGCGCCGTTGGCGGCGTTCTGCACGAGCCAGTCGCCCTCCTTCAGGTCGAGGGAGTGGAGCAGGCTGAGCGCGCTGAACGGCATCGACACGAGCTGGGCGGCCGCCTCGTCGGAGAGGGCGTCGGGCACCGGGATGAGTCCGGCGGCGCCGGCCACGAAGTACTCGGACCAGACGCCGAACGTGCCGCCCGTGGCGACGCGCTGACCGACCTGCAGGTTGGTGACGTCGGCGCCGAGCGCATCGACGACGCCGACGGCCTCGGTGCCGGCGCGTGCGGGGAGTTCGGGCTTGAACCCGTAGGTGCCGCGCACGGTCCACAGGTCGTGGTTGTGGATCGGCGAGAGCAGCGTACGCACGCGAACCTGGTTCGGCCCGGGCTCGGGTAGCGGAACGTCCTGCACCGCGAGGACGGTCTCGGGGGCGTCGAAGGTGGAGTGCATGAGTGCGCGCATGAGGCGGCTCCGTTCGTTGGTCTTCGGATGCCGACACGAACGTGTCGGCGAGGTCAGCGGTCGCGCGTGGGTGCGCCCGCAGTGCCCGCCGCAGCGCCGGTCGGAGCGCCGGTCGCGCCAGCGGCCGCCTCGGTGGCGGCCTGCATCGTGGCGGTGAGTTGCTGCAGGGTGCGGATGAGCGACGCTGCGGCTTCGGTGGTGCCGAGCCCGGTTCCGGCGGCGATCTGCGCCGGGATGTGCTCGAGTTCGGCTCGCAGTTCCGTGCCGCGCGAGCCGATGACGACGTTCACGATGCGTTCGTCGGTGGCCCGTCGCTCTCGGCGCACGAGCCCGGAGACCTCCATGCGCCGCAGCAGTGGCGACAGCGTGCCCGAGTCGAGCTGCAGGTGCTCGCCGAGCGAAGAGACGGTCTGCTCGCCCTCGCGCCAGAGCGTGACGAGCACGAGGTACTGCGGGTACGTCAGGCCCCACGGCTCGAGCAGAGCGCGGTACGCCTGCGTCGTGGCGCGGGAGGCGGCGTAGAGGGAGAAGCACACCATTTCGTCGGTCACGGCCATCCCAAGAGTATTGCACGCAATTCAGTTGTGCACAATTCTATGCGCGGATGACGCTGCCCGGGGATGCGAGCGGCAACGCGCGTCGCGGATGCGCGACGCGCGTGAGGCGTGACGGGACTCAGCCGATGGGGGCTGTGGAGGTCCGCTCGATCAGGGCGACGCGAAGCTCCGGCCCGGCGGTCGGTTCGGGCCGGTCTTCGACGGAGCTCAGGGCGAGTTCGGCGAAGAACCGGCCGAGGCCGACGGTGTCGACGCGGATCGTGGTGAGGCGCGGTTCGAAGGTCGATGCGAGCGGGGTGTCGTCGTGGCCGATGATCGAGAGGTCGCCGGGAACCGTGAGGCCCAGCCGGAGGGCGGCGCCGGTGAGGGCCGCGGCCACGTCGTCGTTGTAGGCGACGATGCCCGTGACGCCGGCGGCGCGCCAGTCGGCGATGGCGGCGCCGGCGGAGGCATCCGTCAGGTCGAGATCGGCCGTGGGCAGTTGGTCGAGCCCCAGGTCGCCTGCGGCGGAGTTCGCGAGCGCTCGCCGCATCGTGACGAGGTCGGCGATGCGGGGGTCGGCCGATCCGGCGAACGCGATGCTGCGGTGGCCGAGATCGACGAGGTGCTGCACCTGCAGGACCGGCCCCTCTTCGTGCCACTCGGCAGCGGGTGGCGCCTCGGGGTCGGGGAAGATGCGGGTGACGCCCGCGGCGCGAAGCGACTCGACCTGCCCGGGGGCCCAGGTGGTCATCGCCATCACGACGTCGGCCTGCAGGGTCTCCCAGAGTGGTCGGGCGCGACCGGTGGGGTGGGGCGTGTAGGTGATGAGCGCGTACCCGGCCTCATCGAGGGCGAGCGAGGCCTCTTCGATGTTGCGGCGCAGGTTGAAGTCGAGCGGCCAGTCGGGCAGCACGAGCATCACGATGCGCGTGCGCCCGCTCGCGAGCGCGCGCGCGGCGATGTGCGGGCGGTAGCCGAGCCGGGCCGCTTCGTCGAGCACGCGGGTGCGGGTCGCGGGCGAGATCGTCTGGCCCGGGGTGTCGTTCAGCACGAACCCCACCGTCGCGCGCGAGATGCCGAGCGAACGTGCGATGTCGGCGGCGGTGACTCGGCGAGTCTTCGTCGTCTGCGGCATCCGCATCTCCTTCGATTTCGTGCACTTGCGCGCGCTAGCCACCCTAATGTAGCATCGCCGTCATCCGCTAGCACGCGCTAGTGATCGCAGGCCGAACCAGCCGAGCCGACCAGGCGAGCCCGAGCGGATGCCCCACCCCCACGCATCACTCATGACAATGGAGTCCGCATGACCACGAACGAGACCACGACCGTCGATGAACCAGATGCGGTGACCGACCTGCCCAAGGTGAACGCCAGATACATCTGGTTCATGGTCCTGGCGCAGTTCGGCGTCTTCATGGCCTTCATCACCCCGCTCGCCATCTCGCTCTCGATCCGGGTGAACGAGCTCGCCCCGGGACACGAGGAGACGCTCGGCTACATCACCGGCGCCGGCGCCCTCTTCGTGATGCTCACCTCGCCCTTCATGGGCATCTGGAGCGACCGCACGCGAACCGCGCTCGGTCGTCGTCGCCCGTTCATGATCGGCGGCATGGCCGTCGGCGTGGTCTCGCTCGTCGTCATGGCGCTCGCGCCCACCCTGTTCGTGCTCGGCCTCGGCTGGGTGCTCGCCCAGTGGGGCTGGGGCACGGTGCTCAGCAACCTGCAGATCTCCACGGCCGACCGGCTCCCCGAAGCGCAGCGCGGCAAGGTCGCGGGCCTCACCGGGTTCGCGACCCAGGTGGCGCCCGTCTTCGGGGTCATCCTGACGTTCGGCGTCACCGGCAATGCGCTCCTGTTGTTCCTCATCCCCGGCATCGTGGGCGTCGTGCTCGTCACGCTGTTCGTGACGCTCGTGCACGAAGACGACAGCCGCGGCATGGTCAAGGACACCATCACGCTCGGCGGTGTGCTGCGCAAGTACCTCTACAACCCCAAGCTGTACCCCGACTTCTCGTGGAACTGGCTCGGACGATTCCTCTTCTACTTCGGTCTCACGCTCAACACCACGTTCACGGCCTTCTTCTTCTCGGCTCGGCTCGACATCTCGCTGGCCGAGGTCGCCGGCATCATCGCCGCGCTCGGCGGCGCCGGAGTGCTCGCGGTGACGGTAGGGGCTCTCGGCGGCGGCTTCCTCTCCGACCGCTTCCGCCGGCGCAAGGTGTTCGTGCTCGCCGGCGGCGTGATCATGGCTGCGGGCATGCTCCTCATGGCACTGTCCGCCGACGTCACCGCGCTTATCGCCGGCTCGCTCATCGTCTCCGTCGGCATCGGCCTGTTCTCGGCCGTCGACCAGGCGCTGTTGCTCGATGTGCTCCCCGAGAAGGCCACGGATGCGGGCCGCTTCATGGGCATCACCGGGTTCGCCACCTCGATTCCCCAATCGGTCGCACCGCTCGTGGCGCCCGCCGTGCTGCTCATCGGCGTGACCGGAGGCGAGAAGAACTACTCGCTGCTCTACCTCATCGCGGCGGCCCTCGTGCTCGCTGGTGGGCTCGTGATCCTCCGCATCCGCTCGGTGCGCTGAGCACCGGCACTCCGAGGCAACCCCGACCGCAAGCTGAAGGCACTCCATGGGCACCACCGCACCGCACACCGCATCGCCGACCGAGTCGTCCGCCACCATCGACGACCTGATCGCGCAGCTCAGCCTCGACGAGAAGGTGCTGCTGCTCGAGGGCGTCGACTCGTGGAACACGAACGGCATCGAGCGGCTCGGCATCCCGCGGCTGTACGTCACCGACGGCCCGCACGGGCTCCGCAAGGTGCGCGATGCGGCGGGCGCCTTCGGGCTGGCCGACAACGAGCCGACGACGGCCTTTCCGACGTCGGTCACGGTGGCGAACACGTGGAACCCCGAACTGGCCCGGCGTATGGGCCAGGCGATCGCCCGCGAGAGCGTCGACCACGACGTGCACGTGCTCCTCGCCCCCGGCGTGAACATCAAGCGCAACCCGCTGTGCGGGCGCAACTTCGAGTACTCCTCCGAAGACCCGCTCGTCTCGGGGGCGTTCGGGAGTGCCTTCGTGCAGGGCGTGCAGGGCGAGGGCGTCGCGGCATCCGTCAAGCACTTCGCCGCGAACCAGAACGAGAACTTCCGCTTCGTCGGCGACAGCCTCGTGGACGAGCGGGCGTTCCGCGAGATCTACCTGCGTGCGTTCGAGCGCATCGTGAACGAGGCGAAGCCGGCGACGGTCATGTGTGCCTACAACGCGATCAACGGCACCTTCTGCTCCGACAATCGGATGCTGCTCACCGGCATCCTCCGCGAGGAGTGGGGGTTCGACGGGGTCGTGATGACCGACTGGGGTGCCACCCACGACCGCATCGCGAGCCTGAACGCCGGGTGCGAGCTCGACATGCCGGGCGAGGTCCGGTACAACCGGGAGCAGCTGCTCGCCGGCGTGCGCGACGGACGCATCGCGCCCGAGACGCTCGATGAGGCGGTGCGGCGGATGCTGCGGCTCGTCGAGCGCACGACGGGAGCCGCGAGGGTGGCGGGCGCGGCTGCGGGGAACCGTTCCGCGCCACTGAGCGACCCCGCCGCGCACGCCGATCTCGCGCGCGAGATCGCGACCGAGGGTGCCGTGCTGCTCGCCAATGACGGCACGCTGCCGATGAACGCCGCGGCCGTCGCGGGTTCGCTCGCGGTCGTGGGCGAGATGTTCGAGAAGATGCGCTTCCAGGGCGCGGGCTCCTCGCTGATCAGCCCGCCCGAGGTGATCGCCCCGAAGGACGCCTTCGACCGCCGCGGCATCGAGTACGCGTACGCCCGGGGGTATCGCAGCCTGTCGAAGACCGCTGATGCCGCGCTCGAACACGAGGCGGTGGCGCTCGCCCGGTCGGCGGGCACCGTGCTGTTCTTCGGCGGTCTCGACGACCTCGAGGAGAGTGAGGGCTTCGACCGCGAGCACATGCGACTCGGCGAGCACCAGACGGCACTGTTGCGCCAGGTCCTCGACACCGGCGCGCGCGTCGTGCTCGTGCTCTTCGCGGGGGCGCCCGTCGAACTGCCGTTCGTCGACGAACTCGCGGCCGTGCTCAACCTCTCGCTGCCGGGCATGTACGGCGGCGAGGCGACGGCCGCGCTGCTGTTCGGCGAGGCGAACCCGTCGGGCAAGCTCGCCGAGACCTGGACCCGAACCCACGCCGAGTCGAGCTCGTGCGCCGACTTCGATCGTGAGCGCATCTCGCAGTACGCCGAATCGATCTACGTCGGCTACCGCTTCCACGACCGGGCCGGCACCGCGGTTCGCTTCCCGTTCGGCCACGGGCTCTCGTACACGTCGTTCGCCTACCGCGACCTCGACGTTCGCGTGAGCGACGACCGGGTCGAGGCCGCCGCGACCATCGCGAACACGGGGGAGCGCGACGGCGCCGAGGTCGTGCAGCTCTACGTGCGCAACAACGACGGCGCCGTGTTCAAGGCCGAGAAGGAGTTGCGCGCGTTCACCAAGGTGCGACTCGCGGCCGGTGAGTCCACGCGGATCGCGCTCTCGTTCGACCTCGCCGACCTCGCCTACTGGGACGTCGCGCAGCATGGCTGGGTGCTCGAGAACGGAACGTACGAGGTGGTGCTCGCGGCATCCGCAGCCGAGGCCCGACTCGCGGCACCGCTCGTGGTGACGACCGGGCAGGACTCGCGTTCGCCTTACTCGGCGGCGGTCGATGCCGACTACGCGATGCCTCCGGCCACGATTCCGGCGAGCTTCCCCGAGCTGCTCGGATCGCCCGTGCCGACCCCCGATCGTTCGCGGCGGCTGAGCCTCGAGACGCGATTGGTCGACGCGAAGCGCTCGGTCATGGGCGCCATCATGCACGCGGTCGTGGTCGGCGCGGTGAGCCGCGGCTACCGGTCGGCGATGGCGATGCCCGAGTCGCTCGAACGCGATGCCCGGCTGAAGAGTTCGCACTTCGTGATGCGGATGATGCCGTTCATGTCGCTGCGGAGCATGACCATGTCGTCGTCGGGCGGCCTGTCGCACGAGGTCGCGGCCGGCATCGTCGACATCGCGGCGTGGCATCCGGTTCGCGGACTTCGGCGCATGCTGAAGCGAAGCCCAACCACCGCAGCCCGAACCACCGAACGAATCGAAAGCTGAACCATGCAGATCACCCGCCTGACCGTCGATGGACTCGAATCCGGCTGCGTCACCGACGAGGCACCGGCCTTCGCCTTCGCGCTGGCCTCGACGACCCCCGGTGAGGCACTCGCGTCGGCCGTGATCCGCGTCGGCGACTGGCAAGTGACCACGCACGAGCAGGTCGGCATCCGCTACGAGGGGGCACTCGCGCCGCACACCGACTACCCGGTGCGCGTCGAGGTGACCGGTACGAGCGGCGCGACCGCGGTCGCCGAGACCTCGTTCCGCACCGGCCGCCTCGAACGGCCGTGGATCGCCCGTTGGATCACGGATGCCGCGTACCGCACGCCGAAGAAGCAGTCGCCGGTGCCCATGGTGTTCCGCACGAGCTTCGAACTGCCCAAGCCCGTGCGGCGCGCGTGGATCGAGGCGACCGCGCTCGGCGTCTACGAGCTCGACCTCAACGGTGCGAAGGTCGGCGAGGACTACTTCGCGCCCGGGTTCACCTCGTACGCGAACCAGATGCAGGTGCAGACCTACGACGTGACCGACCGGCTCGCGAGCGGTGCGGATGCCGCGAACACCCTCATCGCGACGGTGGCCGGTGGCTGGGCCGTCGGGTCGTTCACGTTCGCGCGCAAGAACATGATCTACGCCGACCGGCAGGCGCTGCTCCTGGAGGTGCACCTCGAGTTCGAGGACGGATCCCAGGACGTCCTGGCGACCGGGCCCGACTGGCAGGTCAGCACCGACGGCCCCGTGCGCATGGCCGAGTGGTACGACGGCGAGACCTTCGACGCGACCATGACGCCCGAAGCCATGACGTGGAAGTCGGTGGACCTCACGTCACCGCGCACGACCCCGAAGCTGCTCGCCCAGTACGGTGCGCCGGTGCGCGTGCAGCGCGAGTTCACGCCCGTGACGCAGACCGTGAGCCCGAGCGGCGAGCTCGTCTACGACTTCGGCCAGAACTTCGCGGGCGTCATCCGGGCTCGCATCAGGGGCACGCACGGGCAGACCGTGGTGTTCCGCCACGCCGAGGTGCTCGTCGACGACGAACTGTTCGTGAAGTCGCTGCGCACGGCGAAGGCGACCGCGACGTACACCTGCGTCGACGGCGAGCAGGAATACTCGCCGCGGCAGACGTACATGGGCTTCCGGTTCGTGGGCGTGCGCGGCATCGACCCGGCCGACCTCGAACTCACGGCCCTCGTGCTGCACTCCGACCTGACGCCGACGGGCGAGTTCTCGTGCTCGAACGAGCTGCTGAACGGGCTGCAGAACGCGATCGAGTGGGGCGGCCGCTCCAACCTCGTCGACATTCCCACCGACTGCCCCCAGCGCGACGAGCGCGAGGGCTGGACCGGCGACTACGCCGTGTTCGCGACGACCGCGAGCTACAACTTCGACATGAGCCGGTTCCTCGACAAGTGGCTTCGGGACGTCTCGGCCGAGCAGTCGCGCGGTGGCGGCATCCCCATGGTGGTGCCGCGGTCGGGCAACGGCTTCCCGGTCATGGCGACCTCGTGCTGGGGCGACGTGTGCGTGCTCGCGCCGTGGGCCGAGTACCTCGCGCGCGGCGACCTCGGGCTGCTGCGTCGCCAGTACCCCACGATGACCAGGTTCCTGAAGGCCGCCGAGTGGTGGTCGGGTCTGCTCTCGGTCGGTGATCAGCGCAACATCTGGCAGTACCCGTTCCACTTCGGCGACTGGACCTCGCCCGATGGCTCGGCGAAGGACTGGATCAAGAAGGGCAAGTGGATCGGCACGGCCTACTTCGCGAACTCCTGCGGCCTGGTCGCGCAGATCGCCGACCTGCTCGGCGAACACGCGGATGCCGCGCGCTACCGCGCCCAACGCGACGAGGTCGTGAAGGCGTACCGTTCGGTGTTCACCGATGGCCACGGCCTGCTGAAAGAAGAGTTCCAGACGGCCTATGTGCTGCCGTTGCACTTCGGCATGACCGAGGGCGACGAGACCGAGGCGATGGCCGCGAACCTCGTGCGGCTCATCGACGAGGCAGGCGGCCACCTGCGCACCGGATTCCCCGGAACGCCGTACATCCTCTTCGCGCTCTCCGATCACGGTCGCGTCGATGAGGCGTACGACCTCCTGTTGCAGACCGGTGCTCCGTCGTGGCTCTACATGATCGAGGCCGGCGGCACCACGATCTGGGAACGCTGGGACGCGCTGCGCCCCGACGGCACGGTGAACATCGCCGACCTCGGCTCCGGCAAGGACGGCGAGGACTCCAGCGGCGGCATGGTCTCGTTCAACCACTACGCGGCCGGTGCGGTCGGCGACTGGCTCTACCGCCGCGTCGCCGGCATCGAACCCGTCGAGGGCGGATACCGGTCGTTCCGCGTGGCGCCGATCCCCGGCGGCGGCCTGACCTCGGCGAGCGGCGCCGTGCAGACGCCGTACGGGCGGGCCTCCTCGGCCTGGACCGTCGACGGCACGAGCTTCGAGCTGCATGTCGAGGTTCCGGTCTCGACGCGGTGCACGATCGAGCTTCCCGACGGCAGCCGGCACGAGCGCACGAGCGGCACGCACGTGTTCACGTGCGAACTCGTGCGTGACACGGCCGGCGTGATCGGCTGACCTGACCCGCCGACCGGCTGATCGCCCGGAGCGCGTCTCCGCGAGGCGGAGCCGGAGTCGGTAGCGTTGCCGTGTCCGACGACGGAACCCCGGAGACCACGAGCGTGTCATCGCAGCAGCCGAACCAGCAGCACAGGGTCGACCGAACTCTGCATGACGGATGGCGCGTGCGCGCGGCATCCGGACCGGTGCCAGATGACGTCGGGGCAGGCGAGATTGCCGCCGAGATGCCGGGCGTCGTGCACCTCGACCTGCTGCGCGAGGGGCTCATCCCCGATCCGTACCTCGACGACAACGAGGCGGCGCTGGCGTGGATCGGCCTGGTCGACTGGACCTACGAGACCACGTTCGAGCCGACGCCCGACGAGCTCGCCGCGGCATCCGTGCATGAACTCGTCTTCGACGGGCTCGACACCGTGGCGACCGTGACGCTGAACGGCGCGGTCGTCGCCGAGGTCGCGAACCAGCACCGCACGCACCGGTTCGATGTGTCGACGCTCGTGCAGGCCGGCGCGAACGACCTCGTGGTGGCGTTCCGCAGTCCGGTGAAGTACGCGAACGCGCAGAGCGTCGTGCTCGGCGCCCGCCCGCGCCCGTACCCGACGCCGTTCGATGCGATCCGCAAGTCGGCGTGCAGCTTCGGCTGGGACTGGGGCATCGCGACGGCCACGAGCGGCATCTGGCGGCCGGTGCGGTGGGAGCGCTGGTCGACGGCGCGGTTCGACCGGGTGCTCGTGCGCGCCGAGACCGCTGGGGAGACCGCGGCGGAGGGTGCGGGCGGCAGCGTCGTGGTCGAGGTCGCCATCGCGCGTGCGCCCGGGGTCGTCGAGAGCTCGCCCCTCGTCGTATCGGTCGCGGTGAACGGCCCGGGTCTGGCCGAGGCGATCCCGTCGACCGTGGTTGCGGTCGTCGGCGATCGCGCGAGTGTGCGCCTCGAACTCGACGAGGTCGAGCGATGGTGTCCGGCGGGCTACGGCGAGCAGCCGCGCTACGTCGTCGACGTGCGGCTGCATGGCGAGCAGGTCATCGATTCGACCCACCGGGTAGTCGGCTTCCGCGACCTGCGCTGGAACACCGAACCGGATGCCGACGGCACCCCGTTCCAGCTCGTCGTCAACGGGCAGCCGATCCTCGTGAAGGGCGTCAACTGGATTCCCGACGACGCGTTCCCCGTGCGGGTCGACGCCACGCGGTATCGCGAACGGTTGACGCAGGCGGCATCCGCAGGGCTCAACCTCGTGCGCGTGTGGGGCGGCGGCATCTACGAGTCCGACGACTTCTACGACCTCTGCGACGAGTTGGGACTGCTGACGTGGCAGGACTTCCTGTTCGCGTGCTCGGCGTACGCCGAGGAGGAGCCGCTGCGTTCGGAGGTCGCCGCCGAGGCGCGGGACAACATCGTGCGCCTCGCGCACCATCCGTCGCTCGCCCTGCTGACGGGCAACAACGAGAACCTCTGGGGCTACGAGGATTGGGGCTGGAAGCTCGCGCTCGACGGCCGCACCTGGGGCGCGTACTACTACCACGAGCTGTTTCCGAAGCTCGTGGCCGAGCTCGCACCGCACGTGCCGTATGCGCCGGGCAGCCCGTTCAGCCCAGGCGGCGAGCACCCGAACGCCGAGGCGCACGGCACGATGCACGTCTGGGACCTGTGGAACCAGAAGGACTGGCCGCACTACCGCGACCTCGAGCCGCGGTTCGTGGCCGAGTTCGGCTGGCAGGGTCCTCCCGCGTGGTCGACGCTCACCAGGGCGATCGGCGACGACCCGCTCACCCCCGAGTCGCCCGGCATGATCGTGCACCAGAAGGCGATCGACGGCAACGCGAAGCTCACCGCGGGTCTCGTGCGCCACTACCGGGTGCCGAACGATATGGAGACGTGGCACTGGGCCATGCAGCTCAACCAGGCCAACGCGATCTCGTGCGCTCTCGACCACTACCGGTCGCACTGGCCGAAGACCGCGGGCGCCGTCGTGTGGCAGTTGAACGACTGCTGGCCGGTCACCTCGTGGGCCGCGATCGACGGTGACGGGCACGCCAAGCCGCTGCTGCACGCGATCCGCAACGCGTTCGCGCCGCGCGTCGTGTCGATCCAGCCGCGGGGCGACGGCTCGGGGGCGCCCGGCCTCGCCGCGATCGTCGGCAACGACACCGACGACGCCTGGTCGGGCGAGGTCGTGCTCGAGCGGCGCGGCTTCGACGGGTCGGTGCTGGCGCGAGCCGCGGCATCCGTCGAGGTGCCCGCACGTTCGGCGCTCACCGCGCCGGTGCCCGTCGAGGTCGCCGAGGCGACGGATGCCGCGGGCGAGCTGCTCGTGGCCTCGCTCGGCGACGTGCGCGGGCTCTGGTGGTTCGCCGAGCCGCGCGACAGCGCGCTCGCGGCGGCCGGCCTGACGGTCGAAACCGCCTCGACCGGTGCCGGGGTCGTCGCCGTAACCGTCACGGCCGGGAGCTCCGTCGTGCGCGACCTGACGCTGCTCGTCGACAAGCTCGACGCGCACGCCTCGGTGGACTCGGGCCTCGTGACGCTGCTGCCGGGGGAGTCGTGGGTGTTCACCGTGAGCGGAGTCTCGTCGCCCGATGCGCCCGGCGCGCTCGGCGCGTTCTCGGCCGAGGCCGTCGCCGACCCGCGCGTGCTGCGCAGCGGCAACCAGCTCGTGGCCCCGGTGCCGCCCGCCTGAGCGGCACTCCGCTCCTCCCTCGGTTGCGCCACGGGGGTTCGCCGAATCCGGGCGCGGTTCATCGGGTCCCGGATGCGTCGAACACCCGTGACGCGGGCGACCCGTCGCGCGTCCGCCCCCCCTTGACAAGGAATTGTGTTTGTTCCAAACTCAATTCACCACTTGCAAGGAGGCAGCGTGAAGATCGTCATCATCGGAGCCGGCATCGGCGGGCTCGCGACCGCCCTGAGTCTCGGGCGTGCGGGGTTCGAGGATGTGACGGTGATCGAGCGGGCCTCCGAGCTGCGCCCACTCGGCGTCGGCATCAACCTGCTGCCGCACGCCGTGCGCGAGCTCACCGAGCTGGGCCTCGCCGATCGGGTCGCCGCGATCGCCGCAGCGCCCGGGCGCCTCGCCTACTTCAACCGCTTCGGCCAGCCCGTGTGGAGCGAACCGCGCGGGCTCGACGCCGGCTACCGGTGGCCGCAGCTGTCGGTGCACCGCGGCGAGTTCCAGCTGCTGCTCGTCGAGGCGGTTCGCGAGCGCTTCGGCGCCGACGCGATCCGGCTCGGCTGGCGCGCGACGGGCGTCGAGCACGGCGTCGAGGTCGCCGAGGGCGGGGCGGAGGGCGCGGGCGGCGCGGTCCGTCGCGTCGAGCGCGTGCGGTTCGCGGATGCCGCGGGCGACGAGCTCGTGCTCGACGCCGACGTCGTCGTGGCCGCCGACGGCATCCACTCCGCGATCCGCGCGCAGGCGAACCCTGGCGAGGGCGCGCCCCCGTGGAACCGGCTCGTGCTCTGGCGCGGCACCGCGGTGGTCCCGACGTACCTCGACGGCCGCACGATGATCATGGCGGGCGACGCCGAGCAGAAGTTCGTGGCCTACCCGCTGGCCGCCGGCGCGACCGGCGAGGCAGCGCCCGAGGGGTTCGCGCGCGTGAACTTCATCGCCGAGCGCCGTGCACCAGAGGGCGTCGACGAGACCGCCGACTGGAACCACGCCGTCGACCCCGCGCCCATCGTCGAGCTCTTCGCCGACTGGCGCTTCGACTGGCTCGACGTTCCGGGCGTGATCGCGGCGGCCGACGAGATCCTCGAGTACCCGATGGTCGACCGCGACCCGCTCGCGAGCTGGACGGTCGGCCGCACGACCCTGCTCGGCGACGCCGCGCACGCGCTGTATCCGAACGGGTCGAACGGTGCATCGCAGGCGATCCTCGACGCGCGCACGCTCGCGTTCCACCTGGCGGGGGCGGCCGGCGAGGCCGCCGACGACACCGCGATCGACGCCGCGCTCGCCGCATACGAGGCAGACCGTCGCCCCGCGACGACGAAGCTCAGCGACATGACCAGGCAGCTCGGCCCCGAGCGCGTGATGCAGCTCGCCCATGAGCGCGCACCGCAGGGGTTCGCCGACATCCACGACGTGATCCCCGAGGCCGAGCTGCGGCAGATCGCCGACTCCTACAAGGTGGCGGCCGGATTCCACCCCGAGCTCCTCAACCAGCGCTCGTCGTTGACGCCGCAGGTGCACGCATGAGCGGCCTCGACGGCGCCCGACCCGAGGGCCTCGACGTCGCGCGCCTCAGCGGCCTGATCTCGCCGCTCCGGCGGAGCCTCCTCCGCGCCGCGCGCGCGGCCGAGCACCTGCCCGACATCCCCGACGCGCAGATCGAGGTGCTCCGCGCACTGCCCGCCGGCATCACGCGCAGCCCGGTCGAGCTCGCCGACGACCTCAGCCTCAATCGCACGACGGTGAGCAACCTGCTGAAGTCGATGGAGGCCGCCGGGCTTGTCACGAGGGCGACGGATGCCGCCGACCGCCGCCGCGTCGAGGTGCGCGCCTCGGCCAAGGCGCACCGACTGCTCGAACGGTTCGACGCAGCCAGCGCCGACCTCGTCGGCGACGCGCTCGCCGACCTCGATCCGGCCGACGCGGCGGCGCTCGCCGCCGCGCTGCCCGCCCTCGAACGGCTGCGCGACACGTTGCAGGAACGATCACGGGCCGACCGCGGCATCCGCCCGACCTCCGAAGCCGGTTAGCCGAACACTGCAGCACCCGAACACTGCAACACCCGAAGCACCGCAACACCCGAAGCACCGCAGCACCCGAACACCCCAGCCTGCACGCCCCACCCCCATCCCGAGCCCGCCCCACCCGACCGTCAAGGAAGACGAATGACCCGACGCACCCTCTCCGACCGCATCGCCGACGCGACCATGCGCCGCACCCTCAGGGGGTTCGAGCCGGGCGACCGGCACGTCGAGATCTCGCGCGTCGAGACCCCGATGCGCGACGGCACGGTGCTCGTCGGCGACCTGCTCATGCCCGATCGCATCGAGCCGGGCACGCCGACGGTCGTGATGCGCACGCCGTACGGCCGTTCGTCGACGTTCCGCGCACGGCTGCCCATGCCGCTCGCGAGCCGCGGGTTCCCGGTGCTGCTCCAGAGCGTGCGCGGCACGCACGGGTCCGGCGGCGAGTTCGTGCCGCAGCGGAGCGAGGCGTCCGACGGGCTCGACACGCTGCGCTGGGTGCGCGCGCAGTCGTGGTTCACGGGACACCTCGTGTCGGCGGGCGGCAGCTACCTCGGATTCACGCAGTGGTCGGCGACCGCCGCGGCGATCAGGGCGGGTGAGCCAGAGACCGCCGCCGAGTCGATGTCGCTCGCCGTGACGATGCCCGACTTCGGCGCGATCACGTGGGACCACGGCGCGTTCGCGCTGCGCAACTCGCTCACGTGGAGCCGCATGATGACGGTCATCGAGAGCCCGAAGATCATCCTCACGATGATCGGCCCCGACACGAGGTTCACGCGTGCGCTCGGGCACACGCCGCTCGTCGAGGGCGACCGGGCCGCGACCGGCGAGACGATCCCGTGGTACCCCGACTGGCTGCACCACGAGGACCTGCGCGACCCCTACTGGGCCGAGCAGTCGTACCGGGCGGATGTCGCGAGCGTGACGGCACCCGTCAGCATGACGACCGGCTGGTACGACATCTTCCTGCCGTGGCAGATCGGCACCTATGAAGACCTCGTGGCGCAGGGGAGGCAGCCGCTGCTCACGATCGGACCGTGGGGCCACGACTCGGCCGACTCGTCGATCGCCGACATCGAGAACGCGATCGCGATGTGGGACGAGCAGTTCCGCGGCGTCCCGAACCCGCGCGCGGCCCCCGTGCGGTTCTTCCTGCAGGGCGCGGGCAGCGGCAGCGGCAGCGGCAGCGGCAGCGGCAGCGGCGGCGGCTCGGGCGCGGGGGAGTGGCACGACTCGTCGGCCTGGCCGCCGGTCGGCACGCGGCCCGTCGAGTGGTACCTCGGGGCCGGCGGACGCGTCGGGCCCGAGGCGCCGACCGCGCCCGGTGCGCCGACGGCGTTCCGCTACGACCCGGCCGGCGACCCGACGCCCTCGACCGGCGGTCCGGTGCTGCGCGGCGACGGCGGCGCGGTCGACGACCGCGAGCACGAGCAGCGGAAGGATGTCGCGTGCTTCACGAGCGAGCCCCTCGCCGCGGATCTCGACGTCACGGGCACGCCCGTCGCGAAGGTCTGGCTGCGCAGCGACCGCCCGAGCGTCGACGTGTTCGTTCGGATCACCGAGGTGCACCCCGACGGCCGTTCGCTCAGCGTGACCGACGCGATCCGTCGCATCGGCGCTCCCGGCACGCGGCACACCGACCCGCCGCGCACCGACGACGGCGCGTGGGAGGTCGAGGTGCCGCTCTGGCCGACCGCGCATCGCTTCGCCGCCGGCAACCGCGTGCGCGTGCAGGTCAGCTCCGGCGCCTACCCGCGGTACGCGCGCAACGGCGGAACCGGCGGCCCGGCCGCGACCGAGGTCGAACTGCTGCCCGCGAACCAGGAGGTCTTCCACGAGCCGGTCCGCCCGTCGTCGATCACGCTGCCCGTCTGGACCCGGGCATGAGCGGCGTCGAGCCGCCGGCCACCCGGCTCGTGAAGCTGTTCCGCGCCGAGGTGCTCGTCGACGGCATCGAGGACCACGGCGTGACGAGTGCCGGCCACCGCCGGGTCGTGCCGATCCTCGGCGGGCGCCTCAGCGACGGACTCGACGCCGAGGTGCTCCCGGGCGGTGCCGACTGGCAGGTCGTGCGCCCCGACGGCACGATCGAGATCGACACGCGCTACTCGGCGCGCACGGGCGAGGGCGACCTGCTGCACCTGCGCACGCACGGCATCCGCTCGGGGTCGCCCGAGGTGCTCGCGGCGCTCGGGCGCGGCGAGGTCGTGCCGCCCGAGCGGTACACGTTCCGGCTGCACGTCGAGGTCGAGACCTCCGCCCCCGACCTGGCTCACCTGCAGCGGCAGCTCATCGTCGGCGTCGCCGCGCGCGGCCCACGCGAGGTCGTGTACGACGCCTACCGGGTCGACTGACCGCCGCCGCACATGGGCCCGACGGCGGAGCCCGCGGCCGGGCCGACGGCGAGCGTGGCGACGGGCGCCGCGCCGCGGCATCCGCTCGCCCGACTCAGAGCGGCTCGCCCGGGCCGACGAGCACGCGCCACACCCACTCGGCGGCCGTCTCGACGCTCGGGCGCGGTTCGAGCTCGAGCCACGCCTGCACGACCGCGAGGCACGACCCGGCGATGCCCGCCGCGACGATGTCGATCGGCAGCCCCTCGAACGCGGTCGTGCCCGACGAGATGACGCCCGCCCGGGCCTGCGCCTGGAACCGGCCCCGGATGCGCGCCGTGACGATGGGGGAGCCGCGCTCGCCGAGGAGTCGGCGGTAGAGGTCGGCGTCGGCGTCGAAGTGCGCGAGGAACGCGACCATCGACGTCGGCAGCTGCGTCGGGATGGCGGTCGGCACGTCGAGGCCCGCGACGGCCTCGATCTCGGCGGCCTCGATCGCGTCGGCGAGCAGCGTGTCGCGGTCGTCGTAGTGCTGGTAGTAGCTCGAGCGGTTGACGCCCGCGGCGTCGGTGATCTCGGCGACGGTGGCCTCGTCGAAGCGGCCCGCGCGCGCGAGCTCGAGCGCCGCCTGCTGGAGGGCGCGCCTCGTGCGCTCGACGCGTGCGTCGACGCGCTGCTCGCCTCGGTCGTCGGTCGCTTCACTCACTCCCGCATTGTCGCACTGGATCGACGTCGAAACCGTGACTTCGCCGACAATTGTCGGATATCCGACAGATGTTGTTTAGGCTGGAGGTGTCCAGTTCGGAGCAGAAAAGGAACACCTCATGGCCCTCACCGCCAACTCCACCATCGCCGAGTGGCTCGCCGACCCCGCAGGTGCGGCAGCCCTTCAGGGCCTCGTCGGCCAGGGCGGCGGCTCGACCGACCAGCTCGCGCCCATCGCGGGCCTCCCGCTCCAGCAGCTCGTCGTCATGAGCCAGGGCCAGATGCCCCAGTCGGCCGTCGACGAGCTCGTCAAGGCGGTCAACGGCGGCGTCATCCCCGAAGACGACGGCGACTCCAAGGTCTGGGCCGAGAAGATCACCTCCGGCCGTTTCGCGGGCAAGACCGTCATCGTCACGGGCGCCGCCTCCGGCATCGGCCGTGCCACCGCGAGCCGCATCGCACGCGAGGGCGGCCGTGTCGTCGCCGTCGACATCTCGGCCGAGAAGCTCGACGAGTTCGCCGCCTCGATCCCCGGCGCCGAGATCGTGCCCGTCGCGGGCGACATCACCAAGCAGGAGTCGATCGACGCGATCGTCGCCGCCGCAGGCGACTCGATCCACGGCCTCGCCAACGTCGCCGGCATCAACGACGACTTCTCGCCGATCCACGAGACCCCCGACGCCATCTGGGACAAGGTCATCGCCGTCAACGTCACCGGCACGTTCAAGCTCACGCGTGCGGTCGTGCCCTTCATGCTCGAGGCCGGCAAGGGCTCGATCGTCAACGTCGCCAGCGAGGCGGGCCTGCGCGGCAACGCGTCGGGCAACGCCTACACGGCCTCCAAGCACGCGGTCGTCGGCCTCACGAAGTCGGCCGCCTTCATGTACGCGCTCCAGGGCGTGCGCGTCAACGCCGTCGCCCCGGGCGGCGTCGCCACCGGCATCCCGTTCCCCCCGCACGTGTCCGAGGTCGGCTCGGCCCGCCTCGCGCCGTTCCAGGGTGCGATCCCGACGGTCGCGACCGCCGAGGCCCTCGCCGCGTCGATCACGTTCCTGCTGAGCGACGACGGCGTCAACATCAACGGCGCGATCCTCGCCTCCGACGGCGGCTGGTCGGTGCAGTAACCCGGACAGTCGCGACGCCTCACGGCGTGCACGAGGGCGGGGCGGATGCTGCGGCATCCGCCCCGCCCTTTTTCGCGCGCCCGGCACCGGGTCGCGCGCGCGGCCGTCGGCCCGCCCGCGGCATCCGGAGCCCGCTTTGCCACTTTCTGCGGCTTGCTTGACAGATGGTCAGACCAATGCCTACACTCCTTGAAACGGTGATGGTCTGACCATCATTCCGATACGAAGTTTCCGCAAGATCCGCAAGTTCCGCCTGGCATCGCCCTCGTCGGGAGCACTACAAAGGAGTGGTTCGTGAATCTCTTCACGCTCATGCAGCAGCGCACGGCCGAGGCCGGCCCGATCCGAGTCGGCGTCATCGGCGCAGGCAAGTTCGCCTCGATGTTCCTCACCCAGGCCGTCGGCAGCGCCAACATCCACGTCGTCGGCGTCGCCGACATCAACGTGCCCAAGGCGAAGGACGCCCTCGCCCGCACCGGCTGGCCGGCCGAGCGCTACGCGGCCGGCTCGCTCGACGAAGCGGTCCGCACCGGCGGCACCGCGGTCATCGACGACTCGACCGCCCTCATCACCCATCCCGGCGTCGAGGTCATCCTCGAGATCACCGGCAACCCGCTCGTCGGCACCTACCACGCCGTCACCGCGATCGACCACGGCAAGCACGTCATCATGGTCAACGTCGAGGCCGACTGCATGGTCGGGCCGATCCTGCAGCGTCGTGCGCAGGCCGCGGGCGTCATCTACGCAATGGCCTACGGCGACCAGCCCGCCCTCATCTGCGAGCTCGTCGACTGGTGCCGCACCGTCGGCTTCGACGTGGTCGCAGCGGGCAAGGGCACCAAGTACCTGCCCGAGTACAACTACTCGACGCCCGACACCGTGTGGAACTACTACGGCTTCAGCGACGAGCAGCTCGCGAGCGGCGACTACAACCCCAAGATGTTCAACTCGTTCCTCGACGGCACCAAGTCCGCCATCGAGATGGCGGCGGTCGCCAACGGCACCGGCCTCATCCCGCAGGACGAGGGCCTGCTCTTCCCGGCGGCCAGCAAGGACGACCTGCCTACCGTGTTCCGCGAGAACAGCCTGCGCGGCGGCAGCCTCACGCGCCGCGGCACGGTCGAGATCGCGTCGAGCATGTACCGCGACGGGCGCGAGGTGCCCGACAACCTGCGCTGGGGTGTCTACGTCACGTTCGAGGCGACCACCGACTACGCCGTGCAGTGCTTCAAGGAGTACGGCGTGCACACCGACGAGACCGGCCGTTACGGCTCGCTCTACCGGCCGTACCACATGATCGGCCTCGAGCTCGGGGTCTCGATCGCGGCCGCGGTGCTCCGCAACGAGGCCACCGGCGCCCCCACCGGCTTCCGCGGCGACGTCGTGACCACGGCCAAGAAGGACCTCCGCGCGGGCGACACGCTCGACGGCGAAGGCGGCTACACGGTCTTCGGCAAGCTCGCCCCCGCGCACATCTCGCTCGACCGCAAGGCGCTGCCCCTCGGGCTCGCGCACGGCGCCAAGCTCATCCGCGACGTGCCCAAGGACCAGACGGTCTCGTGGGACGACGTGCAGCTCGACGAGTCGCAGTTCGCGGTGCAGATCCGCCGCGAGCTCGAAGCCGAGTTCCGCGCCGAACACGCTGTCGTCGCGGCCTGAACCGGTCTGACCGTCCGACCATGGAAACTACGATGGAGTCACCGGACTTCACCGCTCGTGGCCTCCGGCAATCGGAGGGGATGACGCATGGCATCGAACGACGCGTGGGAGCCCGTGCAGCGGATTCGAACCTACGAGCAGGTGATGGGTCAGATCGAGGAACGCATCCTCGACGGTCGGCTGAAGGCCGGCGATCACCTGCCGAGCGAACGCGAGCTCGCGGTCTCGCTCGGAGTCTCCAGGCCCTCGCTGCGGGAGTCGCTCCGAGTGCTCGAAGCGCTCGGGGTGGTGGAGATCCGTCGAGGCGGCGGACCCGACGGGGGAGCGGTGCTCCTCTCCACCCCCGGCGACGGCATGGTGAACCTGCTCAAGCTGCAGATCGCCCTCGCGCACTTCAGCTGGAACGACGTGCTCGAGACCCGGCTCACCCTCGAGGTGTGGAGCGTCGAGGAGGCCGCCTACCGATCCACGGATGACGACCACCAGGAGCTCCAGGCGATCCTCGACCGCATGGACGACCCCCGCATCGACTCCGCGGAGTTCAACCGCCTCGACGCCGCCTTCCACCTGAGGATCGCCGAGGCCACGGGCAACGCACTCACCGCCCACTTCATGGGCTCGCTGCGCACCGCGATCCATCGCCAGATGGTGCAGGTGTACGCCGAACTCGACGACTGGCGCGAGACGGCCAAGACCGTCCGTGCCGAACACCGCGAGATCCTCGCCGCGATCGTCGCGGGCGACGGCCGCGCGGCGGCCGACCACGTACGGCGCCACATCACCGATTTCTACAAGATCACCGCTCACGGCGGGGCACCCCGAACCTAGGTCACCCGGTTCGGCTCCCGCCGGAACGAGGCCGAATGGCTTCAGTATCAAGGGAGATATGAACCGACCATGACGACCATGACCATCGAACCAGCGCAGCGGGCCAAGGACGGCTCGCCCGACAAGCTCAAGACCGCCATCGGCAGTGCCGTCGGCACGACGATCGAGAACTACGACTTCCTGGCGTACGGCACCGCTGCGGCGCTGTACTTCAACACCGTGTTCTTCCACGCCGAGGACCCCGTCGTCGGCATCCTGCTCGGCTTCGCCACGTTCGGCATCGGCTTCGCGATGCGCCCCCTCGGCGGCGTGATCGGCGGCTACCTCGGCGACCGCATCGGCCGCAAGCCCGTGCTCGTCGGCGCGCTCCTGCTCATGGGCATCTCGACGGTGCTCATCGGCATCCTGCCCACCTACGAGCAGGTCGGGTTGCTCGCGCCCATCCTGCTCGTGCTCATCCGCGTCATCCAGGGCATCGCGTTCGGTGCCGAGTGGGGCGGCGCCATCCTCATGACGTTCGAGCACGCGCCGTGGAAGAAGCGCGGCAAGTACACCGCCATCCCCCAGGCCGGTGTGCCGCTGGGCCTGCTGCTCGCCAACCTCGTGTTCCTGTGGTCGACGAACCTCGACAGCGAGCTCGCGTGGCGCCTGCCGTTCCTGCTCTCGTCGGTGCTCATCGTCGCGGGCCTCATCATCCGGGCCAAGGTCTCGGAGTCGCCCGAGTTCGTCGAGACGAAGACCGCCGGCCTCACGGTGAAGAACCCGCTCAAGGAGGTCTTCAAGAACGACTGGCGCACGATCCTGCGCGTCATCGCCCTGCGTCTGGCCGAGTCGGGCGGCTTCTACGTGATCGTCACGTACATGCTCTCGTACCTCACGACGGGCGACGAGCCGATCACCGACCGCGCGACCGCGCTCACCGGGCTCGTCACCGCCGCGGCCCTCGGCCTGTTCACGACGATCCTGTTCGGAGCCCTCACCGACCGCGTCGGCCGGAAGCCCGTGTACCTCGTGGGCACGATCGCGCTCATGGCGTTCGCGTTCCCGATGTTCCTGATGGTCAACACGGGCGTGCCGTACCTCATCGTGTTCGTCTACATCATCGCGATGTCGATCATCCACGACGCTCTCGCCGGCACCCAGGGCGCCTGGTTCTCCGAGCTGTTCAGCACGAACGTGCGCTCCTCGGGCGCCTCGATCGGCTACCAGTTCTCGGCGGCGATCTCGGGCTTCATCCCGCTCATCGCCACGGCCGTCGCGATCCCGCTCGGCTGGGGCGGCGTCGCATGGGTCTACCTCGCCTGCGGCCTGCTGGGCTTCATCGGCACCCTGCTCACCCGCGAGACCTGGGGCAAGAAGGAGCGCGCCGAGGTCGACGCGATCATCGCCCGGTCCTCCTGAACGAGCGGTGGGGCGGATGCCGCGGCATCCGCCCCACCCGCTCCTCTCCGCGCACCCGCCACACCGAAGGAAGCACCGCCATGAAGACCATCGTCCTCGACGACGACCCCACCGGCACCCAGGCCGCGACCGGCGTCGCGGTGCTGCTCGAGAGCAGCGCCGATCTGCTGACCGAGGCGCTCGGCCGGGCCGACAGCGTCTACGTGCAGACGAACAGCCGCGCGCTGCCCGAGGCCGAGGCGGTCGAGCTGACGCGTCGCATCCGGGCCGACGGCGAGGCCGCGGCCGAACGTCTCGGCGCCGACGTGCGATTCGTCCTGCGCGGCGACTCGACGCTCCGCGGTCACGTGTTCGCCGAGACCGAGGTGTTCCTCGACGGCGACGCGGTCATGCTCTTCGTGCCCGCGTTCCCCGACGGCGGGCGCACGACGCGCGACGGCGTGCACTACGTGCGCGTGGCCGGCGTCGACGTGCCCGCCCACCAGAGCGAGTACGCCGCCGACCCCGTCTTCGGCTTCACGACCGGCGTCATGCTCGACTACCTCGCCGAGAAGTCGCCGCGCGCGGCCCGCACCGTGGGCCTCGACGAGGTTCGCGCGGGCGCGCTCGCCGGCGTGCTCGCCGGGGCGACGCCCGGTACCGTCATCGCCCCCGACGCGGTCACGGCCGACGACATCTCCGCGATCGCCCGAGCCGTCGAGGCGGCCGCCGCCGGCGGCGCGAACGTCGTCGTGCGGAGTGCTGCTCCCCTCGCGGCCGAGCTCGCCGGCGTCGCGAGCCGGGGCCTGCTCGAGACCCCGCTCGTGGCCGAGCCCGGCCCCGTGCTGCTCGTGTGCGGTTCGCACACGGCCGGCGCGACCGCGCAGCTCGAACCCGTCGTCGCCGCCTGGGGCGAGGCGTCCGTCATCGACACGGACGCGGCACTCGCCGACGCCGTCGCCGCCGGGCACACGGCCTCAGCCGCGGCGCACGCCCGCCTGGCGACCCGACCGCTCGCGATCGTCACGACCGAGCGCGAACGCTCGGCGACGCACAACACCCTCGATCACGGCGAACGCGTGATGCGCGCCCTGACGACGGCGGTGCGCGACCTGCTCCCCGAGGTCTCGGTGGTCGTGTCGAAGGGCGGCATCACCTCGGCCGAGGTCGCGCGCACCGGCATCGGCGCGACCTCCGCGGTCGTGCTCGGCCAGGTCGTGCCCGGCGTCTCGGTGTGGAGCCTCGAGGCCCACGACGGGCGCGAGGTGCTCTACGTCGTCGTGCCCGGCAACGTCGGCGACCCCGACACCCTCGTCACGGTGCTCGACGCGCTCTCGCTGCGCGCGCCCGTGCGCGCCTGACCACCCGCGCCCCGCACGGACGCCCCTGACCCCAGGGCGGATGCCGCGGCATCCGCCCTCCCGTTCGCTACTGTCGAGAGCGTGAACCCCAGACCGAGCGAGCGCGACGACGAGGTCGACCTGCTGATCGACGCCTGGTCGCGCCGTCTGCCCGACGCCGACCTCTCGCCGCTCGACGTGATGTCGCGGCTGCGCCGTGCGGCGAACCGGCTCTCGAAGCTGCGCGCCGCCGCGTTCCGCGACGCGGGGCTCGCCTCATGGGAGTTCGACGTGCTCGCGGCCCTGCGCCGCCAGGACGAGCCGCACGAGCTCAGCCCGGCGCACCTCATCGCCGCCACCATGATCGGCAGCGCCGCGATGACGAACCGGCTCGACAACCTCGCCGTGCGCGGACTCGTCGAGCGCCGCCCGAATCCCCGCGACGGGCGCAGCGTGCTCGTGCGCCTCACCCCCGAGGGCGCGACCCGGGTCGACGAGGCCATGCGCGGACTCGTCGCGCGCGAGGCCGTCGAGCTCGAGACCCTCACGCGCGACGAGCAGGCGACGCTCGCGCGGCTCCTGCGCCGGCTCAGCGACGATCCCGCCTGACCTCGCGGCGCGCGGTTCCCATCCGGGCCGCCGAACCGGGACAATGGGTGAGGAATGCAGGAGGAGCACACGCATGAGTGACCAGACGGATGCCGCGACGAACGGCCGCGCCGAGGCCGCAGGAGTGAGCCGCACGGCCGCCCACACCCACGTGCACGAGGCCGAGGGCTGCCCCGAGTGCTTCATCGAGCTCCAGCCCGACGGCGAATGGTGGAAGGCGCGCCCCGAGGGCTCGCGCCTCGTCGGCCTCGTCGTCGCGCGCCCCGACATGCCGTCGGTGACCGAGCAGCGCGACGACCTCGCCGCGTTCGGCGTCGCGATCTTCGACTTCCGCCACCCGGCGCCCGAGAGCGTCGAGAACTGGGAGCAGCGTCTCGAGCGCTTCTTCGGCACGCTGCGCGCGGGCGACGTGCTCGTCGTCTCCAACCAGCACGCCCTCGGACGCACCGCCGACGAGGAGGTGCGCACGATCGCGGCGCTCCGCCGGCGCGGCATCGTCGTGAAGGTGCTGAACCACGGCGCCCGGCACCTCGCCGACGCCGCTGCGGTCACCGAGTAGCCGGGTCGTCCTGGGCGATCGGGCCCTCCGATCGAGCATCGTCGTGTGCCTCGACGCGCGCTGAAACGGTGCGTCGATTCGGCGCTGATTCGCAGCAATCCACGCCGCTGAGCAGCATCCGCGCAATGCAACCGCTATCCAAGCGAAATACGTCGCCGATATGGTGAGCGCACGGATGGCCCGAAGTGCGGCCTCTGCGACGAAGGAGAGCTGATGACGTTCCGACCCCTTCCCGACACCAGGCCGAGGCGACTCGTCGCGCTCGCCCTGCCCGGCCTGCTCGCGGCGGCGCTGCTGACGACGGCGCCGGCCATGGAGGCATCCGCCGACGAGCCGATCGACGGGGCGCGCACCTCGACCGATCCGATGTTCCCGAACGTCGGCAACGGCGGGTACGACGCGCTCGACTACGACGTGGCGATCGCGTGGACCCCGAACGCCACGCAGTCGGGCTCGACGATCGCCGGCACGATCCAGGCCACCACCACCATGACGGCGACCGCGCCGCAGCCGCTGAAGAGCTTCTCGCTCGACTTCGAGGGGCTCGAGGTCGACGCCGTCACGGTCGACGGCGTTGCGGCCGCCTGGGTGCGCGAGGTCGACCCGAGTGCGATCAAGTACAAGCTGATCGTCACCCCGACCACCCCGGTCAGCGGCGAGTTCTCGGTGGCCGTGGCGTACCACGGCACCCCCAGCTCGCACACCGATCTCGACGGCTCGTCCGAGGGCTGGAACCGCACCTCCGACGGAGCCACGCTGCTCGGCCAGCCGATCGGCATGATGACGGGATACCCCCACAACAACACGCCGGCCGACAAGGCGACGTACACCTTCACCATCGACATCCCGACGATCCTGAACACCGTCGCCGGAACCGCGCCCGCCGAGGCCGCGGCGGTGAGCAACGGCGAGCTCGCGTCGAAGACCGCGTCGCCCGACGGCACGCGCACCACGTGGGTCTGGGAGCAGACGAAGCCCATGGCCTCGGAGCTGGCGGTCATCTCGATCGGCCGCTACGACGTGATCCAGTCGGAGGTCGCGCTCAGCGACGGCAGCACGATCCCGTCGTGGTCGTTCATGGACTACGCGCTCGCCGCGGCGAACAAGAACACGATCCGCACGCGCGAGGCGCAGCTCGGCACCATCATCCGCAACCTCGAGACGCTCTACGGGCCCTATCCGGGTAAGAGCACCGGCGTGATCGTCGACACCGTTCCGAGCGGCATCAACTACGCGCTCGAGACGCAGGACCGGTCGTTCTTCCCGTCGGCCGGCTCGGTCGGCGGCAACACGCTCATCCACGAGCTCGTGCACCAGTGGTACGGCGACAACGTGTCGCCGGTGACCTGGACCGACATCTGGATCGGCGAGGGCATGGCGACCTGGGGCCCCGCGTTCTACAACACGGCGGAGGGCTTCGGCGCCGGCGCGACCCCGACCGAGACCACGTACTACAACTCGTGGAACGCCTCGGCGCCGACCAGCGCGAACTGGTCGACCGCACCGGGAGCCCAGACGAGTTCCGCCAACCTCTACGGCTACCAGACCTACACGCGCGGCGCCCAGTTCTGGGCCGCACTGCGGGTGGCGATCGGCGACGACGCGTTCTTCGAGCTGATCGAGGAGTGGCAGACCCGCTATGCGGGAACGAGCCGCACCGGAGCCGACCTGAAGGCGCTGGCCGAGGAGATCTCGGGTCGCGACCTCACGGCGTTCTACACCGACTGGATCCTCGAGCCCGGCAAGCCGGCCTGGCCCGAGAAGCTCACCGCCGCCCTCACGAGCGATCCCTCCACGGGCGTCGTGCGTGCCGGCGACGTGGTCTCGTACACGCTGAGCGCGACGAACACCGGTCGCGTGCCGCTCGCGACCTCGGTCGTGAAGGTCGACCTCGCGGGGGTGCTCGGCCAGGCGACGATCGACCCGGCCTCGCTGCCGGCCGGCGTCACGCTCGACGGCTCGACGCTCGTCTGGGCGGTGCCGGCCACGGCCGTCGGTGCGCCGGCGGCGACAGTCTCGTTCGCGGCGACGATCTCGGGTGCCGCAGCCGGAGGGCCCCTCACGGCGACCGCGTCGGTCGCGACGCTCGGCGGCACCTGTGCGAGCTGCGCCGTGACCCTCGACGTCGCCCGCGACACCGAACGCCCGACCGCGACGCTCGTCACTCCGACGACGTCGGGTCCGTTCTCGGCGCTTGCCGTGCGGGTCGACGCGACCGACAACGCCGGGCTGAAGCGCATCGTCGCCAACGTGTACCGCGGAACGACACTCGTCAAGAGCACGCAGACCGCGGTCGCGGGCGGGGCGAAGAGCGGAACCCACACGGCCACCGTGGTGCTGCCCGACGGCGACTACACGGTGAAGTACAACTCGCAGGACCTCGTCGGCAACATCTCGGCGACCTCGACGTTCGCGTTCACCATCGACGCGACCAAGCCGACGGTCACCGTGAAGGACGGCGCGTCGTTCACGGTGCAGACCGGTAGCTCGTACGACCTCGTGAGCTACAAGCTCTTCGACGCCGGCAAGATCGACCGGGTGGTGATCAACGGCGTGGTCAAGAACCTGACCGACAACCAGTGGTCCGACGTGAACTTCCTCAAGCCGGGCGTCTTCGGCGCGGTGAAGGGCCAGAACACGATGCTCGTCTACGACGTCGCGGGCAACGCCCAGACGGTGCTGTTCACGCTGAATTAGCGCGACGTCACCCGTCAGTGCAGCAGTGAGGCCCCTCCGTTCGGAGGGGCCTCATCGCGTTCGCACGGTTCCGTTGCGAAAGGCTACTCGGCCAGTGCCGCCGCGAGGCTCTCGCGGACGATCGCGAGGCCCTTCAGGAGTTCGTCTTCGGAGATCGTGAGGGCCGGCAGGAACTTCAGCACCTCGTCGTGGGCGCCGGAGGTCTCGATCACGAGGCCGCGCGTGAAGGCCTGCTTCGAGATGCGGGCCGCCAGGCCGCGGTCGGCGTCGCACGCGAGGCCGTACATGAGTCCGCGGCCGCGGACCACGAACCCGAGCTCGGGGTTCTCGGCGGCGATCTGCTCGAGCTCGCCGCGCAGCAGCGCCGACTTCGCGGCGACGCCGTCGACGAGCGCGGTGTCGGCCCAGTAGTTCTCGAGCGCCGCACGGGCCGAGACGAACGCGAGGTTGTTGCCGCGGAAGGTGCCGGTGTGGGCGCCGGGCTTCCAGACGTCGACCTCGGGGCGCAGCAGCACGAGCGACATGGGCAGGCCCGAGCCCGAGATCGACTTCGAGACCGTCACGATGTCGGGCACGATGCCCGACTCCTCGAACGCGAAGAACGCGCCGGTGCGGCCGACGCCGGCCTGGATCTCGTCGAGGATCAGCAGGATGCCGCGCTCGGCGGTGATCGCCCGCAGGCGCTGCAGCCACGCGGCGCTCGCGACGTTGATGCCGCCCTCGCCCTGCACGGCCTCGACGATGACGGCGGAGGGCAGGTCGACGCCCGAGCCCGGGTCGTCGAGCATCTTCTCGAGCAGGTCGAGCGTGTCGACATCCGCCCCGAGGTAGCCGTCGTACGGGAGGCGCGTGATGTTGTCGAGCGTGATGCCCGCGGCGCCCCGGTAGTGGCTGTTGCCCGTGGCGGCGAGCGCCCCGATGCTCAGGCCGTGGAACGCGTTCGTGAACGCGATGACGTTGGTGCGGCCGGTGGCCTGACGTGCGACCTTGAGGGCCGCCTCGACGGCGTTCGCCCCGGTCGGGCCGGTGAACTGAAGCTTGTGGTCGAGCCCGCGCGGTTCGAGCACGAGGCGCTCGAACGCCTCGATGAACGCCTTCTTTGCCGAGGTGGCCATGTCGAGGCCGTGGATGATGCCGTCGCGCTCGAGGTACTCGACGAGCGCACGCGTGAAGAGGGGGTTGTTGTGCCCGTAGTTGAGCACGCCGGCGCCCGCGAAGAAGTCGAGGTACTCGCGGCCGTCTTCGCCCACCAGGGTCGAGCCGACGGCCCGATCGAACACGACCGGGAACGCGCGCACGTAGCCGCGCACTTCGGATTCACGGCGGTCGAAGACTTCGAGTGCATCGCTCATGGCAGGCAGGACCTCTTTCTGTTCGGCGTCGGCGGTGCTACGAGCCTAAGCCTCTTGGCTGGGCGTCGACGCCGAGGCATCCGGCAGGCACGGGGCCGCCGTTCGCGAACGCGCTCGGACCGACGAGCGGGCGGCGCTACACCTGCGTCGCGCGCGCCTCGGCCTCGATGAGGCAGGCCTCGAGCGCGACCCACGAGAGCATCGCGCACTTGACGCGCATGACGTACTTCGAGACCCCGTGGAACGCGATCGCATCGCCGAGCAGGTCTTCGTCGGGCTCGCCGGCACCCTGCGAACGCAGCATGGCGCGGAACCCGTCGATGAGCTCGCGCACGTGCGCCGTGTCGGTGCCGACCACGAGCTCGGTGAGGGCCGAAGCCGACGCCATCGAGATGCTGCATCCGTCGCCCTCCCACCCGAGGGCCTCGACCTTCGTGCCGGATGCATCGAGGCGGATGCCGAGCGTGATCTCGTCGCCGCAGGTGGGGTTCAGCTCGTGATGCGACGCGTGCGGCGCCTCGAGGGCGCCGTCGCCGACGCGACGCTTCGAGTGGTCGAGGATCAGCTCCTGGTAGAGCCCGGACAGGTCGCTCATGCGGTGACTCCGAAGAAGGGGCGGACCTCGGCGAGGGCGGCGGTGAAGCGACGCACCTCGTCGGCGGTCGTGTAGACGTAGGCGCTCGCGCGGGTCGTGGCGCGAAGGCCGAGGCGGCGGTGCAGCGGCTGCGCGCAGTGGTGCCCGACGCGCACGGCGATGCCCCGCGAGTCGAGGAACTGGCCCACGTCGTGGGCGTGCACGCCCGGCACGTCGACGCTCGCGAGTGCGCCGCGCTCGACGCCGGCCCCGCTGCCGACCAGGCGGATGCCGGGAATGCGCGACACCTCGTCGACGAGCAGTTCGGCGAGCTCGACCTCGTGCTCGTGCACGCGCTGCATGTCGAGGCGCTCGAGGTAGCGCACGGCCTCGGCGAGGCCGACGGCCTGCGACACCGGCTGCGTGCCCGCCTCGAAGCGCTGCGGCGACGGCAGGAACTGCGCGGACTCCATGGTCACGGTCGTGATCGTCGAGCCGCCCGTGCGGGCCGGCGGCAGCGCGTCGAGCAGGTGCTCGCGCCCGTAGAGCACGCCGATGCCGTTCGGGCCGAGCATCTTGTGCGCCGAGAACGCGGCGAAGTCGACGCCGAGTGCGGCGAAGTCGGTCGGGCGGTGCGGCACCGACTGGCAGGCGTCGAGCAGCACGAGCGCGCCGTGCCGGTGGGCGAGCTCGACCACGTCGGTCACCGGCGCGATGTGGCCGGTCACGTTCGAGACGTGCGCGAAGGCCACGAGCTTCGTGTTCGGGCCGATGACGGATGCCGCGTCGTCGATGCCCCACGTTCCGTCGTCGTTCACGGGCACGAACCGCAGCGTCGCGCCCGTCTTCGCGGCGAGGCGCTGCCACGGGATGAGGTCGGCGTGGTGCTCGGCCTCGGTCACGACGATCTCGTCGCCCGCGGCGAGCCGGAACACGTCGGCCTCGGGGCCGCCGAGGCCCGCCGCGGCATCCGCCATGCCGAGCGCGACGATGTTGATCGCGTCGGTCGCGTTCTCGGCCCAGACGATCTCGCGCTCGCCGGCGCCCACGAAGCGGGCGACGGTCGCACGGGCGTCTTCGAAGGCCGTCGTCGACGTGCCCACCAGGGTCGAGGCGCCGCGGTGCACGGCCGCGTTCGCGTGCTCGAGGAACGCGCGTTCGGCGTCGAGCACCGCCACGGGTCGCTGGGCGGTCGCGCCCGAGTCGAGGTACGCGAGCGGGAAGCCGTTGAGCTCCTGCGCGAGGTACGGGAAGTCGCGGCGGATCGCGGCGACGTCGAGCCCGCGGCTCGGGGCCGGTGCGGACTGCTTGGAATCGAGGGTCACGGTTTCTCCTGTGCCGATCCGGAAGTCGATCTCGACGGCGCGCGACGCGCGCGGGGCACCCTTCGATTCTCCCGCACTCAGCTGGGCGGGCGCCCTGATCAGGCCAGATCGGCCGTGCGGCATCGATCAGGATTCGAGAAGCGGGGCGGTGCGGCACGTTCGTAGTGTGGGCGCATGAACACGGAAGCAACGACCACCACCATCGACCATCTCGTCGTCGAGACCGACGACACCGAGCGCGCGCGGGCGTTCTACGCCGCCGCGTTCGACCTCGGCGACCGGATCCGCGTGCGGCGCTCGGAGGCGCCGACGAGCGGATTCCGCGGGTTCACGATCTCGCTCCTCGCCTCGCAGCCCGCGAACGTCCACGCGCTCTACGACTCGGCGATCGCCGCCGGGGCCACGGCCGTGAAGCCGGTCTCCAAGTCGCTGTGGGGCGTCGGCGGCACGTTCCGGGCCCCTGACGGCTCGGTCTGGACCATCGCGACCTCGTCGAAGAAGGACACGACGCCCGCCGAGCGCGAGATCGACTCGATCGTGCTGCTGCTCGGCCCCGCCGACGTCGGTGCGGCCAAGCGCTTCTACACCGAACGCGGCCTGCGCGCGGGCAAGAGCTTCGGCGCCTATGTCGAGTTCGAGCTACCCGGGAGCCCCGTGCAGTTCGGCCTGAACGCCCGCAAGGCGCTCGCAAAGGCGGCGGGCGTTCCGCTCGACGGCGACGGCTCGCACCGCCTCGCCATCGGCGGCGGCGCCGCGGCGTTCTCCGACCTCGACGGCTTCGCCTGGGAGCCGGCGGCGGACGCCACGTCCGTCGCGCCCGTCTCGCCGGTCGAGTAGGCGCCCCGGCGCCGTATCGAGACCCGCCCGCCGCTGGTCTCGATACGCTGCGCTACTCGACCGGCGATCGCGCCGGAGCCACCTGCGCCAGGCGCGCCTCGACCGCCGGTCGGAACGCGTCGGCCCAGATGCGGTACCCGCGGTCGTTGGGGTGGAACAGGTCGCCCGCGAACTGGGTCGTGACGCCCCACATGCCCTGGCGGTTCGTGCGGGCGAAGAGCGGCACGACCGTGAGCCCGCGCTCGGCGGCGGCCGCCCGCAGCAGCCGGTTCGCCGTGCGCACCTTCGCCTGCGCGGGCGGGAAGTAGTAGCTCGGCAGGTCGGCGACGATCGCGTGGTCGGGCAGCGCGGCGAACAGCTCGCGGATCTCGCGATCGAACCGGGCGGCGTCGAAGTCCGCGATGTCGTTCGCGCCGATGCAGACGGTCAGCACGTCGGGCGCGAGGCGCGAGAGCACCGGCAGTTCGTCGTCGAGGGCGATGCGCAGCGTGGCGCCGGAGATGCCGAGGTTCACGGTTCGGACAGGGTGGGCGGATGCCGCGGCCAGCGCCTGCGCGATGAACCCGACGTAGCTGTGGCCCGGCCTGCTCGCCCCGATGCCCTGGGCGGCCGAGTCGCCGATCGCGACGTAGAGCAGCTCGCCGGGGCCGGCGCGCTGCTCGCGCCAGTACGCGGAGTTCACCGGGATCGACTCGGCCAGCGCGGCGCGCCAGTGGTGCTGGCGTCGCGCGAGCCAGCGCCACCAGAGCGCGACGCCGCCGGCGGCGAGGGCGAGCAGGGCCCCGCTGATGAGCGTGCGAAGGGAGCGTCGGGACACGGAACTGAGGGGGGTCTCGATACGCCGCGCTACTCGACCGGCCCGCCCGACGGGCGCGCCCACTCGAGCACGCGCAACGCGCGCAGCGTGTTCCACGGGCTCGGGTCGCCGGCCTTGGCGTCGATCGCGAAGAACACGGCGCCGTTCCACGGGTCGCCCGCGGCCCAGCGGCCGTCGGCGCCCCGATGCTCGAGCAGCAGGTCGACGGCCGGCCCCAGACGAGGGTCGGGCGGCGTGCCGTCGGCCAGGCCGGCGGCCCTGAAGTGGTCGAGCGAGCGCAGCACGTCGTACACCCAGTACGGCGGGAAGATGAAGTTCTCGTACCGCTCGCGCACGATGCCGCCGGTCGACTTGCGCCGGTACAGGTTGCGTTCGAGCAGATACTCCTCGCCGCGCAGCCGGGCGTCGACGACCGCGGCATCGGTCGCGTCACCGACGGCGACCTGGTAGGCGAGCAGCCCCTCGAGCACGCACAGCGTCGAGTCGAACGAGGAGCGGTCCGACTCCTCGGGCGGTTCGCAGTTCCAGCCGCCGTCGTCGAGCTGCCCGTCGAGCAGGAGGCCGATCATGCGGTCGGCGCCCTCGCCGAGCACGCCGAAGTAGGAGGACGCGGCGAGCACGCCGCCGTTCACGCACGCCTCGACCTCGCCGTCGAAGAACGCCGGTACCTCCGGCGCGAAATCGTCGAACCGCACGCCGTCACGAACCCGCCCGATGGCGGTGCGCGTGGCCGCGGCATCCGGATCGACGCCGAAGAAGCGCAGCGCCTGGAGGGTCCACATGACGCTGCGGCGGTCGCCGTTCTGCCCGTAGGCCTCGCCGCCCCAGTAGCCGTCGGCGGTCTGCAGGTCGAGCAGTCGTGCACCGTCGCCCTCGACCGCGACGCGGGAACGCTCGGTCGCGACGACGTCGTCGGGCTCGCCGGTCAGGTCGCGCATCACCTGCCAGCGCACGGAGGGGTCGGACTCGAGCAGCCAGTCGGTGACATCCATGGGTCAATGCTGTCGGTCCCGGATGCCGCTGCCAAGGGGTTGCGACGGCAGACTGGTGCGCATGCTCGCCTCGCTCGACCTGCCCACCGCCCTCGACTCGCGTCTCGGGCCCGTCGTGCTGCGGCGCGCGGGCGTCGCCGACCTGGCGGCGCTCATGGAGCTCCTCTCCGACGACACCATCAGCGCGTCGCGCGGCGACGTTGCCTCGGCCGACGACGAGCCCGCGTACCGGGCGGCGCTCGAGGAGATCCTCGGCGACACGGGCAACGACCTGCTCGTGGTGGGCGACGGCGACGGCCGGCTCGTCGCCACGATGCAGCTGACCCGCATCCCGGGCATGGCGAGGCGCGGCAGCACGCGACTGCTCGTCGAGGCCGTGCGGGTGCGCAGCGACCTGCGTTCGGCCGGCATCGGGGGAGCGATGATGCGCTGGGTGACGGAGGTCGCGGCGCCGACGCTCGGCTCGAGCCTCGTGCAGCTGACCTCCGACGCAGCGCGCGTCGACGCGCATCGCTTCTACGAACGGCTCGGCTTCGCCGCGTCGCACGTGGGATTCAAGTACCGGGTTCCGCGGGTCGAGCAGGGCTGACCGGCGGCCGGGCGTCCGGGGCGGCTGGGGCGTCAGCCCGCGGTCAGGTCGAGCCGCATGAGCACCCGGGGGAACCCGTTGATGACCGACGTCGTGTCGGCGGCCTTGCGAAAACCGGCCTTCTGGAACAGCGTGCGCGTGCCGACGTAGGCCATCGTCAGGTCGACCTTCTCGCCCTGGTTGTCGACCGGGTAGCCCTCGATCGCCGGGGCTCCGCGCTCTCGCGCGAACTCGACCGCGCCCGCGAGCAGCTCGTGCGAGATGCCCTTGCCGCGATGCCCGGGACGCACGCGGATGCACCACACCGACCACACGTCGAGCTCGTCGACGTGCGGGATCTTGCGGTTGCGGGCGAAGCTCGTGTCGGCACGTGGATGCACGGCGGCCCACCCGACGACCTCGTCGCCGTCGTAGGCGAGCACTCCGGGCGGCGGGTCTTCGGCGCAGAGCTCGCGCACGCGCTCGCCGCGGGCCGGGCCCACGAGCGCGAGGTTCTCCTTGGAGCCCACCCGGTAGCTCAGGCAGAAGCACACGTTGGCGTCGGGCCGTTTGGGCCCCACCATCGTGGCCACGTCGTCGAACACGGACGCCGGTCGCATCTCGATCCCCATGCGCCCACGATGCCACCGGCCGCCGACATCCGGGTTCCGCCCGTCAGCCGCCGATCGCGGGTCGGCGCTCGAGCCGCACCACCGGGATGGTTCGGTCGACGTCGGACTGGTGGGCGGCGAAGAAGGGTGCGATCTGCAGGATCGAGTTCCATGCGGACGCGCGCTCGGCGCCGCGCAGCACCACGGCCACGGCGTCGTACTCGCCATCGAGCACCTCGACGTGCACGTCGGGGTCTTCGACGAGGTTCAGGAGCCACTGCGGATGCGTCGGCGCGGCGTTCGCCGAGGCCACGACGTGGTCTGCGTCGGGCAGCGCCAGCCGCATCATCGGCGTCGTGCGCCGCTCGCCGGAGGTGCGGCCGGTCGTGGTGAGCAGCAGCAGCCGTTCCCGATGCATGCCGGGCGGCGTCTCGCCCGCCCGGAACGCCGCCACGACGCCGTCGTCGATCTCGGTCATGCGTCCATCATGCCCCTCGGGCGATCGCCGAGCGGAGGGCGGGCGCTACCGGTTCGGGTTCGTCGCGGCGCCGTCGAGCCAGAGCAGGTTGCTCGGGTCGCTGTGCGCGGTGCCGGTGCCGACGTGCTTGTCGCTGATCTGCGGGCCCTTGGTGATGACGTGCACGAGCGCCATCGCGTGCCCCTGCCCGAGGCCGTAGTCGGCCTTCAGCCAGGCGACGATCGGGGCGGACTTCGTGGTCTCGTCGAAGCCCTGCTCGTGCGCGAGCTCGATGAACTGGCGCGGGGTGATGCCGGTCTTGGTCTCGATGTTGTCGAGGTAGGCCTGGAAGGTCATGCGTCGATCCTCTCGGCGGATGCGGTGGGCGCGGGCTCGTCGGCCCACGTCTGGATGATGACGGCCGAGGCGTGGATGCACAAGACCTTGAGCCGTTCGGCGCCGGCGTTGACGAACTGGTGCCAGGCGCCCGTCGGCACGGTCGCGGTGTCGCCCGCGGTCGCGGTCAGCTGTCGATCGCCGATGGTGAGCGTCGCCTCGCCCTCGAGCACGACCCAGGTCTCGGGGTACGGATGCCAGTGCAGGCCGGTGCCCTGACCCGTCTCGTAGTCGACGAGGAAGTACGAGACCGCGGCGCCGTGCTCGATGCCGACGAACCGACGCGTGCGGCCGGTGCCGATGACGAGGTCGGCGCCGTGCACGATCTCGGAGGTTCCGGCGTGCTCGGACGGCGCGAGGAGGATCTCGGCCGGCGTGGATGACGTGATCATGTGGTGCCTCGATTCTGCGTTCCGGTGTGTCTCAAGGCTCCGCCCGCGGCATCCGTCGGCGTTAGAGTTTCGATGTGGATCGAAACATCGTGGAGTTCCGCCTCGCGCCCGGCGACATCTCGGCCATCCGGTTCGGCGTCTCGCCCGGGCACGAGCTCTGCAACGCGATCCGCGTGATGCAGCGCCCCGACGACCATCCGCTGCAGTGGGGCTGGCTGCGCAGCGTGAGGTCGCGGATGCCGCGGGAGCCGTTCGACCTGCTGCGCACCGTCATCGGGGCCGAGGGGTACTTCCCCGACTTCTTCACGACGACCCCGTCGTGGGACATGCAGCCCGAGGACGAGTTCGCGCGCCTGCGGGAGGTGCCGCCGGAGCTCATGCGCGTCGACCTGGCGAAGATGATCGCGCGGTCGACCGGCGAGCGGCAGCGGGCGATCCGCCATATGCACGACGACCCCCTGCGGGCGCGCGCGATGCTCGCCGACGCGTTCGAGGCGACGTGGCACGCGGTGCTCGCGCCGGTCTGGCCGCAGCTCGAGCGCATCCTGCGGGCCGACATCGCCGTGCGATCGCGTCGCATCGCGACCGACGGCCTCGGCGGCATGGTCGGCGCGCTGCACCGCAGCGTCGAGTGGAGCGACGATGCCGTGAAGGTCGAGCTGCGCATGCACCGCGAGGTGCTGGACTGCCGGGGGAGCGGGCTCGTGCTCGTGCCGACGGTGATGAACTGGACCCACGGATGCTCGGTGCTCAGCGAGCCGCCGGCCCAGCCGACGCTCTTCTACCCGGCGCAGGGCGTGACGGAGACCTGGGCCCGTGATCCGCGGTCGGCGGCCGCTGCGCTCGGCGCCCTGCTCGGGCCCGCCCGCGCCGGGATCCTGCTCGCCGCGCACGTCGAGCGCACGACGTCGCAGGTCGCGGCCGACGCGGAGCTCGCGATCTCGACGGCCTCGCATCACCTCGCCGTGCTCCGCGAGAGCGGACTGGTCGCGAGTCGCCGCGACGGTGCCCGCGTGCTGCACCTGCGGACGCCGCTGGGCGAGGCGGTGGTCGGCGCGGCGCTGTAGTCGCGATGCCGGCTGGGGGAGCGGGCGCAACTCCGGATGGCGGGCGGGACACGCCGCGTCGACCGGTCGCGTCGTCGGCGTGCCGCGCCCGCCATCCGGAGTTGCGCAGGCGGTGGTTGACGCTTCGGAGTGCCGAGCGTATATTCACCCGCATGGGTGAATATCAGTTGGACGTCGTGCTGAGCGCCGTGGCCGACCCCACGCGACGCGCGATCCTCGATCGACTGCTCGTCGGCGATGCGCGGGTCACCGACCTCGCGAGCGCGTTCCCGATCTCGCTGAACTCCACGAGCAAGCACATCAAGGTGCTCGAGCGCGCCGAACTCGTGCGGCGCGAGGTGCGCGGGCGCGACCACGTGCTGTCGCTCCGGGGCGAGGCGCTCGGCGAGGCGGTCGCGTGGATGGAGCAGTACCGGGCGTTCTGGGAGGACCGGCTCGCGGCCCTCGAGGCGTTCGTGCTCTCGGACCCCGTCGGCGACGTTCCCGACGACGAAGATCCCGCTGACGGCGGTGGCGCACGATGACCGCCGTCGTCACGGTGACCCGGCGGATCGCGGCATCCGCAGACCGCCTCTTCGACGCCTGGCTCGACCCCGAGGCGCTCGCCGTGTGGATGCGCCGCGAAGGCGGCGAGGCCACGACCGCGCTCACCGACCCGCGGGTGGGCGGCGATTTCACGATCACCATGCGCGACGCCGCGGGCACCGTCGTGCACTCCGGTACCTACACGGTGATCGATCGCCCGCGCACGCTCGAGTTCACGTGGCGCTCGCACGCCACGCACCGCGTCGACTCGATCGTGCGCGTGAGCTTCGAGCCCGACGGCGACGCCACGCGCGTCGAGGTGCGCCACGAACGGCTTCCGGATGCCGAGGCGGTGCGCCTGCACACCGAGGGCTGGACCGAGATCATGTCCCGATTCGCGGGGCTTTACACAGAGGGGGAGGCGGCCTGATGCTGCTCGAGGGGAAGGTCGCCGTGATCCACGGCGGCGGGGGATCGATCGGTTCGGCGACGGCGCGGGTGTTCGCCCGCGAGGGCGCACGTCTGCACCTCGCTGGGCGCAGCCGGCCACGGCTCGAGGCCGCGGCATCCGCCGTTCGAGAGCTCGGCGGCAGCGTCGAGATCGCAATCGTCGACGCGATGGACCAGGCCGAGGTCGACGCCCACGTCGACGCCGTCGCCGAACGCGAGGGCCGCATCGACATCGCGCTGAACGCCGTCGGCTTCGATCACGTGCAGGGCCTCGCGATCGCGGACACCTCGCTCGACGCCTACCTGCATCCCGTCACGGGCTACCTGCACACGAACTTCGTGACCGCGAAGGCCGCGTCGCGCGTCATGATCGCCCAGGGCAGCGGCGTGATCCTCACGATCTCGACGCCCGGGGCCCGTCTCACCGGTCGCGGCCTCATCGGCAACGCCGCCCAGAGTGCGGGGCTCGAGGGGTTCTCGCGGGCGCTCGCCGGCGAGCTCGGACCCGACGGCGTGCGCGTGGTGTGCGTGCGGCCGCACGCGTTCCGCAACGCATCGGCGTCGTATACCGCCGACATGTTCGGGCGCATCGCGGATGCCGGTGGCACGAGCCTCGACGACTGGTGGAACGGCCTGGCCGCCACCACCCTGCTCGGGCGCCTGCCCGAACTCGCTGAGGTGGCCGAGTATCTCGCGTTCGCGGCATCCGACCGTGCGGCGTCGATGACGGGAGTCGTCTCGAACCTGACGGCAGGCGCGCTCGTCGACTGAGCGGGGCGCCTGCCGTTCTCCGGAGATTCCGAGCGGCACGCCGCAGCGACGCTCGTGATTGCGGCGTGTCATGGTGCGGATCCGGAGTTCGGTCGGCGCGCTCGTCGATTGAGCCGCCCGCGCCGGCGGCGCGTCAGCGCTTCGGGCTCGGCGGCCGGCGCCGCTCCCATGCATCGAGGATGTGCGCCCGCATGGCGGCCTCGGCCTCGTCGGGGTCGCGGGCCTCGATCGCGGCGAACACGCGTTCGTGTTCGCGCAGCGTCACGTCGAGCTGACTGTGCAGGTGGAAGCGGGCGCTCTCGCGCGCTTCGGCGAAGAGCGTGCGCACGATGCTGTCGGCGAGCCGGTTCGAGGTGATCTCGCCGACGCGCTGGTGGAATTCGACGTCGGCCTGACTGAACCGGGGCTCGTCGTCGACGGTCGCCCGCATGAGTTCGAGGGCCTCGCGCAGGCGTTCGAGTTCCGCTGGTGTGCGCCGCGCGGCGGCGTCGCGGGCGATGACGGCCTCGAGCGCCGCGCGCACGGCGCTCAACTCGTCGAGCACGCCGAGCGTCGCGTCGTTGGCGACGAGTGCGGCGAGCACGGTCGCATCGACCATGTTCCACGAGGCCGGGGGCAGCACGAGCGTGCCCCTGCCCTGGGCCACGGTCACGAGGCCCTTCTCCTCGAGGCGCTTGGCGGACTCGCGGATGACGGTGCGGCTCACGCCGAACTGCTCGCAGAGCACGGCCTCGGGCGGCAGCGAGCTGCCGGGTGCGAGGTCGCCTCGCACGATCGCGTCGACGAGCGCGCTCACGACGGTCACCCCGAGGCGCGGCGCGCGCGTGCGCGCGGCAATCGTGGGGTACTCGGCGACCGGCCCCGGCGCGGCGAACGTTTCGGACATGGGTCACAGCATACCGACGAATATTCGTAATACCTATGACGTCTCTTGTGGAGTTGATAAGACGTATGATGTAATCACTTCTGCCCCCGCCCCTGGGTGCATTGTCGTCAGAGACGCCGACCAGAACAGGATGCGAAATGTCACAGCACTCGTCCTCCCACCGCCGGGCCGCTCGGTTCGTCGCGGTGGCCGCCGCAGCCACCGCGGGCCTCCTCGCGTTCAGCGGTTGCTCCACAGACGCATCGGGCGGCGGTGACACGTCACTCGGCTTCACCCAGGCCGAGCAGGTCGCCGACAGCCCGATCACCGTGTGGGTCGACGCCTCGCGCGAACCCGCCGTCACCGCTTTCCAGGCCGCGAACCCCGACATCGAGGTGAACCTCGAGACCTACGACGGCAACGCCGGTGGCAGCGGTTCGTTCCAGAGCAAGATCTCGCTCATGGACCAGGCCGGCGAGGGCTGGCCCGACGTGGTGTTCTCGACCCAGCAGAACGACGCGATCTGGGCGTCGAAGCAGACCACGAGCGGCGAGCAGGGCTTCGCCGCCCCGCTCAACAAGGGCTTCATCGAGCAGGACTTCCTCGACGGCTTCGCCGCGGGCTCGCTCGACTACACGACGATCGACGGCACGGTCTACGGCCTGCGCAACGACCTCGCGCAGACCGTCTTCTACTACGACCAGACGCTGCTCGACGAGTTCGGCTACGAGGTGCCCACCACGTGGGAGGAGTACGGCGAACTCGGCGACAAGCTCGCCGCCGAGCACCCGGGCTACATCCTCGGCAGCATGGGCGACAGCTTCATGACCTACGTCTACTACGGCGGCTCCGAGTCGCCCGTGTTCCAGTCGCCCGAGGCGAACGTCTTCCACTCCGACACCGCCGACGCGAACTCCGAGGGCATCTCGAAGATCATCGACGGCATGCTCGCCAACGGCACGCTCGTGCAGGACAGCTTCTTCAGCGCCGACTTCGCATCGAAGTACGCGGGCAAGCTCGTCGGCGTCCCCGGCCCCGTCTGGTACACCGGTGCGATCTTCCAGGGTGCGCTCGCCGTTCCCGCCGGGCAGATCGGCGTCAGCGCTCCGCTCAAGTGGGAGGGCGGCGACGTCGCGGCCGGCAACGTGGGCGGCGGCGTCTGGTACGCCTCGAGCCACTCGAAGAACCTCGATGCGGTCAAGACCTTCCTCGAGTTCGTCACGAGCGCCGACGAGTTCCAGGTCGACGCGTCGTCCGGCTACCCGGCGTACTCCTCGGCCGCCGAGAAGTGGCTCGACAAGCAGGCCGAGGCCGGCTACTTCGTGAACGACGACTTCAAGACCGTGATGTCGGATGCCGCGGGCCAGGTCTGGTCGGGGTGGAACGTCACCTCGTGGAGCCCCGAGACCGCGTGGGCCAAGATCGTGATCCCCGGCATCGCCGACGGCCAGACCGTCGAGTCGCTCCTGCCCGCATGGCAGAAGGAGCTCGAGAACGAGGCCACCGTCAACGGGTACTCGGTCGACTGATCGTGACCGTCACTGCACCTCCGGTTCCGGTCGACGCCGTCCCCTCGGGGCGGCGCCGGCCGGAGCGCCGGCGCGCATCTCGCGTGAACGCGGGGCAGTCGCGCTACGGCTACGTCTTCGTCAGCGGGTACACCCTGCTGCTGCTCGCCTTCGGCCTGCTGCCCACGCTCTACGCCCTGTACCTCTCGTTCACGCGCAACGGCGCCTTCGTCGGCGTCGACAACTTCGTGCGGGTCTTCGGCGACTACCGGTTCCTTCCGGCGGTCATGCACGTGGCCCTCTACGTGCTCTTCTGGCTCGTGAGCCTCATCGTGCTCGTCGTCGTGCTCGCCATCGTCGTGCACGGCATCCGGGTGCGCTGGCTCGGCAACACCGCGCGGTTCCTCTTCTACATCCCGGGCGCCATCGCCGGCGCCTCGAGCGTGCTGCTCTGGCTCTTCGTGCTCGACCCCTCGGTCAGCCCCGTCTCGGCCCTGCTGCACGCCATGGGCTACGAGTCGCTCATCAACGTGGTCGCCGTCGGCAACCTGCCCGTGGTCTTCACCGTCATCGCCTTCTGGGCCGGAGCGGGCTCGTGGATCGTCATCATGTACGGCGCGCTCAACAACGTGCCGGTCGAGGTCATGGAGGCCGCCCGCATCGACGGCGCCGGCCCGGTGCAGACGGCCTGGCACATCCAGCTGCCGATGCTGACCAAGTGGATCAGCTACATGGGCGTCATGTCGCTGGCCGCCGGCACCCAGCTCTTCGTCGAGCCGAAGATCCTCGCGCAGGCGACGAAGAACATCGTGCCCGAGGACTACTCCCTGAACCAGCTCGCCTACCTCTACGCCTTCCGCCAGAACGACTTCTCGGGGTCCGCAGCGATCTCGGTGATGCTGCTCGTGGTCGCGCTGGGGCTCTCGGCGATCTTCATCTTCCGAGGAAAGCTGTTCGAACGTGACTGACCAGACCACTCGCGCCATCGTGACCAACGGGGCCCCGCGGCGCCGGGAGCGCCACGCCCTCACGCCGGGGCAATGGATCGGCCGGGCCGTCGTCGTGCTCGTGCTGCTCGTGTTCGCGGCCTTCTTCATCCTCCCGATCATCTGGCTCGTGCTCGCACCGACGAAGACGAACTCGCAGCTGCTGCAGGAGGGCCCGTTCAGCTTCGGGTCCTTCGACCAGCTCGCGGCCAACTGGAACGAGCTGTTCGCGTTCGGCAGCGGCGTCTTCACGACCTGGATGGGCAACTCGGCGTTCTACTCGTTCACCGCGCTCGTGATCACGCTGATCGTGAGCGTCCCGGCGGGGTACGCCCTCGCACTCATCGAGTTCAAGGGCCGCCGGCTGCTGCTCGTCACCACGCTCATCGTGATGCTCATCCCGAACACGGCGCTCGTGCTGCCGATCTTCCTCGAGCTGAGCGCGGCGAAGCTCATCGGCAGCCCGCTCGCGGTGATCCTGCCGTTCTCGTTCTTCCCGTTCGGCGTGTACCTGACCTACATCTACTTCTCGACCGCCGTCTCGCGCGACCTGCTGAACGCGGCCCGCATCGACGGCGCGGGCGAGGTGCGGGTGTTCGCCCAGGTCGCCATGCCGCTCGCGACGCCCGTGATCGCGCTCGTCGGCTTCTTCAGCTTCGTGGCGAACTGGAACAACTACTTCCTGCCGTTCCTCGTGGTCGGCGGAACGAAGATCCCCGTGCAGGTGGGGCTCGCGAACCTGCTCGCGAACGTGCCGGCCTTCAACCCGACCACGGCGTCGAGCATCGTGATCCAGTTGCCGACGCTCGCGCTCGCGACGCTGATCTCGGTGGCCCCGATCCTGCTCATCTTCCTGTTCGCGCAGCGTTTCCTCGTCGAGGGAATGACGGCCGGCGGAACCAAGGAATGACGGCGAGGACGACATGAAGATCACCGGATACCGCACCGTCACGGCCCAGCACCACTGGCGTCGCTCCATCGGCGACGTGAACGGCCACATCACCGAGGCCGTCACCGAGGTGCCCATCGTCATCCTCGAGACCGACGAGGGCATCGAGGGCATCGGCATCGGCTCGCACGCCGACCTCCACCGGCTGTTCCCCGCGATCGAGGGCGAAGACCCGAGGAGCGCCGCGGCGCTCTTCGACCGCATGCTCGCCCAGGTGTTCAAGAGCGGCCACGCGGGCGCGACCTACGGCGGCGTCGCGACGCTCGACGCCGCGCTCTGGGACCTCAAGGCGAAGGCCGCGGGCGAACCGCTCTGGCGCCTGCTCGGCGGGCGCGACCGGTTCGTGCCGGGGTACGCCTCGGGGCTCGACATCGCCCTCGACGACGACGAGCTCGCGGCGTTCTACGCCGAGTTCGCCGAACGCGGCTTCGTCGCGGGCAAGCTCAAGGGCGGGCTCGACCTCGACGCCGACCTGCGCCGTCTCGGCATCCTCGCCGAGGCGCTGCGCGTGAACACCGGCCGCCCCGGCCTCATGCTCGACGCGAACGAGTCGTGGCAGCTCAAGCAGGCGGTTCGCTACGTCTCGGCCATCGAGGAGCAGGTCGACCTGCTCTGGGTCGAGGAGCCGCTGCGCCGATGGGATGCCACCGGGCACGCCCGGCTGAGCAGCGGCATCAAGGCGGCCGTCGCGACGGGCGAGAACCTCACGGGCGTCGACCAGTTCCGCCCGCTGTTCGACGCCGGCGCGCCCGACATCGTGCAGGCCGGCGCGATCTGGGGCGTCTCCCACCTGCACCGCCTCTCGTTCGCGGCCGCGGCCCGCGACCTGCCGGTCAGCCCGGTCGGCTACAACGCGAACCCGGCGGTCGCGCACGTCATGACGGCGGTGCCGAACCACCTCACGACCGAAGTGCAGGCGCTCGACTTCGCCGACGGCGTGCTCGTCGACCACGAGTTCGTCGACGGCGGCATCGTGCTGAGCGACGAGCCCGGTGCGGGCATCGCCATCGACGAGGCCCTCATCGACGCGCGTCGCGACGGCGGAGGATGGGCCGACCCGGCCGGCCCCCACATGCGACCGACGCGAGCGGGCCTTCGCGTCGTGCTCGACGGCGTCGAGCGCTGAGAAGGAAGAACGGCATGGAACTGCGCCCCGGACTGCACCGCATCCAGGCTCCGCTCGGCGAACGATTCGTCGCCCTATACCTGCTCGTCGGCGACGACGCGGCACTGCTCGTCGACACGGGCGTGCGCGACAGCATCACCGAGTCCCTGCTGCCCTACCTCGACGCCGCGGGCATTCCGCGCGAGCGCGTGCGCTGGGCGGTCAACACCCACTGCGATTTCGACCACACGGGCGGCAACGGTGCGCTGAAGGCCGCGATCCCGACCGTGCAGATCGTCGCGCACGACCTCGACGCCGACCTCGTCGAAGACGTGCAGCAGCTCATCGACGTGCGCTACGGCGAGTTCCGCGAGACCGACGGCTTCGACGACCCGCCCGAGACCACGACGTACCTTCGGAGCGTCTCCGACCTCGTGCCGGTCGACCTGCGGGTCTCCGGCGGCGAGGAGTTCGACCTCGGCGGTCGCACGGTCCGCGTGCTGCACGTGCCCGGCCACAGCCCGGGTCACGTCGCGGTGCTCGACGAGCGCAACCGCGCCCTCCTGATCGGCGACGCGACCCTCGGCGCCACGGTGCCGTTCGCCGACGGCCGACCGGCGTTCCCGCCGACCTATCGCGACACCGATCCGTACGTCGAGAGCCTGCGCTCGTTCCGCGCGCTCGACGCCGACCTGCTGCTCACCGCGCACTACCCGGTGTACGAGGGCGAGGGCGTCGCCCGGTTCCTCGACGAGAGCGAGGCGTACACCGAGCGCGTCGACGAGGTCGTGTCGGCGCTGCTGCGCGACCGCACCGAACCGGCGACCACGCTCGAACTCGTGCGCGAGGCGGGCGCCGCCCTCGGGCCGTGGAACGCCGAGGCGCTCGACTACGCCGTCTTCCCCGTCACGGGCAACCTCGAACGGCTCGAACGGCGCGGGCTCGCGACATCCGTCATCGAAGCCGGCGGACGCCGCACCTGGCGGTGGGCGCGATGACCGGCCGGGTGCGCCTCGGGGCCGTCGGCGCCGGTTGGTGGGCGACGAGCAACCACTTCCCGATCTTCGCCGCCCGCGACGACGTCGAGCTCGTCGGCGTCTGCGGCATCGGCCCCGAACTCGAGACCGTGCGCGAGCAGTTCGGCTTCGGCATGGCCACGACCGACTACGCCGAACTGCTCGACCAGCCGCTCGACGCGATGGTCGTCGCGACCCCGCACGACCTGCACCACCCCCAGGCGGTCGCCGCGATCGAGCGAGGCCTGCACGTGCTCGTCGAGAAGCCCGTCACTCTCGACGCCGCGCAGGGCTGGGACCTCGCAGCCAAGGTGCGCGAGCACGGCGTGCACTTCCTCGCGCCGTACGGGTGGAACTACAAGCCGTTCACGGTCGCCGCCAAGCGCCTCGTCGAGGCCGGGCACCTGGGCGAGATCCAGCACGTGCTCTGCCACATGGCCTCGCCCACCCGCGGGCTCTTCGCGGGCGACACGAACCACATCCGCGCGCTCTGGGACTCCGAGACCAGCGGGCCCGAGCCCAGCACCTGGCAGTCGCCCGCACGCGGCGGCGGCTACGCCCACGGCCAGGTCACCCACTCGAGCGCCCTGCTGTTCTGGCTGAGCGGCCTGCGCGCGGCATCCGTCATGGCGAAGGTGTCGACGGGCGGCGCCGCGGTCGACCTCTTCAACGCCGCCGTCGTCACGTTCGACACCGGTGCGATCGGGGCGCTCTCGGGCGCGGCGACCGTGCCCGACGGCGACCCCTACCAGGTCGACATCCGCATCTTCGGCACCGAGGGCGTGCTCATGCTCGACACCGAGCGCGAGCGCGCCTGGCTGCACCGCTACGACGGAACCCGGTTCGACCTCGAGGTCGAACCCGGCGACGGCGCCTACGAGTGCATCGTGCCGCCCAACCGGTTCATCGACCTCATCACCGGGGCGAGCACCGAGAACAACTCCGACGTCGAGGTGGCGGCCCGCTCGGTGGAACTGATCGACGCCATGCTGCGCAGCGCCGCAGCGGGAGGAGCAGAAATGAACGTGCACGACGAGGAGCAGGCGGCATGACCGGGGCTCGAGGCGTCCTCGACGGCTACCGGGTGATCGACTGCTCGATCGCGATGGCCGGGCCCTTCGCGGCCCAGCGCCTCGGCGACCTCGGCGCCGACGTCATCAAGGTCGAGCCGACGACGGGGGAGTGGCAGCGCCACGCCGCCGCCGGTGGGGCCGCGGGCAACGAGATCAACGTGTCGTTCCTCTCGCTGAACCGCAACAAGCGCTCGGTCTCGCTCGACCTCAAGTCCGACGGCGGCAAGGCCGCGCTGCACGAGCTCATCGCCGGCGCCGACGTGTTCCTGCAGAACTACCGCCCTGGCGTGGCCGCCAGGCTCGGCGTCGACTACGCGTCGCTCCGCGAGATCAACCCGTCGGTCGTCTACGTGTCGATCTCGGGATACGGCGAAGACGGCCCCTACCGCGACCGCCCCGGCCAGGACCTGCTGCTGCAGGCCATGTCCGGTGCCATGTACTCGGCCGGACGCGACGGCGACGAGCCGTCGCCCGCCGGCCAGTACCTCGCCGACGCCATCACCGCGTCGACCGCGTTCGAGGGCGTGCTCGCCGCGCTGCTGCACCGCGAGCGCACCGGTGAGGGCCAGCTCGTCACCGTCAACATGCTCGACGCGCTCACGACCCTGCAGATGCAGGAGCTCTCGGTGTTCACGGTCGGCCGCAAGGCGCAGCAGCGCTCGGCCGAACCGCACGCCCACGTCTACATCCGTGCGCCCTACGGCGTCTTCGAGACGAGCGACGGCTACGTCGCGCTCGCCTTCGCCGACCTGCACGAGCTCGGCCGCCTCATCGACGAGCCCGCGTTCGAGGGCTGGTCGAGCGAGGTCGAGGGCTGGACCCGACGCGACGAGATCCACGCGCGCACGGCCGCGAAGCTGCGCGAGGCCACCGCCGCGCACTGGATCGCCACGCTCGGCGCCGCCGGCATGTGGATCGGGCCCGTGAACGACTACGCGAAGCTCGTCGAAGACCCGCAGATCGTGCACAACGGCACTTTCATCGAGTACGAGCACCCCACCGAGGGCGCCGTGAAGACGCCGGGCTTCCCGTACCGGTTCTCGGCCACGCCGCCGCAGCTCTACCGCGGTGCGCCGCGCGTGGGCGAGCACACCCGCGAGGTGCTCGCCGAGGCCGGGTTCGACGCCGACGCGATCGAGGCGCTGCTCGTCTCGGGGGCGGCACGGGCGACGGATGCTGCGGCCGCCGTCGCCGGCGTCGGATGACCGGGTACCGGGGGCTCACGTGGGATCACCCGCGGGGGCGCCGCGCGCTCGAGGCGGCTGCGGCCCGTTCGGGCGGCGGTGACTCGGCCGACGGCACGACCGTGCCGATCATCACGTGGGACGTGCACTCGCTCGAGGGCTTCGAGTCGGCGCCGATCGAGGAGCTCGCCGAGCGCTACGACGTCATCGTGCTCGACCACCCGCACCTCGGCGACGCGCTCGCGGCGGGGGTGCTGCGGCCGATCGACGACCTCTACCAGGCGGCGTTCGTGGTGGGGCTCCGCAGCGGTGCGGTCGGCCCGAGCACGGCGTCGTACACGGTCGACGGCCGCCTCTGGGCGCTGCCGCTCGACGCCGCGACGCAGGTCGCCGTGCGCGATCCCGAACGGCTCGACGCCTCACCGGCGACCTGGACCGAGGTGCTCGCGCTCGCGGAAGGCGGCGGGGCGCCGGTCGCCCTGAGCCTCGCCGGGCCGCATGCGCTGCTGAGCGTCATGTCGATGTGCGTCGCGTTCGGGCGGGAGCCCTCGGTCGTGCCCGGTGCAGGCCTCCTCAATGCCGACGTCGCGGCCTCGGCCGTCGAGCTGCTCGCCGCGATCGCGAGCCGCGCGCCGGCCGGGAGCGCCGACCTCAACCCGATCGGCCTGCTCGAGCGCATGCGCCACGACCGCGACATCGCGTACATCCCGCTCGTCTACGGCTACGTGAACTACGCCGTCGGCGACCGGGCGCTGCGCTTCGACAACGCGCCCGCGACCATCGCGTTCGGCCGTCGCGGCTCGACCATCGGCGGCACCGGCATCGCCTTCACGACGCGCAGCACGCCCGACCGAGCCCTCCTCGCGCACCTCGGCCACCTGCTCGACCCGGCGGTGCAGGCCGGGTTCATCCCCGAGCACGACGGGCAGCCGAGCCTGCGTGCCGCCTGGCGCGACGACGCCCTGAATGCGGCGTCCGGCGGGTTCTACCGCGACACGCTCGCGACGATCGAGCAGTCGTGGGTGCGACCTCGAGTGCCCGGCTTCACGCCGTTCCAGTCCGAGGCGTCCGCCCTGCTCCGAGACGCCATCCTCGGCGGCGCCTCGCCGAGCGCGACGATCGCCGCCGTCAACGCCAGCTTCGACGCCCTCGCGTCGACCACCGAACGGAGACACGCATGACCGCACCGCAGCACGAGCACGTGAGGGCCGTGGTCGACGGCGCCGTCGTCACGATCACGATCGCGCGCCCCGAGAAGCTGAACTCCGTCACGCAGGAGATGTCCAAGGCGCTCGTCGCCGTCATCGAATGGGCGGATGCCGCCGACGAGGTCCGTGCGATCGTGCTGACGGGCGACGGCGACCGCGCCTTCTGCGCCGGCTCCGACATCCGCACCCTCGACGCGTACGCGACGCCGTGGGAGTTCCGCAACCGCACCGACTACTGCGATGCGATCCGCGCCGCGCGCAAGCCCGTCATCGCGGCCGTCAACGGCTACGCGTTCGGCGGCGGGCTCGAGACGGCGCTGAGCTGCGACATCCGCATCGCCTCGACGACCGCGAGCTTCGCCGCCCCCGAGATCAAGCTCGGCTGGATCGGCGGCGGCGGCATGAGCACGTTCCTCGCGCACTCCGTCGGTCCGTCGAACGCGGCCGTGATGCTCATGACGGGCGACCCGATCGACGCCGAGACCGCGGTGCGCTGGGGGCTCGTGACCGAGCTCGTCGAGCCCGACCGGCTCGTGACGCGGGCGCGGGAGCTCGCCGCGGTCATCGCGACCAGGCCCCCGATCGCGGCCGAGACCGCGAAGGCCAACCTTCGCGCCGCCTTCAACATGACGCAGGACGAGTCGATCCGCTACGAGCGCGACCTGCAGACCGTGACGTTCGCGACCGCCGACGCCGACGAGGGCCGTGCCGCCTTCGCCGAGAAGCGTCCGGCCACCTTCCACCGACGCTGAGGAGCCCACGTGACCACCTGGCCCGTCGCCCGCGACCTGCTGCCCGCCGACGCCGACCACGCGACCCTCGTCGGGCGCGTCTGGCTGCCCGCGGGAGGTGAGCCCGCATTCGCGGGGCCCGCCGTCGTCGCCCTGCGCGGCGACGACGTGCTCGACGTCTCGACCGCGTTCCCGACCGTTCGGGCGCTCACCGAGACGCCCGACCCGGCGGCCGCCGTCGGCGCCGCGCTCGACGCCGGTCTCGGGGTGCGCATCGCCGGACTCGACGAGCTCGTCGCGAACACGCCGCCCGAGACGCGCGACCCCTCGAAGCCGTGGCTGCTCTCGCCCATCGACCTGCACGTGGTCAAGGCCGCGGGAGTCACGTTTCCGGTGTCCATGCTCGAGCGCGTCATCGAGGAGCGGGCGCGCGGCGACCAGGATGCCGCCGCGACGATCCGCCGCGACATCCTCGACACCATCGGCGGCAGCCTCGACGACCTGAAGCCGGGCTCCGACGAGGCGGCCGCACTGAAGGCCCTGCTCCTCGAACGCGGCTGGTGGAGCCAGTACCTCGAGGTCGGCATCGGGCCCGATGCCGAGGTGTTCACGAAGGCGCCCGTGCTCGCCACGGTCGGCACGAGCGTCGACGTGGGCGTGCACCCGGCCTCGCAGTGGAACAACCCCGAGCCCGAGATCGTGCTCGTCGTCAGCTCCGACGGCCGCATCGTCGGGGCGAGCCTCGGTAACGACGTGAACCTCCGAGACGTCGAGGGGCGCAGCGCGCTGCTGCTCGGCAAGGCGAAGGACAACAACGCGTCGGCCTCGGTCGGGCCGTTCGTCCGCCTGTTCGACGACGGCTACTCGCTCGACGACCTGCGCGCCTCGGTCGTCTCCCTCACGATCGACGGCGCAGACGGCTACCGCCTCGAGGGCACGAGCGAGCTCGCGCGCATCAGCCGCGACCCGGCCGACCTCGTCGCGCAGGTCGTGGGCGTGCACCACCAGTACCCCGACGGATTCGTGCTCTACCTCGGCACCATGTTCGCGCCGGTCGACGACCGCGACGTGCCCGGCCGGGGCTTCACGCACCACGACCACGACCTCGTGCGCATCGCCGAACCCCGTCTCGGGGCGCTCGTGAACCGCGTGCGCTCGACCGCCGATGCCGAACCGTGGACGTTCGGCATCGACGCCCTCTACCGATCCCTCGCCGCGCGCGGCCTGCTGCGCTGACCCCGGAGACCCATGCTCACCACCACCGACCCCCGCACCGGAACCGCCACCCCGACCGGGCTGCTGCCGACGACCGCGGAGCAGGCCGACGAGATCGTCCGGGCCGCCCGCGCCGCGTTCGCCGAGGTCTCGACCCGCGACCGCGCCTGGCGGGCGGGCCTGCTCGACGCGCTCGCCGACGCGCTCGAGGCCGACCGCGCCGGCCTCGTCGCCGTCGCCGACCGCGAGACCGGTCTCGGAACCGCCCGTCTCGACGGCGAGGTCTCTCGCAGCGCCTTCCAGTTCCGGCTGTTCGCCGAGGCCGTGCGCGAGGGCGGCTACCTCGAGGTCGCGATCGATCACGGCGGGCCGACGGCCCTCGGCCCGGCACCCGAGATCCGGCGCCTGCTCGTGCCGATCGGCCCGGTCGCGGTGTTCGGGTCGAGCAACTTCCCGTTCGCCTTCTCGGTCGCCGGCGGCGACACCGCCTCCGCGCTCGCGGGCGGCAACGCGGTCGTGCTGAAGGCGCACTCCTCGCACCTCGAGACCTCCGCGCGCTCGTTCGCAGTGCTCTCGGCGGCCGCGGCGGCCTACGGGGCTCCCGACGGCCTGCTCGGCATCGTCTACGGCACCGCGGCCGGAGCCGCGCTCGTCACGCACCCGCTCGTGCGCGCGGTCGGGTTCACGGGGTCGCTCGGCGGCGGGCAGGCGCTCATGGACCTCATCGCCGGTCGCGACGAGCCGATCCCCTTCTACGGCGAGCTCTCGAGCCTCAACCCGCTCGTCGTCACGCCGGGCGCCGCAGCCGCACGGGGCGAGGGCATCGCCGACGGTCTGTTCGGCTCGTTCACGCTCGGCAGCGGCCAGTTCTGCACCAAGCCCGGGATCGCCTTCGTGCCGAACGGCCCCGACGGCGACGCGCTCGTCGCACGACTGGTCGAACGGGCGACGGATGCCGCGGCATCCGTTCTGCTCAATGCGCGCATCGCGACCTCGTTCGACGAGATCCGCGACCGGCTGGTCGCCGAGGGCGCGGTCGAGCTGCTCGCCCGCGGCAGCGAGGCGGGCGACGGAGCCGGATTCACGGCGGCGCCCACCGTGCTCGGCGTCGACGCCGCACGGCTCACCGCCGCGGTCGCCGAGGAGGCGTTCGGCCCGCTCATCGTGGTCGCCCGCTACGACACGCAGGCCGAGATCGTCGCGGCCCTCGACGCGGTGCCCGACTCGCTCACGGCGACCGTGCACAGCGAGGCCGACGAGATCGATGCGGTCACGGCACTCGTCGCCGAGCTCGAGCCGCGCGTCGGACGCCTCGTGTTCGGCGGCTACCCCACGGGCGTGCGCGTGTCGTGGGCCCAGCACCACGGCGGACCGTGGCCGGCCACGAACTCGCAGCACACCTCGGTCGGCGTGAGCGCGATCCGTCGGTTCCTGCGCCCGCTCGCCTACCAGGACGCGCCGGAGGCCGTGCTGCCGGTCGAGCTGCGCGACGGGTTCCGCGGCGTTCCGCGGCGCGTCGACGGGGTGCTGCAGCTCGGCTGATGCGCGTGCTGCGCGGACGCGAATGGTCGCTCACTAGCCCGTGAAGCGACCATTCGCGTCTGCACGACGTCTGCACGACGCCCGACCGGCGTCAGCGGCCGAGCCAGCCTCCGTCGACGGGCAGGATCACGCCCGAGACGTAGTCCGACGCGGGGGCCGCGAGGAACACGGTGGCGCCGGCGAGGTCGTCGGGCCGACCCCAGCGCCCGGCCGGGATGCGGTCGAGGATCGCCTTCGAGCGGTCGGGGTCGTCGCGCAGGTTCTGCGTGTTGTCGGTGGCGATGTACCCGGGCGCGATGGCGTTGACCGTCACGCCGCGCGAGGTCCACTCGTTGGCGAGCGCCTTGACCAGGCCAGAGATGCCCGACTTCGCGGCCGCATAGCCGGGCACGTTGATGCCGCCCTGGAAGCTCAGCAGGCTCGCCGTGAAGATGATCTTGCCGCGCCCGCGTTCGAGCATGCCCGCGCCGACCGCCTGGGTGAGCACGAACTGGCTCGACAGGTTGATCTCGAGCACGCGATCCCACCAGTCGAGCGGATGCTCAGCGGCGGGCGCCCGCTCGATGGTGCCGGCGTTGTTCACGAGCACGCCGATCTCGCGTTCGCGCAGTTCGGCGCCGAGGGCGACGACGGCGTCGCGGTCGGCGAAGTCGACGGTGCGCGCCTCGAAGCGTCGACCATGAGCCTCGACGGCGGCGGCGATCGCGCTGCCCTCGGCCTCGAGCGTGGCGCTCACGCCGATGATGTCGGCGCCCGCCTCGGCGAGGGCCTCGGCCATGGCGAAGCCGATGCCGCGCTTGGCGCCCGTGACGACGGCGGTGGTTCCGGTGAGGTCGAAGGAGACGCTCATACGCCGACCCCCTGCGCGTCGACGGCGACGGATGCCGCGGCATCCGCCACCCCGTCGGTGCCGGGCTGCCCGGCCTGCACGTCGACGAGCACCTTCATCGCACGGCCCGCCTCCAGGTCGTCGAAGGCCGCGCGCGTCTCGGCGAGCGGCACGATCTTCGTGATGAGCAGGTCGCTCGGGATCGTGCCGTCGGCGACGAGCTCGACGGCGCGTTCGAAGTCGGTGCGCTGGTAGACGCGTGCGCCGAGGATGCGCAGTTCGCGCCAGAACACGCGCTGCAGGTCGATCTCTCGCGGCGTCGGGTGGATCGCGACGACGACGAGCGTGCCGCGCACCTTGGCGAGGGCTGTCGCGCCGAGCACGGCGGCCGCAGCGCCCGAGACCTCGAACACGACATCGGCACCGGCGCCGCCGGTCCACTGCTCGACCCAGGCGACCTGGTCGACCTCGCGCGGGTCGATCGTCTCGAAGCCGAGCCCCTCGATCTGCGCGCGCCGGTTGGCGTCGAGCTCGATCACGGCGACCTGGGCGCCGAACGCGCGGGCGACGGTGGCGATGAGCACGCCGATGGGGCCGCCGCCGATGACGACGGCGCGCTCGCCCCCGTGGATCTCGGCCCGGCGCACGTCGTGCACGGCGACCGCGACGGGTTCGACGAGCGCGGCAGCGTCGAGCGCCACGCCGTCGGGCAGGGCGACGAGCACATCGGCGGGCACGTTCCAGAACGCCTGCAGCGCGCCGGGGGAGTCGATGCCGATGAAGTCGAGGTTCTGGCAGATGTGCTCGTTGCCCGCGAGGCAGGCCGGGCAGGTGCCGTCCCAGGCGAGGGGCATGACCGTGACCGGCTGCCCGACGGCCCAGCCGTCGACGCCCTCGCCGATCGCGTCGATCGTGCCGCTCATCTCGTGGCCGAAGACGAGCGGCGTCTCGACCCTGGCGTCCATGCTGCCGTGGAGGATGTGCAGGTCGGTGCCGCAGAGGCCGACGTAGGCGACCCGGATGCGCACCTGCGCCGGCCCGGGCGCTTGGGGCTCGGTCTCGGCGATGGTGATGGTTCGGTCGCCCGTGTACGCGGCGGTCAGCATTGATCCTCCAGGGGGATGTCGGCGAATTGAGGAGACCAATCGCCTCGAATGCTCTCGATTATGGCAGAAGAATGGCGAAGCTCGATGGAATCATCTAACCTTTCACCAAACGCTTTCACGCCTGGAGGAACTCGATGTCGAGTCGCGCACTGCCCCGTCGCACCCTGCGATCCGGTCTGTCGATCACCGAACTCGGCTTCGGCGCCGCGCAACTCGGCAACCTCGCCCGCGCGACGACCGACGACGAGGCCGCAGCGGCCGTCGCCACGGCGTTCGACCGCGGCATCCGCTACTTCGACACCGCCCCGCACTACGGGCTCGGCCTCTCCGAGCGTCGGTTGGGCGCCGCGCTGGCGGCGTACCCGCGCGACGAGTACGTGCTCTCGACGAAGGTCGGCCGGCTCATCGTGCCGAACGACCGGTACGACGGCGTCGCCCGCGACGACCAGGGCTTCGACGTGCCCGCGACCTCGATCCGGCGGTTCGACCTCAGTCGCGACGGCATCCGGCGGTCGATCGACGAGAGCCTCGAGCGCCTCGGAGTCGATCGCATCGACGTCGCGTATCTGCACGACCCCGACGCCCACGGGCCCGAGGCGCACGCCGAGGCGATCCCGGCGCTCATCGAGCTCCGCGACGAGGGCGTGGTCTCGGCCGTCGGCACGGGCATGAACCAGTCCGCGATGCCGACCGAGTTCGTGCTGCGGCACGACATCGACGTCGTCATGCTCGCCGGGCGCTACACGCTGCTCGAGCAGGGCGCCCTCGACGACCTGCTGCCCGCCGTCGTCGAGCGAGGGGTCGCCATCGTCGCCGCGGGCGTCTACAACTCGGGCCTGCTCTCGCGCCCCCGACCCCCGGCCGACGCGCGCTACGACTACGCGCAGGCCCCCGACGCGGTCATCGCCCGGGCGAACGAGATCGCCGACGTCTGCGAGGCGTTCGGCGTGACCCTGCCCGAGGCCGCACTCGCGTTCGCGCTGCGGCATCCGGCCGTCGCCTCGGTCGTGGTCGGCATGCGCACCGCCGAGCAGGTCGAGCAGACGCTCGAGCGTGCCGCGGTGACCGTGCCCGACGAGCTCTGGTCGACCCTCGTCGAACGCGGGCTGCTGCGCGATGCCTGATCGGTCAGTCGGACTGCGTGGCGACGGATGCCGCGGCATCCGCCTCGTCGGAGGCACCCTCGAGGTGCCCCGCCGTGACCTCGGTCGCGGTGAACTCCTCGACGCCCAGCACGTGCACCTGCATGCGGATGCGCGCGCGGTCGGGATCGTGCGCGACGAGCGCCGCGAGGATCGCCCGGTGCTCCTGCTGGGTCGCGTGCACGGCGCCCTGCTGATGGATCGCGCGCCAGAGCCTCGCGCGGGCCGTTCGGCTCACGAGCGCGTCGATGATGGCGGCGAACGCCGGATTCCCGCTCGCATTGGCGATGAGCCGGTGGAACGCCGTGTCGACGTCGATGGTGGCCTCGAGGTCGATCTCGTCGCCCTCGAGCAGCGCCTCGCCGCGATCGAGGATGCGCGCCGCCTCGGCGAGGTCGTCGTCGCCGATGCGCAGCGCGGCGTGCGCGGCCGCCTCGGGTTCGAGCACGCGGCGCACGCCGAGCAGGTGCACGCTGTTCTCGGGGCTCTGCAGTTCGGCGAGCATGCCGAGCGGCTCGAACAGCCGGCCCGGTTCGAGCGAGGTCACGTAGGTGCCGTCGCCCTGCCTCGTCTCGAGGATGCCCAGGATCACGAGGGCGCGCACGCCCTCGCGCAGCGGGCCCCGCGAGACGCCGAGCCGCAGGCCGAGCTCCCGCTCGACGGGCAGCCGAGACCCGGCGACGAGCTCGCCGCTCGTGATCATCTGACGGATGCCGTCGATCACGACCTGCGCGCGCGAGCGTGCCGGGGCGTCGTCGGGGGCGGTCGGGCTCGTCATGGGCACAGCCTAGGCGACCGCGCACCCATCAGCCGTGAATTCATCAGATCTTTCACCCGAGAGGAGTTCGCATGACCGAGGTCATCGATGCCCACCAGCACGTCTGGGATCTCGAACGGGCCGAGTACGCCTGGCTCACGCCCGAGGCGGGCGTGCTCCACCGCACGATCGAGCTCGACGAGGTGCTGCCGGAGTTCGCCGTCGCGGGCGTCACGGGCACGGTGCTCGTGCAGTCGGCCGACGACGACGCCGACACCGACCACATGTTCGAGGTCGCGGCCCGTGCGCCCGTCGTGCGCGGCGTCGTCGGCTACGTGCCGCTGCACGAGCCCGGGCGTGCCGCCGAGCGTCTCGCCGAACTGCAGCGGCGACCGGGCTTCTGCGGCGTGCGCAACCTCATCCACGACCGCCCCGATCCGCACTGGCTGCGGCGACCCGACGTCGACGAGAGCCTCGGCCTGCTCGCCGCGGCGGGCGTGCCGTTCGACGTGGTCGGCGTGCTGCCCGAGCACCTCGAGGCCGTGCTGGCGATCTCTGAGCGGCATCCGGAGCTCGACCTCGTGCTCGACCACCTGAACAAGCCGCCGATCGGCGCGGGCGCGACCTCGAGCGAGGCGTGGCAGCCGTGGGCATCGCTCCTGGCCAGCGTCGCCGAGAACCCGCGCGTGCACGGCAAGGTCTCGGGCCTCTACGCCTCGACCGGCGACCCCGCCTCGTGGACGGTCGACTCGATCCGCCCCGTGTTCGACCACGCCCTCGACGTCTTCGGCGCCGACCGCCTCATGTACGGCGGCGACTGGCCCGTCTCGCTCATCGCGGGCGGCTACACGAGGGTCTGGCAGGGCATCGCCGAACTCGTCGCCGACCTGACCGACCCCGAACGCACCGACATCCTCGCGGGAACCGCCCGCAGGTTCTACTCCCTTCCCGACCTGGAGGTCCTCGATGACTGACCGTTTCACCCTCGCCCGCCTCGGAGACGAGGGCCGCGAGGTTCCCGTCGTGCGCGTCGGCGACCGCACGCTCGACGCCCGCTCGCTCACAGCCGACTTCGACGGCGCGTTCTTCGCCGCCGACGGCGTGGCCCGCATCGCGGCCGCCCTGGGCGATCTGCCCGAGCTCGACGCCGCCGAGGTCGCCGGACTGCGCGTCGGCGCGCCCGTCGCCCGCCCCGGCAAGGTCGTCTGCATTGGCCTGAACTACCGCGACCACGCCGAGGAGACGGGCGCCGCGCTGCCCGCCGAGCCGGTCATCTTCATGAAGGACCCGTCGACGGTCGTCGGCCCGTTCGACGACGTGCTCATCCCGCGCAACTCGACCAAGACCGACTGGGAGGTCGAGCTCGGCGTCGTCATCGGCACCACGGCCCGCTACCTCGACTCGCCCGACGAGGCCCTCGCGCACGTCGCCGGCTACGCGGTCTCGCACGACGTGTCGGAGCGCGAGTTCCAGCTCGAACGCGGCGGCCAGTGGGACAAGGGCAAGAGCTGCGAGACGTTCAACCCGCTCGGCCCGGTGCTCGTTCCCGCCGCCGACGTCGCCGACCCGCAGGCGCTCGGCCTGCGCCTCTGGGTCAACGGCACGCCGCGGCAGGACGGCAGCACCGCGAACATGCTCTTCTCGGTCGCGCACGTGATCTGGTACCTCAGCCAGTTCATGGTGCTGCGCCCCGGCGACCTCATCAACACGGGCACGCCGGCGGGCGTCGCGCTCGGCATCGCCGGCAACCCGTACCTGCGGGCCGGCGACACCGTCGAGCTCGAGATCGACGGCCTCGGCCGCGCGAGCCAGAAGCTGGTGCAGGCGTGAGCGGCGAGTTCGACGGACTCGTCGCGATCGTCACCGGCGGCGCATCCGGCATCGGCCTCGCCACGGCGCAGACGCTCACCGCGCGCGGCGCGACCGTGGCCGTGCTCGACCGCTCGCTCGACGGCCTGCCAGACGACCTCATCGGGTTCACGGCGGATGTCACCGACCGCCCTTCGATCGAGGCGGCCGTCGCCCAGGTCGCCGACCGGCTCGGCGGCATCGACATCGTCGTGAACAACGCCGGCATCAGCGCCGTCGGCACGGTCGCCGAGAACGACGACGCCGAATGGGCCCGCGTGCTCGACGTCAACGTCATCGGCATGGCCCGGGTGACCGCCGCGGCGCTGCCCTGGCTGCGACGCTCGGCCGCGGCATCCGTCGTCAACGTGAGCTCGATCGCGGCCCTGAACGGCCTGCCGCAGCGCGCGCTCTACTCCGCGTCGAAGGGCGCCGTGCTCGCGCTCACCTACGCGATGGCCACCGACCACGTCGCCGAGGGCATCCGCGTGAACTGCGTGTGCCCCGGCACCGTGTTCACGCCGTTCGTCGAGCGGATGCTGCAGGGCTTCGCCGATCCCGTCGCCGAACGCGCCGCGCTCGACGCCCGTCAGGCGACCGGTCGCATGGTCGACCCCGCAGAGGTCGCCGCCGCGATCGCCTACCTCGCGAGCCCGCTCTCGGTCTCGACCACCGGAACCGCGCTCGACGTCGACGGCGGCGTCTCGCACCTGCGGCCGCGCCCCGCCGGAACCCGCTCGTGAAGCGCCTCGCCTCGGTCATCGGCCTGCCCGTCGAGCACCGCGAGGAGTACGAGCGCCTGCACGCCGAGGTGTGGCCGGCGGTGCTCGCCCGCCTCACCGCGAGCAACATCCGCAACTACTCGATCTATCGGCACGGCGAGGTGCTCTTCGCCTACATGGAGTACGTCGGCGACGACCTCGAGGCCGACATGGCCGCGATCGCCGCCGACCCCGAGACCCAGCGCTGGTGGTCGGTGTGCGAGCCGCTGCAGCGGCCCTTCGCCGAGCGCGCCGCGGGCGAGTGGTGGATGGAGCTGCCCGAGATCTTCCACCTCGACTGACCGGATGCCGCGGGGCGGCGCCCGTGCGCGTCGGATGCGCCAGCCGTCGCGACGTGAACGCTGAGTCGTCGCGTCGTGCAGCGCAACCCCGGCCCGCCGTGGCATCGGGCACGGCATGATGGCGGTATGGCCCCAGACATCCCCGGCATGACCGGCATGCCGGCACCGCAGTTCGTCATGAGCACCAACGGGCGCCGCATCGCGACCTACTCGTGGGGCGACGACGAGGCGACCACGGTGCTGCTCGTGCACGGATTCGCGTCGAGTGCGCGCGACAACTGGGTCAACACGGGTTGGGTGCGCGACCTGACCCGCGCCGGCTACCGCGTGCTCGCGATCGACCAGCGAGGGCACGGCGCGAGCGACAAGCCGTACCTCGACCGCGCCTACGTCATGGACCTCTTCGTCGAAGACGTCGTGACCGTGCTCGACGACCATCTGCTCGAGAGCGTGCACTACGTCGGCTACTCGCTCGGCGCCCGCGTCGGATGGCAGGTCGCCGTCGCCCACCCCGAGCGCGTCGATCGGGCGGTGCTCGGCGGCATCCCCGACGGGCGCCCGCTCGCGCGCCTCCAGATCGACCAGGCCCGCGCCTACCTCGAGCACGGAACCCCCGTCGAAGACCAGGTCACGCGCAACTACGTCACCCTGACCGAGCGCGTGCCCGGCAACGACCTCGGAGCCCTCATCGCGCTCGCCGAGGGCATGCGCCTGGGCGACGCCGACCCCGACGTCTCGAACCCGCCGCCGCAGCGCGTGCTCTTCGCGACCGGCAGCGAAGACGCCATTCTCGAGCGCTCGCGCCTGCTCGCGGCGGCGACGCCGGGCAGTACGTTCCTCGAGCTGCCGGGGCGCCATCACTTCAACGCGCCCGTGTCTCGGGAGTTCCGTCACGGAGCGGTGGCGTTCCTCGGCGAGGACTGACCTCGGCGAGGACTTACCTCGGCGAGGACTGACCTCGCCGAGGCCGAGGTGCCGCGCGGCGATGCCCGCGTCGCCCGGGCTCAGGCCGGCTCGAGCTCGAGCTGCAGCCAGTCGGCGAGCTCGCGGACCTCGGCCTCGACGGCGGCGCGGGTCGCACGATCGAACGCCTCGTCTTCGTGGATCGCGTGCACGGTGAACGTTCCGCGCTTGCGGTCGGCCCGGGCGTCGAGCTTGCCCACGAGCCGGTCGCCATGCAGGATCGGCAGCGCGAAGTAGCCCCAGCGTCGTTTCGCCTCGGGCTTGTACATCTCGAGCGTGTACTCGAAGTCGAAGAGCTGCTGCGCGCGCACCCGGTCGTAGACCAGGCGGTCGAACGGCGAGAGCAGCGCGGTGCGCCCGGCGAAGCCAGACCGGTCGGCGTCGAGCGCCGCGGGGTCGACACGCCATTCGCCGAGAACCCCCTCGACCTCGGCCGGCTCGCCGGCCGCGCCGACGTCGACGGGCTCGAGCGGCATCTTGGTCGACTTCGCCCTCGCGATGCCGAGCGCGGCCAGCCGCCGGACGTCGCGCTCGGCGGCCGCCTGCTCGAGCGAGAGCACCGGCGGCGCGTCGAACGACGGATGGACGCGCCCGGCGATCGTGAAGAGCCGTTCGCGCCCGCGCCGGCCGGCGATGGCGATCTCGCCCTGCATGGCGAGGCACTCGAGCATCCGGCCGACGTTGCGGTTGTGGGTCCACCCGGTCGACTGCCACGGCACCACACTCGTGTCGTTGAGCTCGCGGGAGGTGAGGGGCTCGGGGGAGGCCTCGAAGCGGTTCAGGATGTCGCGTCGGAACGTCGCGTTCTGCTCGAGCCACTCCCTGGCCCGCGGCCAGGTCGGCCACTCGGCCATCTCGGCTCGGAAGAGCGGGATGTCGTCGATCGGCCGCACGAGCGCATCGAACTCGAACAGCGTGCGGTCGCGCTCGACCGCCTGCACGAGGTCGGCCGGCCGGTGCGCCGAGCCGAGGCGGCTCCACGCGACCAGGTCGGCGTTCGGCGCGACGGCGGCGGTCGGGTCGATCTGCAGCAGCGTGAGATGGCGCACCGTCGCGAGCAGCTCGGTCGGCCGGTCAGCGGTGAGGAGCTGGGCCCGCACCGCCACGCGCCTCGCGGTCGCCCGGTCGAGACGGTGCACGCCGGTCAGCCCCGGATCGCGCGGTTGCTTCGGATCAGGCCCGTCGGGTCGACCCGCTGCTTCACGGCCGTGAGCCGATCGAGCACCGCGGGCGGGTAGACCAGCGAGAGCGGACCGGCGCCGAGCATCGTCGGCACGCCGCCCTGGGCCGCGTGGCGCGCGGCGAGGTCTCGCAGCGGCTGCAGGGCCGCATCGGGGTCGAGCGCGGGGTTCATGAGCAGCACGCCCGAGCTGAGCACCAACGGCGCGTGCACCGCGCCGACGGCCGACAGCTCTGCGCCGAGCTCTTCGGCCGTCGCGCCGCCCATGGCGCGGAAGCCGGCCCGCGTGAGCCCGTGCGCCGCGCCGGCGATGAACGCCTCGACGAACTCGGCCGCGAACGCGTCGTCGTCGCTGCCGATCGACGCGCCGAAGTCGGCGGTGGGCATGGGGTCGGTCGGCTCCGCGGCGACCGCGGCGAGCTGCCCGACGGTGAACACCGTGAGCGAGTTCGCGATGGGCTCGGCGACGGCGAGCAGCCGCTCGGCGTGGGCGCGCCCGGTCGCCTCGTCGCCGAGGTGCACGATGCCGACCGAGGCGACCACGCGGCCGCGCAGGTGCGGCGGCATCACGTCGAGGTCGGGGAACTGCATCATGCCGATGTCGAGGCCGAGCTCGGGCACGTCGCGAGCAAGCGCGAACGCGGCCGAGATCACGGGCACCGCGCTCTCGGACGGGAACACCAGCCCGCCGCCGAAGATCGCGTCGGCGGGGAAGAGCTCGAGCTCGATGGCCGTGACGACCCCGAACGCGCCGCCGCCGCCGCGCAGCGCCCAGATGAGCTCGGCGTCGTCGGCATCGGACACGCGTCGCACCTCGCCCGCGGCGTCGACGAGCTCGACGGCCGCGATCGACCTGGCCGTGAGCCCGAAGCTCCGACTGAACATCGAGTGTCCGCCGTTGAGCGCGAGGCCCACGACGTTGACCTCGGGGTTCGACCCGGCGAGGCCGACGAGTCCGGTGCCGTCGAGCGCCTGCAGCGCTGCGCCCCAGTTGACGCCCGCGCCGACGCGGAGCGTTCGGCCCTCGACGTCGACCGTGAGCTCGTCGAACGCGGATGGGCGGATCAGGATCACGCCGTCGAGGTCGTCGGTGGCCCCGTGCCCGTTCGGCTGGGTCGTCACGCCGAGCCCCGCCGAGGCCGCGGCGGCGAGGATCGCCTGCACGTCGGCGACGTCGGCCGGGGTGGCGACCGCCGCGGGGCGTTGGTCGACGCTGAGGTTCCACGGCGATCTCGCCGCGTCGTACTCGGCATCGGCCGGCAGCACGAGCGTGCCGGTGAGCGTGGTGCGGAGGTCTTCGAGCGCGGTCGCGCGGGCGTCGGTCATCGGTGGAGCCCCTCTCATCCGCCGCACACGTTACTCGCGGCATCCGACATCGTCACGGGGTCCGTCGGGCGGCGGAGGTCGCGTGGCCGCGCCCCGGGCGACGGATGCCGTGGGGCGGGCGCCCGGCCGGGCCACGTACGCTTGGGGCGCCAGAACTTCGCCGCGCGGCATCCGCCCGCCGTGTGCGCGTGGCATGCCCGAGCGAGCGTGCCGTCACCGAGAGGACCCCCGTGAGCCTGATCCGCCTGAACGACGTGAGCATCGAGTTCGACGGGCGACCCGTGCTGAAGGAGGCGTTCCTGAAGCTCAAGGCGGGCGACCGCGTGGGCCTCATCGGCAAGAACGGCACGGGCAAGACGAGCCTGCTCGAGGTCGTGCTCGGGCGCCGCGACCCGACCGCCGGCACGCGCGACGTGACGCTCGGCACGACGATCGGCTACTTCTCGCAGTTCTCGGAGCTCGACGGCGAGCAGTCGATCCAGCAGACACTGAGCGGGCACTTCGCCGACGTGCACGAGACCCAGGCGCGCCTCGACGAGATCGGCATGGCGCTCGCCGAGCCCATGGGCGGCGACGAGATGACCCGCCTGCTCACCGAGCAGGGCGAGCTCTTCGAGCGCATGGACCACATCGGCGGCTGGACCTACGAGACCACCATCGACACCGTGCTCACGCGCCTCGGCTTCGACGCCGAGCGCCGCGCCCTGCCGATCGACCGGCTCTCGGGCGGATGGCGCAACCGGGCCGCGCTCGCGCAGATCCTCGTGCAGTCGCCCGACGTGCTGCTGCTCGACGAGCCGACGAACTTCCTCGACCTCGACGGCGTGAAGTGGATCGAGAACTGGCTCTCGAGCTTCGCGGGCGCCGTGCTCGTCGTCTCGCACGACCGCCAGTTCCTCGACGGCGTCGTCGACCGCATCATCGAGCTCGAGAACTACCGCCTCCAGGAGTACGAGGGCGACTACTCCGCCTACGTGCACGCGAAGCAGTCGCGCCTGAAGATGCTCGAGAAGCAGTTCGCGCACGAGGAGGAGCTGCTGGCCTACGAGCAGGCCGCGTCGGCCGCACGCCGCGAGGCCGCGCGCAACCCCTCGAACGCGGTCGCGCGCCGCCTCGCCGACATCAAGAAGCGGCAGGCGCCCCGCCCGATCGACCAGATCATCACGGGCATCTACGAGGGCCTGCGGGTCAGCAACGACCTGCTCACCGTCACCGGCCTGTCGAAGGGCTTCAACGGCACGCCCCTGTTCGAGAACGTCTCGTTCGACCTGCACCGCGGCGACCGGGTCGCGGTGCTCGGCTCGAACGGCTCGGGCAAGTCGACCCTGCTCGACGTGCTCACGGGCGAGACCGAGGCGGATGCCGGCAGCGTGCGCTGGGCGAAGGGCGCCAGGTTCGTCTCGTACAACCGGGTCTACGCAGAGCTCGACCTCGAGGACACCGTCGGTCACGCCGTGAACGCCTACCCCGACTCCCTCGCGTTCACCGCGACGAAGAAGTCCGTGAACCGGTTCCTCGCGATGCTGCAGTTCTCGGAGGCCGACCTCAAGCAGAAGATCGGCACGCTCTCGGGCGGGCAGCGCGCCCGCGTCGCGATCGCGCAGTGCCTGCTCTCGGGGGCCGCCGTGATCGTGCTCGACGAGCCCACGAACCACCTCGACATCACCTCGACCCAGGTCATGGAGCGCGCGCTCACGCACTTCCCGGGCGCCGTGGTGGTCGTGAGCCACGACCGCTTCTTCGTCGACAAGCTCGCCGACCGCCTGCTCGTCTTCGAGGGCGGCGGGCGCGTGCGCGAGACGCCGGCGACCGGCGCGCTCTAGAGCGGCCGAGCTGGGCCGGCCCTCAGAACGGCCAATCTCCGTTCATCGGAACGGCCAATCTCCGTTCATCAGGACTCGCGATCTCGAAGGCGATCGCTTGCGGTGAAATGGTGCGCAGTGCCCGATCGGGAACAAGACTGCGGAACTGTTCAGGAGCCCGACGAGGCAGGCGAACTCGGCGACTTCGTCAGGGCCTGAGCCACCTTCTCGAGCCAGGCCGCGACGGTCATGGAGGTGGAACGGTTTGAAGGTGATCCGCCAATCGAGTAGCCCTTTTCGCTGAGTACCTCCGTCAATTCGAGGATGCTGAGATCTCCAGTCGATCCGCCGTTCGCGAGGAGGAGGAGGTCCATGACGGTCATCACGTCGTGGTCAAACAGCACTTCGAGTGCCGCCCACTCGAATCCGTCGAGCGGAGCATGGTCGAACTCGACGGCAAGCCTCGCCGCTCGTTGGAGCCGGAGTGCGGTCTGCTCATCCAGTCCGAGCTCGTTCAGGAGCGCCGGAGTGACGGTCGCATCCGCGAGTCGTTCGAGACTCGCCACTCCCTCGACCTTGCTGAGACGCATCGAGGAGAACAGGAAAGGCGGCCTGGAGAAGCGCGCGTCGCGTTCACGGGGGTACAGGCTCTGGAATGCCGGCAGGCGGCGGAGCGGGGCGATCTCGGGATCGTCGTGTTCAGCCCACGTCTTGAATGCGTCGATCGTGAACGCGAGAGGAAGGAGCTGGATCGAGCGGCTGAACTGCGGCACCTCGCTTCTCGGCGGCATCTGCGCGAAATGACAGGCGAGGGAGTACGCGACCTCGGGGCTGTAGGGCTTGATCTCGCTTTCGGTTACGGCTTCGCCGCCGAGTCTTGCGACGCTGATCCGTGCGAGCTTGAGTCTGACGTCTCCGGCCAGATCCTCGATCTGGAGGTCGTCGCGCCGTGCGATCATCGCGTGGAGGAACCGGGCGTACTCGAGGGCTGACACGGGATCTGATCTGTCCACCGTTGCAGACTCGGGCATTGCCTTGAGGTTTCGCTCGACCGCGCACAATGAGGTGAGCGCTCTGACGAGGAGATCGTCACCTGCCAGTGCGGGGTCGATACCGAGTGGCACGATTGGCGGTGTCTCCTCGGCGCCGAAGAAGGACTTGGTGCGCTCCCGGACGAACCCGACCAGAAGCCGTCGATACTCGAGCAGTCCGTTCGTACTCGCTTCGTACCGGAAGCGACGATTCCAGAGGGCGACGACGGCGGAGAGATTACGGCCGTCAGCGAGTAGTGCCTTGCCGAGGAGAGCAATCGAGGCATCACGATCGGCTCGAGACGCATACCCCTTCGTGGCGATGTACTGGAGTGCAATGCTCCGCCACCTCGACGCGCCTTGGAGACCGGGGACCATGTCCGGGTAGCGTTCGACCATTTTATCGACGAGGATCGCCGCGGCGAAGGCCGCGACTCGGCGTCCGTCGGTGAATGCACCCTCGTCGGTCTTCTCACCCACCCGTGCGTCCGCCGCAATAACCTGGCCGCTGAAGATCTGGCGGCCGTTCCGCTCGACCGACACGGATGCGATGCCGGCCGACGTGAGGGAGATCGCGAGCGTCCAAGGCCGAATGTTGGTGATGAACAACCAGACCTTCTGCAGGAGGGCGATCCACTTCTGATCTGAGAGTTCGGTGAGCGCGTTGCTCAGGTCGTCCAGGTCGGGGCCGACCGGGAGCTCGATGCCGCGTGCACTGGTTCCCATCATGTCGAGCAGCGCACCGGCGACGAGCGCCTGATCGACGGTCTTCTCGCCGTCACCCGAGACCGCGATGCTGAGGTGGGGCGCTGCAGCGATCACGCGACCGAGCGCCCCCGCGCCGACGAGCCCGAAGGCGATCAGGAACAGCGAGAATGCGGCGATCTGATCCCAGACGTCCGCTGAGTACATGACCGCCATGACCCACGCGATCGGAGGAGCGAGCACCAAGAAGATGATGCCGAGGACGAGCGACTCCCTCCGGAGCGCCTTCGTGGATTCGCGCTGATCGCGCAGGTGCGGCAGGAACGCGATCAGGCGCGCGAGCACGAGGAGGGCGGCCCATCCGCCCAGGAAGAACAGGCCGATCGAGGCCAGCGGGGTCACGATCTTGACGAAGTCATCCCAAGCGGTTCCGACGGACTTCGGGGTGGGCGTCGAGGCGGGCACCGCAGCTTCGACGTCCTCGAAGACACCGGAGCATGCCTGCATCGTCTTCGATGGTGAACGCGAACCCTCGAGAACCTTCTTCGCAGCATCCGGACGCCCGAACTCGATCAGTTTCGCTGCGGCGAAACACGCCCCATCGGCGGAGAGTTCGAGAGGCAAAGAGAGCGCCGACGAAGCGAGGGCCTGCTCCAACGCGTCTTCGCACGCCTGCCGACGGGCCGGTGACGCGGCAGGCGTGTCCGTCGCACGTGCGGTTTCGATCAGCTTGATCGCCGCAGCCGGGTCGGTCTTAGCGAGCTCCTCGGCGATGGGGCAGACCACGTCGTAGTCGACCGGGCTTGGCGAAGAGGCGACCGCGGACTCCGACGGGAGCGCGATGTTGACGAACGCGACGAGCAGCAGCACGAGCACCGTGGCCGCTCGAGCGAGTGACCGGATATCTCGTCTCGACATCAGGAACCCCCGCTTCCCGGTGACGCCCGGATTGCTGCGCATCCGGCCTCTGCGCGGGACAGTACGCCCGATGGGCGTCGGCCGGTCACCCCCAATCGGAGGGACCGCCATTTACCCGACGTGACGCGGCCGTGGATCGGCCATGGCGCTGCGTGAGAGCGCTCCACTACCGTGGTCAGCATCGACACGCCACCGTCTGCGCTCCTCGGCCGTGCCGGCGAGCGCGAGCGCCTCGCCGACCTGGTCGGCTCGGCGCGCAACGGGCGAGGGGCTGCGCTGCTGATCCGCGGCGAGCCGGGCATCGGCAAGACGGCGCTCCTCGACGAAGCCGTGCGCGAGGTCGCGGGCGTTCGCGTCGTGCGGGCCGACGGCTTCGAGGCCGAGCAGGCGATGCCGTACGCGGCACTGCAGCGGCTCGGCGCCCCGTTCACCGAACTCGTCGGCGTGCTGCCTCCACGCCAGGCGGCTGCTCTTCGCATCGCGGCCGGGGTCGACGACGGCCCGCCGCCCGACCGCTACCTGGTGGGGCTCGGCATGCTGTCGCTGCTCGCGGCGGCGGCCGAGCGGCATCCGCTCGTGTACGTGATCGACGACGCGCACCTGGTCGACCCCGAGTCGCTCGAGGTGCTCGCGTTCGTGGGGCGCCGGCTCGAGGCCGAGTCGGTCGCACTGCTGCTGGGCGCGAGGCCCGATGCGCGGGTCGACGTCGCGGCCGCGGGCGTCGCGGTGCTCGAACTCGGCGGGCTCGACGGGCCCACCTCGGTGCAGCTGCTGAACCGGTCGGCGGTCGAGCCGGTCGATCCCTTCCTCGCGACGCGCTTCGCCGAGGAGACCGGCGGCAACCCGCTCGCCCTCATCGACCTCGCACGCGAGTTCACGGCGCAGCAGCTCACCGACTCGTCGCTCGCGCTCGGGCCGGTGCCGATCGGTCTGCGTCTCGAGTCCACCTACCTTCGCGCGGTCGACGCGCTGCCCGCCGACACGCGCCGCTGGCTCGGCGTCGCGGCGGCCGAGTCCACGGGCCGTCCGGCGATCATCGACGAGGCGGCGCACCGGCTCGGGGTGGCGACGGATGCCGCGGGCGCGGCGGAGCGCGCCGGCCTCGCGTCGGTGCGCGAACGCGTGCGGTTCCGGCATCCGCTCGTTCGTGCCGCGGTCTACAACGCGATGCCCGTGGGCGAGCGGCGCGAGGTGCACGCGGTGCTGCGCGAGGTCGCCGACGAGCAGGGCCGTCCCGACCTCGCGGTCTGGCATGCGGCCGCCGCGACCTCCGGCGTCGACGATGCGGTCGCCGACCGCATGGAACGGGCAGCGGATGCCGCGGGCGGCCGAGGCGGCACCGCCTCGCGTGCGCGGCTGCTCGCCGGGGCCGCCGACCTCACGACGCCGGGGCCGGCACGCGACGCCCGACTCATCGCGGCAGCCGAGGCTGCGGCGGCGGCCGGTGCCGCCCAGCTCGCGCTCGAACTGCTCGACCGCATCGATGCCGGAGCCGCCGATCCGGTGACCGAGGGGCGACTGCTGATGCTGCGCGCCATGCTCGCGCTCTTCGTGGCCGACCCCGACGGCGTGCGCGGCGGACCGGCCACGCTGCTGCACGCCGCAGAGCTCTTCCACGGCCGGGCACCCGACCTCGAACAACGTGCACTGGTGCGGGCGTTCGAGGTCGAGCTCACGGCCGAGTGGGCGGTCACCGACGCGACGCTGCCAGAGCTCGGACGACGACTCGCCGCCGGGGTCGACGTGGCCGACGGCCCCAGGTCGGTCGCGTTGCGCGGCATCGCCGCGCACATCCTGCTGCCGTACGACCAGGCGGTGCCGCCCATGCGGGCCGCGGTCGAGATGCTGCGGCGTGCCGATGACGCGCAGCTGCTCGACCTCGGCTACTTCGGCGTCGCCCTCACGATGGGCCTTTGGGACGAGCGCACCTGCATCGAACTGCTCGAGCGCACGGCGTCGGTCGCCCGCGAGGCCGGGAACCTGCGCGTGCTCGACACGACGCTGTGGCTGCTCGGCGAGGTCGAACTCGTGCGCGGCGATGCGGCTGCCGCCGGGCGGCACATCGACGGGGTGCGCGAGCTCCGCCGGGCCATCGGGTACGACGCCGAACAGGTCGTGAACGCCTCCTACCTCGCATGGGCGGGGGCGCCGACCGAGGTCGTCGAGCAGCTCGCCGTCGGCATCCTCGCGAGCGGGTTCGTCGGCGCCCACACGATCGCGATGTCGGGGCTCTGCACCCGCGACCTCGCCGACGGGCGGTATGCCGCGGCGTACGAGCGCCTCCTGCCGATGGTCGCCCGCGACTTCCTGCAGGTGACCTACCAGCAGCTGCCCGACCTCGTCGAGGCGGGCGTTCGCAGCGGCCACGGCGGCGACCCGCCCGTGCGCTCCGCGGCCGCGCGCCTCGCCGAGTTCGCCGAGGTGAGCGGCACGCCGTGGATCCGCGGCGTCTCGGCCCGCGCCGCCGCCCTGCTCGCCTCCGACGACGACGCCGAGCCGCTCTACCGGGAGGCGATCGAGCACTACGTCGAGGCCGGCGCGGCAGCCGAGCTGGGGCGCGCGCACCTGGTCTACGGCGAGTGGCTGCGACGCCTGAAGCGCCGGCGCGACGCGCGCGACCAGCTGCGGCTCGCCCTCGAGAGCTTCGAGCGGGCGGGCGCGCCCGCGTTCGCCGCCCGCGCACGCCGCGAGCTCGAGGCCACGGGCGAGCACGTCGTCGCGCACGCGCCGGGCGAGGCCGCGGTCGACACCCTGACCCCGCAGGAGGCGACCGTCGCGCGGCTCGCGTCGTCGGGCCGCACGAACGCCGAGATCGGCGCCGAGCTGTTCATCAGCGCGAACACCGTCGACTACCACCTCCGCAAGGTGTTCCGGAAGCTCGGCATCACCTCGCGGCGCCAGCTCGCCGAGCGGTACCCGCTGCGCTGACCTCGCCCGCTCCGCTCGCGACTACGCACGCCACGTGGTTCGGTGCCGGACCCGTCCGCGCCAGCATCGAGGCATCCGCGAATCGCAGCCGAGCGAATCGCCCGCTCGAGGAGGCGCCCATGCCCTTCGTCACCGCCGATGACGGCGCGCAGATCTTCTACAAGGACTGGGGCGGAGGCGGCACGCCCGTGCTGCTGAGCCACGGCTGGCCGCTGAACGCCGACGCGTGGGAGGCCGCCGCGCTGTTCCTCGCCGAGCACGGGCACCGCGCGATCGCGCACGACCGGCGCGGGCACGGCCGGTCGAGCCAGACATGGAACGGCAACGAGATGGACACCTACGCCGACGACCTCGCCTGCCTCATCGACCACCTCGACCTGACCGACCTCACGCTCGTCGGGCACTCGACCGGCGGCGGCGAGATCGCGCACTACGTCGGTCGCCACGGCTCGTCGCGCGTCGCGAAGCTCGTGCTCGTCTCGGCCGTGCCGCCGCTCATGCTCGCGACCGACGACAACCCCGGCGGACTGCCGATCGCGGTGTTCGACGGCATCCGCGCGGGCGAGGCCGCCGATCGCTCGCAGCTCTACCGCGACCTCGCCGACGGCCCCTTCTTCGGCAACAACCGCGGCGGCGACGTGTCGCAGGGGGTGCGCGACGCGTTCTGGCTGCAGAGCATGGCATGCGGTCACCGCGGCGCCTACGAGTGCATCGCGGCGTTCTCGGCCACCGACTTCCGCCCCGACCTCGCGAAGATCGACGTGCCGACGCTCGTGATCCACGGCGACGACGACCAGATCGTGCCGTTCGAGGTGGGCGGTGCACGTTCGGCCGTGCTCATCGACGGCGCGACGCTGCTCGTCTACGAGGGCGGCGCGCACGGCCTGCCCGACACCGCCCGCGACCGGCTGCACGCCGACCTGCTCGCGTTCATCGACTCCTGAACCGTCGGCGGAACCCTCCCGACACGGTGGGCGGATGCCGCGGCGCCGGCTCGCGACATCCGCTCGCGTCCACCCTCATCACCCTCGAAAGGACAGCATCATGACCGACAGCACCCCTGAGCCCACCGCCCCCGACACCGTCGTGCTCGTGCACGGCCTCTGGATGACGCCACGCAGCTGGCGGGGCTGGAAGGACCACTTCGAGGCCAAGGGCCTCACCGTGCTCACGCCCGCCTACCCGGGCTTCGAGATCGAGGTCGAGGCCCTGCGCGAGCAGCCCGACCTCATCGCGAAGCTCACGGTGCCCGAGACCGTCGACCACCTCGCCGCGCAGATCGAGGCGCTGCCGAAGCCGCCGATCATCATCGGGCACTCGTTCGGCGGCACGCTGACCCAGCTGCTGCTGGCGCGCGGACTCGGCGCGGCCGGCGTCGTCGTCGACTCGGCGCCGACCGAGGGCGTGCGCATGACGCCGCTGTCGCAGGCGAAGTCGCTGTTCCCGGCGCTGAAGAACCCGGCGAACCTCCACCGTGCGGTCGCGTTCACGCCCGAGGAGTTCCACTACGCGTTCGCGAACACGCTCTCGCGCGAGGACTCCGACGCGGTCTGGGAGGAGTTCGCGATCCCCGCCCCGGGCAACTGGATCTGGGCCTACGGCCTCATCGCGAACTTCAAGCCCGGCCACCAGGAGACCTGGGTCGACTACGCCAAGGACCGGGCCCCGCTCCTGTTCATCGGCGGCGAGAAGGACCACATCATGCCGCCCTCGGTGAACACGTCGAACGCGAAGCACTACGCCAAGTCGCCCGCGCTCACCGAGTACGTGGAGTTCCCCGGCCGCTCGCACTGGATCTGCGCCGAGCCCGGCTGGGAAGAGGTGGCCGACCACGCCCTCGAGTGGGCGCTCGCGCACGCGAAGTCGCCGGCGACCGCCGACGCGTAGGCGGTGACGGCGTGCGAGTCGCTCAGGCCTCCGGGCGGCCCGCGCCGCCGGGCGCGCTGCCGTACCGGCCGCCCGCGCTGCCGGCCTCCCGGCACGCTCGACGACAGTCCGTCTGGCTGCCGGCCTGGACCTGCGCGCCCCGAGCTCGTCCGCGTAGCGCGCGAGGCGGCGCCCGAACTGGGCATCGACGCGGTCGCACGGTGTGCCCTATCCTCGCGGCATGAGGCTGACCCGCATCGGCGGACCCACCGTGCTCGTGGAACTCGACGGTTGGCGCCTGCTCGTCGACCCGACGTTCGATCCGGCCGGACGGTACTACGCGTTCGGGTGGGGCACGGGGTCGACGAAGACGGGAGATCCCGCGATCGACGTCGAGGATCTCGGCCCGATCGACGTCGCGCTCGTCAGCCACGACCACCACGCCGACAACCTCGACGATGCAGGCCGTGCGATGCTGCCGTCCGTCGGCGCCGTCGTGACGACCGCGAGCGGAGCGGTGCGGCTCGCGTCGGCACAGTCGGCGGCCCCGGTGGCCGCCGAACGACTCCACGGGCTCGAGACCGGCGCTTCGGTGACGCTGCCCGCCCCGAGGCCCGGCCTGCCGACGCTCGTGATCTCGGCGACGCCGTGCCGGCACGGGCCGCCGCTCACGCACGCGATCGTCGGCGACGTCATCGGGTTCGCGATCCGCAGGCAGGGCGAGGAGGAGGTGGCCCTCTGGATCACGGGCGACACCGTGCTCTTCGAGCCGCTCCGCCGCACGGCCGACGAGCTGTCGATCGACGTCATGCTCGCCAACGTCGGCGGGGTGCGGTTCGGCGTCACGGGCCCGCTGCGCTTCACCATGACCGGCCGCGACGCCGTCGAGCTCGTCGGCATCGCCGCGCCGCGCGTCGCGACGTTCGCGCACTACGACGGCTGGTCGCACTTCGTCGACGGCGAGGCGGGGCTTCGCGACGCGATCGACGCGTCCGCGGCATCCGTCCACGATCGTGCCGTGTGGCTCGTCGACGGGCGCGCCGTCGAGGTGTGAGGGGTGCGGGCGGCGCCCCGTTTCGCGACCCGCGCCGAGCCGTCGTGAAACCTCGCCGACTCACGCGGGTGTGAGAATCATCCGGTGCCCGAACTCGTGATCGCCCCCGGAGACCTCACCGACCCGCGCGTGCTGCGCCTGCTCGAGGACCACCTCGCCGACATGCACGCGACCTCGCCCGCCGAGAGCGTGCACGCGCTCGACGTGTCGGGCCTCTCCGACCCGGCGGTCACCTTCTGGGCGGTCTCCGACGGCGAGGCCGTGCTCGGCTGCGTCGCGTTGAAGCAGCTTTCGCCCGAGCACGGCGAGCTGAAGTCCATGCGAGCGGATGCCGCGGCGCGCGGCCAGGGCCTCGGTCGCCGCCTGCTCGAGCACGTGCTCGACGAGGCCCGCAGCCGTGGCTACGCCCGCATCAGCCTCGAGACGGGCACCGAGGACTTCTTCGCGCCGGCCCGGGCGCTCTACGAGAAGGCCGGATTCACGGTGTGCCCGCCGTTCGGCTCGTACGAGCTCGACCCGAACAGCGCCTTCTACACGCTCGAGCTCGCGCCGGGCGCCTGAGCAGGCCGCGCGGGCCGGTGCCCGGTCAGCGCGCTGCGAGGCCCTCGACGAGCACGTCGGCCAGCGCGTCGAGGCTGCCCGGTCGTGACGGCGTTCGGGTCAGCGCGGTGAAGAGCACGGCGCCGATCATGGCGTCGGCCGCGGCATCGAGATCGGCCCCGCGGCGGATTCCGCCCTGCTCGACGCCCGCGCGCAGCAGCGCCAGCAGGTGCGCGCGAGCGGGGGCCGTGAACGTCGCGTAGAGCCGGCCGTCGTCGTCGTTCTCGGCGGCGACCGAGGCGAGGGCGCGGATCACGGCGACCTGCGAGGCGTCGGTGACCTGCCGTGCGGCGGCGTGCAGCCACGCCCGGACGGCGTCGATCGCAGGGTCGGTGCCCGCGACATCCGTCGGCGCCTCGAACCCGACCGCGAGGTTGCCCGAGAGCATCATGTCGGCGACCAGGCGCGACTTCGAGGGCCAGCGGCGGTACACGGTCTGGCGGGCGACGCCGGCCCGGTCGGCGATGGCCTGCATCGTGAGCGCGTCGTACCCGTCGGCGACGAGCAGGTCGCGCGTCGCATCGAGGATCGCGAGGTCGGCCTCGGCGTTCCGGGGTCGGCCGCGACCGCGACCCGGCGATCGGCCCTGCGATGCGCCCTGCTCCTGTACCTGCTCCACGGGAACGAGTGTATTCTCGGCGTGCACGAATAACGCTACAGAGCGTCTCGTTAATGACATGGAGGTCAGCATGCAGAAGGACGTCGCCGTCGTCATCGGTGTCGGAGGAATGGGGCTCGCGATCGCGCGACGCGTCGCCAGTGGACGCCGGGTGGTGCTCGCCGACTTCAACGAGGCGACGCTCGAGGCCGCCGCCGCGCAGCTCACGGGCGACGGTCACGACGTGCTCACGCGCCGCGTCGACGTCTCCGACCGCACCTCGGTCGCCGAGCTCGCGGATGCCGCGGCAGCCGCCGGGCGTGTGACCCACGTCGCCCACACCGCCGGGCTCTCGCCCATGCAGGCGCCGACGCAGGCGATCCTCGCCGTCGACCTGCTCGGTGTCGCGCACGTGCTCGACGAGTTCCCGCGCGTGATCGCCCCGGGCGGATCCGGCGTCGTCATCTCGAGCATGTCGGCCTACTTCGCCGCGCCGACGCTGCCCGCCGAGCTCGGAGCCGCACTCGCGACCACGCCCACCGACGACCTGCTCGCCCTGCCGTTCCTCGCGGCGCTGCCGAATCCCGGTGCCGCGTACAGCATCGCCAAGCGGGCGAACCAGCTGCGCGTGGCCGCGGCATCCGTCGCCTGGGGCGAGGCCGGCGCCCGCATCAACTCGATCAGCCCCGGCGTGATCTCCACGCCCATGGGCCAGGAGGAGCTCGCGGGCGACTCGGGCGAGCAGATGCGCGGCATGGTCGCCGCCTCGGCCGCCAAGCGCCTCGGCACGCCAGACGACATCGCGGCGGCGGCGGCGTTCCTGCTCGACCCGCAGGTCGCGAGCTTCATCAGCGGCGTCGACCTGCTCGTCGACGGCGGCACGGTCGCCGGCGTGAACGCGCGCGGCCTGCTCGGCTGAGGCCGCGCGCGGCGCACGCCGCGCTTCCTGCACGCCGCACGCCGCACCCGCACGCCGCACGCACCCGCCCGAGGATGACCGGGGCGGGTGCGTGCAGGCGAGGTGCGAGGCGCGTCAGCGGCGCGACGCGAAGAACGCCGCGATGTCGTCGGCGAGCACCTCGGGCACCTCGAGCGACGCGTAGTGGCCGCCCTCGGGGAACCGGCTCCAGTGCACGATCGCGTCGTTGTCGCGCTCGGCGAAGACCTTGATCGTCTGGAAGTCGTCGGCGAACACGGCGACGCCCGTCGGGGCGTGGTTCACGGCGGGCTCGGCCTCGACCTGCGCGTTCTCGTAGTACGCGCGGCTCATGCCGGCCGCCGCGTTCGCGAACCAGGTGATGCTGACGGCCGTGAGCACGGCGTCGAGCGGCACCTTCGACGTTCCGTTGCCGAACGACTCGAACAGCTCGCTGTAGGCCAGCAGGCCCACGGGCGAGTCGCTGAGCCCTGCCGCGATCGTCTGCGGGCGCGACGCGTTCATCGTGTTGTACCCGCCGACCTTCTGGAACCACTGCATGTGCTCGAGGCCCGCGTAGTCGGCCGGCTCGAGGCGCTCGAACTCGCTCGGGTCGCCCGAGGGGAACGAGAAGAGCTGCAGCACGTGCAGGCCGAGGAAGCCCTCCGGCTCGAGCAGGCCGAGCTCGCGGGCGACGAGCGCGCCGTTGTCGGAGCCGTGCACGCCGTAGCGCTCGTACCCGAGGCGGCGCATGAGCGCGTCGTAGGCGCGGGCGACGCGGGCGATGGTCCAGCCCGACTCCCGCACCGGGTTGGAGAACCCGAAGCCCGGGGCATCCGGGATCACCACGCTGAAGGCGTCCTCGGCGCGGCCGCCGTGCGTCACCGGGTCGACGAGCCGGTCGATCAGGTCGAGGTAGTCGGCCGATGAGCCGGGGTAGGTGTGCGCGAGCAGCAGCGGCGTCGCGTCGGCGTGCGGCGAGACGACGTGGATGAAGTGGATCGGCTGCCCGTCGACCTCGGTGACGAAGTGCGGCACGGCGTTGATGCGCGCCTCGACGGCACGCCAGTCGAACGCCTTCCACTGCTCGACGGCGTCGCGCAGGTAGTGGTTCGGGGTGCCGGTGGTCCAGTCGTCGCCGGGCGCGGGCTGGGGGAGCCGGGTGCGCGCGAGGCGACCGGCGAGGTCGTCGAGGTCGGCCTGGGGCACGGCGACGACGAAGGGGCGGATGTCGGTGGCGGACGTGGATGCGGTGGTGTCGGCTGCGCTGTTCATGTCTTCGACGGTACGGTCGATAGCGGAAAGGATCGTTCCTGATGCCGCGAACTCGTCACCTGCTCGTCCGGATGCTGCCATGACCGACACCGCGGGCCGCCTGCTGGCCCTGCTCGGCCTGCTGCAGTCGCGTCCGTCGTGGTCGGGCCCCGAGCTGGCCGAGCGGCTGGGGGTCACGACGCGCACGATCCGCAACGACGTCGAGCGCCTGCGCGCGCTCGACTATCCGGTCGAGGCGACGCGCGGCTCGATCGGCGGCTACCGGCTCGGCGCGGGCGGGCGCCTGCCGCCGCTGCTGCTCGACGACGAGGAGGCGGTCGCCGTCGCCATCGGACTGCGCGGCGCCACGGGCGTCGCCGGGGTCGCCGAGGCGAGCCGGCGTGCGCTGGCCAAGCTCGAACAGGTGCTGCCCGCGCGGCTGCGCCCCACCGTCGAGGCCGTCGCGACGGTCGTCGACCACGCGCCGGGCAACATCGACACCGACGCCCCCGACCCCGAGGTCGACCCCGAGGTGCTGCGCGCGATCGCGACGGCGATCCGCTCGGCCGAGTGGCTGCGCTTCGACTACGGCGATCAGGGCGGCGGCGATCAGGGCGACGGCGATGAGGGCGACGGCGACCGCGACGACGCGCCGAGGCTCGTCGAGCCGTACCGGCTGCTCGCCTGGCTCCGCCGCTGGTACCTCGTCGCCCGCGATCCCGGGTCGGGGGAGTGGGACGTCTTCCGCGCCGACCGCATGCGCCCCCGCATGCCGACGCGACGCCGGTTCGAGCCGCGACTCGTTCCCGGCGGCGACTACACGGCGTTCACCATGCGGCAGGTCGCCGTGAGCGGCTGGATCGTGCACGCACGCCTGCGCATCGCGGCACCGGCGTCGGCGGTGCTCGACCGCATCCACTTCGCGGTCGGCATCGTCGAGGCGGTCGGGCCCGACGAGTCGGTGCTCCTGACCGGCGCCGACAGCCTCGACACGATCGCGGCGTACATCGGCATGCTCGGCATGGACTTCACGGTCGAGTCGCCGCCCGAGCTGCGCGACCTGCTGCGCGTCTACGCCGACCGCTACCGCAGGGCGGCCGACGCGGCATCCGTCACCTGATCGAGCGGATGCCGCGGGCGCGCCTGGTGCGAACGGCCGACCTGCGGCGGTCCGTCAGGGCAGCGCGGCGATGAGGCGCTCGGCCGTCGCGCGCGCCTCGGCGGTTCCGGTCGCGGCCGAGACGATGTCGCTGAGGAACACGTTGTGCAGCGCGATCGCCACGACGCCGTACGCCGTGCTCTCGCACTCCGCGGGGGTGGCCGAGGGGTGCTCGACCGCGATCAGGCGGGCGATGAGGTCGTGCGTGCCCCGATAGGCGTCGACGATGAGCTGCGCGAGCTCGGGGTCGGTGCGCGCCGCCTCGACGAAGCCGAGCACGACCGCGTTCTCGCGACCGGGGGCGGCGAACGCGTCGCCGAAGAGGTGGTCGAGGGCGGATGCCACGGTGTCGGTGCCCGCGGGCAGGATCGACGTTCCCTCGGTGCCGTCGTAGTAGAACCGGCGTGCGCTCACGCGGAGCAGCTGCTCGCGGTTGCCGACGAAGTGGCGCACGTGTCCGCGCGACATGCCGGCCTCTTCGGCGATGCGATCGAGGCTCGCCCCGGTGATGCCGTGGATGCCGATCGCCCGGATGGTCGCCTCGACGATCTGGGTCGTGCGTTCATCGGCAACTGATGGTCGCGCCATGTGTCTCCTCCTCATCGCACGATATCGGCCGTGCGGCCGTGGTGCGGGACGCCCGTCATTTATTTTCTAGTCGGACTTGACTAATAACCCTATCCGAATCTACCGTGGCATCCACCCGAACCACGAGAGAGGCGAACGAGGAACCATGCTGCAGATCGAGCACGTCGGCCCGGGGCCCGTGAGCCCGCTCGCCCGTGAGGAGTTCGTCCGCATGCGCGACGGCATCCGACTGGCCACCGACGTCTACCTGCCCGGTGCGCCGGTCGCGCCGGACGCCGCGCCGGGCGACACCGTGCTCATCCGCCTGCCCTACGACAAGAGCGGGGCGTACACGTACATCCCGCTCATCGCCGAGTACTTCACCGCTCGCGGCTACCGCGTGGTCGCGCAGGACGTGCGCGGCAAGTTCCGTTCGGAGGGCGAGGCGCTGCTCTTCGTGAACGAGGCCGACGACGGCTACGACACGATCGACTGGATCGTGAACCAGGCCTGGTCGAACGGGCGCGTGGCCATGTGGGGCGACAGCTACTACGGCTACACCCAGTGGGCGGCGGTCTCGTCGCAGCATCCGGCGCTCAAGGCGATCGCGCCGCGCGTGACCGGCACGCAGCTCGGCGAACCCGTGCGCGCGGCCGCCGGCGCTCGCACGCGCGGCGTCGAGTGGGGCATCACCTACCTCTACCCGCTCACGTACTTCCACTCGCAGGACGCGTACTTCTGGGACCTCGACCCCGCGCACCGCCCCTACAGCGCCCAGGTCGAGGCCGTGCTGGCGCAGCTCGGCTCGCGCTCGATCTCGTACGACCAGTGGTACCCGCGGCCCGTGCACCTGCCGCGCTTCCCGAACGGCGACCCGTTCGACGCGCGGCCCGTGCCGACCCTGCACACCATCGGCTGGTGGGACAACTGCGCGCCGCTCTCGTGGGCGGATGTCGCGCGCATCGAGCAGCGGCCGGCCTGGGCGTTGAACCACTTCCTCCGCATCGAGTCGATGGACCACGAGTCGTACTACGTCGACGACGCCGTCGAGGATCGCGTCGAGGAGCGGACGCACGAGCAGCTGCTCGCGGGCCTGCCGCGCATGCTCGAGCCGGCGCTCGCATTCTTCGAGGTCTTCGTGCGCGGCAACGGCGCACCCACCGACATCCCGCGCGTCGCGTGGAACCTCGCCGGCACGCCCGGCATGCGGGCGAGCGAGACCTGGCCGCCCCCGGATGCCGCAGCCCTCGAGCTCTTCGCCCACGCGGGCGGTGCGCTCTCACCCGAGCACCCCCCGGCCGAGCCGGCGCACGCGGACTGGCTGCACGACCCCGCCGACCCGGTGCCGTCGAGCGTGGCCAACGCGTTCGCGTTCCTGCTCGACGCGCCCGACGAGTCGGCGCTCGCCGACCGCGACGACGTCATCGCGTTCACGACCGACCCCGTGGCCGAGGACCTCGACCTCACCGGGCCGGTGCGCGCCGAGGCGGTGATCTCCTCCGACGGGCCGGTCATGGACCTCTTCGTGCGCCTGCTCGACGTCGACGAGGAGGGCCGGGCGTTCCGCATCGCCCGCGGTCAGGTGCACCTGCGCGACGCCACCGACGCCGCCCGCGTCGAGGTCGACCTCGGACAGCTCGGGTACCGGCTGCGCGCCGGGCACCGGCTGCGCTTGCACCTGTCGAGCAGCGACGCGCCCGAGTTCATCCCGCAGCCCGGCACCGGCGAGGACCCGTGGGGGGCGACCGAGCTCACGACCAACCGGCAGCGGCTCGAACTCGGCGGCGACCGGCCGTTCCGCCTCACCCTCACGATCGCATCGCCCGGCGCATGGCCTGCCGCATCGACCGAACCGAAAGGACCCACCCATGTCTGAGCCCGTGCTCGAGTTCGCCTTCGAACTCCGCGTCGACTGCGACCCGCATCTGCGCATCGGCCGCAGCGCCGACGAGGAGCTCACGTTCACCCCGATCACGGGCGGCACCGTCGCGGGCCCGCTGCTCGACGGCGTCGTGCTCGCCGGCGGCGGCGACTGGGCCGTCGAGCGCAGCGGCACGTCGCAGCTCGAGGCCCGCTACCTGCTGCGGGCCGACGACGGCGCCGTCATCGACATCCTCAACCGCGGGTACTTCCGCGCGACCGAGGAGGCCATCGCGCGGCACGAGGCCGGAGAGCACGTCGACGAGTCCGAGATCTACTTCCGCACGGCTCCCGTGTTCCAGACGGATGCCCCGGCGCACCGCTGGCTCGCCGAGCACCAGTTCGTCGGCCTCGCGCGCGACGAGGACGGCCAGGTCTGCGTGCGCGTCTTCGTCGTGCGCTGACCCGCGGCCCGCGACGCCCGACCGGCGACGCCCGCCACCGGCATCCGCTCGCCGGACCACGCCCACCCTCACCACTCCACCGATCGCATCACCTGACGTTCCACCGCCGAGGCCCACCGCCGACGCACTGCACCGCCACCCCCACAGCAGCACGAGAGGACCCGTCATGAGAACCACACGCATCACCGCGACCGTCGCAGGCGCCGTCGCAGCCCTGATGTTCCTGAGCGGATGCACGGCACGCGACGACGCGTCGCCGAACACGGCCGAACCCGTCGACTCGTCGAAGCTCGTCTCGTCGCTGCCGGCGGCCACGGGCGAGGTCGACGAGGTCACGTGGGCGCTCGTCGAGGGCGAGCCGTCGACGCTCGACCCGGCCGGCGACTACAGCCTCGCCATCCCGAACCTCTGCGAGAACCTGCTGCAGATCAGCCCCGACTTCACGGTCGAGCCTGGCGTCGCGACGAGCGCCGAGTGGGTCGATCCGGTCACCTTCGTCATCGACCTGCGCGACGACGTCGCCTTCTGGGACGGCACGCCGCTCACGGCCGACGACGTCGCCTTCAGCCTCGAGCGCAACCGCGTCGAGACCTCGGCCTGGTTTCCGGCGTTCGTGCTCGTCGACACCATCGAGGTGACCGGCGACCTGCAGGTGACCGTGCACTTCACGGCACCCGACTCGACCTTCCGCGACGCCATCGCGGGCGCGGCGGGCGCCGTGCTCAGCAAGGCGTTCGTCGAGCAGGCCGGCGACACGTTCGGCACCTCGACGGGCGGCGTCATGTGCACCGGCCCCTACGTCTTCGACGAGTGGACGCCGGGCACCGAGATCGTGACGAGCGCCAACCCCGACTACTGGGGCGGCGCGCCGCTCGTCGGCACCCTGACCTACACGTTCATCACCGACGGCGCGACGCTCGCCAACGCGCTGCTCGCGGGCGAGGTCGACGGCGCCTTCAACGTGCCGCCCGCCAGCCGCGACAACTTCGCCGGTTCCGACAGCGGACGCCTCGTGCTCGGCCCGTCGACCGCGTCGTACTCGTTCGGACCGACGAACTCGACCGGCGCAGGCGCCGACCCGAAGATCCGTCAGGCGCTCAGCCTCGCGATCGACCGAGAGCAGTTCATCGCCACGGTGCTGCACGGGCTCGGCGAGCCGCAGTCCACGTTCACGCCGCCGTTCGCGTGGGCCGGCATGGAGGCCGCCGACCAGTACACGGCCGCCTACGACGAACTGGCCGCGCCCGAGCTCGACCTCGAGCAGGCGAAGCAGCTCGTCGAGGAGTCGGGCGTCGACACCGCGACGCCGCTCGTCGTCGCCATTCCGGCCGGCGCGAAGGAGCTCTCGCAGACGGCCGCCATCATCCAGGCGGCCGGCGCCCAGATCGGACTCACGATCGAGATCGACGAGCGCCAGCCCACCGACTTCTCGCAGATCTTCTTCGACCCGGCCGCGCGCGAGTCCATCGACTTCGTCGCGACCGTCGGCTACCTCGACGCACCGGGCGTGCTCGGCTACGCCCAGCAGTTCCTGCTGCCCGCCGAGCTCGGCGGCTTCTTCAACTGGAGCGGCTACTCGAACGACGAGGTGACCGCCGACCTGCAGACCGCGCGCACGACGCTCGACCCCGCGGCATCCGCCGACGCCTTCATCGCCGCGCAGCAGATCTTCGCACCCGACCAGCTGCAGGTCACGCTCGCCTCGGCGTATCAGACGACGTTCCTGCAGAACGGGCTCACGGGCGTCACCACCTCGGTCGCCGTCTACAGCAGCCCCTGGGCGCTGCACCTCGGCAGCGAATGACCATGGCGACGCTGGACGGGAACGGAGGCACCACATGAACGCGGGAGTCGTGCGCACCCTCGCCGGCAAGCTCGGCGAGCTCGCGCTCACGCTGTTCCTGGCCAGCGTCGTCATCTTCTCGGCGGTGCTGCTCACCCCGGGCGACCCGGTCGCGGCGCTCGCCGGCGGCATCCGCCCCACCCCCGAGCTCATCGAGGCGATCCGGGCGCAGCACCACCTCGACGACCCGGTCTGGCAGCAGTACCTGCACTGGGTCGGCGGCGTGCTCACGGGCGACCTCGGCACCTCGTTCGTCTACAAGACGGATGTCGCCGCGCTCATCGCGCCCCGCATCGGCGTGACCGTGCTGCTCGTGCTCTACACCGCGGTGCTCATCGCGATCTTCGGCATCGGATCGGGCGTGGTCGCCGCGACCCGCGGACCGAGGGCCGACCGCGCCGTGCTCATCGGCACGTCGATCGGCATGGCCATGCCCACGTTCGTCGTCGCGATCCTGCTGATCTGGGTGTTCGCGAGGGTGCTCGGCTGGTTCCCGGTGTACGGCGCGGGCGAGGGATTCCTCGACAGCCTCTACCACCTGACGCTGCCGGCGATCTCGCTCGCGGTGCTCTACATCGCCTTCTTCAGCCGCATCACGCGCGGCGCGGTCGTCGGTCAGCTGCACGCCGAGCACGTCGACACGGCGCGGGTGCGCGGCATCCCGCGGTCGCAGATCTTCCGGCGGCACGTGTTCCTGAACGCCTCGCCGCAGATCCTCGCGGTCTCGGGGGTGACCGTCGCCGGGCTGTTCGCCACCTCGGCGATCGCCGAGCAGGCGTTCGGCATCGGCGGCCTCGGATCGCTGCTCACCGAGGCGGCGGCCCGCAAGGACCTGCCCGTCGTGCAGGTGATCTCGCTGCTGCTCGTCGTCGTCTTCGTCGTGCTGAACGCGGTCGCCGACATCGCGATCGCCGTGATCGACCCCGACAGCGCCAAGCCCAGGAGGAACGCATGAGCGTCGCACAACTCGCGGGCGGCCGGGTCGCCGCCGTCGTGCGCAAGGCGGCCACGCGCGACCCGCTCGTCATCGCCGCGGTCGTGGTGGTGGTCGGCGTCGCCGTCATGGCCGTGTTCGGGCAGGCGCTCGCGCCCTACGACCCGGATGCGATCTACGTCGGGCCGGTCTCGGCGCCGCCGAGCCTCGCGTACCCGTTCGGCACCGACGACCTCGGCCGCGACATCCTCTCCCGCGTGCTCGCGGGCACCGCGCCCAGCGTGATCGGGCCCGTCATCGTCGTGGTCGCCTCGAGCCTGCTCGGTGCGGCGCTGGGCATCACGGCCGCCTGGTTCGGCGGTGCGGTCGACGGCATCGCCTCGCGCGTCATCGAGCTGATCTTCGCGATCCCCGGCCTCGTGCTCGCGGTGCTCGCGGTCGCGATGTTCGGCAAGGGCCTGCTTGCCCCGACCCTCGCGCTCGCCATCGCCTACGTGCCGATCGTCGCCAGGCTCATCCGGGCCGGCGCCCGTCAGGAGCTCGGCAAGCCGTACATGGCGGCCCTGCACATCCAGGGCGTCGGATCGGCGGCGATCTGCTTCCGCCACCTCGTGCCCGCGCTGCTGCCCGCGCTCTTCGCGCAGACCACGATCGGGTTCGGCTACGCCATGCTCGACCTCGCCGCGATCTCGTTCCTCGGGCTCGGCGCCCAGCCGCCGGCATCCGACTGGGGCGTCATGATCGCGGGCGGCCAGCCGGCGCTCATCGCGGGGGCGCCCGAGCAGTCGATGTTCCCGGCGCTGTTCGTCGTGCTGACCGTGCTCGCGGTCAACGTGCTCGGCGCCCGCGTCACCACCTGGGCAGAGAGGGGCGAACGATGAGCGAGGTCGTGCTCGAACTGGATCGTGTCTCGATCGCGACGCCCGCCCCCGCCGGCGGCAGCGGCCGCACGCTCGTGCACGACTGCACGCTGCAGGTGCACGCCGGCGAGGCGCTCGGCCTCGTGGGGGAGTCGGGCTCGGGCAAGACGCTCTCGACCCGGGCGGTCGCGGGGCTGCTGCCCGAGGGCTTCACGGTCGGCGGCACGATCCGCATCGACGGCGACGACGTGTCGCTCCTGCCGCCCGCGCGACTGCGCGAGGTGAGGGCGCGTCGCCTCGGCATGGTGTTCCAGACACCGCGCGCCCACCTCAACCCGTTCCGCACGATCGGCGACTTCATGACCGAGGCGCTCGTCTCGGTCGCGGGCGAGCGGGCGGATGCCGCGGCGCGGCGTGCGATCGACCTGCTCGACGAGGTCGGGGTGCCCGACCCGTCCCGGCGCATGCGGCAGCGACCCGGCGACCTGTCGGGCGGACTGCTCCAGCGCGTGATGATCGCCGCGACCCTCGCGATGGACCCCCGCATCCTGCTGGCCGACGAGATCACCACGGCCCTCGACGTCACGACGCAGGAGGAGGTCATGGCCGTCATCGCCGACCTCCGTCGCCACCGCGAGCTCGCGATGCTCTTCATCACGCACGACCTGCCGCTCGCGGGCGCGGTCTGCGATCGCGTGGTCGTGATGAACCAGGGTCGCACCGTCGAGACGCTGCCCGCGGGGAGCATGCGGGCGGAGGCCCGAGATGCGTACACGATCCGGCTGCTGTCGGCGTCGTTGCCGGCGGCCGAGGCGGGAGCAGGGACGGTCGCATCCGACGCGGTCGCCGGGGTCCTTGCCCAGGTCGCACCCGCGCCGATCCTGCGCGTCGACGGCCTGCGCAAGGTGTTCCGGGTGCCCGCTGCCACGGGCTTCGGCCACGACGAGTTCGTCGCTGTGGACGACGTGGGCTTCGAGCTCCCCCAGGGCGGGTCGCTCGGCATCGTCGGCGAGAGCGGCTCGGGCAAGTCGACGACCGCGCGCATCGTCTGCGGCCTCGAGACGGCGGATGCCGGCACGGTCACCGTGAAGGGCGAGGACTGGACGCGGCCCGCGCGCGGCGCACGCGGCCGCCGCCGGCGCGCCCGCATCGCGCAGATGGTGTTCCAGGACCCGTACCAGTCGCTGGATCCGCGCCAGACCGTGCGCGAATGCCTCACCGAGGCCGTCGCCCTGCACCGGCCGAAGGCGTCGCGCCCCGAGGTGACGGCCCGGGTCGACGAGCTGCTCGCGAACGTCGCCCTCGACGCGACGCTCGCCGACCGGCATCCGCGAGCCCTCTCGGGCGGACAGCGCCAGCGCGTGACCATCGCCCGCTCGCTCGCGGCCGACCCCGAGATCCTCGTGCTCGACGAGGCGGTCTCGGCGCTCGACGTCACGACCCAGGTCGAGGTGCTGACGCTGCTCGACGGCATCCGTCGGTCGACCGGGGTCGCGCTGCTCATGATCTCGCACGACCTGAACACCGTGCGACGCTTGTGCGACGAGGTCGTCGTCATGCGGTCGGGCGGCATCGTCGAGCACGGGCCGATCGCCGACGTGCTCGACCGGCCCGCAGCCGACTACACCAAGATGCTGCTCGACTCGATTCCCCGTGAGGGGTGGGTGCCGCGTCGTCGGCGGCCCGCCCGGACCGGTGCACTGCCCAGCGTCGCCACGTCGGCGACCCCTGTTCCCCGAGGAGGAACCCCGTGACCGAAACGCCGACCGTGCAGCCCGAGGCGCAGACGCCGCAGGACCGGCACGCCGAGCCGTGGACGCTCGGCGCCCGCGAGATCGCCCGACGCGTGCGGGCCGGCGAGCTCAGCGCCGCCGCCGTGATCGAGGCGCACCTCGCGCGCATCGACGCCGTGAACCCCGCGGTCGGCGCGGCCACGGTCGTCTTCGCCGATCGGGCTCGCGAGCTCGCCGCCGCGATCGACGCCCGGATCGCCGCGGGCGACGAGGTCGGCCCGCTCGCAGGGGTGCCGTTCAGCGTGAAGGAGAACATCGACCTCACCTGGTCGGCGTCGACGCAGGGCTGGACCTTCCTCGCCGGCGCCGTGCCCGCCGAGAACGCGACCCTCGTCGACCGCCTGCTCGCGGCCGACGCGATCCCGATCGCACGCGGCAACATGCCCGACTTCGGCCTGCGCTGGGACACCGTCAACGACCTCTTCGGCCGCACGAACAACCCGTGGAACCCGTCGCGGGTGCCGGGCGGATCGAGCGGCGGCGACGCGGTCGCGGTCGCCACGGGCATGGCTGCGTTCGGGGTGGGCAACGACTACGGCGGATCGCTGCGCCTGCCCGCCTACGCCGCGGGCGTCTGCGCCCTGCGCCCCTCGGCCGGCCGGGTGCCCGCACCCACGGTCGTCGTCGAGCCGCTGCCGCTCTCGCTGCAGATGTTCGCCGTGAACGGGCCGATCGCCCGGCACGTCGACGACCTCGACCTCGCGTTCTCGCTCATGCACGGCGCCGACGGCCGCGACCCGCTCGTGGTCACCGTGCCGCATCCGTCGACCTACGAGGGCGTGCGTCGGGTCGCCGTCGTGCGCGACCCGCTCGGCTGGGGCGTCGAGCCGCAGGTCGCCGACGCGATCGAGCGTGCGGCGTCGGCGCTCGCCGCAGCCGGCTGGGAGGTCGTCGACGCCGAGCCGCCCATGCTCGAGGACGCCGCCGTCATGTGGCGCCGGCTCTCGGTGACCGAGATGGTCGGCGCGTTCCGGCCTGGCGGCCTGCCCGCACCGCTCAGCGACGGGGCGACGACGTACTTCCTCGACAACGCGTCCGAGACCCACGTGCTCGAGTCGGGCGACGAATACGGCGGCGCGTGGGCGCAGCGCGTGGTCGTCGCCGCGGCCTGGGCGAGGTTCCAGGCCGAGCACCCGATCGTGCTCGGTCCGGTCTCGACGAGGCGGATGCCGCACATCGGCGTCGATCTCTCGGGACCCGCCGCGACGACCGAGCTCTGGCGCGACCACCGCCTGCTCGTGGCCGTGAACTTCCTCGGCCTGCCGTCGGTCGCCGTGCCCACCGGACTCGACGACGAGGGCCTGCCGACGGGCGTGCAGCTCATCGGACCGACGAACGGCGACCACATCGCCCTCGCGGCGGCGCGCGACGTCGAGGCCGCGCTCGGCGCGCTCACGCCCGTCGACCCGCACTGACGCGCGCCCGCCCGCGCTGACGCGCGCCCGCCCGAGCTGGCCCCCGACTCGCTGCCGCAGTTCCCGCATGCGCGGACGCAGAGGTGTCAGCTGGGCAGGGGAGAGCGGGGCTGCCGCGGCAGGTCAGCGCCGCGGCGGCGCGGTGCTCTGGCGCACGACGAGCTCGACGTCGACGAGCGAGTTGCCGCGGCGCTCGCCGGCCTCGACCTCGTGCAGCAGCGCCTCGACCGAGCGGCGGCCGACCTCGCCGAAGTACTGGTGCACGGTCGTCAGCGGCGGCCAGAAGCTGCTCGACTCCGACATGTCGTCGAAGCCCACGACGCTCACGTCGCCGGGAACGGCGCGGCCCGACTCGTGCATGGCGCGCAGCACTCCGAGCGCCATCTGGTCGTTCGCGGCGAACACGGCCGTGACGGCGGGGTTCGCGGCGAGCTCGAGCCCGAGTTCGTAGCCGGCCTCGGTCGACCAGTCGCCCTCGAGCACCGGGGGAGCGGATGCCCCGTGCTCGGCGAGGGTCGCGGCCCAGGCGTCGCGGCGGCGCGTGGCCGAGTAGGAGCGCTCGGGGCCGGCGACGTGCCAGACGGTCTCGTGTCCGAGGTCGAGCAGGTGCTGCACGGCGAGCCGGGCGCCGTGCGCCTGGTCGGTGTCGACGCCGGGGAACCGCTCGTCGCCCGAGGCGTCGATGATCACGGCGGGCAGCCCGTCGGGCAGTTCGACGTCGGACTCGTCGAAGAGGTGCGCCTCGACCACGAGGATGACGCCGTCGACCGCGGCATCCGCGAGCCGGTCGAAGGCGACCGAGAGCTCGCCCTTGGTCGGGTGCGGCACGGGGATGAGCGTGAGCGAGTAGCCGGCGTCGCTCGCGGCGGTCGTGATGGCGTCGAGCGTGCGCATGTTGCCGAAGCTCGAGAGCGTGAACATGATGACGCCGATGCTGCGGAAGCGGCCGGTGCGCAGGGCGCGGGCGGCGCTGTTGGGTCGATAGCCGAGCTTGGTCATGGCGGCGAGCACCCGGTCGCGGGTCGCGGCGTCGACGTTGTCGCGGCCGTTCGAGACGCGGGAGACGGTCTGCCCCGAGACGTTCGCCTCGCGGGCGACGTCCGCCATCGACGGCGCACGGCGGCGGCCGGGGGCGGTCGCCTGGCCTGGTGTCGTCGTCATGTGTCTCTCCCTCGGTGCGCCCTCTGCTGAAGACTGGCGCATGTTCACGTCAACATGCTACGGTGTCGTCACGAGATGTTGACGTAAACATCTCGGCGATCAGAAAGAATCCGATGACAACGACGTCCACACCAGCGGCGACCGGCCGGCCTGCGAGTACCGCAGCGTCGTCACCGAAGTCGCCCGCCCGCGGCATCCGTCGCCCCCGTCAGCGCAGCGAATGGAAGGGCCTCGCGTTCGTCGCCCCCTTCCTCGTGGTGTTCCTGCTCGTCTTCATCGCGCCGGTCGTCTACTCGATCTACCTCAGCCTCTACCGCGAGCAGCTCGTGGGCGGCAACGCGTTCGTCGGCTTCGAGAACTACCTCGCGCTCTTCGGCGATGCGCAGTTCTGGGAGGGCTTCGGCCGGGTCACGCTGTTCCTGCTCGTGCAGGTGCCCGTCATGCTGGGGCTCGCACTCGTCGCGGCGCTCGCCATCGACAGTGCGCGACTGCATGCGACGGGCTTCTTCCGCATCGCGATCTTCCTGCCCTACGCGGTTCCGGCGGTCGTCGCGGTGCTCATGTGGGGCTTCATCTACGGCGACAACTTCGGCCTCGCAGCGAACATCAACGACTGGCTCGGCTCGACCATCATCACGCCGTTCGCCCGCGAGTGGATCCTCGTCTCGATCGGCAACATCGTGACCTGGGAGTTCGTCGGCTACAACATGCTGATCTTCTACTCGGCGCTCAAGGTCATCCCGACCGACCTCTACGAGGCCGCCGAGCTCGACGGCGCAGGCCCGATGCGCGTCGTCACCGGCATCAAGCTGCCGGCCCTGCGCGGCGCCATCGTGATCGCGACGATCTTCTCGATCATCGGCAGCTTCCAGCTGTTCAACGAGCCGAACATCCTGCGCACGCTCGCCCCGAACATCATCACCACGTACTTCACGCCGAACATGTACGCCTACAACCTCTCGTTCGCCGGTCAGCAGTACAACGCGTCGGCCACCGTCGCGATCGTCATGGGCGTGTTCACCGCCGTGATCGCCTACGTCGTGCAGCTGCGCGGCTCGCGGAAGGAAGAGCGATGAGCACCCTCACCGAGGTCATGACCACGACGGATGCCGCGGGCGGCCGCGGTGCGTCCGGCACCCGTTCCCGTCGGCGCGGCGCCTACCGCCCGAAGTACTCCTCCCCGCTGCGCCCGCGCAAGTCGGTCGCGTTCACGCTGCTCATGGGCATCTTCGTGATCTACAGCCTCGTGCCGCTCGTGTGGTTGCTCATCAACGCGACGAAGACGCAGGCCGGCCTGTTCTCGAGCTTCGGGCTCTGGTTCGACGACGACTTCGTGCTGTTCCAGAACATCTGGGAGACGCTGACCTACAAGGACGGCATCTTCCTCCGCTGGTTCGGCAACACGCTGCTCTACGTCGTGGTCGGCGCGGGCGGCGCGACGCTGCTGGCGACGCTCGCGGGCTACGGGCTGGCGAAGTTCCGGTTCACGGGCCGCAAGGCCGTGTTCGCCGTGGTGCTCGGCGCGATCGCGGTGCCCGGCACGGCCCTCGCGGTGCCGACGTTCCTCATGTTCAGCCAGCTCGGCCTCACGAACACGCCGTGGGCGATCATCATCCCGTCGCTCATCAGCCCGTTCGGCCTCTACCTGATCTGGGTCTACGCGGTCGACTCGGTGCCGACCGAGCTGCTCGAGGCGGCGCGCATGGACGGCGCCGGCGAGTTCCGCACGTTCTTCACGATCTCGATCCGCCTGCTCGCGCCCGGCATCGTGACGGTGCTGCTGTTCACGGTCGTCGCGACGTGGAACAACTACTTCCTGCCGCTGATCATGCTGAGCGACCCCACCTGGTACCCGCTCACGGTCGGCCTCAACCAGTGGAGCGCGCAGGCCACGGGCGTTGCCGCGCAGCCCATCTACAACCTGGTGATCACGGGTTCGCTCCTGACCATCGTCCCCATCGTCGTCGCGTTCCTCGGCCTGCAGCGGTTCTGGCAGTCGGGGCTCAGCGCCGGAAGCGTCAAGCAGTGACCGAGCGGCACTGCACGGCGTGCACGACAGCACCATCCGCTCACCGGAGCGTCCTGCCCCGGAACCGCACGGCACACCATGCATCACCAAGACACACCACACGACACAACACAACGAAGTGAAGGGAATCACCATGAGCATCGCTCGCTCCGCCGTCCGGCGGACCCTCTCGGTCGTCGCAGCCGCGGCCCTCATCGGCACGCTCGCCGCCTGCTCGTCGGGCACCGGCGGCGGCGGCTCCGACGCCGGCGGCTCGGCCTCCGACCTCGACGCCGCGCTCGAGAAGGGCGGCAAGCTCACGTACTGGAGCTGGACCCCCAGCGCCGAGGCGCAGGTCGCCGCGTTCGAGGACGCGTACCCGAACGTCGACGTCGAGCTCGTCAACGCGGGCACGAACACCGAGGAGTACACGAAGCTGCAGAACGCGATCAAGGCCGGCTCGGGCGCCCCCGACGTCGTGCAGATCGAGTACTACGCGATCCCGCAGTTCGCCCTCTCCGACTCGCTCGTCGACCTCGGCGCCTACGGCCTCGGCGACCTCGAGGACCAGTACAGCGCCTCGACGTGGGGTGCCGTGAACGTCGGCGGCAAGCTCGTCGGCCTGCCGCAGGACTCGGGCCCCATGGCGCTGTTCTACAACAAGACGGTCTTCGACCAGTACGGCATCGCCGTGCCGGCCACGTGGGACGAGTACGTGCAGGCCGCGAAGGACCTGCACGCCGCCGACCCGTCGAAGTACATCACCGCCGACACCGGCGACTCGGGCTTCGCGACGAGCATGATCTGGCAGGCCGGCGGCCGCCCGTTCGAGGCCGACGGCACGAACGTGACCATCGACCTCGCCGACGAGGGCACCCAGAAGTGGACCGGCGTCTGGAACCAGCTCGTCGAGGGCGACCTGCTCTCGAGCACCCCCGGCTGGAGCGACGAGTGGTACAAGGGCCTCGGCGACGGCTCGATCGCGACCCTCGTGATCGGCGCCTGGATGCCCGGCGTGCTCGAGTCGAGCGTTCCCGACGCCGCGGGCGACTGGCGCGTGGCCCCCATGCCCACGTACGACGGCACCCCCGTCGCGGCCGAGAACGGCGGCGGCGGCCAGTCGGTCACGAAGCAGTCCGAGAACCCGGCGCTCGCGGCGGCGTTCCTGCGCTGGCTGAACTCCGACCCGGCGTCGATCGAGGTCTTCCTCTCGAGCGGCGGATTCCCGGCGACCACGGCCGACCTGAACGACCCCGACTTCGTGAACCTCGAGTCGGAGTACTTCGGCGGCCAGAAGATCAACGAGGTGCTGACGCAGGCCTCGAAGGACGTCTCCTCGGGCTGGTCGTACCTGCCCTACCAGGTGTATGCGAACAGCATCTTCGGCGACACCGTCGGCCAGGCGTACGCCAACGGCACCGACCTGAACGACGGCCTCGCGACGTGGCAGGACCAGCTCGTCGACTACGGCAACGAGCAGGGCTTCAGCGTCAACAAGTGATCGGATGCGGCGGGGTCGGCCGGCAGTCGTCGGCCGGCCCCGCTGCACACCCGCCACACCCCGCCACACCCCGCCAGCACGACCAGCACGACCAGCACGACCTCTCCACCGCCACCGGCCCAGCCGGTCAGATCCCGATCGGACGCCCCGTGACCGCCCAGCACCCGCAGAGCCGCTTCGCCATCGGCGAGACCGACTTCGAGCTCGACGGAGCCCCGTTCCGCGTGCTCTCGGGCGCGCTGCACTACTTCCGCGTGCACCCCGACCTCTGGGCCGACCGCATCCGCAAGGCGCGGCTCATGGGCCTGAACACGATCGAGACCTACGTCGCGTGGAACCGGCACGCACCGCACGAGGGGAAGTGGGAGGCGTCGGGCGGGCTCGACCTCGGCCGCTTCCTCGACCTCGTCGCAGCCGAGGGCATGCACGCGATCGTGCGCCCCGGCCCGTACATCTGCGCCGAGTGGGACAACGGCGGCCTGCCCGCGTGGCTGTTCCGCGACCGCGAGGTCGGCATCCGCCGTTCCGAGCCGCGCTACCTCGCGGCCGTGAGCGAGTACCTCCGCAACGTCTCCGAGATCGTCGTGCCCCGCCAGATCGACACCGGGGGATCGGTGATCCTCGTGCAGATCGAGAACGAGTACGGCGCCTACGGTTCCGACAAGGGCTACCTCGAGCACCTCGTCGCGGTCACGCGGGACTCGGGCATCACGGTGCCGCTAACGACCATCGACCAGCCGACGCCTCAGATGCTCGCCGACGGCAGCCTGCCGGGCCTGCACCTCACGGGGTCGTTCGGCTCCCGTACGCTCGAGCGCCTCGAGACCCTGCGCGAGTTCCAGCCGACGGGTCCGCTCGTCTGCATGGAGTTCTGGTGCGGCTGGTTCGACGACTGGGGCTCGCACCACCACACGACGGATGCCGCGGCATCCGCCCATGAACTCGACCTGCTCCTCGCCGCCGGGGGGTCGGTGAACATCTACATGTTCCACGGGGGCACGAACTTCGGGCTCACGAACGGCGCCAACGACAAGGGACGCTACGCGCCGATCACGACGAGCTACGACTACGACGCCCCGCTCGATGAGGCCGGGCATCCGACCGAGAAGTTCTGGGCGTTCCGCGAGGTCATCTCGCGCTACGCGCCGGTTCCCGACGAGGTTCCGGATGCCGCAGGGCCGGCGCCCGTGATCCAGGCACCACTCGCGATCGGGCCGTCGCTGCTCGACGCGGCTGCGGCGGGTGCGCTCGGCGACGAGGCGCCGCACGAGCACGTGCCGACGTTCGACGAGCTCGGCCACTTCCGCGGGCTCGCGCTGTTCTCGACGACGCTGGGCGCCGGCGCGGTCGACGACGACGACGCCGCCGACCGACCCGGCGTGCTGACCGTCGGCGAGGAGGTGCGCGACCGCGCCTGGGTGCTGCTCGACGGCGTGCCCGTCGGCGTCATGTCGCGCGACGCGCACGAGCGCTCGATCGTGCTGCCGCGTACGCACGGCGAGCTCGTGATCCTCGTCGAGGACCAGGGACGCGTCGACTACGGCACGCGCCTCGGCGAGCACAAGGGCCTCATCGGCGGCGTCGCGCTCGACGGCGTGCCGCTGACCGGCTGGCGCGTTCGGCCGATCGACCTCGACCGCGCGGCCGCGGCGGCTGCAGCCCCCGGCGCGGTCGGGTCGGGCGGTGCAGCGCATGCGGATGCCGCTGCCCGCCCGGGGTCCGGCGACGGCAGGGGGGCCGTCGCCGGACCCGCGTTCGCGCACGCCGTGCTCGAGCTCGAGGCACCCGCCGATCTCTTCCTCGACACGCTGCACTGGGGCAAGGGCCTCGTCTGGGTCAACGGGTTCCTGCTCGGGCGCTACTGGCGGCGCGGGCCGCAGCGCACGCTCATCGTGCCCGCTCCCGTCACGCGCGCGGGCGCGAACGAGGTCGTCGTGCTCGAGTTCGAGGGCTTCGCCGACGCCGCGGTGCGCACGCTCGCGGCGCCCGAGCTCGGCCACACCGAGATCTGACCCGGCTCGGAATGCCCGCGGCATACGCCCGGTTGTCCCCGTCATGACGATCGAACTCGACGACCACGCCACTCGCATCCTCACCGCGCCCGTCTTCGGTCACCTCGCGACCGTGCGCCCCGGCGGCGGCGTGCAGCTGAACCCGATGTGGTTCGAGCACGACGCGGCATCCGGCACCATCCGGTTCACGCACACGACGAAGCGCGCGAAGTTCCGCAACCTGCAGGCCGACCCGAACATGACGCTCGAGGCCCTCGACCCCGAGAACCCGCTGCGCTACGTCGAGGTGCGCGGACGGCTCGCCGAGGTGATCCCCGACCCCGAGGGTGCGTTCTACGTGCGCCTCGGGCAGCGGTACGGCAACCCCGAGCAGGAGGCGCCGGCCGACAAGGCCGATCGCGTGATCCTGGTGATGGCGATCGAGAAGGTCAACGGGCGCTGACCGTCGACGGGCACTGACGGTCGACTGGCACTGACGATCGACAGGCGCTGACGCCCGCCGTGAACGAGCGGTGACGGATGCCGCGGGCGGCCGCCCGCGGCATCCGTCTCACGCGTTCTCGAGCTCGGCGATGACGATCTTCTTCTGCGCCATCATCACCTGGATCTGCTCGGGCCTCCGGGTGAGGTCGCCCATGTTCGCCGGGATGATCTGCCAGCTGATGCCGAAGCGGTCCTTGCACCACCCGCACTGCTCCGACTCGGGCACGTGCGAGAGCGCGCCCCAGTAGTGGTCGATCTCGGCCTGGTCGGCGCATGAGACGACGAACGAGATCGCCTCGTCGAACATGAAGAGCGGGCCGCCGTCGAGGCACGTGAAGTCGACGCCGTTCAGCGTGAACCGCCCGTTCAGCACCTTGTCGGCCATGCCCTCGAAGTGCGCATCGAGCGACTCGTCGGGGTACGGCTCGATCGACGTGATGCGCGAGTTCGGGAACACCTGCACGTAGTACTCCATCGCCTCGCGCGCCTGGTCGTCGAACCACAGGCACGGCTGGATGGGCGAGATTCCGGTCATCGTCGACCCCCTGGCGCGCCGGCACGGTCGGTCGGTTCGCGTCGCCGATCACGCTACGCCGCCGAGGTGCGGATGTCAGCAGGGGGCCGTGGCCGGAGCAGAATGGTCTGATGACGCGAAGCGAGCGCCCGATCAGCACCGTCGACTACCACACGGCAGGCGAGCCGTTCCGGATCGTCGCCGACCCGGGAGTGCCGATCGAGGGCGCGACGGTGGCCGACCGCCGTGCGTTCGCGATCGGAGACGCCGCCGTCGACGGGCTGCGCCGGCTGCTGTGCTTCGAGCCGCGCGGCCACGCCGACATGTACGGCGGGTTCATCACGCCGCCCGACGACGCGGGCGCGCATCTCGGCGTGCTGTTCTGGCACAAGGACGGCTTCTCGACGGCCTGCGGGCACGGCACGATCGCGCTCGGCGCGTGGGCGGTCGAGACCGGGCTCGTCGCCGTCGACCCGAGCGGCGTGACCGAGGTCGTCATCGACGTGCCGTCGGGCCGGGTCACGGCACGCGTCTCGACCGACGACTCGGGCACGGTCACGAGCGTCGACTTCGTCAACGTGCCGAGCCGGCTCGTGGCCGAGGGCCTGCGCGTGTCCACCGGCAGAGGCGAGCTGACGGTCGATGTCGCCTACGGCGGGGCGAACTACGCGATGCTCGACGTCGCCCAGGTGGGGCTGTCGATCGAGCCGGCCGACGTCGCCGAGATCATCGCGCTCGGACGCGAGGTCAAGTGGCTCCTCGACGACTCGGATGCCGCGCAGCACCCGACCGACCCGCGCCTGAGCGGCATCTACGGCACGATCCTGTTCGAGCGCCTCGGCCGTGACGCCGACGGGCGCCTGCACCAGCGCAACGCGACCGTCTTCGCCGACGGCGAGCTCGACCGGTCGCCCTGCGGGTCGGGCACGGCGGCGCGCGTCGCGGCCCTCACCGCGCAGGGCGAGCTCGAGTTCGGCGAGACGCTCGTGCACGACTCGATCGTCGGGTCGAGGTTCCACGCCCGGGCGATCGAGCGGGTCGGCGAGGGCGTCGTGCCCGTCGTCACCGGCATGGCCTACCGCACGGGCACCTCGACGTTCACGGTCGATCCGCGGGATCCGCTCGTGCCCGGGTTCGTGCTGCGATGAGCGCCCGCATCGAGGTGCTGGATGCCGCGGGCACGCGTTCGCGGCTGGGCTACCGTTCGGCCGTCGACGCGCTCGAGGCCGCACTGCTCGACGGGTTCGACCCGTCGACCGACGTGCCGCGCACCGCGTCGCCCCTCGGAACCGCGGAGGCGCTGCTCATGCCCTCGGCCGTCGGCGACGCCGTCGGGGTCAAGGTGCTCACCGTCGCACCCGGCAACCCCGCGCGCGGGCTGCCGCGCATCCAGGGCGTGCACCTCGTGTTCGACGCCGACACGATGGCGCCGGTGCTCGTGCTCGACGGCTCGGTGCTCACGGGCATCCGCACCCCCGCGGTGTCGATGGTCGGTGCGCGGCGGGCGCTCGTCGAACGGGCGGCCGCACGGGCTGCGGTCCCGACGGCGGCAGGGACCGCCGAGCCGCTCGACGTGGTCGTGTTCGGCACCGGGCCGCAGGCGATCGCGCACGTCGAGGCGCTGCGCGAGGTCTGCCCCGAGCTGACGCTCGGGCGCGTGACGCACGTCGCGCGCCGGGCGCCGGGCGACCCCGCCGTGCTGGACGGCGGCGAGTTCGTCGCGGCGGCCGACGCGGCATCCGTCGCCCTCGTGCTCGGGCGGGCCGGGCTCGTCGTCTGCGCGACGACCGCGCGCGAGCCGCTGTTCGACTCGACGCTGCTCGCCGACGACGTCGTGGTCGTCGCCGTCGGATCGCACGAGCCCGACGCCCGCGAGCTGGACTCGGCGCTCATGGCGCGCGCGGACGTCGTCGTCGAAGACGTGGTCACCGCGCTCCGCGAGGCCGGCGACGTCGTGCTCGCGGTGCACGAGGGCGTGCTCGCGCCGGCCGCGCTCGTGCCGCTCGCCGACGTCGTGACGGGGCGGTGGGCGGCCGCAGGCGCGGGCGTCGACGCCGACGCCGACGCCGTTCGACCGCTCGTCGTGAAGACCACGGGCATGTCGTGGGAGGACGCGGTCGTCGGGCGCACCGCGCTCGCGCGCTGACGGAGCGTGCGGCGCCGGACCGCGGCATCCGGACACGTCCTGTCCTCGGCCCGGCGTACGCTCGGCGGCATGACCGGACCCGCGAGTGAGAAGTACGACGTCAAGCGTGAGCACCGGGCGCTGTACGCGCCCTCGGCGAGGGAGTTCGTCGTCGTCGACGTGCCGCCGCTGCGCTACCTCGCGATCGACGGATACGGCGACCCGAACACGGCCGAGACGTACACGCGAGCGGTCGAGGCGCTGTTCGGCGTCGCGTACGCGGTGAAGTTCGCGAGCAAGCGCGAGCTGGGCCGGGACTTCGCGGTCGCACCGCTCGAGGGGCTGTGGTGGGCCGACGACCGGGCTGCGTTCGTCGCGCGCGACAAGGGCGCCTGGAGCTGGACGATGCTCGTGAACCAGCCCGACTGGATCGACGAGCCGGCGGTCGCCGCCGGTGTCGAGGCGGCCAGGGCGAAGGCGGTGAAGGCCGGGGTCGAACCGAATCCGGCCCTCGACCTGCTGCGCCTCGAGCACCTCGTCGAGGGGTCATCGGTGCAGATCCTGCACGTCGGGTCGTACGACGACGAGGCGCCGACCCTCGCGCGGCTGCACGACGAGTGGATGCCGCAGCACGGGTTCGCCTTCAACGGTCCGCATCACGAGGTCTACCTCGGCGACGCCCGGCGCACGGCGCCCGAGAAGCTGCGCACGGTGCTCCGGCAGCCGGTGCGTCCGGTCTGACGTGGGCGCGGTCCGATTCGCTTGATGCGAATGAAGTGCAACTGATGGGTTGCGCATCGGTCGACAACATGCAACTCTGGGGTTGCACTGATCGACCGAGAGGAACGAGAATCATGAGCATGACCGACAATCAGGCATCCGTCGTCGACGAGGCTGCCTACGCGGTGCGCCGCACCATCCGCATCGCCGCACCCGTCGAGAAGGTCTGGCAGGCCGTGACCGAACCCGCGCACATCTCGCGCTGGTTCGGCCGCACCGAGCTCGACGGCGCGGGCCCCGGCGCACGGGGCAGCATCACGTTCGAGGGCTACGGCCGGGTGCCGCTCGCCATCGAGGCCGTCGACGCGCCCCGCAGCATCTCCTACCGCTGGGGCAACGACGACGCGCTCGGGCACCTGCGCGACGAGCTCGACGACCACGCCACCGTCTTCACCTTCACGCTCGAGGCCGTCGAGGGCGGCACCGAGCTCACGGTGGTCGAGACCGGCTTCGACCGCACCTCCGACCCGGCGAAGAACATGGCCGAGCACGCCGAGGGCTGGGTCTCCGAGCTCGACAAGCTCGTCGCCCTGCTCGAGGGCGACGCGTGACATCCGAGACGCTGGTTCCGGTGTTCGCCGCCCTCGGCGACGAGACCCGGTGGTCGATCCTGGCCGCACTCGGCGAGGGCGACGCCTCGGCGTCCGCCCTCGCCGGGCGCCTGCCCGTGACGCGTCAGGCCATCGCCAAGCACCTCGCCGTGCTGCAGGAGGTCGGCCTCGTCGAGCCCGTGCGCGTCGGCCGCGAGGTGCGCTTCCGGGTGATCGGCGCGCAGCTCACCGAGACCGCGCGCGGCCTCGAGACCGTCGGCGCCCAGTGGGACCGTCGCCTCGCCGCGATCAGGGAGATCGCCGAGGGGCTCTGACGGCGCGACCCCCGCTCGCCGGATGTCGCGGGGTCTCTCGTCGCGGTCCAGCCGTGCGACTTCACGTGCGCGACTCAGGATGCCGCCGACGACACGCCGCGCCCCGGCACCTGTTCGTCCGCATGTCGTCGTCCGTGTCCGGAGTTGCGCCGCGTTGCGCATGCGCCGCAGCGGGGAACGTGCGTCCAGGGGATCCCGCTCGCCGGATACGGTGGACGGATGGACGCCTGCGCCGCCCTCGCGGACTCGATCGAGCAGCTCGCCCGGCGCGGGCACACCGACCGGCACTTCCTGAAGGAGCTCGGGCGCGTCGGCGGCGTGCGGCGCGGCGTGTTCTGGTTCACGGATGCCGCGTCGGGAGGCAGCAACCGGTTCAGGGGGCGCGGATTCCGTGCCGAGTTCGACGACGACACCAACGGGCAGGCGCGGCACTTCGCGGGCACCGTCGCGGTCGCGGCCCGCGTCGGCGGTCGGCTGGCGCAATGGCTCACCACGTACGTGCTGCGCGACGGGCCCGACACGGCCGACGGGCGGCTCAGCGCCGAGGCGATCGAGTTCGTGCGCGTGATCCGCACGGGCGAACTCGCGCAGTCAGAAGCCGCCGGCTGGGTGCGCTCGCGACTGTGCGCGGCCGGCGCGCTCGACGCCTGACGGCTGGCGTCTGACGGGCTGACGGACGCCGCCTCACCTCTGAGGCCCGCGACGGGCCGCGGCGCACCACCTCGACACGGCGGTGCCCCCGGCGGTTCACCGTGGCGAAACCCTCCGTTCAGCGCCGAACGGTCGAGTAGGCGGCGACCCCTCACATCTCGTCAGGAGCCCCTCCATGCCCTTCTCCCCATCCATCCGTCGTGCGTCCGCGATGGTCGCGGCGCTCGCCGTGACCTCCGGCGCGGCGCTGCTCGCGACGCCCGGCGCGGCGCTCGCCGCAGACGGTGCCGCACCCGGCGTCGTCGTCAACGAGATCGTCTACGACACCGTCACGCACGGCACCGTCGACTCGATCGAACTCTTCAACGCGTCATCCGCACCGGTGGATGTCTCGGGCTGGGCCGTCATGGACGACAAGCGCGTCGAACGCGGCACGATCCCGGCGGGCACGACGCTCGCGGCGGGCGGCTTCCTCGTGCTCCAGAAGGACGCCACGCCGCTCGGATTCCCGTTCGGGCTCGGCAAGGGCGACGAGGTCGTGCTCGTCGATGCGGCGAACGCCGTCGTCGACTCCTACGCCTACCTGGCGACCGCACCGCTCGCCGACTGGTCGCGCTGCGCCGACGGCGGCGCGTGGGCGCACGCCACGGCCGTGACACTCGGCTCTGCGAACGTCTGCGCCGCCCCTGAGGAGCCCGCGAAGCCCGGTTCGGTCGTGCTGAACGAGGTCGACTCGGGCCCCGCCGACTGGATCGAGCTCATCAATCCGGGCGAGAGCGCCGTCGACCTGAGCGGCTACGAGGTGCGCGACAACAGCGACGACCACCGCTGGTACTTCGCCTCGGGCGCCTCGATCGCCGCAGGCCAGCGTCTCGTCGTCGAGGCCTCGACCATAGGTGCGGATGCCGCGGGCGCGCCCCTCGAGTTCCAGGCCGCGATCGGCATCGGCGGGTCCGACTCGATCCGCATCTTCGACAAGGCCGGAACGCTGCTCGACAGCTACACCTGGAACGGCCACCCGGCCATCGACGGCAACGAGGCCGCGGCGAGCTACGCGCGCTGCCCCGACGCGACCGGCGACTTCGCGCTCGCACGCGTGACGCCCGGCGCGGCGAACGACTGCGTGCTGCCCGCGATCGCGATCAACGAGGTCGAGTCCAACGGCGACGCGACCGACTGGGTCGAGGTCATCAACACGGGCGCGACGCCCGTGGACCTGTCGGGCTGGACCCTCATGGACAACGACCCCGTGGGTCACGCCGCCGACGTCACGCCGGTGGCATCCGGAACCCTGCTCGCACCGGGTGCGCGTTTCGTGTTCGACGGCGCGACGCACTTCTCGTTCGGACTCGGAGCGGCGGATGTCGCGACGATCCGCAATGCGGTCGGCCTCACGGTCGTCGAGTACGCGTGGACCGCGCACGCCGCCGTCACCTGGGCGCGCTGCCCCGAGGGCACCGGCGCGTTCGTCGACGCCGCGACCTCGACCAAGGGTGCTGCGAACGCGTGCGGCACCGGCCCGACGGATCCGACCGACCCGACCGACCCGACCGATCCCGTCGTCGTGGCCTGGCCCGGTGCGGCCGACGTGACGGTCGTCGACGAGGCGGCCATGTTCCTCAGCGACTCGTCGGGCCTCGACACCCAGCAGACGGCCGACGGCGTCGTGCTCTGGGCCGTCGACAACGGCACGGGCACGTTCTGGAAGCTCGACGCGAAGGCCGACGGCGGCGTCTCGTTCGCCGACGGCTGGACCGAGGGCAAGCGCGTGCGGTTCCAGCGCGACGCCGGCAGCCCGGCCAAGGCCGGCCCCGACACCGAGGGCATCACGGTCGCGAACGACGGCCGCATCTACATCGCCTCCGAGCGCGACAACGCGAACAAGGGCGTGAACCAGAACACGATCCTCGCCGTCGACCCCGAGGCCGCAGGCCCCGACGTCGTCGCCGCACAGGAGTGGGACCTCACCGCCTCGCTGCCGCAGGTCGCCGCGAACACGGGCCTCGAGGCTGTCGAGTGGGTCGCCGACAGCGACCTGAAGGGCCTCGTCGACGCCAACACGGGTGCGATCTACGACCCCGCCGACTACCCCGGTCACGGCGACGGCCTGTTCTTCGTCGCGGTCGAGGACAACGGCGTGGTCTACGCGTATGCGCTGAACACCGATGGCTCGTTCGCCCAGGTCGCCTCGATCGACCCCGGTCTCGGTGGCGTCATGGCCCTCGACTACGACACCGTGCTCGACCAGCTCTGGGCCGTGTGCGACAACGGCTGCGAGGGCGAGGCCGCGCGCATCGCGTTCACGGGCGCCGAGCCCACGATCGTGCACGTCGCACGACCGGCCGGCATGCCGAACCTCAACAACGAGGGCTTCGCGACCGCTCCGGCGTCGCTGAGCTCGGCCGACCCCGCGCCGTCGCTCGTCACGACCCGCCCGGTGTGGTGGTTCGCCGACGGCGAGCGTCCGGGCGCACTGCGCACCGGCACGCTGCCCGGCGCGGTCGTCACCGACCCGACGGACCCGACCGACCCGACGGACCCGACGGATCCGACCGACCCGACCGACCCGACCGACCCGACCGACCCGACCGACCCGGGCACCGCGCCCGCGCCGATCGACGAGGCGCTGCTCACCGACGCGAACCGCGGCGGCGTCACGGCTCCCGCGACGGCCGTGCCCGGTGCGAAGCTGCCCGTGAACGTGGGCGTCGCGCACGCCGGCGAGACGGTCTGGGGCTGGGTGTACTCGACCCCGACCTCGCTCGGCTCGGCCGCAGTCGGCCTCGACGGCATCGTCACGGTGACCCTGCCCGACTCGCTTCCGGCGGGCGAGCACAAGGTCGCGATCCTGGCCGCCGACGGCACGCTCATCGGCTGGGCGCCGTTCACCGTGGCCGCTGCGACCGGCGACCCGGGCACCGGTGGCACCGACACCACGACGGCCGGCACGACGAACGGGCTCGCCCATACGGGCGCCGACCCGTGGGCCGCGCTCGGGGTCGCGGGTGCGCTGCTCGTCCTCGGCGCAGGCGCAGGCGTGATCGCGCTGCGTCGCCGCCGAGCACAGGCCGCCGCCGAGTAGCGACCTCGCACCACCACGACGGGCGGATGCCGCGCAGCCACGTGCTGCCGCGGCATCCGCCTCGTCGTTCGGCCGTTCACCGGCGTTCCGCGCCGGGCGCGGTCGCGAGCACGGGTGCGCCCGCGGGATGCCGTGACGCCGTGATGCTCCCGGAGGCGTCGATGCTCCCGGAGGCGCCGCGGCGTGGATTCCCGTGCGCCCTCGGGTTCGCCGGGGTGCTTGCGCGCCTCGATCCCGCGGTCTACAGTCTCCCTAACTAATGATCGTTAGGCAGGCAGATGACCAGAGCTGACATCCTCTCCGAGGCACGCACCGTGTTCGCGCGAAAGGGCTACGCCGAGGCCAGCCTGCGCGAGATCGCCGGGGCCGTCGGAATCAAGACGCCCTCGCTGTACGCGCACTTCCCCAGCAAGGAGGCGCTGTACGAGGCGGTCTACGCCGAGGTGTCCGTCGAGCACACCGCGTACTTCGACGAGCTCGCTCGGTCGGGCGGCGCGATGGCCCCGCTCGAACGACTCGGACACCTGCTCGGCGGCATCGAGGCGTACTACCGTGATTGCCCCGACCTCGCCGAGTTCAGCCTGCGCGCCGCCATCGCCGAATCCGGTGCGAGCGGTGCGGGCCTCCGCGAGATCTTCCTCGACTCCGAATCGACCCTCGCGAGTGCCGTCAGGCGCGCCCACGAAGAAGGGGTCGCGGCCGGCGAGTTCGCCCTCGACGACTCCGACGGGTTCACCGCCCTCTTCCTCGTGGTGATGGACGGGCTGTTCCTCCAGCTCACGCACTACTCACCCGACGTCTACCGAGTGCGCTTCGACCTGGCCTGGCGCCACCTCGCCGCGCTGCTCGCCTCTTCCCCCGAAGGAACAGCATGAACACCACCGACTACGAACACGGCGTCGTCCCCGCCGACCAGCGCAAGGGATGGTGGTCGATCGCCGCCGTCTGGATCGCGATCGGCATCGACCTCTCGGGCGCCTTCCTCGGCATCGAACTCGCCGCCGGCATGGACTTCGGAGCGGCGCTGCTCGCGACGTTCGTCGGCTCGACGCTGCTCGGCCTCATGGCCATGGCGTGCGCCTACGTCGGCGCGGTCTCGGGCCTGTCGACGGCGATGATCTCGCGCGTCGTGTTCGGCCGCATCGGCGGCGCCGTGCTCGCGCTCGCGCTCAGCCTCAGCCTGCTCGGCTGGTTCGCGGTGCAGGCGGGCTTCTTCGGCTCGAACGCGCAGATCGCGTTCGGCGAGCTCACCGGCCTTGACGTGCCCGTCTGGGTCTTCACGCTCGTGGGCGCCATCCTCATGGCCCTCACCGCGCTCTGGGGCTACCGGTCGATCTCGAAGCTCAGCTCGCTCGCGGTGCCCGCGCTGCTCGTGTTGCTCCTGGTCGGCATCATCGTGGGCCTCGCCTCGCAGGGCACCGACGGCCTCGCGACTCCCGTCGAGAACCTCTACACGTTCGGCGGCGCCGTCTCGCTCGTCATGGCGATCTTCATCCTCGGAGTGGTCACGGCGCCCGACATGGCGCGCTGGGCGAAGACCCCGAAGCAGGCCATGGCCGCGGGCTTCGTCGGCTTCTTCTTCGGCAACTCGATCATCGTCGTGGTCGCGCTCGTGCTCGCCCGCATCGTGGGGGAGACCGAGCTCATGACGATCTTCTTCCTGCTCGGCCTGGGCGGTGCCGCCGTCATCGTGCTGATCCTCGCGCAGTGGACGACGAACACCTCGAACCTCTACTCCTCGGCGCTGAGCTTCGCGTCGATCAACGGGCGGCTCAACCGACGCGTGCTCACGGTCATCGGGGGCGTCGTCGGCATCCTCATCGCCGTGCTCGGTGCCGCCGACGGCTTCATCCCGTTCATCTCGGCGATCGGCATCGTGATCGCCCCGTTCGGCGGCGTGTACGTCGCGGCCTTCGTCGTCGACCACCGCGCTGGTCGGTTCGCCGTCGCCGAGACGGAGCGCTCGGTGCATCCGCTCGCCATCGTGGCGTGGATCGCGGGCATCCTCGTGGCCTTCGCGGCGACGCGTCCGGCCGACGGCCTCGGCCTCGGCCTGTTCGACCTCACGACGATCCCCGCGCTCGACGGCCTGCTGGTCGGCTTCGTCGTCTTCCTCGTGCTCGGGCTCATCGCGCGTCGTGCCCGAACGGATGCCGCGGCCACCGCCGAGCGCGAGCTGCAGCCCGACGAGGTCGCCTCGTGACCGGCGACCTGCGGCTCATCACCGAGGCCGACATCGACGAGATCGCGCTCGGCGCCGCGGTGCTCGGCACCGGTGGAGGCGGCGATCCGCACGTCGGCTCGCTCATCGCGAAGCGGCTCATCCGCCTGCACGGCCCGGTGCGCGTGATCTCGGTCGACGAGCTCACCGAGCACGACCTGGTCGTGCCGATCGGCGGCATCGGCGCGCCGTCCGTCGACGTCGAACGCATCATGGCCGAGTCCGAGCTCGCCCACGCGCTCGAGGTCGTCGAACGCGCGATGCGTCGCGTGCCGACGGCGCTCATGCCGATCGAGATCGGCGGCGGCAACTCGATGATCCCGATCGCGGCGGCCGCCGTGAGCGGCCTCCCGATCGTCGACGCCGACGCGATGGGCCGGGCGTTCCCCGAGGCGCAGATGGTCACCTTCCACCTCGCCGGGTACGGGCCAGGCACGACCGTGCTCGTCGACCACCACGGCAACGAGGTCGTCAGCAGGCCGGTCGACGGCGCCTGGTCGGAGCGGCTCGCGCGCGCCGCCACGATCGAGATGGGCGGCGCCGCGACCATGATCGACTACGTCTACGACGGCGGGGTCGTCCAGGAGTGCGCGATCCCGGGCACGCTCGCGATCGCGCGCCGCATCGGGCAGATCCTGCTCGGGCAGGGCGAGACGGCACTCCGCGACGACGAGCGCATCGCGGCGCTCTGCGACGAGCTCGACGCCGTGCGGCTCTTCGACGGCAAGGTCGTCGACCTGCGGCGCCAGTTCGAGGGCGGCTTCACCAAGGGAGCGGCCGAGCTCGAGGGCACCGGAGACGATCGCGGACACGCGTTCCGGCTCGACTTCCAGAACGAGATGCTGCTGGCCCGCCGCGACGGCGAGCTCGCGGCCGTCACGCCCGACCTCATCGCCGTGCTCGACCAGGCGACCGGCCACCCGATCACCACGGAGGCGCTGCGCTACGGCGCCCGAGTGAGCGTGATCGCCATGCCGTGCAACGAGAAGTGGCGCACCGACGTCGGGCTCGCGAACGCCGGACCGGCGCACTTCGGGTACGACGTCGACTGGGCGCCCGTCGAGGCGCTCGCCGCCGCACGACACGACGCGGTGCGCGATGCGCGGCGCGACCCCCAGCCCGCCTCACCCGCCGAACGAGAGGAAGCCGCCTGATGGGACACCGCATCGGCATCGACGTGGGCGGCACGAACACCGACGCCGTCATCCTCGACGAGCAGCTCAGGGTCGTCGCCTCCGTCAAGTCGCCCACGACCGAGAACACGGGCGACGGGGTCGCCGCCGCGATCGACGCCGTCATCGCGGCATCCGGCGTCGACGTCTCGACGATCACGCACGCGATGCTCGGCACGACGCACTGCACGAACGCGATCGTCGAACGTCGCGGCCTCGGGCGGGTCGGCGTGCTCCGCCTCGGCGCCCCGGCGACGACGGCCGTGCCGCCCCTCGAGGGCTGGCCGTCCGACCTGCGCGCCGCGATCGGCGAGCACGCGTACCTCGTTGCGGGCGGCTACGAGGTCGACGGCCGGGTGCTGGCCCCGATCGACGAGCACGAGATCCGTACGGTCTGCGAGCGCATGCGCGGCGAGGTCGACGCGGTCGCCGTCGTCGGCGTGTTCTCGCCCATCGACGAGCGCCAGGAGGAACGCGTCGCCGAGCTCGTCGCCGACGTGCTCGGCGTGCCGGTGTCGCGCTCGGCCCGCATCGGCTCGCTCGGCCTGCTCGAGCGCGAGAACGCCACCGTGCTGAACGCCGCGCTCATGCGCACGCTGCGCTCGATGGCCGACGGGTTCGTCGCGGCGCTCGCCGCTCGCGGCATCCCGGCCGAACCGTTCTTCGGACAGAACGACGGCACGCTCATGCGCCTCGACTACGCGCTCGAGTTCCCCGTGCTCACGATCGGCTGCGGACCCACGAACTCGATCCGCGGGGCCGCACACCTCTCGGGGGCCCGCGACGCGCTCGTCGTCGACATCGGCGGCACGACGACCGACATCGGCGTGCTCGTCGGCGGGTTCCCGCGGCAGTCGGCGCACGCGGTCGACATCGGCGGCATCCGCACGAACTTCCGCATGCCCGACGTGCTCTCGGTAGGCCTGGGCGGCGGCACGATCGTGCGAGCGGATGCCGCGGCGTCCGTCACCGGCGACGACGCACCGGTCGTGGTGCTCGGCCCCGACAGCGTGGGCTACCGCCTGCCGACCGAGGCGATCGCGTTCGGCGGAGCGACGCTCACGGCGACGGATGTCGCGCTCGCCGTCGGCGGCGCCCGCATCGAAGGCGTCGGCGCACCGTCGATCGACGGGCGCGTCGGGGCATCCGCATGGCAGGCGATGCGCGAGCTCCTCGAGGAGTCGATCGATCGCATGAAGCCCAGTGCCGCCCCGGTGCCGGTGATCCTCGTCGGCGGCGGCAGCATCATCGCGCCCGACGAGCTCGACGGCGTCGGCGAGCTGATCCGCCCCGCCCACTTCGGGGCCGCGAACGCGGTGGGTGCGGCGCTCGGCGAGATCGCCGGGCAGGTCGAGCGGGTCTACCGCACCGACGGCGACCGCAGCGAGTCCGTCGCCGACGCCGGTCGCGAGGCCGCGGACCGCGCACGGCTCGCGGGCGCCGACCCCGACACGATCGAGATCGTGGCGATCGAGGAGCTGCCCGTGTCGTACATCGACGGGCAGGCGGTGCTCATCCGGGCGCGCGCGGTCGGCCGGCTGGCGGCCTGAACCCGGGTCGGGTGCCGGGGCCGTGCGTGCGGCCGCGGCATCCGCTCGCGTAGCGTGAACGCATGGCGACCCCTGAATTCGTGCTCGAGATGCGTCGACACCTCGGGCAGGTGCCGATCCCGCTGGTGGGGGTGACGGCCGTGGTCGTGCGCGGCGACGAGGTGCTGCTCGGGCGGCGTTCCGACAACGGCGCGCTCACGCCCATCACGGGCATCGTCGACCCCGGCGAGGAGCCGGCGGATGCCGCGGCGCGCGAGGCGCTCGAGGAGGCCGGTGTGCGGGTGCGCGTCGACCGGCTCGCGTGGGTGCACCAGATGCCGCGCGTCACCCACGTGAACGGCGACCAGGCCGACTACCTCGACCTCACGTTCCGGTGCGCGTGGATCGAGGGCGAGCCGTATCCGGCCGACGGCGAGATGACCGAGGTCGGCTGGCGGGGTCTCGACGACCTGAACGGCGTGTCGGAGCATCACGTCGAACGCATCCGGGTCGCGGTCGGCGGCGAGGGGGCGACCCGCTTCGAGGGCGGTCGCTGACCCGTTCCCGGTCGTCATCCGCCACCCGTCAGCCAGCACCTCAGGCGCGGACGCGAATGGTCGCCTCGATGCCTCTGAAGCGACTGTTCGCGTCCGCGCGATGAGGGAGCGGCGCTCAGATCGGCAGCGGCCGGTCGTCGACGATCGTCTTCATGACGAGGGTCGACTCGACCCGTCGAACCCCGGGCAGCGCCGAGAGGCGCTCGTCCCAGAGGCGCTGGTACGCGGGCAGGTCGGGCACCGCGACGCGCAGCAGGTAGTCGGGGTCGCCGAAGAGGCGCAGCGCCTGGATCACCTCCGGGATCTCGGCGACCGCCGCATCGAACGCGGGGATCGTCGCCTGGTTCGCCGACTCCATGGTCACGAACACGAGCGCGCCGAACCCGAGCCCGACGACCTCGGGGTCGATGACGGCCCGGTACCCGGTGATGGCTCCGGATGTCTCGAGCGCGCGCAGCCGGCGATGGGTCGGCGACATGCTCAGCTGCACGCGCTCGGCGAGCTCGGTGAGGCTCTGCCGGCCATCGAGTTGCAGTTCGGCAAGGATTCGTCGGTCGATGGCGTCCATGGAGTGGATTCTTCCACTGATCGCACGCTCCGAGGTGAAGTTCGGAAGCCTCTTCGGGCTGATCCTGCCTAGGTTCGTCGTATCGAACGAACGGAGGCGCCGATGAACCCCGAGCTGCTGCTCGCCTGCTGGGGCATGATGACGCTCATGGTCGTGCTGCCCGGCCCCGACTGGGCGTACATCATCGCCGCAGGACTGCGCGAGCGCTCGTTCGTGCCCTCGCTCGGCGGCATCCTCGTCGGCTATCTCGTCGTGGTCGCGGCGGTCGCGGTCGGCGTGGGCGCCGCGGTGGCGGCCGTGCCGGCCCTGCTCGTCGTGCTGACGCTCGCCGCCGCCGCCTACCTCGTGTGGCTCGGCGTCGGCGTGCTGCGCAACCCGCCCGTCGCGGTCGTGCCGACCGGTGCACCGGCGGAGCCGCCGGCATCCGCTCGCCCATGGCTGCGCGTCGCGCAGGGCGCGGGTGTCAGCGGACTGAACCCGAAGGGCCTGCTCGTGCTGGTCGTGCTGCTGCCGCAGTTCACCGACGCGTCGGGCGACTGGTCGCTGCCCGTGCAGCTCGCGGTGCTCGGCCTGATCTTCGTGGCGAGCTGCGCCATCGTCTACTCGATCGTCGGCTTCGGCGCGCGCACGGTGCTGCGGGCGAGGCCCACGGCGATGCGCCTCGTCTCGCGCGTCTCGGGAGCCGCGATGGTCGTGCTCGCGGTCGTGCTCGTCGTCGAGCAGGTGTCGCACCTCGCATCGGCGTGAACCGCAGCGCAGCGGCACACCGACAGGGGGATGTCACACGCGAGCGCCGGCCGGTGTCTTCATGCCGACGGGCCATCCGGATACCGAAGCCGGACCGTCGAGCAACGCAGGAGGACATGATGACCACCCAGACCCGCATCCCGCCGACCGAGCTCACCGGAGTGTTCGGCGGGGTGGTGAAGATCGCGGCACGCCGCATGCTCGGCACGGTGCCCGACTCGATGGGCGTGCTCGCGCACCACCCGGCCCTGATGCGGGCATCGATGGGCATCGGGCGCAAGGTCGAGGGCCTGCACGAGCTCGACCGCGACCTGGCGACCTTGGCGGTCATGGCGACGGCCGCACACATCGGCTGCAGCTGGTGCCTCGACTTCAACTACTACAAGTCGCGCAATGAGGGCCTCGACCTCGAGAAGGCGCGACAGGTGCCGAACTGGCGCGAGGCGACCGTCTTCACGCCCCTCGAGCGCAACGTCATGGAGTACGCCGAGGCGATGAGCCAGACGCCGCCGGCCGTCACCGACGAGCTTTCGGCCGCCCTGCTCGCCGAGCTCGGCCCGGCCGCCCTCGTCGAGCTGGCCGCGAAGATCGGGTTCATGAACATGTCGTCGCGCATGAACATCGCGCTGGGCATCCATTCCGACGGCTTCGCCGAGGCGTGCGAGATGCCGCCGCTCGTCGAGCGGGGAGCCGGCACGGCGGTCGCCGAGCCGACGGGCGCTCCCACGGCGGTCGTAGGCTCGACGGCATGAGCCGCAGCACCGGTGCCGACGCCGATGCGTTCGTCGTGCACCGCAACCTGCTCTTCACGGTCGCGTACGAGATGCTCGGGTCGGCCGTCGACGCCGAGGACGTGCTGCAGGAGTCGTGGCTGCGCTGGAACGAGGTCGACCACGCGCAAGTGCGCGATCCGCGTGCGTACCTCGTGCGCATCGTCACGCGCCAGGCGCTGAACCAGATCCGCACTCAGGCGCGGCGCCGTGAGCAGTACGTCGGCGAGTGGCTGCCCGAGCCGCTGTTCACGGGGCCGGATGTCGCGGCCGACGTCGAGCTCGCCGAGAGCGTGTCGATCGCGATGCTGACGGTGCTCGAGACGCTGGGGCCGGCCGAGCGGGCCGTGTTCGTACTGCGCGAGGTGTTCGACGTGCCCTACGACGAGATCGCGGATGCCGTGGGCAAGACCCCTGCTGCGGTGCGCCAGATCGCGCATCGCGCCAAGGAGCACGTGGCGGCGCGGCGTCCGCGCGTGATCGTCGACCGGGCCGAGCAGGAGGAGGTCGTGGCGAGGTTCGCCGCCGCGGTGAACTCGGGCGACGTGCAGGCGCTCATGGACGTGCTCGCGCCCGACGTGGTGTCGGTCGCCGACGGCGGCGGACAGGTCCGCGGTGCCGCGGTGCGACCCATCGTCGGCGCAGACAAGATCGCGCGCTACCTCGTCGGCGGCATCGCGAAGCTCGGGCTCCCGTTCGTCGTGCGGGTCGTCGACGTGAACGGCGAGCCCGGCATCCGTGCCGAGATCGACGGGCAGCTCGCGGGCGCCGTGAGCGTGGTCGTCGAGGGCGGGCGCATCACGCGCATCTTCTCGTTCGCGAACCCGAGCAAGCTCGAATGGCTCGACGCGGGGCCCGTGCTCGAGCGGTAGCTCGGCGACTCGGCGACTCAGCGACTCGGCGACTCAGCCGAGGGCGCGGTTCATCTGCTCGAGCACGCGCAGTGCCGCGTGCACGTCGTCGGCGTCGCCCGTCGGCAGGGTCGTGGTGCGGGCCTCGGCGTAGAGGGCATCGCCGCGTCGCACGAGGTCGGTGCCCGCTGCCGTGAGCCCGAGCGCCTTCTCTCGGCGGTTGTGCGCGCTGGTCTCGGCGGTCATGAGGCCGGCCGCGACCGCCTGCTCGATCTGACGGCTGACGGTGCCCTTCGTGAGGCCGAGGCGGTCGGCGATGGCCTGCTGGTTCAGGGGGCCGGGGTGTGCGTCGACGACGCTCAGCACGAGGAACTGCGCGAGCGAGATGTCGAGCTCCCGGCGGAACAGGGCGTCGCCCGTGCGGTCGAGCAGCCCGGCCACGCGTCGGATGAGGTACCAGAGCTGCGCCTGCTCATCGGGGAGGTCGACTGCGTCCATGCCGTGAGTCTACCCGTTTCGTTTGACAGGCTACTGTTGCGCATGCAACCGTTGAATACGCAACCAACGATCACCCAACACGGGAGCCATCATGCGCATCATGTTCGTCCTCGACCACCCCTACACGCTCGATGCGGCCGACAACGTGCCGCACCGACGCAGCTTCACGGCCGCCGTCGCCGATGCCGCGATCCGCGGTGCCCGTCTTGCCGGCCACGAGATCGACCTCGTCGACCTCGCCGCCGACGGCTTCGACCCGGTCATGAGCCGCGAAGACCTCGTCGCCTGGCGCCTGAAGTCCGTGGTCGACCCCGTGGTCGCCGACTACCAGCGCAGACTGCTTGCGGCAGATCACGTGGTGTTCGCCTTCCCGGTCTGGTGGGAGGCCATGCCCGCCGCGACGAAGGGGTTCCTCGACCGGGTGCTCACCAAGGGCGTCGTCTTCGAGGAGGTCGCCGGCGCGAAGGGCAACCCGTTCCGCAACCTCATGCCGCGGCTCGGGGGCGTCACCGTGCTGTCGATCATGACCACCCCAGACGCGGCCTACCGCTGGTGGTTCCGCGACCCGCTCACGAAGATCATGTTCAAGGGCACCTTCGGCAAGATCGGCGTGAAGAACCTCCGGTGGGTCAACTACGCGGCCATCACCGAGAAGACCCCTGAACAGCGCGAGCGGATGCTGCGCGAGACCGAAGCGCGCTTCGCCGCCCTCCGTCCGGTCGGCCGTCAGGAACGTCAGCCTGCACGCGTGTGAGCAGGCGGAGCGGGGCGATCACGGCACCGACGACGCGGTGACCGCGGCGATCGCGGTGAGTTCGACGAGCATGCCGGGGCGGGCGAGCGCTGCGACCCCGACGGCGCACCGCACGGGCACGCGATCGGAGGGGAACCACTCGCGGTAGACGGCGTTGAAGCCCGCCCGGTCGCGCGCGATGTCGGTCAGGTGGATCGTGAGATGCGCGACCGACGCGAGGTCGGAGCCCGCCGATCGGAGCACCTCGTCGAGGTTCGCGATCGCCTGCTCGGCCTGCGCCGCGATCGAGGAGCCGGCGAGCTCGTCGCGCTCGTCGGTCGGGATGACCGTCGCGTACACCGTGCCGCCCACGACGACCGCGTCGGCGGAGAGCGCGTCGTCGTCGGCGTCGGCGGGGATCCGCCGGAGGCCGACGTCGGGCAGGCCGCTCCCGCCGTTCATGCCGCCCTGCTCACGAGCGAGGGGACGGCGCCCAGCAGTTCGCGGGTGTACGGCTGGCGCGCGTGCGTCCAGAGTTGCTCGGCCGTGCCCTTCTCGACGAACTCGCCCGCACGCATCACCGCCATGGTGTCGGCGATGGACGCGACGACTGCGAGATCGTGCGAGATGATCGCCATGCCGATGCCCATGGTGTCGACGAGGTCGCGCAGCAGGGCGCCGACGCGCTTCTGCGACGACGCGTCGAGCGACGCGATCGGCTCGTCGGCGATGATCACCTTCGTGTCGACGGCGAGCACCTTCGCGATCGCGACGCGCTGCCGTTGACCGCCCGACAGCGCGTGCGGGTAGCGCCGCCGCAGCGCCGGGTCGAGGCCGACCCGGTCGAGGGCGTCCGCCACGAGCGCGTCGACCTCGGCCTTCGACCGTGCCGGGTCGTGCATGGCCCTGCGGCTGCCCCGGATCACCTCGCCGATCTGCTCGTCGACCCGTCGGCGCGGGTTGAGCGACGCGTTCGGATCTTGGAAGACCATCTGCAGGGGGATCATCGAGGCGGCACGGCGTCGGATGGGCAACGGCCGCACCCGCTCGCCGAGGAACTCGATGCTGCCGCCCGAGGTCGCCTGCAGCCCGACCATGGCGCGCGCCAGCGACGACTTGCCGCATCCGGATTCGCCGACGATGCCGACGATCTCGCCGGGGTGCACATCGAGGCTCACACCGCGAACGGCGGGCTTCGACGAGCGCCCGCGTCCCTTGTACGTCACCTCGGCGTCGCGGACGCGCAGCAGTGGAGTGGACTCAGTCATCGTCGAGGGTCCCTTCGCCGGGGGAGCCGACCGGCTCCAGATCGACCATCTTCCAGGGGATGCTCGGCACGGCGTCGAGCAGTTCGTGCGTGTACGGATGCTGCGGGTCCGCGAACAACTCGTTCGCCGCGGCCTGTTCGACGATCTCGCCCCGACGGAACACGCTGACGCGGTCGGCGAATGACGAGAGCATGGCGAGGTCGTGCGTGATGAACATGATGCCCATGCCGGTCGTACGCCGCAGCTCGTCGAGCAGTCGCAGGATGCCGACGCGGATGTTCGCATCGAGCGCCGTCGTCACCTCGTCGGCCACGAGCACCGACGGTTCGCATGCGAGGGCGATCGCGATCGCGACGCGCTGCTTCATGCCGCCCGAGAGCTGATGCGGGAATCGGCGGAGGATGTCCTCGCCGTCGGGCAGGTGCACCTGTTCGAGGAGTTCGAGGGCTCGGGCCCTCGCCGCCTTCGGGCGCATGCCGAGATGGCTGCGCAGGTGGTCGGTGAGTTGCTCGCCGAGCTTCAGCATCGGATGCAGGGCCGACGAGGGGTCTTGCAGGACCATCGCGATCTCGCGCCCGCGGGTCTGCTGCCACTGCCGCTGGGACTGCGTCACGAGTTCGCGGCCGTTCAGCCGGATCGATCCGCCGACCGCGAGCGGTTCGGGCACGAGTCCGAGCAGGGCCATGCCGGTCATGGTCTTGCCCGAACCCGACTCGCCGACGATGCCGACGACCTCGGCGCGGTCGACGTCGAACGTGACCTCGTCGACGAGCCGGACGCCGTCGGGGCGGGTGACCGTGAGGCCGGTGACCTCGAGGATGCTCACAGCTGTTCTCCCGTCATCTCCTGCAGTCGCGGCTCGAGCTGGTCGCGCAGCGCGTCGCCGATGAGGTTGAAGGCGAGCACGACCGACACGATCGCGAGGCCGGGTGCGACCGCGAGCCACCATTCGTCGAAGTACTGCACGGCGCCGGAGATCATCGATCCCCACTCGGGCGTCGGCGGCACCGATCCGAGCCCGAGGAACGACAGGCCGGCGAGGAAGAGGATCGCCGCGCCGACGTCGAGCATCGCGAGCACGAGCACCGAACCGAGCACGGCGGGCAGCATGTCGACGACGATCGAACGGAACGTGCCGACACCCGACAGGCGGTTCGACAGCACGAACTCGGACTCGCGCATGGCCAGGACGATCGAGCGCACGGCTCGCGCATAGGCGGGCCACCAGCTGATGGCCGCGGCGATCACCGCGTTCTGCACGCTCGGCCCGAGGGCTGCGGCGATCGCCATGGCGAGGATGATGCTGGGGAACGCGAACACGAGGTCGGCGACGCGCATGAGCACCTCGTCGACCCATCCGCCGAAGAATCCGGCGACGAGGCCGATCGTGGTGCCGATCGCGGCGGCGGCGAGCACGATGGCGATGCCGTTCGGGATCGACACGGTCGCGCCCGAGAGCGTGCGGCTGAGGTTGTCGCGGCCCAGGGCGTCGGTGCCGAGCAGGAAATCGGGCGACGGCGGATCGAGCGCGGGCCCGACCGTCGCCAGCGGGTCGTACGGCCGCAGGAACGGGAGCGCGATGACGACGAGCCACATGAAGAGCACGACGAAGGCGAAGATCGTGCCGGGCCGGCGCATCCAGGCCGGCACGCGTCGGGAACGGCGGTGGAGTTCGGAGGTGGTCGCCTGCCGCACGGCGGCGACGACATCGGTCTTGGTCATTGCAGTCGGATCCTCGGGTCGAACGCCGACGCGAGCAGGTCGGCGAGGAAGTTGACGAGGAGGAAGATCACCGCGACGACGACCGAGATGCCGGTGATCGCCGAGAGATCGAGGTTCGTCGAGGCTCGGTAGGCGTACTGGCCCATGCCGCCCCACGAGAAGATCTGCTCCACGTAGACGGTCGCGGCCAGCAGGAAGCCGAACGACAGGGCCGCGACGGTGATGATCGGGCTCGAGGCCATGCGGACGCCGTAGCGCATGAGCACCCGGTGCGTGGGAAGTCCCTTGACCTTCGCCGCCTTCACGGCGTCGGTGCCGAGGCCGTCGAGCACTGAGCTCCGCGTGAAGCGCAGGATCATGCCGAGCGTCGAGATCGCGAGGATCGAGGCGGGGAGCACGAGGTGGGCGACGGCCGACTGGAAGACGTCGAACTGGCCGGCGAGCAGCGAGTCGACCGTGTAGAACCCGGTCACGCGGGGCGGGGGCATCATGGTGGCATCGAGCCGACCGCTGCCGGGCAGCCAGCCGAGCTGGCGGAAGAACAGGGTGGATCCGACCAGCGCGAGCCAGTACGTCGGCAGGCTCACGCCGACGAGCGAGACGATGCGGGCGAGGTGATCGGGCCAGCGGTTGCGCATCGCGGCGGCGATGATGCCGAAGACCACACCGGCCACGAGCGACATCAGCGTCGCGTAGACGACGAGTTCGAGGGTTGCGGGCGCGTAGTTCGCGAGGTCGGTCGAGACCGGGTTGCCGGTCTGCTGCGAGAGGCCGAGGTCGCCGTGCAGGAGCCCGCCGAGATAGCGCAGGTACTGCTCCCAGATGGGCAGATCGAGCCCGAACTTCGCTCGGAAGGCGGCGACCACCTCCGGGTTCGCGAGCGCCTGCTGGCTCAGATTGACCGTTTCGGCTCGGACCGGCACCAGCACGCTGATGCCGAACGAGACGATCGTGATCCCGAACAGGGTGATGACGGATGCCACGAGCCGGCGCAGGACGAACCGCGCATAGCCCGAGCCGCCATTGCCGGCCGGGGGCCCGGTCGGGGTGTCCGCGGACACCCCGACCGAGTCGACGGAGGGAGCTGACATCATCTGCCTAGTTCGCCGCGATCTGCGACAGGTTGAGGTTCGCCATGGGGTCGAGCTTCGCGCCGACGGCGCTCGACGAGACGAGGGTGAAGGTGGGTTCGAGCAGGTACGCGTACGGTGCCTGTTCGACGAGCGCCTCGTTCCACGCCAGGTAGGCGGGTTCGCGGTCGTCGCCGAGCGCCGTGCGGGCGGTGTCGCCGAGGGCGACCACATCGGGGGCGTCGTCGGCGGTCCACTGCACGCGTTCGCCGATCAGGGCGCCGGGGCCGAAGACGAGCAGGTTGTCGGGGTCGCCGTAGTCCGGCGGCCACGACCACAGCGCGAGCTGGGTCTCGCCGTCGATGTAGCGCTGGAGCGAGGTCGAGGTCGGCGTGGGGTTCAGTTCGACGGTGAGGCCGATGGCGGCGAGCTGGGTCTGCACGGCCTGCGCGATGATGTTGTAGTCGATGCCCGCGAGCCTCGTGTAGTCGTTCGCGTAGTCGAAGGTGATCTTCGAGCCGGTGGCGCCGGCGTCCTCGATCATCTGCTTCGCGGCCTCGACGTCGGTCTGGATCGCGTCGTCTGCGGGGATCGACCCGATCAGGTTCGACGGGATGATGCCGGCGGCCCGCAGCGTTCCGGGGCCGGCGAGCTGCACGAGGGCGTCGTAGTCGAGGCCGAGCCGGATGGCGTCCCGCACGGCGGGATCCGACGTCGGAGACGAGGCGTCCATGGTCATCGCGAGGTAGAGCACCTCGGGCGAGGGATATGCGTTCACGTCGAGCGCCTCGGTCGAGATGCCCTCGGCGACGCGACCGGGGATGTCGAGCGCGATCTGGCTCTCACCCGACTCGACGTTCGACTTCTGCTGCTGCGGGTTCTTCACGTTGCGGATCACGATGCGCTCGTAGGCGGCGTCGCCGCCCCACCACTCCGGGTTGCTCACGAGGGTGATCTGCGAGTTGGTGTCGTACGACTCGAGTTGGTACGGACCGCTGCCGACGCCGTTCTCGGCCGACGTGAACAGTGCCGCGGCGCCGTCGGTCTCGGCTGCGTCGTCTGCGTCGCTGCCGCCCGCCGCGCGGACCGCATCGGCTTCGACGATCGAGGTCGCGGTCGAGGTGAGCAGGCTCGGGATGTACGAGGCGGGATTCTCGGATGCCACGACCACCGTGTGCTCGTCGGGCGCGGTGACGGTCAGCCCGTCCATGAGGTACGACGGGCTCGACTTGAGGTTGCGGAGGCGCTCGAGCGAGAAGACGACGTCGTCGCCGGTCACCGGCTTGCCGTTGGCGAACGTCGCGGATTCGTCGAGCGTGAACGTGACTGACCTGCCGTCCTCGCTCACGTCGTACGCCGAGGCGAGCAGCGGCTGGGGGGTGGGGTCGTCGCCCTGGTAAGAGACGAGCGTCTGGTAGATGCCGGTCGCGACGATCGCGTCGGTCACCTGGAAGATGGTCGCGGGGTCGATCGACTGCGCGGTGAACGACTGGTCGATCACGAGCACTTCGGGGTTCGACGAAGCCGCGGGAGCGGCGTCGCCGGACGAGCAGGCCGTGACGAGCAGGAGTCCGGAGGCCGCGACTGCGAGCGCGGCCACAGCCCTCCGGGGGTGCTTGGTGTTCATTCCGGTCCCTTCGACAGGATGGCGCGGCCTGGGGCCTCGCCGATTCTGGGCGACGTCGTCGTCGCTGCGTTCGTGGTTCGAGGCGTCGGATCTCAACGCTTCGGAGGGGATTGTCACCGTATAGATGACGGATGTCACTTTTCGAGCAGGGTGCTGGCGATATTACACACGACCCCGCCGATTGGGAACAGTGCGAAACCGACTTGCAACATTCCGCCCGGAATCCGCGCAAGTCCCGGAGACTCGCCCCACACGAGCCGGTGATTGACACTCGTCTCGGCGGCGGATACATTGCTCGCGTCACCTATGACGATTACTTGTCACGAAATGAATGACGGAGCAAGATGACCAACAGCACCGAGGCGAAGGCCGGCACCGCGCCGCTCTCGTCGAACCTGAAGATGTTGCAGCTGCTCGACGTGCTCGCCGACAGTTCCGGCCCAGTCGGGGTATCGCAGCTCGCCAGACAGGTCGGCGCCTCCCGTTCGATCGTGCACCGGCAGCTCGTGACCCTCGTCGCCGCGGGCTGGCTCGAGAACCTCGACAACGGCACGTACGCGCTCACCCTCAGGGCGATCCGCATCGGGCAGGCGGCGCTCAGGCACGCCGGGCTCAACGCCCGGATCGCGGAGCGCATCGCCGCCGCCGCCGAGGCGCTCGGCGAGGTGATCTCGCTGGCCGCCGTCGACGGCGACGAGATCATGGTGATCGAGCGCGGTGTGCCCACCCGCGGAGTTCGCGTCACCGTGAGCCACGGCCATCGGTTCCCCATCATCGACAGCGCGCTCGGCCTCGTGCTGACCGCGTACGCGACGCCTGACGAGTACCAGCGCCTGGTCGGCACGGGCATCGAGCTCGCCGGCCCGACCGAACTCGAGTCGGTGCGATCCCACGGGTACGCCACGGTGCTCGACGACGAGTTCGATCCGATCGAGGTCGTCGCGGTGCCCGTCGGACGAGCGGTCGGCGGCGTGCGCTACGCGCTCTCGGCCCACTGGCCCCAGGGGCGCACGAAGGTGCGCGACGCCCTGTCGGTGCTCGAACCGGCCGCCCGCGACCTCGACGACCTCATCTCGGCCACCACCGGCCTCGCCTCAGCCTGATCCGCCTCCGCCTGATCCGAAGGAGTCACCACCCACATGACCACCATGACCGAGGTCTCGGTCGAGCAGCGCCTCACCGACCCCGAACTGCTCATGCGTCCCGAACGGCTGCAGGCCCTCGCGCCCAGCCGTGTCTCGGCCGCCCGTGCGGTCCTCGAACGCGTCGTCCGCGAGGGCTGGCGCATCGAACGCGTCGCCTTCGACATCGACGAGAACTCCAGCGGCGAGGCGCTCTACCGTGTGCACGCGCGCGATCGCGTCTTCGACTTCGTCGTCTACGGGTTCGAGCCCGATCTGTCGAGCCGCACCGGCCGCATCACCGAGAAGAACTGGGACATGATGGCCGCCCTCATCGAGGGCGAGACCACCCCCGAGAGCCGGGCCGTCACGCGCGAGGAGCTGCCGAAGCTCTACGTCGGCCGCGCCGTGCCCGGCACGCTGACCTGGGCGAGGTCGAACCGGAGCTTCCGCGCCTTCGACCACGTCGTCGACGCCCTCGCAGACGGCCGGCAGCCCGACACCCGGTTCCTCTGGGAGATCGGGTACCTCATGCGCAACACCGGCCTCGACGGCAACGGCACCTTCAACACGCGATCCTTCCTCGCGCTCGACGACGAGCACCCCCTCCGCGACCCGCTGCACGCCCAGCTCTTCACCGCGTACCTCATGCGCGAGTACGCGGCCGACCTCGTGAACACCCTCGCCGCCCACCGCAGCGACTCAGCCGTCGAGCTCTCGCCCGAGTTGCGCCGCATGATCGGCATCGGCAACGGCTCCGCGCTCGGCCTGCTGTTCTTCGTGAACACCCATCCGATGCTCGTCGGGCAGTGGATGCGGGCCCGCCAGATCCTCATCGTCGAGGCCTCGAAGCTGACCCTCGCACCAGGGTCCGACGGCGCAGCACGGATCGCGGAGCTGCTCGACCAGGCATCGGCCTACTACGCCGCCGACCCGTACCTCTACCAGCACTTCCAGGAGCCGCACCTGGTCGGCGCCGACCTCGCCGTGGCCGCCGCGGTGTTCCGCGACCTGATCGCCGAAGGTCCGACGACCGGTGAGCGGCTGCTCGGCGAACTCGTCGGCCGCATCGACGACGAGGCGTGGGAGGTCGTCGCCGCGAACCTCCTCGAACTGCTGCCGGCCGTCTCCATCGAGCAGGCGCTCGCCGGAGGCATCCGCAGCGAACTCATGCGATCGCAGGCGACGATGCGGGTCGACGAGCTCCGCGACCTCATCGAGCGCGAGTATGCCTGGGCGCTCGCGATCGACATGGATGCCGCGGGCGCGCGCGACTACGTCTGGTACAAGTCCGCCGACGCCGAGGAGCCCCGCCGTGGTCCGGCGGGCGAGGTCGCCGGGGGCCGCAACTGGGCGCTCGACCTGCCGGGAGACATCCAGTCGCTCGTCGCGACGCTCGACGCCTTCGCCGCCGACGAGCGCGTGGGTCGCGTGCTCGCCGCCCGGCCCGACCTGCGCGGCGTGATCGAACGCGTGCAGTCGCTCGCCGGGCTCGCCTATCACTCGCCGCACATGAACATGCTCGATCGCGAGTTCGTGCCGGTCTCGATCGTGCGCTTCATGAACGCCGCGATCCACGGGCTGCACCGCACCGTCGACACCGAGGACCTCCGCAACGTCCTCGGCCTCATCTACATCGGAGCCCCGACCGCGGCGGACATCGCCGACGGCACGGCACGGATCGACCCGTACCCGGCCATCCCGGGCGCACAGGCGCAGGAGGCGCAGCGATGACCGACCAGATCAACTACTCGGTGCGGGAGTTCCGCCACATCGTGAACCGCCTGCTGCACGCCCTCGGCGCCCGACGGCACATGGTGAACCCGGTGCGCGACGTGCTGCTGTTCGCCGAGGCATCCGGATTCGCCGCCTTCGACGAACTCGAGCGCACGCGCGACCGTGTCGCCGGGTTCGACGGCCTGCTCGTCGAGACGCCCGAGGGCTGGTCGGCGGGCGGACAGGCCGGCTACTTCGTCGCACCGACGGTCGTCGACCTGCTCGAGGTCGCGGCCATCGACGCGCCTGCCGAGATGACGCTCGTCGAGGTCGACGGCTCCGACGTGTTCGTCGCGCTCCGCGGGTACGCCGCCGTGCGCGGCGTCGACCTCGAGGTCGTGCCCGACGCCGACGACGCGCGCCGTGTCGTGCTGCGGGCGACCTCGATCCCGACGCCGGCCCCGAGGCATCCGATCGACGCCGAAGGGCCGCAGATGCGTCGCGCGCTGCTCGAGGGGTTCGATGCCGACCGGGCGCAGTTCTGGCGGCTCTTCCACGCCTCCGACCAGGCGCTCACGCCCGACTCCGAGCTCTCGCGACGACACGCCGGATCGCAGCTCTACGACGGCGACGGCAACCTCCTCGGCGAGGTCGACGAGGAGTCCTACGAGTACATCCGCTCGTTCGCGACGGAACCGGCGCGATGAGCCGGCCGATGCTCATCGACGGACTGCAGTGCGGGCGGTACGACCGCGAATCCCTGGCTGACCTGCGTGATGCGGGCGTCGGCGCCGTGACGATCACCGCCTCCTTCTGGGAGAGCTCGCTCGAGACCATGGACGCGCTCGCGACGTGGAACGACCTGGTGCGCGACAACGACGACGTGGCCGTGCTCGTGCGCACGGCCGACGACATCGAGGCCGCGCACGCCTCGAACCGGGTCGGCGTCGTGCTCGGCACGCAGAACTCGTCGCTCTTCGACGACCGGCTCGGCTTCGTCGAGCACTTCTGGAACATGGGCGTGCGCATCGTGCAGCTCACGTACAACACCCAGAACGCCATCGGCGGCTCCTGCTACGAGCCCGTCGACAGCGGCTTGTCCCGCTTCGGGCGGGAGATCGTGACCGAGATGAACCGACTCGGCATGGTCGTCGACCTGTCGCACGTGGGCGACACCACGGGCGTGGATGCGATCGAGCATTCGACCCGGCCGGTCGCGATCAACCACGCGAACGCGGCATCGCTCTACGCACACCCCCGCAACAAGGGCGATCGCGTGCTCGACGCGCTCGTCGCGCACGGCGGCGTGCTCGGCGTGTGCACGTACAACAACATCGCGGGCGCCTACGCCCGCGATGTGCGGGGGGCCGCCGAACTCGTCGTGCGTCATGTCGAGAAGCTCGGCGTCGAGCACGTCGCCTTCGGCTCGGACATGTCGCCCGGCGCCCCCGACGACGACGTGCAGTGGATGCGCAAGGGGCGGTGGACCCGCTCGGAGCAGCAGGGCGCCGTGCTCGCCGACGCACCGCCGCCGCCGGAGGAGTGGATGGACTCGCCCACCAAGATCGGCGAACTCGCGTCGTACCTCGTCGAGTCGGGCCTGCTCGGCGCCGCCGAGACCGAGGCGGTCTTCTCGGGCAACTGGCTGCGGCTCTACCGCGAGGGCTTCGCCGCCGCCTGACGTGCCAGAACCAGGCTGGGCCGGGCCGGGCCGGGCCGGGCCTCCTCCCGCAGGAGCGCCCGGCCGCGCGCCCCGGTAGTCTCGCCCCATGAGCGCGACGGATGTCGAGACACCCACCGGACTCACCAGCGCCGAGGTGGCGCAGCGCGTCGCCGACGGGCGCACGAACGCGTTCACGCAGCAGTCGAGCCGCAGCGTCGCGAGCATCATCCGGGCCAACGTGCTCACGCTGTTCAACGGCATCATCGCGGCGTGCTTCCTCGTGCTGCTGCTGCTCGGGCGCTGGCAGGACGCGCTGTTCGGCATCAGCGCCATCGCGAACACCGTCATCGGCTCGGTGCAGGAGTTCCGCGCGAAGGCCGCGCTCGACAAGCTCGCCCTCATGCACGCGCCGCGGGCGCGGGTGCGCCGCGACGCCGAGGTCTCCGAGGTCGCGGTCGCCGACGTGGTGCTCGACGACGTGCTCGTGCTGCGCGCGGGCGACCAGGTGCCGGCGGACGCCCGCGTCGCGGCATCCGCCCACCTGCAGCTCGACGAGTCGATGCTCACGGGCGAGTCCGACGCGGTCGACAAGGTGCCGGGCGACGAGGTGCTCTCGGGGTCGGTGGTCATCGCCGGCGAGGGCGAGGCGGTCGTCGTGCGCGTCGGCGCCGACTCGTTCGCGAACAAGCTCGCCGCCGAGGCGAAGAAGTTCTCGCTCGTCGCGAGCGAGCTGCGCTCGTCGATCGACAAGGTGCTGCGCGTCGTCAGCTGGATCGTCGGGCCGATCGCGCTGCTCGTCTTCAACGCCCAGATCTTCGTGTTCGGCGGCTGGGAGAAGGCCTTCGAATCGGGTGACTGGCGGCAGGCCGCCGTGAACACGATCGCGGCGCTCGTCGCGATGATCCCGCTCGGCCTCGTGCTCATGACGAGCATCGCGTTCGCCGTCGGCGCCGTGAAGCTCGCGAGGCAGCAGGTGCTCGTGCAGGAGCTCGCCGCAGTCGAGGGCCTCGCGCGCGTCGACCTCATCTGCCTCGACAAGACGGGCACGCTGACCGAGGGCAGCATCGTCTTCGACGCCGAGCACCCGCTCGCTCCGGATGCCGCGCCGGCCGGCTGGCGGTCGGCGCTCGCGTGGTACGGCAGCGAGCCCGACGCGAACGCCACGGCGCGCTGCCTCGCCGAGCCCTACGACGCCGCGCCGTCGACCCCGCCGGTCTCGCGCATCCCGTTCTCGTCGGCGCGCAAGTGGAGCGCGGTCGCGTTCGCCGAGGGAACGGATGCCGCGGGCAGCTGGGTGCTCGGCGGACCCGAGATGGTCTTCCCCGACGACCGGCTCGCCGGCGAGTCGCGGGCGCTCGCGGCATCCGGACTCCGAACGCTCGTGCTCGCGCACAGCGCGGCGCCGCTCGACGAGGAGTCCGAATCGCTGCCGGCCGCTCTCGAGCCGGTCGCGCTGCTGACGTTCCGCGAGCGCATCCGCTCCGACGCCGCCGAGACGCTCGCGTACTTCGCCGAGCAGGGCGTGGAGGTGCGCATCATCTCGGGCGACAACCCCGACACCGTCGCGGCGATCGCCCGCACGGTCGGACTCGATGCGACCACGGGCTTCGACGCCCGACAGCTGCCGGAGGACCCGGCCGAGCTCGCCGAGGTGCTGTCGCAGCACCTCGTGTTCGGGCGCGTGACGCCGCAGCAGAAGAAGGCGATCGTCGTCGCGTTGAAGCAGGCCGGGCACACGGTCGCGATGACCGGCGACGGCGTCAACGACGCGCTCGCGATCAAGGAGGCCGACATCGGCATCGCCATGGAGTCGGGCGCCGCCGCGACCAAGGCGGTCGCGCGCATCGTGCTGCTCGACGGCCGGTTCTCGCACCTGCCTCGGGTCGTCGCCGAGGGGCGTCAGGTGATCGCGAACATCGAGCGCGTCTCGATGCTCTTCCTCACGAAGACGGTCTACGCGACCGGCCTCGCGGTGCTCTTCGGCGCGTTCGTGCTGGAGTTCCCGTTCCTGCCCCGTCAGCTCTCGGTCATCGACGGGCTCACGATCGGCATTCCGGCGTTCTTCCTCGCGCTCATGCCGAATGCCCGACGCTATGTGCCGGGCTTCCTCCGTCGGTCGCTGAGCTTCGCGATCCCGACCGGCGCCGTCGTCGCGATCGCGCTCTTCGTCTACAGCTGGCTGGCGACGCAGGCCGGCATCGGTCAAGACGAGTTGCGCACCGGCTCGACGCTCCTGCTGACGATCATCGGATTGTGGGTGCTCACGGTGCTCTCGCGACCGATCGACGGCTGGAAGATCCTCATCATCGGCTCGATGATGCTCGGGCTCATCGTCGTCTACTCGGTGCCGCTCGTGACGGAGTTCCTCGTCTTCGTCGACCCGTCGATCGTCACCGCGGCCCTGGTGCTGGTGGTCTCGGTCGTGAGCATCGCCGCGATCGAGGTCATCCGGTTCTTCCACCTGCGCTATGTGCGAAGAACCGCGCGGTTCGACCCGTCCACAGAACCGTGATCGCCGCGGCGACGAGCACGAGGTCGACGAGCACGAACCACAGGTCCGGTGAGGCGATCAGGATGACGACGTCGAGCGCGATCGTGATGCCGAGCAGCACGGTGACGAGCACGCGCGCGTCGCGTCGCGCACGCGTCAGCCCCGCGGCGATGGTGATCACGAACAGCCCCAGCAGCACGACGCAGGCGCCCGTGATGGTCACGACGAGGCGCTCGGCCGCGCTCGTGTCGGGCAGGTAGCGGCCGAACATCACGGTGATGCCGGCCAGGATCTGCACGACGCCCGTGACGTAGCCGAGCACGACGGCGACGACGAGCTCGGGCGGCGGCCGCCGCGGTGCGCGTCGTGACGAACGCCGAGGCGCGGTGCCGGGTTCGCCGCTCGGCGAGGTGCTCTCGGTCGGGGCGCTCATACCGGCGACCCTAGCGCCGTGCGGCCGCCCGCGGCATCCGGAATCGCAGCGAGGCCTCCTTCGAGCGATCGATCGGGCCGGCCTGCGTCACCGGAACCGATTCCGCAAGCACTGGCCGGGTCGGCCCCCGGCGGCATAGCGTCGAGGCATGAGCATCGACAACGGACCCAAGCCGAACGTGTTCGACCTCGAGACGGCGACGAAGCAGAACGAGAACTACCGAACCGTCGCCTGGAGCGGAAAGTACCTCCAGGTGACGCTGATGTCGATTCCGGTGGGGGAGTCGATCGGACTCGAGGCCCACCCCGAGACCGACCAGTTCCTGCGCCTCGACGCGGGTCGCGGGCGCGTGAAGATGGGTCCGTCCGAGCACGATCTCCCGATCCAGGAGGAGGTCTCCGACGGCTGGAGCATCCAGGTTCCCGCGGGCACGTGGCATGACGTCGAGAACATCGGCGACGAGCCCATGCGCCTCTACGTCGTCTACGCGCCCGTGCATCACGCGGCGGGCATCGTGCAGGCTGCGAAGGCCGACGCCGACCGCGATGAAGAGGCCGGCGTCGACGAACCGCCGAGCTGGTCGGTGCAGCCCGGCAGGGGCGAGCCCGACGAGCACGCCTGACACCGCGGCAGCGACGGGCGCGGGCGGACGCCGGGAGGCGAGCCCTCTCGACGGACGGATGCCGCGACATCCGCCCGTCGAAGCCCGGCGCTACACGTGGCCGACGCCGAAGTTCCAGGGCGCGGTGATCCAGGCCGTCGCCCCTTCGAGCTCCCAGGTGTTGACCGTGACCGAGTAGGCGTTCTCATACGGGTTGCCCGGCTGCTGCTCGCCGATCGGCTCGCCGGTCTCGACGCGCACCTGGTCCTGTCCGTTGCCGTACCAGGGTTCTCCGAGCTCGGCCGCGAGGGTCTCGGCATCGCCGCCCGGCTGGAAGCCGCCGATCGTGCGCACGGCCACGCCGTCGCCGACCGCCGGCGCCGTGAAGACCACGCTCACGTTCAGCTCGTAGGATCCGTAGACGCCGCCGCCGTTGGTGGGCACCTGGTTCTCATGGTCGTCGTGCACCTCGAGACCGGTCCACGCGTACTGGGTCCAGGGGGCCGTTTCGAGGCCGCCCTCCCGTTCGGTCTGCTGGGGCTCCTCGCCGAGCGCGATCGACAGTGCGTCGACGAACGCGGTGGTCTCGTCGTCGAACGAGAGGGTCGTGACGAGCGCGCCGTCGACGTCGAGCAGATCCAGCTGCACGGGCCGCACGACGATCTCGGTCACCGTCGTCAGCGGGTCGACGGCCTCGGGACTCGGCGAGGGTGCGGGTGCCGTCGTCTCGGGCGCCTGCGCCTCGGCCGTCGGCCCGGGGCTCGAGCCGAGCGTGCACCCCGAGAGCAGGAGCACGGATGCGACGGCCACGAGTGCGGCGGAGCGGAGAGTGGCGAGGTTCACGGGGCTCCGATTTCGTGTGACGATGCTGGGGTTGAGCGGTTCGCCCACAATAGGGTGGCCGAGCACGGCGAGGATCAGTGCAGCCACTGATGTCGCCGGACCGTTATGAAGCGCGACCGGTCTGCGACGTGCGCCCGTCCGATGCCGCAGTCGCGGCGAGCCGCCGGAACGGAGCGCTCGATGCCGCGATGAGCACGAGCATCAGGGCGAGGTCGAAGACGGCGAGCCAGGCGCCACGGGGCGAGTCGAGTGCGAGCGCGGGCCCCCGCACGAGCGGGCCGGCGAACAGGGCGCCCGCCACGGAGACGCCGAGCGCGAGCACGCCGCAGATCACCCGGGCCCAGATCCGTCGCCCGCCGCCGAGCGCGTAGCCCCCGGCGATCGCGGTCAGCGCCACGAGCACGGCTCCGCCGCCGAGCCCCTGGGTCAGCAGGTCGACGAGGGCGCCCGGGCGCAGCACGGGTGCGATCGCGAAGGCCAGCGGGGCCGCGGCGCACCAGCGGAGCATCCGGCGTTCACGAGCGGACGCAGCGGGGCCGACGCTCGAGGCCCAGCCGAACGCGACTCCGACCACGAGCCCCGGCAGCAGCACGCCCTCGAACGTGCCCCACGTGAACGACGACATGCCGCCGCTGAGCTCGGCCATCCAGGCTCGCAGGGCGCCCGCCCAGGCGAGGCCGGCTGCGGCGCCGACGGCGACGTGCGCCCAGCGGGTTCGCCGCGTCATCCGCTTCGTGTCCATGTCGCCGGGCTCGGCGACGGTGCGCTCGCTCATGGCCCCTCCTCGGTGGAACGGCGACGACGGTACGCCGAGTCGGGCTCCGCCGCATCCGGGTGTTCACCGACGGCGGGGCGACCACGCGTCACCGATGCCCCCTTAGAATCCGGGCATGCGCATCGTCGTCTCGGGCACCCACGCCAGCGGAAAGACCACCCTCATCGACGACGTCCTCGGCGCGCACCCCGAGTTCGAACGGTTGGGCGACCCGTTCGAGCTCGTCGACGACGCGCTCGACGAGCCCGATGCGTCGACCTTCTTCGAGCAGCTCGTGTCGAGTGCCCGTCGGATCCCGACGACGGATGCCGCGGGCCGGTCGATCATCGCCGAGCGCGGCCCGATCGACTTCCTCGCCTACCTGTCGGCTCTCGACGCCCTGCGCCGCGCCGGGCGATCGTCGAGCCTGTTCGCTCGGGGCCTCGACTTGACCGCGGCCGCGATGCAGCACGTGGACCTGCTCGTGGTGCTGCCGCTGCACCACCGCGACGACCTGCCGGTCGGCGACGACGAGGATCTCGAACTGCGCGCGGCGATGGACGAAGCGCTGCTCGAACTCGTCGACGATCCCGATCTCGTGGGCGAGAGCACGGCGGTGATCGAGGTCAGCGGCGACCGCGCGGCGCGGCTCGCGGCGGTCGAGCGGGCGCTCGCCGACCTCGCCTAGCCGGGCTACGCCGTCGCGGGCTCGTACGCCCGGCCGCCGGCCGCGAACCAGTCCTCGTAGCGCGTCGGGGCGATCGTCGCGTCGGGGCCGGGCAGCAGTTCGCGTTCGGCGAGGTCGGTGCCGAAGTACCGCGCGAGCGGATCGGCGACCACGTCGCGCAGGTCGTTGCGGAGGCGCAACTGGCGGCGCACGAGCTCCTCGAGCCGGAACTGCTCGGGCCCCGCGAACTCCACCATGCGACCGAGCGGCGGGGCGACGGCGGTCGCGCCCACCGCGGCGGCGACGTCGTCGGCCGCCATCGGCTGGAAGAGCGCACGCGAGAGCTTCACGATGTCGCGGGTGGTGCCCGCATCCGCGATGTTCGCGATGAACTCGAAGAACTGGGTCGCGTGCACGATCGAGTACGGTCGGCCCGACTGCACGACGAGCCGCTCCTGCGCCGCCTTCGCGGCGAAGTAGCCGCCCTCGGTTCTGGCGAGCCGGTCGGTGCCGACGACCGAGAGCGTCACATGGTGGGCGACGCCCGCCGCCGCGCCGAACGTCAGCAGGTTGAGCGTCGAGCCGTAGAAGAACTCGTTCGCGGCGGCTTCGTCGAGGTAGTCGGAGTTCGAGACGTCGACGAGGGTCTCCGCCCCGGCGAGGGCCTCCGCGAGACCCTCGCCGGTGTAGGAGTTCACGCCGGTCGCCCGTGATGCGACGACCACGTCGTGGCCGTCGGACGTCAGGCGCGAGACGAGTCGCGTGCCGATGAGGCCGGTGCCGCCGATGACCGCGATGCGCATGGCGGGCTACCTCACCGGTGCGGCGCCGGGCGCCGGCACGGCCTGGGCCGCCTGGGCGGCGAGCCACTCCGCGAACGTGGTCGACGAGAGCTGCGCGTCGGCGCTCAGCGGCACGAGCTCGGTGCCCGTGAGCTCGGTGCCGAAGTACAGGGCCTCGGGGTCGCCGATCACGGTGCGCGAGTCGCCCTTGGCCGCGAGGCCGGCGCGGACGAACTCGTCCTGGCCGAGCCGCTCGGGCCCGCCGATCTCGACCGTGCCGTCGACAGGGTCGCCGGCCGCGATGCGCGCGACGGCGGCCGAGACGTCCGCCGCCGCGATCGGCTGCATGAGTCCGGTGCTCAGCCGTGCGATGCCGTCGACGGTGGCCTCGTCGGCGATGCGCCCGACGAACTCGTAGAACTGCGTCGCCCGCACGATCGAGTAGGGCCGGCCGGATGCCTCGATCAGCTGCTCCTGGGCGACCTTCGCGCGGAGGTACCCGCTGTTCGGCAGGCGCTCGGCTCCGACGATCGAGAGGGCCACGTGGTGGCCGACGCCGGCCTCGCGCTCGGCAGCGAGCAGCGTGTTCGTCGAGGTGGTGAAGAACGCGAGCACGTCGTCGTCGGCGAACGACGGCGAGTTCGAGACATCCACGACCACGTTCGCGCCGGCGAGCGCCTCGGCGACGCCCTCGCCCGTGATGGTGTTCACGCCCGAGTTCGGCGAGGCGGCGATCGCCTCGTGGCCGTGCTCGACGAGGTGCTCGACGACCTTCGAGCCGATGAGGCCCGTGCCTCCGATGACGACGATCTTCATGACTGGTGCCTTCCGTCGTGGCGGCGGTGGATCCGCTGCCGTCACGAGCTTCGACCGGATGGCTCCCGCATCTGTGACACGTCGACTGAGACGGGCGGCCCGTGACGTCAGTCGAGCCCGGGATCGGGCCGTCGTCGGTTCCAGCTCGCGAGCTTGCGGGGCACGGTCGAGAGCCACAGCAGGTGGATCGCGGGCTCGCCCTCGATGCCGAGCACCCCGACCACCTCGCCGTCGAACCGGCGCAGCGCGAGGCCGGCTGTGCCGTTCACGTGCACCGGCATCCACGCGGCATCCGGATGTCGCAGCACGAGGTCGTGCAGTTCGCGGGCGATCACGGCACGCCCGCGCAGCTCGCCGCCCCGCTCGTCGCCGGAGTCGACGACGAGGCGCACGTCGCGGCTCAGCACGCTCGCCAGCGCGACGTCGTTCGAGTGTTCGAGCGCGGCGAGCAGGCGGGCGGCCGGATCACGAGGCGGCACGGGAGGCCACGGCCCCGAGCTTGTGGGGGTTCATCATCCAGAGCAGCTGGTCGATGCCCTCGCGGCCGACGACGAGGGTGATCACGGCGAACGTCGTGCCGTCCTTCGAGAGCAGCACCGAGGGCTGGCCGTTCGTGTCGGCCTCGGTGATCGTCACGCCCTCCCAGAAGTGGGTGTGGAACGCGCGCACGAACTTCGCGACCCGCTCGCGCCCCACGACCGGGAACTTCGACGCGCGCACGACCCCGCCGCCGTCGGAATAGGACACGACGTCTTCGGCGAACAGCCGCTCGAGCTCGTCGAGGTCGCCCGTCTTCGCCGCCGTCAGGAACGCGGTGAGCAGCCGTCGCTGCTCGAACGCCGTCGCCTCGCGCCGGCGCTCGCCGGCCAGGTGCTTGCGGGCGCGGCTGACGAGCTGCCGGGCGGCGGGCTCGGAGACCTGCACGATCTCGCAGATCTGGTCGTAGGGGTAGGCGAACGCCTCGCGCAGCACGTAGGCGGCGCGCTCGGTCGGCGTGAGCTTCTCGAGCATCACGAGCACGGCGAAGCCCAGCGCCTCGGCCCGTTCGGCGCCGAGCGTCGGGTCGGCGCTCGTGTCGACCGGCTCCGGCAGCCACGGGCCGACGTAGGTCTCGCGGCGGGCGCGGGCCGACTGCAGAGCGTTGATCGCGAGCCGGGTCGTGGTCGTCGCCAGGAACGCCGGTGCGTTCTCGACGGCCGTGCGGTCGGTTCCCTGCCAGCGGATCCAGGCGTCCTGCACGATGTCCTCGGCCTCGCCGGCGCTGCCGAGCATGCGGTACGCGATGCCGAAGAGTCGCCCGCGCACCGCCTCGAAGCCGGCGAGTGCATCGTCGAGGTTCGCATCCATGTCGTGTCCCGTCGGTCGGCGGATGGGACCGCAGCCGTCCCCCTTGCAGCTACGACCGGGCAGCAGGCCGGGTTGTGACGACATCCGCGAACTCTCTCGCGAACCCTCGCATGCTATGCCGGATGCCGCGGGCAGGGCGAGCGGTTCGGGTCGGGCGTTCGCGTCGGGCAAGCGGATGCCGCGGGCGGGCGGGGCGCGATGCTCGCTTGCCCGCGGCATCCGATCGACGCCGATGCGACCGCTGCCTAGGCGGCCGCCCGGCGGCCGACGACGTGTGCGACGGCGTCGAGGATGGTGGAGGCGACGGCCTCGGGCTGCGAGACGCTCACGGCGTGCGAGGCGCCGGTGATCTCGTTGGTGCCGAGCGACGAGGCCCGCTCGGCGCCCGCTCGCAGCACCGCGGCGGGGATGTTGCGGTCCCCGGCGCCGAACACGTGCCAGGAGGGCCGATCGGTCCATCCGGGCGCCTCGGCCTGCACGGGGTCCTTCAGCGCGGCCTCGGTCACGGGGCGCTGGGTCGCGCCCATGAGGCCCGCGACCTGCACGGGCACGTCGGCGGCGAACTGGTCGCGGAACACGGAGCGGCGGATGACGAGCTCGACGCCGCCGGTCGAGATCGGGTGCGCGTCGAGCGCCTCGCCGAGCGTGGACCCGGGTGCGCTCGCCGAGAGGGAGAAGGCGCTGTCGCCCTGCTCGGGCACGAACGCGGAGGCGTAGACGAGTGCTGCGACCTGCTCGTTGCCGGCGGACGCCTCGCTGATCACGAGTCCGCCGTAGGAGTGGCCGACGAGCACGACCGGCCCCTCGATCGACGCGATGACGTCGCGGACGTAGGCGGCGTCGCCGGCGAGGCTCCGCAGCGGGTTCGCGACGGCGACCGAGGTGACGCCCTCGGCGTAGAGGCGTTCGATGACGCCGTTCCAGCTGGCGGATTCGGCGAACGCCCCGTGCACGAGCACGACGGTCGGCTTCTGATCTGACATGGCGGTTTCCCTTCTCGAATCGACGACCGCGGAATGCGGGGCGATGTCAGCTCTGACCGGGCGGGGGAGCCGGCTGTGACACGGCTCCGCATGCCGAGCCTTCGTCGACCCCGTTCGTCACACCCGGGCGTCGGGCCCGGTCGAAGCTCGTGACGGGCGCGCAACGCGCCCGCTTCGAGAGGAGCACCCCATGAACGCGATTCCGCGGCTGCAGCCGCTCCGTCACGTCGAGACGAGCCGTCTCGACGTCGCCTACTTCGAGGCCGGCCCGGCCGACGGGCAGCCCGTCGTGCTGCTGCACGGGTTCCCCTACGACATCCACAGCTACGTCGAGGTGGCGCCGATGCTGGCCTCGGCGGGCTTCCGGGTGATCGTGCCCTCGTTGCGCGGCCACGGAGCGACGAGATTCCTGCGTTCCTCGGAACCTCGCACCGGGCAGCAGGCCGCCCTCGGGCAGGACGTGGTCGAGCTCATGGACGCGCTCGCGATCCCGCGGGCGATCCTCGCGGGCTACGACTGGGGCGGCCGCGCGGCCTGCGTCGTCGCCGCCCTCGCGCCAGAGCGGGTCACGGCCCTGGTCGCCGTCAACGGGTACCTCATCCAGGACATCCGCGCGTCGATGCATCCGCTGGCGCCGGAGCTCGAGGCCGGGTTCTGGTACTTCTTCTACTTCCTCACCGAGCGCGGCCGGCTCGGGCTGACGCGGGATCCGCGCGGTGTCGCAGAGGTGATCTGGCGCCGCAACTCGCCCGACTGGGACTTCGGCGACGCGGAACTCCACCGGGCGGCGTCGGCATTCGACAACCCCGATTTCGTCGAGGTCGTGATCCACTCGTACCGGCACCGGCTCGCCCACGTCGACGGGGCACCCGAGTACTCGCGGATCGAGGCGCAGCTGGCGCAGCTGCCGTCGATCTCGGTTCCCACGGTGACGCTCGACGGACTCGCCGACGGCAACTTCCCCGCTCGGGACGCGGCATCGGCCGGTGTCCGATTCGTCGGACCGCACGAGCACCGGCGCGTGCCGCACGCCGGGCACAACCTCCCGCAGGAGGCGCCGCGGGCGTTCGCCGACGCGGTGCGACGGGCGGCGGACCTCGCGGTCGAGCCGTCGTCGCAGGAGCCGGATGTCACAGCTGCGGCATCCGCTCGGTCATGACTGTTGACAGGTTCGGTCGAGCCGTGAGAGAAGAGCGGGAGTACCGGGTTTCAGGCGGCCTCTCCCCGGGTTGCGCCAAGCAGACCACGGCTGGTCCCACCCGCCACCGAACCCGGCACACGATCGAAGGAGATGGACGATGAGTGCAGGAGACGGATTCACGCCGGTCGAGTACCCCGACGCGGCCGGATACCCCGACGGTGCGGGCTTCCTCGATGAGGGAACCGCGGCGCTCGTCGACGAGGTGACGGCCGCCGAGGTGCGCGAGGTCGACCGCCCATCGGCCGACTCCGACGTCGAGATCGCCGTGCACCGCCTGGCCGACGAGCAGAAGTACTCGGCCACGATCGGGGACGTCGAGGTGGCGAGCATCCGCTACGCCGAGACCGGCGACGAGGTCGACGTGCTCGCGACGAACGTCGCGCCCGAGTTCCGCGGCCGTGGCATCGCGGCCGACCTGATCGCCGACGCGCTCGACGACATCCGTGCACGCGACAAGAGCCTCGTCGTGCACTGCGCGGTGGTGGCCGCCTTCCTGCAGGGCAACCCGCAGTATGCGGACCTGCTCGAGCCGCGGCATCAGATCGACTGAGGTGCCCTGCGAGCAGACCGCCGCACGTGCCGCGCAACCCCGTGACGCGGCGCCCGCGCCCGGGCATCATGGTCGCATGCACGATCGGGCCGAGGTGACGGATGCCGCGTGGCGCGAGCTGCGCGTCGAGCGTCCCGACGGTGCCGTGCTTGCGGCGGAGGTCGCGGGCGACGCTCGGCAACCGCTCGTCCTGCTCGTCGCCGGGGCGGAATGCTCGATGGACTGGTGGCGCCCGGAGTTCTGCGCCGCGATCGTCGAGCGCGGATTCCGGGTGGCGCGGTACGACCAGCGGGGCACGGGCCGCACCACCCTCGGCCGCGCGGGCGAGCGGCGCGGCGGGCTCGGCACGGCGGTCGACGACGCGATCGCGGTGCTCGAGGCGGTCTCCGAGGCCGACGGATGCCGCGCGCAGGCGCACTGGCTCGGACTCTCGGCCGGCGGGTTCGCCGTGCAGGTCGTGGCGGTCGAGCATCCGGAGCTCGTGCTGTCGCTCACGCTCATCGCCACCCGGCCGGCGAGCCCCTACGACTCCGATGCCGACCTGCCGCCGGTCTCGGAGCGCATGATGCGCGCCTGGGCCGAGCCCGTGCCCGAGCCGGACTGGGCCGACGAGGCATCCGTCATCGAGTACCACGTCGACGTCGACCGCGCCTACGCAGGCATGGAGTTCGATGAGGCCCACGAACGCGCCATCTGGACCGCGACCGTGCGCCGGTCGCCCGATCGTCACCGCGACGAGCCCGAGCCCGACGTGGTCGACGAGCCGGCGCGGTGGCGCGAGCGGCTCGCGGAGATCCGGGTGCCGACGACGGTGCTGCACGGCACCGACGACCCGCTCTTCCCGATCGGCAACGGCGTGGCGCTCGCTGCGGACATCCCCGGTGCCGGCTTCGTCCCCCTTGACGGGGTCGGCCACGAGCTGCCGCCCAGGGCCTGGCCGCCGGTGATCGCGGCCGTCGCCGCGTCGGCGTGAGCTGCCGCGACTGCCCGTCGTGGCCCGCTGGGTACGGGCACCGACCCGTGACATCCGCCCGGCATCGGCGCATGCTGGAGGCCATGGGAACCGTGACGATCTCGTTCGAGATGACGCTCGACGGCGTGTTCGACCAGATGGACCAGTGGTTCGACCCCGACGACGCGGGCGTGCAACGCGCGTCGGACGCGCTGGTGTTCGGCGCCGACGCCGTGCTGCTGGGCCGGGAGAGCTACGAGTTCTTCCGCGAGTACTGGCCGGCGCAGACCGACGACCGCGGGTTCGCCGACCACTACAACGCCCTGCCGAAGTACGTGGCGTCGACGACGCTGACCGGACCGCTCGACTGGAACGCCACCCTCATCGAGGGCGACGTCGCCGAGGCGGTCCGCGGCCTCCGCGATCGGTACGGCTCGATCATCTCGCACGGGTACGGGCAGCTCGCCGCGACGCTCGTGGCTGCCGGGCTCGTGGACGAGGTGCATGTCGGCATCCACCCGTTCCTCGTCGGCGACGGCGAGATCCGCCTGCGGTCGCCGCAGCCGGTCGGGCTGCGACTGCTCGGCGTGCAGGCGTCCGAGTCGGGCATCATCGCGGCGAGGTACGCGCCGGCGTGACGCCGTTCGCGTGGAGCGCGTGGCCGCTGCGGGCGCGCTCCACCTGTTCCGGCGCGGTCGCCGACACACGCGACACGGATGCTGTTCGCGACCGCCCTAGGCTGCAGGCATGACCACCGATCGCGACCTCGCCCGCCGGCGTCTGCGTTCGCAGCACCTCTCCGATCCCGCGGCCGACGCCGAGGAGGTCGTGCGCTCGCTGCTGGGGGTGCAGGCCGAGAATCCGTCGCAGTCGGCGTGGGCCGTCGCGACGCGCACGGCGACGCCCGACGCCGGCGACCTCGAGTCCGCCCTCGCCGACGGGCGGGTCCTGCGCACCCACGTGCTGCGCCCGACCTGGCACTACGTGCACGCCGACGACGCGGCCTGGCTGATCGACCTCACGGCTCCGCGCGTGCTGCCCACGATCGACCAGCAGCTGCGGCCGATCGCCGACGTGCTGACGACGCTCGCCGATCTCGTCGTCGCGCTCCTCGCCGAGTCGCCCGACCGGACGCGTGCCGAGCTGTCGGCCGCGCTCTCCGATCGAGGTGCGGCACTCACGGGTCAGCAGCTCATGCTGCTGCTCGCGCACCTCGAACTCCACCTGCTCGTCTGCAGCGGTGCTCCTCGTGACGGCGAGCACACGTACGCGCTGTTCGCCGAGCGCGTGCGCGAGCCCCGCCGGCTCGAACGCGACGAGGCGCTCGCCGAGCTCGCCGTCCGATACCTGGCCTCGCACGGCCCGGCCACCGAACGCGACCTCGCGTACTGGGCGACGCTCACCCTCGGTGACGTGCGTCGCGGCATCGCGGCCGCCGGCGAAGGGCTCGCGTCGTTCGAGCACGACGGGCGCACGTTCCTCCACGCAGCGGATGCCGATGCGGCCGTCGAGGCATCCGCTGCCCGCGATGCACCCGCCGCGCACCTGCTGCAGGTGCTCGACGAGATGTACCGCGGCTACCAGGACTCGCGCTGGCTGCTCGACGCCGACGGCGTCGTGCCGCGCGAACGCGAGACGGCCATCGGCATGGCCCTCGTCGACGCGCAGCTCGTGGCCGGCATGCGCCGAACGCTCACCGCGAAGGCGGTCACGTTCGAACTCCGCCCGCACCGCGCGCTGACCGAGCCCGAGCTCGACGCGATCAACGATGCCGCGGCCCGCTATGCCGCGTTCCTCGGGCTCGAACCGCGCGTCGTCTTCGTAACCGCCGGGTAGTCCGCGACCTGTCTCAGCCTTTGCCGACGGTGCGGAATCGACCCGACCCGAAGGGCAACGCAGGCGCCCGGTACTCGAGCGATGGCGGATGCCCCGGCTGAAGCGCGAACTCCGCGCGGCCGTAGCGCCAGAGGCGGTTGAAGAGGAAGACCCCGACGACGACCGACTCGTCGGCCGGAACCTGCCAGGTCCCGCGTCCCCACTGCACCGGTTGGCCGCGGCCGCCGATCACCAGCGTGGGCTTCACGCCCCAGTGCAGCGCGAACCACGGCTTGCGCAGGTTCAGCTCGATGCGACGCGAAGCCCTCGCCGCGGCATCCGTCATCGGTTCGTGCCGGCCGGCATCGTCGAGACGTCGATGCGGATGTCGCCGAGCATGGCGTCGGGGTACGGGAACGGCCCGACGCCGTCCCAGGCCTGCAGGTCGATCGAGAGGAATGACACCAGGGTCAGCGCCCACCAGGCGACCGTCAGCCCGACGATGGCGACCGCCGCCAGATCGAGGGTGCGCATTGCGGCCGTCTCGGAGCGTGCACTGCGCAGAACCCGACTGATCGCGATGAGCACGATCGCGACGATGACGAGGAGCACGATCGGTGCGGGCCGGAGCGTGAGGGTCACGCACATGGGAACGACGCTGGTCGGGTCGCCGTTCGCATCGAGGTATCCGCCGTCGCCGGTGACCCCGCCCGGGCACCCGCCCTTGCTCGCGGTGCCCAGCACCCCGTAGAAGAGTCCCGTCGCGCCGGCCACGACCAGCAGGCGTCGGATGCGTCGGATGATCGGCGCACCCGGCAGGGACGTGATGGCATCGGAGGGCGGGCGTTCGAGGGTCTCGGGCATCGGGTCTCCGCTCGGGCGTCTGTCGCGTAGGGGGTTCCTGCATCGTGGCAGGCGCGTCACCGTACGGGCAAGGGGCGCGCGGGCGCCCCGGTCCTCAGCTTCACACTCCCGCTGTGCCGGCCGGCCCGCTCACCTGCCGTCGTCGAGCAGCTCGAGCAGCCGCGTCGCGGTCTTCCAGCTGCGCACGGTCATCTGCGTGAAGACGGGCATCGCCATCAGCTTCTGGATGCGGGTCTTCGTGGCCCTGGCCTTCACTCGCGAGAAGTAGAGCGCGCCGGGGCCGGGTGCGATCGCGTCGACGCCCTCGCGGAGCTCGGGCATCTCGGCGAGGACCTCTGCGGCGGTGAGCGGTGCCTTGAGGAAGAAGACGTCGCTGCGCAGCGACTCGGATCCGTGGTCGGCGGGCGCCTGCTGGATCGTGGCGGCGTACGCGTCGCGCGAGCGCACGATCGCCGGGATCTCGAATCCGAACCGCTGGTGCAGCGCAGTCTCGACCGCGGCCTCGAGCCTCGCCTCGCTCATGCGGTCGGCGCGCGCGGTGAACAGCACGTTGCCGCTGGCCAGGTGCGTGCGCACGTCGGCGAACCCGGCGGCTTCGAGACACTCCACGAGGTCGCGCATGGCGACCGGGTTGCGACCGCCGACGTTGATGCCCCGCAGGAGTGCGACGGATGCTCGAGACGTCATGCCGGTTCGGGGACGGGTGCGAGCCGGGTCACACGGCGCGGACGCGGTTGTTGCGCTTCTCGTGCGTGAGTTCGGCGAGCCCGAGCGACTCGAGCAGCGGAGGGAGGTACATGCCGAATCGGCCGCGGTACCCCTTGCGGAGTCCGTACCAGCCGCCGACCGGGTTCGCCTCGTCGCGGCCCCAGGCCTCGACCGTGCCGGGCTGTGCCGGCTTCTGCTCGTCGGCGGCGCCGAGGTCGACCCAGTCGCCCTGCTCGCGCAGCCACGCGGTCAGGTCGTCGATCGCGCTGAGGTGGTACTTCAACGTCGTCGACCCGACCTGGCACACGAGCACCGGCGGGTCGGCCGTCTCGTCGCGGTGCATCGTGTACGCGCTCGTGCCCGGCGCCGTGGTCAGCTGCCACGGATCGTCGACTGTTCCGCTGCCGCTCATGGCGTTCTCCGATCGTGACGACGTGTCGGGCCGATGCTACGCCGGCGCGTGCACGGCGGCCACAGCCTCCGCCCGGTCACCGTCGGCGAACGCCCGGCGCTCGTCGAGCACCTCGAGTTCGAGGTCCCAATCACTGAGCAGGTCATCGACATCTGAGGCGGCCATATGACGATTCTCCCGCCACCCACCGACACTCGTCCGGCCGCGCCGACGGCTCCTGGTGGCGCGAACCGACGGCGGAGCACGGCGGCCCGCCACCGGCATCCGCCCGCCCATCGCACCTAGCATGAGGGCGTGGACTTCTCCTTCGCCTTCACACCCGACCTGATCGCGGTGTTCGTGACGCTGTTCGTGCTCGAGATCGTGCTCGGCGTCGACAACGTGATCTTCATCTCGATCCTCGCGTCGAAGCTGCCGAAGGAGCAGCAGGCCAGGGCCCGCAACCTCGGGCTCACGCTGGCGATGCTGATCCGCGTGATCCTGGTGTTCTTCGCCGGGTGGATCATCACGCTGAAGGAGGACGTCGTCGAGCTCTGGGGCATGGGCTTCTCGGTGAAGGACTTCATCCTCATCGCGGGTGGCCTGTTCCTCGTCTACAAGGCAGTCACCGAGATCCACCACAAGCTCGAGGGCGCCGAAGAGGAGCACGGCGCGGCGCCGAAGCGCATCACGTTCGGCTCGGTGCTGCTGCAGATCCTCGCGCTCGACATCGTGTTCTCGCTCGACTCCGTGATCACGGCCGTCGGCATGACCGAGAACCTCGTCATCATCGTCACCGTCGTCGTGCTCTCGTTCGGCATCATGCTGTTCGCGTCGCGGTTCATCTTCACGTTCGTGAACAACCACCCGACCGTGAAGATGCTCGCGCTGTCGTTCCTGCTGCTCATCGGCGTGTTCCTCATCGCCGAGGGCTTCGGCGTGCACATCGACAAGGCCCTCATCTACGCGCCGATGGCGTTCGCCATCCTCGTCGAGGCGCTGAACCTGCTCGCCGCCTCGCGCAAGGCCAAGCGCGAACAGCGCCGTCGTCAGCCCGTGCAGTTGCGCCCGCAGTACCCCGACGTCGACGAGTCGGTCGCGGTCACGGCGGCGCTCTCGACGGGCGAGGGGCACGGCGCGGTCGGGCTGTCGAGCCGGCCCGTCGAGGGCGAGCCGGGGCAGTCTGGCCGGTCGGATGCCGCGGAGGGCCGCGCCGGGCTCGGTTGAGCATTCAGGGGGCGGATGTCACGCGCCCACCCAGCTCGGGTCGGCGACGAGCTCCTCGAGCTCGCGCACGAGCCGGGCCGTGTGGAACCCGTCGGCCGCCGCGTGGTGGATCTGCACGGCGAGCGGCAGCAGGGTGCGGCCGTCGCGATCGAGGTAGCGCCCGAGCGTGAAGATCGGCAGCAGGTGGTTCGTGCCGCCGTCGATGTTCAGGGTGAAGCCCGTGAAGCTCGTCCAGGGCAGGCTCGAGATGTCGAAGACGTCGGCCGACAGCTCGCCCTGCGGGAACATCGCGGTCGCGCTCGCCGCAGCGGCCAGCACCTCGGCGGCCGCATCGTGGAATCGTGCGAAATCGGCGTCGTAGGGTGTCCAGACTGCGGCGAACGTCTCGCGCTCGGCGTTGAAGACCGTGAACGCGGGGTGCACGACCGGCCAGACGGCGGGCGCACCGGCATCGGTCTCGGCCATGCGGAACTCGCGGTGGCGGTTCACGACCGTCGCGATCGCCCAGATCTGCGCGACGTAGGTCTTGCGCGACGACCGAGCCAAGGCCGCGGCGAACGCCGTCACGTCGATCTCGACCGTGATGGCGTACGTGCAGGGCACTGCTCGGCGATAGTGCTCGAACGTCTCCCGTCGGTTCCAGTCGGCGAGGTCGATGGGTTCTGGGCACGTCATCCGCCCATCGTGGCAGGTGCCTCCGACGCGGCCGGGAGTACGCTCCAACCGTGATGACTCCGTCGCCCGTGCCCGGTGCTGCCGTGACCCAGTTCGCGGTGCTCGACGCGCTGCTCGCCGGCGCGTACGAGTCGGGCATCCGGGTCTACGAGGCGCGGCGACTCGGGGATTTCGGGCTTGGCTGCGTCGACCATCTCGGCGGCGAGGTCGTCATCGTCGACGGCGCGGCGATCGAGTGCACGGTCGACGGGCCTCCGTCCGAGATGGGCGACGACGAGGTGCTGCCGTTCGCGATCGTGTGCCGGATGCCGCAGCTCGCCGGTCTCGAGGTGCACGACCTGGGCCTCGACGCGTTCGCGGCCTCGGTCGAATCGGAGCTCGTCAGCCGCAACCTGTTCCACGCCGTGCGGTTCGACGGCCGGCTGTCGGAGGTGCGGGTGCGCGCGACGCCGCGCCAGCGTCATCCGCTGCCGCGGCTCGCCGAGGTGACGAGCCATCAGGTCGAGACGACCGTGCGTGACATCCGCGGAACCCTCGTCGGGTTCTGGACCCCAGCGATCTACCAGGGCATCGCCGTCGCCGGGCTGCACCTGCACTTCCTGGCCGAGGATCGCAGCGTCGGCGGGCATGTGCTCGACCTCGCCGTCGAACACGGCGAACTCCGGGTGGCCGCCTACGCGCGCTTCGAGCTGCGCCTGCCCACCGACGACCTGTTCCTGCGCACCGAGCTCACGCACGCCGACGACCACCGCATCGTCGCCGTCGAGGGCGGCGGGGCGAGCGGGCGCTGAACGGGCGGGTCCGGGGCGCGGTCGGATGCCGCGGCATCCGTCATTCGTCTCAGTCGACGTCAGTCGGAGACGCGCGCACTGACGACGCGCATCGCCGCGCCGTCGCCGCGCACGACGCAGCGGAGCTCCGCGTAGTCGACGCGGCCCGACGCGCCGACGGAGGCCACCGAGCCCGAGACGCGCGTGGCGCCGTCGGCGTCGGTCACCGTGAACGACCGGCTCACGTCGACGTTCGTGTGCCCGCGGGCGATGAGCTTCGTCTCGATCGCCGAACTGCACAGCGATTCGGCGGATGCCACGGGCGGCGGCGTGACCGCGGCGACGATGCCGCCGAGGAGCGCGGCGCCGGCCGCGACGATGAGCACGGGAACGGCGACAGGCGCCCAACGGGGAGCGGGCTTGGAACGGTCGGACTGGGTTTCGGGCGCCTCGCGGACGCCGGTTTCTGAGGACATGACGAGCACGGTAGGGCAGGGGCGAGGCCGCGACATCCGTGCAGCGCACTGAGATCGCGTCGGTGCAGGCCCTCTCGCCCGATGCGAGACGCCGGCCGTCTCATCGCCTCAGCCGACCCGCTCGAGGAACCCGAGCACCCGCTCCATCAGCAGCCGGGTGGCCGCGGCGTCGTAACTCGGCAGGCTGGAATCCGCGAAGTAGTGCTGGTCGCCGGGGTAGAGGAAGAGCTCGGCATCGTCGGCCGTCGCGACCAGTTCGCGAGCCGCGTCGACGTCGCCCTCGTCCATGAAGAAGGGGTCGGCATCCGCGCCGTGGATCTGCACGGGCAGTGCGGTCGGCCATTCGCCGAACTCCTCGGGCGGCAGGCACGAGTAGAAGAAGAGCGCGCCCGTCGCGCCCGGGCGGGTCTGGGCGAGGAGTTGCGCCGGAACGACGCCGAGCGAGAACCCGGCGTAGACGAGTTCGTTCGGCAGGGCTTCGGCGGCACGCACGCCGCGGGCCATGATCTCGTCCCAGCCGACCTCCTTCGCGTACGCGACGCCCTCGGCGATCGAGCCGAACGTGCGCCCCTCGAAGAGGTCGGGCGTGTGCACGGTGTGGCCGGCGTCGCGCAGTTCGTCGGCGAACACCTCGAGCCCTTCGTTCGGGCCCAAGGCGTGGTGGAAGAGCAGTACGTCGGTCATCGAGATCCCATCCGTCGAACGATCCAGCGGTGAACGCACGGGACGTTACCCGGTCGGTGCGACGATGTCGACGGGTTGACGCCCTCCGCGCCTCAGGGTCGGATGCCGCGGGCGGGCGTCGCCGGCCACCTTCATTCGGCGGCGTGCGTGCGTCGCCGGTTGGCGACCTCCGACGTCGCGACGATGACGACGAGCACCACGACCGCGCAGCCGATCGCGACCGCCGCATCGACGAACGCCGCGGCGAACCCGAGCGCGATCGTGAGCAGCAGCGCCGGGATCGCCCATCCGAGCACTGCGCGCAGGGGTCGGCCGAACCGCAGCGAGATGATCGCGTTCGTGCCGTAGAACACGGCGATGCCACCGCAGAGGGCGATGGCCGAAGCCTGGGGGAGTGCGGCATCCGGATGCTGGATCGCGCTGTCGAGCGCACCCGAGATCGCGGTGACGCCGACGACGATGAGGAACGGCAGGAAGGCGACCGTGTCGCGGATCGCGCGGTAGTCGCCGGCCTCGCGCAGCTCGTCGAGCCCGACGCGCATCGCATCGGTGCCGTACATGAAGAACGACCAGGCGAGCAGCGAGATCACGGCGAGACCGAGCGCGCCGACGACGCCCGAGGCGAGGTTCCAGCTCTCGTTCAGTGCGCCGACCGTCGAGAGCACCGACTCGCCGAGCACGATGACGACGAGCAGCCCGAACCGTTCCGAGAGGTGCTCGGTGTTCATGCGAGGCAGCACGCGCGCAGCCCACGTGCTGCTGCTCGTCACCAGCAGCGTCACCTCGACGACGATGCTGACACCCCAGAGCACGAAGATCCACGGGCTCGGCAGCCAGATCGAGACGAACCAGAGCAACGCCGTGCCGCCGTTGTAGACGAGCAGGCGCACGCGCGAGGCCGTGCCGACGCCCCACGACTGGGCGACCCACAGCCCGAGCAGCACGAGCCGCAGGGCCGCATTGCCCGCCGCGAACAGCCACGCCCGCTCGCCGGTCGCCTCCGGTGCGGCGACCGCGATGGCCCCGACGGCGAACATCGCGGCGAGCATCACGAGCGCGAGCTGCCGTCGGGTGAGCCACGGCATCACGTTCACGGTGAAGGTCAGGTTGACCCACGACCACCACACCGACGCGAACAATGCGGTGAACAGCAGCAGTCCCTCGACCGACGGGTGCTCGTGCAGCCCGTGCGCGAGCTGCCCCACGAGCGCCACGAAGATGAGGTCGAAGAACAGCTCCATCCAGTGCGCGCGCGACGGGTCGCGATCCGACACGGGGTGCGCCTGCTGAGCGGATGTCTCGGCGCTCATCGCCGGCCTCGTCCCACGTGCATCGCCCGCCCGCCCATCGCGCCCTCCGTCGCTCGCTCGCCGTTCTCGCCGGCTCGCCGCACACGCTACGCCCGTCGAAGGGCGCCCGTCACGCGGCATCCGCCCACCGGATCGACCGAATCCCACGCGGGCGGCCTTCTCGATCGCCCCTTCCCGCAGTCGTGCATATCGACCGGGGGATGGCGGGCGAGCGCGTGACATCCGTAGTCTGGGCGACAGCGACGGGCGTGGTGCCGCCCGTTCTTCGCGGGGGCGGGGGTGCGAGCATGAACTGGTTCTACGACACGAGCGTGTGGATCTCGCTCCCGCTGTTCGTGGGCGGGTTCGTGGCGGTCTCGTGCCTGATCGTGGTCGGGCTGCGGCCGGTCGTGCAGCGGTACGTCACCGACTTCAAGGAATGGGATCGCGCGCTCGCGCATGTCATCGGCACGTTCGGGGTCTTCTTCGGCATCCTGCTCGCGCTCGTCGCGGTGTCGGTCTACGAGAACTTCGCCGACACGCGAAAGGCGACCATCGAGGAGGCCGCGGATGCCGGAGCGCTCTACCGCGCGACCACGGGCCTGCCCGACGGATTGGACGGGCCCATGCAACGCGTGCTCGACGAGTACATGCACACGGTCATCGAGGTCGACTTCCCCGACCAGGCGCGAGGGGTCCTGCCCGACGCCAGCGACGCGCAGATCGACGAGTTCGAGCGGCTCCTGCACACGGTCGAGGCCGATACCCGCGGCGATCAGGCGGAGTTCCAGCAGGCGCTCGCCACGTTCGACGACCTCATCGAGTCGCGGCGAGCCCGCATCGACGCCACCGCCCTCGCGCTTCCACCGCTCTTCTGGCTCGTCATCTGGGTCGGAGCGGCCGTCACCGCGGTGCTCATCGCGTTCATCCATTTCGGGAACCCTCGACTGCACCTGGTCATGGCGGGCCTGCTCGCGCTCTTCGTCGGCCTCGTCATCTTCGTCACGGCGGATATGGACCACCCGTACGCCGGGGCGATCTCGATCGGGCCGGGGGCGTACGAACGCGTGCTCGAGCAGATCATCGATCCACGGCAGTAGTCCGCGCTCGTGGCGAGAACGATCGAGTGCGGATGCCGCGTCGGGCCGTCGTCCGACGGTCGCTCGGACCAGTCGGACGGCTCGACCGGCCACGGTACTTGACGGGCCCGCCGCCTGCGGGCCAGCGTGGCAGCATGTCGAAGCGACCGACGGCGACGCAGCGCGTCGCGATCCGCCTGATCGGGTGGGTGCTCGGGCTCTTCAGCCTGCTGTTGTTCTTCGGGCTGGTCGACCTCAGCGTGCCGCTCTTCTACGGTTCGCGCCCGGAGTTCTACGCGAACTACCTCATCGAGACCGGATGGGGCGTGCTCTTCACGTTCTTCGTCGGGCTCCCGATGTGCGTGCTCGGCGCCAGGCCGACGTGGACCTCGGCAGCGCTCGTCGTCGCCGCGGCGGGGGTCGCCGTGGCGGTTGCCGGGCTTGCGGCGGGCCAGCCCGGTCAGTTGCTCATCAGCGCGGTCCTGCTCGTGGCGGCCGCCGCGGTGTCGATGCTCGATCGCGGGGCGCGAGTCGCGGAGTCCGCTCGGTCTGACGTCGCGAACGATGTCCCGGTCGTTCGCGACGGATTTCGAGAGCGGATGCCGCAGCTCGCCCTCGCGCTCATCGCGCTGCCGCCCGCGATCGTCTACGCCACGGGCATGATCCAGGCGGCGCGGAGCGGCATGCCGGCGCCCGACTACACGTGGGATTTCGACCACTACCCGGTGCAGGCGGCATCCGCCCTGGTGATTCCGCTGGCGACCGCGGCGCTGGCCGTGCGGCTGCCGGGGTGGCGCGCGATGACGCTGCTCGTGGCCTCCGGCACGGCCTGGTTCGGCGTCATCAGCATCGTGTTCCCGGATCACTTCGGCAGCTGGGGCGTGCTCTGGGGGTGGATCTCGGTCGCCTGGGCCGTGGCGCTCGGCGTTCTGGTGCTGTTTGCGCGCGGGCTGCCGCGCGGCCGCCCAGCGGGCGCAGAATGAACACATGGTCGAGATCTCCGACGACGACTTCGAGCGCATGGTCGCCGACGAGTTCGACGCGCTGCCCGACGACATGGTGCGCGGCGTCGAGAACGTCGCGATCCTCATCGCGAACCAGCCGGTCGGCGAGCGTCCGCGGCTCTTCGGCCTCTACAGCGGGCGGCCGCTGAAGACGCGCGGCGTGTACGGCTACGGCGAGCTGCCCGATCGCATCACGCTGTTCAAGAACAACATGCAGGAGCACAGCGCCGACCTCGACGCCCTCCGCACGCGCGTGCGCATCACCCTCGTGCACGAGATCGGCCACTACTTCGGCCTCGACGACGCGAAGCTCGGCGAGCTCGGCTGGGCGTAGCTCGGCCGGACCCGGGGGTGTGCTCGGCCCCGCGCGGGCAACCGCGGTCGACGCGTCCGGGAGGCGTCAGCCGAGTGCGACGAGCAGGCTCAGGAGCGCCAGCACCGCTGACAGCGGGGCCATCGTGTATCGCTCGGGCTTGCTGCGCGAGATGGCGTTCATGCCGATGCCGAGCACGAAATAGGCGAACACGATCCACATGCCGACGGTGGAGACGACGTCGGGAACGACATCGACGGCTCCTGCGCGGTCGAGGGCGAGCACGGCGATGACCGCGTAGATCGCGATGGAGACGAGGCTGCCGATGCGAAGCCGCGCGGGCAGTACTCGGTGGGTGCCGCCCCAGGCGAAGCGTCCCAAGGGCGCCCCGAGCGCGAGCGCGAGTTGGAATACGGCGAGGATTCCGAGGATCGCCGTGAGGGCGTAGGCGGCGAGCACGGCACGAGCCTAACCCTCCTCGACGCCGCGATCGTCGACGGGGGAGCCTCCCTACGTCGGTCGAACCCCGCGAACCACCGCAGATTCCTCCGGCGAGCCGCCGCGGTCCCGTCCATGGTCCGGCCGGATCGAGTCGGTTCGCCACTCGCACGGTCAGCCGACGGCGGGGAACCTCCGCGCCGCCGCACCGGCGTGTTCGCGACGAACACGCCCGCGACAAGCACAAGTCCGCCGAGCGTTTCCCACTGATTCGGCACCTGGCCGAGCAGCAGGGCGGCGGATGCCATGGCCACCACGGGGGCGAGCAGCACCCACGGCACGACCGACGCCGAGCGGTTGCGGGCGAGCAGGGCGTTGAAGATCGCGTAGCCGACGAGGGTGCAGAGGCCCGCGGTGTAGAGCGTGGAGACGATCGGTCGCCAGCCGAACGCCGCGACGCCGGCCGCGATGGCATCCGGTCCTTCGATGAGCGCCGACAGGCCGAGTGCCGGGATCGGCACCACGAGCGATGACCACACGGTGAGCGACAGCGCGCCGAGGCGCTTCGCAGGCGAGACCGGTCCTGCCTGGCGCGAGATGACGTTGCCGATCGCCCACGAGAGAGCGGCGAGCAGGCACAGCACGACCGCGAGAGCGGGTGCGTCGCCGCCGCGACCGAGGGCGACGACGCCGAGCCCGACCGTGCCGACGAGCACGCCGATCGTCTGCATGCGGTTCGGCCGCTCGCGCAGGGCGAGCGCCGCGACCACGATCGTCAGCACGACCTGCGCCTGCAGCAGCAGGGCGGCGATGCCGGGCTGCAGGCCGAGCGCGATCGACGTGTAGAGCAGCCCGAACTGTCCGAGGCTCATGAACAGCCCGACGCCGACGACGGTCTTCCAGCTCGCGAGCGGGCGGGGCACGATGACGGCCGCCAGGGCGACGACAGTGAAGCGCACGGCGACGAAGAACAGCGGCGGAATGCCCTCCATGCCCCAGTCGATCACGACGAAGTTGAAGCCCCACAGGGTTGCCACGGCAGCGGCCAGCAGCATGTCGCGTCTCGTCATGCCTCTACGTTCGCCCCCGGCATCCGGAAACACCAGCGATCATTTCGCTCGCTCATTCGGTAGCATCGCTGCATGATCGATCTCGAAGCCGTGGTCGCGCTGCGTGCGGTGGCCACGAACGGCAGCGTCGCGGCGGCGGCCGACTCGCTCGGCTTCACGCCGTCGGCGGTGTCGCAGCAGATCAAGCGCCTCGAGCGCGGAATCCGCGTCGCCCTGCTCGAGCGCGCGGGTCGGGGCGTCGTGCTGACGGACGCCGGTCGCCGGCTCGTCACCTCGTCGGCGACCGTGCTCGCCGACCTCGAGCGCATCGAGGCCGACCTGCACCTCGCGGGCGGCGCGACGGGTATCGATGGCGACGGCGACCGCGCCGCGCGTCGTCCCGTCACCGGCGAGGTGCGCCTCGGCGCGTTCTCGACGGCGGTGCGCGGCCTGCTCATCGACGTGCTGCCTGGGCTGCGCGCCGAGCATCCCGACCTGCGCGTGCCCCTGCGCGAGAGCGAGCCGTGGGAGACGGTCGCGCTCGTGGCATCCGGGCAGCGCGACCTCGGTATCGTGCACCGCTGGGGCGGCGTGGCCCTCGCCATGCCCGACCACCTGATCGAGACGCCCCTGTTCACGGATGTCGCCGACGTCGTCCTGCGCCGCGATCACCCGCTCGCGCTCGCCGGAGCCGAAGAGCTGACGCCTGCCGACCTCGCCGACGAGGAGTGGATCGCCACGTTCGACTCGACGATCTGCCGCCAGTGGCTTCGGCGCCTGTTCGACGGCGTCTCGAACGCGCCGCGCATCGTGCACGAGTCGATGGAGTTCGAGAACCACCTCGAGCTCGTGCGTGCGGGCCTCGGCGTCGCGCTCGTGCCGCGCATGGGCCGGCCGCCGCTGCACGCGGATCTCGTGGCTATCCCGACCGTGCGTCCGGCCTCGACCCGTGACATCTCGGCCGTGCACCGGCGCAGCCAGGCGGACTCGCCGGCACTGCAGGCCGTCCTCGACGCGGTGCGGGCAGCGGCGGCGGGCCGCGGCATCCGCTGACGCGCTGGAGCGGCGGAATCGGAATGCCAGTTCCGCCTCAGCGCTGAGGCGGAACTGGCATTCCACCTCAGCGCGCCGAAGGCCCCGCCATCAGCGCTGCGACGGTCGGACTCCCGGCTACGACGTGCAGGCGTCGCTCGACGTCGGGGCGATCGATGGCGGCAACGCCAGGACCAGCGCCTTCACGACCGCGAAGAACGCCTCGCCCGTGCCGCCGTCGCCGTTGCCGATGAGGGCGAACACGGCCTCGGAGCCTTCGAAGTACTGCACGTGCGCACCGTAGCCGGGCTCGGCGCCGCTGTGGTTGAGGTCGAGCAGGCATCCGGTCGCGGGATCGATGTGCACGCTCACGCCGAGCCCGTACCCGTAGCCGGCATCGGTCGTGCCCGGTGCCAGATCGTCGACGCGCGCGGCCCGCATCTCGGGGGTGAGCCCGTAGCCCTCGCCGAGCGCGAGCCCCCAGGTGTGCAGGTCGTCGATCGTCGAGAGCATGGCACCGGCCGCCCAGCCCTCGTGGTTGGTCCAGTCCGTGGTGTCGGTGGGCTGCGGCATCTGCGGGCAGAACTCGGAGTAGCCGTGGTTGAACGGCGCGGCGAGCACACCGTCCGGAGCGAAGCGGCTTCGCGTCATGCCGAGCGGCTCGAGCAGGTGCTCGTCGATCAGCGTGGCGAGATCGGTGCCCGTCGTCTGCTCGAGGATGCGCCCCAGGATGAAGGTGTTGTAGCCCGAGTAGGTGTTGCCCTCGCCCGGCGCGTACGGCTCGCGGGGCGTCGTCGCGCCGATGGCGATCATCTCGTCGGGCGTGATCGTCGAGTGCGGGTCGGCGCAGATCCGGTCGAGCTGCGCCTGGCCAGGCGGGCCGATTCCGCTGGACATGTTCATGAGCATGCGCACGGTGATGTCGGATGCGAGCGGGAACTCGGGGTACCAGCGGTCGATCGTGTCGTCGAGCGTGAGCCCCACTTCGCCGTCGCCGATGACCTGCAGGGCGACCGTGCCGACGACGGTCTTGGTGATGCTCCCGATCTTGGACTGGTTCGCCCGGTCCATCGGCAGGTTCGCGTCGAGGTCGGAGACGCCTCGCGTGGCGACCCATTCCTCCTGGCCCGGCACCCACAGCCCGACGGTCACTCCGGGCATTCCGGATGCCTCGAAGCTCTCGTCGAGGGCGGCCTCCAGCTGGTGCCGCAACTCCGGGTCGAGCGGCGTCGCGGTGGCCGTCGGCGGCGGCGAGGCGCCGTTCGGCGTCGTGCCGAGACATCCGCTCAGCAGGGCGACCATGAACGTCACGACCGCCCCGACCGCGACGACGGCCCGCTTCGAGTTCCGCACGATCGGCCTCCTCAACCCCAGGGCGCGGCGCACGCCTCGGTCGGCGTCGGGTACAGCACCGGGCCGAGCACCGGCGCCAGCGCCTTCGTGACCTCCGACGCCGCGTCGCCGGTGCCGCCGTCGCCATTGCCGAGCATCGCGAGCACCGCACCGGTCATCGGGTAGAACGCGAAGTTCGTGCCGTACCCGGGCTCGGCTCCGGCGTGGGAGACGATCAGCACGCAGTCGGTGGCGGCGTCGTACACGACGCCCGCCCCGAGGCCGTACGCGGATCCGGTCTCCTCGGAGATGATCGCGCGATCCGCATACCGGGCGGCCTGCAGCTCGGGGGTCACGCCGGCGCCGGCGCCGATGGCCTCGCCCCACGCGTGGAGGTCGTCGAGGGTCGAGACCATGGCGCCGCCCGCCCAGCTCTCGCCGTTCGACCACTCGACGGTGTCGACCGTCTCGCCGAGCTCCGGGCAGAACTCCGAGTAGCCGTGCGTCAGCGGGGCGGTGACCACGCCGTCGGGCGCGAACCGGCTGCGGTCCATGCCGAACGGCTCGGTGATGCGGTCGTGGATGAGCGTCGCCAGATCGCTGCCGGTGACCTGCTCGAGGATGCCGCCGAGGAGGAAGTAGTTGCCGTTGGCGTACTCGAACCCCTCACCGGGCGCGAAGTCGGCGCGTGGGGTCTCCGCGCTCACCGCGATGAGCTGATCGGGCGTCGGGACGGCGTACGGGGCGGCGCAGATGCGGTCGACCTGGGCCCGGCCGGCTTCGCCGATGCCGCTCGAGTGGTTCAGCAGCATCCGCACCGTGATGTTCGACGCCTCGGGGAAGTCGGGATACCAGCGGTCGAGGGTGTCGTCGAGGCCGACGTCGTACTCGCCCTCGCCGATGACCTGCAGCATCACGGTTCCGACGATCGTCTTGGTGATGCTGCCGATCTTCTGCTGGTTGTCGCGGCCGATCGGGTCGTCGGTGCCGACCTCGGCCACGCCCCGCGCCGACACCCATTCGTCCTCACCAGGGACCCACACTCCGACGATGACCCCCGGCATCCCGGATGCCGCGAATCCCTCGTCGAGCGCCGACTCGAGTTGCGTGCGCAGCTCGGCGTCGAGGAGCGGGGCGGATGTCGCGGGCGGGCTCGTGGCCGCATCCGAAGCCGTCGTGGCGGCGCACCCGCTGAGCGCGAGAGCCAGCGTGGACACGACGGCGGTGATGGCTGCGACCACCCGCGTGGAGTTGTGCATGATCGGCCTCTCGGCGTCGTCGCGCAAGATGCAGTTCGAGGGCCGTGCCCCCACCCGCGACCCTACGCCGCGAGCGTGCGCCGCAGACGGACGGCGAGCGCCCCACTTCAGGGGGCGGGCGGGCGCCCTACCCTCGGCGAGCGCCTGACGTCACGCCGACGCACGCGTGTGCAGCTTCGCTCCCTGCGCGTTGAACAGGCAGAGCACCTCGAGCACGTCGGGCCCGGGGTTGCCGAACCCGTGCGGCACGCGCGTGTCGAACTCGGCGGCCTCGCCCGCCTCGATGACGAGGTCGTCGTCGGCGAGGAGCAGCCGCATCCGTCCGGAGATCACGTAGATCCAGTCCCAGCCGGGGTGCACGAACTGGGTGATGGGCTTCTCGGGCGCCGGCGGATGCACCTGCTTGAAGGCCTCCCACGCGCCCGAACCGCCCGAGAGCGGCACGGTCACGACCCCGTTCCGAAGCCGCGGACGCGGGTGGATGCGGGGATCGCCGAGCGCGGGCGCGCCCACGAGGTCGTCGAGTGGAAGGCGATAGAGCCGCGCGAGCGGCATGAGCAGGTCGAGCTGCGCGCGCCGGGAGCCCGACTCGAGGCGCGACAGCGTGCTCGTCGAGATGCCGCTCGCCTCACTGACGGCCCGCAGGGTCAGGCCGCGGGACTCGCGGATCGCCCGCAGCCGCTCGCCGATGCCGGCCAGTTCGTCGTGCTTCTCCATGGTGCTCCTCGTTGCTGAACCAGCAACTTCGATTGCCGTCCTAGGTGCACGGTACCAGCATGAGGTGCATGGACACAGCACAGGAACGTACGGATGTCTCGGCTCACGAGGAAGGCGCGGCGCTCACGGATGTCGTGATCGTCGGCGGCGGCCCGGCCGGGCTGAGCGCCGCGCTCTCCCTCGGGCGGGCCCGCCGACGGGTCGTGGTCGTCGACTCTGGCGAACCCCGCAACAGGGTCGCCGCGCACATGCACGGTGTGCTCGGCCATGACGGACTGTCGCCGCTCGTGCTGCTCGAGCGCGGGCGCGCCGAGGCCGCCGGGTACGGCGTGCGGTTCGTCCACGGCGAAGCGGCAGCGGTGCGTGTCGCCGGGGACCTCATCGAGGTCGACACGGCGGAGGGCACCCTCCGAACCCGCCGATTCCTCGTCGCGACGGGACTCGAGGACGTGCTGCCCGACATCCCGGGATTCCGCGAGCAGTGGGGTCGAGGCGTCGTCGTCTGCCCGTACTGCGACGGATGGGAGCACCGCGACGACGTCATCGGCGTCGTGGCGACCTCGCCGCGCAGCGTCGAGCAGGCGCAGTTGCTGCGGCAGTGGTCGGATCGCGTCGTCTACTTCGAGAACGTCGTCGGCGCGACATCCGGAACCGACCTCGAGCGACTCGCGAGCCGTGGCATCCGGATCGAGTCGGGCGCCGTCACCGGCCTCCGCATCGAGGGCGAGCTGATGACGGGGGTCGAGGTCGACGGGCGCGTCGTCGACGTGGACGTCGTCTTCACGGGCCCGACCATGCGTCCGCGCGACGCGCTGCTTCGTGCGCTCGGGGCGACGACGACCACGAGCGAGCTCGGCGACTGGGTCGACGTCGACGCCGACGGCCGCACGTCGGTGCCGGGCGTCTGGGCTGTCGGCAACGTCGTGAACGTGCGTGCGAACGTCTCGGTCTCGCTCGGGCTCGGATCGCTCGTGGCCGGTGCGCTCAACGCCGACCTCGTCGCCGACGACGTGGCGGCGACTCTCCTGGCCGTCTAGTTGGCGTCGTCCATTCCGGTGTAGTGAACGGATGCCCCATGGCATCCGGCCTGCTTCCAGTCGTAGGCGTCGCCGAGCGGCTGGTCGGGTGAGCCCCACATGGCCTCCTGCCATTCGGGATTCCGGGACTCGTTGAACGTGTCGAGCGCACCGACCACCTCCATCGTGTCGCCCTGCTCCCAGGTCTCCCAGAGCAGGATGTACGCGGCCTTGAACCCCTTCTCGGCCATGCACACGGCGTCGAGGTGGCTCTGCATCAGGCTCACGTCGACCTGAATCGCCCACTTCTCGACGTACTCCGGCGACGGCCTGGGGATGAGCGCGAGGTCGGTGTTCTCGTCGTACACCGTGTGCCCGAGGATGGTGGCGATTCCACCGGGAGCGGGTTCGACCGAGGCTTCCGCGACGGTGGTCTGCTCGACGACGGTCTCCTGGACCGCGGCGGCCGCCGGAGCCTCTGACGCGACGGTTGTCGGTTCGGAGGTCGCGGGCGCGACCTCGGCGGACGGCTCCGGCACGGAAACCTGCTCCTCCGCGGCGGCGTTCAGCTCGTCGTACTCGGTGATCGAGGCGACCGCCGCCGCGGTCAACGCGGAACCGGTGCCGAGGACGATGGCCGCCCCGACCGCGCCGAGCAGGAGTGCGACGCGGTGTCGCGGCATCCGACGCTTTCGCTCGCTCCTTCGCTGACGTTCGTCATCGAGCAGGTGCTGCACGTTCATCGGGCTTCCTTTCGGGCCGTCGCGGCCGAGGTCAGGTGCACGGGCTTGGCCCACTGGGCGGCCGCCGCGAGGCAGACGATGGCGACGCCGAAGCCGATGGCGTAGGCGGCGGGTTCGAGCCAGGTCACGCCGTTGATCACGAGGAGCGCCGTCGCGCTGAGGTAGTACAGCGACTCGACGCTCTGCGCGAAGATCAGCACGCCGGTGACCGCGAGGAGCGCCGCGCCCCAGTGCCGAGTGCTCCGGTGCCAGAGCAGCGCGGTGGCGACGAGCGCGATGGAGCCGAGTGCGATCGTGATCTCCGCGGAGCTCGGAATGAAGGTGATGTCGCCGATCAGCAGCGCGCGCGTCTGCCGGGCCGCGATGAACGCGCCGACGGCGACCTGCGCGATGCCGATGAGCATCACGGCGGCGAGCAGCAGCCCGTCGACGCGCGGTGCGCTCCACATGGCACGCTCCTCACCCGTGAGCTGCGTACGTCGCCAGCTGAGGTCGGCCGGGATGCCGCGGAGCATGCGCGCGCGGATCGACCTGGCGACGGCCCGCTCGCTGATGCCGGCCTCGCTCGCCCACGCCGCCTGCTCGTGCAGGTCGGAGAGGATCTCGTGCTGACGATCGGCGGCGACGACGGGATCGAGCCCGGTCGTGTACCGCAGCGACCAGTGCAGTGTCGCCCGGACGGCGCGTTCCACCGCGCGGTTCTCGGTGCTCGCGCCGGTCATGCGAGCGCCTCGCCGGTCGCGGTACGAAGTTGATCGGCGCGGACGGCGCTCTGGGCGGCGGCACGGAAGGCGGCCTCGCCCACTCCGGTCACCCGGTACAGGCGGCGGCGCGGACGCCCTTCGGCCTCGGCGAGCTCGGGTGCCTCCCACTCGGATTCGAGCAGTCCCGCGGCATCCATTCGATTCAGCGCACGGTAGAGCGTGCCGTGTGAGATCAACGCGGACCCGTCTTTCTCGGCGAGGGTGCGCGCGAGCGCGAAGCCGAAGAACGACCCCTCCTTCGGCTGGATGGTGAGCCCCGCATCGAGGATCGCGAGCTCGATCGGGAGGAGCACTCCTGGGCGTCGTCGTGGCATGGCAGCGACTATACGCACCTATGTGCGTATAAGTCCAGAGCGGGTTTCGCTCAGCCTGACGTGACCGCTTCGAAGAAGAGCGCCTTGAGCTCATCGGGCCAGTCGGCGGCCCTGCGCGTGGCACCGTCGACGTAGGCCACGACCATGACGCACGTCGAGAGCGTCGTGCCAGCGGCATCCGTCATCGTGCACTCGATGTGGGCGTCGCGCCCGCGGAACTCGCGCACGAACGAGGTGATGGTGACGGCCTGGTCGCCGTCGACCGGCCTGATGAAGTCGATCTCGATTCGGCGCACCCAGGTCATGAAGCCGAGGGTGCCGAGGTTGGCGAGCGTCCAGCCGACGTTCTTCGCAAGCGCCTCCATGCGGTGATCGGTGAAGTACCTGGCGTAGTTGCCGGTGCTCAGGTGTTGGAACGGGTCGAGCTCGGAGAATGCGACCCGATGCGTCGTCTCGTAGATGATCGGCGCCTGCGCCATGTCAACTCCTCCCTGACCTGTGCAGACGGTACTCCGCTCGGGGTGGCGCGGCATCCGTACCTGATCGTTGATTAACCGCTTGACCAACGCCGATCGGCCGGTTATGGTTCTGGATAACCGCTTAACCAACTGAGAGTGACGATGAACCAACGAGGGTTTTCCCAGCCGAACGGCGCCTGGATCGGCGACGTCATCCCGTGGCAGGAAGACGGGGTGTTCCACCTCTTCTACCTGCACGAGACTCGCCGCACTCCGAAGGAGGGCATGCCCTGGCGTCGCCTGACGACCGAGAACCTGGTCGACTTCACGGATGCCGGCATGGCCATCGCCTCGGGCGGCCCCGACGCCGACGACTTCAACATCTACACCGGCAGCATCGTGCTCGCGGCCGACGGCACCCACCACGCCTTCTACACCGGGCAGAACCCGACCAAGGTCGGCGACGACGGGCTCGCGCTGCAGCTCGTCATGCACGCGACCAGCGTCGACGGCATGGACTCGTGGCAGCGGCATCCGTCGCACACCTTCGGGGCGACCGCCGGCTACGAGACGGCCGACTGGCGCGACCCGTTCGTCTTCTGGGACGACGAGGCGCAGCTCTGGCGCATGCTCATCACCGCGCGCCACACCGACGGGCCCGCCCGGCGCCGCGGCGTCATCGCGCAGTGCACCTCGACCGACCTCTCGACCTGGGAGCCCGCGGCCCCGTTCTGGGACCCGCGCCGCTACATCGCGCACGAGTGCCCCGAGGTCTTCAAGATGGGCGACTGGTGGTACCTCGTCTCGTCGGAGTTCAGCGACGCCTTCACCACCAGGTACCGGATGTCGCGCAGCCTGCACGGCCCCTGGCTCACGCCCGAGCACGACACGATCGACGGTCGCGCGTTCTACGCGGCGAAGTCGGCTGAGCGCGATGGACGGCGATTCTTCTTCGGGTGGATCGCCTCCCGCGAGGGCGCCACCGACGACGGCGCCTGGCAGTGGGCCGGCACGATGTCGGTGCTCGAAGCCGAGCAGCGCGAAGACGGCACGCTCGCCTTCCACCCGCCCGAGGAGTTGCGCGAGACCTTCTCGGAAGCCGCCTTCGCGCAGCCCGGCGATGCGATCGCGAGCGGCACCCTGCTCTCCGCACCCGACGGATACCGCGACATCCTGACCGCCGACGACGCCCCGTCGTCCTTCCGGCTCCGTGCCCGCCTCGACATCGCCGAGGGCACGACCGAAGCCGGCGTGCTCCTTCGGGCGAGCGCCGACGGCGACGAGGGATACGTGCTCCGGCTCGAGCCCAAGCGCGGGCGCCTCGTCTTCGATCGCTGGCCGCGCCGGTCGACCGGCACCGAGCAGTGGCAGATCTCGGGCGACGTGCCCTTCGCCGTCGAGCTCGAGCGCCCGTGTCGGCTCGACGCCGGCGTGCACGAGCTCGATGTCATCGTCGACGGCGACCTCTGCGTCGCCACCGTCGACAACGCCACCGTGCTCAGCACCCGGCTCTACGACCGCCCGAGCGGCCGGGTCGGCGTCTTCGTCGGCGAGGGCACCGTCACGGTCGAGGAGTTCTCGGTGTTCGCACGCGAGTCGACCGAACCTGCCCAGCCCGCGGCATCCGTCACCGAAATCGACACCACCGACGCCGACCTCGTCGCCGCAACGACCTAGTCCTTCCATTCGCACCACAGCACGCAACACACCGCACCACCCCCTGCAGATCGATCAAAGGAGATTCCGACCATGTTCACCACGAAGCGCAGACGAGCGTTCCTCGCCGCTGCCGCCACCGCAGCCGCAGCAGCCCTCGTGCTCACCGGCTGCGCGGGCGGAGCGAGCAGCGCCGACCCGACCGACGTCGACCCCGAGGGAGAGATCGTGCCCCGCGAGATCTCCTGGCTGCTCTCGCGGCCGGCCGACGGCGGCGTGATCACGGCCATGGAGCAGATCGCCGACGAGTACGCCGAGGAGCACCCCGGCTTCGCGCTCAACCTCGTCACGACGCCCGACCGGCCCTCGTACATCCAGAAGTACGAGACGCTCGCGGCCGCGAACAAGCTGCCCGAGCTCTTCGACACGGATGCAACGCCCTTCGCGCAGAAGCTCGCGGGTCAGGGCCGCATGGTCGACGTCGACCTGCTGCTCGACGACCTCGGACTCGCCGACGAGTACCGCGAGGCCGCGCTGAACTACCAGCGCTTCGACGACGGCTCGCTCTACATGGTGCCGTTCGAGTTCCAGCTGGAGTTCTTCTGGTACAACAAGGCCCTGCTCGCCGACGCGGGCGTCGAGGTGCCGGCGACGCTCGACGACTTCCCGGCGATGTGCGAGGCGCTCCGGGCCAAGGGCATCACGCCCATCGCGCTCGACGGGCAGGACCAGTGGCCGCTCGAGCGGTACATGGCCTACTACCCGTTCCGGATGGCCGGCCCCGAGTACGTGCAGCAGCTGAAGAACGGCGACGCCTCGTTCGCCGACCCGGCAGGCAAAGCTGCCGCCGAGTGGCTGTACGAGCTCGGGCAGGCCGGATGCTTCCAAGAGGGCTTCTCGTCGACGGGGTACGCCGACGCGCAGGCGCTCTTCACCTCGGGCAAGGCCGCCGTCTACAACATCGGCACGTGGGAGCTCAGCAACCTGGCGACGGATGCCCTCGACCCCGCCGTGCGTGACGACGTCGACTACTTCACGCTGCCGACCATCGACGGCGCGGTCACGAACGACAATGAGTACGTGACGCCGTCGGGCATCGGCATGGCAGTGAACGCGCAGACGTACGACCCGCTCGTGCGCGACTTCCTCGCGTTCGCCCTCGAACGCTACCCCGAGGTCTACGCGGCCACGGGCGCGCTCTCGCCGACGACGAACGTCGAGACCACCATCCCCGACAACGCGACCGAGCTCTACACCCGCGCGGTCGAGCAGGCCAACGACGTCGGCCCGAAGATCGCGATGCCGTGGGACACGCAGCTCGACCCGGCGACCAACACGCGCCTCCAGCAGGAACTCACCCTCCTGGTGCAGGGCGACATCACGCCCGACGAGTTCATCGAGACGATGGATGCCGCCCTCGCGGAGAACGTCAATGGCTGACACGGTCACCACTGCCGGGGTGGGCGCGGCTGAGCCGCGCTCGCCCCGGCGGGCCCGCCCGATGTCGACGTCGATGCTGCCGCGTCGGTCGAAGCTCTCGGTGCTGGTCTTCCTCGTACCACCGCTGCTGCTCTACGGCGTGGCCGTGCTGCTGCCGATCCTGCAGTCGCTGTTCCTCAGCGTCTTCCGCTGGGACGGCATCACCGACATGGTCTTCGTCGGCTTCGACAACTACGTCAAGATGCTCACGCGCGACGACGTCTTCTGGACGGCGTTCGGCAACGCGCTCGGCTACCTCGCGATCTGCCTCGTGCTCCAGCTCGGCGGCGCGCTCATCGTTGCGAGCCTGCTCACCGCGCTGCCCAGGGCACGCGAGCTCGTGAAGACGGTCTACCTGCTGCCGGCGATCATCTCGACGGTCGCGATCGCCATCCTGTTCCAGCGCATCTACTCGCTCGAACCGGTCGGCCTGCTGAACCAGATCCTCGCGTGGGTCGGGCTCGAGAACCTGCAGAACGCCTGGCTCTCCGACGTGAACACCGTGCTGGCCGCCGTGTCGATCCCTGAGGGATGGCGCTTCACCGGCCTCTACATGCTCATCATCTACGCAGCCCTCATCGCCGTGCCGAAGGAGCTCGAAGAGGCGGCCCGCCTCGATGGCGCCTCGTGGTGGCAGGTGTTCTGGCGCATCCGCTTCCCGTACATCCGCCCGGTGTGGATCACGACCACGATCATGGCGACGACCTTCGCCCTGCGCGGCTTCGACATCCCATACCTGCTCACCAACGGCGGGCCAGGCCAGGCCTCCGAGTTGCTCACGACCTACATGTACAAGACCGCGTTCGTGCACACCGACTACGGCTACGCCAGCGCGATCTCCGTCTTCATCGTCGTCGAGTGCCTCGTCGCCGTCGGCATCATCTTCCTGCTCCTTCGCCGAAGGGATGACTCATGACCGCCCCCGTGCTCACGCCGGCCGTGTCGCCCGCCCAGTCCGAGCCGCCGCAGCCGCCCCGATCGGCCAGGCCCGCAGGGCGCCGCATCCGCTCGCTCTCGCCCAGGCTGCGCGTGCAGCGCACCATCTTGACGGTGACGATCGTGCTCATCGTGATCGTGCAGGTGTACCCGCTCGTGTGGCTGTTCCTCACGAGCTTCCGCACGGCGTCGGACTTCGCGGGCGGCAACGCCTTCGCCCTGCCGTCGGAGTGGACGCTCGACAACTACGCGCGGGCGTTCGCCACCGGCAACCTGTGGCTCAACATCGTGAACAGCCTCATCGTCACGCTCGGCGCGAGCGTCCTCATCGTCGTCGCGGGCATGATGGCCGCCTACGCGCTCGAGGTGCTCGGCTTCCGCTTCAGCGGGCTCGTGAAGGCGCTCTTTTTGCTCGGCATCATCGTGCCCGTGCAGATCGCGCTCGTGCCGCTCTTCATCGACTACTCGCAGATCGGGCTGCTCGACACCCACATGTCGATGATCATCCCGCTGGCCGCGTTCGCGCTACCGATGTCGATCTACCTGTTCTCGTCGTTCTACGAGTACATCCCGCGCGAGATGTACGAGGCCGCGTCGATCGACGGCGCCGGCCCGTACCGCATCTTCGGCCAGATCACGTTCCCGCTGTCGGCCAATACGATCATCACGGTCGTGCTGGTGAACAGTATCTTCATCTGGAACGACTTCATCTTCGCGAACACGTTCGTGCTCTCCGACGGACTGAAGACGATCCCGCTCGGCCTGCAAAACTACATCGGAGCGATGGGCAACACCGACTGGACCGCGACGTTCGCCGCCGTCTGCGTGACGGTGACGCCGCTGCTCCTGGTCTTCCTCGTCTTGAACAAGGCGATGATCAACGGTCTCGAGAGTGGAGCAACCAAGGGATGAGCACCTCGGAGCACGGCCGAAACGGGTCACCGGTCACGATGCGGGATGTCGCGAAGATCGCCGGAGTCTCGGTGGCCACGGTCTCGCACGTCGTGAACGACAAGGCCGGCGCCCGTATCGGCGACGACGCCCGGCGCCGGGTGCAGGAGGCCGTGGCCGAGCTCGGCTACCGGCCGAACGCGCTCGCGAAGACGCTGTCGCAGGGCACCTCCCGGTTCATCGGCCTCGTCGCAGACGCGATCGCGACGACCCCGTTCGCCGGCCAGATCATCCACGGCGCGCAAGACGAGGCGTGGAAGCACGGCTACGTGCTGCTCGTCGCCAACACCGACGGCAACGCGGCGGCCGAGAACGAGGCCATCGCGATGATGCTCGAGCACCAGGTGCACGGCATCCTCTACTCGACCTGGTACCACCGCGAGATCCAGGTGCCCGAGGCGTTGCACCAGACCGACACCGTGCTCGTCGACTGCTTCGCCGCGGGCAACGTGTTGCCCGCGGTCGTGCCCGACGAGGAGCAGGGCGGCCGCACCGCCACCGAAGAGCTGCTCGCCGCGAGCCACCGCCGCATCGCGTTCATCAACACGACGACGCCGTCGCCCGCGCAGACCGGGCGTCTCGCGGGGTACCGTGCCGCGCTCGCCGCGGCGGGCATCGAGTTCGACGAGTCGCTGGTGTTCCCGGCGGCGCCCGAGCAGGAGGGCGGCTACGCCGCGACATCCGCGATTCTCGATTCAAAGGCGACGGCCGTGTTCTGCCACAACGACCGCGTGGCGATGGGCCTCTACGACGGGCTGCGCGAGCACGGCTTGCGCATTCCCGAAGACATCGCGGTCATGGGCTTCGACAACCAAGACGTCATCGCCGCGCACCTGCGCCCGACGCTGTCGACCGTCGCGCTGCCGCACTACGAACTCGGCGCCGCGGGCGTGCGGCTGCTGCTCGGCCTCGAGCCCGCCCCCGAGTCGGGCCCGAAGCTTATCGCGTGCCCGCCGGTGCTGCGGCACTCCATCTGACGGCCCATTAGGAGCAACGACGTGCATGCCCCGAACGGCCACGTGCCGCGACCCCGATTCCACTTCACGCCGCAGCGCAACTGGATGAACGACCCCAACGGGCTCGTCTACGACCGCGGCCTCTGGCACCTCTACTTCCAGTACAATCCCGAGGGCGCAGACTGGGGCAACATGAGCTGGGGCCACGCGACGAGCCCCGACCTGCGGCACTGGACCGAGCACGAGGTGGCGCTGCGGTATCGCGACGGGGAGCAGGTATTTTCGGGGTCGATAGTGGCGACGGGTGCCGCTGCGGGCGCGGCTGACTCTGGCGCGGGCCATGACTCGGCCGACGGCGGCACGCTGCTCACCGCGTTCTACACGAGCGCCTACGACGACGACCACCAGGCGCAGTCGCGGGCGACGAGCCGCGACGGCGGCTACACCTGGCAGCCCGACCCGCAGAACCCGGTGCTCGATCGCGGCACGAGCGCGTTCCGCGACCCGAAGGTCGTCAGGGTCACGGATGCCGCCGGCGCCACCCGTTATGTCATGCTCACCGTCGAAGCCGACGACCGCCAGGTGCTGTTCTACGCCTCGCCCGACCTGCGCACGTGGGAGCACGTCAGCACGTTCGGCCCGCTCGGCGCCACGGGCGTCGTCTGGGAGTGCCCCGACCTCGTGCCCCTCGCAGTCGACGGCGACCCCGACGATATCCGCTGGGTGCTGCTGCTCAGCACGAACCCGGTCGGCGACGACCCGAACCCCGACGGCTCGTCGATGCACTACATCGTCGGCTCCTTCGACGGCGTCAGCTTCACGCCGGATGTCGCCGAGCTCACGCGCCTCGACCACGGCCGCGACTTCTACGCCGGCGTCACCTTCGACAGCGCCCCCGACGGCGAGGCCATCATGCTCGCCTGGATGAGCAACTGGCGCTACGCGGGTGCGTTCCCCTCGTCGCCCTGGCGAGGAGCGATGTCACTGCCGCGGCGGATGTCGCTGCGCACGGTTGCCGGGGTGGTGCGGCTCGTGCAGCAGCCGGTGGGGTTCGTGGGGGAGTTGCTCGCGGGTGCCGAGGCTTCGACCTTCGTTGGCGCGAGCCAGCCGGCTGACTTCACGCTGAGCGGGCACTCGTTGGTCGAGCTGGCGTGGGATCCGGCGTCGACCGGGGCGCTCCGGTTGCTGTTGCGCGGCGACGCCGATGCGCTCGTCGAACTGTCGCACGAGCCGTCGTCGAACGTGCTCATCGTCACCCGGGGCGGTGCCGCGATGGAGGCCGTGCACCCCAACTTTCCGTCGACGAGCACCGTCGTGCTGCCGGGTTCAGGTGACCAGCCACTGCGCCTGCTCGTGAGCCTCGACGGCCACCTGCTCGAGGTCTTCGCAAACGACGGCGAGGCGACGGTATCGAACCTCGTCCTGCTCGGCGCCGGCCCCATCCTGGCCACGCTCATCACCGAACTGCCCGGCCCGATCTCAGCGACTGTCGTTGACGTGACCGTTCCGGACGTCGCGACTCGCGAGCTCGAGTTGGACGGAGTGAACCGATGACGGCCCATAAATCGAAGCCCGACGTCCTCGTCGTTGGCGAGGCCCTCGTCGACATCGTGCACCGCGCCGACGGATCGATCGACGAGTCGCCGGGCGGTAGCCCGGCCAACGTCGCCCTGGCGCTCGGCCGCTTGGGCCGAAGCCCACGGCTGCTGACCGCGATCGGCGACGACCCACACGGCCAAGCGGTGCGCGCGTGGCTGGCGGCCTCGGATGTCTCGGTAGAGGGGCTACCCGCTGCTCGAACCTCGACGGCGCTGGCACGCCTGAACGCCGAAGGCGCCGCAACCTACGAGTTCGACCTCGACTGGCAGATCAAGGCCGACGATGTCGAGGTGGCGGATGCGCTCCACATCGGATCCATCGCCGCGACCCTCGAACCCGGTGCGACCGCCGTCGCCGCACTCCTCGATCGGCATCGACGCCGGGCGCTGATCACCTACGACCCGAACATCCGCCCGAGCCTCATCGACGACCGCGACGCTGTGCGGCTCCAGGCGCTGTCCCTCATCGGGCGCGCTGACGTCATCAAGGCAAGCGACGAGGACGTCGCGTGGCTCCACCCGGGCGAGGACATCGCCGAGGTTGCCCGCCGCTGGTCCCGTTCAGGCCCGGCGCTCGTGGTGGTGACCCTCGGTTCGGCCGGATGCCTCGCAGTCACGCCGAGCGTCGAGCTCAGGGTGCCCGCGATCACCGTGGACGTCGTCGACACGGTCGGCGCTGGCGACACCTTCATGGCGGGCCTCATCGATGGTCTACTCAGTGGGGGCGCGCTCGGCGCCGAAGCGCGGGCGGGGCTCGAGTCTCTGGGTGAGGACAGCGTCACCGCGCTGCTCGGCCGGAGCGCGCTTGCTGCTGCGATCACGGTCTCTCGGCCGGGCGCCGATCCGCCGAGGCGGGAGGATATGGACATGGTGGTTTTTTGAACCAAAGGCACAATTGAGGTCGCCTTCGCACACTTCGCGCTGGCAGCGAGCGGCCTCCATGAGACGTGCGACCCGAAGGCCAGTCGCGACGGCGACCGAGGTACGGGCCAGCAGCACGAGCGGGCAGGGCTTCCGCAATCAGCGTGTCGCGAAATACACGATCATTCCGAGTACGAACCCGAGAACCGGCGGAACGAGGATGAGTCCCACTCCAATACGGAGGCTTGTAAGTGAGGCGGATCGACCGAGGCCGTCAACTTCCTTCGACCTGCGTAGACCGATGCTCCCAAACACGATTGAGAGCGTGATCAGAACTAGAACCGGGAGAAAGCCCGTCCAGAAGACCAGGAGGGCAATTGCTTGAACTTGCGCGCTGGGAACGAACAGAAGGAGGACCGGTGCGATCCAGAACGGGATCCCGACTCCGAGCGCCCACAACGCAACAGATTTGGCCCGGTTTGCCCAAGGATTCTGGTGTGGAGCGGCTGAATCGGCCTGACTTTCGTTCCGTTCTTCAAGCAAGGATGGAACTCGATGAACAGGAAATACTCGCCGGAGATGCGTGAGCGGGCGTTGCGGATGCTCGCTGAGGCTCGACCTGAGCACCCGAACC
>NZ_WBIN01000010.1 GCF_009749385.1 Agromyces allii | reverse complement strand
CCTTCGACGAGCTGTTCGGCGGCGGCGCCACGGCACCGCAGGCGGCGCCCGCCCCGGCTCCGGCGCCCGCCCCCGAGTCCTCGCGCCGCGCCCGCCGCGCGTTCGACCAGGGCGCACCGACGCAGGTGCCCTCGCAGTCCGACGCGTCGTCCGCCTCGGTGCCCCAGATCCCCACGCCGCCGCAGATCCCCACGGCCGCGCCGCGCTCGGCGCCGCTGTCGATCCCCGCTGCGAGCACCGAGATCTCCGGACTCGACATCTTCGGTCTCCAGGCCGACGGGGCGCTCGCCGGCGAAGCCGAGCCGACCGCCGCCCGCCGCCCGCACCACCCCGCGAGCCGTCAGCCCGCGGCATCCGCCCGCTCATCGCGTCGGTCCGCGAACTCCGCAGCGGCCGGTGCCTCGGCGCCGCACCAGGGTCGGCGCCGCAGCACGGCCGAGACGCCGGCCAGGGCCGACGCCGCCGTGCGCAGTGCGCCGAACCCCCAGCGTCGCCGGGCCCGCGGCATCGCCAGCATCGTGGCCATGAGCTTCGTCGCGATGCTCGCCGTGACCACGACGATCCCCGCGCTCTCGCTGCTCACCGAAGACGACGTGCAGGCGCTCGCGCTCTCGCAGTACGGCACCGACTCGATCGACGGGCAGCGCATGCTCATCAACGGCGACGTCGTGGCGCAGTCGGTCGACCGCGAGGGCTACGCGTCGCAGACCATCGAGGAGTACGCCGAGGCGGCCGGCATCCGCCCCGAGGCGACCTTCACGAACAACCCCAGCGGCACGATCCAGTGGCCCTTCGCCGTCGGCGTGCACATCGGAGACCGGTTCGGCTACCGCGACTGCGCGGGCTGCTCCGAAGACCACCACGGTCAGGACTTCAACCCCGGCTACGGCGCCGAGATCCAGGCGATCGCCGACGGCGTCGTGTCGGGCTCGACCGATGAGGGCGGATCCCTCGGCGTCGTCACCATGATCGACCACCAGATCGACGGACAGACCGTCACGAGCGTCTACGCGCACATGCAGTACGACTCGCGCCGCTTCGAGATCGGCGACACGGTGCACGTGGGCGACGTCGTCGGCAACACCGGCAACACCGGCATGTCGACCGGCCCGCACCTGCACTTCGAGATCCGCATCGGCGGCATCAACGGCGAGTGGGTCGACCCGCTCGAATGGCTCTACGCCAACACGAACTGACGCGCCGCCCTCGCGGGCTTCCGCCACGGGCTTCCGCCGCATCCGGGCCGGTTCATCGGGCGACGAATGCGCCGAAGACCCGTGACGCAGAGGGCGGGCGGATGTCGCAGGCGGGCGGATGTCGCGGGGCGCCGGTTGAGCCGGCAGACGCACGCAGAACGGGCGCCCGCTGGTGCGGACGCCCGTTCGGGAGCGCGAGCGCGGAGGCCGCGCCGGGAACGGCTAGGCGGCGATCCAGACGGTCGTGTCGCCGGGCAGCGTGCCGCCGTCGAGCGCGCCGCTCGCGAGCAGCACGTCGCCCTCGGGCAGCGCGACGGGCGTCGAGCCCGTGTTCGCCACGACGAGCATGTCGCCGTTTCGGAAGGCGAGCACCGCGGGGTCGGCGACGCCCTCGAGCGGGACCCACTCGAGCGTGCCGGCGCCGAGCGCGTGCTCGCGCCGCAGGCGCAGGGCGGCCCGGTAGAGCTCGAGCGTGGATTCCGCGTCGCCGCGCTGCGCGTCGCGCGCGAGCGTGCGCCACTGTTCGGGCTGCGGCAGCCACGGCGTGCCGGTGGCGCCGAAGCCGTAGTTCGCGGCATCCGCGTTCCAGGGCAGCGGCACGCGGCATCCGTCGCGTCCGTAGCGTTCGCCGTTCGTGCGGAACCAGGTCGGGTCTTCGCGGGCCTCGTCGGGCAGGTCGATGACCTCGGGCAGGCCGAGTTCTTCACCCTGGTAGAGGTACGACGAGCCGGGCAGCGCGAGCATGAACGCGGTGGCCGCGCGGGCCCGGCGCACGCCGGTGGCGTACTCGGGCAGGCCCTTCGAGCGCGGACCCAGTCCGTGGCCCTGCGGGTTCGGCTCGGTCACCGACAGGCGCGTGGCGTGGCGCACGACGTCGTGGTTCGAGAGCACCCAGGTCGAGGGCGCGCCCACGGCGCCGAACGCGGCGAGCGAGGCGTCGACGACCGAGCGGAGCGCCGCGGCCTCCCAGGGGGTCTCGAGGTAGGCGAAGTTGAACGACTGGTGCATCTCGTCGGGGCGCACCCAGTTCGCCAGGCGCGGCAGCGGGTCGACCCACGCCTCGGCCGCGAGGATGCGGTCGCCGGGGTACTCGTCGAGCAGCAGTCGCCAGTCGCGGAAGATGTCGTGCACGCCGTCTTGGCCCCAATAGGGTGCGCCGGCGGGCTCCTCGTCGCTGATCTCGGGCTCGAGGGCGACCCCGGGCGCTCCAGCACCGTCGGCTCCGTCGAGGCCGGCTGCACCGCCCATGCTGCCGCCCTCGGCGGGCGGCGTGTAGTCGGGCAGGCCCTCGGCCTTGGCCATGCCGTGCGCCACGTCGACGCGGAACCCGTCGACGCCGCGGTCGAGCCAGAACCGCAGGATGCGCCGGAACTCCTCGTGCACCTCGGGGTTGGTCCAGTCGAAGTCGGGCTGCGAGCTGTCGAAGATGTGCAGGTACCACTGGCCGGGCGTGCCGTCGGCCTCGGTGATGCGCGTCCATGCGGGGCCGCCGAAGACGGACTCCCAGTTGTTCGGGGCCTCGTCGCCGTTCGCACCACGACCGTCGCGGAAGAGGTAGCGGGCGCGCTCGGGGCTGCCCGGCTCGGCGGCGAGGGCGGCCTGGAACCAGGCGTGCGCGCTCGACGAGTGGTTGGGCACGAGGTCGACGATGACGCGGATGCCGCGGGCGTGCGCCTCGGCGAGCATCACGTCGAAGTCGGCGAGCGTGCCGAACAGCGGGTCGACGTCGCAGTAGTCGGCGACGTCGTAGCCGGCGTCCTTCTGCGGCGACGTATAGAACGGCGACAGCCAGATGGCGTCGATGCCGAGCTCCTGGAGGTCGGCGAGGTGCGCGGTGATGCCGGCGAGGTCGCCCATGCCGTCGCCGTTCGCGTCGGCGAAGGAGCGTGGATAGATCTGGTAGATCGTGGCGGTACGCCACCACTCGGAAGTCATGGCGACACTGTACGACATCCGTCAACCCAATGGAAACGCTTGCATAACGAGCCGGAAACTCGAATGGTCACAAACCCGTATCGATAGACGGTTCCCGGTTTGGCGATTGACTTGATGAAAGGTATACCTGTAATCGCTTGCATTTCTTGCGGGCATTCCACACGGAAGAACGGCCTTTCGGTCTCGGTGCACGTGCTGTCCCTCATTCGGGGGTTACTCGCGTCGTCGCCCGGCGAAGGAGCCGGTCTCAACGCACACTGAGAAGGGCACACCAATGAGGGTGAACACGAAGAGCCTCCTCGCCGCAGGCGCTGTCGCGGTCGTCGCGACGCTCGGCCTCGCGAGCTGCGCCGGCGCCGACAGCGGCTCCGAGAGCGAAGCCTCGGCCAGCGGCACGCTGACCGTCTGGGTCGACGCCGAGCGCGTCGACGCGCTGAAGGGCGCGGCCGAGTCCTACACCGAGAAGACCGGCGTCAAGGTCGACCTCGTCGGCAAGGACAACGCCGACATCAAGGACGACTTCATCCAGCAGGTGCCGACCGGCAAGGGCCCCGACATCACCATGGGTGCGCACGACTGGCTCGGCGAGCTGTCGACCAACGGCGTCGTGGCGCCGCTCGAGCTCGGCGACTCCGCCGCCGACTACCTCCCCGTCGCGATCGACGCGTCGACCTACGACGGCACCGTCTACATGCTCCCGTACGCGGTCGAGAACATCGCCGTGCTGCGCAACGCCGACCTCATCCCCGAGGCCGCCACGAGCTTCGACGACATGATCGCGAAGGGCAAGGCCGCCGGCCTCGCCCAGCCGTTCGTCGTCGAGCAGGGCGCAGAGGGCAACCCCTACCACCTGTACCCGTTCCAGACGGCGTTCGGCGCCCCGGTGTTCGGCAGCGACGAGAACGGCTACAACGCCGACGACCTGCAGCTCGGCAGCGCCGGCGGCGAGGCGTTCGCCACCTGGCTCGGCTCGCAGGGCAAGAACGGCACCGGCGTCTTCAACACCGACATCGACGGTGACATCGCCAAGCAGGCCTTCCTCGACGGCACCGCGGCCTTCTGGCTGACCGGCCCGTGGAACGTCGGCGCAGCCGTCGACGCCGGCATCAACGTCGCGGTCGACCCGACCCCGAGCCCGACCGCCGACCCGGCGCAGCCCTTCGCCGGCGTCAAGGGCTTCTTCATCTCGGCCGAGTCGAAGAACAAGGTCGCCGCGAACGACTTCCTCGTCAACTACCTCGGCAGTGAGGACACCCAGCTCGAGCTGTTCAAGGCCGGCAACATCCTGCCCGCGAACGCCGCAGCCGCCGAGACCGCCTCGAGCGACCCGATCCTCGCCGGCTTCGCCGCCGCAGGTGCCGACGCCGTTCCGATGCCCGCGATCCCGGCCATGGGCCAGGTCTGGCAGTACTGGGGCATCGCCGAGGCCGACATCATCAACGGTGCCGACCCGGTGACCACGTGGCAGAAGCTCACCGCCGACGTGCAGGCGGCGATCGCCGGCTAAGAGAGCGGATGCCCCGGGGCGGGGCCCGTCGTGCAGGTCCGCGCATCGCGCGGCCGGCGACGGGCTCCGCCCCTGGGGCGCATCCCCCTCCGACTCGACAGGAAGACCAGGCAGCATGAGCACCACCATCGACGACCCGGCCACGGCCGGCGAGCCCAACACGGGCGCCACGGGCGGAACGCCGCCCACGCGACGACAGCGACAGGCCGCAGGCATCGCCGACGCGGCATCCGTCGGGGTCAAGGTGCTGCTCGTGAAGCTGCTGGGTCTCGGCATCGTCGACGCGCTCGCGATCTTCGGCATCATCATCCTCGTCGGCGCCGAGCAGTGGCTCGTCGCGGCGATCGTCGCGATCGTCGCGATCGCCGTCAACTGGATCTACTTCTCGCGGCGCAAGCTGCCCGCGAAGTACCTCACGCCCGGCGTCATCTTCCTCGTGATCTTCCAGGTGTTCGTGCTCGTCTACACCGGGTACATCGCATTCACGAACTACGGCACGGGCCACAACGGCTCGAAGGAGCAGGCCGTCTCCTCGCTCATGGCCTCGTCGCTCGAGCGGGTCGAGGACTCGCCCAGCTACCCCGTCACCGTGGTCGACCGGGGCGGCGAGCTCGGGCTGCTCGTGACCGACCCCGAGGGCGACGCGCTCGTGGGCACGGCCGAGCAGCCGCTCGAACCCGTCAGCGCCGAGTTCGACGGCGACAAGGCCGTCGCCGCCGACGGCTGGACCACGCTCGACTTCGCGCAGGTGCTCGCCCGCACCGACGAGATCACCGAACTCGCGGTGCCCTACTCGAGCGACCCCAACGACGGTGCGATCCGTACGCCCGACGCGTCGAGCGCGTACCTCTACGTCTCGACGCTCGAGTACGACGAGACCGCCGGCACCATGACCGACCTCGAGACGGGCACCGTCTACTCCGACATCGGCACGGGCGCGTTCACGGCAGAGGACGGCACCGAGCTGCTGCCGGGCTGGCAGATCGTCATCGGCTTCGACAACTTCGTGCGCGCCGTGACCGACGAGCGCCTCGCCGGGCCGCTCGTGTACGTGACGCTCTGGACGTTCGCGTTCGCGCTCATCTCGGTCGCGTCGACGTTCTTCCTCGGGCTCTTCCTCGCCATCGTCTTCAACGACGCGCGCATGCGGGGCCGCAAGTTCTATCGCGTGCTGATCATCCTCCCGTACGCGATCCCGTCGTTCCTGTCGGCGCTCGTGTGGGCGGGCATGATGAACGAGAGCTTCGGCTTCATCAACCAGGTGCTGTTCGGCGGTGCCTCGATCCCCTGGCTCACCGATCCATGGCTCGCCAAGGTGTCGGTGCTCGTCGTGAACCTCTGGCTCGGGTTCCCCTACATGTTCCTCGTGTGCATGGGTGCGCTGCAGTCGATCCCCGAAGAGCTGCAGGAGGCCGCGACCGTCGACGGAGCGAAGCCGTGGGCGATCTTCCGCCTCATCAAGCTGCCGCTGCTGCTCGTCAGCGTGGCGCCGCTGCTCATCGCCTCGTTCGCGTTCAACTTCAACAACTTCAACGTGATCTACATGCTCACCGACGGCGGGCCGCGCGACTCGAACGCGCCCATCCCCGTCGGGTTCACCGACATCCTGATCTCGATGGTCTACAAGGTCGCCTTCACCGGGCAGACGCGCGACTACGGCCTCGCGAGCGCCTACTCGATCCTGATCTTCCTCATCGTGGCCGTGATCTCGATCATCGCGTTCCGCCGAACCAAGTCCCTCGAGGAGCTGAACTGATGGCACGCAAGCCCGTTCCCGGCACGCAGGCCGGCCTCGTCGTCGGCGAGCTCGAGGAGTTCGACGACTCGACCCGCGCCCACGCCAGCCTCGGCACCGGTCAGGTGCGCGAGATGCCGAAGCGTCCGTTCAACTTCGGCCGCTGGTTCCGCGCGACCGGCTGGCGGCACATCGTCGGCGTGCTCATGCTCCTGTTCTCGCTGTTCCCGATCGTGTTCGTCGTCTCGTCGTCGCTGAACCCGAACGGCACGCTCACGGGATCGAACGCCCTGTTCTCGAAGATCGGGCTCGACAGCTACGTGCGGATCCTCACCGACCCGCAGGTGCCGTTCACGACCTGGCTCGGCAACACGCTCATGATCGCGGGCATCACCGCGCTGCTCACGGTGTTCCTCGGAGCGCTGGCGGCGTACTCGTTCTCGCGCATGCGGTTCACGGGCCGTCGCTTCGGCCTCATCGGCATCGTCGTCGTGCAGATGTTCCCGCAGCTGCTCGCCGTCGTCGCGATCTTCCTGCTCATGAGCGCGATCGGCGACCTGTTCCCGGCCATCGGCCTGAACACGCACATCGGACTGATCATGGTCTACCTCGGCGGCGCGCTCGGCGTGAACACCTACCTCATGTACGGCTTCTTCAACACGATCCCCGTCTCGATCGACGAGGCGGCCAAGATCGACGGCGCCGGGCACGCGCGCATCTTCTTCACGATCGTGCTCCGACTGGTCGCGCCGATCCTGGCGGTCGTCGCGCTGCTCTCGTTCATCGCGTCGGTCAACGAGTTCGTCGTGGCATCCGTGCTGCTCATCGACACCGAGAAGCAGACCCTCGCCGTCGGCCTGACGAAGCTCGTGTCGAACCCGCGCTACGCGGACTGGAGCGCGTTCTCGGCTGGCGCCGTCATCGCGGCCCTGCCGGTCGTGGCGCTGTTCCTCTTCCTGCAGAAGTACATCGTGGGCGGCCTGACCGCCGGCGCGGTGAAGTAGGCGGATGCCGCGGGGCGGCGTCGTGCGGCGGCGTCGGGCGAGTTCATGCCGATGTCACACGGAGATGGAAGGGTGAGCGCATGTCCGTTCAGCTGAGCCCGCTGCATCCGCACCACGACGGGTCGCCGCTGCACGTCTCGAATGCCGCGCCCGCGCTCGGCGAGACGGTGTCGGTGCGGCTGCGAGTGCCGGCCGACGCGGCGGCCGCCGACGGTTCGCCGATCGGCCCGCTCGCGTGGGTGGGCACCCGATCGAACCCGAACCGCGAGCCGCGGTTCGCCGAGGCATCCGTCGTCGAGACCACCGACGGCTGGGCGTGGTGGCAGGCCGAGGTCGAGGTCGAGAACCCGGTGCACGGGTACCGGTGGCTGCTCGTAGGCGCCGACGGCCGCCAGCACTGGCTGAACCAGCTCGGGCTCAGCGCCACCGAGACGCGCGACCGCGACGACTTCCGGCTCGTGGCGCACGAGCCGGCTCCGGCGTGGGCCGCGTCGAGCATCCTGTACCAGGTGTTCCCCGACCGCTTCGGGCGGTCGTCGGCGGCTGACGCGCGCCCGGCGCCCGACTGGGCGTTCCCCGCCGAATGGGGCGACCCGCAGCGCCTCGACCCGCCCTATCGGTCCAGTCAGTTCTACGGCGGCGACCTCGACGGCGTGCGCGAGAAGCTCGACCACCTCGAGTCGCTCGGCGTCGACCTGCTCTACCTGACGCCCGTCTTCCCGGCCCGGTCGAACCACCGGTACGACGCGTCGACGTTCGACCACGTCGACGAGCTGCTCGGCGGCGACGACGCGCTCGTGCGGCTCGTCGAGGCGGCGCACGCCCGCGGCATCCGCGTCATCGGCGACCTCACGTCGAACCACTCGGGCGACGCGCACGAGTGGTTCCGGGCGGCGCAGGCCGACCCCGCGGCATCCGAGCGCTCCTTCTACTTCTTCCGCGACGCCGAGCACGGCGGCGGCTACGAGTCCTGGCTCGGCGTGCCCAGCCTGCCGAAGTTCGACTGGAGCTCGGCCGAACTGCGGCGCCGCTTCATCGAGGGGCCGGACTCGGTCGTCGCGAAGTACCTGCAGGCGCCGTTCGGTCTCGACGGCTGGCGCATCGACGTCGCGAACATGACCGGCCGACTCGGCGGGGCCGATCTGAACGCCGCGGTGCGGCAGACGATCCGCCGCACGATGCTCGACGTGAACCCCGACACGATCCTGCTCGGCGAGTCGACGAACGACGCCGCGAGCGACTTCCAGGGCGACGCATGGCACGGCGCCATGTCGTACACGCCGTTCACCCGACCGCTGTGGAGTTGGCTGCTCGAGCCGGGCAGCCCGGGCGGCGGCGGCATCGGCTTCGCGCTCGGCCGGGTGCCGACCTTCACCGGCGGCGAGTTCGTCGCGACGCACCTGCGGTTCGCCGCCGAGTTCCCGTGGCGCACGCGCGCCGCGACCATGAACGCGCTCGACACCCACGACACCCCGCGCTTCGCGACGCACGCGCGCCCCGGCACGGTGCCCGTGGCACTCGGCCTCGCAGCGACGTTGCCCGGCATCCCGGTCGTGTGGGCGGGCGACGAGTTCGGCCTCACGGGCGAAGACGGCGAGGCGTCGCGCACGCCCATGCCGTGGGGGAGTGAGGGCTCGCCCGAGGTGGCTCCCGTGCTCGAGACGTACCGCGCGCTGCTGCGGCTCCGGCGCGAGCACCCCGTGCTCGCGACCGGCGGCATCCGCTGGCTCGCGGTCGGCGACGACACCGTGGCGTTCGTCCGCGAATCCACGGATGCCTCGGTGCTCGTGTTCGCGGCACGTGCGGGTGCGACGTCGTCGTTCGACGCGGCGGCGCTCGGCAGTGCGACTGCGGCGGATGTCGCGACGGCCCTCTACGGCGATGGCCGGCTCGCGGCATCCGAAGGTCTCGTTCATCTCGAGAGCGACGGCCCGTCGTTCACGGCCTGGCTGCTGCCCGGGGTCGCGTCGCCGGTCTGGTGAGGATACGTTCCGGTCGCGACCGATCGGCGTTGCTCACAGGCGGGCGCCGCCGCCGGCGGACGGCGGCCCAGTAGCATGGCGATCTGACCTGGCACCAACCCCATCGAGCCGGAGCCCTCACATGGACGCACCCACGCCCACGCCCATCCCCGTCGCGCCCGCGGCGCCGCCGAGCGGTGTCCTGCCGACCGGTGCCGCACCCTACGGTGCGCCCGCGTTGCCGCCGGCCACGCCATACGGCGTCGCGCCCGCATGGGCACCGCCGACCGCCGCCCCGCACAACGTGCTTGCGTGGGTGGCGCTGGGCCTGGGAGTCGGCAGCCTGATGTTCGGACTGCTCGCTTCGATCGCCGCGATCGTCTGCGGACACATCGCCCGCCGACAGATTCGCGAACGAGGCGAACAGGGTGGTGCCGCGGCCCTCACCGGGCTCCTCCTCGGGTACATCCTGAGCGGACTCTTCGTCGTCGGATTCGTGCTGTACCTCCTCTTCATCCTGGTGATGGTCGGCGTCGGTGCGGGCAGCGCGTCGAGCGGGTTCACGAGCCTCTGACCGTGTGCCGGGAGCGCGACGATGCCATGGCGGAAGCCGGTATCGTCGGCCCCGGCCCCTGGTTCGGAAGTTGGCCGAAGAGGTGATATCCTCTTCAGGTTGCCGATTACGGCGAACGCCCCGATAGCTCAGTGGTAGAGCACTTCCATGGTAAGGAAGGGGTCGTCAGTTCAATCCTGACTCGGGGCTCGGTTCTCTCGGTTCGGCCTTCGGGCAGAGCCGGTGAAGCCTTCCCGGCGGGGTAGCTCAGGTGGTTAGAGCACACGGCTCATAATCGTGGTGTCGCGGGTTCGAGTCCCGCCCTCGCTACACAGTCAACAGCCCTGGATCTTCGAGATCCGGGGCTTTCGTGTTTTCGGGGCACTCCGGGCCGGACGCCGACGCCGACTCTGATTCCCGCACGATCGCGGCGATCGCGACCTTCTCGCGCGCCATCTTCGGCCACCGGCGCGATCGTTTCAATATCTCGACACGAATGCTTAGTTCATTCGGATGGTGGAGCGCAGCGAGCCTGATCGGCGTTGTCTTGGTGAGGTAAACCTTTCCCTTCGTGTCGTTGTGATGTCGGCAACTGATTGAGCAGGTTTGCTCAATACTCATTGACACAGCGCAATTTAGCCTGCACAATCCTCATGTGTTGCGTTGTACTGCAACGCTGTTCCGTCTAGCGGAACGATCTGATGTGACGTCGGTTCGCCGACGAACTCGACAAAGGAGTCCGAGTGCACGATCACGATTCGACCCCAGCCGCAGTGGCGGGAGGTGCCTGCGATGTGGTCTGACATCCTCCGACGCGGGGGCTACGCGCTCCTGGTGATCCTGCTCGTCACGATCGGCGTGCAGGCGCTCATGGCGCTCGCGCCGGGATCGGTCGCGGAGGTCATCCTCGGCGAGGCGGCGACCCCCGAGGCCGTCGCCGCGATGAACGCCGAGCTCGGGTTCGACCGTCCCTTCTTCGTCCAGTACTTCGACTGGCTGTTCTCCGCGCTGCAGGGCGATCTCGGCACCTCGCCGATCACCCACATCCCGGTGACGGAGGCGATCATGCAGCGGCTGCCGGTGACGCTCGAGCTCGCGGTGCTGGCGCTGTCGATCGCGCTCCTCGTCGCGATCCCGCTCGCCGTGCTCTCGGCGACGTTCCCGAACAGCGGGCTCGATCGCGGGATCAACGCGGTCACCTCGGCGTTCCTGTCGATCCCGGCGTTCGTCGCCGGCCCGGTGCTCGTCTTCTTCTTCGCCGTGACGATGAAGACCCTTCCGGCACTCGGCTGGACGCCGATCGAGGAGGGCCTCGGGCCCAACCTCCGCGGCGCGATCCTGCCGGCCCTCGCCGTCGCGCTGACCGAGATCGCGGCGTTCCACCGGGTGCTGCGCGCAGACCTCATCGGCACGCTCCGGGAGGACTACGTCGCCGCGGCTCGGGCGAAGGGCATGACCGGCACCTACGTGCTGTTCCGGCACGCGTTCCGGCCGTCGTCGTTCTCGCTCCTGACGATCTCGGGGCTCAGCCTCGCCCGCCTCATCGGCGGGACCATCATCGTCGAGGCGCTCTTCGTGCTGCCCGGAATCGGACAGCTCATCTCGAGCTCGATCATCCAGCGCGACGTCGTGACCGTGCAGGGCGTCGTCGCGTTCATCGCGGTCGGCTTCGTCGTCATCAACATGCTCGTCGACGTCGGATACGGGGCCATCGACCCCCGCGTGCGTCGCGGGCCGCGGGCCAGGAAGGCGCCGGTCGCCGCGAAGGCCCGCACGACTCAAGGGAAGGCGGTGTCGGCATGACCGTCGTCACCAGGAGCATCTCCTCGGTATCCGGACAGGCCCTTCGTGGCGCACGCACCGGGATCCCCGTCGTCGCCCCGGCGAAGCGACAGTGGTCGGTCCTCGTCTGGTTCTCCTACTTCTGGATCGGGCTCGTCGTCTTCCTCGCGATCTTCGCGTCGGTGCTGCCGATCGCGCCGATCGACGCGGTCGTCGGCCCGCCGCGCCAGCCGCCGCAGCTCGGATCGCTCGACACGCTCCTCGGCACCGACGGCACGGGGCGCTCGCTGCTCTCGCGGCTCATCTACGGCGGACAGGTCTCCCTCGTCGTCGGCACGGTGTCGGCCGCGGGCGGCGTGCTGGTCGGCACGATCCTCGGACTGCTGGCCGGGTACTTCCGCGGGAGGGTCGACTGGATCGTCACCCTCGCCGCCGACGTGCTGCTCTCGTTCCCCGCCCTCGTGCTCCTGCTTGCGATCACCTCGATCTTCTCGCCGAGCGTTCCGACGCTGCTCATCGGACTCGCGCTCACCAGCACCCCGACGTTCATCCGGCTCGCGCGCGCCAACACGATGGCGTGGTCGAGCCGGGAGTTCGTCAGGGCCGCGCGGAACATGGGCGCCTCCGACACCCGGATCGTGCTCCGCGAGATCCTGCCGAACGTCGTGCCGACGATCGCTGCCTATCTCCCGCTCGTCGTCGCGGCGCTGATCGTCGCCGAGGGATCGCTGAGCTTCCTCGGACTCGGCGTGCCGCCGCCCACCCCGAGCTGGGGCGGCATGATCAACGCCGGCGCGGCCGAGATGCGCACGTCCCCGTACCTGGTCTTCGTGCCGGCGACCGTGCTCTTCCTCACCGTCTTCGCCCTCAACCAGGCGGGGGAGCACCTGCGCCTGCGCTTCGACCGCACGCTCCGCGACTGACCGGGACCCCGCCGACCGACACCGCGCACCGACACCGCGCATCAGACCTGCACGTACCGACCGCAGCACCGAACCGATGACCCACCAAGAGAAGGACAGGATGACCATGATCACCAGGAAGCGATCAGCGCTGATCGCCGTCGTGACGGCTGCAGCGCTGCTGCTCGCCGGATGCGCCGGCTCGGGCGAGGCGGCGACGGGCGGCGACTCCGTCTCGAGCGAACCCGTGGCGGGCGGGACACTCCGCGTGCTCGAAGTGGTGCAGCCGACGGGCTTCGACCCCGTGCAGGTGTTCAGCTCGACGTCGATGCCGATCACGTACACGGCCCTCTACGGTCAGTTCGTCATCGCCAACGAGGAGACCGGCGGCTACGACTGCGGCCTGTGCGAGTCGTTCACCACGAGCGACGGCGGTGCCACCTGGGACGTCGTCACGCGTGAGGGCATGACCTTCACCGACGGCACGCCCTTCGACGCCGAGGCGCTCAAGTACAACTGGGATCGCATGAAGGATCCGGCCCTCGGCTCCGCGAGCGCCGGCGTCGCGAGCCAGATCGACGACATCGAGATCGTCGACGCCCGCACCGCGAAGCTCCACATGGTGGTGCCGACGCCCGGCCTGCTCGGCCTCATGCCGATCTACGCCCTGCAGTGGATCGCCTCGCCCACCGCGCTCGAACAGGGGCAGGAGGCGTTCAACAAGAACCCCATCGGCGCCGGCCCGTTCGTCTTCGAGAGCTGGACCCCGGGCGGCACGTTGAAGCTCGCCCGCAACGAGGACTACTTCGGCGATCCCGCGTACGTCGACGCGATCGAGGTCCAGGGCGTGACGGACAACACCCAGCGGCTCAACGCTCTCATCTCGGGTCAGGCAGACATCATCCTGAACTCGGATGCCTCGACCTTCGTGGAGGCGGAGGCCGCGGGCTACACGAACGTGATCGACACCTTCAACGGCGGTATCGGATTCATGTTCAACACCGCGAAGGCGCCGTTCGACGACGTGCGGGCTCGACAGGCCGTCGCGTACGCCCTCGACCTCCAGCAGCTCTCCGACGCGGTCAACAAGGGCAACGGCTCCGTTCCGAAGACGCTCTTCACCAAGGACTCGCCGTTCTACGAGGACATCGCGCTGCAGACCTACGACCCCGAGAAGGCGCAGGAGCTCTTCGACGAACTCGCCGACGAGGGCAAGCCGGTGGAGTTCACGTACACCGTCTTCCCCGGCACCGGTCCGGCGTACTTCGACGCGCTGCAGGCGCAGCTCGCGCTGTATGACAACGTCACCGTCACCGCGGATCAGCGCGACTCGTCGGAGCAGGGCGTCGTCACGACGACCGGCGACTACAACCTCGCCAGCTCCTCGCTCGCCTTCGTCGACCCGGCCTCGCGCCTGTGGGGTGCCCTGAGCGGGGACGCGAACCGCACGAACTACTCGCGGATCGACGACCCCGAGCTGAACGCGGCGCTCGATGCCGCGCTCGCGACGACCGACCTCGAGGAGCAGAAGGCCCAGTACAAGATCGTCCAGGAGCGTCTGGCCGAGGTCGTGCCGTACGTGCTGTTCCAGGAGTACCTGAACGGTGCGACCGTCACCGACCAGGTGCACGGCGTCGAGATCTACGGCTACACGACGCCGGCGGCTGCGAACATCTGGCTCGACCAGTCCTGAGCCGACCCGGGGTGCGGGGCGCCATGCCTCGCACCCCGGCCCGTCTCGCGCGACGGCACACGGGCGGCACGCCGAAGGCACGCCGAAGGCACACGAAGGCAAGACGAAGGAAGGAGCAGCGATGACCGCAGAGCTGCTGGAGGTCACCGACCTCCACGCGTACATCGGATCCCCCAAGGGCGTGGTGAGAGCCGTCGACGGCGTGTCGTTCGACCTGCGCCGAGGCGAGGCGCTCGGCGTCGTCGGCGAGTCGGGCTCGGGCAAGTCGGTCATGGCCCGGGCGATCATGGGCCTGATGCCGGCGCGCTCGGATCGCACGGGCGAGATCCTCTTCAAGGGCCGAGATCTGCTCGGGTTGTCCCGCAAGGAGCTCCAGGAGATCTGGGGTCCGCAGATCGCGATGGTGTTCCAGGATCCGGGCCGTTCGCTGAATCCCGTGGTGCGCATCGAGCGCCAGCTCACCGAGGGCATGCGGCGACATCTCGGCATCTCCCGCAGCGAGGCGAACACCCGTGCCCTCGACCTGCTGAAGGAAGTCGGCGTCCCGGACCCGGAGCAGCGACTTCGCGCCTACCCGCACGAGCTCTCGGGCGGCATGCGGCAGCGGGTCATGATCGCGGTCGCGCTCGCGTGCGAGCCCGACCTGCTCATCGCCGACGAGCCGACGACCGCCCTCGACGTGACGATCCAGCGGCAGGTGCTCGATCTGCTCCGTCGCGTGCAGACGGAGCGCGGCATGTCGCTCATGCTCATCTCGCACGACCTCCACGTCGTCGCCGGCCGCACCGACCGCACGGCGGTCATGTACGCGGGCCGGCTCGCCGAGATCGGCGAGAGCCACGAGGTCTTCGAGGATCCGCGGCACCGCTACACGAGCGCGCTGCTCGGTGCGACCCCGTCGATCGAACACGCTCGACACGCACCGCTCAACGTCATCTCGGGGTCGCTGCCCTCTCCCACCGACCCGCCGCCCGGGTGCCGGTTCGCACCTCGTTGCGCCGCGGCATCCGAAGCCTGCGATTCGGCTCAGCCGGCCATGCTCGGCGTCGGCGTCGATCACGCGGTGGCCTGCCTGAACCCCACGAACATGAGAGAAGGTGAGCTCGTTGGCCGGTAGCGGCAGCGCGCACCTGCGCGGAGACGCGGCGATCCTGTCGGTCGAGGATCTCGAGGTCGAGTACCACACGGCGCGAGGGGCCTTCAAGGCCGTGGCCGGGGTCAGCTTCGACCTGCTGCCCGGCGAGACGCTCGGCATCGTCGGCGAATCGGGCTGCGGCAAGTCCACGACCGGACGCGCCGTGCTGCGCCTCGACCCGATCGCGGGCGGCACGGTCCGCTATCGCGAGGAGCGCATCGAGTCGGCCTCGCCGGCGCGCATGCGCGAGCTGCGCCGCGACATGCAGATGATCTTCCAGGACCCGGTCAGCTCGCTGAACCCCCGTCGCGCGGTCAAGGACCTCGTCATGGAGGGGGCCGAGATCGGCGGCGTCGCCAAGAAGCAGCGCGAGCTTGAGGCGCCCGAGATCCTGACCCAGGTCGGCCTGCCGAGCGAACGGTTCGCCGAGATGCTGCCGCGGCAGCTGTCGGGCGGCCAGGCGCAGCGCGTGGCGATCGGGCGCGCACTGGCCGTCAAGCCCGGCCTGCTCATCTGCGACGAGCCGGTTTCGGCACTGGATGTCTCGGTGCAGGCGCAGGTGCTGAACCTGCTCGAGGAGCTCAAGGCGAAGTACGACCTCACGATCGTCTTCATCGCGCACGACCTGGGCGTCGTCCGCAGCTTCAGCGACAACGTGCTCGTCATGTACCTCGGCAAGACGTGCGAGTTCGGCGACTCCGTCGAGGTGTACGCACGCCCCGCTCACCCGTACACCCGGGGTCTCCTCGACTCGGTGCCCTCGCCCGAGAGCCCGGAGGGCTTCACCGGGCCTGCGCTGACCGGCGACATCCCCTCGCCGCTCAACCCGCCGTCGGGCTGCCGGTTCCGCGCGCGCTGCCCGATCGCGCAGGACGTCTGCGCCATCGAGGAGCCCGCCATGCGCGAGGTGCGGCCCGGGCAGTATGCGGCCTGCCACTTCCCGCTCGACTGAGGCGGTTTGTTCGCGCGGCCGACCCCGAACGCAGAACGCCGGCGACGTCTCCGACCTGGAGCGTCGTCGGCGTTCTGCGTTCTGCGTTCTGCGTCCCGCGGTCGGCGGCGGTGTTCCGGGACGGCAGTCGCCTCTGCGATCGTCAGGTCCGGCCTGCGGATGTCGCGGCCGACGCCGATGGGGCCGGCACCCTCGCGGGTCGCCGGCCCCATCGGGCTGGTGGGGCTGCGGCTCAGTAGAGCAGCAGCGGGTTGATGAGCACGCCGGTCGATCGGTGGATCGCGGTGGGAGCCGCGACGACGAGACCGGTGGCCGCGCCCGCCTCGCGGAGCGTCTCGACGGCCGGGCCGAGCAGGCAGTTGTCGACGATGCAGAGCCCGATCGCCGAGATCAGGTTGTGCACTTCGAGCGAACCCCGGGCGTTGTCGCGCGCGTCGTGGAAGTCCCACAGCAGCACACCGGGCTCCTTCGCGGCGATCCACGCGGAACCGTCGGCGCCGATGCCCGGGCGGGCGACGGCCGCCGCGCCGCTCGGGTAGACATTGCCGGCGGCCTCGTATCGGTCGCGGCCCTGATAGACCACGAGCGCATCGCCCGGGACGAAGTCGACCCCGGCGGCCTCGAGGGCGGCGTCGAGCTCGGCGGCCGTGACGGGCCGATCCGCGGTGACCCACTCGACGTCCCTGACGGTCGTGATGTCGAGCACGACGGCCCGGGTCGCGATGCCGTGCTGCGCCCAGTTGACCATGGTGTCCTCGTCGGTCTGCGACGCCTCGGCCGGGATCGGACCGTGCCACGCGGCATCCGCCCCGATGTGTGCGAGCCCGTCGAGGTGCGTGTTGTGCACGCCGTGCGCGTCGTACGAGATGACGTCGCCGCCGTGCGCGTGGCGGCCGTGCAGGCCGACGGTCACCTTCAGGTCGACACTGCCGTGGCCCTGCGGGAGATCGGCGTTGCCGAGCGCCCGCCACTGCTTGGCTTCGGCATCCGCGATCGCCCGACCGTCGGCCAGCCGGTCGGGCCGGGTCTCGACCTCGCGCTCCAGCGAGATCGCCCGGCCGAGCTGCACCGACGCGATGCCGCGCAGGCGGGCCGCCTCGTCGATGCGGGCGACCGAGCCGCGGCACTGGACGCCCGGCTCGTGGCGTGCGGCTTCATGGTCGTCGGCGATGCGCCGGAGCCAGGGCTCGTAGGGGTCGGCCAGGGCGGGAGCCTCGGTGGTCTGCTTCAGGGTCATGCGTTGCTCCGTCTCTCGGATGCGGTGGGGAATCGCCGCGCGGTCGCGCGGGTCACGGGGCCGACTCGACCAACCGGAGCGACCGGCTCGGGCAGACGTGGACGGCTTCCGTCGCGCGGGCGATCTCCTCAGTCGCCGCAGGCTCGGGCCGGAGCACGAGCACCAGCCCGTCGTCGTCCTGGTCGAACGCGTCGGGGTCGGTGAACACGCACTGCCCGGCCCCGATGCACGTGGCGCGGTTCGCGGTGAGCTGCATCGTCACCACGCCACCGGGAGGCGGTAGACGCCGTAGTTCGGGCCCCACTCCTTGAACGAGATGTCGTCGAACGTGCCGGCGAAGCGGAGTGTGGGGATGCGTCGGATGACGGCCTCGAGCACGATCTCGAGTTCGAGGCGGGCCAGGTTCTGGCCGAGGCACTGGTGCGGGCCGAACCCGAAGGCGACGTGGTTGCGTGCGCCTCGGGTGAAGTCGATCGTGTTCGGCTCGGGGAAGACCTCGGCGTCGCGGTTGGCGGTGTTGCAGAGCGCGAAGACCGCGTCGCCGGCGGGGATCAGCACTCCACCGACCTCGAGGTCGGCCGTGGCGAGGCGGAGGCCGCCGACCTCGGCGATCGTGAAGTAGCGCAGGAGCTCCTCGACCGCACCGGGAAGGAGGGCCGGGTTCTCGCGGAGCTGCTGCAGCAGCTCGGGCTTGTCGATGAGCGTCGCGACGCACAGCGAGATCATGTTCGCGGTGGTCTCGTGGCCGGCGATCAGCAGCAGGAAGCCGAGGGCCGTCAGCTCTTCGGGCGGTGCGCCCGCGGCGAGCTGGCGGCTCAGGATGTCGTCGCCCGGCCGTTCGATGCGATCGGCGACGAGGCCGCCGATGTACTCCTTGAGCGCACCCATCGCGGCCATGCGCTGCTCGGGGGTCGCGTCGGCCTCGACGAAGGCCGCGCTGTTCTCCTGGAAGAGCGAGTGATCCTCGAACGGCACGCCCAGGAGCTCGGCGATCACGACCGACGGGACCGGCAGCGACAGCGCCTCGACGAGGTCGGCCTCGGTGCCCGACGCGAGCATCGCGTCGATGGTCTCCTCGACGATCTGCTCGATGCGCGGACGCATCGCGGCGATCTTCTTGACGGTGAACTCGCCCATCACCCGCACGCGCTGCTGCGTGTGCTCGGGCGGGTCCATCTCGATGAGGTTCTTGAGCTTGCTCGCGGACGTGTAGCCGGCGAAGGTCGGGTGCCCGGGCAGCGAACGATCGGAGCTGAAGCGGGCGTCGCCGAGTACCGTGCGGACGTCGGCATGCCGGGTGACGGCCCAGATCGTCGTGTCGTTGCGCCAGGGCACCTGGCTGACCGGAGCCTCCTGTTGCAGGCGCAGATGCTCTGCCGGGGGCGAGTACGGGTCGATGCGTTGCATCGAGAAGGTCGCTGTCGTCATCGAGTTCTCCTGTCGTGAACAGCCTTGGTCACTGTGCATCTCGTAATAGGTGCTTCCGGGTGTTAGATTTGAGAATCAACGCTTAGAAGTGTCGTCAGTGTACTCAAGACCAAGCGGCGAGTCCAGACGGCATCCGCTCAGACGACGAAGTCGAGAAGGAGAAATGAAATGGCCTTTGTGGTGACCCAGGCGTGCGTGGACGTCAAAGATCGCAGCTGCATCCAGGTCTGTCCGGCCGACTGCCTCTTCGAGGGCGGGCGCATGATGTACATCAATCAGGATCTCTGCATCAATTGCGGTGCCTGCGAGGCGGTATGCCCTACGCAGGCCATCAGATACGACGACGAGCTCGACGGCGACGAGGAGCAGTTCATCGCGATCAACGAGCAGTTCTTCGAGGGTCTCGACATCTCGAAGGGCGGCCGCAAGATGGGCCTGATCGAGCATGATGCCGAGTTCGTGGTGCAGTTGCCGATCGGCTGATCCTGCCGGATCGACGCGAAGGGCCCGACGAGCGATGCTCGTCGGGCCCTTCGTCATCGGAGTGCCATTAATGAGCGCAGGCGCTCAAAAATGACTTCCGCCATCCGCGTTGACACGAGGGAAGTCTTGTCGCACACTAGTTCTGTTGTAGAGATCAGCCGTTCTTTTCAACCGAACGATAGCAGGGCAACGATGCCGCCTCAAGCGACGGCGCAGGCGCCGTCGCTCGCGTTCGCCCCAACCCACGGCCACGGTGAAGGCCGGGTGAGAGCCCCGGATTCCCGAATCGTCTCGAACGCCTCGTCGGCGCATCCGACCCTCAATGTGGAGAGTGGAAATGACCTCAACCCAGACGACCGAACCGGCAGCCGCCTCCCGCCGCCGCCCGCTCGCCTTCGTCATCGCGGTGCTCATGCTCGTCGCCGTCGTCAGCTCGTTCGAGTCGACGATGATGTACACGGCGCTGCCGAGCCTGATCACCGAGTTCGACAGCACCGAGAGCGCCGTCAGCTGGGTGCTGACGGGCTTCCTGCTCGTCGGCGCGGCATCCGCCGCAATCAGCGGACGCCTCGGCGACATCTTCGGTCGCAAGCGCGTGCTGATCATCCTGCTCGTCGCCTCGATCGCCGGATCGGTGATCAGCCTCGTGTCCAACGACATCCAGGGCGTGATCCTCGGCCGCGCCGTGCAGGGTCTCGCCGGCGGCCTGCTGCCGCTCTGCTTCGGCATCATCCGCGACGCCGTCGCGTCGAAGCACCTCACGACCGCCGTCTCGCTCGTCGCCGGCACCGCCATGCTCGCCGGCGCGGCCGGCAACATCATCGCCGGCAACATCCTCGACGCGTTCGGCTGGCGTTCGATCTTCGCCGTCGCGATCGGCATGGCCGTCGTCACCGTCGTCGGTGCGCTCTTCCTCCGAGCGGAGACGCCCGTCGGTCCGCGTGATCGCATCGACTGGCTCGGCGGCATCCTCTTCGCTCCCGGCCTGGCGCTCGTGCTCTTCGGCATCAACGCGGCGCACGGTCTCGGCTGGTTCTCGCCCATCGTGCTCGGCTGCATCGTGCTCGGCATCGCCGTGCTCGTCGGCTGGTACGTCTGGGAGCTCCGCCACCCGACCCCCATGGTCAACGTGCGCCTGTTCGCCCAGCGCAACCTCGGCCTCACGATGCTCGCCGCCGCGCTGCTCGGAATGCCGCTCGGCATGTCGGGCTACCTCGGCCAGCTCATCATGCAGTACCCGACGGAGGCGCCGGTCGGATTCGGCATGGCCGCGGCCGCCGCAGGCGCGGTGTCGTTCGTGATCGGCCTGTTCGGCTTCGCGCTCTCGCCGCTCAGCGGTCGCATCGCCCGCAACGGTCGCGCCCGCATCTCGCTCATGATCGGCGCCTCCGCCGGCATCATCGCCGCGGTCCTCACGGCGCTCGGCGCGGCGGTCTGGCACTCGTTCCCGGCATTCGTCGTCAGCCAGGTCGTGCTGACCGTCTCGACCGCGTTCGTGCTCTCGGCCCTGCCGATGCTCGTCGTCGAGAGCGCCCCGGCGAAGAACACGAGCGAGGCCACCGGCATGTACACGGTCGTGCAGACCGCCTTCACGGGCGTCGGCACCTCGCTGAGCACTTCGATCATGGCCGCCTTCATCCTCCCGGGCGCCCACTTCTCGTCGGAGGCCGGCTACATCGCCGTGTTCGCGGTGGTTGCGGTGCTCTCGCTCGCAGCGCTCGTCGTCGCGACCCAGCTGCGCACGCCCAAGTCCGGCGCAGCAGGCTCGGCGGACTCGGCGAACAGCGACGACGTGGTCGTCGCGGTCGCGCACTGAGCGCCTGCGCTCCCACATCCGCCACCTGAGCGACATCCGTCACCCGACCGATCTCGGCATCGACCGAGAACCTCTCGAATTCATCAGCAAGGAGCACTGCACATGACCGATCACTTCGGATACACCGGCAAGACCGTCGTCGTCACCGGCGCGGCATCAGGCATGGGCCGGGCGCTCACCGAGATCCTCGTCGACCTCGGCGCGAACGTGTACGCCCTCGACCGCGTCGAGCCGCCCGTTCCGGGCATCGCCAAGTCGATCATCGCGAACCTCGGCGAGCGAGCGTCGATCGACGCCGCGTTCGCGGAGATCCCGGCGCGGATCGACGCCTTCTTCGGCGTCGCCGGCATCTCGGGCGTGCACAACACGTTCCTCGAGACGCTGACCGTGAACTTCATCGCGAACAAGTACGTCACCGACGCATACCTGGTCGACCGCGTCGTCGACCACGGGTCGATCACGTTCGTGACGTCGAACGGCGGACTGCGCTGGGAGAACCCGGCGGTGCGCGAGGAGCTCGTGCCGTTCGTGCGCGGCGGCGACTGGGACGACCTCGTGCGCATCACGCAGGAGTTCGAGGCCGAGTTCGGCACGGTGCCCGGTTCGCTCGGCTACATCGTGTCGAAGCGCGCGCTGAATCTCTGGGTCGCCGAGCAGGTCTCCCCGCTCGCGGACCTCCGCAAGATCCGCATCAACGCCGTGCTGCCCGCCATGACCGTGTCGGGCATGCTCTCGGAGTTCGCCGAGATGAAGGGCGGGCAGGACAAGGTCGAGGCCGAGGTCGGCCCGGCCGGCCGCCTCGCCGAGTCGGCCGACATGGCCAAGGTGCTCGCGTTCCTCGGCAGCGACCTCGCGAGTTACGTCTCCGGCCTGCATCTCTCGGTCGACTACGGCATGAACTCGCTCGAACTCGCCGGGCTCGCGCCCGACCGCCTGAGCTGGACCCTGCGCGGCGTCATGTCGCGCCAGGCCGCCTGACGCATCACGCAATCCCACCAACCGATCGAAACGAACAGAAGGAGAGCGACGTGACCGACGTGCTCACGGTCCGCGAGACCCCCATCAGCCTGCAGCACCCCGACCGTCTCTACATCGACGGCTCATGGGTCGCCCCGGCAGGCGCCTCGACCCTCGAGGTCATCGACGCGACGACGGAGGAGAGCTTCTACCGCATCGCCGAGACGACCCCGCAGGACATGGACGCGGCGATCGCCGCCGCGCGCCACGCCTTCGACCACTCGCCGTGGCCGTTCCTCGAGCCGCGCGAGCGGGCCGAGTACCTCCGCAAGCTCGCGGCCGGGCTGCGCGCCCGCTCCGAGGAGGCGGCGACCTTCTGGACGCGCCAGACCGGACCGACGTTCCGGATGGCCGTCGGCTCCATCTCGCGGGTCCCCAACCTCTTCGAGTACTACGCGGATCTCGCCGAGACCTACCCGTGGGAGACCCTCGACACCCCCGAGTTCGCCGCGTTCGGCGCGGTCGTGAACGAGCCGGTCGGCGTCGTCGGGGCCATCGTGCCGTGGAACACCCCGCTCTCGCTCGCCGCCTACAAGATCGCCCCCGCGCTGCTCGCCGGGTGCACGATCGTGCTCAAGGCGCCGCCAGAGGCTCCGGGCGAGCTCTACATCCTCGCCGAGATCGCCCATGAGATCGGCCTGCCGGCCGGTGTGCTCAACGTGGTCAACGGCCACCGCACCGTCTCGGAGCAGCTCGTGCGCGACCCGCGCGTCGACAAGATCGCGTTCACCGGGTCGAGTGCGGTGGGTCGGCAGATCGCCGCCACCGCGGGCGGCCGTCTCGCCCGGTACACGCTCGAACTCGGCGGCAAGTCGGCCGCGGTGCTCCTCGACGACTACGACCTCTCGGCCGCCGCCGCATCGATCTCGCAGCAGGAGTGCTCGCTCAACGGCCAGGTCTGCATGTCGCTCACCCGGGTCATCGTGTCCAAGCACCGCCACGACGAGTTCGTCGATGCGCTCGCCTCGACGTTCGGCTCGGTCAAGGTCGGCGACCCGTTCGACCCCGAGACGCAGCTCGGCCCGCTCGCGCTGGCCAAGCAGCAGCAGAGCGTGCTCGGCTACATCCAGCAGGGCATCGCCGACGGCGCTCGTCTCGTCACCGGCGGCAAGCGACCCGCGCACCTCGACCGCGGCTACTTCGTGGAGCCGACGGTCTTCGGCAACGTCGACAACCGTTCGACGATCGCCCAGGAGGAGCTCTTCGGGCCGGTCATCTCGGTGATCCCGGCGGAGAACGAGGAGCACGCGATCGAGCTCGCCAACGACACCCAGTACGGCCTGAACAACGCGGTCTTCACCAACGACAACGACCGGGCCTACCAGGTCGCCCGTCGACTGCGTTCGGGAACGGTCGGCCACAACGGCTTCAAGACCGACACCCGCATGGGCTTCGGCGGCTTCAAGCAGTCGGGCGTTGGCCGCGAGGGCGGCATCCAGGGCGTCGCACCGTACTTGGAGTCGAAGACCGTGCTGCTCGACGGCACCCCGACCCGCTTCCAGTGAGTCGCCGGGCCGCACCGGTGCGCTGACGCGTTCCCGGTGCGGCCCGTTCCCGCCCGCCGATCCCTTGACAGTCACGGAGCGACCGGCCAAGCTATTCGTATCGTTATACGGTACAGACGTTCGGTAATACCGAACGAATGAGAAAAGGAACCACACGATGACCACCGTCGAGATCTCCCCAGCGGACACCGACTTCTTCACCGACCCCGAGGTCGCCGCGAAGGCCGAGCCGTACTTCGACCACATGCTCGCGAACCACCCCGTGTTCCAGGAGCCCAAATACGGCGTGGTCATCGTCACCGGCTACGAAGAGGCCCTGCAGGTCTACCACCAGCCCGACGTCTACTCGTCGATCAACCGCACCGGCGGCCCCGTCGTCGACCTGCCCTTCGAGATCGTCGGCGACGACATCTCGGAGATCCTCGAGCAGCACCGCTCCTTCTTCGCGCAGAACGACCAGATCGTCACCTTCGATCCGCCCATGCACACCGACCACAGGTCGATCCTCATGGGCCTCATCACGCCGAAGCGCCTCAAGGAGAACGAGCAGTTCCTGAAGGACACGGCCGACCGCTACCTCGACCAGATCCTGGCCACGGGCAAGAGCGAGTTCATCTGGGACTACTGCAAGGGCTACACGATCCTCGCCGTCGCCGACCTGCTCGGCGTGCCGGTCGAAGACCACCAGATGCTGCTCGACCTGCTCGCGTCCGAGCCCGGCCCCGTGCTCGGCAACCTCGAACTCCAGGCGAACCACCACAGCAGCCTCGAGCGGCTCTACGAGTACTTCGTGGCCCGCATCGAGGAGCGACGCCTCGCACCTCGAGACGACGTGCTCACCGGCATGGCGCTCGCGACCTTCCCCGACGGCTCGCTCCCCGAGCCCATCGAGGTGGCCCGCATCGCCTCGAACATGTTCGCCGCAGGCCAGGAGACGACCGTGCAGCTCATGGGCATCACCATGCAGCGCATCGCCGACGACGCCGAACTGCAGGAGCGCCTTCGACAGGACTTCAGCCTCATCCCGAAGTTCATCGAGGAGACGCTCCGGGTCGAGGCGCCCATCAAGGGGTCCTTCCGCCTGACGAAGCGCCCGACCGAGCTGGGCGGTCTCGACCTCCCCGTCGGCACCGTGGTGATGCTGCTGCACGGCGCGTCCGGCCGCGACGGCCGCGTCTTCGAGGACCCGTCGCGCTTCGACGCCGAGCGGCCCAACGCCCGCCAGCACCTCGCCTTCGGTCGTGGCATCCACACCTGCCCCGGCGCCCCGCTCGCGCGCGCCGAGGCCGTGTTCACGATCCAGCGCATCCTCGAGCGCACCACGAGCATCTCGATCGACGAGTGGCACCACGGCCCTGCCGACAACCGCGAGTGGGATCTCATCCGCAGCTACAAGTTCCGCGGTCACACCCACCTCTACCTGCGCCACGAGGCCGTCGAGTCCGCCCCGGTGGAGGCCTGATGTCCGAGCACCTCACGGTCGACCGCGACCGCTGCATGGGCTCCGGCCAGTGCACGTTCTACGCGCCCGCGACCTTCGACCTCGACGACATCAGCGTGGCGATCGTGATCGACGACCACGGCGACCCCGAGGCGCAGATCCAACAGGCCATCGATGTATGCCCGACGCGTGCCATCGCGCGGGCGCTCGCAGAGAACGGAGCGACGGCATGACCCCCACGACCTCCGAGGCCGCTCGCATCGAGGCGTCCGTCTCCCTCCCCGTGCCCGACCTCGACGCCGACGGCCTCGTCGACCTCTTCGACGAGGGTCCGCGACTGGTGGGCACGCGCTGCGACGCCTGCGGGCGCACCATGCTCGGCGACCGCATCGTCTGCAGCGACTGCGTCGGCACCGCCGTCACCCGCGTCGCGCTGCCGGCCACCGGCGTGCTCTACGCCTTCACCCGCTTGCACGTCGGCGCTGCCGGGGTTCGCGCACTCGGCTACGTCGACCTGGCCGGCGACGTGCGCACCCTCGCCGACCTCCGTGAAGACGGCCAACCGCTGCAGCCCGGCCTGGCGGTCGAGTTCGCCGTCGACGGCGACGACTGGTACTTCGCGCCGAGCGCCGGGCCCGCGGCATCCGCCCCCGCAGCATCCGCCCCTGCGGCAGCGGACGCGAACCTGCACGCGAACCCGCATGACGAAGTAGAAGAGGACTGACCCGATGACCGAGAACGTCCACGTGATCTCCGCGGCCATGGTGCCGTTCGGCAAGCACCGCTCGTCGTCGTACGTCGGCCTCGCCGTGCCCCCGCTCATCGACGCCCTCCGCGGCGCGGGCGTCGAGAAAGCCGACGTCGACGCGGTCTACGTCGGTCACTCGTACGGCGGCATGATGACCGGCCAGCGCATCTGCAAGGAGATCGGCCTGGGCGGCGTGCCGACCGTCAACGTCGACAACGCCTGCTCGAGCGGTGCGACCGCCGTGCACGAGGCCTGGTCGGCGATCGCGCAGGGACTCGTCGAGGTCGCCGTCGTGATCGGCGTCGAGAAGCTCACCCAGTTCGGCGGAGGCACCCTGCCCCTCTCGCCCGAGGACCGCGAGGTGAAGCAGGGCATCGTCATGCCCGCCGTCTACGCCATGCGCGCCAACCGGTATCTCTACGAGACCGAGGCGACCCCCGAGGACCTCGCGCTGGTCAGCGTGAAGGCCCGCAGGCACGGCGCGCTCAACCCGTTCGCGCAGTTCCGCACGGAGGTGAGCGTCGAGGAGGTGCTCGGCGCCCGCCCGGTCGCCGACCCGTTGACGCTGCTCATGTGCTGCCCCACCGGCGACGGTGCGGCCGTCGTCGTGCTCGCCTCCGAGCGTGCGCGCGCCCGGCTCGGCATCTCGTCGAGCATGCGCGTCGCCGCCTCGGTGCTGCACTCGGGCCGGGTCTCCGAGGGGTTCCGCGACATGACCTACCCCGAGATCAGCGCGCACTCGGCGCACGACGCATACGAGGCCGCGGGCATCGGCCCAGAGGACCTCGACATGATCGAACTGCACGACGCGTTCTCGATCGCCGAGCTCGTCTACTACGAGGCATTCGGGCTCGCCGAGCGCGGGCGCGGCATCGACCTCATCCGCGACGGCCGCACGACCTTCGGGGGCGACGTGGTCGTCAACCCGAGCGGCGGCCTGCTCGCCAAGGGGCACCCGGTCGGCGCCAGCGGCGTCGCGCAGATCGCCGAGGCGTTCTGGCAGCTCACGGGCAACGCCGGCGACCGTCAGATCGACGATGCCCGGTGGGCGATGACGCACGTCACGGGCGGCGGCACCGCCGGCCTCGACCACGGCGCCTGCACCGTGCACCTCTTCGAGGCGGCGTGAGCGCCGGCAGAGGGGCGGATGCCGCGGGCGACCCGATCGGCGACGGCACCGCGCGTGCCGGTGCGGGCGCCGGCATCGGCGTGCAGCGCCCGCCCCTCGAGGGCGTGCGCGTCATCGACCTGACGACGTTCCTCTCGGGGCCGTCTGCGACGCAGCTGCTCGGCGACCTCGGCGCGGACGTCGTCAAGGTCGAGGCGCTCGCGGGGGACTCGAGTCGCGCGATCGCCGGGCCCGAGGTCGGCGGCGACAGCGCGTACTTCCTGGCCAACAACCGCAACAAGCGGAGCATCGCGATCGACCTCAAGTCCCCGCGCGGGCAGGAGGTCGTGCGGCGGCTCATCGCCGGCGCCGACGTCGTGATCGAGAACTTCCGGCCAGGGGTCACCACGCGCCTGGGCCTGGCGCCCGAGGGCGTCGTGGCGGAGCATCCGTCGCTCGTCTGGGCCTCGATCAGCGGATTCGGCCAGGAGGGCCCGTGGCGCGACCGGCCCGCCTACGACATGGTCGTGCAGGCGCTCAGCGGCGTCATGAGCCTCAACGGACACCCCGGTTCACCTGCTGCGCGCCTCGGCATCCCGGCCGGCGACGTCGTCGCCGGGCTCTATGCGGTCATCGGCATCCTGGCGGCGCTCAACGCCCGCGCCGAGACCGGCCTCGGACGCATCGTCGACGTGTCGATGCTGCGCGGGCAGCTCGCGATGCTGTCGTACCAGGCGCTCTACGCGGGCGTCAACGAGACGGCGCCGGGCCCCCAGGGTGCAGCGCACGACTCCATCGCCACGTACCGCTCGTTCCGCGGCGGCGACGGGCGCGAGTTCGTGGTCACGGCGAACACGCCGCGGATGTGGGAGGACTTCTGCCGCGTGCTCGGGCTCGACGCGCTCGTCGACGACCCCCGCTTCGTCGACGCGGCCTCGCGGCTGCGGAACAAGCATGAGCTCTGGGACCTGCTCGAGGCCCGGATCGCCGAGCGGCCGGCAGCGGAGTGGGTCGACGCGCTCACCGCGGCGTCGGTGCCCGTCGCGCCGGTCAAGAACGTACTCGAAGCGCTCGGCGATGCGCGCGCGGCCGCCGACGGTTCGCTGGTGACCGTGCAGAACGAGGAGGTCTCGTTCGAGAACGTCGCGACGCCGATCAGGTTCGTGGACACCGCCGACGTGGAGCCCGGGTATCCGCCGGCCCTCGGCGGCGACACGGTGCAGCTCCTCGCGGGCGAACTGGGCTTCACCGACGACGACGTGGCCGCGCTCATCGAGGACGGCATCGTCGGCGCCGCACCCGAGCGGGTCGGCGCGCGCTGAGCTCCTGTGCGGCCGCAGGTCGTGCGGACGGGAGGCGAAGGGCCGGATGCGGGACATCCGGCCCTTCGTTGCGCCTCGGCGATGTGCTCGGCGAGGGCGTCGAGCGAGGTCGGGCGACGGCGAACGGATGCCGGGCGACGGCGAACGACGTCAGGCGACCGCGAGCGGCAGCCTGATGCCCGCGAGGCCGCGAGCCCGCACGGAGAGCGTCGCTGCGAGCTCGGCGAAGGCGCGTGCAGCGGGGTCGGCCGGGTGCTCGGCCACGACCGGGAGGCCCTCGTCGCCGCCGGACCGCAGCGCCGTGCTGAACGGGATCGAGGCGATGACGCGCACGGCGTCGTCTGGCGTCGAGAGACGTGCGGCGACGGCTTCACCGCCACCCGAGCCGAACGGTTCGAAGACCGAACCGTCGGGCATCGCGGCCGGAGCCATCGTCTCGACGACGCCGAGCAGTCGTTGGCCGAGCTGGAGGGCGAGCTGGCCGCTCCGGACGGCCACGCTGGCCGCCGCCCGCTGCGGGGTCGTCACGACGAGCACCTCCGCATGGGGGAGCAGGTGGCCGACCGAGATCGCCGCGTCGCCCGTGCCGGGCGGCATGTCGATGAGCAGGAGGTCGAGGTCGCCGAAGTAGACCTCGCCGAGGAACTGCTCCAGCGTGCGGTGCAGCATCGGACCGCGCCAGGGCACCGCGGTGTCTTCGGCGCCGGGCTTCAGGAACATGCCGATCGAGATCGTCTTGACGCCGTAGGCGACGGGCGGGAGGGCGAGGTCCTCGACCCGGGTCGGGCGCTGGATGCGACCGTCGGGGTCGACCAGCCCGACGAGCCCGGGGATGGAGAAGCCGTGCACGTCGGCGTCGATGAGCCCGACGCGGAGCCCGCGGTTGGCGAGCGCGATAGCGAGGTTGGCGGTCACGCTCGACTTGCCGACCCCGCCCTTGCCGCTCGTGACCGCGATGACGCGCGTCAGCGAGTCGGCCGTGAACGGATTGGCCGCGGTCGGGCGCCCGCCGCGGAGCTTCGCGGTGAGCGCGGCGCGCTGGTCGTCGTCCATGACGCCGACGTCGACGTGCACCTCGCGGATGCCGCGCACCCCCGCCGCTGCGTCGTGCACGTCGCGTTCGATGCGCTGCGCCATCGGGCAGCCCGCGATCGTGAGCAGGATGCCGACGGAGGCGACGCCGTCGGCGACCGCGACCGCGTGGATCATGTCGAGCTCGCCGAGCGGCCGTCGCAGCTCCGGGTCGGTCACCGCGCCGACCGCCTCGCGGACGGCGGAGACGGTAGCGGAGACGGTTGCCGCGTCTGCGGTCTCGGCGTCGGCAGCGGCGTTCGCCCCCGTGGCGGTGCGAGGCACGGCTAGGCCCCGGCGTACTCGGGGGCCGGGCTCGCCGCGCGGAGCATGTCCTCGCGCCGGTGGAGCTTGATGCGCTCACGGCCGACGGCCGCTCCAGCGGCGATCTCGGCGGCCTCGATCGCGCGCCAGGCGGCCCAGTCGACGACCTCGACGCCGCGCTCTCGGAGCAGGGCGTCGACGTCGGCGGCCGACGTCGAGGTCGACGCGCCTCCGCGGGCCGCGACATCCGCGAGGATCGAGGTCACGGTCTCGAGGGCGCACTTGCGATTGGTGCCGACGACGCCGTTCGGTCCGCGCTTGATCCAGCCGGCGACGTAGACGCCGGGCACGACGTCGTCGCCCTCGGCGACGCGAGAGTCGAGGTGCGGGATGGTGCCGCTGCGCTCGTCGAAGGGCAGCCCGTCGAGCGGCTTGCCGAGGTATCCGACCGATCGCAGGGCGAGGTCGACGTCGAGCGTCTCGGTCACCGTCGGGTCGCTCGTCCTGGCGAGGCGGATACCGGTGACCGCGCCGTTCTCGCCGACGAACTCGACGGGCGTGCGGTCGAAGAGGAACCGGATCGTCTTGGCGCGCCCGAGCGACCCGCGCTCCGCGGCCTTCTGGAAGGTCGACACGAGTCGCCGCGCGGCCGGATCGGCGTCGACGAAGGCCTGCTGGTCGGCATCGAACTCGAGGTCGGCTGGGTCGATGAGCACGTCGGTCGATTCGACCTCGAGGAGCTCGATGAACTCCTTGTTGGTGAACTTCGCGTAGCCGGGTCCGCGGCGACCGATGACGACGACCTCGTCGATCGTGCTCGCGGCGAAGGCCTCGACGACGTGCTCGGGGATGTCGGTCGCGCGGAGGTCGGGCACCTCGCGCACGAGCATGCGCGCCGCGTCGAGCGCGACGTTGCCGACGCCGACGACGACGGCGCGGCGGCCGCCCTCGAGCAGGAACGCGTCGACGGACTGGTCGGGGTGTCCCTGGTACCAGGAGACGAACTCGCGGACCGCGCTGATGCCACCGAGGTCTTCGCCGGGGATTCCGAGGCGCCGATCGTGCGGCGCGCCGTGGGCGAAGACGACGGCGTCGTAGTGCGTGCGGAGCTCGTCGAGCGAGACGTCGCGGCCGATCTCGACGTTGCCGAGGAATCGCAGGCCGGGCGTCTCCTCGAACACGTCGGTGAATGAGGTGATGATCGACTTGATGCGGGGGTGGTCGGGCGCGACGCCGTAGCGCACGAGGCCGAAGGGCGTTGGCAGTCGGTCGAACACGTCGACCTCGACCGGTGACTCCGACTCCTCGGTGAGCAGTTGGGCGGTGTACGCGCCGGAGGGTCCGGAGCCGATCACGGCGACACGGGTGGGGGACATGGTTCAGGCCTTTCCGCGCGGCGCGAGGGCCGCGATCTCGTCGACGTCGAAGAAGATCTTCCCGGCCTTGCGGCCGCTCTTGGGGGTCTCGACCTCGGCGAAGAACCGCTCGTTGAGATCGAGGTACGCCTCCTGGTCCGCCGGCAGTTCGGCGTCGTAGTAGACGGCGTCGACCGGGCATGCGGTGACGCACGCACCGCAGTCGATGCAGAGGTCGGGGTTGATGTAGGTCATGCGCCCGCCCTCGAAGATGCAGTCGGCGGGGCATTCCTGCATGCAGCTCTTGTCCTGCACGTCGACGCAGGCTTCGGTGACCACGTAGACCATGACGGTTCCTTCCTTCAGGGTGTCGGGATGTCGCGGATGCCGGTGCTCGGCCGTCAGGCGGCGCGCAGGCCGAGTTCGTCGACGATGTCCGCGGCCGGGCGGCCGGCGGCGAGCAGGCGGCGCACCTGGTTCAGCGCGCGCACCCAGTTGACCGTGACGGCGCCGCAGGCGATGCCGTCGGCGTCGGCGTGGATGACGGCGACGCGCCCGTCGGCGTCGAGGTCGCCGACCACGATCGACGTGCCCGCGGCGTCGCGGCGGCCGACGGAGTGCACCTTCCAGGCGTACTGGTCGGACCAGACGTAGTCGGCGGAGTCGAACGGGGCGCTCACGCCCTGCGTGATCGCGGTCGCGACGTAGCGCGCCTGGTCGCTCGCGTTCGTCCAGTGCTCGGCGCGGATGTCGGTGCCGTGGCCGGGGTGCGGCCAGCGGGCGACGTCGCCGATCGCGTAGACGCCCTCGGTGCCGATCGCGCGGAGGTAGGGGTCGGTGACGACGCCGTTCGCGATGGTGAGGCTCGAGTCCTCGAGCCAGCCGGTGTTGGCGACCGAGCCGATGCCGACGATCGCGGTGGAGGCGCGCAGCTCGGATCCGTCGTCGAGCACGACGGTGAGGTCGCCGGCCTCACCGCGGATGTCGGTGACGCCGACGCCGAAGCGGGTCACGGCGCCGTTGTCGCGGTGGAGTTCGACGAGGGCGCCGGCGATCTCGGCGCCGACGAGTCGGGTCATGGGCTCGGCCACGGGGTCGACGACGGTCACGGCGCAGCCGAAGCCGATCGCGGCAGCGGCGATCTCGGTGCCGATGAATCCGCCGCCGACGACGACGACGGGTTCCTGCAACGCGAGTCGCTCGGCGATGGCGCGGGAGTCGGCGAGGGTGCGCAGCTGCAGCACGCCCGAGGGCGGATTCCACGGCGACGGGCGTGCTCCTGCGCCCGTCGCGATGACGAGCACGTCGTACGCGACACCGGTGCCGTCGGCGAGGTCGACCGTTCGCGTGTCGAGGTCGAGCCCGGTCGCGGCGACGCCGAGCCGGAGGTCGATGTCGAGGTCGTCGAGTTCTGCTTGGGTGACGAGGCGCACGCCGGCGACGGATTCGTCGGACCAGTCGGAGGTCAGGAGCTCCTTCGACAGCGGCGGCCGGTCGTAGGGGAGCTCGTCCTCGGCGCCGATCAGGGTGATCCGCCCGGTGTGGCCGTGGGTGCGCAGGCCCTGTGCGGTGCGCGTGCCCGCCAGTGACGCTCCGATGATCACGACGTGACGGTCGGCGCCGGTTTCGCTCATGGTGCTGGTCCTCAACTTCGCTGTCGGGGGTGACGATGGGTTCTGTTCAACGGAACAGTAATTCGCTATTACGCAACAGTGAGTATCGCTGGAGCGTCGAGCGATGTCAACCGAGGGAGCGTGGATCGGGGTCGCCGAATGCCGCCGCGAGCACGGGATCCCGGGCAGCACGAACGTGCGCTCTGGCCGCCGGGCGAGAGGATCGGGCTGCGGCGTGCGCCGATCGGCGAGCGGTCGTCAGCCGATCAGCGCGCGGTCGTCAGTCGATCAGCGGTCGAGGTGCTGCCCGCTGATGTTGGCCGTGATCTGCGCGGCCGCCTCGCGGACGTCGATCGCGAAGGCCGTCGTCTTCGATTCGTCGAAGCGCGACTCGGGGACCGAGATGCCCGCCGCGCCCGCGATCGCTCCGGGAACCAGGCCGAAGACGGGGGCGGCGATCGCCACCGCGCCGCTGATGCGCTCTCCGCGCGTGATGGCGTAGCCGTCTCGGCGGATCTGCACGAGGCGCTCGAGGAGTGCGTCGGGGTCGGTGATCGTGTCGGGGGTGAGTTGCGCGAGCGGCTTGCGGACGATCTCCCGCTGCACCTCCTCGGGCAGGAAGGCGAGGATCACGAGCCCGCTCGCACCGCCGTGCAGCGGCATCCATTGCTGAAGGGGGAGGGAGTACCGGAGCGGATGCGGGGACTCGACCGTCGAGGTGAACATCATCTCGTGGCGCTGGTCGTTGTAGAGCGACGAGAACGCGGATTCGCCGGTCTGTGCGACGAGGTCCTGCAGTACACCGAGCGCGAGTTCCTGCGAGGGGTAGCGGCCGGTCGTGAGCCATGCGAGCCGAAGGAACTCGAGTCCGAGCCGGTAGGAGGTGCCGTTCTCGGCGCGGCGCACGAGGCCGAGCTTCTCGAGATCGGTGATGAGGCGGTGCGCGGTGCTCGGGCTGACGCCCAGCCGGCCGGCGAGTTCGCGAACGCCGTGCGAGTCCTTGGGGCTCTCGATCATATAGGTGAGCAGCTCGATGCCACGGGCGAGGGGTTGGCGGCGGCGGCTCGCCTCTCCCGTGTCGGTCCCGGCCTCATCGGTCGCCATGCTCATCGCCTGCCCATTCGTCGCGTGTACCTGCCAACAGTGGCTTGACATCCGACCGCTGCGCAAGCATTCTATTTGCTGTTGCTCAACAGAACAGATGTTCCGTTGAACGACACTAGCGTCACCGGGCGCGAACCCCTCTCATTGGCGAGTCGTGTTCCCTCCCGGCCTTCAATGGAGAGGAAGTACGACATGTCGATCGCCGAGGCGCCCGTCGCCGCACCGGGCGAGACCGCCGCCCCCGAGCAGAAGGTCGCCGTCATCACGGGCGCCGCAGGGGGCATCGGGCTGTCGATCGCCCAGCGGCTCGCCGAAGACGGCTTCGCCGTCGCGATCATCGGCCGCACGCCGGGCACCGCCGCCGCGGCGGCCGACGGCATCGCGACGGGTGGCGGCATCGCCCGCGGGTATGACGCCGACGTCGCCGACCGCGAACAGGTCGACGCCGCGCTCGCCCGGATCCGCGCCGACCTCGGCCCCATCGCCGTGGTGGTCGCGAACGCGGCCGTCGCACCGCAGCAGGCCTTCCTCGAGATGACCCTCGAGCAGTGGAACACGGTGCTCGGCATCAACCTCACCGGCACCTTCAACACCGTGCAGGCGAGCCTGCCCGACCTCGTCGAGGCCGGATGGGGTCGCATCGTGCTCATCTCGTCGTCGAGCGCCCAGCGCGGCGCGCCCCGCATGGCCCACTACGCGGCCTCGAAGGGCGGGCAGATGGCGATGACGAAGGCCCTCGCCGTCGAGTTCGGCAAGGCCGGCATCACCGTGAACACCGTCGCCCCGTCGTCGGTCGACACCCCGAGCGTCGCGAAGAAGCGCGCCGCCGGCACCATCCCCTCGGCCGACGACATGGCCAAGTACATCCCGGTCGGCCGGGTCGGCGTCGGGGAGGACATCGCCGCGGCGGTCTCCTACCTCGTGTCCGACCAGGCGGGCTACGTCACGGGCCAGACGCTCAGCGTCAACGGCGGATCCTTCATCGGCTGATCGGAGACGACGACATGACCGACACCATCGACACCACCCACCCCATCGAGGCCGCCGACGCGAGCGAGCCCACCGTCCCCCGCGTGCCTCCGCGCCCCACCGACGAGTGGACCGACGACGTCGACGAGGCGTTCTCGGTGCTCCGAGCCCACGCGCCGGGAGGTGCGCCCGCCGACGGCCCGGTGCAGCGCCCGAAGGCGAACATCCTCGGCATCTACGCCTGGCACCCCGACTTCATCCGCGGGTGGATGCCGTTCTCGAACCACCTGCGCAAGTCGACGCTCTCGGACCGCCAGCGCGAGATCGCGATCCTCCGCACGACGTGGCTCGGCTACGGCGAGTACGAGTGGGCCCAGCACGTCTGGATGAGCACGGCGAGCGGCGCGCTCACCGAGGCCGAGGTCGCCGCGCTCTCCGAGGGGCCGGATGCCGCGGGGTGGAGCCCGGAAGACGCGGTGCTGGTGCGGTCGATCGACGAGATGGTCACGGGCGACCGCCTGATCTCCGAACAGACGTGGGCCGGCATCGCGGCGCAGCTCGATCGACAGCAGCTCATCGACTTCGTGTTCACCATCGGCACCTACGACATGCACTGCATCGCGTTCCGCAACCTCGGGCTCGAGCTCGAGGACGGCATGGTCGGGTTCCCGCCCGGGCATCGTGCACCGAAGGACGCCTCATGACGACCACGACGGCGGCGACGCCCGAGGCCGTGGCGATCGCCATGGAGGACGCGCTCGACTGGGCCGTCCGCGATTCGCTCACGACCTACGTGACGAAGATCGCGCGCGGCGGCTACACGGTCGACGGCGGCGCGGTCGAGCGGGAGGGCGGGGTCTTCTCGTTCCCATTGCGGCGGGCGGTCCGCGAGGGTGCCGACTGGCGATTCTCGTTCGTGGGATCGGTGCGCTTCGTCGCGCACGGCGGCCTCATGGACATCCTCATCAAGGACCCCGAGATCGTCGTCGGGCCCGACCGCGGCGTGCTCGCCACCCACGTCGCCGACGACCCCGACGAGCTCCTCGCGGTCGTCGCGCTCGCGGCGGCGCTCCCCGAGGCCGACGAAGCCGGCCTCACCTGGAGCGGTGTGCCGACGCAGTTGGCGCCGGCCGCGGTCGATCTGTTCGGCACGGTCTACCCGGCGGGCACCGAGATGGCCCCGATCAGCATCAGGATCGCGCTAGATTCCTAAGCATGTCTCAATCCGCGTCTGAAGGCGCCGCCCGCCGGTCCACGCGTCGGGTCTCGGTGGAGCGCGGAAACGTGCGGGGCGAGGCCACTCGCCAGCTCATCCTCTCGGCCGCCGAGCGCCTCTTCGCCGAGCACGGGATTTCAGCGGTGCCGCTGCGTGACATCGGCGCAGAGGCCGGCCAGCGCAACCATGCGGCCGTGCAGTACCACTTCGGCGACCGCGAGGCGCTCGTGACGGCGATCATGGAGTCCCGAGGGTCCGAGAGCGAGCTCGAGCGCGCCGACCTCGTGGCCGGGCTCATGCTCGGCGGCGTGGCGCCGACCGTCGCCGACGTCGTGAGCGCGTTCGTGCGACCGCTCGCCATCCACATCCGGCCCGACAACCACTACCTCGCTTTCCTCTCGCTCTTCATCACCGAGGAGGGCGGCTACGAGGGCCTCACGAACCAGGGCGTGCACACCGGGGCATCCGTCATCACGCTTCGTGCGCTGCTCGCGCGGCTCGTGCCCGACGTGCCCGCCGCGGTGCTCGATGAACGCTGGTGGGTCACGCTCACGAGCGCGGTGCACACGCTCGCCCGGTATCAGGCGGCGCAGCTCAAGCGCGCGCAGCCCGTGAAGATCGACGTGCTGATCGACGATCTCGTCGTGTACCTGGCCGCCGGTCTCGTCGCACCGACCGTCCCCGGCGACCCTCGGGTGGTCGCGGCCGACTGAGGTCGGGCGTGCCGGCGACGCCGAAGGGGGCGCGAGCGGTTTCGCTCGCGCCCCCTTCTCAGGAGTTCGGATGCCGCGTGGGGCTCAGGCCACGAGGTGCGCCATGAATCGCGACGACCAGTCCGTGAGGCTCTCGGGCACGTAATAGCCGTCTCGATCGTTGATCTCGTCCCAGTTGGCCGCGATCTGCTCGGGCGTCGGGTCGCCGTCGGAGAGCCAGCCGGGCGTGATGCCGAGGAACCAGCGCGAGAAGCGCTTGGCGCCTGCCACGAGGATCTCGCCGTTCACCGGGCAGGTCTCGTGCGAGAGGAGTGCGACCATGGGTGAGACGAGGCCGGTCTCCATGGCCTGCAGGCGGGCCGGGTCCATCGGTGCCGACGTCACGATGTTCGGCTTGGTCGCCGTCTCGCTCGGCCGCGTGATCGCGTTCGGGGCGATGGCGTTGACGAGGATGCCCTTGGGGGCCGCCGCGACGGCGAGGCTGCGTGTGAAGCCGATGAGCGCGCCCTTCGCGGTGGCGTAGGCGAGGTTGTCGGCCAGTCCGAGCATGCCGGTCGACACGGTCGTGATCACCCGTCCGTAGCCCTGGGCCTCGAAATGCGGCCAGGCCGCACGCGTCGTGTGCCAGGTTCCGCGGAGGTGCACGTCGAGCGTGCGCTCGAGGTTGTCGGCGTCGGCCTCGGGGAACGAGGCCCACCTCGAGATGCCGGCGTTGTTGACGAGCACGTCGATGCGGCCGAACTCGCGGACCGTCTTCTCGACGAGGGCGTGGCAGTTCGCCTCGACGCCGATGTCGCTCGCATCGGCGATGGCCTCCCCGCCGGCGGCGAGGATCTCGGCGACGACATCGTTCGCGGGGCCGGTGTCGTTGCCGACGCCCTCCTTCGAGCCGCCGAAGTCGTTGACGACGACCTTGGCTCCTCGTTCGGCGAGCAGCAGCGCGTGTGCCCGGCCGAGGCCGCGGCCGGCGCCGGTGACGACGGCGACGCGTCCGTCGAAGCGGAGGTCAGCTGGTGCGTTCATCATTCTCCCTTGAGTGATCGTTCATGGATTTCATCACACATGATGAATTCCTGCAATTCCCCGGATGCCCGTCAATGAGTGCATGTGTAGAGTCTGCTTGCCTGTTTTCAGCAGATGTGCTTAGCTTTCGGCGATGCCGCAGGCAGAGCACAAGATCAGGAGCGAGCCGCATGACGAGCAAGACCGACAAGGACGTCGACGTCGAAGTACTGGTGATCGGGGCCGGCGTCGTCGGCATCTACGCCCTCCACCGGGCGATCGAGGCCGGGTTCACCGCGCTGACCCTCGAGGCCGGCGACGACGTCGGCGGAGTCTGGTACTGGAACCGCTACCCGGCGGCCCGCTTCGACTCCGAGAGCTACACATACGGCTACCTCTTCTCGAAGGAGCTCTTCGCCGACTGGAAGTGGGAGGAGGAGTTCGCCACGCAGCCCGAGATCGAGCGCTACCTCAACCACGTCGTCGACCGCTTCGACCTGCGTCGGCACATCCGCACGGGGCAGCGCGTCGTCTCGGCCGTCTGGAACGAGGAGGCGACGAGCTGGGACATCGCGACGGCCGCAGGCGAGACGTTCCGGGCGCGATGGGTCATCTCGGCGACGGGCGGACTCTCGGTGCCGCACTATCCCGAGATCGACGGACTCGAGGACTTCCGGGGCGAGGGCCACCACACCGGCGCCTGGCCCCGCGAGCCCCTCGACTTCGCGGGCAAGCGCGTCGCGATCATCGGCAACGGTCCGAGCGGGGCCCAGATCCTGCCGGTGATCTCCGAGATCGCCGCGCAGGTCGACCTCTACCAGCGCACCCCCACGTGGACGACCCCGCTCAACAACGCGCCGCTGACCGACGAGAAGCACGCATGGCTCAGCGAGAACTTCGAGCAGATCGTGCAGACGCTCACCTCTCCGGCCAACCCGACCGGGTTCATGCATCCGCCCGCCGGCAGGTTCTCGACCGATGACACGCCGGAGGAGCGTCAGGCGTTCTACGAGCAGATCTGGAAGGCGCCGGGCTTCGGCAAGCTCACGTCGAACTACTACGACATGACGACGAACCGCGAGGCGAACCTCGAGTTCTGCGCGTTCCTCGCGAACAAGGTCCGCTCGATCGTCGCCGACCCCGTCACCGCTGAGCGACTCATCCCGACCGACCACCTCTTCGGCGCGAAGCGTCCTCCGTTCATCGCCGACTACTACGAGTCGTTCAACAAGCCGAACGTCTCGCTCGTCTCGCTGCGCGAGACGCCCTTCGTGCGCGTCGACGCCACCGGCATCCAGACCACCGAAGGCCACCGCGACTACGACATCATCGTGTACGCGACGGGCTTCGACTTCGGTACGGGCGCGCTCACCCGCATGGGCGTCGTCGGCCGCGACGGCCTCGATCTCAGCACCGACTGGGAGGACGGCCCCTCGGACTTCGCCGGGTTCACCGCCCACCGTCTGCCGAACTTCTTCTTCCCGGGCGGCCCGCACGGCGCGGGCGGCGGCAACTACCCGCGCTACTCGCAGGACCAGGTCGACTGGATCGCGACGACCCTCATCCACGCCCGCGAGCAGGGCTTCGATCGCTTCGAGCCGACCGCCGAGCACGAGGCCGCCTGGATGACCATGGTCGAGACCCTCGCGCCGCTCTCGATCTTCTCGGCCGAGCACAGCCACTACTACGGGGCCAACGTGCAGGGGAAGCCTCGCAAGTTCCTGCTCAACCCCGGCGGCCGGCCCAAGCTCCACGAGATGCTCGGCGAGTTGACCGAGACCCCCGACTACGGCGGCGCCTTCGCCCCCGTGCACGAGAAAGCAGGTGTCTGATGGCAGCACACGAAGCGCTCATCGCGCTCGTCAACTCCGTTCCGGGCCGCGACGAGGAGTTCCGCGAATGGTACTGGGGCACGCACGTGCCCGAGGTGCTCGCGCTCCCCGGCTTCGTCGCGGCGCACCGGCTGCGGCTGGGCGAGGAGCCCGGCGGCGCGGCGCCGTTCCGCTACGCGACGATCTACGAGATCGACGGCCCGGCGACCGATGCCCGCGACCTCATGTTCGGCTCCGGGCTCGGCATGAGCGACACGATGGACCTCAGCGCGATGATCGTGGCCCCCTACCTGCCGGCCTGACTCGACGGCGTCGGCCCGCCCCGACGGCGGGCCATGAGGATCATGGCCCGAGCCGTTCGGGATCCGTATGGGCCGGCGCCGACAGCCCCGCGGCGGCGTACACCGGAGACATGACGCTCACCAGCATCCTCCCGTCCATGCGCCGCCTGATCCCCGACCCGATCGTGGCCCGCCACTGGCCGGCGAACACGGTGGCCGGACTCGACGACGTCGTGATCGCCGCGGTCTCGCTGCGTCGACTCGCCGAGGTCTGCGGCACCCCGTGCGTGCACACCGCGGCCGCCGTGCAGCCGGGCACCGGCGGCCGTGCCTCGCACGAGGAGACCGTGTCGGTCGTCGTCGCTCGGGTGACCCGCGTGGACGACCGTTCGGGCGACCGACTCGTGCAGCTCGACGCCGACCTCGCGAACGTCGAGGCCCTGCCCGTGGATGCGCGTCTCATCGCCCGGATCTCGACCGTGCGCTCGACGCCGGCGCTGCTCGGCTCACCCGAACGGCCGTCGCTGCTGCCCGCCGACCTGGCCGTGGGCGACCTGCTCGCGATCCTGTGCCGCGATGCCGCCTCGCTCCACGACGTGCGGCCGAACGACGGCGAGCCGTACGGCCGGTGCGGGCGGTGATGCAGCGATCGTCACCACGCTCTCGGACACGTCGACGAAGTTCACGGCCTTCACCCCCAACGACCGGGCGTTCCTCCGGCTCGTGAAGGACCTGACCGGCACCGCGCCGGCCAGCAAGGCCGACGCGCTCGCGACCATCTCGGGCGCCCTGACGGCTGAGCAGCTCACCAACGTGCTGCTGTACCACGTCGTTCCGGGCAAGCAGCTCGGCCCGATCCGCGTCGTGCTGTCGAAGTCGCTCACGATGGCCAACGGCGGCATCGTGAAGCCGCGCCTGCTCACGCTGCGCGACGAGAACCCGGCGTTCACCGATCCGCGCCTGGTGGTCTCGGGCATCAACATCACGGCCTCCAACGGCGTGATCCACAGAATCGACCGCGTGCTCGTGCCCGGCGTGCTCTGAAGCGGAGTCGTCGTGCGACCGCCCTCGCCGAGCGCTTCGACGAGGGCGGTTCGCGGTGACCGGGATCGCCCGGAGCGGCGTGCACGGACGCAATGCATGGTGAGATGGAAGGCGGGTTCCGTGCTCGGCGCGGCCCTCTCCGGCATCCGGAGGTCATCGATCCGCCCGCCCCTCGAGCCACCCATGGAGCAGCCGCATGCCGACCACCCGTCTCGTCGTGACCGGCACCTCGTGGGTCACGCCCGCCCTGCGCCGGGTACACCTGCGCAGCGACGACCTCTCCGCGTTCCTCGGGAGCGGGTTCACCGACCGGTACCTCAAGCTCGTCTTCTCGAAGCCGGGCGTGACCCTGCCCGAGAACATCGACGTGCGGGAGTTGCGCGGCACGTTGCCGGCTGAAGACCTGCCGGTCGTCCGCACGTACACGGCACTGCATCCGGATGTCGCGGCCGGCACGCTCGACATCGACTTCGTGGTTCACGGCGACGAGGGGGTCGCGGGGCCGTGGGCGGCGAACGCCCGGGTGGGCGACATCCTGCTCGCCAACGGTCCCGGTGGTGCGTACCGACCGGATCCCGAGGCGGACTGGCATCTGCTCGTCGGCGACGAGTCGGCGGTGCCCGCGATCGCGGCGGCGCTCGAGGTGCTGCCCGCCGACGCCGTCGCCAGGGTGATCGTGCTCGTCGAGTCGGCGGCGTACGAACCGCAGCTCGCGCGGCCCGACGCGCGAGCGTGGTGTTCGTGCATCGCGACGGCGGCACCGGCGCCGGACTGCTCACCGCGGCCGTCCGGTCGGTCGACTGGCCCGAGGGCCGGGTGCACGCCTTCGTCCACGGCGAGGCCGAGGAAGTCATGCGCGGCGTTCGCCCCTACCTCCGGGCCGAGCGCGGCCTCGCCCGTGAGCAGCTCTCGGTCTCGGGGTACTGGCGACGCGGGCGCTCGGAAGACGGCTTCCGCCAGTGGAAGGCGGACTCCGCGCGCACCGAGGGCGACGAGGGATAGCAACGCCGCGCCGCGGCATCCGCCGGAAAGGCCCGACGAACCGGCGGCCCGACGATCCGCCTCCACTCGGCCTCCCGCACTGCGGGGGCGAGGGCGGCGGATCGTCGGGCCGTCGACGGGTCAGGGGCTGACGTACGACTGCCGCCCCTTCGTCGGTTGCGGAGGCACGGCGGGCAGCCAGTCGGGCTCCTCGTCGGGGAACTCGTCGTCGGGAACCGCGCCGACGGCCTCGACGGCCTCGACGGGCTCGGGCTGCGGCAGCGTGCCGAGGCGGTCGACCTGCTCGGTGAGTGCATCGAGCACCGAGCGCAACTGGACCTGCGCGACTTGCGCGTAGGTGCGCACGAACTCGATCTCGTGCATGGACGGCAGCGAGATCGACCCCGTGGCGGTGCTCGGCTCGGAGCCCGCGGCCGAGGCGGGCGCCGCGCCGGAAGCCGCCGCCGGTGCGGATGCCGCCGCCTCGGCGGCGTGGCGCTCCTGCGTCTCGCGGTACTGCGTGCGCGCCGTGAGCACGAGGTCGCGCGCGTACGCCTCGGCGTCGGCGACCGCCTTGTCGGCGATCATCTGCGCCTGCGAGAGCAGGCCGACCGCGCCGAGCGTGACCTCGTGCTCGAGGTCGGCGTTGTCGGAGCTGCGGAGCTTCGTGTTCTCGGCCCGGAGTTCGGCGAGCTCGCGGCGGTCCTCGTCGAGGGCGGCCCAGACCGCGGCCACCGACTCGGCGAGGTCGTCGACGAATGCGTCGACCTCGGCGCGGTCGTATCCGCCGAGCGGCCGTGGGGCGAACTTCACGGCACCCGACGAGGGCAGACGTGAGACGGCGGCCACGAGGCCGCCTTCGGGCGCGGGCGGTCGGGGGATCGGGAGTTCCTCTTCGTCGTCCCAGATGGTCATCGGGCACTTCCCATCGGTTGTTCGGCGAGCTGCGGCGACTGCGGGTCGCGGCGCTCGTGATCGTCTTCGAGTCGGGCGAACAGTTCGAAACGGATGTCGGGGGAGGGCACGCCGAGGTCGCGCAACCGGGAGGCGGTGTACTGGACCATCGACTGCGATCCGCACACCATCGCGAGCGCACCGGGGATGACCCCGGTCTCGGCGACCGCATCGCTCACGAGCCCCTTGCGGCCCGGGTAGCTGGGGTCGTCGGACACGACGGGCGTGTAGTCGAACCAGGGCCGACCGGCCAGGCTCTGCAGCAGCCGGTGCTCGTACAGGTTCCACGGCACCCGGGCGCCGTGGAACAGGTGCACGCGCGGGGCGTCGCCGGTCGCCTGCCACTGCAGGTCGATGCGCTCCAGGTGCGACCGCAGCGGGGCGAGGCCGGTTCCGCCGGCGACCATCACGAGATCGCGACCGCGGTCGGCCTCGTCGAGGGTCAGCTCCTGGCCGACCGCCGAGCCGAGCCGAAGCACGTCGCCGACCTTCAGTCGACGCGCGACGGCACCGGACACCTGCCCGCCCGGCACGAGCTGCACGTGGAACTCGATCGTGCCGTCGGCGCGCGGCGCGTTGGCCGGGCTGTAGTACCGCCACATGCGCGGCGTGTACGGCGTCTCGACCGCGAACGACTGCCCCGGCTCGAACGCGAGGTCGGGTTCGGGGCGCACGTGCACGATCGCGATGTCCATGCTCCGACGGTCGACGCCGATGACATGGCCCGCCCAGGACGGCGGACTGCTCAGCTCCGACTCCTCTGCGGCCTGCACCATCGCGGTCGCGATGACGCCGTACGCGGCCGCCCAGTCGGCGGCGAGCTCCGGGGTCCAGAGCTCGCCGAGGAAGTGCTTCAGCGTGGTCAGCAGCGAGAGGCCGACGGCGTCGTAGTGCTCGGCGACCACTTCGAATCGCCGGTGGTCACGGCCGAGCTGCTGGATGAACGCGGTCACCTCGTCGAGCTGGTCGACGTTCGACACGATGCGCCCGAGCGCGCCGACGAGCCGGTCGCGCTGGGTGGCCATCGCGACCGGGAACATCGCCCTGAGCTCGGGGTGCGTGTAGAAGAGGTGCGAGTAGAAGAACAGCGGCACCTCGTCGCCGAGCGTCTCCGCCAGCGACCAGGTGTGCTTCAGCGCGGCGGTGTCCACGCCGTCAGGCCTGGGCCGCGGGGACCTCGACGATGTCGGGCTGGGTCGCAGCGACGGCGCCAACGGTGCGGTCGATGATCTCGGACGGCACGCCGGCCTCGGTCAGTGCGGCGATGAGGTGGCCGGCGACCGCGCCGAACTCCTCGGCCGTGATGCCCATGTTCGCGTGGGCCGCGCGCAGCTCGCGTCCTTCGTAGGCGACCGGACCGCCCATGACCTGGGAGACGAGGGCGACCTGGTGCCGCTTGAGGCGGGCCATCTCGGTGCCCTCGAAGTGCTTGGCGAGCAGGTCGTCGCCGAGCACGAGCTCGTAGAACCGGTTGACGACCGCGGTGATCGCGGGCGCACCGCCGACGGCGGCGTAGTCGCTCTGGGCTGCGGATTCGGTCTGCAGATCGAGGGAGGTCATGTCGGGTGTCCATTCAGTAGGGGGGTTTGGGACCCCCCTTTCCTAGCAGAAGGGAATCGACCAGATCAAAGCATTTCCGAATGTCGTGGTGTCCCCCAGGAGGGGGACAGGTTCGCCCGCTCGGGCGATCGGGCTCTCCTGACCGCTCCGCACAGGGTCGACGGTAGGCTGACGGGGTGGAACCCGGCCTGATCTTCGCCCTCGCGTGGGCCGTGCTCGCGCTCGTCGGCGGTGTCGCGCTGATCGTCCGACGGCGTTGGTTGGCCGACACCATCACGGCCGAGCGCCAGTCGAACGTGGCGAGGGCCGACGCCCGCGGCCCCAGCGCGAACGTGTTCCTGATCGTGGGCGTCGTGTTCGTCGCGATGGGCCTGTTCATCATCGTCTGGTGGGCGTCGGCCGCCTTCTGATGACGGATGCCGATGCCGTCGTCGTGGGCGCCGGGCCCAACGGGCTCGCGGCGGCCGTGACGCTGGCTCGCGCGGGCCTGCGCGTGCAGGTGTTCGAGCGGGCCGACACGATCGGCGGCGGGGCGCGCACGAAGGAGCTGACGCTGCCCGGGTTCCGGCACGACGTGTGCTCGGCGGTGCATCCGATGGCCCTGGCGTCGCGGTTCTTCCGCGAGTTCGAGCTGGCCCGACGCGTCGAGCTGCGGCATCCGGAGGCCGCGTACGGGCACCCGCTCGACGGGGGCCGTGCGGGCCTCGCGTACCGCGATCTCGATCGCACGGTCGAGGGGCTGGGCCGCGACGGGCGCGCCTATCGGCGCCTGATGGGGCCGCTCGTCGCCCGGGCCGATGCCGTCGCGGAGTTCACGGGCAGCAACCTGCTGGGCGTGCCGGGCGATCCCGTGACGGCGGCACGGTTCGGGCTGCGCGTGCTCGAGCAGGGGTCGCCGCTCTGGAACGCGCGCTTCGCCGAGCAGGTCGCGCCGGCGATGCTCGCCGGGGTCGCGGCGCACGCGATCCTGCCGCTTCCGGGTCTCGCCCCCGCCGGCGTCGCGCTGTCGCTCGGCAGCTACGCCCACGCGCGCGGCTGGCCGATCCCGGTCGGCGGCAGCCAGTCGATCGTCGACGCGCTCGCCGAAGACCTGGTCGCGCACGGCGGCACGATCACGACGGATGCCGAGATCACCGACCTGCGCGAGCTGCCCCGTGCCCGTGCGGTGCTGTTCGACGTCACGCCGAAGGCGCTCGTCGCGATCGCGGGCGAGCGGATGCCGCGGCGCTACGCGCGGGCACTGCAGGCGTTCCGGTACGGCAACGGGGTCGCGAAGGTCGACTTCGCCCTGTCGGGCCCGGTGCCGTGGGCGGATCCACGGCTCCGGGACGCCGGCACCGTGCACGTCGGCGGCACCCGTGCCGAGATCGCGAGGGCCGAACGGGACGTCGCCCGTGGGCGCCACTCGGATGCCCCGTACGTGCTCGTCTCGCAGCCCTCGATCGTCGACGACACCCGCGCGCCCGCCGGGCGTCAGGTGCTCTGGGCGTACACGCACGTTCCGAGCGGCTCCGGCGTCGACCAGCGCGAGGCGATCACCCGGCAGATCGAGCGGTTCGCGCCCGGCTTCCGCGACGTGGTGCTCGAGGCGGCGAGCCGCACGGCGCTCGACGTCGAGCGGTACGACCCGAACTACGTGCTCGGCGACATCGCCTCCGGCGCCCCGACGATCGGGCAGCTGCTGCGACGCCCGGTGCTCTCGACCGATCCGTGGCGCACGCCGGTCGAAGGGGTCTACCTCGCGTCGGCGTCGACGCCGCCCGGGCCAGGCGTCACCGGCCTCAACGGCTGGTACGCGGCGCGCAGCGCGCTGCGGCACGAGTTCGGCATCAGGTCGGCGCCGAGGCTCGCGCTCGACTGACGTCGGCCCGCGACATCCGCCCGTCTTCCGTCCGCGCGTCACGGCGAGGTCATAGGCTCGGTCGGGTCGAGAGGAGACGCCGATGGCGCAGTTCCGGGCGGTCGTGGAGCCGCAGGAGAAGATGCACGGCCTCGAGGTGCCGCCCGCGGCGGTCGACGAACTCGGCGGCGGCAAGCGGCCGCGCATCACCGTCACGGTCAACGGGCACTCGTGGGAGACGCGCATCGCGATCATGCTCGGCCGCAACCTCATCGGGTTGAGCAACGCCAACCGTGCCGCGGCCGGGCTCGTCGTCGGCGAGGTGGTCGACGTGCGGCTCGATCTGGCGGACGAGCCCGCCGCGCCCGACCTGCCCGACGACATCGCCGCGGCGCTCGATGCCGATGCCGCCGTGCGCGAACGCTTCGACGCGAAGACCGTGAGCCAGCGGCGCCAGTTCGTTCGCGTCATCGACCAGGCGAAGACCGAGGCCACGCGCGAGCGCCGCATCGCGAAGCTCGTCGAGGAGCTCGGCGGCGAGCCGGCGCCGGCGGCGGGGTAGTCGCGGGCGTCGAGCCGCGGCATCCGGCCGTTCGGCCCACGTCGCGTGCGGGTCGGGCGGGCTCAGTCCTGCGGGTCGAACCGCACGAGCAGTTGGCGGCTCACCAGCCCGACCGTGCTCGCGAGGGCGCGCGCCGTCGACCCGGGCACGAGCGGCAGGTCGCGCACGGCCCAGAGGGTCAGGGTGGTCGCCCACGCGGCATCGCGGGCCTTCTCCATCGAGAAGTTCGTGACGAGGTCGGCGAGTGGCGAGAGCGGCGCCCCGGCGCGCACGACCTCCTTCTCGAGGAAGCCCCGCCTGATCGGCCGCACGAGTTCTGCGAGCACGCCGTTGATGCGGTCGAAGTCGGCGTGCACGGTGCCGCGGTTCGGGTCGAGTCCGCGCCGCTCGCAGGTCTCGACGACGGCGAGTGCGAGGTCGTGGTTGATGTGCGCGTTCATGCCGGCGAGGGCGTACTGGAGCGGATACAGGCGCGCTGCGCGCCGGTCGATGAGCGGATCCCACGCCTTCGGCACGGGCTTGCCCGCGGCGATCGCCTTCGGAACGGCGAGGAAGTAGCCCGCGAACACCACGTCGAGTTCCTCGATGAACGCCGGATCGTCGAACCGGCCCTCGGCCACGCGCTGCCCGACGAGGGCGGTGACCTGCCGGTACATGTCGACGAAGACGGCGAGTCCGTCGGAGGCGCGCAGCGGGCGCCGCACGCGGTCGAGGTCGGCGACGACCTCGGCGATGGGGGAGCCCGGAAACAGCTGAGGCTTGCTCATGTCGGCATCATAGGGCCGGGTGCGGCGGTCGCGCCGGAACGTCGGCACGGCGGTGGCGCCGGTCGAACGGGCGGCGGTGCACCGACGGCAGTGGATCGCCGACCGTGCAACGGCAGAAGGCGTGCTCGGCCGCCCGCCGGGCGGCGGTCGGTTACGCTCGGGATCGACACCACGCGGGCACGAGGGGCGGACATGCAGGCATCCGGCACGGAGCGCGCGCCCGGCGGACCCGAGGCGCCCGCCGCCACGCCCGCCGCCGCATCCGTCGCCCCTGCCTCCTCGCGCGCGGTCGGCGTGCGCGACGTCGCCGTGCTCGCCGGGGTCTCGCGCCAGACGGTGTCGCGCGTGCTGAACGATCATCCGCAGATCAAGGAGGCCACGCGGCGCCGGGTCATGGATGCGATCGCCGAGCTCCAGTACACGCCGAACTTCGCGGCTCGCGCCCTCGGCACGAAGCGGTCGCGCACCATCGGCGTGCTCGCGTCGGACTCGCGCAACTACGGCCCCTCGACGAGCATCGCGGCCCTCGAGGCTGCCGCGCGTGCCGCGGGCCACTGGGTGAGCACGGCCTACGTCGACTCCGAAGACCTCGACTCGGTCTCGGCCGGCATCGCGCACCTGCGCGGGCAGGCCGTCGACGGCATCGTCGTGGTCGCGCCGCACGTGCGCGTGCTCGAGGCGCTCGACGAGCTGCGGGTCGACGTGCCCGTCGTGACGCTGCTCGCGGGCGGCCGCGGCGGTCGCAGCGACCACAGCCCGGCCGTCGACCAGGTCGAGGGTGCACGCATCGCGACCCGCCACCTCGTCGAGCTCGGCCACACGCGCATCGCGCATCTCGCGGGGCCGTCGGACTGGCTGGAGTCGAGCTCGCGCGAGCACGGCTTCGACCTCGAGCTCGCGGCGCACGGCCTCGAGCCCGTCGCCGTCGTTCGCGGCGACTGGTCGGCCCGGTCGGGCTATGACGCAGGGGAGCGCCTGCTGGCGGATGCCCCGACCGCCGTCTTCGCCGCCAACGACCAGATGGCGCTCGGCCTCATGCGCCTCGTGCGCGAACGCGGCGGCGCGGTGCCCGGTTCGCTCAGCCTCGTGGGCTTCGACGACATCCCCGATGCGGAGTTCTTCTGGCCGCCGCTCACGACCGTGCGGCAGGACTTCGACGAGCTCGCGCGCCGCGCGGTCGCCGCGCTCGTCGAGCGCCCGGACGAGTTCGGCGGGGCGGATGCCGCGGCGAACCGCCCGATGCTCGTGCCCGAGTTGATCGTGCGGGCGTCGTCCGCGCCGCTGTCCGTGCCGCGCTGACCGAGCCCGTCGGGCTCCGCGATTGACACCCGCATCCGTCTGAGTCAGAATGTGACCGGTCACAGTGGCCCGATCGCGATGGAGGACGCCCCGTGAATGCACCACCCCAGGAGTTCGGTGCCGACGTCGAATCGGCGATCGCCCGTGTTCGGACCGAGGTTGCGAAGTTGCATGCGGAGTTGACGCGGTATGGCCTGGTGGTGTGGACGGGCGGGAACGTCAGTGGTCGGGTTCCGGGTGCGGATCTGTTCGTGATCAAGCCGTCGGGGGTGAGTTATGACGATCTGGCGCCGGAGAACATGATCCTGTGCGATCTGGACGGCACCGTGATCGAGGGCACTCCGGGTGCTGAGCGCAGTCCGTCGTCGGACACGGCGGCGCATGCGTACGTGTATCGGAACATGCCCGAGGTCGGCGGTGTGGTGCACACGCATTCGACGTATGCGGTGGCGTGGGCGGCGCGCAATGAGCCGATTCCGTGCGTGATCACGGCGATGGCCGATGAGTTCGGTGGTCCGATCCCGGTGGGTCCGTTCGCGATCATCGGGGACGACTCGATCGGTCGGGGCATCGTGGAGACGTTGACCGGGCATCGCAGCCGGGCGGTGTTGATGGCCAATCACGGGCCGTTCACGATCGGGTCGTCGGCGAAGGACGCGGTCAAGGCCGCGGTCATGGTCGAGGACGTCGCCCGCACGGTGCATCTTGCTCGTGAGGCGGGCCCGTTGGTCCCGATCCCGCAGGAAGCGATCGACCGGTTGTACGACCGGTACCAGAACGTCTACGGACAGAGCGGAGATGCCCGACGATGAGCACCGAACCCCAGAACGCCCACGAGGGCGCCCAGACGGATGCCGCGCGCACCGCGATCCTCGAGGGCCGCACGTCGCTCGGCATCGAGCTCGGTTCCACCCGCATCAAGGCCTGCCTCGTCGATGCGGCCGACCCGACGCGCGTGCTCGCCGTCGGCAGCCACGAGTGGGAGAACGAGTTCGTCGACCGCGTCTGGACGTACTCGCTCGAAGACGTCTGGTCGGGCCTGCAGGCCTCGTACGCCGACCTCGTCGCCGACGTGCGCCGCCGCTACGACGCGACGCCCGAGACGTTCGGCGCGATCGGCGTCTCGGCGATGATGCACGGCTACCTCGCCTTCGACGAGCGGGGCGACCTGCTCGTGCCGTTCCGCACGTGGCGCAACACCTCGACGGGCGCGGCGTCGGCCGAGCTCAGCGAGCGGTTCGGCGTGAACATCCCACTGCGCTGGTCGATCGCCCACCTGCATCAGGCAGTGCTCGACGCCGAGGCGCACGGGCCCGACATCCGCTTCGTGACGACCCTCGCCGGTTACGTGCACTGGAAGCTGACCGACCGCAAGGTGCTGGGCGTCGGCGACGCGTCGGGCATGTTCCCCATCGACGCCGTGACCCACGACTACGACGCCGCCCTCGTCGCCTCGTACGACGAGCTCGTCGGCGATCGCCTGCCGAAGCCGCTCGTCGAGCTGCTGCCCCAGTCGCTCGAGGCCGGTGCCCCCGCCGGCGTGCTGACCTCGGCGGGCGCCGCGCTGCTCGACCCGACCGGCGGCCTGAAGCCGGGCGCCCTGCTGTGCCCGCCCGAGGGCGACGCCGGCACGGGCATGGTCGCGACGAACTCGGTCGCCCCGCGCACCGGCAACGTCAGCGCCGGCACGAGCATCTTCGCGATGGTCGTGCTCGAGCGCGCCCTCGAGCACGCGCACCACGAGCTCGACCTCGTGACCACGCCCGCCGGCGACCCCGTCGCGATGGTGCACTGCAACAACGGCGCGAGCGAGCTCGCCGCGTGGGCGGGCGTATTCGGGCAGTTCGCCGCGGCATCCGGAACCCCGATCTCCTCCGACGCCGTCTTCGAGGCGCTGTTCACGGCCGCGCTCGAGGGCGAGGCCGACGCCGGCGGACTGCTCGCCTACAACCACCTCGCGGGCGAGCCCATCGCGGGCCTCTCCGAAGGCCGGCCGCTCGTCGTGCGCACCCCCGACAGCCGGCTCACGCTGCCGAACTTCGTGCGCGCGCAGCTCTACGGCGTGTTCGGCACGCTCGCGCTCGGCATGCGCGTGCTCGACGGCGAGGGCGTCGAGCTCGACCGCATGTTCGCGCACGGCGGCATGTTCCGCACGGCCGGCGTCGCCCAGCGCTTCCTCGCCGGTGCGCTCGACGCGCCGGTCGCCGTCGGCGAGACCGCCTCCGAGGGCGGCGCCTGGGGCATCGCGGTGCTCGCGTCGTACCTGCAGGCCGTCGCCGGCACCGACGACACCGACCTCGGCACCTACCTGAACGACCGCGTCTTCGCCGATGCGGGCTTCGACACGGTCGATCCGGATCCGGCGGATGTCGCCGGCTTCGCCGCCTACCTCGAGCGGTACCGGGCCGGCCTCGCGGCCGAGGCCGCCGCCGTCGACGCACTCTGACCTCCACCTCCCACCAGAAGGAAACGAACATGACCCGCACGCCGCTCACCACCTCGCTCGACCAGTACGAGGTCTGGTTCCTCACCGGCAGCCAGCACCTGTACGGCCCCGAGACCCTCGCACAGGTCGCCGAGCAGTCGGAGGCCATCGCCGCGACGCTCGACGCGGCATCCGACGTGCCCGTGAAGATCGTCTGGCTGCCCGTGCTCACCGACTCGGCCGCGATCAAGAAGGTCGCCCTCGAGGCGAACGCCGCGCCGAACGTCATCGGCCTCGTCGCCTGGATGCACACGTTCAGCCCCGCGAAGATGTGGATCGCCGGCCTCGACGCGCTGCAGAAGCCGCTCGCGCACCTGCACACGCAGGCCAATGTCGAGCTGCCCTGGGCCGACATCGACTTCGACTTCATGAACCTGAACCAGGCCGCCCACGGCGACCGCGAGTTCGGCTACATCCAGACGCGCCTCGGCGTGCCCCGCAAGACCATCGTCGGCCACGCGAGCGACCCCGTCGTGCAGCAGCAGCTCGGCACCTGGCAGCGTGCGGCCGCGGGTCTCGCCGCGAGCCGCGACCTGAAGCTCGCCCGCTTCGGCGACAACATGCGCTACGTCGCCGTCACCGAGGGCGACAAGACCGAGGCCGAGCTGCGCCTCGGCGTGCAGGTCAACACGTGGGGCGTCAACGAGCTCGCCGAAGCGGTCGCCGCGGCATCCGAGGCCGAGATCGACGAGCTCGTCGCGGTCTACGAGACCGAGTACGACGTCGTTCCCGAGCTGCGCAAGGGCGGCGAGCGCCACCAGTCGCTGCGCGACGGCGCCGCGATCGAGATCGGCCTGCGCTCGTTCCTCGAGGAGGGCGGCTTCGGCGCGTTCACCACGTCGTTCGAAGACCTGGGCGAGCTGAAGCAGCTGCCCGGCCTCGCCGTGCAGCGCCTCATGGCAGAGGGCTACGGCTTCGGCGCCGAGGGCGATTGGAAGACCGCGATCCTCGTGCGCATCGCGAACGTCATGGGCGCCGGCCTGCCCGGCGGCGCGAGCCTCATGGAGGACTACACCTACGACATGACCCCCGGCGACGAGCTGATCCTCGGCGCGCACATGCTCGAGGTCTCGCCCTCGCTGACGAGCGCCAAGCCCACCCTCGAGGTGCACCCGCTCGGCATCGGCGGCAAGGACGACCCCGTGCGCCTCGTCTTCACGGCCGACCCCGGCCCCGCCGTCGTCGTCGCGATGAGCGACATGCGCGACCGGTTCCGCCTCACGGCCAACGTCGTCGAGAACGTGCCGCCGCGCGAGTCGCTGCCGAACCTGCCCGTCGGCCGTGCCGTCTGGAAGCCGGCCCCCGACTTCCGCACCTCGGCCGCAGCGTGGCTCACGGCCGGCGCCGCGCACCACACGGTCATGTCGACCGCGGTCGGCATCGAGGTGTTCCGCGACTTCGCCGAGATGGCCGAGCTCGAGCTGCTCGTCATCGACGAGGAGACCACGCTGCCCGGGTTCAAGCACGAGGTGCGCTGGAACCAGGCGTACTACCGTCTCGCGCAGGGCCTGTAAGTGGTCGCGGAGCACGCGCTCTCGGGCCACCAGCACACGATCGCCGCGCACGGCTACGAGGCGACCATCGCCAGCATCGGCGCCTCGCTGCGTTCGCTCACCTTCGAGGGGCGCGACCTCGTCGTGCCGTTCGAAGCCGACGAGGTGCGCCCGGCATACCGCGGCGTGACGCTCGTGCCGTGGCCGAACCGCGTCACCGACGGACGGTACCGCTTCGGCGGCGTCGACGAGCAGCTGCCGCTCACCGAGCCCGACCGCGGCCACGCGCTGCACGGGCTCGCGGCGTGGCTCGACTTCACCCCCGTGCTCCGCGAGAGCGCGCGCGTCGTGCTGACGGCGACCATCGAGGCGCAGGCGGGCTACCCGCACCGCGTCGAGATCTCGGTCGACTTCCGCGTCGACGCCGGCGGCCTGCACACCACGGTCACCGCGACGAACGTCGGGCCGGATGCCGCACCCTACGGCACGGGCCCCCACCCGTACCTCGTGGCGGGCGACGGCCTCGTCGACGACTGGACGCTCACGCTGCCCGCCGCCGAGGTGCTCGAGGTCACGCCCGACCGGCTCATCCCGACGCACCTGGCCGCGGTCGACGCCCCCCGCGACGGCGACTCGTTCGACTACCGGATGCCGCGGCGCATCGCCTCGACCGAGATCGACCACGCGTTCACGGGCCTGGCGTACGACAGCCCCGCGGCCGACGGTGCCGTGCAGGTCACGGTCGTCGACGCGAGCGGACGCGGCGTCGGCATGGCGTGGGGTCGGGAGTGTCCGTGGGTGCAGATCCACACGGCCGACGGCAGCGGTCGCACCGGCCTCGCGGTCGAGCCGATGACCTGCCCGCCCGACGCCTTCAACTCGGGCACCGACCTCATCGTGCTGGACCCCGGCGCCTCGACGTCGGCGCACTGGACGATCTTCGGCATCTGACGCGCTCGGCGCGTCTCGTCGCGACATGACTCGGCCCGGCTGGGGCTCGGTCGGTCACCGCCCTTCGACGAGGGTGGTGGTCGACCCGGCTCCAGCCGGGCCGTTCGCGTACGCGGCTCGCCGGTCGAGGAGGCGCGACAGCGCCGTCTCGAGACCAGCGGGGTGGCACGGGGCGCGCTGGTCTCGATTCGCTCCTTCGTCGCTACTCGACGGGCGAAGCGGCGGCAGGCGGGCAGTGCACCTGCGTGCGCTCGCCCGAACGGTCGATGTCGTGCGCGGCCATGGGCCCGCCGCAGAGCGGGCAGCGGGGGTCGGCCGGCGGAACGTACGGCGCCTCGGGGCGGCCGATGCCGACCTGCGCGGGGCCCGTGAACCGGAAGATCATGCGGTTGAAGGCGTTGTAGAAGCCGCGCTTGCCGAGGAACGGGTTCAGCGGGTTGAGGCCGCGCTCGGGCGTCCAGTTCGCCGGGTCCTCATTCGTTCGTGCCATAACAGTTAGTATACTAATGAATATGGATGCCGCCACCGCCGCAGTCGACGAGGTCGACCCGCTCGCCCTCGACCGTCAGCTCTGCTTCGCGCTCGCCGTCGCATCGCGGCTCGTGATCGGCACGTACAAGCCGATCCTCGAGCCCATGGGGCTCACGCATCCGCAGTACCTCGTGATGCTCGCCCTCTGGGAGCACGAGCCGCTCGCCCTCTCCGAGATCGCGGCCCTCGTGCGGCTCGAGCCCGCGACGCTGTCGCCGCTCGTCAAGCGCCTCGAGGCCGCCGGGCTCGTGACCCGCGAGCGCTCGCCGCGCGACGAACGACAGCTCGCGCTGCGACTCACCGACGCCGGCCGCCGGCTCCGCGACCAGGCCGAGCGCGTGCCCGAGCAGGTCGTCGCCTCGCTCGGCGTCGAGGTCGACGACCTCGTGCGCCTGCACGCCGAGCTCTCCACGCTGATCCAGCGCATCAGCCCCGGCCCCGGCGGTCAGCCCGCCGAAGGCGCACCCGGCCGCGACGAGCGACTGGCGACGAGCGACTAGCCGAAGAGGCGCCGCCACACGTTCGTGTCGGCGAGGTCGAGCAGCTCGTCGCCGCGGCCCGACATGACCGTGCGCAGTGCGTAGAGGGCGAACCCCTTCGTCTGCGCGGCCGTGATCGACGGCGGGATCGAGAGCTCCTGGCGCGCGACGACGACGTCGACGAGCGCGGCGCCCGGTGCGGCGAACGCGCGGGTCAACGCGGCCTCGAGATCGGCCCCGCGCTCGACCCGGATGCCGGTGATGCCGACCGACTCGGCGACCGCGGCGAAGTCGGGGTTCACGAGCTCGGTGCCGAAGTTCACGATGCCGGCCGCCTTCATCTCGACCTCGACGAAGTTCAGCGACGAGTTGTTGAACACGACGATCTTGATGGGCAGGTCGTTCTGCCGGATCGAGAGCAGGTCGCCCATGAGCATCGAGAGGCCGCCGTCGCCGGCGAGCGCGATGACCTGGCGTTCGGGGGCCGCGCCCTTGGCGCCGAGCGCGTGCGGCATCGCGTTGGCCATCGACCCGTGCGTGAACGAACCGATCAATCGGCGGTCGCGCGTCAGGTGCAGGTATCTCGCCGTCCAGACGACGGGCGAACCGACATCCGCCGTGAAGATCGCATCGGAGTCGGCGAGCCGATCGATGAGCTTCGCGACGTACTCGGGATGGATCGGCTCCTTGCCGTCGTCGTTCGCGAGGCCGTCGAGTTCCTTGCGCGTCTTCTCGTAGTGCTTCACGCTCGACTCGAGGTGCTTCGGGCTGCGCTCATCGGCGATCAGCGGCAGCAGCGCGATCGCGGTCTCGCGCACGTCGCCGACGAGGCCGACGTCGACGGGCGTGCGGCGTCCGAGCTGCTCGCCGCGCAGGTCGACCTGCACGATCTTCGCCTTCGACGGGTAGAACTGGCGGTACGGGAAGTCGCTGCCGAGGATCAGCAGCGCGTCGCACTTCTCCATGGCGCGGTACCCCGAGGCGAAGCCGAGCAGCCCGGTCATGCCGACGTCGTACGGGTTGTCGTACTCGATGTGCTCCTTGCCGCGGAACGCGTGCACGATGGGCGCCTGCAGGCGTTCGGCGAGCGCGAGCACCTCGTCGTGCGCGCCGGCGACGCCCGCACCGGCGAGGATCGTGACGGATGCCGCGGCGTTCAGCGCCGCGGCCGCCTCGGCGAGCTCGTCGGGGGAGGGCACGACGCGCGGGCTCGCGGCGCGGATGGGCGAGCCGGGCCTGCGCGCGGGTGCGTCGGCGAAGAACACGTCGCCCGGAACGACGACGACCGCGACGCCCTGCTTCTCGACGGCCGTGCGCATCGCGATCTCGAGCACCCACGGCAGCTGCGAGGGGTCGCCGACGAGCTCGCTGTACACGCTGCACTCGCGGAACAGCTCCTGCGGATGCGTCTCCTGGAAGTAGCCGCTGCCGATCTCCGACGACGGGATCTGCGACGCGATCGCCAGCACGGGCACGCGGCTGCGCTGCGCGTCGAAGAGTCCGTTGATGAAGTGCAGGTTCCCCGGCCCGCAGCTGCCGGCCACGACCGCGAGCTCGCCCGTGACGGCGGCGTCGGCGGCGGCGGCGAAGGCGGCGGTCTCCTCGTGCCGCACATGCATCCAGCGGATGCCGCCGTCACGGCGCAGCGCGTCGGTGAACGCGTTGAGCGAGTCGCCCGGCAGGCCCCAGACCCGGCTCACCCCCGCCCGCTTCAGCGTCTCGACGAACAGTTCGGCGACCGTCTGCGACATGCGTCATCCCCCCGGATGGTGTGCCGGCGCCGTACGGCGCCCTGCGTCCACCGTACGTCGCGACGGTGCCGGCTACCACCCGTGCCGACTACCACCCGCCCCGCGTCGGGGTCTCGCTCTCGCGTGCGTCGTCGGGCATCTCCATCTCGGCCCTCAGCCCGAGCAGTCGGATCGGACGGGCGGGCTCGATGCGGTCGGCGGCGAACCGGCGCACGTGCGCCAGCACCTCCTCGCGATCGGCAGTGGTCGGCACCTTGCGGCTGAACGTCTTGGTGAGGAACGGCGCGTACCGCACCTTGAGCGTCAGGCGCATCACGGGTCGCCCCTCGGCGGCGACGTCGTCGAGCACCGCCTCGGCGAGCACGCGCAGCGCGGCCTCGACCTCGGCGGCCTCGACGAGATCATGCTGGTACGTGGTCTCCCTGCTGTGTCCGCGGGCGACCCGCTCGGAGTCGTCGACCACGCTGCCGCCCTCGCCGCGGCCGAGTTCGCGGTACCAGGCGCCCATCCGCGGACCGAACTCGGCGATCAGCGGCTCGAGCTCGGCAGCGGCCAGCTCGGCCACCGTCGCGATGCCGAGGGTGCCGAGCCGCTTCGAGACCTTCGATCCGACGCCCCACAGCTCGATCGTGGGCCGGTGGCCCATCACCTCGAGCCAGTTCTCGGCGGTGAGGCGGAACACCCCCTGCGGCTTGCCGAACCCGGTCGCGATCTTCGCGCGCACGAGCGTGTCGCCGATGCCCACGCTGCAGTGCAGCCGCGTGCGATCGAGCACGGCGCGCTGCATCGCTCTCGCAGACGCCTCGGGGTCGTCGACATCGACGCCCACGAACGCCTCGTCCCATCCGAGCACCTGCACGGTCGCGCCCGGCTGCGCGCGCAACGTCGACATGACGGCGACGGATGCCTCGGTGTAGGCGTCGTGGTCGACCGGGAGGATCACCGCGTCGGGTGCCTTGCGCGCGGCGATACGCAGCGGCATCCCGGAACCGACGCCGAACGCGCGGGCCTCGTACGACGCCGTCGACACGACCGCGCGTTCCGTCGGGTCGCCGCGACCGCCGACGATGACCGGGAGTCCCTCGAGTTCGGGGCGCCGCAGCACCTCGACCGCAGCGATGAACTGGTCGAGGTCGACGTGCAGCACCCAGGAGGCCACGGGACCAGTCTGGCGCGCTGCGGCTCGGACGCGCCGGTTCAGCCGAGAACGGCGTCGACGAGCTGCGCGGCCGTCTCGGGTTCGGCCGGTTCGCCGGCCAGCGCGAGGAGCACGATCGCGCCGACGAGCGCCCGGCTGAACGGCTGCGTCGGTCGCGTCGGCGAGAACTGCCCGACGTCCACTGCGGACTCGAGGCGGGCGTTCAGCAGGTGGTTGATGCCGAGCGCCTCGCCGAGGCGTTCGCCGATGCTCGGCCGGTCGATGGCCGCCGCGACGAGGGAGCGCACGAGAGAGGCCCCGCCGCCGTCGAGGAAGTTCAGGATGCCGCCGATCCAGACCGTGAGGTCGGCACGCAGGTCGCCCGTGTCGGGCGGCGACATGTACTCGCGGAGCAGCAGGCCCTCGACCATGCAGTCGGCGACGACCGCGCTCTTGGAGGGCCACCAGCGGTAGATGGTCTGCTTGCCGACGTGCGCCTCGGCAGCGATGCCCTCCATGGTGAGCTGGTCGTAGCCGCGAGTCTCGAACAGGCGGGCGGTGGCCTCGAGAATGGCGACCCGCGCGGCTTCGCTGCGGACCGGACCACGTCGATGCTCGGACACCTGCACATGGTACTCACAGAAAGACGAGACGGTCCGTCTCGTATGATGTCGAGGTCGATCGTGCCGGCGATCGCGATGAGAGGACACGACGTGGCTGAGCTGTTGTACCGACTGGGCAAGTTCTCGGCGAGGCGGGCCTGGGTCGTCATCGGCGCCTGGCTCGTGGTGCTCGCCATCGCCGTCGGTGGGTTCCTCATCGGCTTCAAGGGCCTCGCGACGAGCTTCGACGTGCCCGGCACCGCTTCGGGCGACGTGATCGCCGAACTCGAGCAGGAGCTGGCCGAGTTCAGCGGGGCATCCGGAACCGTCGTTTTCACGACCGACGACGGCTCGGCGCTCACGGCCGACCAGCAGGCGCAGATCAGCGCGCTCGTCGCCGACCAGAACGACCTGATCGACGTCGCCGACGTCATCGACCCGTTCGAAGCGCAGCAGCAGCTCGAAGACCAGCAGCAGCAGCTCGCCGACGGACAGGCGAAGATCGACGACGCGACCGCCCAGCTCGATGCGGGCCAGCAGCAGCTCGACGCGGGCACGGCGCAGGCGGAGGCCGGCCAGGCCCAGCTCGACGCCGCGCAGGCGCAGCTCGACGCCGGGCGCCAGCAGGCCGAGGCCGCCGGCGCCCCGACCGACGAGCTCGACGCGCAGCAGGCGCAGCTCGACGCCCAGCAGGCCCAGCTCGACGCCGGCACGGCGCAGCTCGCAGACCAGCAGCAGCAGCTCGACGACGGGCGCACCGAGCTCGAGACGCAGGCCGAACAGCTCGAGCTCGGCACCGAGCTCGCCGGCTACGCCGACGGCATCCGCCTCGTCTCCGAAGACGGCTCGACCGCCCTCGTGAGCGTGTCATTCACCGAGCCGCGCCTCGACCTCTCGGAGGAGTCGAAGCAGTCGGTGATCGACCACTTCGAGTCCGAGCCCATCGAGGGCGTCTCGGTCTCGTTCTCGACCGACATCTCGCAGGGCATCCCCGAGATCTTCGGCGTCGGCGAGGCGATCGGCCTCATCATCGCCGCCATCGTGCTGCTCGTGATGCTCGGTTCGGTCATCGCCGCATCGCTGCCGCTCGTCACCGCGATCTTCGGCGTCGCCGTCGGCATCCTCGGATCGCTCGCCTTCTCGGGCGTCGTCGACATGGCCTCGGTCACGCCGATGCTCGCCGTCATGCTGGGCCTCGCGGTCGGCATCGACTACTCGCTCTTCGTCGTGAACCGGCACCGCAAGCAGCTCCTCCAGGGCGCCGAGGTCGTCGAGTCGATCGGGCTCGCGAACGGCACCTCGGGCAACGCGGTCGTCTTCGCCGGCACCACGGTGATCGTGGCCCTGCTCGCCCTGAACATCACGGGCGTGCCGTTCCTCGGGCTCATGGGCACGGTCGGCGCGGTCGCCGTGTTCGTCGCCGTGATCATCTCGACGACCCTCACCCCCGCCCTGCTCGGGCTGCTCGGCATGCGGATCCTCCGCCGGAAGGTGCGCGCCCACCTGGGCGAGGGCAACCGGCACGAGCCACCCGTCGTGAAGCCCATGTCGACGCTGCGTGCCGTGCTGACCGGCCTCGTCGCGATCGTCGCGCTGCTCGTCGTCGCGATCCCCGCCCTCTCGATGCGCGTCGGCCTGCCCGACGGCTCGACCGAACCGCACGACTCGTCCTCCTACGAGGCGTTCACAGTCGCCGAGCAGCAGTTCGGCGCCGGTGCGAACAGCCCGCTGCTCGTCACGGCGCAGCTGCCAGAGGGCACGACCGACGACGAGGTGCTCGCGCTGCAGGTCGACGTGGCCTCGACGCTCGCCGCACAGGACAGCGTGGTCGCCGTCGCGCCCATCGCGGTCTCCGACGACAACACCCTCGCGGCGTTCCAGGTGGTGCCGGCCGAGGGCCCCAGCGCCGAGTCGACCGAGCAGCTCGTGCGGGACCTGCGCGATCTGCCGCCCGTGAACGGCGACATCCCGCTCGGCGTCGCAGGCCAGACCGCGATCAACATCGACATCTCCGAGGGGCTGTCCGACGTGCTGCCGCTCTACCTCACGGTGGTCGTCGGGCTCTCGCTCCTCATCATGATCCTGGTGTTCCGCTCGCTGCTCGTGCCGCTCATCGCCACCGGCGGGTTCATCCTGTCGCTGTTCGCGACGTACGGCGCGATCGTCGCGGTGTTCCAGTGGGGCTGGTTCGCCGACCCGCTCGGCATCAGCACGGGCCCGATCCTGAGCTTCCTGCCGGTGATCCTCGTCGGCATCCTGTTCGGGCTCGCGATGGACTACCAGCTGTTCCTCGCGACCGGCATGCGCGAGGCGTACGTGCACGGGTCGTCGGCCAAGCTCGCGGTGGCGCAGGGCTTCCGCGCCGGCCGCTCGGTCGTGACGGCCGCGGCGCTCATCATGGTCTCGGTCTTCGGCGGGTTCGTGTTCTCGGACTCGACCATGATCCGCTCGGTCGGCTTCGGCCTCGCCTTCGGCGTGCTCGTCGACGCGTTCGTCGTGCGCATGCTCCTCATGCCCGCGATCATGCACCTGCTCGGCCGCTCGGCCTGGTGGATCCCGAAGTGGCTCGACCGCATCATGCCCGACGTCGACGTCGAGGGGGCCGCGCTCGAGCGTCGCCACCACCTCGTCACGGTCGAGGACGGGGCGGATGCCGCGGGCGAGCCCGCTGCAGAAGCGGAACCGGCTCTCGACCAGGCGTGAGCCGGGCCCTAGGCTCGCCCCATGCGGAGCCCGGCGGCCTATGTGCGTGGAGTGCGTCACCCTGAGGCGTTCCACGGCGACGGGGTGACGAAGGGCTACTTCGAGGGCTGGTACAACAAGGTGGTCACGGCCGACCGCGCACAGCGGTGGGCCGTGATCCCCGGGGTGTTCCGGGGCATCGGCGCCGATTCGACGACCGGGGCGAGCACCGACGAGGCGTTCGTGCAGGTGCTCGACGGACTCACCGGGCGCAGTTGGTACCACCGGTTCGAGGTCGGCGAGTTCGCGGCATCCGACCGGGAGTTCGACGTGCGCGTCGGACCGAACCGCTTCTCGCCCAGCGGCATGACCCTCGACCTGCCGCAGCTGCGCGGCGAGATCGCCTACGCCACCCCGCTCGAGCCGTGGCCGGTCACCGCGCGCGAGCCCGGCATCATGGGCTGGTACGGCCTCGTGCCCGCCATGGAGTGCTTCCACGGCATCGTCTCGTTCGGGCACGGCCTCGCCGGCGAGATCGAGATCGAGGGCCGGCCCGCGAGCTTCGACGGCGGCCGCGGCTACCTCGAGAAGGACTGGGGCAAGGCGTTCCCGGCCGGGTACGTGTGGATGGCCAGCAACCACCTCGACACCGAGATCGGCGACGGAACGGATGCCTCGCTCATCGCCTCGATCGCGATCATCCCGTGGCTCGGGCGGGCGTTCCGCGGCTCGATCGTGGGGCTGCGCCACAGCGGCCGCCTCCACCGGTGGACCACGTACAACCGCTCGAAGGAGACGCGCCTCTCGATCGACGACACCCACGTGCGCTGGAGCGTCACCGGGCCGGACGGCGTGCTCGAGCTCGACGCCGAGCGCGTGCGCGGCGGACTGCTGCACGCGCCGCTCCGCACGGCGATGCACCAGCGGGTCGAAGAGACGCTCGACGCGAGCATCGCGTTCCGCCACCTCGACCACGACGGGCGGGTGCTGCTCGCCGGCACCGCGGCGTGCGCGGGGCTCGAGGTGTTCGGCGACACCGAGCGGCTGCTCGCGCTGTAGCCGCCGATACATCCGCTCGCCCTCGGATCAGGAAAACGAACGCGAGTCAGGCCGATTCGGCGCGCAACATCCTGAGCAGCGCGTGTTCGCCTGAAGCGCGGATGTCGCGGCATCCACTCGCCCTCACCAGCGGTTGCGCACGTCCTCGGCCCAGCCGACCAGCCCGTCGACCTCGAGCCGCTCGCCGTCGACCTCGACCCAGCCCGACCAGGAGCCGAAGCACTGGTGCCCGTGCGAGCCGAAGACGACGAGCTCGGTCGCGCTCACGCGATCCCAGAACGGTTCGAATCGCAGGTCGGCCGTCGCGCCGTGGACGCGCCACGGCGCGAGCCAGTCGGCCTCGTCGTAGACCCAGTCGAGCTCCTCGCCGATCTTGTGCAGGCGCCCGTCGACGACGACGGCGTTCTCGGTCGAACCGGTGTCGTCGGTCCACTTGGCGCCGAGCTGCAGCCCGACCGTGCGGCCGTCGACCGTGCCGGAGCCGGCGCCCCAGTTCCAGACCATGCGGTACGGCCAGCGCCCGCGGCCGTGGTCGAGCACGGCCCAGCTCTCGCCGGCCACGACCTCGGTGCGCTCGACCCCGGCCGCTGAGTCGACCTCGACCCAGCCGGTCGCCGGGCGCGCGACATCCTTCACGGTGTACTGGAAGCGCGTGCTCGACCAGGGCACGACCACGCCGAGGGCCTCGTGCCCCGCCGGTCGCTCGGCGAACACCTCGAACCGCACGCCCTCGGCGCCCGAGACCGTCGCCCTGAGCAGCGTGCCGTCGACGCCGTCGCGCTGCGCGTCGGCGATGTCGATCGCGAGCCCGCGGGCGCGGGCCGCCGCCGGGCCGTCGCCGAGCGACGCGGGCAGGGTCGCCCCGCGACCGAACGGCGCGATCGCGGTGCGGTCGATCACCCGCCCATCGCGACGGTCGTACACGAGCACGGCGTGCACCGCCGCGTAGTCGATCGACGAGACGGTGACGGCGAGCACGTGCGTCGGCGTCATCACGCCCCAGTACTCCCAGCGCTTGTTGCGGCCCCACACCCGGCGTCCGTCGATGCCCGAGGTGTCGTGCAGCGGGGTGCGGGTCCAGCCGACGGCCGCGGGGTCGAGGCGCCCATCGGGACCGCACAGGGCGACCGTCGAGGTGAGCTCGCGCTCGGCGACGAAGCGGCCGGCGCGGACGCCGACGGTCGGGGCGGCGGCGGGGTCGTCGGGGCGGCTCATGGGTCCTCGTTCTCGGGCGCGTTTCAACGGTGAAATCCGCGCCACGGTACCACCGACCGAGCCGCCCAGGGCGCACCCTGCCGCCTCACAGGCGACAGGACTAGGCTGAAATGTGACTTCCGGCGAAAACCCCGTCGTGGCCGAGGCTCCTGAAGAGCCCGCCGCGATCAGCTTCGCCGACCTCGGACTCGACGGCGCCGTACTCAAGGCCCTCTCCGACGTCGGCTATGAAACTCCCTCGGCCATCCAGGCCGCTACCATTCCGACCCTCCTCGCAGGGCGCGACGTCGTGGGCCTGGCCCAGACCGGCACCGGCAAGACGGCCGCCTTCGCGCTGCCGATCCTCGCCCGACTCGACGAGTCCCAGAAGACCCCGCAGGCGCTCGTGCTCGCTCCGACGCGCGAGCTCGCCCTGCAGGTCTGCGAGGCGTTCGAGAAGTACGCGTCGCGCATGCGCGGCGTGCACATCCTGCCCGTCTACGGCGGACAGGGCTACGGCGTGCAGCTCTCGGCCCTGCGCCGCGGCGTGCACATCGTCGTCGGCACGCCCGGTCGCATCATGGACCACCTCGACAAGGGCACGCTCGACCTCTCGGAGCTCAAGTACCTCGTGCTCGACGAGGCCGACGAGATGCTCAAGATGGGCTTCGCCGAAGACGTCGAGACGATCCTCGCCGACACCCCCGACGACAAGCAGGTCGCCCTGTTCTCGGCGACCATGCCGTCGGCCATCCGGCGCATCTCGAAGCAGTACCTGAACAACCCCGAAGAGATCACGGTCAAGACCAAGACCACGACCTCCTCGACCATCACGCAGCGCTACCTCGTCGTCGCGCACCAGCAGAAGATCGACGCCCTCACGCGCATCCTCGAGGTCGAGAACTTCGAGGGCATGATCATCTTCGTACGCACCAAGAGCGTCACCGAAGAACTCGCCGAGAAGCTCCGCGCACGCGGGTACTCCGCCGCGGCCATCAACGGCGACATCGCCCAGGCCCAGCGCGAGCGCACCGTCAACCAGCTGAAGTCGGGCAAGCTCGACATCCTCGTGGCGACGGATGTCGCGGCTCGCGGCCTCGACGTCGAGCGCATCTCGCACGTGGTCAACTACGACATCCCGACCGACACCGAGTCGTACGTGCACCGCATCGGCCGCACCGGCCGCGCCGGCCGCACCGGCGACGCGATCAGCTTCGCGACCCCCCGCGAGCGCCGTCTCATTTCGGCGATCGAGAAGGCCACCCGCCAGGAGCTCACGCAGATGCAGCTCCCGAGCGTCGAAGACGTCAACGTCACGCGCCTCTCGCGCTTCGACGACCGCATCACCGCGGCGCTCGAGCAGTCCGAGCGCATCGAGGGCTTCCGCGACATCATCGGCCACTACATGAAGCACCACGACGTGCCCGAGGTCGACGTGGCCGCGGCGCTCGCCGTGGTCGCGCAGGGCGAGTCCCCGCTGCTGCTCGAGCCCGAGCCCGTGCGCCCCGCGCGCGAGTGGAAGGAGCGCGACGACCGCGGCAGCCGCGATCGCGACGACCGTGGCGGGCGCGATGGCGGCTCGCGCGGCGGACGCTACGACGACGACCGCGGCGGCGACCGTCGCTCGCGCGGCGGCCCCCAGCTCGCGACCTACCGCATCGCCGTCGGGCGACGCCACAAGGTCGAGCCGCGCCAGATCGTCGGCGCGCTCGCCAACGAGGGCGGCCTGCGCCGCGAAGACTTCGGTGCGATCCAGATCCGCCCCGACTTCTCGCTCGTCGAGCTGCCGGCCGACCTGCCCCGCGAGACGCTCGAGCGCCTCGACGGCACGCGCATCAGCGGACGCCTCATCGAACTGCGCCCCGACCGCGGCGCCCCTCAGCGTCGTGACGGCGGACGCGACGGCGGCCCGCGCCGCTCGTACGGCGACCGCGACGACCGGCCTCGCCGCTCGTTCGACCGCGACGACAAGCCGCGCCGTTCGTACGACGACAAGCCGGCCCGCTCCTACGACGACAAGCCCGCGCGCTCGAACGACGACGCCCCGGCCGGCGACGACGGCGCCTCCCGCAAGCCGCGCCACAAGGGCACGCGCGACGAGTAGTCGCCCGTGCGGCTGATCCTCGCCGCGACCGCTGCGGTCGTGCTGCTCGCGGGCCTCGCCCTGCAGTTGCTCGACCGCACGGTCGCGATCGACCTCGCCGGGAGCGCGCTCTACGCGTGCCTCGTCGGGCTCCTCGTCGCGATCGCGTGGCCGCGCCTGCCCGGCTGGGCCATCGCCTCGGCCGGCTTCGGCATCTCGGCCGCGGTCGAGCTGCTGCAGCTCACCGGCATCCCGTCGCGCCTCGTCGACGTCGTGCCGCCCCTGCGGCTCGTGTTCGGCAGCTCGTTCGACCCGCTCGACCTCGTCGGGTATGCGCTCGGCGCCCTGCTGCTGCTCGCGCTCGTGCCCCTCGCGCGTGCCGCCGCAGTGCGGGGCGGAGCTTCAGCGCGGGCGAACGGGCGGGCCACCACGAGGGCCACCGATCCTCGGGCAGCACGCGACGACGGCTGACGCGGCATCCGGAGCCCGCGAGGTTTCGACTCGGTCACACTCCGCCTTCATGTCTCGTTCAGATTGGCGTGGTCGGCTAGGTTGAGCGCGACGCCCGACGTCGTGCGTCACAGCCGATCGATGGGACTCCCCGTGAACACCCGGATCGCCGAATACCCTCGGCCGCTCCATTTCCTGCTGCACATCAGCGACACGCACCTGCTCGCCGGCGGCGGCAGCCTCTACGATCGCGTGGCCAGCGAGCAGCACCTGCGCACGCTCTTCGACGAGTTCGAGGCCTCGGGCGGGCGCCCCGAGGCGATCGTCTTCACGGGCGACCTGGCCGACAAGGGCGAGCCCGACGCGTACGACCGCATCCGCCGGATCGTCGACCCCGTGGCCGAGCGCCTCGGGTCGCAGGTGATCTGGGTCATGGGCAACCACGACGACCGGGCGGCCTTCCGCAAGGGCCTGCTCGACGACGAGGTCGGCGGATACCGGTCGGTCGACCGCGTCGACGACGTCAACGGCCTGCGGGTCATCACGCTCGACTCGACCGTGCCCGGGCACCACCACGGCGAGGTCTCGGCCGACCAGCTCGACTGGCTCGCCGAGGAGCTCTCGATCCCGGCGCCGCACGGCACGATCCTCGCCATGCACCACCCGCCCGTGCCGAGCGTGCTCGACCTCGCGGTGTCGGTCGAGCTGCGCGAGCAGTCCGGTCTCGCCGAGGTCGTCGAGGGCAGCGACATCCGCTCGATCATCGCCGGGCACCTGCACTACTCGTCGACGGCGATGTTCGCGGGCGTGCCCGTGTCGGTCGCGTCGGCCAGCTGCTACACGCAAGACCTCAACGTGCCCGTCGGCGGCACCCGCGGCCGCGACGGCGCGCGCGCCTTCAACCTCATTCACGTGTACCCGTCGACCGTGCTGCACTCGGTCGTGCCGCTGGGCGCGACGCCCGCCCTCGACTGGATCGACGCCGCCGAGAGCGCCCGCCGACTCGCGGCCGACGGCATCTCGATCGCGGATGTCGCGGCGCCACCGGTGCCGAAGGACCCGCCGTTCACCATGCCGATCCCGGTGCTCTCCCGCTGACCCCTGCCGCTTAGGTCCCGCGGTTCGCCGCGCGCCCGTTCATCGGCGCAACTCCGGATGTCGACGCGGACGCGCCGTCACCCGGCGCGGATCCGCGGCGTGCCGGAGCCGGCATCCGGAGTTCCGCAGGTGCGGCGCGGCGCGGAGCGCCGCACACGGGCGCGGGCGTGCGGGCGCCTCAGGCGGTGAGGTCGGGCACCGAGGGCGCGGCGGGCGGCGAGCCGGCCGGCGTCGAGGCCGAGAGCAGTGGCGCGCCAGAGGCATCCGTCGCCTTCTCCCATGGGGCGGGGAACGGGAAGTAGTGCTCGAGGAACTCGGTGACCGCCGCAGTGCGCTCCTCGACCGAGATCTCGGGCTTGCTGCCGTCGTTGAGGCAGAACATGTCCTGGTCGCGGCGCTTCAGCAGCCGGCGCATCGCAGGCAGGGCGCGCTTCAGCGTGGTCTCGATGTACTTCACGCGCGCGTCGGTCTGCACGACCGCGCGCCCGGTGAGCAGCGCGTAGTAGTGGTAGAGCGAGTTCGTGACCGAGATGTCGGTCGCCGAGCGGAAGCGGCTCGCGGCCGTGCGTCGGAACTCCTCGGGGAACGCGGCCTCGAGGTCGGCCATGCCCGACTTGCGCAGGGGCGCCGCGCAGTGCTCGAGGTGGCGCGTCGTGACCTTGCCGAAGCGGTCGCGCAGCAGGGCGCGGTTGACGCGTGCGGCGTTCTCGAAGCCCGAGCGGCCGGGGTGGGTGTCGCCGAGTCCGATGCGGGTCGCCGCCTCGACGAACTTCGTGATGCCGCCGGGCGAGAAGAACAGGTCGGGTGAGACCGGGCGCCCGAAGAACATGTCGTCGTTCGAGTAGAGGAAGTGCTCGGCGAGGCCCTCGATGTTGTGCAGCTGGCTCTCGACGGCGTGCGAGTTGTGCGTGGGCAGCACCGAGGTGTCGGCGAACATCTCCTCGCTGCGCACGATGGTGACCTTCGGATGCCGCGCCAGCCACTCGGGCGCCGGCGAATCGGTCGCGATGAAGATGCGCCTGATCCACGGGGCGAACAGGTGCACCGACCGCAGGGCGTACTTGAGTTCGTCGATCTGCCGGTAGCGGGCCTCGGAGTCGTCGCCGTCGCCGACGACGTAGCTGGCCATGCGCTTCGCGCGCTCGCGCACGAACTCGTCGCTCGAGCCGTCGACCCACGAGAAGACGAGGTCGATGTCGAAGTCGACGTCGCTCGCGAGCGGCGTGAACATGTGCTCGAGCGTGGGCCAGTCGCGGCCGTGCAGGTGCACGACGTCGTCGATCGCCTCGGAGCGGGGGAGCGTGCGGCGCATGAGCGCGTTCTCGTGCGGCGCCTCGATGGTGTCGTCGCCGAACCGCCAGAACTCCAGCTGCACGCCGGTCTCGGCACCGTAGCGCAGACGGCCGACCGGCTCGACGCGGGGGCGGTGGATGCGCACGACCGACGCCTTGCGGTGGCCCGACAGCCGCCCGTCGGCGAGCAGCACCGGGTAGGCGCCGCCGTTGCGGGCCGGCTCGACGGTCTCGGCGTAGAACGGTTCGGTCGCGAACGCCTCGGCGAGGGCGCGCGTCACGGCCTTGCGGTCGGCGCGGTCGACGGCGATCACCAGGCGCTCGTCGTTGCCGCGCACGAGCAGGAAGCCGATGCCGGCCTCGTCGAGGGCGGCTCCGAGCGCGCACAGGTCCTCGATCATCGACTCGCGCGGGGTGAGGTGTCCGTTGCGCAGTGCGTACTGCCCCTTGCGCATGACGATGTCGTCGCGGTCGAAGCGAGGGTCGCGCGGCGGCGAGGTCACGAGCACGAGCTCTGCGGCATCCGAGATGCGCAGGGGCGGCTGGCTCGAGGGATCGGTGCGCGCGAAGGAGGCGGCGCGATCGGCGAGGCGGTCATGGCCGCGATCGCGGTTGCGCTCGTCGTCGCTCCCGCGCTTGCGGTCGGACTGGGGTTCGAGGTCGTTCGTCGTCACGTAGCTGGACTCCTGAATGTCTGGGAGCCGCACGAAGCTCATCGGAACCTCGATTCTACGGCCGCCGCCTGAACGACCGATATCGTCACGTGCATTGCGCCGGATGACGCGGCCGAACGCACGCGAACGCCGCGAAACGGCCTCGAAACGCCCTGAAACGCCCGAGCGTGACGGTCGGTGACGTCATCGGACACCGCGTGTCCACCGCGATTGCGGGCGGGCCGACCGCCTTCGTACCTTCGTGCTCACCCCGGGGACACCGCCCGGCCGACACGCGAAGGAGGCACCGATGAGCGACACGATCGTGCGGTTCATCGCCGCGGACGACCCGCTGGCCAGACCGCTGCTCGATGACCTCGAGCGCGAATACGACGCACGCTACGGCGACCTCTTCGGTGAGGTCGCGAGCGTGGAGATCAACCGCTACCCGGTGCAGGAGTTCGCACTGCCGTCCGGTGCCTTCCTCGTGCTCGTCGAGTTCGTCGACGGCGTCGAGACGCCGATCGCCGGCGGCGCGTTCCGCCGCTACGACGAGCGCACGGCCGAGCTCAAGCGCATCTGGACCCGCGCCGACCGTCGCGGCCAGGGCCTCGCCGGCCGGGTCGTCGCCGCCCTCGAGGCCGAGGCGCGTCGACTGGGCTACACCGACATCTACCTGACCACCGGCCCGCGTCAGCCCGAGGCCGTCTCGCTCTACCTGCGCGAGGGGTACGAGCCGCAGTTCGACACGACGCTGCCGCCGGCCGAGGTCGGCATCCACGGGTTCCGCAAGCACGTCGGCGGGGTTCCGGTCGACACCGGCTCGGTCCCCGCGAGCGCGGCAGCAAGCACGCACGCAACCACCCCCGCCGCGGCATCCGTCGCCCGTGAAGGAGCCCTCGCATGAGCGCGACATCCGCCCAGCTCAAGCAGCAGAACGCGACCAGCCCGGGCACGACCGGCCCCGGCGCGACCGGCCCCGACCGCTACCGCGGCGAGATCGAGCACGGCCTGAAGGTCGTGCCGGTCAAGCACTGGGGCCGTTGGGTGCTCTCGGCAGTCGTCGCATTCGTCATCCTCCAGTTCCTGTGGTCGCTCGCGAGCAACGAGAAGTGGCAGTGGGACGTCTTCGCCGAGTACTTCTTCGCCCCCTCGGTGCTGAACTCGCTCGTGCTCACGCTGCAGCTCACCGTCATCTCGGGCGTCATCGGCTTCGCGCTCGGCGCCGTGCTCGCGGTGTTCCGCCTGTCGAAGTCGCCGCTGCTGAACGCCGCAGCGTGGTGGTACATCTGGTTCTTCCGGTCGGTGCCGCTCGTCGTGCAGATCCTCGTCTGGTACAACCTCGGCTACCTGTATCCGACGCTCGGGCTCGGCACCCCGTTCACGACGGACTTCTGGCTCGCCGAGTTCCCGACCACGACCCTGATCAGCGCGTTCGCTGCCGCGACCATCGGACTCTCGCTGCACCAGGCGGCGTACTCGGCCGAGATCATCCGCGCCGGCATCCTGTCGGTCGACCAGGGTCAGGTCGAGGCCGCCGCCTCGCTCGGCCTGCCGCGTCGCATCCGCTTCTTCCGCATCACGCTGCCGCAGGCGGCCCGGGCGATCGTGCCGAACGCGTTCAACGAGATCATCGGACTCGTGAAGGGCACCTCGGTGGTCTTCATCGTCGCGCTGCCCGAGCTCTTCTACACGGTGCAGGTCATCTACAACCGCAACCAGCGGGTCATCCCGCTGCTGCTCGTGGCCGTCGTCTGGTACGCGATCATCACGACCGTGCTCTCGGTCGCGCAGTACTACGTCGAGCGCCGATACGCCCGAGGCGCGGTGCGCGAATTGCCGCCGACGCCCATCCAGCGCGCACGCCAGTGGGTCTCCGAGCAGTGGTCGCGCCTCGGCGACAACCCGAGCCAGGGCGGTGGGGCGGATGCCGCGGCGCACGCCACGACTCCAAGCACGCCGGCCGGGGCGGGCGACCGAGCCCCCGGCGAGGGCGAGCCCGCGCACGAACGCGCAACGTCGGCCGCGCCGGGCGTGACCGTGGCCAAACGTGCCGCCGCGGCATCCGTCGCCGATGCAGCCGGAGCCTGTGACGCGGCCGACGCCGCCGGCCCGACCGCCGCACTGACCACGACCGCCCAGCGCCGCAACGGAGGCACCCGATGAGCCAGACCGCCCTCGCCCCGTCGTTCGACGGCAACATCCCCATTGCCCCTCGCCCGACGGCGACTGTCGGCCGCGTCGAGATCAGCGACGTCACGAAGTCGTACGGCACGAACACCGTGCTGCGCGACGTGTCGCTGACCATCGCGCCCGGCGAGGTCGTTGCGCTCATCGGCCCCTCGGGATCGGGCAAGTCGACGCTGCTGCGAACGATCAATCACCTCGAGACCGTCGACCGCGGATCGATCACGCTCGACGGCCAGTACATCGGCTACGAGGAGCGTGGCGGCAAGCTGCACGAGCTGCGCGAGGCCGAGATCCTGCGGCGGCGCACCCAGTTCGGGCTCGTGTTCCAGAACTTCAACCTGTTCCCGCACCTCACCGCGATCGAGAACGTCGTCGAGGCGCCGGTCGCCCTCAAGCGGCTCACGAAGCCCGAGGCCCGCGAGCTCGCCAAGGCGCTGCTCGCACGGGTCGGCCTCGCCGACAAGGTCGACCACTACCCGCGCCAGCTCTCGGGCGGGCAGCAGCAGCGCGTCGCGATCGCACGCGCCCTCGCGCTCTCGCCGAAGGTGCTGCTCTTCGACGAACCGACCAGCGCGCTCGACCCCGAACTCGTCGGCGAGGTGCTCGACGTGATCCGCGGACTCGCGCGCGACGGCACCACGCTCATCGTGGTCACGCACGAGATCGGGTTCGCCAGGGAGGTCGCCGACCGCGTCGTCTTCCTCGACGGCGGCGAGATCGTCGAGCAGGGCACGCCCATTCAAGTGCTGCGCTCGCCGAAGCAGCAGCGCACCAGGGACTTCCTTGCGAAGGTGCTCTAGCACCGGGCACCGAGTCCGACCTCGCGTCGGGCACGCATCGCGAGCAAGACAAGCCCCGGTGCGGCATGGCAGTGCCGCACCGGGCGATCCGAGAAACCGTCCGGCCATCGGAACAGTTCGACACTAGGAGCATCCATCATGGCGATCAACAAGAAGCAGGCGGGGGTGATCGTCGCGGGCGTCGCGGCGGTGGCCCTCATCGGCGGCGGCATCACGTGGGCCGTCCTGGCCGGCGCCAACAACTCGGCCGAGGCGGCCGACGGCGGCAGCAAGACCACCGAGGAGCAGGTCGAGGCCTCGACGCAGTTCGACCTCACGTCGCAGAACGCGGCCGACCGCCCGAGCATCGAGCCGGTCGAGGCGGCCGTCGCAGCGCTCAAGGAGAGCGGCTTCGAGCCCATCGAGGCCGGCAAGCTCACCGTCGCGATCTCGCCGTTCGCGGCCCCGCTCGGCGTGCTCGCGTCCGACGACGACACCACCATCATCGGCAGCGAGGCGGACTTCGGCGCGCTCATCGCCGACGGCCTCGACCTCGAGTACAACCCGGTCGCCGTGAACTGGGCCGACTGGCCCCTCGGCATCCAGTCGGGCAAGTACGACCTCATCGCGTCGAACGTGACCGTGACCGAAGAGCGCAAGGAGCTCTACGACTTCGCGAGCTACCGTCAGGACCTGCTCGGCTTCTACGTGAAGGCCGACAACGAGATCGACTCGATCTCCGAGGCCGCCGACATCTCCGGCCTGTCGATCGTCGTCGGCTCGGGCACCAACCAGGAGAAGATCCTGCTCGCCTGGAACGAGGAGCTCGAGGCCGACGGCGAAGAGCCCGCAGAACTCGTCTACTACGACGACCAGGCCGCGGCGACCCTCGCGCTCACCTCCGGACGTGTCGACGCGACCTTCGGCCCGAACGCCACCTCCGCCTACCAGGCGGCCACGACCGGTGAGACGAAGCTCGTCGGCACCATCAACGGCGGATGGCCCGAGACCGCGCCGATCGCCGCAGGCACCGCCAAGGGCAACGGCCTCATCGAGCCCGTGCAGCTCGTGCTCCAGTCGATCATCGACGACGGCACCTACGCCGAGGTGCTCGACCGTTGGGCGCTGACCAGCGAGTCGGTCGATGCCTCCGAGATCAACCCTCCCGGGTTGCCGAAGTCCGAGTGAGGCAGAAGCTCGGATGACGGCGGATGCCGCGCAGCGGGTGGCTGCGCGGCATCCGGTTTCTCCGGGCCGGTGCACTTCTGTCGGGCTCCTGAACCAGTGCTCGTGACGGAGAGGTGGAGCCGATGAACTCCTTCGATCGGTTCATGCTCGTGCTCGGCTCGTGCGGATACGGCGCCCTCTTCATGGTGCCGGCCGTCGGGCTCGTGCTGCACAGCGAGGCGCTCGACGCTGCTCCGGGCGACATCGAGCCGGCGCCGGCGTCGGGGACTCGCGGATCACGCGCCTGCCAGGACACCTCAGGGCGCTGCGATGCCGGATGTCACCGGCTGAACGATCGTCGCGTCACCCGGGCGTTCGCCCGCATCACCGCCGGCCTCGAGCCCGGCTGAACCACCTGTACCGACCCCATCGCGGTGTACCCAAGCGGCCCAAGGGAGCGGACTCATATCCCGCTATTCGCAGGTTCAAATCCTGCCATCGCGTCGAAGTCCTTTGCTGAGCACGAGAGTGCTCCCGGCTCAGACGGCGCCGATCCGGTGACCCTTCGATTTTCAGTGAGCCATGGCCGGTTTCGCTCAATTCTTGTGGTGACAATACCCCTATGATCAGGGATGCTTCGAAATGGTCTCTTGGTTCGGGCCGGCTTCACGGTCAGCGACGCCGCTCGATTCTCCAAATCGATCGCCGCCGCGATTGAAAGCACGTTTCCCGACCCCGCTCGATCACCCAGTGAGTACTGAGGCCGGGTCGGTGGCGCGTCGAGGGGCAGTACCATGCGCTCTGAGGATGTGCCCGATTTCCGATTTCCGATCGGTCGCGATGGCGCGGCGTGGCAGCCGCAAACCCCCAAGACGGCCTCCGCTAGCCCGGATTGGGCGTCTGCGGGTGCCCCAGAGGATATGACGTGCCTAGGCCATCTTCTTGTTTGCGTAGTCCGCAAGCGTGCGGGCGCGCGCCTCGATGAAGGTGTGGAAGTCGTCATCGAACAGCGAGTGCGGACATAGAGCGGCTTCCAGGATGGCGTCCACCGATCCGACATCCATCTTCTTCTTGTAAACACTCGGCGCCACGCCACCGAGCCGCTTGTTGTCCTGCGCTGAGATGATCGCGAAGTTCGCCAAACTGTTGATATCCGAGGTAGAAATCCCCTTCTTCTTGAGGAAGCTACGGGGCATGAGGTGATGGAATTCTTCGCGGTTATACGCCTGTAGGACCGGCCCAAGATCGACGCCCGCCCCAGATACGAACGACTTCGGATCTTTGTTTGCGAGCAGAAGGATAAGTGTCTTGGTGTGCACCGTGCCGATGGTGAACGACTGATCCGCAAAGTACTCCGCGTCGGTGGACGCGGCGATCTTGTCCAAAGCCGAGGCGCCGTTCTTGCGAAGCGAGATCATCTCGTCGATGTCGCGCTTCAGATTTCGGAGCACGCCCGCGCTGAACCGACGCGAGAAGCATGCCTTCCAGAACCAGCGCTCCAGAGACTCCCGCTGAGCGGTCGACACATCTACGCCCTTGGAGCCGGGAGTAGCGAAGAAGACGGCTAGGGGGACGAGTAGGGCCGAGTACGGGAGGTTGATCAGACGGTGGACGCGGAGATTCTTGCGGAGAAAATCGATCGCTCCCTTGACGCCGTTCTCGATCTCATCGAATCTGGCTCGAACGTCCGCGCCCTTGAGGCCCATGAGAGCGGCCGGCGAGGCGTCCTCCGCGACAACTGCTGCGCAACAGCGGAGGATCAGGTTTGTGTCTTGAGAGATGTCTCCAAACCCGTGGGGCGCAACGTCTTCCGCAAGGCCGCGAATGCGCTCCTGTAAGTCGAAGTCCTCGCTCCAGGTCCAGGCCGACAGCAACTGAAACGTATCCAGTTCAACGCCGAGTCTGTTGACTCGTTCAAAGACGATGGCGACTCGGGCACGATCCTCTGTTGCGACCTCCTGGGTAGGAATGGTCGCCTCTTTGAATACGGACTGCACCTTGTCGATTAGTTCCGCACGGTCTGCCGGAAGGTCCGCTGTGGCCTTTCGGTAGGCGGTTACGTCGAAGAAAGTCCCAATCGGGAAGTGACGCGCAAGGTCGATATCCTCGCTCGAAGGGCAGATGAACTGGCTTTCCTGTAGGTCCGCCTCGGCCGACATATCAAAGTAGATGCCGGTCCAGGGGGCATCCTCTACAGCCGTCAGCTCGGTTTGAAAGACACCAAAGATCGATGTAAGCCGCTGCTGCCCATCGAGCACGTAGTCGATCGGGTAATCCGGTTCAACCTCCGGCAGTTGGAACGGCCCGAGTTGGCGCTCGTGCACCAGCTTTTCCTTGGTCCGCCAAAGGATAAGGGCGCCGAATGGGTAACCCTTGTAGATCGAGTCCATCAGATACGCAACGCGCTCGGCGTCCCACACGAACCCGCGCTGGAACGCAGGAATTCGGATGGTACCGCTCTGCACGTTCTCAAGGATCTTTCTGATGGTCAGTGCCATATTCTCCCCAGTCGACGTGCTGACGCTACCCGGCGTTGCCGTGTGGCACTCTGCGGCGCGCTGACGGCCAGCGCTCATCCTCAGTTTTGGTGAGTCGGCGAGCCCCGTACTTGCCTCCTATCTCGAAAGCTCGGCGCGCGTTCGCTGAGACAGCGCTTCCGCACTAGCGCGTGCATCCCGTCATCGGCGCAAGCCTTCGTCCCGTTTCGAGTTCGCGGAGCCACGGCTGAAGTTGGTCTCGTAAATGGCGTGCATGCTGGGACGGAGATTCTTCTCGCTGGCGTGGAGTCCCTGCACGGATTTGCGTACAGCCGCAGCAGCTCGTGCGAGCCCATGATCGGCGGATCCCGGTCCATCGCAGCGACCTAGTCGGCGCGGGAGCGATCGGACTCGAGTACCGGCGCGCGTCGGCCCCGGAACCCGGTACAGGATCACTCCACCACGGGGAGTGACTATTCGTGCGATTGGTCGCGTTCGTGCTTGCTGGACATCATGCTGCCGTGCATTCTCGGTTGCGGAAGGGTGAGCCCGGGGCGCGTCTCTACGCTTGCCGTGGGGCCCTGCGATAGCCTGCGCTCACCTCAATCGTCTATGTCCAAAGGAGTCGCGATGAGCACTTCAATGTCATTGTTCACGTTGCTCGCCGTCGATGGCGCACGCCCGGATCCTGATCCGCGCCCTCGGCCCGAGCCTTCGACGCTGACTGCGACTATTGAGACGTCAGACCATGGGTTTGGGTACGCTGCGGCGATCATTCCTGGCGTGGCATGCTGATGCCGATCGGGTCTACCGGCCCGTCGTTGTTCTCCGAGTTGGCTCGCCCCTCCCCGGTTGATGTTGGGACGCGCGGCACCGCAACGATCACCGAGTCAATCGAGACTTCCGATTCTGACGAGACTGTCGCCCCTCTTGTATTGACGCTGCGTTGACGCCGTCGGGTAGAGAGGCACCAATCATTGTGGGGCACCGAGAGGATCCGCATGTTGCAGTTGTTGTAGATGCGCTCGCGGGGCGGGGGCAGGATGCCTTGGTGCTCGATCTTGACCTGATCATTGATAATGGCGGCGCTTCGGGACTTTCAATTGACGACAGCGGCTGCTCCGTGAAGTTGGACGGAGAGTGGATAGACCTCGGCCGGCGCCGTCAGGGCTGGCTGCGTAGGTTCCACCGTGCAGAGTGGGGACTCGGGGTTGAAACTGGCTCGGTGAAGGCGCTGGAACTGGGCACGTGGTACTCGGCGTACTCATCGTTGATCGATGCCGCCAATGCTGGGTGGGTCACAAAACCCCAGGCTCTAAGGCGCGCTGAATCGAAGGTCTCACAATGGCAGTCAGCGAGGTCGCTTGGTGTGCCGTATCCGCGAACGGTGGTGACTACAAGCCGGGACGCCGTCACGGCTACCTTCACCGATGAGATTGTGGTCAAACCTCTAGGCACAGGCCAATTCATCTCTGAAGGAGAAGTCCGAACGGTGTTCGTAGAGCCAATGATGCCAGACGATGCTCGCTTGCAGGCTCTGAGTTCAGCGCCCTTCATGATTCAGGAACGTCTGCACGCGTCGCAACATCTTCGCGTCGTAACGGTTGGGAATCGCCTCTGGGCGGCCGCTCTAGATGTGCAGGTGGGCGCACCGGCCGATTGGCGACAGTGCTCGGCCAATCACTCCGGCTTTCAAGAACTCGAAGAAGTGCCACAGCTCGTTAGAGACAGGGCATTGCTGGTCGCACAGGATCTCGAGTTGGGATACTCAAGCCAAGATTGGATACGGACTGAAGCGGGCGAATCGATCCTTGTCGATGTGAATCCAGGCGGGCAGTGGCTCTTTCTGCCGAGAAAGATCGGCATCGCAGTCGCCGACGCAATCGCAGACCTACTTCTGGAGCGTCCATGAGCTTGGCTGAACTCCGTGACGAAGCTCGGATGCTGGGGACAACCATCGCGGGTCTTTTCTTCGGCAGAACGGTGTGGCTGCCGAAAGCCGCGCCTCCTAGCACGGAGTGGATTGACGGGGCGCATAGGCGGAATATCAGCGCATTTCGTGACGTTTATAGTGAGCGTCTGAAGTCCGAAACAGTAGGTGTCGAGGCTGTGCGTCGACGCGCGGAATTCGCCCTTACTGCGGTGATAGCAGCGGCAGGACTCAGCGCAGGCGCCTTCGAGCGGCTCTGGATAGTCGTGCCCACCAATTCCTGGCCGCTCATTATTTGGCTGGTTGGAATTCTCGAGCTTGCCCTCTCCGTACTTGTTTTCGGTGGCGTGGCGGTATCGAAGAAGGTACTTGGCGTCGTCGACGTGCAGTCATTCGCTCACCTCAAGAACCCACAGCGCGAGGAGCTGCGTCAGTATGCTTGGGCGGTTCACGTGACCTCAAGAACGCGCCGCGCTATGGTCACCGTGTTCCGTGATGGGTTCTTGATCGCGTTGTTGGGATTGACGATGCTCGCTGTAGCCCACGCCATTTCCTGGGCTCTCCCCGTCGACGCAACAACAACACCCGCACCACTAGTCGTAGTAGTCAGCCCGAGCCCCTCACCGGCGCCGTAGTGAGACTCAAGTGTCAGAGCACTGCTTGACACACAACGGCCGAGGTGCTCCTGGCGTCCCCGTACTTGGTGTTCGGCTGTTGCTTCAGGTGTCGTGGCCGAGAAGTTCGTCGATCTGCGAGTTCGCTCGCCACTTCGTTCACCGGGAAACGGTGATTCATGATCTTGCCAAGAGCATGTACTGAGGCCGACGTGCAGCCGTGCCAGTCGTGGCGACTTTCGCTCTACCTTGCGAGTGCAACTGCTCATTGTCGGGGGCGGGTACTAGAAATGAGTTGGGTAAACGCTGGATGCCAACTGGGAGTCAAATGAGCTATCGCAACAAGACGTACGTCGCCTTTGCGAGCGAGAACATCCACCTCTATCGGATGATGGAAGCTTGGCGCGACAACGACAAGATCGACTTCGATTTCTATGACGCGCACAACCTGTTTATCTCGCGAGACACAAGCAAGCCAGAGACGATCAAGGACAACCTCCGGCAGCGAATGAAGAATGCGAAGCAGGTCGTGCTCATTGGCACCCCCGAGGCGAAGGCGAAGGGGGCTGACGGAGACTCGTTCCTGGCGCACGAGATCAAGGTCTTGATGGAGTTCAATCTCCCCGTCGTGGTGGCCAATCACGACAGCGACCGAACCGTCGACACGCGTTTCATTCCTAGTCCGCTCTTGACCGCGGACTACTACACGATGTCGGTTTCATTTCAGCCTGCCATCATCATGTACGCACTTGACAACTACGCCACGAGCTTTGCGTCAAGTTCGAATAAGGGGCCGTACCACTACAAGCCTGAAGTCTACGAGCGGCTTGGGATCTGACGACAGCTGTGAACCACCTAAAGCGATGGCGCTTTTGGCGCCGATTTTTCGTTAGCTTGTTCGCCGCGCTCGGCGTGTTTTCAGCGGTCGCCGGACTGGTATCGCTGTTCGTCGGGACCCTGGAAGCGGAGCAGGCGTGGGTCGTGTGGCCATGTCTGATCATCGCGATCGGGTTTGGGCTGTGGAGGGCCTGGCCGCGGCCAGTCGAGGCGGCGTTCAGCGCGCCGAATACGACGATCAAAGTCGTTCGAGGTGACCTTTTTGAGCAGGACACCCATCTTGTTGTCGGGACCTGCGACACATTCGATATGCGTTCCCCGCAGATATCGCCAAGAAGCGTGCAAGGAATTTACCTTTCACGGAAGTGGCGCGGTGACGCAGATGGACTTGACGCAGCGATCGACGTTCACCTCGCCAAGCTGGTGTCAATCGGTACCGTGGCAAAGACTGGGAGAACTGCGCGTTTCGAGCTCGGTACTGTTGTCCCTCTCGAGTCTCACGGAACGCGTGATTTCTTCGTCGCGTACACGTCTATGGACGTTCACAACAAGGCCCACGGAACTGCGGATGGTCTCTGGCTCAGCCTGGGAAATCTGTGGGCGTCGGTTCGCCGCCACAGCAACGGTGAGGCGCTCTCAATTCCCGTGCTCGGCGGTGGTCAGTCCGGGCTCTCCCCGGTGCTACCCGCCGAAGACGCCATCCGCTTCATCGCCCTGTCATACATCATCGCTGCCCGGCAAAGCCCTGTATGCCATGAATTGCGGATTGTTGCGCTTCCCGAACTGTACGACCGGCTAAACCACTTGGAACTTCAGGCCTTCCTGTCGGGATTGGCGCGCGCATGAGCGACGGGATCGCGATGCCCGAGGCCGACCGCTGTGCCTTCTGTGACTACCTTTCAGGCGCTCGACCCTATGTCTTCGTCGATCGGAATTCCGTCGTCGCGGTCGCCGTCACACTGGAGCAGCGAGGCCGTGCACATCTGCTCGTCCTGCCGGTCGGGCATTTCGCAACCCTAATGGACATTCCGAACGGGGTTACGGGTCCATTGATGCGGGCGCTGCGGGGCGCGGCCATAGCGATTGCCAGCGCAGAGAAACCCGAAGGGATCGCGGTGTGGCAGAACAATGGGCTCGCCGCGGCGCAGCAGATACCACACCTGCATTTTCATGTGGCCGGCACTCTTCCTGGTGGTGGGACTGACTTCGGGCCCGTCCCAGAGATCTCACTTGATCAGGCGCGCGAGATCGCGCAGCGTCTCGCGCCCTTCTTGGATCTGACTGCCTCGGAGGGCACTGCCCAGTCCTAATGCGAGCGAAGACCATGCTTTGTTGGGGCGTAGCCGGGCCGAAAGGACGGGCTGGTGCATCCGGTGCTCCAATTCGCCCAGCGTCGCAGTTGGTCTGGAGAAAATCGACGACTCGGCCATCTGATCGCTACCACAGGCTCATCCTGCAGCTGACGGCGGCATCACCTGCACGGCCGCGACTGGGCGGCAGCAGGCCGCGCTCGCGCGCCTTCGTGATCTAGCCTTGAGCGGTGGAGAGGGCCACGCCGTTGATCTCCGCCATCGTCGCGCTCAGGGTTTCTGTCGCCGGGTGAGCTGGCCGTGCTGCAGGGCGACCAACTCGTGGAAGTCGGGCGTCTTATTCGGCTCACCGAGGGGATTGAGTAGGTCGCGCCAGCTGATTCTGCAGCCTGAGGGCAGCACGATCTTGTCGCCCATGATCGTCGCAGTTCACTTCATCGCGAGGAGGCGCTGGTTGATCGCGGCCTCGATGCGAGCGGTCGGCAGGTCGCGGAGGAGCTGGCTCGTGATCGCGTCACCCGGGCGCCAGGGGAGATAGATCACGCCAGTGATGCGTATCTCTTCGGGCACGGCGAACATCTGGCGCAGCAGGCGGATCATCACGCGGATGTGCGTGGCCGTGTGTTCCTCTGCCAGACTCTGCGCGAGGAGGCGACCATGGGCCTGCTGGAGAACGAAGTTCCGCCTGCGTCGTGGACGATGTCCAGGCGGTCGATGCTGCGGAGATCCGCTGATCTGGCTGCCATCGTGGCGGCCGGCACGGCGCTGGCGGGATGCACCGCCGAAGACGTGGGGGCTTCGAGCCCCACCGGGAGCGCCGGCCCGACGGTCGCCTCGTCGCCCAGCGCGTCCGACGCCCTCTTCGCCGAGCTCGACGCCAAGATCCAGTCGTTGATGGAGGAGTACGCGGTGCCCGGCGTCGCGGTGGCGGTGCTGCACGACGGGAACGAGCACGTGCGCGGCTTCGGGATCACCAGCGTCGACGCTCCGGTGCCGGTGGACGAGCGCTCGTTGTTCCGCATCGGATCGACGACCAAGACGTTCACCGGCACCGCGATGATGCGCCTGGTCGATGCGGGCAAGGTGGACCTCGACCAGACCGTGCGCTCCTATGTGCCGGAGTTCACCGTCGCCGACGAGGACGTGGCGGCCAACGTGACCGTGCGGCACCTGCTGAACCACACCGCCGGCTGGTTCGGTGACGACCTGGAGGACTTCGGGCGGGGCGACGATGCGATCGAGCGCTACGTGGCGAGCATGGCGGGCCTGCCCCAGCTGACACCGCTCGGGTCCACGTTCTTCTACAACAACGCCGCCGTCGTGCTCGCGGGCCGCGTGGTGGAGAAGGTGCACGGAACGACCTTCGAGCAGGCCATGCAGGAGCTCGTGCTCGATCCGCTGGGCCTCGACCAGACCCGGTTCTTCACCGACGACCTCGTCGGACACACCTTCACCGGCGCCCACAACGTGGTCGATGGCAAGGCGGTGCTGGATCCGTCCTTCTGGTACGTCCCGAGGTCGCTCAACCCGACCGGCGCCCTCATCTCGAGCGCTCGCGATCAACTGCACTACCTGCGCTTCCACCTGGGCGACGGCACCGGACTCGACGGCCGTCGCATCCTCAGTCCTGCGTCGCTCGAGGCGATGCACTCGAATCCGGGCCCGGGCGGAACGATCTTCATCGAGATCGACGGGTACGCAGTCAGCCTCCGGCTGCGACCGACCGCCGAAGGGGTCGACGTCGTGCAGCACGGCGGCGATTGGCCCGGACAGCACAGCGGGTTCCTCTTCGTTCCCGAACGGGACTTCGGCATCGCCATGCTCACGAACTCCGAGGATGGCCCGAAGCTCCTGAGCAGCTTCTTCCAGGACGACTGGGCGTTGTCGCGGTTCGCCGGCGTGCACAACCTGCCGGCCGATCCCCGAACCAGCACCGCTGTGCAGCTGGCCCCCTACGAAGGTCGGTACGACCTCGCCGAGATCGGACCCGACGGCACCACGGCGAGGGTGACGCTCGAGTTCGCCGGTGAGAACGGTCGGCTGCGCATCCGCCCACTGAATCCGGATGGCACGGTGTCCGACGCAGCGCCGCCCGAGTACGTGGACTTCTACGGCGACGACCACGTGGTCGGCGCGAGCCCGCTCTCGCCCCGCTCCGACTTCGTGCGAGGCCCGAGCGGGGAGGTCGCCTGGTACCGCACGAGCGGCCGTCTGCTCCCCAAGGTCGGGTAGCTCAGGCGAAGCGCGCGAGGCGGAACGGCTCGGGGGAGGGGCGGCCCTCGGCGAGGTCGGCGAGCACGCGGCCGATCGCGGGGGTGAACTTGAAGCCGTGGCCGGAGAAGCCGGCGGCCACGACGAGGGGGCCGACGGCGTCGAGCACGAAGACCGAGTCGGGGCTCGTCGTGTAGGTGCAGCTGATGGCGCGGGCGGCGTCGGCATCGGCTCCGGGGATCCACTCGCGCACGTAGCGGCGCAGTGCCTCGAACTGCACGGGCTCGGCCGTGAAGTCGCGGTGGTCGGGGTCGACGACGGGTCCGGTGCCGTGCCAGCCGGCCTTGACGCCCTCGCCGGGCGTGAGCATGCCGTAGACGCCCGAGTACCACCACTCGTCGCCGGGGCCGGGGCGGTGGTTGAAGCCGGGCCATTCGAACGAGGTATCGATCGCGGCGAAGTGTCCGGGCTGCTCCTGGGTGACGACGAGCTCGGGCAGCGGCAGCAGGCCGCCGACGAGCTTCGAGGTCCAGGCGCCGGCGGCGACAATCACACGGCGCGCGGTGAGGGCGGTGCCGTCGCCATCGTCGAGCGTCACCTCGACGAGGTCGTCGTCGAGCACGCGGATGCCGCGTACGGGCGCCTCGTGGCGCACCTCGGCGCCTCGGGCGGCGGCCGCCTGCTGCAGGGCGTCCACCGAAGCGTCGGCGTTGAGGCGCCCGGCCGTCGGCGTGTGCAGCACGCGGGTCTCGAAGCGCAGGCCGGGCCAGCGTGCACCGGCCTCCGACGCGGGCAGGAACTCGCTCGGGATACCGACGGCGCCGAGCGCCTCGTGCACGGCGTCGAGGTCGGGGTGGTCGCCGTGGTTCACGATGCCGACCTGGGCGAGCAGGCTCGCGCCGGTCTCCGCCTCGAGCTCGCGCCACTGCCGGCCGGCTTCGACGAGCAGGGCGACGTGCGCGGCATCCGCATAGGAGACGTTGAAGTTGCGGCTGGCACCGTGCGAGGCGCCGTTGGCGTGCCCGGCGGCGAAGCGCTCGAGCAGCAGCACGTCGCGCCCGCGCGAGGCGAGCTGCCAGGCGGCGGCCGAGCCCATGGCGCCGCCGCCGACGATGATGACGTCGTGATCGGTCATGCGGCGATGCTCCGCGTCGCGCGGGGCACGTCGATCGTGAAGGCGAGCAGCAGGAACCGCCGGTCGCCGTCGACGATCTCGCGCTCGCGGTCGTGCAGGCGGTCGAAGCCGAGCTTCGCGTAGAGGCGGTGGGCGCCGGTCATCTGCGGTCCGCTGTTCATGACGACGCGGTCGAGGCCGCGCAGGCGGGCGAGCTCGATGGCGAGGCGCGTGAGCTCTTCGCCGACGCCGCGTCCGCGGGCGGGCGGGTCGACGGCGAGCAGGCGGAAGTCGAGCTCGCCCGGCTGGGCCAGCGGCGAGATCGTGCTGCCGCGTCGGGGCGTCGCGACGCTGCCGAGGAGCTCGCCGGTGGTCGCGTCCGCAGCTACCCAGACCTGGTGCTCGACGGCGCGGGGCGCGACGTCGGCGATCGAGGCGCGGTACTCGTCGGAGAGCTCGTACGCGTACTCGTACGCCCGCACCGAGAGCGCCGCGACGGCGTCGATCTCGTCGTCGCGCACGAGTCTGACGACCAGGTCTTCGCGGTCACGCAGCGGCAGGCGGTAGTCGATGTGGTCGATCCGGTCTTCGGATGCCGCGGCATCCGTCGTCGGCACAGGCGCGGCCGACGTGAACCGCTCGTAGCCGAGTCGTTCGTAAAGTCGCTGCGAGGTGTGGTTCAGGGTGCCGGTGTCGAGGACGACGGCGGGCGAGCCCCAGGTGAGCGCCTCCTCCTGCGCGGCGAGGGCGAGCGCCTCGCCGAGGCCGCGTCCGCGCGCCTCGGGGGCGACGGCCAGCAGGCGCAGCTCCGCCTCGTCGCCGACGGCGAGCCGGGACTGCGGGGAGGCTGCGCGCACCACGCTGACGGTTCCGAGGAGGCGGCTGCCCGCGGCATCCGCTCGCTCGGATTCGCTTTCGGAAGCCGTCTCGACGGCGACGAGCACCGCGCCGTCGGCGGCGCGTTCGGCGACCGCGTTCACGAGCGCGCGCCGCTCGGCCGAGACGGGCAGGTGCCCGTACGGTCCGGCCGCGAAGGCGCGGTCGGTCAGCGCGGCGACGGCCGGGTACTCCTCGGGTCGCGCGGCGCGGATCGTGAACGCGGTCGCCCCGGCCATCAGGCGGCCACCGGCTCGCGAACGGTGCGGGACGCCTCGACGGCCGCCGCGGCATCCGCCTCGGAACCGCCGGCGAAGGCCGGGCGCGCCTCGTACGGGTCGCCCTCGCCCCACAGCGTCGTCGGCAGCTCGCGCCGCAGCACCGGGAACACCTCTGACGCGAGGCGGTCGAGCTGCTCGTGCTGCTGCTCGACGGGCAGCGTCGTGGGCAGGCTCACCGACTGCAGGTCGTGGCCGAGGCTCTCGTGGAACCGGCCGATCTTGTCGATGACCTGCTGCGGGCTGCCGACGAGGGCCGGGCCCTCGGCGATCGCGTGATCGATGTCGCGGAAGGGGGTGTTGTTGCCCGGAACGTTGGTGGCTGCCACCAAAGCATCGTAGACGGGGCCGTAGAGCTCCTTGGCCTGCTGGGTCGTATCGGCGATGAAGAGCGAGCCCGATCCGGCGCCCACGTAGGCGAAGCGCGGGTCGTGCCCGTGCCTCGCGTACTCGTCGCGGTAGTGCCGCACGAGCACCGCGTAGTTCTGGAGCGGCTGGATCGCGTTCGCGCTGAACAGCGGGTCGCCCCACTTGGCCGCGAGGGCCGCGCTCGCCAGGGTCGTGGCCGACCCGTGCCAGACGCGCGGGGCGCCGGCGAACGGGCGGGGGAGCGTCGTCGTCGCGTGCTGGTCTCTCGTGTAGGCGGTTGCCTGCCAGTCGACGTCGGTCTCGCGCCAGAGGCGACGCAGCAGCGCGTACTTGTCGGCGAGGAGCTCCCACTGGTCGTCGATCTCGAGCCCGAACAGCGGGAACTGGGCGACCTCGTTGCCCTTGCCGATCGTGATCTCGAGGCGGCCGCGCGAGAGCTGGTCGATCGTCGCGTAGTCCTCGGCGACGCGCACCGGGTCGAGCACCGAGAGCACCGTGACGCCCGAGTGCAGGCGGATGCGCGAGGTCGTCGCGGCGATCGCACCGAGCAGCACCGTCGGCGACGACGACAGGAAGTGCCCCGCGTGACGCTCGCCGACCGAGAACGCGTCGAACCCGAGGCGCTCGGCACGGCGCGCGGACTCGACGGTCTGGTCGAGGCGCTCGGCCGCGCTCACGAGACGCCCGGTGACCGGGTTCTCGACGTGGGGAACGATGTCGAGCAGCTGGAACCGCATGGGTCAGGCCTCCGTGCTCGTGGCCTCGACCCGCGCGAGCGGGGTCTTCTCGCCGGCCTCGATGCCGACGGGCAGCTGGTTGCCGGCGGGCGGCAGCGGGCACGTCGCGTAGTCGGTGTAGGCGCACGGCAGGTTCACGGCGCGGTTGAAGTCGACGACCACGGTGCCGTCTTCGGCGGGCGCGTCGATCGCGAGGCTGCGGTTGGCGGCGTACGTGGTGAGTCCGCTCGTGGCATCGGTGAACAGCACGAAGAGGCTGCCCGGCGCGTGGCCGTTGAACGCGATGAGGCGGAACGTCTCGCCGCGCAGCACGAACTCGACCTCGCCCGGCGCCTCGTAGACGTGCTGCAGTCCTTCGACCGCGGCGTCGACCGTGACCTCGCGCGGCTCGTCGAACGGAACGAAACGGCCCAGTGCGAGCCAGCGCGGGTTCGGCAGGTACGTGGGCGTGCCCGAGTAGGCCGCCAGGAACGGGAACGCCGGGTCGCGCGGACGCACGATGTCGTTGCCGCCTCGGCGCGCGAGCTCGATGGCGAGGTCTCCCGAGCGGAGCGTGACGCCCCCGCGCTCGGGGATCGGACCGAACTCGTGGCGACCCTCGAGCGCGACGCCGTCGAGCTCGAGCACCTCGCCATCGGCGAGTTCGACGACGGGGCCGGCGTCGCTCGTCGACCACAGGCCGGGCGTGCCGGCGAGGCGCTGCGGCTCGGCGCCGAGCCAGTGCAGACCGGTCACGGCGAGGAAGCCGTGGCCGCTCGCGCGGGACGCCTCGTGGCCGCGGTGCCACTCCTCCCACTCGCGGGCGAAGGCGGCGCGGTCGAGGGGTGCGGCGGGTGCTGCGGGCGCGTCGACGGATGTCGCGGCGGCGGTGTTCGTGGAGGTCAGCGTGTCGGTCATGTGGAGATGCTAGGCAGGTCGCAAGGGGGTTTCGGAGGTCGTGACGGCAGGTTTCGGGCGGTCGTCACGGGGCGTAACCGGGCGGGCCCCAGACCTCAGGCGACGCGCACGGCCGAGCGGTCGAACGCCGAGATCGCGACCGCCGCGGCCGAGAGTGCGGCGAACACGCCCGCCGCCGTCGCGAACCCGGCCGTCGGGGTGGCGCCCGCGAGGAAGAGGCCGATGCCGACCGCGAGGCACACGGCTCCGGCGAGGCGTTGGGCGAGGGCGAGCACGCCGGCTCCGACGCCGGCAGCCTCGGCAGGGGCGTGCTCGAGCGTGAGCGTCTGGTTCGAGGGGATCGTGAGTCCGGAGAGCACGCCGTGCACCGTTCCGACGCCCACGAGCGCGATGAGCACGAGCACTTCCTGGCCGGTCGCCACGAGCGCGGCCTCGACGGCGACCGCGACGGCACCGGCCGCGAGCACGAACGTGATGCCGCGGCGACCGAACCGTGTCGCCACACGCCAGGACTGCATGCTGCCGACGGCCATGCCGAGCGCGCGCGGCGCGAGCAGGAGCGCGGCGGCGAGCGCCGACATCCCGAGCCCGTCGATGAGGTAGAGCGTGGTGACCATGCCGAGCCCGATGCCGGCGCCGAAGATGAGGGTGGCGACGCCGGTGCCGAGCATGAAGCCGCGCGAGCGCATGAGCGCGGGGTCGAGCACGGGCGATCCGCCTCGGCGGGCGACGCGGCGCTCCCATCCGGTGAACGAGAGTCCCGCCAGTCCGGCGACGATGAGCCACAACGGACCGCCCGGCACCCCGGCGGTGACCGGCAGCATCAGCGCGAGGATCGCCGCCATGAGCAGCGAGAGCCCGATGACGTCGAGACCGCCGGCGCGGCGGCGGAGCTCCTCGGGCGTCCGGGGCGTCGACGGCAGCACCGCGAGTCCGACGACGAACAGCGCGAGCGCGACGGGCACCGAGAGCAGCACCACGAACCGCCAGCCGAGGCCGGGGCTCGCGGCGGCGAGGATCCAGCCGGCGACGGGCGGGGAGATGAGCCCCGCGACCGACGCCGAGACCGTGTAGGCGCCGAGCGCCTTGGCGCGCGCCGGACCGGTGAACAGGTCCTGGAAGTAGCCGAGCACCTGCGGATTCACCAGCCCGGCGCCGAGGCCCTGCACGAGCCGCGCGACGATCGCGACGTTCGCGTCGGCCGCGCTCGCGGCGAACAGCCCGCCGAGCGCGAACAGCAGCAGACCCACGAGGTACGGCGCCCGCCGGCCGAACACGTCGCCGAGGCGTCCGGCGGGCAGCAGGGCCGCCCCGAACGCGAGCGAGTACCCCGCGACGAGCCACTGCACCTGCGCGGCGTCGGCGCCGAGGTCGTCGCGCAGCCCCGGCACGGCGAACGCGAACGCCGACTGGTCGATGATCGTCACGAACCCCGTCGAGACGCCGAGCGCGAGCACGCGCCCCGAGGTGCGATCCCGTGGGGTCGCGGATGTCGCGGGCCTCACGCGAACGTGCGCTCGACGTCGACCGGTCCGCCCGCCGCCGCGAAGTCGTCGCGCACGGCGGCCAGCAGGTCGGCGTCGAGCAGGGCATCGGCGACGGTCGCCGCGAGGCCGTACGCGGCATCCGTCACCGACTCGATCGACGTGGGGGAGCCCGCGTACTCGGCGAACTCGCGCGTGTGCAGGGCGATCTCGGGCGGCGCGATCGCGATGACCGGATGGATGCCGGGCACGCGCTGGCTGATGTTGCCGAAGTCGGTCGATGCGGCCTGCGCGCCCGGCGCGTCGGCGGCGCGCAGCACGCGGCGGCCGCGCTCGGCCTGCGCGAGCGCCCAGCGCTCGGCGAGCGGGCCGTTGTGGCGGATCGGGAGGCTGAACGGTTGCGGATCCCACGTGACCTCGACGCCCGTGCCGGTCGCGAGCGCGATGCCGTTGGCGATGTCGTCGACGCGCGCCGAGAGCTCCCGCAGGGTCGAGATCTCGTGCGAGCGCACGTAGTACTCGAGCTCGGCGCGCTCGGGCACCACGTTGGGGCGTGCGCCGCCGTCGACGAAGACGCCGTGGATGCGGTCGCCCGGCGGCAGGTGCTGCCGCAGCAGGCCGACCGCCTGGTAGTTGAGGGCCGCCGCGTCGAGCGCGTTGCGACCCTGGAAGGGCGCGGCCGCGGCATGCGCGGCGACCCCGTGGTACACGATGCGCACGATGCGTCGGCCGATGAAGACGGGGTCGGCGAGGTCGGCGCCGAACGGGTGCGCCATGACCGCGATGTCGACGTCGTCGAACGCGCCGGCACGGGCGAGCAGCTCCTTGCCGTTGCCGCCCTCCTCGGCGGGCGTGCCGATGAGGAGCACGCGGCCGGGCACGCTCGCGGGGTTCTGGCGCCTCGCCTCGGCGAGGGCGAGGAAGGCGCCGACGGATGCCGCGGCGATGAGGTTGTGGCCGCAGGCGTGGCCGACCCCGGGCAGGGCGTCGTACTCGGCGAGGAGCGCGATGGTGGGGCCGGACGCGTCGGACGCGTCGGGGGCGCCGGACGCGGCGGGTGCCGCGGGCAGCTCGGCGACGAACGCGGTCGGCAGGCCGTAGACGTCGAGCTCCGAACGGAGGCCGCGGGCCTCGAGCGTCTCGACGATGGCTGCCGCGCTCTTCACCTCGGCGAACCCGGGCTCGGCGAGCGCGAACAGGTGCGCCGACAGGCCGCCGAGGGCGGACGCCAGGTCGTCGACGGCCGCGGCGAGGGCGGCGCGCAGCTCGGGCGGTGCGCCGACGTGCGGCGACGAGATGGGCGGAGCCGCGCCCGCGAGGCGTTCGGCCTCGCGGGCGACGGCGTCCAGGTGCAGGGTGCTCGGCGTCGTGGGCCGGGCACCGATCCGCAGGCCGTGCGTGGCGGACGTCACGCCCCGACCGCGGCGACTGCGAGCTCGGGGCGGTCGCCCGCGGCATCCGCTCGCTCGTCGCTTTCAACGGCGTCGACGTCGGCGTCGGCGTCGGCTGCGTCGACGGATGTCGCGGCCGCCGACGACTCGACGCCCCACGCCTCGGCGAGTAGGCGGTACGACGCAACGCGCGCCTCGTGGTCGTGCGTGATCGTCGTCACGAGCAGCTCGTCGGCGCCCGTGGCGCGCTGCAGCGTCTCGAGCTGCGCGACGACGCTCGCGGCCGAGCCGACGAAGCGGGTGTCGAGGCGGTCCTGCACGGCGTCGAGCTCGATGCTCGACAGCTCGGCGTCGGGGGTCGCGTTCTCGGGGCGCGGGTAGGGCACGGCGCCCTGGCCCTCGCGGATCGAGAGCACCCACTCCGCGTAGCCGCGAGCGAGGCGCTGCGCCTCGGCATCCGTCTCGGCCACGACCACGTCGACCGACACGATCGTGTGCGGAGCGGCGAGCTCGGGCGAGGGGACGAAGTGCGCCCGGTACTCGGCGACGGCCGCGAGCACGCCGCTCGGGGCGACGTGGTAGTTCGCGCCGAAGCGCAGGCCGAGGCGTCCGGCGAGGCGCGCGCTCTCGCCCGCGCTCGATCCGTGCACCCAGAGCTCGACGGGGGTGCCCGTCGCCGGCTGCGCCTGCACGGTCACGCCGTCTGGGCGGCTGTCGTCGGCGTAGCGCACGGGCCCGGCGAAGAAGGCGCGCAGGGCGTCGACGTCGTCGGAGAAACGGTCGGCGTCGCCCACCGTGCGCCCGAGGAGCCGAGCCTGCAGCGCGAACCGCGCCCGGTCGAACGTGAACGGCCGCTGCGGCGGGATCACGAGTCCGTCGATCACCTCGTTGGGTGCGGGCGGAGCGGGCTCGGCGGGAGCCTCGGCTGCGACCGGCACCGCGGGCAGCGGCGGGGCCGCGGGCACGGCATCGGGCTGCCCCGGTGCGCCGTCGGTGCTCGGCGCGTGCGCCTTGGCGGGGGGAAGCCCGCTGCGGCCGAGGCCCAGGTCGACGCGGTCGGGCCAGAGCGCCGCGACCGTGCCGAACGCCTCGGCGACCTGGATCGGCTCGTAGTTGCCGAGGATCGTCGCCGCGGTGCCAACGCGGATGCGCTCGGTCGACGCGGCGAGGATGCCGAGGAACGTGTGCGGCGCGGCACCCGCGACGCCCGGGTTGAGGTGGTGCTCGGCGAGCCAGTAGCGCGCGTAGCCCGCGGACTCCGCCCGACGGGCGAGGTCGATCGAGCGGTGCAGCGCCTCGCCGGCGTTCGAGCCCTCGGCGATCGGCACGAGGTCGAGCACGGCGAGGGGGACGCGGCGAGCCGGGGTGGCGCTGGCGGCGGCGGTGGTCTCGAGACGCTGCGCTCCTCGACCGGCGTCACGCTGCTCAGCCGACACGACGCACCTCCTCTTCCGCGTCGCGCACGGCCGCCACGCGGGCGCCGGGCTCGGGCAGCTCGAGGTTCTGCCGCAGCGTCGCGCCGGGCTCGTACTCGGTGCGGTAGACGCCGCGGTCCTGCAGCTCGGGCACGACGCGGTCGACGAACTCGTCGAGGCCGTGCGGCGAGGTCGTGCCGACGACGACGAACCCGTCCGTCGCGCGCTCCTGCACGTAGCGGTCGAGCTCGGAGGCGATGTGCGACGGCGTGCCGATGAACGACTGGCGCCCGGCGACCTTGATCACGAGCTCGCGGATCGAGAGCCCTTCGGCCTCGGACTGCGCGCGCCACGTCTGCGCGATCTGCACCGCGTTCGGGAAGCGGGGCGCCCAGCCCTTCGTGATCGTGCCCGAGACCGTGTCGGCCGGGCCCTCGCCCGGGTCGAACGCGGGCAGCGGGCCGTCGGCGTCGTACGACGTGAGGTCGGTGCCCCAGAGCTGCTCGAGCACCGTGATCGCGTTGCGCGGCGTCACCTGGGCGAGCGAGATCTCGCGGGCGACCTCTTCGGCCTCGGCCTGCGTGTCGCCGATCGCGAACGTGACGGCCGGCAGGATCTTCAGCGAGTCCTCGGTGCGGCCCCAGCCGGCGAGGCGGCCCTTGACGTCGGAGTAGAACGCGCGCGCCTCGTCGAAGGCGCTGTGCCGGGAGAAGATCACCTCGGCGTGCTCGGACGCGAAGTCGCGGCCGTCGGCCGAGTCGCCGGCCTGCACGATCACGGGGTACCGCTGCGGGCTCGCGGGCGTCGCGAAGCGGCCGCGCACGTCGAACTGCGCGCCGCGGTGCGCGAACGCCCCTGCATCGGCCGCGTCTTCGGCGAGGAACTGCCCGGTGGCGCGGTCGGCGACGATCGCGTCGGCGGTCCAGCTGTCCCAGAGTTCCTTCGCCAGGCTCACGAACTCGTTGGCGCGGTGGTAGCGGTCGCCGTGGTCGAGGAACCCGCCGCGGCGGAAGTTCGCCCCGTGGAAGGCGTCGGAGCTCGTCACCACGTTCCAGCCCGCGCGGCCGCCCGAGAGGTGATCGAGCGTCGAGAGCTGCCGGGCGAGCTCGTAGGGCTCGTTGAACGTGGAGTTCAGCGTGCCGACGAGTCCGATGTGCTCGGTGACCGCGGCCAGCGCGGTGAGCACGGCGAGCGTGTTCGGGCGGCCCACGACGTCGAGCTCGTGCAGCTGCCCCTTGTGCTCGCGCAGGCGCAGGCCCTCGGCGAGGAACACGTAGTCGAAGCGGCCGCGTTCGGCGGTACGGCCGAAGTGCTCGAACGCCGAGAAGTCGATCTGGCTGCGGTGCAGCGGGTCGGCCCAGAGCGTCGTGTTGTTCACGCCCGGGAAGTGGGCGGCCAGGTGCACCTGGCGCTTGGCATCGGCCATCAGGCGGCCTCCCCGTTCTGTCGTGCGGCCGACGTGCGGGCCGCGGTGTATCGGTTCTCGGGCAGTTCGAAGCCGAGCCGTTCGCGCAGGGTCGTGCCCGCGGCATCCGATCGTCCGAGTGCGGGCAGCACCCAGTCGGCCAGCTGTTCGAGGTCGCGCGGCAGGCGGGCGGGGCGGATGCGCACGCCGTCGTAGCCGAGCGCGGTCCAGGCGTCGATGCGCTCGAGCAGCTGCTCGGGCGTTCCGGCGAAGATCAGGGCGTCGGATGTCAGGGGCGAGCCGTTCTGCTCGTCGAGCCGTTCGAGCGCGGCACGTGCGGCGGCCGGCGTCGACTCGAGCACGACGATCACGTCGGCGAGCACCGAGAGCGGACGACCGGTGCGGCCCGTGCGGGCCTCGGCGTCGCGGACCTCGCCGAGGATCGACACCGACTGCGCGTCGTCGAGCGGCGTGATGAACACGAGGTCGGCGCTCGTCGCGGCGAGCTCGTAGGGGATCGTCTGGTGCCCGAGCACGGCGACGAGGGGCTGCCCCTGCGGCGAGCGCGGCACGATCGACGCGCCCGTGACCGAGAAGTGCTCGCCCTCGTACTCGGCGCCGTGGATGCGGTCGCGGTCGATGAAGCGGCCGGTCGAGGCGTCGCGGATGATCGCGTCGGCCTCCCAGCTGTCCCAGAGGCGGCGCACGACCTCGACGACCTCGCGGGCCTCGTCGAAGCCCGGGCGGATCTGCTCGGAGTCGCCCCGGTGCAGCGCCTCGAGGTCGATCGTCGGAACCGTGCGACGCCCGAAGTGCGCGGCCTCGAGCGGCGAGCCGGAGATCTGCGCGCGCCAGCCGGCGCGGCCGCGGCTCGCGACGTCGAGGGTCTGCACGCCGGTCGCGACGTGGAAGGGCTCGGTATGCGTCGTCGTCACGGTCGGCACGAGGCCGATGCGCTCGGTCACGGGGGCGACGAACGAGGCGATGAGCAGCGCGTCGAGGCGGCCGCGCACCTGGTCGGTGCGCTCGTCGGTCGACCACAGCGTCGAGGACTGGAGGCCGAGCGCGTCTTCGAAGGTGACGAGGTCGACGTCGGCGCGCTCGGCGAACTGCGTGAGGTCGCGCCAGTACCGGGCGGTGAAGAGTTCGGCCGGTCGGGCCGACGGGTCGCGCCAGGCGGCGGGGTGCCAGCCGGCCCCGTCGAGGGCGACGGCGATGGTGGGTCGTCGAGTCATGCGATTCACCTTCCGCGCGACCCGGCATGGCCCGCAAGGCGGCCCGTCACGAGGTGAAGTCGAGCGTCATACGGCTTCATCGGATGCCGCGGGGCGAGGTCATACGCGGTCACACCCCTCGGCCGCCGACCGTCACGATCCGTCGCGCGGCGACACCCGACGCCACCTTCGGTCACGGTTCGCGACACGGCTTGGCGGAGCCCGGCGAGCAGGCGACAGTGGCGGCATGACCACCCTTTCGACCATCGCGTTCCTGACCCCCGGCAACTACGACGACGCCCGCCCCGAGCAGGGCCTCGAGGACACCCTCGCCCTGTTCGAGCACGGCGAGCGCCTGGGCTACGACGGAGCATGGGTGCGTCAGCGGCACCTCGAGCACGGGGTGTCGTCGGCGCCCGTGTTCCTCGCCGCGGCCTCGCAGCGCACGAGTCGCATCCGGCTCGGCATCGGCGTGATCCCGATCGGCTTCGAGAGCCCGTTCCGCCTCGCCGAAGACCTCTCGACGGCCGACGTGCTCTCGGGCGGACGCCTCGAGGTCGGCGTGAGCGCGGGCCGCCCGCCGCACGTCGAGCTCATCGGCGAGCGCGTGTTCGACGGCGACTGGAGCGGGCAGGACTTCTCGCACGCCAGGGTCGACCGGCTGCTCGAGAACCTCTCGGGCGAGTTCATCGGCGACGCCGACACGGTCATCCACTCGCCGGGCAACGTGCAGCGGCCGCGACTGCAGCCGCACGCGGCTGGCCTGCGCGACCGCGTCTGGATCGGCGCGGGTTCGGCGCGGTCGGCCGAATGGGCCGCCGAGCGCGGGCTGGGCCTGCTGACCGGCAACATCGTCTCTGGCGGCCCGGTCGTCGAGGGCGGCCCGTCCGCGTTCGCCGCGACGCAGGCCGACGTGCTCGCCCGCTACCGCGACGCGTACCGGGGCGCGGGCTCGCCGCGGGTCGCCCTCGGCCGGGTCATCGTGCCGACCGACGGCGCCGACCGGGCCACCCGCGCGAAGTACGCCGAGTACCGCGCGAGCCGCGAGGAGCGCACGCGCATCGCCCACGGCGAGCGCCTCACCCAGTTCGCACCCGACCTCATCGGCACGGCCGAGGAGATCCTCGAGCAGCTCGCCGCCGATCCCGTGGTCTCCGCCGCGACCGACCTGCGGCTCGAGCTGCCCTACGAGTTCTCGGTCGAGGACTACCGCCAGATCCTCGACGACGTCGCCTCGCTCATCGCGCCCGAGCTCGGCTGGGCGGGCGGCGGTTCGCGCGCAGGTTCGGCGACGGATGCCGCAGCGCGTGCCGCGGCATCCGGAACCGGTGCTGTCGGCACCGCATCGGCCACGGAGGCCGCCTGATGGTCAGGTACGTGCTGCTGCGGCTGCTGCAGGCCGTCGGCGTGCTCTGGGCCGCGTACACGGTGTCGTTCCTGGTGCTCTACGCGCTGCCCGGCGACCCCGTGACCCTGCTGGCCGGCGCGGATGCGACCGACATCACGCCCGCGCAGCTCGACGCCCTGCGCGCGGAGCTCGGCCTCGACCGCCCGCTCATCGTGCAGTACCTCGACCAGCTCGCCGCCGTGCTTCGCGGCGACCTCGGCACCTCGATCGTCACTGGCCGGCCGGTGACCGAGATCATCGGCGAGGCGCTGCCGCCGACCATCGCGATCGCGGCGTTCGCGCTCGTGATCGCCGTCGTCGCAGGGGCCGGCATCGCGATCGCCGCGAACTACACACGGCACCGCTGGCTGGCCGACGTGCTGCTCGGCCTGCCGCCGCTCGGCGTCGCCGTGCCCGCGTTCTGGTTCGGGCTCATGCTCATCCAGTGGTTCTCGTTCACGGTGCCGATCTTCCCGGCCGTGGGCGACCGCGGCTTCATCTCGCTCGTGCTGCCGGCGATCACGCTCGCCCTGCCGACGGGCGCGACGATCGCGCAGCTGCTCTCGAAGAGCCTCTCGAACACGCTCCGCGAGCCGTACGTCGACACCGCCTGGGCGAAGGGCGCCAGCCGCGCCCGCGTGCACCTCGGCCACGCGCTGAAGAACGCGGCGCTGCCCGCCCTCACCGTCACGGGCCTCATCGTCGGACAGCTGCTCTCGGGCACGGTCGTGACCGAGACCGTGTTCTCCCGACCCGGCATCGGACGCGTCACCGCGGGCGCCGTGCAGCAGCAGGACGTGCCGGTCGTGCAGGGCGTCGTGCTCGTCGCCGCGATCGCGTTCGTGCTCGCCAACCTCGCCGTCGACCTCGTGGCTCCGCTGCTCGATCCGCGCATCGTGACGACGGGCGCGCGATCTCCGCGCCGCGGTGCCGCGGCCGCCGCAGCCCGCCCGGCGGCCCGACCCGCCTCGGCCCGGCCCGCCGCCTCGGCGTCCGGCGCACGGCCCGCGCCCGTGGCATCCGCCACCGCCGTCTCGGCCGCCGCAACGACCCAGGGGGAGCCCGCATGAGCGACACGACCGCCCTCGTGCCCGAACGGCACGAGCAGTCGCAGGACGTCTTCGCGGCGACCGCCGACGCGCGCTTCGCCGACGCGGTGCGCAGCCGCTCGGCCGATGCTGCCCTCCGGGCCGGCCGCGGCATCGGACGCGTGCTGGCCCGGCCCACGCTGCTCATCGCGATCGTGTGGCTCGCGCTCGTCGTGATCGCCGCGATCGCGCCGAACCTGCTCGCGCCCGGCGACCCGCTCGACGGCGTGCCCGCCGACCGTCTGCAGGGCCCGTCCGCCGCGCACTGGTTCGGCACCGACCAGCTCGGCCGCGACCTCTACACGCGCGTCGTGCACGGCACGGCCCTCACGCTCTCGGCCGCGGGCATCGCGGTCGCCGTCGGCCTCGTCGTGGGCACGCTGCTCGGCCTCCTCGCGGGCTTCGTCGGCCGGTTCGTCGACGAGGCCGTCATGCGCCTGGCCGACGTGCTGCTCGCGATCCCCGCGCTGCTGCTCTCGCTCGCGATCATCACCGCACTCGGCTTCGGCACGATCAACGTGGCCGTCGCGGTCGGCTTCGCGAGCATCGCGACCGTCTCGCGCATCTCGCGCTCCGAGGTGCTGCGCGTGCGCAGCTCGGTCTACATCGACGCGGCCAGGGCTTCGGGCGACCGCTGGGGTCGCGTGCTGTTCCGTCACGTGCTGCCGAACTCGGCGGGCCCGGTGCTCGTGCTCGCCGTGCTCGAGTTCGCCGGGGCGATCCTCGCCGTCTCCGCACTGAGCTTCCTCGGCTACGGCGCCCCGCCGCCCGCGCCCGAGTGGGGATCGCTCGTCTCGGGCGGCCGCGACTTCCTGCGGAACGCCTGGTGGCTCACGACGTTCCCGGGTCTCGTGATCGCGGCCACCGTGCTCGCCGCCAACCGGCTCTCGCGAGCCCTCGACACCGAAGGGAGGCGCACGCGATGAGCGCCGAGAACGACCGGACGCCCGACGACCGCACGCCCCTCCTCGAGATCACGAACCTCGCGGTCAGCTACCGCACGGCCGGCGGCACGATCGCCGCGGTCCGCGACGCGAGCCTCACGGTGCACGCCGGCGAGACCGTCGCGATCGTGGGCGAGTCGGGGTCGGGCAAGTCCACGACCGCGCACGCGGTCGTGCAACTGCTGCCGTCGACCGCGTCGATCGCGGGCGGCACCGTGCGGTTCGAAGGGCGCGACGTCACGAAGATCTCGCGCGTCGAGCTCCGCGGCCTTCGCGGGCGCGCCATCGGCTTCGTACCGCAGGACCCCACCGTGAGCCTCAATCCCGTGCAGCGCATCGGGCGTCAGGTCGCCGAGGTGCTCGAAATCCACGGGCTCGCCGACCGGCGCACCGCCGCGGCCCGGGCGATCGACGCGCTCGCCGAGGCCGGCCTGCCCGACCCCGCGCGGCAGGCGCAGCAGTACCCGCACGAGCTCTCGGGCGGCATGCGCCAGCGCGTGCTCATCGCGATCGCGCTCATCGCGCGGCCGGCGCTCGTGATCGCCGACGAGCCCACGAGCGCCCTCGACGTCACCGTGCAGCGCCAGATCCTCGACCGCATCGACCAGCTCAAGCAGGAGCTCGGCACGGCCGTGCTGCTCATCACGCACGATCTGGGCGTCGCGGCCGATCGCGCCGACCGCATCGTCGTCATGTCGCAGGGCGAGGTCGTCGAGCAGGGCACGCCCGCCGAGGTGCTCGGCTCGCCCTCGCACCCCTACACGCGGGCACTCATCGCGGCGGCGCCGAGCCTCGACCTCGACGCCCCGTTCGCCGAGCCGGTTCGGGTGACGGATGCCACGGGGTCGGCGGATGCCTCGGGCGAGACGGATGCCGCAGGGCAGGCGCTCGCCGCGGCATTCGGCCCGCTCGTGGTCGCCCACGACCTCGTGAAGGAGTTCCCGGTGCCGAGAGCGGCGGGCGGCGGCGTGCACCGCGCCGTCGACGGCGTGAGCTTCGCGATCCCGCGCGGACGCACGCTCGCCCTCGTCGGCGAGTCGGGGTCGGGCAAGTCGACGACCGCCCGCCTCGTGCTGCGGCTCGCCGAGCCGACGTCGGGCAGCGTCGAGTTCGACGGCGTCGACCTCACGTCGCTCGGCTCGGGCGCGGTGCGGCGGTTCCGCCGCCGTGCGCAGCTCGTGCACCAGAACCCGTACGCGTCGCTCAACCCGCGGCTGCCGATCGGCCGCATCGTCTCCGACCCGCTCGAGGCGTTCGGCGTCGGCACGCGGGCCGAACGGCGGCGCCGCGTCGAGGAACTGCTCGACGTCGTCGCACTGCCCGCCGGCACGATCGACCGCAAGCCGGCCGAGCTCTCTGGCGGGCAGCGCCAGCGCGTCGCGATCGCGAGGGCCCTCGCCCTCGCGCCCGACCTCGTCGTGCTCGACGAGCCCGTCTCGGCGCTCGACGTGTCGATCCAGGACCAGATCCTGACGCTCCTCACCGAGATCCAGGGCGAGTTCGGGGTGAGCTACCTGTTCATCTCGCACGACCTCGCCGTGGTGCGCCGCATCGCGCACGACGTGATCGTGCTGCGCGACGGCCACGTCGTCGAGGCGGGGGAGACCTCGCGGCTCTTCCGCGATCCACGCGAGGCGTACACGCAGGAGCTCCTCGACGCGATCCCGGGGCGCGCCGCCCGCGCCTGACGGCCGCCCGCGGCATCCGGAACCCGAACCACGAACCCGGCGCCGCGGCATCCGGAACCCGCACGACCGGGACCACAGACCACCCGAACCACACGACCAGCACACCGAACACACCAGGAGAAGCACATGCGCACCACCACACGCTTCGCCGTCGCGGCCATCGCGACGACGACCGTCTTCGCCCTCGCGGGCTGCGCCGACGCCCAGTCGGCCGGCTCGGGCGAATCCACCGCGACCGTCGTCGACGGCGGACAGCTCGCCTTCGCGATCGCGAACGACCCCATCTCGCTGAACCCCTCGGGCACGGGCTCGGGCAACGACACCCTCTACGTGACGCGCCAGCTCGTCGACTCGCTGCTGTACCAGAACCCCGAGAGCGGCCGCCTCGAGCCGTGGCTCGCGAGCGACTGGTCGTCGAACGACGACGCGACCGTCTTCACGTTCACGCTGCGCGACGACGTGACCTTCTCCGACGGCACGCCGCTGACCGCGGCCGACGTCAAGGGCACCTTCGACGACATCATCGCGGCCGGCGCCGCGAGCCAGGCCTCCGCGCTGCTCATCGGCTACGACGAGACCGTCGCCGTCGACGACCACACGGTCGAGGTGCACTTCAGCGTCCCGAACGCCGCGTTCCCGAACTCCACCGCGACCGTCGCCCTCGGCATCGTCGGCGCCGCGACGCTGGAGACCCCCTACGACCAGCGCGCAGACGGCAAGGCCGTCGTCGGCACCGGCGCCTTCACGCTCGGCGAGTACACCAAGGACGTCGAGACCGTGCTCGAGGCCCGCGACGACTACGCCTGGGCCCCCGAGGCCCTCGGCAACGACGGCGCCGCGCACCTCGACGAGGTCGTGTTCCAGGTCGTGCCCGAGGCGAGCGTGCGCACCGGCAGCCTGACCTCCGAGCAGGTCGACGTCATCGGCGGCGTGCAGCCGAACGACGTGCAGACCATCGACGACGCCGGCTTCCCGCTCGTGTACCGCGGCAACCCCGGCGCGACCTTCGGTATCTACTTCAACGAGTCGCGCCCGGCCGTCTCCGACCTCGCCGTGCGCCAGGCCATCGCCGCCGCCATCGACCCCGAGGTCGTGCGCGACACCGCCCTGAACGACCTCTTCGCCGTTGCCACGAGTTCGCTCGCGAAGACCACCCCGGGCTTCGCCGACGAGGGCGACGCGTTCGAGTACGACCCCGAGGCTGCAGCCGACCTGCTCGACGAGGCCGGCTGGACCGAGGGCGCCGACGGCACCCGCTCGAAGGACGGCCAGCCGCTCAGCCTGAAGCTCGCGTGGATCACGAACTTCGGCCCGAACCAGACCTCGCTCGAACTCATCCAGCAGCAGCTGAAGGAGGTCGGCATCACGGTCGAGCTCGTCGGCGGCAGCGTGCCCGAGTTCCTGAAGATCCAGGAGACCGGCGACTTCGACCTGTCGTGGCAGAACCTCTCCCGCGCCGACGGCGACGTGCTGCGCACCACCTACTCGACGGCGGCGAGCAACCGCCTGCACCTCGACGACCCCGAGCTCGAGGCGCTGCTCCAGGAGCAGGCCACCCTCGCCGACGTCGACGCCCGCGACGAGGTGCTCGCCGAGGCCCAGGCGCGCATCGCCGAGCAGGTGCACCAGGTTCCCGTGCACGAGCTCACCTCGATCCTCGGCACGCTGCCGACCGTTCACGGCGTGAGCCTCGGCGCGGACTCGCGCCTCGACTCGCTCGTCGGCGCATGGGAAGAAGCCGAGTGAGCGGCTACTACGAGCCCACGGACCGCAGCTACACCAAGGTCTACAAGGAGCACACGCCCGACATCCTCAAGGCGTTCGCCGACTTCGACGCGACGGTGTTCGCCGCCGAGGGGCGCGAGATCCCGCTGAAGTTCCGCGAGCTCATCGCGCTCGCGGTGTCGATCACCACGCAGTGCTCCTATTGCATCGACGCGCACTCGAAGAACGCGGTCAAGGCCGGCGCCACCGAGGCCGAGCTCGCCGAGTCGGCGTGGGTTGCGACCGCGATCCGCGCGGGCGGCGGGTACGCGCACGGGCGACTCGCGTTCAAGCTCTCCGGATTGCACGAGCACTGATGGGCGAGACGCTGTTGACTGAGACGGTGAGCGAGACTTCCAGCGACGGCAGCGAGGCGGGCGAGACGCTGCTCGAGCGCGAGGCGTTGCACAACATCCGCGAGCTGATCCGCATCGACAGCGTCAACACGGGCGACCTGCGCACCATCGGCGACGGTGAGGCGCGGGCCGCCCGGCTCGTGCAGGCGGCGCTCGCCGAGGTCGGCCTCGAGAGCGAGTTCATCGAGTCCACGCCGGGCCGCGGCAACGTCGTGGCCCGGCTGCGGGGCGCGGGCCCCGACGGCGGCGCGCCAGAGCGGGGTGCACTCGTCGTGCACGCCCACCTCGACGTGGTACCCGTCGACGGGCAGGACTGGCGGCACCCGCCGTTCGGCGCCGAGATCCACGACGGCCTGCTCTACGGGCGCGGCGCGGTCGACATGAAGAACTTCGCGGGCGTGCTCGTCGCGGTCGCACGTTCCTTCGCGCGCGAGGGCTTCGTGCCGCCGCGCGACCTCGTCTTCGCGTTCTTCGCCGACGAGGAGGCGGGCGGCGTCTGGGGAGCCAAGTGGCTTGTCGAGCACCGGCCCGACCTCTTCGAGGGGGCCACCGAGGCGCTCAGCGAGGTCGGCGGGTTCTCGGTGCCGATCCCTGCTGCGGCTGCGGCTTCAGAGCGTTCGGAGGCTCCGGATGCCGGGGCCGCGACAGTTCGGCACCGTCGCGCGTACCTCGTGGCCACCGCCGAGAAGGGCGTCGCCTGGGCGCGGGTCACGGCACGCGGCCGCCCCGGGCACGGCTCGCGTCCGACGACGGACAATCCCGTGGTGCGCATCGGACGCGCGGTCGCCGCGATCGGCGACCACAGGTTCCCGTTCACGCGCACGCCGGCGCTCGAGACGTTCCTCGAACGCTTCGGCGAGGCGCGCGGTCTCGCGTTCCCGGATGCCGCGGCCGACGTCGAGGCCGAGCTCGCCGAGCTCGGCTTCACGGGGTCGCTCCTCGGGGCCGGCGCGCGCGACACGGCGTCGCCGACCGTGCTCGACGCCGGATCCAAGACCAACGTGATCCCGGGCGTCGCCACAGCGAGCCTCGACCTGCGCGTGCTGCCCGGCCACGAGGAGACCTTCGTCGACGAACTGCGCGCCGTCATCGGCCCCGACGTCGAGCTCGAGGTGAGCACGTGGATCGCCCCGATCGCGTCGCCCGTCGACGCACCCATCGTCTCGGCCATGCAGCAGGCGATCGAGGCCGACGACCCCGAAGGGCTCGTCGTGCCGTACCTGCTGCCCGCGAGCACCGACAACAAGCACCTGTCGCGGCTCGGCATCGCCGGCTACGGCTTCGTGCCCCTGCGCGTGCCCGACGGCTTCGACGTGTTCGGCCAGTTCCACACGGCCGACGAGCACATCCCGGTCGACGCGCTCGCATTCTCGGCCCGCGTCACGGAGCGGCTGCTGCGGCTCGCCTGAGCCGCCCGCGCCGAGGCGCGTGCGCCCGCCCGCGCGCCGACGTGCGCGCGGGGTCGGGACCCGGAGGTCAGGCCTCGAGGTCGGCCGTCAGGAACTCGGCGAGGCGGCGCCGCAGCCGGGCGCCGATGTCGATGCCGGTCGGGTCGATGAGCCACTGGATCTGGAGCCCGTCGATGAGGGCGATGAGGTCTCGTGCGACCCCGTCGAGGTCGCGGCCCGGCCGCAGCAGTCCGCGGGAGGCCGCTTCACCCAGGGCGTGGTCGATGTCGGCCTCGAGCCAGCGGTACCGGTCGACGAAGTAGCCGTGGGCCGGATGCCCGGGGTCGGCCGCCTCGGTGGAGAGCGTGGCGAACAGCTGGACGAGCTCGCGTTGCCCGGCGTTCGCGTCGACGAGACGGAGGAGATGCCGGAAGTAGTCGATCCCGTCGCGCTGCGGGTCCGCTCCCTCGAAGTACCGCACGCCGTTGACCCGGTCGCGTTCCTCGAGCACCGCGGCGAGGAGCGACTCCTTGGTGGGGAAGTGGTGGAGGAGGCCGGCTCGCGAGATGCCGACGGCCGCGGCGATCTGCACCATGCTTGCGCCTCGGTAGGAGTCGGAGGCGAACACCGAGAACGCCGTCTCGATGATCTCGGCGCGACGCCGCTCGCCCTTCGGGTACGAGTTCGCGACGCGTTCGGCGGCGGTCGGATCTGCGCGGGCGTCGTTCATGGTCGGTTCGAATGTAGCGGGGCGGGGGCGAGCCTGCGAGACGCATGGAAGATCGCCCAGGCGGCGGCCGCGGCGAGCACCTCGCCGACGGGGAGTGCGACCCAGACAGCCTGCGGCCAGAGCAGACCGAACGTCAGCACCAGCGGGATCTTCAGGCCGATCAGGGTTCCGACCGAGATCGCGTACGACGGCGCCGGTCGACCGAGCGCCTGGAAGTAGGCCGAGAGCAGGGGTGCGACGCCCGTGAAGACGAAGCCGATCGAGATGACGCGGAGCGCGGTCGTGGCCGTCGAGACGGCGGCCGGATCGGTCAGGAACGCTGAGACGAGCGGTTCGGCGCCGGTCATCACGACGAGGGTGGCGATCGCGCCCGCGGCGAGGGTCGCGCGCGTCGCGAGCGTGCGCGTGCGCTCGACGCGCTCCTCGAGGCCTCGGCCGGCGTTGAAGCCGACGATCGGCTGCATGCCCTGGGTGATGCCCGTCTGCGGCATCGAGACGAAGGTCTGCACCCTGGCGCAGACCGCGTACGCGGCCAGCGCCGCAACGCCCACCGTCGCCAGCGTCGCGTTGACGAGGATCGCGAGGACCGTCGCGCCGAGTCCGAGCAGGAACGACGGCGCGCCGATCGAGGCGAGCGCGCCGATCGTGGCCGGGTTCGGACGCAGGTGCCGCAGTCGGATCCGGTAGGGCCGACGCCGCTGGAGGAAGAAGAACCAGATCGCCATCGCGGCCGACACCGCCTGCCCTCCGACGGTTCCCACTGCGGCCCCGATCACGCCGAGGTGGAACCCGAAGATGAGGATCGGGTCGAGGACGATCTGCACGAGCACCGGCACGGCCCACAGCAGCGTGGAGAACAGCATCCGGCCCTCGGCGCGCACGATCGCCGAGAAGCCGGTCGCGACGATCGCGCCGCCGATGAGCACGGCGCCGTAGGTGCGGGCGTCGGGCAGCGTCTCGGCGGTCGCGCCCAGCATCCGCAGGATCGGGTCGAGGAAGAGGAGCCCGAACACGGAGACGACGACGGCGGTCGCCCAGTAGACGACGAACGCGTTGCCGGCCGCGCGGGCCGCGCCATCGGGGTCGCGAGCGCCGAGGCGTCGCGACACGAGGGATGCGCCGCCGACGCCGACCGTGGTCGCGACCGCGCCGAACAGCAGCAGCACCGGGGCGACGAGGTTGACGGCGGCCAGCGCGGTCTCGCCGACCCCGCGCGCGACGAACCAGGCGTTGGTCAGCGCGTAGACCCCGTAGACCCCCACCGACAGGGTCGTCTGCGAGCACGCCCACCACAGCAACCGCCCGAGGGGCCTCGTGGCGAGGTCCTCGGCACGGTCGCGTGTGGCGGCGTCCGTCACGGAGCGACCCTGGCCCGACCGAGTGCGGCCATCACGGTGTCGAGCGACCTGCGGCCGAAGTCGTAGTCTCCGGCGTCGGTGTGGCCGCGGTACTTCGTCTCGACGACCATGATGACCGCGAGGTAGAGCGAGTAGAGGCGGCGACGCACGCGTTCGGTCTCGGTCAGCGCCGCGATGCCGAATCCGGCCATGAAGTCGGTCGGGTCGTCGAACTCGGGCAGGTCCAGTCCGGTCAGGCCCGCCTCCATGAGCGGGTCGCCGAAGACCGCGCGCTCGTGGTCGAGGATCGCGACGATGCGTCCGTCGCGGATCATCGAGTTCTTCGTCCAGAGATCCAGCTCGACCAGCCGGGGCTCGGTCACCTCGTCGAGCGACGCCGCGTGCTCCGCGAGGACGGCTCGGATCTCGTCCGGTTCCCAGCCGAGGTCGATGCCGACACGCTCGCCGTCGGCGAGCGTGTCCTCGATCATGGTCGTGAACGCCGCCCGCCAGGTCGTCTCGCCGCCGCCCAGCAGCGGGCCGAACCACGGCCCGACGATCGAGTTGATCTCGCGATTGAGGGCGCCGAGCTCGCGGTTGCCGGCGGCGACGACCTCGGGCGAGAACCGTCCGGCCGCCGTCGCGAATCCGAAGTTCTCGGCATCCACGTACTCCATGAAGAACAGGTCGGCGTCGACGACCTCGTGCGTGAGGTCCACGTGGTCGACCCGCGGCACGGGCACCGAGGTGTGCGTCGCGACGAGGCGGAGCGCCTCGAGCTCGGCGCGCATCATGTCCTGCTCGCGGGTGAGCACCGCGATGTCGGCGGGCGGCGCGATCTTCAGCACGACCTGTCGACCGTCGCGGAGCCGGATGCGGTAGGCGACGTTGAACCAGCCCTCCGTCATCTCGTGCGCGAACCCGGCACCCTGCGGCACCTGGTCGGAGCCGTACGCGCGTTCGATCAGCCGCCGCAGGACGTCGGGTGTCTGCCGGTTCTTCGTGATGCTCTCCATCGAGTCCTCTCGGGTGTCGGCGCCGCCTGCGGCGCAGCGATGAGAGCGAGGATAGCAAGAAACCAACAGGTATGTCTGTTTTCTCGTCCCGCCCGGGAGCATGCTGCCGGACACGACCGCCCGAGCCCGATGAGACCTCTCATGACGCCCGACATGTCGCCGTGCGGCGGAATGAGACGGCCTGTTGCGCCCCCTTACCGAGCGCGTCGGGCGACGCTCGCGACATCCGCCCCCTCCACCTAGCGTCGAGCCATGCCGAACACGACACCGCCACGAGGGGGACGACGATGACCAGACTCATCATCGGCGCGATGGTGCGCGCGATCGGCGCCTACCCGTCGGGCTGGCGCTACCCGGGTGCGCACCGCGACCCGCGCCACGACGCCGGCGTGCTGCGCCTGACCGCGCGCCTGGCCGAGGAGGCCCGGCTCGACTACCTGTTCTTCGGCGACTGGCTCGCGACGGGTCACGACCTCGAGCACCGCGACCCGTACCTCGTCGCGCGCATCGACCCGCTGTCGACGATCTCGCACCTCGCCGCCGTGACCGACCGCATCGGCCTCATCGCGACGGTCGACTCGACCTACGCAGACCCGTACACGGTCGCGCGGGCGACCGCCTCGATCGACCTGCTCTCGGGCGGGCGCGCGGGCCTCAACCTCGTCACCTCGGCCGATCCGCGCGCCGCGCTGAACCACGGCGTCGACTTCGAGCGGGTGAACTCCACCCGGTACGAGCGGGCCGTCGAGTTCGAGGCCGTGCTGCGCCGGCTGTGGGACTCCTTCGACGACGACGCGATCGTGGCGGATGCCGCGACGGGCCGCTTCCTCGCCCCCGGCAGCCTGCACGAGACCGGGTTCCGCGGCGAGCACGTGCGTTCCGCGGGGCCGCTGAACGTGCTGCGCCCCGTGCAGGGGCACCTGCCGATCGTGCGCTCGGGCGGATCGCCGCGTTCGCAGCTCATCGCGGCGCAGAGCGCCGACCTCGCCCTCGTCGCGGCGAACGACCTCGCGCACGCGGTGTCGGTGCGCGAGGAGCTGCGCGCCCTCGCGTTCGAGTCCGGACGCGACGACCGCACGCTCAAGGTCATCGCCCCCGTGCTGCCGATCGTGGGCGAGACGCGCGCCGACGCCCAGCAGCTCGCCGACGAGCTCTCGGAGCTCATGCAGCTCGTCGAGGACTGGCCCGACGGGCCGCCGCCCGGGTTCCCCGTGTCGCGCTCGCTCGCGAGCCTGTCGCCGCTCGTCGGCGTCGACCTCACGGGCCGTTCGCCCGACCTCGCGGTGACCCCGGCGATCGCGGAGCAGTTCGGCGGGGCCGGACAGCAGCTCGTCGAGATCGTCGCCGAGCGCACCGGGCGCACGCCGGGCGGCACCCGCCCGCCGACGCTGCGGCACCTCGTCGTCGCCGCGGCCGTGAACGCCCCGATCATCGTGGGCACGGCCGCCGACATCGCCGGCGAGTTCGAGACCTGGGGCGAGGCGGGCGCGGTCGACGGCTTCAACGTGCTCTCGGCGGTGCAGCCCTCGCAGTTCGAGGCCTTCACCACGCTCGTGGCGCCCGAGCTCGTTCGCCGCGGGGTGCTGCCCCCGGCGTACGAGGGCGAGACGCTGCGCGAGCACCTCGGGCTCGAGCGGCCCGAGAGCAGCTTCGCGCGTCCGAGCTACGCGGGCGCCTTCATCTGAGGCGGTGGCGTCCGGCGGTGGCGCTCGTCTCGAGACCCACCCGACGGAGGGGTTCGTGACCGAATGTTGCACCTCGTGACCACGTGCGACGCCGGCCGGTTGTCGCCCTCGCCACCCCGGTCGTAGGTTCGACGCCAGACCGGCAATTGGAGCATCCGTGATCGACACCGCAACCCGCACCGACGTGCGCGACTCGGTGCGCTCGGATGCCGCGGGCGGCCCGCTCGACGCGACATCGCCGCTCGCCCCGCTCACAGACGCCGGCCTCGAGGTGCCCGTGCTCGGCGGCGCGACGGTGCGGCACGTGAACCTCGACGTCGCGGCATCCGCCCCGGCGCTGCAGGCCGTCGCGGCGCACGTCGCGCGCGTGCTGCCCTACTACTCGAGCGTGCACCGCGGCAGCGGCTACCCGTCGCAGGCCGCGACGGCGCTCGTCGAAGACGCCCGCGTGAGCGTCGCCCGCCACGTCGGCGCGCGCGACGGCGACGTCGTGGTCTTCACCCGCAACACGACCGAGGCCCTGAACCTGCTCGCCACCGCGGTGCCCGGCGACGTCGTGGTGCTCGACATCGAGCACCACGCGAACCTGCTGCCGTGGCGCGATCGGCGCGTGGTCGTCGCGCGCCGGAGCATCGCCGAGACGCTCGTCGCGCTCGAGGCCGAGCTCGCCTCGCGCCCCGCCGCGCTGCTATCGGTGACCGGCGCATCCAACGTCACGGGCGAGGTGCTCCCGCTCGCCGAGCTCGCGCGCGTCGCACACGCCCACGGCGCCCGCATCGCCGTCGACGCCGCGCAGCTGCTGCCGCACCGACGCGTCGACCTCGCGGCATCCGACCTCGACTACCTCGCGTTCTCGGGGCACAAGGCCTATGCGCCGTTCGGCGCGGGTGCGCTCATCGGCCGGACCGACTGGCTCGACGCGGCACCGGCGTTCCTGGCCGGCGGCGGCGCGGTCGAGAACGTCGCCATCGAGCAGGTCGAGTGGAAGACCGGCCCCGACCGCCACGAGGCGGGCACCCCGAACGTCGTCGGCATCGCGGCCCTCGCCCGCGCGCTCATGGAGCTCGAACGCCTCGGCGACGCCGAGCGCGAGGCGCATGAGGCCGGGCTCACGGCCCGCCTGCACGACGGACTCGCGTCGCTGCCGGGCGTGCGCGTCATCCGCGGATTCGACGACGCGACCGATCGCCTCGCCATCGCCACCGTCGAGCTCGACCACGGTTCGGTCGGCCTCGTCGCCGCGGCGCTCGGCGCCGAGCACGGCATCTCGGTGCGCGCCGGGCGTTTCTGCGCTCACCCCTTCTTCGACCGCGTCTCGAGCCGATCGAACGGGCTCCGCGCGAGCCTCGGCGCCGGCTCGACGACCGACGACGTCGACCGCTTCGTCGCCGCGCTCGGGCAGCTCGTGGCCGAGGGACCCGCATTCGAGTACTCGCGGTCGCCCGAGGGCTGGTGCCCCGTGGTCGACGACCGCCCGCGCGTCTCGTTCGACTGAGGCCCGGGCGCCCCGCCTTTGCCGGCGCCCGTCGTAAGCCTGCGGCGGGCGCGCCCGGTGCGTGAGCCTGCGGCGCGCGCCCGCGACTTCCCAGCCGCGCGTCAATACGATGACGGTATGCGTGCGGCGAGGATCACCGGGGGGCTGGGTGCGCTCGTCGCCCTGGTCCTGTTGAGCGGCTGCGCCGTGAACGAGCGAGACCAGCAGGCGAGCGCCCTCTCCGGCACGATCGACGGCGCGGGCTCCTCGGCGCAGGCCTCGGCGCAGGAGGTCTGGATCGCGGGCTTCCAGACCGCGAACGGCAGCGCGACCGTCAACTACGACCCCGCCGGATCTGGCGCCGGACGCGACCAGTTCCTCATCGGCGCCGTCGCGTTCGCGGGCAGCGATGCGGCGCTCGATCCCGACCAGACCGCCGGCGACGTCGGTCGCTGCACGGCCGGCGCGGGCGCGGTCGACCTGCCGCTCTACGTGTCGCCCATCGCGCTCGCGTTCAACATCGCCGGCGTCGACGAACTGCGCCTCGACGCGGCATCCGTCGCCCGGATCTTCAGCGGCGACATCGACCGCTGGAACGATCCCGCGCTCGTCGCCCTGAACCCCGACGCGGCCCTGCCCGGCGCGCGCATCACGGCCGTGCACCGCTCCGACGACTCGGGCACGACCGAGAACTTCACCGACTTCCTGCACGAGGCCGCGCCCGCCGACTGGCCGGACGAGCCGTCGGGCACGTTCCCGTACGAGGGCGAGGCCGCGCAGGGCAGTTCGGGCGTCGCCTCGGTGATCCGCGACGGCGTCGACGTCATCGGCTACCTCGACGCCTCGCGCGCGACCGACATGGGCGTCGCGCAGCTCGCGGTCGGCGATGACTTCGTCAAGCCGACGCCCGAGGCCGCCGCCGCCATCCTCGACGTCTCGCCCATGCAGTCCGGCCGCGCCGACGACGACCTCGTGATCGACATCGACCGGGCGACGGATGCCGCGGGCGCCTACCCGCTCGTGCTCGTGAGCTACGTGATCACGTGCCGCAGCTACACCGATGCGGGCACGGGCGAGCTCGTCGGCGCCTACCTCGACTGGGTCGCGAGCGAAGCGGGTCAGGACGCCGCGGCGCAGGATGCCGGTTCCTCGCCGATCTCGGCGGCGCTCCGTGAACGCGTGCAGGCGGTCGTCGACACGATCGGCTGACGGACGGACGGGCTGCCCGAGCGCCGCCCGCCTTCGTAGACTGGACGGGTTCGACGAATCACGGGGGACCCATGCAGGCGCTGACCGAGGCCGAGGTGCGCGACGCGTTGCGCAACGCCTCGGAGGCCGAGCTCGCGCAACTCTCGCTGCCGGTGTCGTTCTTCGTGACCGAGTGGGCGCACCTCGACGCGTTCGCCTGGCGCGACCCGCGCATCCCGGGCCGCGGCTACCTCGTGACCGAGCTCGACGGTGCGCCGGTCGGCATCGTGCTCCGTGCACCCTCGTCGAGCGGATCGCACCACCGCGCCGCGATCTGCAACCTGTGCCACACCCAGCAGCCCGCCGACCAGGTCGCGATGGTCTCGGCCCGTCGCGCCGGCCCGGCCGGCGAGCGCGGCGACAGCGTCGGCATCTACATGTGCAGCGACCTCGCCTGCCAGGACACCGTGCGCCTCGGCCGTCCCGCGGCGCCCTCCGAGGTCATGCCGAGCCTGCGCGAGCTCGAGAGCATCGACGGCCTCGCCCGCCGCACAAGGGCGTTCGTCGCGAACGTGGTCGAGACCGGCTGACGGGGCCGAAGGGAGCAGGTCGACGATGACGTCCTCCGATCGTTCCGAGCTCGAGGCCCGCGTGGCGGCGCTTCGACGCATCGTCTACGGCACGCCCGACGGGCACCTGGGCGCGGCTGCGGCGGAGCTCGAGTCGGCGGAGGCGGAACTCGCGCGTTCGGCCTCGGCCGGTGGAGCGCAGCAGTCGCCGGCGATGCCGGAACGCGGCGCGCTCACGGTGCTCGACCGGGTGCAGCGGACGGACGTCGTCGACGTGGTCGACGTGGTCGACGTGGTCGACGCCGACGACGCGGCGGGCGACGCGTCGGAGACGGGCGAGGCCGCGCGGACCGGTGTTCCGACCGGCAGGCGCCGCCGGGCGCTGATCGTGGTCGCCGTGGCCGCCGCCCTCGGCGTGGTCGCGCTGCTCGGTCCGCTTCGCGAGCTCGCGGAACCTCCGAGGGGTCTGGAGATCTTCGATCGGGCACCGGATCCGTCGCAGGCGCTCCTGCCGGGAATCGACGACATCCTGACGCCCGAGTCGCTCGCGTCGGTGCGGTACATCGGCGCCGGGGTGGGGTACGACGCGTGGGTGTTCCGCGATCGGGGCGACGTGTGCATGACGCTGCAGCGTCAGAACTGGAGCGGATCGGGCACGACGTGCATCGCGGAGTCCGACTTCGCCAGGACCGGCATCCGGCAGCTCGTGCGGTACGAGCAGCTGCGCGATGTGCTGCGGCCCGTGGGGGTCGGGCCGGGCGACGGCGTGGAGTTCGCGTGGACCGCCGACTCGACCGAGCTCGAGTGGTCGATGCGGCGATAGTGCAGGGTCCCCGCTCAGCGCGGCTGTGTACACTCGGCGCTTGTGAGTCAGACCGTTCCGTTCTCGATGCCCCTGGGGCGTCTGGAGGTCGTCGGCGTTCTCGAAGCCGGCAGGAGAGGGCCGTCGCGCCCGTGAACTCCCGCGCCTCGGCGCGATCGACTGCCTGAGCCGCGCTCGCCGCTCAGGCTCTCCACTCGGAACCGAACCCAACACGTCGGGTCGCACAAACGACCCGGCACCACGAAGGACTCATCATCATGCTGCCCATCGACGGCGCGCGCATCCGCGCCTCATTCATCAACGCCTCCCAGCGCGAACGCGCTGCGGCGACCCTGCCCGCCGACTTCGCGACCCTCCAGTGGGATGCGTTCGACTTCCTCGGATGGCGCGACCCCAAGCTGCCGAAGGTCGGCTACGTCGTGACCGAGACCGTCGACGGCCTCGTCGGCATCATGCTGCGCCAGGCCGAGGGCCGCATCCGCACGCGCCCGCAGTGCTCGTGGTGCGAAGACGTGACCCTGCCGAACGACGTGGTGTTCTACACGGCCAAGCGCTCGGGCGCGGCCGGCCGCAACGGCGACACCGTCGGCACGCTCGCGTGCGCGGGCTTCGAGTGCTCGCGCAACGTGCGACGCCTGCCGCCCGTGGCGTACATCGGGTTCGACGTCGAGGCCGCGCGGCGCCAGCGCATCGAGGCGCTGCGCGAGCATGTGTCGGGCTTCGTGCAGGCTGTGCGCGACGGCTCCTGACGCGTCAGTGCGCGGAGTCCGGCGTGAGCGGTTCGAGCGTGGCGCGCTTGGCCGTGCGGCCGTCGCCAGAGGAGCGGCCGGTGAGGCGGCGGCCGATCCACGGCAGCACGAACTCTCGGTAGTAGGCGGCGGTGTTGCGGCTGCGCGGCCCCGCGGGGGCGGCGGCGACCTCGGCCACGCCCCACTCGTCGGGCACCGGCACGCCGATCGCGGTGAGCACGTTGCTCGCGACGCGTGCGTGACCGAGCGAGTTCAGGTGCAGCTTGTCGGCCGACCAGTAGCGGATGTCGCGCAGGCCCCGGTCGTTGAAGTTGTCGACGAACGTGACGCCGTCGAGCTCGGCGAGGTCGGAGAGCGCCTCGGTCAGGCGCACGCCGCGCGTGTCGAACACCTTGCCGAGCGGGAGGTGTTCGGTGGGGTTCGCGCCGCTCAGCATGAGCACGTGGATGCCCTCCTCGCGGATGCGGTGCACGGCCTGGCGGAACCGGCCGGCCACGCGCTCCTCGGGCATGCGGGGCCGCAGCATGTCGTTGCCGCCGCCGTTGAAGCTGATGACCTCGGGCTTCAGGGCGATTGCGACCTCGAGCTGCTCGTCGACGATGGGGCCGAGCTTGCGGCCGCGGATCGCGAGGTTCGCGTAGCCGATGGGTTCGCGCGCCGCGATGGCGAGGCCCATGGCGACGAAGTCGGCCCAGCCGCGCACGCTGCCGTCGGGCAGTTCGTCGCCGACGCCCTCGGTGAAGCTGTCGCCGATCGCCGCATAGGAGTGGAACATGCGCTCAACGCTACCTTTCCATGGCGCAGCGGCGGGCGCACCGCTAGGGTGTCCGAAGTGGGTCAGCTGACCCACTTCGGATCTTCGATGGCGAGGTACCAGTGGTCGACGAACGCATGCCCCGATTCCCGCAGGGCTTCCGGTGGGGCGCGGCCACGGCCGCGTTCCAGATCGAGGGCGCCACGACGGCCGACGGGCGCGGGCCGAGCATCTGGGACACGTTCACCGCCGAGCCCGGCCGGGTGATCGACGGCTCGAACGCCGAGACGGCGGCCGACAGCTATCGCCGCTGGCGCGACGACATCGCCCTGCTCGGCGAGCTCGGGGCGACCGACTACCGGTTCTCGATCTCGTGGCCGCGCGTGCAGCCCGGCGGCTCGGGGGCGGCCAACGCCGCGGGGCTCGACCACTACGAGCGATTCGTCGACGCGCTCGCCGAGGCCGGCATCGCGCCCCTCGCGACGCTCTACCACTGGGACCTTCCGCAGCCGCTCGAAGACGCCGGCGGGTGGCTCGTGCGCGATACCGCGGAGCGCTACGCCGAGTCCGTCGGGCTCGTGCTCGACCGCCTCGGCGACCGCGTCGGACGCTGGGTCACGCTCAACGAGCCCGCCATGACGACGCTCGAGGGGTACGCGCTCGGCACCCAGGCGCCGGGCCGCACGCTCATGCTCGGCGCCCTGCCGACCGTGCACCACCAGCTGCTCGGGCACGGGCTCGCCGTCGCCGCGATCCGCGCCGCGTCGGGCACCGCGGAGGTCGGCATCACGAACAACCACACGCTCGTCGTGCCCGCCTCCGATGAGCCGGCCGACCTGGTCGCCGCCGTCGCCTTCGACCTCGTCTACAACCGCATCTTCATCGACCCCGTGCTCACCGGGGCGTACCCCGACCTGTCGGCGTTCGGGCTCGATGCGTTCCCGGGTCTCGAGCCCGGCGACCTCGACACGATCGCGGCCCCGCTCGACTTCTACGGCGTCAACTCGTACAACCCCACGTACGTGGCCGCGCCGGCCGAGGGGTCGGAGTTCGCGCTCGCCGGACTCCCGTTCGAGCCGGTCGGGCCGCCGGCGGGCACGCCGGTCACGGGCTTCGACTGGCCGGTCGTGCCCGAGGCGTTCACCGAGCTGCTCGTGAGTCTCCGCCGCGACTACGGCGATGCGCTGCCGCCCGTCGTCATCACCGAGAACGGCGCCTCGTACGTCGACGAGGTCGTTCCGGGCCCCGACGGCGAGCCGGCCGTGCACGACGTCGAGCGCATCGACTACCTCGACGGGCACCTGCGCGCGGTCGCTGCGGCGATCGACCGCGGCGTCGACGTGCGCGGGTACTTCCTCTGGTCGCTCATCGACAACTTCGAGTGGGCGCAGGGGTACACGCAGCGGTTCGGGCTCGTGCACGTCGACTTCGAGACCGGGGAACGCACCCGCAAGGACGCGTTCGCCTGGTACCGAGGGGTCGTCGCCGACCAGCGCGGCTGAGTCCCGTCGTGGGCGCGAGTTCAGGCGAACGCGCGCTGCTCAGGACGATCTGCCGAGTTCCGTCCTGAGCAGCGGCCGTTCGACTGAGCCGGGTGCGTTCGCCTGAGCCAGACGGGCGCCTGAGCAGAGCGGGCGGATGCCGCGGGCCGGCGCTCGGCGGTATACGGCCCGCCGCGGCATCCGCCCGTCGTGGTCGGCTACTGCACGGCGAGCAGCGCCGCCCAGAGGTCGGCGCGCGCGTGGAAACCCGAGAGGTCGCGCTCGAGCAGGCGCTCGGCGAGTGCGATGCGACTGCGAACGGTGTGCCGGTGCACGCCGAGCTGCTGCGCGGTCGCGTCGAACTGGCCGCCGTTCTCGAGCCAGGTGCGCACGGTGTCGACGAGGGTGGTTCCGGATGCCGCGTCGTGCTGCACGAGCGGTGCGAGCGTCGCGACCGCGACCGCCCGCGCGTCCGTTCGGGCGAGGAACGCGAGCACGCCCTGCCGACTGATCTCGTCGAACGCGACGACGCGGGCCGCCGATCCGGACTCGCGGGCCCGCTCGAGCGCGCGCAGCGCCTGCTCGTGCGCGACCTGGAGCTGTTCGAGCTCGACCGCGTCGGAGATGCCGACGGGCAGGTCGAACTCGGTCGCGAGCTCCTCGGCGATGGCCGAGTCGGCGACCTCGAGGACGAGCACGACGCGGTGCGCGTCACGGGCGAAGAACAGGCGGCCGTCGCGCTCGTCGACGCGGAGCTCGAGCAGCTCCGACAGGCGGTCGAGCGCGTGGCCGGGGTCGTCGGTCACGGCCACCCGCACCTGGCCCTCGGGCAGCGGGCCCCACATCTCGGTGGCCACGCCGCGCGCGAGCGCGAGGTCGCCGGCCAGCAGGCTCCGCAGGAGTCCCGAACGCAGGTGGCCGCGTGCACGGTCGAGGTTGCGGTTCTGCTCGAGCGCGAGCCCGGCGAGCGCGATGACCGAGTTCACGACCTCGCGGCCGGCCTGATCGAGCTCGGGGGAGTCGCCGATCGCGAGCACGCCGCGCAGGGCGCCGCCCGATCCGAGGGTCTGCAGGGTCACCCGCTGCGGCTCGCCGACCGATTCGCCGGCGAGCAGGCTGCGGCCCGCGCGCTGTCCGCGGCGCAGCATCGATCTGGCCTCGCCGACGACCTCGCCGAGGGCGGGCTGGGGGAGACCGCCGGCGGGCGACTCGCGGTCGAGGTTGCCGGTCGCGTCGATGAGGCCGACCCAGGTCCCGAGCCGTTGCGAGAGCTCGGCGAGCGTGGCCGAGAGGCCGTCGGGGCGCAGCGCGGCGCGCGAGATCGCGCGCTGGGCCTGCAGCGCCCACGCCTCGCGCGCGTACGCGTCTTCGGCGAGGAGGTCGGCCACGAGTCGCGCGATCGCGATGAACGGCACCCGGAACGGCACCTCGAAGAGCGGGAGTCCGAGCTCGGTGCACGCGTCGACGAGCGTCGCGGGCGTGCCGTCGCGGATCACCTCGGTGCCGAACCCGAGTGCGGCGACGCCGCGATCGCGCAGGCGCTGCACGTACGCGCGTGCGAAGCCCGCGGCATCCGCCCGCGCTTCGTCGAGGTCGAACTGCGTGCCCGTGGTGAGCAGCACCTGGCCCTCGTCGAGGAACTGCGCGGGGTCGGCGAGATCGGAGCTGTGCACCCACATCACGGGCGAGGCGAGCGCATCTGCGGGCAGGGCGGTCGCCGGGGTGAGCAGCCCGAGCGCGAGCTCCGGGCGATCGAGCAGGGTCTGCACCGTCGGTTGCACCCTGGCCACCCTTCACTCGGGCATGTACGCGGTGTCGAACATGCAGGCTTGAGTGTACAGGCGGGCGTCGGATGTCGCGCTGGGCGTCGGGGGTCGCGCAGAGGCGGTCGGCTGTCGGATCGGGTGGTCGGCACGATGCCGACCGGCGGGTCGGTCGATGGGCCGACCGGCCCGCCGGGCTTCTCAGGTCACGGCGCCGCGGCGTGCGTACCGCGGCTCGCGCCAGACCTCGGTCGAGAGGATGTCCTCGAGTACGGCGACGGCATCCCACACGTCGGCGTGCGAGACGTAGAGCGGCGTGAAGCCGAAGCGCATCAGGTCGGGCGCTCGGAAGTCGCCGATGACCCCGCGCTCGATGAGCGCCTGCATGACCGCGTAGCCGTCGGCGACGCCGGCGCGCAGCGCGACCTGGCTGCCGCGCCTGGCCGACTGCCGCGGCGTGACGACCTCGACGCCCCACGGGGCGAGCCGCGAGTCGACGAGCGAGATGAACAGCTCGGTGAGTCGGAGGCTCTTCTCCCGCAGGAGGTCCATGTCAACATCGCGCCAGATGTCGAGGCTCGCCTCGAGGGCGGCGACGGAGAGCAGCTGCGGCGTGCCGACGCGGAACCGGGTCACGCCCGGCGCCGGCGCGTACTCGACGTCGAAGTCGAACGGCTTCGCGTGCCCGTGCCAGCCGGTGATCGCCGGCCGCGCCGCCGCCTGGTGCCGCTCGGCGACCCAGACGAACGACGGCGAGCCCGGGCCGCCGTTGAGGTACTTGTACGTGCATCCGATCGCGAAGTCCGCCCCGGCGCCGTTGAGGTCGACGGGCACGGCGCCGACGCTGTGGCAGAGATCCCACACCATGATCGCGCCGGCCGCGTGCACCTGACGCGTCACCTCCGCCATGTCGTACATGCGTCCGGTGCGGTAGTTCACATGAGTTAGCACGACGACCGTGACGTCCTCGCCGAGCACGTCGGCGAGGGTCGGGCCCTCGTCGTCGACGAGTCGGCGCTCGAGCGGTCGGGCCGGCTCGCCGAGCAGTTCCTGCACCGATTCGAGCACGTAGAGGTCGGTCGGGAAGTTGCCCCGCTCCGAGACGATCACCCGGCGCTCGGGGCGTAGACGCGCCGCCGCGACCGCGACCTGGAACAGGCTCGCCGACGTCGAGTCGCCGAGCACCACCTCGCCCGCCGACGCGCCGATGAGCGGGGCGATGCGGTCGCCGAGGTCGACCGGCTTGGTGAACCAGCCGGCGTCGTTCCAGCTGCGGATGAGCCCGGTGCCCCACTCCTCGGCGATCACGCGCTGCACGTGCGCGGCCGTCGCACGGGGGAGCGCGCCGAGCGAGTTGCCGTCGAGGTAGACCACGCCCTCGGGCAGGTCGAACAGGTCGCGGTGCCCGGCGAGCGGGTCGGCGGCGTCGAGGGCCGTGCAGGTCGCGCGGTCGATCACGTGGGGGACGGAGGGGGCGATGCTCATGGTCGGGTCGGTCCTTCGCGGCTCGGGGAGTGGGTCAGAGCGCCAGGAAGCGCCGGGCGTTGCCGTGGCGGATGGCCGCCTTCTGCTCGTCGGTGAGGAAGTCGGCGCGCTCGATGACGGCGCCGACCGGTCGTTCGCCGAGCGGGTACGGGTAGTCGCTGCCGAGCATCACCTGCTCGGCACCGAGGGTGTCGACGAGCAGCCGCAGCGCGGTGGGGTCGAACACCACCGAGTCGACGCTGAAGCGGTCGAGGTAGTGCGTGGGCGGGTGCTCGCTGACGCCGACCAGATCGGGCCGACGGTGCCAGGCGTTCTCGAGGCGGCCGAGCCAGAACGCGAACGAGCCGCCGCCGTGGGCGAAGCCGATGCGGAGGGTCGGCGGCACCCGGTCGAACACGCCGCCGAGGATCATCGCGATGATCGAGAGGTGCGTCTCGGCGGGCATGCCCGTGAGCCAGCGCGCCATCCAGCGATCCAGGCGCGGCGAGTCGGGCATGTCCCACGGGTGCACGAGCACGGGCACGCCGCGATCCGCGCAGTGCTGCAGGAATGTGACGATGCCCTCGTTGTCGAGGTCGCGGTCGCCGACGTGGTTGCCGATCTCGACCCCCACGTGCCCGGCGTCGATCGCACGATCCAGCTCTGCGCACGCGGCATCCGTGTCCTGCAGGGGCACCTGCGCGAACGGGAGGAGCCGATCGGGTGCCGGGGAGCAGATCTCGAGCGTGAGGTCGTTGAAGATGCGCGCGACCTTCGCGGCCTGATCGCCGGGCTTCTCGTACGAGAAGAACACGGGCGTCGGCGAGACGACCTGGATGTCGACGTCGTCGGCGTCCATGTCGGCGAGCCTCGCCGCGGCGTCCCAGCAGGTCTCGTCGATGCGACGGAACTCGGTGGAGCCGACCATGATCATCGCCTCGCGCTCGGAGTCCACGCGGAGCGAGGGCCAGGGGCCCGGCCCGACCTGCGTCGACAGGTCGGGCCAGCCCTTGGGCACCGCATGCGTGTGGATGTCGATCGTGCCCACCCGGTTCAGCCCTTGCCGGGGTGGACTTCGCCGCAGTTCGGGCAGGTGCGCCCGGTCTCGCTCTCGTAGAACTCGCGGAACACGGGCGGGAGGTCCTCGACGATGTCGCGGACCTGCAGCTCGACCTCGTGCACCTTCGTGTTGCAGTTCGGGCAGAACCACGCGAACTTCTCGAGCGTGCCCTCCTCGCGGATGCGCTCGATCACGATGCCGATCGAGCCGGCCTCCGGGCGCTGCGGGGAGTGGAAGACGTTGCCGGGCAGCAGCCACATCTCGCCCTCGCGGATGTCTATGCGCTGCGGGCCGTTCTCGGTCTGGATGTTCACGTGCATGTTGCCGCGGTACTGGTAGAACCACTCCTCGTACGGGTCGAAGTGGAAGTCGGTGCGCTGGTTGGGGCCGCCGACGACCTGCACGATGAAGTCGCCCATGGGCGTCCACGCGGCCTTGTTGTTCACCGGCGGCTTCAGCAGGTGCTCGTGCTCCTCGATCCACTTCGGGAAATCGATCACGGGTGGGATGGTGGTCATGGTTCCTCCTCGATGGTGGTGCTGATGATGGCGTTCGGGTCTCGTCGGGCGACGGCCTGGATCTCGATGAGCAGCAGCGGGTGCGGCAGCTGGTGCACGGCGACGGTCGTGCGTGCGGGGCCCGTCTCGTCGAAGTACTCGGCCCAGACTGCGTTGTAGCCGGCGAAGTCGTTCATGCTCACGAGGTACGTGGTCGCCTGCACGAGGTCGTCGAGGCTCGCGCCGGCCGCGGCGAGCACGGCCCTGATGTTCTCGAGCACCGCGCGGGTCTGCACCGCGATGTCGAGGGTCGTGACGCCGAACTCGTCGACCTCGGCGCCCTCGAACGTGTTGTCGGGGCGTCGGCTGCTGGTGCCCGAGACGTACACGAGGTCGCCCGCGATCTTCACGTGCGGGAACCGGCCGCGGGGCGTCGCCTTGCCCTCGACCGTGATGGCGCGGCTGGCGGCCGCGTTCGCGCCGGTGATGGCGGTTGCATTCGCGTCAGTCATGCCCGTCACCGTCATTCCCGCCACCGCCGAATCGCATCGACACGCTGCCGAGCCCGGTGACGGATGCCTCGACGTGGGCGCCCTGCGGCAGCGGCACGGCGGCGGTCGCGGCCCCGGCGAGCAGCACCATGCCGGCGCGGAGCTCGAAGCCGTGGGCGCGCGACATCCGCAGCGCCGTGGCGAGGGCCCGATCGGGGTGCCCGAGGATCGCCGCGGTCGACCCGGTCGCGCGCAGGCGACCGTCGACCTCGAGGCGGACACCGCGGTTGCCGAGGTCGCCGGCCGCGGCCGCATCCGTCCATGGGCCGATCACGTAGGCGGCGGCCGAGGTGTTGTCGGCGACGACGTCCTCGAGGTCGAACCGGAAGTCGAGGTACCGGGAATCGATGATCTCGAGCGCGGGGGCGATCGCGACGACGGCCCGGCGGAGCTCGGCGTCGTCGGCGTCGGCCGGCACGTCGGCGCCGATGAGGTAGGCCAGCTCGGGCTCGATGCGCGGATGGATGAGCCCGGCGGCGTCGAGCACGCCGCCGTCGTCGACGCGCATGCCCTCGGTCACCGAGCCGATGATGACGTCGTCGACGCCCATCTGGATCGCCTTCGCCCGGCTCGTGAAGCCCAGCTTCACCCCGGAGATCCGGTCGCCGCGGGCGACGCGGCGGGCGACGAGCAGGTGCTGCACCTCGTATGCCTCGGCCAGGGTCATCGCTGTGCCGGTTCCGGTGCCCGTGCCCGTGCCCGTGCCCGACTGCGCGACGGGCGAGCCGTGCTGCTGGGCCAGGTCGAGCGTCTGCGCCACGGCGGCGAGGTCGTCGCGGAGCGCGGTGCCGCTCATCGCGCGGGCTCCAGTTCGGCGTCGCGCTCCGCGTCGCGCGCGGCGACGAGGTCGAGCGCGACGTCGACGATCATGTCCTCCTGGCCGCCGACCATGCGGCGGCGCCCGAGCTCGATCAGGATCGCCCTGGCGTCGAGCCCGTGGCGTTCGGCGGCACGCTCGGCATGCAGCAGGAAGCTCGAGTAGACGCCGGCGTAGCCGAGCGTGAGGGTCTCGCGGTCCACGCGCACCGGGCGCCGCTGCAGCGGGCGGATGAGCTCCTCGGCGGCGTCCTGCAGGGCGAACAGGTCGCAGCCGTGCTCCCAGCCGAGCAGGTTCGCGACGGCGATGAAGGCCTCGATCGGGGTGTTGCCTGCCCCGGCGCCCTGACCGGCGAGCGAGGCGTCGACGCGGAAGGCGCCGTGCTCGACGGCCGTGATGCTGTTCGCGACGCTGAGCGAGAGGTTCTCGTGCGCGTGGATGCCGATCTGGGTGCCGGGGTCGAGCACGTCGCGGTACGCGTCGATGCGGTCGGCGACGTCCTGCATGGTGAGGCGCCCGCCCGAGTCGGTCACGTACACGCACTGCGCGCCGGAGGACTCCATGAGCTTCGCCTGCTCGGCCAGCCCGCGCGGGTCGTTGAGGTGGCTCATCATGAGGAACCCCGAGACATCCATGCCGTGGTCGCGGGCCCACCCGATGTGCTGGGCGGCCACGTCGGCCTCGGTGCAGTGGGTCGCGACGCGCACGCTCTGCACGCCGAGGTCGCGGGCACGGGCGAGGTGGTCGATCGTGCCGATGCCCGGGAGGATCAGCGTGGTGAGCTTCGCGCGGTCGAGCACCGACGCGGCGGCCTCGATCCAGCGCTCGTCGGTGCTCGCGCCGTGGCCGTAGGCGACGCTCGAGCCGCCGAGCCCGTCGCCGTGGGCGACCTCGATCGCGTCGACGCCGGCGGCCTCGAGGGCGGCGGCGATGTCGCGGACCTCCTCGACCGAGTAGCGGTGGGCGACGGCGTGCATGCCGTCGCGCAGGGTGACGTCCTGCACGTACACGCGAGGGGCGGCGGATGTCGCTGCGGCGGTCATGCGGTGGCTCCCGTCTGGGCTGGTGCCGGTGCTGCTTCTGCGGCGGCTCCGGTTGCGGCGGCTTCGGACCCCGCGAGCAGTCGCGCGGCGACGAGGCGCTCGGCCGTGCGCAGCGCCGCGCTCGTCATGATGTCGAGGTTGCCCGCGTACTCGGGAAGGTAGTGCCCGGCGCCCGCGACCTCGAGGAGGACCGTGACCTTCGTGCCGCGGAACGCTCGGCCGAGCGCCGGCACGAACGGCTCGTCGACCGCGTCGAACTGCACCTGCTGCTTGAGGCGGTAGCCGCCGACGTAGCCCTGCACCTCGGCGACCATGGCGTCGACCGACGCGCGCACGGCGTCGCGGTCGAGGTCGGCGGCCCCGCGCTCGACGAGGCAGAAGACGGTGTCGCGCATGATGAGCGGCGGGTCGGCGGGGTTCAGCACGATGATCGCCTTGCCGTGGTCGGCGCCGCCGATGCGCTCGATCGCGCGCGAGGTCGTCTCGGTGAACTCGTCGATGTTCGCGCGGGTGCCCGGCCCTGCCGACTTCGAGGCGATCGAGGCGACGATCTCGGCGTAGGCGACGGGCGCGACGCGCGAGACGGCGGCGACCATCGGCACGGTGGCCTGGCCGCCGCACGTGACCATGTTCACGTTCGACGAGTCGAGGTGCTCCTCGAGGTTCACGACGGGCACGACATAGGGGCCGATCGCGGCGGGCGTGAGGTCGACCATGATGCGGCCGCGGTCGCGCACGAGTGCGTCGTTGCGGGCATGGGCCCCGGCCGAGGTCGCGTCGAAGACGAGCGCGACGTCGGCGAACTCGGGCATGCGCAGCAGTCCGTCGACGCCCTCGTGGGTCGTCGCGACGCCCAGTCGTCGCGCGCGGGCGAGCCCGTCGGAGTGCTCGTCGATGCCGACCATCGCGACGACGCGGAGCGTGCTCGAGAGCCGCTTGACCTTGATCAGCAGGTCGGTGCCGATGTTGCCGGATCCGATGATGGCGACGCCCGTGCTCATGCGGCGGCTCCTTCCGAGAGAGCGGCGGGAGCGCCGGTGAAGTCCGCGTGCACGTCGCCGAGTCCGTCGAGGCGAGCGCGGTACACGCCGGCGCTCGCGGCGACCATGGGCCCGAGGGCGCCAGAGAGGATGATCTCGCCCGCACGGAGCGGGCGTCCGTGCCCGGCGACCGCCCGCGCGAGCCACGCCACCGCGATGACCGGGCTGCCGAGGCAGGCCGCGCCCGACCCGGTCGAGACCGGCTCGCCGTCGCGGTCGAGGCTCATGCCGACCGACGTGAGGTCGAGTCCGTCGAGCGACCGAGGGGTGGTGCCCAGCACGACGGCCCCGCTCGACGCGTTGTCGGCGATGGTGTCGGCGATGCGGATGTCCCAGCCGGCGATGCGCGAGTCGACGACCTCGATCGCGGGCAGCACGAACTCGGTCGCGCGGATCACGTCGGCGACGTGCGTCGTGGGGGAGTCGAGGTCGCGGCCGAGCACGAAGGCGACCTCGGCCTCGACGCGCGGCTGCAGGAATCGGGAGAGGTCGAGCGGCTCGCGGTCGCCGAGGATCATGTCGTCGAGCAGCACCCCGTAGTCGGGCGAGAAGACGCCGAACTGCGCCTGCACGGCGGGGGAGGTGAGGCCGATCTTGCGGCCGACGATGCGCCGCCCGTCGGCGAGGCGCCGCTCGATGCCGAGCGACTGCACGGCGTACGCCGCGTCCTGGTCGGTGTCGCCGATGAGGTCGCGCACCGGGGCGCACGCGGTTCCGGATGCCGCGGCGAGCCGGAGCCGCTCGTCGGCCGCCCGCACGGCGGGCGACGTGGTCGGGGAGGCGGCGGCCGCGGCATCCGCCTCGGGCCACTCGCCGGGCCAGGCCGGCGTGGTCTGGCCGCTCACAGCTGCACGCACACGTTCGTCGGCTCGGTGTAGAACCCGAGCGAGTGGAGGCCGCCCTCGCGGCCGATGCCCGAGAGGCCGACACCGCCGAACGGGCTGCGGAGGTCGCGCAGGTACCAGGTGTTGACCCACGACATGCCGACGCGCATGCGCTGGGCGACGCGGTGCCCGCGGGTCAGGTCGCGCGTCCACGTCACCGCGGCGAGGCCGTATTCGGTGTCGTTCGCGAGCGCGATCGCCTCCTCCTCGGTGTCGAACGGGATGAGGGTGGCCACGGGGCCGAAGATCTCCTCGCGCACGGTGCGGTGCGAGTTGTCGAGCCCCGTGAGCAGGGTCGGCTCGATCCAGAATCCGGTGTCGAGCCCGTCGCCGAGGTTCGGGATGCCGCCGCCGGCGAGCACGGTCGCGCCCTCCTGCCGGGCGAGCTCGAAGTACGAGAGCACCTTCTCGCGGTGCTGCCGCGAGATGAGCGGACCGGTCGTCGTGGCCGGGTTCTCGGGCCGGCCGAGGCGGAGCCGGGCGGCCTGCTCGGCGAGTCCGGCGGCCACGTCGGCGAAGACGGACCGCTCGACGTAGATGCGCTCGGTGCAGAGGCAGACCTGCCCGGTGTTCAGGTAGGTCGAGCGGGCGAGGCCGGCGATCGCCGCGTCGAGGTCGGCGTCGGCGAACACGACGGCGGCGTTCTTGCCGCCGAGCTCGAACGACACGGGGCGCACGCGGGGCGCGACGGCCCGCATGATCGCGGATCCGGTCGAGGACTCGCCCGTGAACGTGACGCCGTCGATGCCCGGATGCGTCGTGAGGAACTCACCGGCCGAATCGGCGCCGAACCCGTGCACGACGTTGACGACGCCAGCGGGCAGGCCCGCCTCGACGAGGATCTCGGCGAGCAGGGTCGCCGAGGACGGCGTCTCCTCCGAGGGCTTGACGACGACGGCGTTGCCCGAGGCGAGCGCGGGTGCGAGCTTCCAGGTGAGGAGCAGCAGGGGGAGGTTCCACGGCACGATCACGGCGACCACGCCGAGCGGCTTGCGCACCGCGTAGTTCAGGGCCCGGCGTCCGTCGGGGAACTCGGTCAGGTAGGAGTCGAGGCCGGCCGCCGACACGACGTCGGCGAACGCGCGGAAGTTCGCGGCAGCCCGTGCGACGTCGAGGTCGCGGGCGAGGGCCTCCGGCTTGCCGGTGTCGCCCACCTCCGCCTCGACGAGGTCGTCGAACCGGCGCTCGATCGCGTCGGCGATGCGTCGCAGGATCGTCGCACGCTCGCCGACCGTCATCCGCCCCCACGGGCCCTCGAGTGCCGCGCGGGCCGAGGCGACCGCGCGGTCGACCTCGTGCCGCCCGGCTTCGTGCACCTCGGCGGCGAGCGTGCCGTCGATCGGGTTCAGCTTGGCGAACGTGCGCACACCGTCGACGGGCTCGCCGCCGATGAAGTTGCGCAGCTGGCGAGTCGCCTGGCCGCTCGTCTGGGTGGCTTGGGCCGTCTCAGGCAGCGACGTCGTCGTCCGGGTGGTCATGCGATCAGGCTAGGAACTCGCGTCGATGCCGACAAATGCCCCTTTGTGGCAGTGCCATGCCCGCACGGCTATAGTTCCGGATCGTGAGCACTGATCGCATCCTCGACGGACGACTGAAGATCCGGCACCTCGTGCTCGTCACGGCCATCGCCGACGAGGGCACGCTCGTGCGCGCCGCCGAATCGCTGCACATCACGCAGCCCGTCGTGACGCGCGGGTTGCGCGAGGTCGAGGACCTGCTCGGCGTTCCGCTCTTCGAACGGCTGCCGCGCGGCGTCGTGCCGACGCAGTACGGCCGGCCGTTCATCGAGCGCGCCCGGTCGGTGCTCGCCGAGCTCCGCATCGCGGGCGAGGAGGTGCGGCTGCTGCAGTCGGGCCAGCTCGGCACGGTCACCGTCGGCACGCACCTCGCGGGCTCGAACCTGCTGCTGCCCCGGGCCATCGCGGGCCTCAAGGCCGAGCATCCGCGGCTCACCGTGGTCGTGCGCGAGGGCACCCCCGACACGCTCCAGCAACTGCTGCTCGCGGGCGACCTCGACCTCACCGTCGGGCGACTCTCGCCGACCGTGCCGGTGCGCCTCGAGCAGGAGCGCCTGCACCAGGAGCCGATCCGGCTCGTCGCCCGCGCCGGGCACCCCGTGCACACGGGGTCGCGCACGTCGCTCGCCGACCTCATCGCCTACCCGTGGATCTTCCCCGTCGCGCAGACCGCGCTCCGCGCCGAGCTCGAGGCGGTCTTCTTCCACGAGGGCCTTCCGCTGCCGGCCGACCGCGTCGAGTGCACGTCGATGCTGACGCTGCGCAACCTCCTCGTGTCGACCGACGTCATCGCGGCCCTGCCGATGTTCATCGCGGTCGACGACGGCGAGCTCCGCATCCTGCCGACCCCGTTGAGCTCGATCCGCCGGTCGGTCGGGGTCACGATGCCGAAGGACCGGGCGCCCTCGGCGGCCGCCGCGGCCCTGCTCGTGCACCTCCGCGAAGAGGGAGCGCTGCTCGCCGCGCTCGAGCGCGAGTACGCGCAGACGGAGTTCCGCCCGCTGGGCTGATGCCTGCGGGCTGATATGCCCGAACGGTCATAGCTCCGAGCCGGATAGTCATTGGACAGCATCGGTCGCGCTGGCGACGCTGGGATGAACGACGCCCCCTGCGTCGACACATCCGATCACCTGCCCAACCTGGAGGCGACATGGCCGGCTCTCCGTACGTACCCGACGCCAAGAAGTACAACCCCGACGACTTCGTGCGCGTCGAAGGCGAGCCGGTCGACCCCGATCCTGCCAGCTGGGGCATGCAGCCCGACGGCACCTTCCTGCCGCCCGCGCTCACGCCGTCGGTGCCGCGCGACGTGTTCGTCGACTGGCCCGGGCAGCTCGACTACCGCGACCCCCAGACCTACGCGCTGAACGCGAATGCCGAGGCGTTCTACCCGATCGTCGTGAACACGAGCCACTCGTGGCAGTGCATCTACGACTGGGACGGCACCCGGTACATGCTGCACTACGGCGGCGGCAACCACTGGAAGCTCTACGACATCACCGACCCGCGCGACCTGAAGATCGTCGACGAGGAGCAGTGGGGCTGGGGCGACCCCCGCCCCCAGTTCGGTGCCACCACCGTGCAGTGGAACGAGAAGCTCGGCAAGCACTTCGCGATCCAGGCGAGCGAGACGCCCCGCTACTTCCTCAAGGGCCGTGTGGCCAACAAGTGGATCGACGACACCGTCGAGGGCCAGCTCAAGGAATGGGAGGGCCTCCGCGGCTTCCGCACGTTCGAGATGCACGGCCCGAGCCCGCGCGACTGGACCATCGTCAACGAGACCTCGACCGACCCGAACCACGGTCCCGACGAGATCCAGGAGGGCAACGGCGTCCTCGACCTGCCCGTCTACTACGGCGACAAGTACCTGTTCGTCGCGACCGCGCCCGACAACACCTTCACCAACCAGCCCTACAAGACGACGCTCTGGGCCGCCGGTCACGCCGCCTACGACGTCTCCGACCCGTCGAAGCCCGAGCTGCTCTCGACCTGGTGGGTCCCGGGCACCCGCGAGGGCGAGGAGGCCGACTCCGAGTACCTCGCGGGCAACGACCGCTGGAACAACAAGACCTCGTGGTTCGGCTCGCGCATGGGCGTGTTCCTGCCCCGCTCGGTCGAATCCGGTGCGAAGTACGCCTACGCGGCCCAGGGCGGCCAGGGCTTCTTCGTGCTCGACGTCTCCGACCCCTCGAACATCCACCACGTCGGATGGTGCGAGCTGCCGTCGAGCGTCGCCGGGACCGAGGGCGACAACGTCGACACCACCCAGGTCGAGGAGACCGGGTACGTCTACGTCTCGGGCTACCCGATGAACACCGACTGCTACGAGCCGGCCAAGGAGATCTACCAGATCGACGTGAGCGACCCCACGCAGCCGAAGCTCGTGCGCACGCTGCCCCGCCCCCTGCCCCCGGCAGAGGCGAAGTTCACCGACTGGGCGCAGCGCCGCGGGTCGTTCGGGCCGAAGCGCTCGGGCTACTTCACGAACACCGGCACGCCGCACGGCGGCGTCATCCCGTACGCGTTCTACGCGGCCGGCGTGCAGATCTTCGACGTGCGCGACCCCGAGGACCCGAAGGTCGGCGCGTACTTCGTGCCGCCCATGGGGCTGAAGGACGACGACGACCTGGCGGCACCCGTGCACGGCGTCTTCGTCGAGTGGGACCGCAACCTCATCTGGGTGTTCGCGAACCACGGCATCTACGCCGTCTCGACGCCGCTGCTCGGCGAGCCCGTCGTGGGGCTGCCGGCCGCAGTGCCGCCGCCCGCGGCATCCGTCGCCGACTGACCCGGCCGAGACCCCCTGCGAAAGCCGACCATGCATCAGACCGCGAACAACCCCACCGCCAGTCGGGCCACCCGGCCGTGGCCCGCCCTCTGGGCGCTCGTCATCGGGTTCTTCATGATCCTCGTCGACACGACGATCGTGTCGATCGCGAACCCGGCGATCCTCGCCGACCTGAACACCGACCTGACCGCGGTGATCTGGGTGACGAGCGCCTACCTGCTCGCCTACGCGGTGCCGCTGCTCATCACCGGGCGGCTCGGCGACCGGTTCGGCCCGAAGCGGGTCTACCTGGTCGGGCTCGTGGTGTTCACGCTCGCGTCGCTCTGGTGCGGGCTGTCGGGCGACATCGAGACGCTCATCGCCGCGCGGGCGGTGCAGGGCCTCGGCGCCGCGCTCATGACCCCGCAGACGATGGCGGTCATCGCCCGCATCTTCCCGCCGAACCAGCGGGGCGCGGCGATGGGCCTGTGGGGCTCGGTCGCGGGCGTCGCGACGCTCGTCGGCCCGATCCTCGGCGGCGTGCTCGTCGACACGCTGGGCTGGGAGTGGGTCTTCTTCGTCAACGTGCCCGTCGGCATCGTCGCGTTCGTCGCAGCCTGGCGCCTCGTGCCGAACCTCGAGACGCACGCGCACCGGTTCGACTGGCTCGGCGTGCTGCTGAGCGCGGTCGGCATGTTCCTCGTCGTGTTCGGCATCCAGGAGGGGGCGACCTACGACTGGGGCACCATCGTCGGGCCGATCACCGTGTGGGGGCTCATCATCTCGGGCGTCGTCGTGCTCGCGGGCTTCGTCGTGTGGCAGGCGTTCAACCGCGCCGAGCCGCTGCTGCCGCTCGGCCTCTTCCGCGACCGAAACTTCGCCCTGTCGAACGTCGCGATCTCGCTCGTCGGCCTCGCGATGACGGCCATGCCGCTGCCGCTCGCGTACTACTTCCAGGTGGCGCGCGGGCTGACCCCGTCGCAGGCCGCGCTCATGTTCGTGCCCATGGCCGTGGTCTCGGGCGTGCTCTCTCCGCTCGTCGGGCGGTTCAGCGACCGCGTCGACCCGAAGTGGGTCGCGCTCGCGGGACTGTCGCTCTCGGCGCTCGCGCTCGGCTCGTACAGCGCCCTCCTCGGTCCGGATGTCCCGTACTGGGCGCTGCTGCTGCCGTCGGCGCTGCTCGGGCTCGGCATCTCGGGCGTGTTCGCCCCGCTCGCGTCGACCGCGACGCGCAATCTGCCGCCGGCCCGCGCCGGTGCCGGGTCGGGCGTCTACACGATGACCCGTCAGGTCGGGTCGGTGCTCGGCTCTGCGGCCGTCGCGGCACTCATGAGCTACAGCCTCGCCGCGCACCTGCCCGGTGCGTCCGGCGAGCAGGTGCGGCCGGGCGAGGGCGGGGCGCTGCCGCCCGAGCTCGTGCCCGGGTTCTCGGCCGCCATGGCGCAGTCGCTGTGGCTCGCGGTCGCCGGGTTCGCGCTCTGCGCCGTCGTGGTGACGTTCTTCGCGAAGCCGAAGGTCACCGTCGGATGGGGCGAGCCGCGCGCCACCCCCGCCACCGCAGTCCCGTCGACGCCGGGTGCCGAGCGCTGATGGTCGTCGAAGCGCCCGCCCGCGGCATCCGCACCCACCCGCTGGATCCAAAATACAGAAACCGCCACCCGAAAGTTGAGCACCGAATGACGCACGAAAGCGGAGGCGGTCGGCTCGTCGTCGACGGCCTCGAGAAGCACTACGAGCTCGACGGCGCCGAGGTTCCGGTCGTCAAGGGCGTCACGTTCACCATCGAGCCCGGCACGTTCACGTCGCTGCTCGGCCCGTCGGGCTGCGGCAAGACGACGACGCTGCGGTGCGTCGCCGGCCTCGAGAACAGCAACGGCGGCGAGATCTCGCTCGACGGCAACGTGCTCTCGACCGGCACGAGGCATATCTCGCCCGACAAGCGCGACATCGGCATGGTGTTCCAGAACTACGCGATCTGGCCGCACATGACCGTGTTCGCGAACGCGGTGTTCCCGCTCCAGGTCGCCGCGGGCAAGCTGCCCAAGAAGGAGGCCAGGAAGCGGGCCATGGAGGCGCTCGAGCTCGTGCAGCTCGACAGCTACGCCCACCGCCCCGCCACCGCGCTCTCGGGCGGGCAGCAGCAGCGCCTCGCCCTCGCCCGAGCCCTCGCGCACCGCCCGAAGCTGCTGCTGCTCGACGAGCCGCTCTCGAACCTCGATGCGAAGCTCCGCGACACCATGCGCAACGAGCTGCGCTCGCTGCAGCAGCGCCTCGGCATCACCGCGCTCTACGTCACGCACGACCAGTCCGAGGCGCTGTCGATGTCGGACCGGGTCGCCGTGATGAACCAGGGCCGCATCGTGCAGGAGGCCGCACCGCGCGACCTCTACTACCAGCCGGCCGACCGCTTCGTCGCGGACTTCGTCGGCCGCGTGAACATGATCCCCGCGGTCGTGCGCGGTCGCGACGGCGACGGCGACGCGCTCGTCGAGGCCTTCGGCGCCCGACTGGTCACCCCGTGCCCGGACACGTTCGGAACCGGCGCCGACGTGACCGTCACCTTCCGCCCCGAGAGCGTGCGCTGGCACGAGGTCGCTCCCGATCGGCCGAACCTGCTCCCGGCCCGCGTCGTGCGCGTCGAGTTCCTCGGCGAGATCGTCGAGTACGAGGCCGAGATCCTCAGCGGACAGACCGCGGTCGGCACCATCGTCGGCCGCGGAGCCCCGCTGAACTCGCCGTCGCTCGGCGACCCGATCTTCATCGAACTGACCCCGCAGGCGTGCCGCGTGCTCGCGGCCTAGACGCACCACCCGCAACATCACCACCCGCAACATCACCACCCGCAACATCACCACCCGCAACATCACCACCCGCCACACCGGCATCACCGGCAACACCCCCATGGAAGTGCGCCACCGAGAAAGGAAACCCGGATCATGACATCACCCACAGCACGGAACGGAATGGTGGCCCTCGCGGCCGCGGGCATGCTGCTGCTCAGCTCCTGCAGTTCGACGGGATCAGCGGCCTCCGGCGCGATCGAGCCGACCGGCGGCCCGGTCGAGCTCGCCGCCTGCGACGCCGTGGAGGTCGGCGCGGTTACCCGCTGCGAGAACTTCTACGAGGACTACTGGCCCGAGATCTCGAAGCAGATGGACGCCCTCTACGAGACGGCGAAGGCGACCGACGGCGGTCGGCTGGTCATCTGGGACTGGTACGAGCTCTCGCCCGACGTCATCGCCGAGTTCAACACGGTCTACCCCGACCTGAAGATCGAGACGCGCGGCCTGACCTACAACCTGTCGTCGGCGATCATCTCGGCCAAGGCCACCGGGTCGCGCAACACCGACGTCATCTCGGGCTCGCTCGTGTCGGCCGCGACGATGACCGACGAGGGCTACTGGGCGGATGTCGACTGGACCGAGTTCGGCGTGCCGAAGGAGTTCTTCACGATCGGCGCCCCCGAGATGCTGCCCGACAGCGTCAACGGCTCGCTCATGCAGGTCAACACCGACAAGGCGGAGGCGCCCGACACGCTCGACGGACTGCTCGACCCGCAGTACGAGGGCAAGGTCTCGGTCGCGAGCTACAACGCCAACGTGTTCGCCGGCTACGGCATGGACAAGGGCGAGGACGCCATGACCGGGCTGATCGGCGACCTCAAGTCGTCGGGCAACCTCCAGGTGCTCGAGGACCAGGACTCGCCGCTCTCGAGCGGCGACGTGCCGATCGCCCTCGGCCAGACCCTGTTCAACCCGAACCCGAGCCTGTCGGTCTCGCCCTACGAGGACGCCGGCGTCTTCGCCCAGTTCTCGGGCGTCAACGTCGACGCGAAGAACCCGGCCGGCGGCATGCTCTGGTCGCTCTGGAACGCCTACAACCCCGACTGGCTCGAGCTGCGCATGACCGACGAGCGCTTCTCGACGACGCAGGTGCCCTACCCGGGCCTGCCGACCTCGCTGTTCGACTCGGCCACCGGGCTCATGCAGACCAACTCCACCGCGCTGCTCGAAGGCCTCGAGGGCGGCGCCATCACCGAGACGGTCGACACCCGCGATGACTGGATCGCCATGATCAACGCCGCCGACGCGGCACTGAACGGATAACACGTGTCTCAGGCAGGACGGACCACGAAGGTCGAGCGCACTCGGCCGACCTCGATGAAGATCGCGACGATCATCGCCGGAGCGGTGATCTTCCTCCTCCTCGCGATCCCCTTGGCCGTACAGGTGATCACGGCCTTCCGTGGTCCGTTCCTGCCCTTCGGCGTCTCGACCGCGAAGTGGTCGGTCGAGAACTTCGTCACCCTGTGGAGCCTCCGCGACGACTTCTGGGCCGTGCTCGGCTCGACCGCCGCGTTCGTGGGCGGCTCCACGGTGCTCTCGCTGCTCATGGCGTTCGGGCTCGCGTGGGTCACGGTGCGCACCGACGCCCCGCTCCGCCGGGTGATCTCGGTGCTCGTCGTGGTGCCGTTCATCATTCCGCCGATCGTCAAGGCGCAGGCGTACCTGCTCATGCTCTCGCCCGAGTCGGGCGTGCTGAACCAGCTGCTGCGCCTGCTGCCGGGCGACCTCGTGATCGACCCGTACTCGTTCGTCACGATGACGGTGATCCAGGCGCTCACGAACGTGACGTTCCCGTACCTGATGATCGTGCCGATCCTCACGAGCATGGACGGCTCGCTCGAGGAGTCCGCGCGGGTCTCGGGCGCCTCGTGGGCCAAGACGCTCCGCCGCGTCACGCTGCCGATGCTCTGGCCCGGCCTGCTCGGCGTCGCCGTGCTCACGTTCATCCTCGGCCTCGGCAGCCTCGAGGTGCCGCTCCTGTTCGGCCAGGAGTCCGGCAAGTCGATCTTCGCCCTCAAGCTCTGGAACCTCATCAGCGCGGGTGCGGGGGAGCTGCCGCAGTACGGCCTCGCCGCAGCGTGGGGGTGCGTGTTCCTCGTGATCACGACGATCGCGTTCGTGATCTACCTCCGGGCGACGCGCAACGCCGAGCGGCGCGCCTCGATCTCCGGCAAGGGGTTCCGGCCGACGGTCATGAAGCTCGGCGCGTGGAAGATCCCGGTCATGCTCGCGATCCTCGTCTTCGTGATGCTCACCGCGGTCCTTCCGCTCTTCGCCCTGTTCTGGTCGGCGATCACGCCGTACCCGATCGCGTTCTCGTTCGAGGCGCTGGTCACGCAGACGCAGTTCGGCTCGTTCGGCGCCGTGCTCGCCGACCCGGAGTTCTGGGCCTCGCTGGGCCGCACGCTGGTCATCGCGGGCGGCAGCGCGACCATCGCGTGCGTCGCGGCGACGGTGCTCGCCTACGGCATCGCGCGGGCCAGGCGCACCGGGTGGACCAAGGCCGTCGACCTGTTCGCCTCGTCGTCGGTCGCGATCCCGGCGGTCATCGCGGGCTTCGCGATGTTCCTCACCTTCATGGTCATCAACCCGGTGATCCCGCTGGCGGGCACCATCGTGGCGCTGATCATCGCGTACTCGTACCGGGTGTCGATCGCCTACCGCGCAGGATACAGCGCGACGCTGCAGATCCGCATGGAGCTCGAGGAGGCCGCGCTCGTGAGCGGCGCGAGCCCGTTCGAGGGATTCCGCCGCATCGTCGCCCCGCTGCTCATGCCGACCGTCTTCGCCGTGTGGATCCAGATGTTCGTGCTCGGCACGAACGAGTTCACCCTCCCGGCGTTCCTCGCGACGCCCGAGTCCCGTCCGCTCTCGGTCTACATGTACGCGATGATCAGCCCGCGCTCGGCGCAGCTCTACCAGCCCGACCAGGGTGCTGCGATGGCGCTGATCTTCACGCTGCTCGTCTTCGCGATCGGGTACGGCCTGCAGTGGGTCGTCTCGCTCTTCGCGATCGGCCGCGCGAAGCGGCGCAACCCGATCCCCGGCGTCGGAACGGCCGACGTGGTGCCCCCGGCCGACCCGGTCGCCCCCGACACCCGCGCGGTCGCCGCGCAGGACCTCGAGGAGCGCAGGCAGCTGGCCAGGCGCTGACGGAACCGTTGCTCGACGCGGTTGTACGCGGCGTCGAGTGAACGGGCTCCAAGTGTACGACGGGGCGGTGCGACATCCGGATGCCGCGACCTAGCATTGGGCGCACCGCCACCGTCGTCACCTGAAGAGGAGCCCGTCATGACCATCGTCGACACCACGGCCACCGTCACCGGAGGACCGACGCTCCCGCAGGAGCGCCGCCTCGTCACCGCCATCCCGGGCCCGCGCTCGCAGGAGCTCATGGCGCGCAAGGCCGCAGCCGTCGCCTCGGGCGTCGGCACCACCATCCCGATCGCCGTCGTCGCCGGCGGCGGCGGAGTGCTCGTCGACGCCGACGGCAACTCCATCATCGACCTGGGCTCGGGCATCGCCGTCACGGGCGTCGGCAACGCGAACCCGCGGGTCGTCGCGGCCGTCACCGAGCAGCTCAACGCGTTCACGCACACGTGCTTCACGGTCGCCCCGTACGACTCCTACGTCGACGTCGCCGAGAAGCTCAACGAGCTCACCCCCGGCGACCACGCCAAGCGCTCCGCACTGTTCAACTCCGGCGCCGAAGCCGTCGAGAACGCCGTGAAGATCGCCCGCGCGTACACGAAGAAGCAGGCCGTCGTCGCGTTCGACCACGCCTACCACGGCCGTACGAACCTCACCATGGGCCTCACGGCCAAGAACATCCCGTACAAGAACGGCTTCGGCCCGTTCGCGCCCGAGGTGTACCGCGTGCCGCTCAGCTACCCCTTCCGCGACGGCGGCCTCTCGGGCGCGGATGCCGCGGCCAAGGCCATCTCGCAGATCGAGAAGCAGATCGGCGCCGAGAACCTCGCCGCCATGATCATCGAGCCCATCCAGGGCGAGGGCGGCTTCATCGTGCCCGCCGCCGGGTACCTCCCGGCGCTCGTCGAGTGGTGCCGCGCGAACGACGTCGTCTTCATCGCCGACGAGGTGCAGACCGGCTTCGGCCGCACCGGCGCCTGGTTCGCCAGCGACCACGAGGGCATCGTGCCCGACCTGATCACCACGGCCAAGGGCATCGCGGGCGGCCTGCCGCTCTCCGCGGTCACCGGCCGCGCCGAGATCATGGACGCCGCGGGCCCCGGCGGCCTCGGCGGCACCTACACCGGCAACCCGATGGCCTGCGTCGCCGCGCTCGCCTCGATCGAGGCCTACGAAGAGGACGGCCTCATCGAGCGCGCCAAGGAGATCGGCACCGTGCTCATCGGCCGCCTGAACGCCCTGCGCACCACTGACGCGCGCATCGGCGACGTCCGCGGCCGCGGCGCGATGGTCGCGATCGAACTCGTCGACCCCTCGACCGGCGCACCCGACGCCGCGCTCACGAGCAAGGTCGCCGCGTACGCCCACTCGCAGGGCGTGCTCGTGCTCACCTGCGGAACCTACGGCAACGTGATCCGCTTCCTCCCCCCGCTCACCATCTCGGACGACCTCCTCATCGAGGGCCTGCAGGTCGTCGCAGAAGGGCTCAAGAACGCATGACCGACCTGCTCGCGGCGACGACGACGTCGACCGCACGCATTGCGGATGCACCGGCATCCGTCGACCACATCGCCACCCCGCTCACGGATGCCCGTGCGCAGCTCTCGGAGGCCGTCGCCCTGCTCGGCTACCCCGAGGGGCTGCACCGCATGCTCGCGACCCCGCGTCGTGAACTGACGGTCGCCGTGCCGCTGCGCATGGACTCCGGCGAGAGCCGCCTGTACGTGGGCCACCGCGTGCAGCACAACTTCTCGCGCGGCCCCGCGAAGGGCGGCCTGCGCTACGCGCCCAACGTCAACATCGACGAGGTGCGGGCGCTGGCCATGTGGATGACCTGGAAGTGCGCCCTGCTCGACGTGCCGTACGGCGGCGCGAAGGGCGGCATCGCGATCGACCCCCGCGAGCACTCCAAGGCCGAGCTCGAGCGCGTGACCCGCCGCTACACGAGCGAGATCCTGCCGATCATCGGCCCGGAGCGCGACATCCCCGCGCCCGACATCGGCACCGACGAGCAGACGATGGCCTGGATGATGGACACCTACTCCGTCGCCAGCGGCTACACGGTGCCCGGCATCGTGACCGGCAAGCCCATCGCGCTCGGCGGATCGCTGGGTCGCGCCTCGGCGACGAGCCGGGGCGTGACCCACATCGCGCTCGCCGCACTCCGCCACGCCGGCATCGAGCCCTCGCGCTCGACCGCCGCCGTGCAGGGCTTCGGCAAGGTCGGTGCGGATGCCGCGCGGTTCCTGTCCGAAGCGGGCGTGCGCGTCGCGGGCGTCAGCGACCAGTACGGCGCGGTCTACAACGCCGCCGGACTCGACATCGAGGCGCTCTCCGACCACGTGCGCGCCAGCGGCTCGGTCGTCGGCTTCGCGGGCTCCGAGCCCATCGACGGCGCCCAGCTGCTCACGCTCGACGTCGACCTGCTCGTGCCCGCCGCCGTCGAGGGCGTGCTGCACGAGTCCAACGCCGGCGACGTGCGTGCCCGGGTCATCGTCGAGGGCGCGAACGGACCGACGACCCCCGCGGCCGACGCCATCCTGCGCGAGCGCGGCATCCTCGTGGTGCCCGACATCCTCGCGAACGCGGGCGGTGTCATCGTCTCCTACTTCGAATGGGTCCAGGCGAATCAGGCCTATTGGTGGCGCGCCGACGAGGTGGAGTCCAGACTGGAGGAGCGGATGCTCAACGCGTGGCAGCACGTGCTGGGATACGCCGAGACCAGGGGGCTCTCGCTTCGCACCGCCGCGACGGCGCTCGCCGTCGAGCGCGTCGCCGACGCGCACCGCCTCCGCGGCCTGTACCCCTGATCCACCGGACGAACTCCTCGAGCCGCCCGGATGGCACCGCATCCGGGCGGCTCGAGGCCCCCCATCAGCCGAACCAGCACGAACCGCAGCTCCGCCGGCACGAACCGATCACCCCGCACGAGACCTCGAACGGAAGTCACACGCTTATGACGAACGCAACGCTCGAATCGACCGTCCTCGACGCCGTCGAGACCCGCCTCTTCATCGGCGGCGACTGGGTCGACGCCGAGGGCGGCAAGACCCTCGCCGTGCACGACCCCGCGACGGGCGCCGTGATCAAGGAGATCGCCGACGCCTCGCCCGCCGACGGCATCCGTGCGCTCGATGCCGCCGTGGCCGTGCAGGAGTCGTGGGCGAAGACCGCCCCCCGCGTTCGCGGCGAGCTGCTGCGCAAGGCCTTCGACCTGCTCCAGGAGCGCAAGGAGGAGTTCGCGCTCCTCATGACGCTCGAGATGGGCAAGCCGCTCGCCGAAGCGCGCGGCGAGGTCGTGTACGGCGGCGAGTTCCTGCGCTGGTTCAGCGAGGAGGCCGTGCGCATCTCGGGCCGTTACGGCCTGAACCCCGAGGGCACCGGCCGCATGATCGTCTCGCAGCGCCCCGTCGGCCCCTCGTTCTTCATCACCCCGTGGAACTTCCCCCTCGCGATGGCGACGCGCAAGATCGCGCCCGCGCTCGCCGCCGGCTGCACCGTGGTCATCAAGCCGCCGGCACTCACGCCGCTCACGACCATCGCGTTCGTGCAGCTGCTCGAGGAGGCCGGCCTGCCCAAGGGCGTCGTCAATGTCATCCCGACCTCGACCTCGTCGGCGGTCTCGGGCCCGATCATCGAGGACCCGCGCCTGCGCAAGCTGAGCTTCACCGGCTCGACCGGCGTCGGCCGCGCCCTGATGAAGCAGGCCGCGACCGGCATCCTCCGCACGAGCATGGAGCTCGGCGGCAACGCCCCCTTCGTCGTCTTCGGCGACGCCGACCTCGACAAGGCCGTCGAAGGCGCCCTCGTCGCGAAGTTCCGCAACATCGGCCAGGCCTGCACCGCGGCGAACCGCTTCATCGTGCACGAGTCGGTCGCCGACGAGTTCGCGGCCCGCATCGCCGAGCGCGTCAAGGCCATGAAGGTCGGCCGCGGCACCGAGGACGGCGTCAACATCGGCCCCCTCATCGACGACAAGGCCGTCGACTCGACCGACGCGCTCGTGCAGGACGCCGTCTCGCGCGGCGCCAGCGTGCTCACGGGCGGCACCCGCATCATCGACGGCGACGGCACGTTCTACGCGCCGACCGTGCTCGCGGGCGTCGCGGCCGGCAGCCGCCTGCTCGCCGAGGAGATCTTCGGCCCGGTGCTCGGCATCACCACGTTCTCCGACGAGGACGAAGCGGTGCGCCTCGCCAACGACACCGAGTACGGACTCATCTCGTACGTCTTCACGCAGGACCTGGCGCGCGGCCACCGCATGATCGAGCGCCTCGCCACCGGCATGATGGGGCTCAACACGGGCCTCGTCTCGAACGCCGCCGCACCGTTCGGCGGCGTGAAGCAGTCGGGCATCGGCCGTGAGGGCGGGCTCGAGGGCATCCACGAATACCTCGACACGAAGTACACGCTCGTCCCGGTGGACTGAGCGAGTCGAGCGGATGTCCCGGCGTCGCGCCGCGGCATCCGCCCGCCCCCTTCTCTCGACTCGACCGAGTCACCTGAATCCCGCGCATCACGCGCGATCACGCGAACCGAAAGCGGAGAAACACCATGGAACGCATCGACTGCGACGTCGTCATCGTCGGAGCGGGGGCCTCGGGCCTCACCGCCGCGAACAAGCTGAAGGACGCCGGCAAGTCCGTCGTCGTGCTCGAGGCGCGCGACCGCATCGGCGGCCGCCTCTGGACCGACGACATCGACGGCGCCATGCTCGAGATCGGCGGCCAGTGGGTCTCGCCCGACCAGGACGCCCTGATCGAGACGATCGCCGACCTCGGCCTCGAGACCTACTCGCGCTACCGCGAGGGCGAGAACGTCTACATCGGCGAGACCGGCGAACGCCGCCTCTTCGAGGGCGACATCTTCCCGGTGCCCGCGAAGACCGAGGGCGAGATCGTCGGCCTCATCGAGAAGCTCGACGCGCTCGTCGCCGAGATCGACCCCGACGCGCCGTGGGCCCACCCGCGCGCGAAGGAGCTCGACGAGGTCAGCTTCGCGGAGTGGCTCGGCACGCAGACCGACGACGAAGAGGCCAAGCTCAACATCGGCATGTTCATCGCCGGTGCGATGCTCACCAAGCCCGCGCACGCGTTCTCGGCGCTGCAGGCACTGCTCATGGCCGCCTCGGCGGGTTCGTTCTCGAACCTCGTCGACGCCGACTTCATCCTCGACAAGCGCGTCGTCGGCGGCCTGCAGCAGGTGCCGCTCGGCCTCGCGGCCAAGCTCGGCGGCGCCGTGCGCCTCGGCCAGCCCGTGCGCACCATCCGCTGGAACCCCGACAACCTCGCCGAGGGCGTCGTCGCCGTCACCGAGTCGCTCGAGGTGCACGCCCAGCGCGTGATCGTCGCCGTGCCGCCCGTGCTCATCAGCCGCATCTCGTACGAGCCGCCGCTGCCGCGCCGCCAGCACCAGCTGCACCAGCACCTCTCGATGGGCTTCGTCATCAAGGTGCACGCCGTCTACGAGACGCCGTTCTGGCGCGAAGACGGCCTGAGCGGCACGGCGTTCAGCCCCTACGAGCTCGTGCACGAGGCCTACGACAACTCCAACCACGACGACCCGCGCGGCACGCTCGTCGGCTTCGTCTCCGACGAGGAGGCCGACGGCGTCTTCACGCTCTCGGCCGAGGAGCGCAAGGAGCGCATCCTCGAGTCGATGTCGCACTACTACGGCGAGCAGACGAAGAACCCGGTCGTCTACTACGAGTCCGACTGGGGCTCCGAGGAGTGGACCCGCGGCGCGTACGCGGCGAGCTTCGACATGGGCGGACTGGCTCGATACGGCTCCGATCTCCGCGCGCCCGTCGGTCCGATCCACTTCTCGTGCAGCGACATGGCGGGCAAGGGCTACCAGCACGTCGACGGCGCGATCCGGGTGGGCCGCGAGGTCGCCGCAGAGATCCTGGCCGGCTGATGAACGCGGGGGCGCCGGGCGCGTCGGCGGCATCGGCGGCATCGGGGGCATCCGGGGCGGATGCCGCGCTGCCGCGCATCGTGGTCGGCTACACGGCCAACGAGAGCGGCGCCGACGCGCTGGCCCTCGCGACCCGTCTCGCGACCGCGAGCGAGGCGCAGCTCGACGTCGTCATGGTGCTCCCGAGCGAGGCCCGCTCGAGCACGGTGCCCTCCGACGTCGGCTACGAGCGCCACCTCAAGGCACGCTCGCGCGAGTGGCTGACCGAGGCGTCGTCCAAGCTCGACGCCGAGGTCGCGCAGTCGCTGCACGTGCGCTACGCCGAGTCCTTCGCCGAGGGACTCATCGCGGCCGCGCACGAGTTCGGGGCGTCGCTCATCGTCGTGGGCGCCGCTCGCGGCGGCATCCTCGGGCGTTCGCGCATCGGGTCGGTCGCCAACGAGCTGCTGCACTCGTCGGATGTGCCCGTGGCGCTCGCGCCCTCCGGATCACGCGAGCTCGCGGCATCCGTCGGCGTCTCCCGCATCACCGCGGCGCTCGGCACGCGACCCGGCGCAGGCGTGCTGCTCGACGCCGCCGTGCGCCTCACGAAGGCCATGCGCGCTCCGCTCCGCCTGCTCTCGCTCGTGCCGATCGACCTGCCCGCCGGCATGGACGAGGGCCTCGCGGAGCTCACGAGCGAGGCGCACGCCGACGAGGTTCTCGTGGCCGCCAAGCGCGCGCTGCCCGCCGGCGTCGAGACCACGGCCGAGGTCGCCACGGGCGACACGATCGAGGCCGCCGTCCGCAGCCTCGACTGGCACGAGGGCGAGATCGTGCTCGTCGCCTCGAGCCGCCTGGCGACCCCGAGCCACCTCTTCCTCGGTTCGACGGCGTCGAAGATGCTGCGCGAACTGCCGGTGCCGATGATCGTCGTGCCGCGCTCCAACGGACCCCGTGCCAACGGGTCGCGCACGACCGGAAAGGCCGCATCATGACGAACCAACCCGATCCCGCGTCGAGCGCACCGCTCACCTCCGCGAGCGCCGCCGTCGACGCCTCCGAGCAGGGCGGTCTCTCGAAGAAGGGCCTCTCGGCCGGATCGGTCGGCCTGATCGGCGCGATCGTCATCGGCATCAGCTGCATCGCCCCGGCCTACACGCTGACGGCGGCCCTCGGCCCGACCGTGTCGGAAGTGGGCGTGCAGGTTCCGGCCATCATCCTCGTCGGGTTCATCCCGATGCTGCTGGTGGCGCTCGGCTACCGCGAGCTCAACAAGCGCATGCCCGACTCGGGCACGTCCTTCACCTGGGCGACGCGCGCGTTCGGCCCTTGGGTGGGCTGGATGGCCGGGTGGGGGCTCGTGGCCGCCACCATCCTCGTGCTCTCGAACCTCGCCGGCATCGCCGTCGACTTCCTGTTCCTGCTCATCGCGCAGGTCTCGGGCAACCCCGGCATCGCCGACCTGGCCCTGAACCCGTTCATCAACATCGCGGTGTGCCTGCTCTTCATGCTCGGCGCGACCTGGGTGTCGTACCGCGACATGCAGACCACACAGAAGCTGCAGTACTGGCTCGTCGGGTTCCAGATCCTCGTGCTCGTGACCTTCTCGGTCGCAGCGCTCATCGAGACGGCCAACGGCAACGCGTTCGACGCGACGCCCATCGAGCTGTCGTGGTTCAACCCGTTCGCGGTCGAGTCGTTCTCCGCGTTCGCCGCCGGGCTGTCGCTTTCGATCTTCATCTTCTGGGGCTGGGACGTGACCCTGACGATGAACGAGGAGACGCGGGGCTCCGACAAGACCCCCGGCCGCGCGGCGACCATCACCGTCGTCACGATCGTGGTGCTCTACCTGCTCATCTCGGTCTCGCTGATCGCCTTCGCCGGCGTCGGCACCGGCGAGTACGGACTCGGCAACCCCGACATCCAGGACAACGTGTTCTTCCACCTCGCCGGTCCGATCCTCGGCCCGCTCGCGGTGCTCGTCTCGCTCGCGGTGCTCACCAGCTCGGCGTCGAGCCTGCAGTCGACCTTCGTGTCGCCCGCGCGCACCCTCCTCGCCATGGGCCACTACGGCGCGATGCCCGAGAAGTTCGCGAGCGTCAGCCCGCGCTTCTTCACGCCCGGGTACGCGACCATCGTCTCGGCGATCGTCGCATCGGTCTTCTACACCGTCATGCGCCTGCTCAGCGAGAACGTGCTCTGGGACACCATCACGGCGCTCGGCATGATGATCTGCTTCTACTACGGCATCACGGCGTTCGCCTGCGTCTGGTTCTTCCGCAAGGTTTGGTTCAGGTCGGTGCGCAACGTCGTCTACACCCTGCTCGCGCCGCTCATCGGCGGCGTGATCCTCGGCGTGCTGTTCTTCACCACGCTCATCGACTCGATGGACCCCGACTACGGTTCCGGCTCCTCGGTCGGCGGGGTCGGGCTCGTGTTCGTGCTCGGCATGGTCGTGCTGCTCGGCGGCGTCGTCGTGATGCTGTGGCAGTGGCGCAAGCGCCCGGCGTTCTTCCGCGGCGAGACGCTGTCGCGGGCGGTCGCGAGCGAGTAGCCCCGCTCCCGCCGCGCCGCCGGTTCGCCGGTCGCCGGTCGAGTCGGCGCACCAGCGCCGTATCGAGACCAGCGCCGCTCGGCGCCCACAGACAGATGAGGCCGCCTCCCGCGACACCGGGGGGCGGCCTCATCCTTTCCTTCTTCGTGCGCCTTCGCGCGTTCGCGCGGCGACCCGGTCAGTCCGCCAGCGCATCCCAGCGCTTGAGGAGGGTCGCGAGGGCCTCGCGCGTCACGGTGCTCGTCGGACCGAAGGTTCCCTTGACGGTCGTGATGCGCTCGGCGGCGAGCCACTCGATCGACGTGAAGTACGTCGAGCCCTTCGGCACGTCGCTGAACGTCGCCTTCGCGGGTGCCGCGAAGGCCGGCTCGGCGGCTCGGTACAGGAACGCGGCGGCCTCCTGTCGCTTGAGGGCGGCCGACGGGCTGAACGACCCGGTCGACGAGGTGATGCCCTCGCGCTTCATCCACTCGATCGCGGCGTAGGCCTCGTGGCTCGCGGGCACGTCGCGGAACGTCGGCTTCGCGGGGAGCGCGAACTCGGGCGATCCGGCCAGACGGTAGAGCGCGACCGCGATGGTCGACCGGGTCGCGGCGCGGGTCGAGTCGAAGCGCACGACGCCGTCGGCGCCGCGGACGCCGTCGATGACGCCCTCGGCCCCCGCCCAGCGCACATTCGCCGTGTGACCGCCCGTCCCGGTGACGTCCGCGAAGCGCGGCAGCAGCGCGGCGGTCGGCGCAGAGGTCGCGACGAGCGCGGGCTCGCCGGGGCGGATGCCGGTGACCTCGACGGTGATCGCGCTGCCCGCCTCGGCATCGGCGGGCGTGAACTCGGCCGCGGTGGCGCCGTCGACGGGGTCGCCGCCGGCGAGCCACCGGTAGGCGAGTTCGGCGCCGGGCCCCCAGTCGCCGGCCGCGGCCGTGAGCGCCTGGCCGACCTGGGCGGTGCCCGTCACGGTCGGCGTGGGAGCGGGCTCGGGCTCGGGTGCGGTGCGCGTCATGACCGCGGAGACGCCCTCGAACGCGCCGCCGTTCGGCGCCTCGAGCACGGTCGCCTCGGCCTGCGTCGCCGCGTTCTGCCAGAACTGGGTGGCGTAGGGCTCCGCGGATGCGCCGCGGTCCTCGAACTTCGCGATGTAGTTTCCGGGGGGCATGCCGCCGGCCATGTACGAGATGTCGTCTCCGGCGCCGCCGTGCGCGGGCGGCTCGACCCAGTTGCCGGGGGTGCGCTCGTACAGGAGCACGAGTCGGGCATCGGGAGCGGCCCCGCCGTGCTCGTCGGTGATGCGGCCGCTGATCGAGACGCCGGGGCGGGTCTCGACGTTGACGTCGGCGGTCTCGGCCGACGCGGCGACCGTGACGGCCGCGGCATCCTCGGGGTAGTAGCCCCCGCCGTGGTAGGTGGCGGCCCAGCGGGCGCTCGACGAGCCGTAGGTCAGCACCGTGTACTCGCCGGGAGCGAGGCCCGACACGCGGTACCCGCCGTCGGCGGTCGACTGGGCCGAGGTGACCCGTTCCCAGGCGCCGGCGGGGTTCTCGCGCAGCACGTCGAAGTACGCGCCGGCCGAGGGGGCGCCCTCGCCTGCGGCGTTCTCGGTGAGGGTGCCCGAGATCGAGCCGCCCGCGGTCAGCTCCGCGTCGATGCCGTCGATCACGTCGCCCGGCGCGACGGTGAGCGTCGTCGCCGAGGCGCGGTCGGCGACGCCCTGCCAGTACTGCTGGCCGAGATCGCCGTCGTGGTCCGAGAAGCCGACCACGTAGTCGGCCTGCTCGAGTCCGGCGAGCCGGTACGTTCCGTCGGCGGCCGTGGTGGCGGTGACCGTGTCGACCCATCGATCGGGCGAGCCCGCGTACGTCGCGGAGACCGCGACGCCCTCGACGGGTGCTCCGCCGGTCGTGACGGTGCCCTCGATGGCCGCGCCCGCGTTCAGGGCGAAGTCGGCGGTGAAGGCGGCGCCGGCGGTCAGGTCGACGCGGGTCGCGGCATCGGCCGTGTAGACGTCCTGCCAGTACTCGTCGACGAGCTCGGTCGTGCTGCCCCATCCGGGCCCGGACTTCAGCACGTACTCGCCGGCGGGCAGGCCCGTGATGGCATAGCTGCCGTCGGCGGCGACCGAGGCGCCGCCGCGGGTGCTGTTCAGGTCGCCCGAGAGGTAGGCGTAGACGTAGGCGCCCGACACGGGTGCACCGTCGCCGTCGACCACGGTGCCCGAGACGGTGGCCCCGACCTCGAGCGTCGGCGCGATCGTCGCGGCGGCACCGGCCGGCACCTCGATGTCGGTCGCGGCCTCGAGCGTCTGCGCGCCGTCCCAGTACTCGCGCACGTACTGCGCGGTCGCGGCCTGCGGCCCGAGTGCGGCCCGATAGGTGCCCGGCTCGAGGCCCTCGATCGCGAACGTGCCGTCCGCAGCGGTCTTGGCGCTCTGCCCGTTCGCCCACAGGAGGGTCCAGCAGTCGGCCTGCTGCGTCGGATCGAAGTCGGGGTCGCAGTGGAAGAGCTGCACGAGCACGCCCTCCAACGGCGCGCCGGCTTCGCCCGTGACGACGCCCGTGATCGAGCCCGCGGCGGGCTCGGCGGCGTTCGCGGCGGGGGCGCCGACGGCCACGAGGCCGAGGGCCATCGCGATGGCCGCGATCCCTCCGAGGAGTCTGCGACCGCCCGGCCGCGAGGGTCGTGCGAGGTCTGGGGAGTTCATGGGTGCCCTTCCGTCGTCGTCTGCCTGCGTGTTCACGCTAGGCAGCCCTCGATGTCGCGGCCATGGGCAGCACTCCCCGTGCTGCTGGGGCGCAGATGGGTGCGGCGGGAGGAGATCACGCAGGGAGGAGGAGGATTTCCGCGATCGGATCCTCCCGAGCGAGCGATCTCCTCCCGCCGGCGTGCACCAGGGGAGCGGATGCCGCGGACGGCCCGTCTACGCGGCGACGCCGTCTGCGTCTGCGTCTGCCTCGGCGACCGCGAACACCGTCGCGCCCGCGACGACCGTGCGGATCACGCGCGCCGTGAGCAGCGACGCCTCGCCCTCGGCGAACGGGTCGACGTCGAGCACGGCGAAGTCGGCGGCGAGCCCGGCGGCCAGGCGTCCGCGCGTGTCGCCGTCGCCGCACGAGGCGGCTGCGTCGCGGGTCGCGTGCCCGATCGCCTCGGCGAGGGGCAGCGCGAACCCGGGCAGCGAGGGCTCGAACGACGGGTCGAGCGCCGAACGCCGGGTGGCGGCCACGTACATGTTGTGCAGGGCCTCGTGCGGCGCGGTCGGGGCGTCGGTCGAGAACGCGAGCAGCGCGCCGGCATCGACGAACTCGGGCCAGGCGAATGCCCGGTCGACGCGCTCGTCGCCGAGCATCGCGACCCAGTTGTCGAAGATCGCGGGGTCGGCGTGCACGGGCTGCATCGATGCAGTGACGCCGAGGCGCGACATCCGCTCGGCCGTACCGGGGGCCGCGTACTCGAGGTGCTCGATGCGGTGGCGGCGGGGCAGGTCGCCGTTCACCTCGACGGCGTGCTCGATCGCGTCGAGGGCGATGTCGCTCGCGTAGTCGCCGATCGCGTGCTGCGCGACCTGCAGGCCCGCGGCGTCGGCGGCGGCGACCACGGGCTTCAACGCGTCGAGCGGCCAGATCGGCTCGGCGTTCGATCCGTCGGCGTACGGATGCCGCATGGCGGCCGTGCACGCGTCGATCACGCCGTCGAGCACGAGCTTGATGCCCACGATGCGCAGCCACGGCGCGGTCGGCGCGGCGGCCGTCTCGGCGGCGAGGCGAGCGGCGTGCTCGACCTGCGCGAGGTTCGCGTCCGCGTCGCCCGTGTTGGCGACGAACCAGTGCGCGGCGACACGGATCGGCAGCGAGCCGTCCCTGCGGTCGATCGCGCGCTGGAACGCGGCGAGTCCGAGCTCGTCGAAGGCCATGTCGACGACGCCCGTGACGCCCGTGGCGAGGTAGGCGTCGATCGTGCGCTCGACGGCCGCGTCGCGATCGGCGTCGGTCGTGAGGTTCGCGAGGTGCTCCCACACGAACTGCTGCGCGGCGGTCTCGTAGAGCATGCCGTCGGGCTCGCCGTCGGCGTCGCGCCCGATGCGCCCGCCGATGGGGTCGGGCGTCTCGCGCGTGATGCCGAGGTCGGCGAGCGCGGCGGAGTTGACCCAGCACGAGTGGTAGTCGTTCGCGTCGAGGAACACCGGCACGTCGGCGACCGCGGCGTCGATCATGGCCGCGGTCGGCGCGCCGGGCACCGAGTCGAACAGCCAGCCCCGGCCGAGCACGCGAGGTGCGGTCGGGTCGGCGGCGCGTGCGGAGCGCAGTCGTGCCTGGATCTCGTCGAGCGTGCGGGCGTCGGTGAGCGGGACCCGGCCGAGCGCGTCGCCCATCATGACGAGGTGCGTGTGCGCGTCGGTGAAGCCGGGCAGCACGAGCCGGCCGTCGAGGTCGACGACGTCGGCCCCGTCACCGGCCGCCGCGACGGCGCCCTCGAGCTCGCCGACGTACGCGAGCACGTCGCCGTCGACGACGAACGCCTCGGCCCAGGGGCCGGAACCCGACCCGGCGGGCTCGGCCGTGAAGACGCGGGCGTTGCGGTAGATCGTGCGGCTCATGCGAGCACCTCGTCGGCGTCGGTCGCGGCGGCCGTCGCGGTCGAGGCGGCGAGGGCGGCACCCGCCCGCTCGGCCTTCTCGTGCAGCGTCGACACGTGCGCGGCGAACGCGGCGGGCACGGCGAGCACGAAGCTCGCGATGCCGAGCACGACCGTGAAGCCCTGGAATCCGAAGACCTCGACGAGCGCGGCGCCGATGACCGGCGTGAGCGCCGAGCCCACGAGGTAGACGGCGAGCAGCGGGCCCGACCAGCGGCCCTCGACGTCGAGCGCGGCCGAGGTCGAGACGAAGTACATGAAGGCGATGGCGTAGATGGTGTTCCACGCGATGAAGACGACGATGAACATGGTCGGGTCGGCGACGAAGCCCTCGACGATCTTCAGCACGCCGCCGAGCACGAGCAGCACGACGAGCGGCACGGCGCGGCCGAGGCGGTTGCCGATGATCATGAGCAGGATCGAGCCGACCAGGCCGCCGGCGGTCGCACCGCTGAGCGCGAGGCCGAGGCCCTCGGGGGTGAGTGCGGCCTGCTCGGCGCCCATGACGCCGGCCATGGCCCAGAGCGAGTCCTCGCTCACGGCCCAGAGCGCGAAGGTCGCGAGCAGCACGAAGCCGGCGATGGTCGCGAGGCGGGTCGGACGGGCGGATGCCGCGGCGCGGGCCTTGATCGCCGGAATGGCCGAGGTCTCGGGCACCTCGACGGGCATGGCCTCGGCGACGGCCGCTCCGGCCTGCGGCGCGAGCACGGGAGCGGCCGGGAGCCAGCCGCTCACGAGGAGCGAGACCGCGGAGAAGAGGGCGAGCGCGCCGAACACGTCGATCGGGGCGAGGCCGATCAGCGGGATGACGGCGAGGATCACGGTGACGATCGCGCGGTTCGCGAGGCCGTTGAAGCCCGCGACGCGGTCGGGGTTCGTGAACGCGGCGATCGCGGCGCCCGAGGCGGCCACGGCGCCACCGGCGCCGACCCCGCCGAGCAGCAGGCCGGCGACCACCACGCCCGGAACGGCGATGAGGGCGGCCGCGCCGAAGCCGAGGATCGCGAGCACGAGGCCGACGCGGGCCACGAGCAGGCGGCGGGGCCCGGCGCAGAGCGGGGCGATCGCGAGGCCCGTGATCGCGGTGGCGAGCAGGGCGCCCGTCACGATCCAGCTGGCCGTGAGCACATCGGTGCCGAGGGCGCTCTGGAGGGCCGTGATCATGTACGGCGACAGGTTGACGCCGAGGTAGCCGGCGATGCCGATGGTGAAGGTCGCGGTCGCGGTGGGCAGGCGCAGGGGCACTCGCGCGCCCTGGTCGATGCCGTGGTCGAGGTCGGTCATGTGCATTCTCCGTGGGGGTGGGCACTCCGTCGTGCCGGATGGGGGAGGCGTCGGCAGGGGTGTCGCGACGCCATAAGCGAATGGTGTTCGTTTATTATGCATATCGAGGTCGCATCCGGGAAGAGGGTTACCCTGATCCGGGACATTCGGCACCGGCATGCCGTGACCCGGGCCGTCGAGCCCGCGACATCCGACAGGCCGCGACATCCGACACCCACGACATCCGATGGAGGAGGCGTACATGGCCAGGCCCAAGGTGCCCCTGCTCTCGGTCGATCGCATCGCGGATGCCGCACTCGAACTCGTCGACTCGGGCCAGCCGTTCGGGGTCAACGCCCTCGCCCGCCGCCTCGGCGTCACGCCCTCGTCGCTCTACAACCACGTCGACGGGCGCGACGGCATCATCGAGCTCATGCGCGGGCGATTCTCGCGCGAGGCGAACGCCGGAGCGCAGGCCGCGGAGGGCGAATGGCACGAGGTCGTCGCCGAGACCCTGCGGGCGCAGCGCCGCATGTACGCGGCCCACCCGAACCTCGTTCCCCTCATCGTGGGCAAGACCATCACCGACCCGTACGTCATCGGCAGCTACGACCGGCTGGCGACGACCCTGCTCGCCGCCGGCTTCCCCGACGACGAGGTGCTCGGCGTCATCGCGATCCTCGACGCCTACGCGATCGGCATGGGCCTCGACCTCGCCTCGCCCCACGACGTCTGGCAGCCCGAGGGCGAGACCGAGAACCTCGGCCGCCTGCTCGACGACGCGCCGCACGGCGAGGAACGCTCCGACCGGGCGTTCGAGCTCGGCCTCGAGTTCCTCATCGACTCGCTGCGCGGGCGCCTCGCCCGCCTCCTCGCCTGACCGGCACACGAACGGCCGCCCGAGGCATCCGCCCGCCCATGCGCTCCTGCGCGGACGCAGATGGTCGCCTCGACGGCCGAATGACGACCGTTCGCGTCCGCGGCGCGTCCGCGGCGCGTCCGCGGCGCACCCCCGGCGCACCCTCACCCGGCCGCGCCGCCACGGTGTACCGTCGGCACAGGAGACGGCGATCGGGGGAGCCATGTCGACCACGCGACCGACGGCTGCACCATCGTCGGGGCAGCCGCCCACCGTGCACCTCGGCACCGGAAGCCTCACCGCGGTCGTGGTCGGCTCGATGGTCGGCGCGGGCGTGTTCTCGCTGCCGGGCCAGTTCGCCGCGAACACGGGCGTCGTCGGCGCCCTCATCGCATGGACGATCGCCGGCGCCGGCATGCTCATGCTCGCCTTCACGTTCCAGGCGCTCGCGAACCGCAAGCCGCACCTCGACGCGGGCGTCTACTCTTATGCGAAGACGGGCTTCGGCGACCTGCTCGGCTTCTTCTCGGCGTTCGGCTACTGGGCGAGCGCGTGCGTCGGCAACGTGACGTACTGGGTGCTCATCATGTCGACGCTCGGGGCGTGGATCCCCGCGCTCGGCGACGGCGACACCGTCATCGCGATGCTCGGCGCGACCGCCGGGCTCTGGGTGACGTTCCTGCTCGTGCGCCGCGGGGTGCGCGAGGCGGCGGCCGTGAACCGCATCGTGACGGTCGCGAAGCTCGTGCCGATCGTCGTGTTCATCGTCATCTCGCTGACCGTGCTCGACCCAGAGGTGTTCGCCGCGAACCTGCTCGGCGGCGTCGATGCGGGCCCGCTCTTCGACCAGGTGCGCGGCACCATGCTCGTCACGGTCTTCGCGTTCCTCGGCGTCGAGGGCGCGAGCGTCTACTCGCGGCATGCACGACGGCGGGCGGATGTCGGCAGGGCCACCGTGCTCGGCTTCCTCTCGGTGCTCGCGGTCTTCGCGTCGGTCACGATCGTGTCGTACGGCGTGCTGCCGGCCGACGAGATCGCGGCGCTGCACGAACCCTCGATGGCGGGCGTGCTCGAGGCCGCCGTCGGCGAGTGGGGCGCCGTGCTCGTGAGCATCGCGCTCATCGTCGCCGTGCTGGGCGCCTACCTCGCGTGGACCCTCATGGCCGCCGAGGTCGTCTTCACCGCCGCTCGCGACGGCGACTTCCCGCGCGTCTTCGCGACCATGAGCCCGCGCGACGTGCCCACCGTCGCCCTGCTCGGCTCGACGATCTTCGCCCAGCTCGTGCTCGTCGTCGCCTACTTCTCCGAGGACGTGTTCGGCTTCGCCCTCGACCTCACCAGCGCGCTCGCCCTCGTGCCGCTCCTGTTCGCGGCCGGCTACCTCCTGAAGATCGCGATCCGCCGCGACGGCTACGGGCCGGATGCCGCGGCGCGCCGCTCGCGCACCCGCGAGCTCGTGATCGGGGCGGTCGCCACCGGCTACGTGATCTTCCTCCTGCTCGGTGCCGGGCTCGAGCTGCTGCTCATCTCCCTTATCGTGCAGGCGCCCGCGACCCTGCTCTACTTCCTGGCCCGCCGCGAGAACGGGCGCCCGCTCATCGCCTCGCGCTGGGACGTCCTCGTGCTGGCCGTCGCCTTCATGGGCGCCGTCGTCGCCGTCGTCGGCCTCTCGGCGGGCTGGCTCGCCATCTGACGCGGGCGCCGCCTCTCTGCTCCGCACCCGATCCAGATGACGGAACCTGCCGCCTCGGGTGGGTCCGATACGACAGGTTGTGGCAGCTCGGCGGCCCCTTGCAACGCGAAGCAGGCGCAGGGACGCCCGGCCGCGGCATCCGCTCGCCGAATAGACTGTGCGGGTGCCAGTGAACCCCGAGCTGCAGGGGCGGGTCTTCCCGCCGGCCGAGCCGTACCTCGTCGGTCGCGAGAAGGTGCGCGAGTTCGCGCGCGCCGTGTTCGCGACGCATCCGATCAACCTCGACCCCGCTGCGGCCCAGGCCGCGGGCTACGCCGACGTCGTCGCGCCGCCCACCTTCGCGGTCGTCGTGCAGGAGCACACGCTCGCGCAGCTGCTCTCCGAGCCCGACGCCGGCATCGACTTCAGCCGCGTCGTGCACGGCGACCAGCGCTTCACGTCGACCCGTCCGATCGTCGCGGGCGACCTGCTCACCGCGACGCTCACGGTGTCGAGCGTCAAGACGCTCGGCCCGCACTCGATGGTGACGGCCGAGACGAACGTGACCGATGCCGCGGGCGAGCACGTCGTGACCGCGATCTCGACCCTCGTGGTCCGAGGTGAGGAGTGATGGCCGCCGTGCAGCAGACCCCCGTGTTCGAGGAGCTCGCCGTGGGCGACGTCGTGGCCGAACAGGAGTTCGCGCTGACCCGCGACTCGCTCGTGCGCTACGCCGGCGCCTCCGGCGACTTCAACCCGATTCACTACCGCGACGACGTCGCCGCCACCGTCGGCCTGCCCGGCGTGCTCGCGCACGGCATGCTCACCATGGGCTTCGCGGTGCAGCCCGTCGTCGGCTGGGCGGGCGACCCCGGCCGGGTGCTCGACTACCAGGTGCGCTTCACGCGGCCCGTGGTCGTCGACCCGTCGTTCGGCGCGACCGTGACCGTGACCGCCAAGGTCGGCCAGCTCGACGCGGAGGCGCGTGCCGCCCGCATCGACCTCACGGTGTCGTTCGACGGCGCGACCGTGCTCGGCAAGGCGCAGGTCCGCGTCGTCCTCGGCTGACGTGGCATCCGACGACGTGGCATCCACCAACCCGGCACCCACCGGACCGACCGAACCGACGTTCGCCGAGCTCACCACGCTGCGCGTCGGCGGGCCGATCCGCCGTCTCGTGACGGTGACGACGCAGCGCGACCTCGTCGACGCCGCCGACGCCGCATGGAGCGACGGCGAGCCCTGGATCGCCCTCGGCGGCGGCTCGAATCTCCTCGTCGGCGACGAGGGCTTCGACGGCACGGTCATCCGCATCGCGACGAAGGGCATCGAGGTGCTTCCGGATGCCGCGGGCAGCGCTCGGGCCGATGACGAGTCCGTTCCGGCGACCGTCCGCATCCGCGTGCAGGCCGGCGAGGTCTGGGACGACCTCGTCGCATGGACCGTCGCGCGCGGCTACTCGGGCATCGAGGCGCTCTCGGGCATCCCCGGATGCGTCGGCGCCGCCCCCGTGCAGAACATCGGCGCCTACGGTCAGGAGCTCGAGTCGACGCTCGTCGCGATCGAGTTCCTCGACGAAGGGGCTTCGACCCCGCGCCGCATGACGGCCGACGAGCTCGACCTCGGCTACCGCACGTCCGTGCTGAAGCAGGGGCTCGCGGGCATCGTCGTGTCGGTCGAGCTCGCGCTGCACGACACGGCCGTCGAGCTCGCCGTGCTCGGCGAGGCGCTCGGCCAGCCCATCGCCTATGCGCAGCTGGCCGGCGCCCTGCACGTCGATCTCGGCGACCGGGTTCCGATCGCCCGCGTGCGCGAGAGCGTGCTCGCCCTGCGCGCCTCGAAGGGCATGGTGCTCGACCCCGACGACCAGGACTCGGTCAGCGCGGGGTCGTTCTTCACGAACCCGATCGTCGGCGAGCACGTCGCGCGGGCGCTGCCGGGCGATGCGCCGCGCTGGTACGTCGAACCCGAGCCGGCCGACGAGGTCGTGCCGCTCGACAACCCGCTCGAGGAGTCGCCGCTCGACCAGTTCCTCGCGCATCAGGCCTCGCTCGAGGCATCCGATCAGGCGACGGATGCCGCGGCCGCCGAACCGGCCGTGAAGCTGTCGGCCGCGTGGCTGATCGAGCGCTCCGGCATCGGTCGCGGATTCGCCCTGCCCGGGTCGCGGGCTGCGATCTCGTCGAAGCACACGCTTGCGCTCACGAATCGCGGGGGAGCGTCGGCCGAGGAGGTCGCGCAGCTCGCGCGCTTCGTGCAGAGCCGCGTGCAGGCCGAGTTCGGCATCCTGCTGCACCCCGAGCCCGTGGTGGTCGGGCTCTCGCTCTGACTGTTCGCCGGTCGAGTAGGCGCGCAGCGTCGTATCGAGACCAGCGGCCGATCGTGCGGCGTCACTGGTCTCGATACGCTCCTTCGTCGCTACTCGACCGGCGGAGTCTTCGACCGGCGGGTGCTACCGAGCCGACGCGGGGGTGCGGCGGGCGCGCTCGCCGCGGCGGATGAGGCCGACGATGCCGAACATCGCCACGACCACGCCGACGGCGATGAGGGCGTAGAGCGAGGCGGCGAGCGGGTTCAGGCCCGTGATCCACGCGTCGGCGGCAAGGCGCCGTGCCGGGTCCACGAGGATCCACAGCGTCAGCGCGGCCGAGCCGCCGAAGATCAGCGCCCACACGAGCGCGCCCCAGCGCACGGTCGGCTTCGGCGCGGGCTCGTTCGCTGCGGTGACGGATGCCGCGGCGTACACGGAGTCGACCTCGTCGCCGGATGCCGCGGGGTCGGCCGGCGGCAGGAACAGCGCGGGCTCGACGGCGGGCGACGCGGGCGCGGCGGGCGACACGGGCGCGGCGGTCGGGGAGGGCACCGGCGTCGTGGCGAAGGCCTCGGTCGCGGCATCCGTGTCGATGACGTCGGTGGCGTCGTCCAGGTGTTCGGCGCCGGGGCGTGAGGTGTTCTCGGTCATGTTCTCGCTCATTCCCAGATCTGGATGTGGACGTCGCCGTTGTACTGCGAGAGCTCGAGTCGCGCATCGACGTGTTCGCCAGGGAGGTATTCCCTGGCGGCCGCGCCGTCGCCGAGCAGGAGCGCGCCGCGGTCGAGGCCGCTGAGCTGGCGGGTGCCCGAGGCGCTCCCGCCGTCGCCGTCGAAGGCCACGATGTCGATGCGTCCGGCGTCGCTCGCGTCGAGCAGCAGGATGGCGTCCGGATCGATCGTGATCCAGGTGCTTCCGTAGGTCTGGGCGAGTTCGACGCGCGGCGTCGGGCCGCTGATCGGGAAGACCGTGACATACGCATCGCCGACCGGCTGCACGAGCCGTTGCGAATCGACGGTGAGATAGATGCTCGCGTTCGGACCGATGAGCGTTCCCTGGGCTCCCAACGTCGCCCCGCCGAGCCCGACGAGCATCGCCAGCAGGGCCGTGATCGTGAGGAACGCGAGTGCCCCGCTGCGGCGCCTGCGGAGGGCCGCGATGATCATGCCGAGTGCGAGCACGAGGGTTCCGGCCGCGAGGGCGACGGGCACCGCGTAGGCGGCGACGTCGGCGTCGCCGAGGGCCCAGAGGGCGACGATCGCTCCGCCGATGAGGCTCACGCCCAGCAGGGTGAACACGAACGCGGCACTCGCACGGGGTCGGCTCGCGCGTCTGGCGGCGCGGGCCGCGTCGGCCTGGCCGGCCAGCGCCCTGGCCTTCTCGCGGTTCTCGGCGGCGGCCTGCGCCTTCGCGGCGCGCGCCGCCTGCTCCTGGCCGGTCTTCCACTCGGTGTGCGCGACGCGCCAGGCCTCGTGCTGCCGGCGCCATTCGGCGATCGCGTCCGCGTCGGCGCCCATCGCGGGCACGGGCGGTTCGGTCGTCGAGACTGCGGCCGCGTCGGTGGTCGGGTCGACGGCGGGGTCGGGCGAAGTCGCGGACGCGGCATCCGTCACCTGAGCGGATGCCGCATCCGCACCCGTCGAACGGGTGTCGCCGCTCGTCGGGGGAACCGGGGCCGTGTGCGTCGCGGCGGCCGCGCTCGCAGCACCTGCGCTCGCAGCCGCCCCGGACGTGGACCCCGACCAGGCTGCGTCGGCTGCGGAAGCCGTTCGCGCACCGGCGCCGCCGGTCGGGGGGTTCTGGGAGTTCTGGGAGGATCGGCGAGCGAGCCAGATGACGAGGGCGACGACGCCGCCCACGAGGAGCAGGGTCCAGATGATGCGCAACGGCACCATGAGGTTGAAGCCGAAGATCGGGTCGGCGAGGTACGGCCAGTCCGTCCACCACTGCCACCCGAGCCAGCCGCCCTGCACCAGGGGGATGAACCCGAGCACGCCCATGACGGCGATGCCGACGATCGCGGGGTCGACGACGCCGCGCGTGAGGCGCTCGAGGTGGATGCGCCCGTCGGTGTCGGGCAGCAGCAGCCAGGCGATCGCGTAGAGCAGCACGAGCGGGGCGCCGAGCACCGCGACCACGACGACGATGCCGCGCACGACGATCGGGTCGATGCCGAGGCGCGCGCCGATGCCGGCGCACACGCCGCCGAGCCATCCGGCTCGGCGCGGCAGCCCGAGTCGTCGCAGCCAGGCGTAGAAGCCGGGGCCGGTGGCGTCCGCGGCATCCGGGCCGAGCGGCCCGCCCGGGGCATCCGTTCGGCCGTCGGTGCCCTGCGAACGAGAGCCCTGCGCGCCGGCACCTGATGAAGCCGAACCGACCGCCTCGTCGACCGACGGTCCGACCTGCGCGGAGTCCCCCTGCACGCCTTCCGGCACTGGGTCGGTCGGCGGGGCGGTCTGGTTCGTCTCCATGTCTCGATGCTGGCAGCGGCGCCGGATGACCCGCTATGGGGTGAGTCCCTGATTCGACCCTGAGGGTGCCCGCCCCGGCTGCAGTCGCTGCGCCGAGGTCTGCTTGGATGGCAGACATGGAGCCCCGGATGTCGCGCCCGCGCGCCTGCGTCGCCACGGGCGTCGCGGCGGGGCTGGCCGCGCACCTCGGCTGGCCGGTGTTCGTCGTGCGCGCCGCGTTCGTGGTGACGAGCCTCGCGGCGGGGGCCGGCCTGCTGCTCTACCTCTGGCTCTGGGCGCTGACGCCCTGGGAGCCGGGCGAGGCGCGTCCGAGCCGGCGCGCTCCGGTGGCGTGGCTGCTCGTGTCGGCCTCGGCCCTCGTGCTGGCCGCCGCGTGGCTGGGCGGCGGCGGCCTGGCGGTCGGCGTCGACGACGGCTCGGCGCTGCGGTGGTGGCTGGGCGCGGTCTTCGCGGGCATCGGGCTCGCCGTGGCATCCGGAGCCTGGGCGACCTTCATCGACCGGCCCGAGCCCGAGCGTGGGCCGAGGCACGAGCTCACGATCCGGCTCGTCGCGACCGTGCTGCTGGTGATCACGGCGCTCGCCCTCGTGTTCGGCGAGAGCGCGCACTGGCACCCCGTGCCGACGTTCGCGGCTGCGCTCGCCGCGGTGCTCGGCATCGGCCTCGTCTACGCGCCGACGCTCGTGACCGCGTGGCGCGAGCTCACCGACGAGCGCACGAAGCGCATCCGCGAGGAGCAGCGCAGCGAGATCGCCGCCCACCTGCACGACTCGGTGCTGCAGACGCTCGCGCTCATCCAGAACCGGGCCGGCGCGTCGAGCGAGGTCGCGCGCATCGCCCGCGCCCAGGAGCGTGAGCTGCGCGACTGGCTCTTCGACGGCGAGGCGCCGGCCGACAGCGACCTCGGAACCGACCTGCGCGACTTCGCCGCCGCCCTCGAGATCGACTACCCCGTGACGATCGACGTGGTCGCGGTCGGCTCGTCGAGCGAGCGCGCGAGCGGCGAGGTGGCCGCGGCGGCCCGCGAGGCCATGCTGAACGCCGCACGGCACGCGGGCGGCGAGGTCTCGGTCTACGTCGAGGCGTCGCCCGAGGCGGTCGAGGTGTTCGTGCGCGACCGCGGCGCCGGGTTCGACCTCTCCGAGGTGCCGAGCGACCGGCTCGGCGTACGGCAGTCGATCATCGGGCGGATGCGCCGGGCCGGGGGCTCGGGCGAGGTTCGCGTCGGCGCGGGCGGCGGCACCGAGGTGCGGCTGCGGTTCCCCGCAGAGCGCGCAGGACTGGAGAACACGCGTGGCTGAGACATCCGTTCGGGTCGTGATCGTCGACGACCACTCGATCTTCCGCTCGGGGCTGAAGGCCGACCTCGACGCCTCGATCGAGGTCGTGGGCGAGGCGCACGACGTGGAGTCCGCCGTGCTCGCGGTGACGGATGCCGCGCCCGACGTCGTGCTCCTCGACGTGCACCTGCCCGGGGTCGGCGTGGCGGCGGGAACGAGCGGCGGGGCCGAGGTCATGCGCCGCGCCGCGGCATCCGTGCCCGGAACGAGGTTCCTGGCGCTCAGTGTCTCGGACAAGGCCGAAGACGTCGTCGGGGTGATCCGTGCCGGCGCGCGCGGATACATCACGAAGGGCTCGTCGGGGGCCGACGTGAGCCGCGCGGTGCACGCCGTCGCGAGCGGTGACGCCGTCTTCTCGCCGAAGCTCGCCGGGTTCGTGCTCGACGCCTTCGGGGCCGCCGTCGGCGAGACCGCCGCCGCGAGCGACGAGCTCGACCGCCTCTCGGCGCGCGAGCAGGAGGTCATGCGGCTCATCGCCCGCGGCTACGCCTACAAGGAGGTCGCGGCCGAGCTCTTCATCTCGACGAAGACCGTCGAGTCGCACGTCTCGGCCGTGCTGCGCAAGCTGCAGCTCTCGAGCCGCCACGAGCTCACGGCCTGGGCGAACGCGCGGCGGCTGCTCTAGCCGCCCGGGCCGCCCGCGACATCCGCTCGCCCTCGTCCCAGCGCGGCCGCCAACGTGACGGGAGGAGTTCGGCCCGAGCGGAGGACGCAGTCCGCGGCATGCTCCTCCCAACGCGCCGAACTCCTCCCGTCGAAGTGTTGCGTCACGCCGTGGCGGTGCGGGAGCCGGTGCGGGTGAGCGCTACTGCTCGAGCAGCACGTCGCGCACCTCGCGGCGCAGCACCTTGCCGATGAGCGAGCGGGGCAGCTCGTCGAACTCGTCGATGCGCTTGGGAACCTTGTACGGCGTGAGGCTCCCGCGGCAGAAGTCGCGGAGCGCGCTCTCGTCGAACACGGCGCCTTCGCGGAGCTCCACGCCCGCGGCGACCGACTCGCCGCCCGAGGGGCTGGGCAGGCCGACCACGGCCGCGCCGCGCACGTCGGGGTGCGCGAGCAGCGCCGCCTCGACCTCCGACGGCGAGACGTTGAAGCCGCCCGTGATGATGAGCTCCTTGATCCGGTCGACGATGGTGACGAAGCCGTCGTCGGAGACGCGCACGATGTCGCCCGTGCGCAGCCAACCGCCGGGGCGCAGCGTCTCGGCGGTCTCGACGGGTCGGCGCCAGTAGCCCTGGAACACCTGGGGTCCGCGCACGAGCAGTTCACCGGGCTCGCCCGCCGCGACGTCGACGTCGGGATCCTCGGGGTCGACGACGCGGATCTCGGTGCTCGGGAACGGCACGCCGACCGTGCCCGGGCGCCGGGTGGGGCCCATCGGGTTGCCGAGCGTGATAGGCGCCGACTCGGTCATGCCGTAGCCCTCGACGAGCACGCCGCCGGTCGCGCTCTCCCAGCGGTCGACGGTCGCGATCGGCAGGCTCATGGCGCCGGAGATGGCGAACCGGATGCTGCGGAGCGCACGCGGCTGCGACGCGGCATCCCGGACCAGCCGGTCGTAGATCGGCGGCACCGCGGGCAGGAAGGTCGGCGGGGACGTGCGTGCGGCGTCGAGCACGAGCTTCGAGTCGAACGTCGGGAACAGCACGAGCTTCGCGCCGATGCTCATCGCGGTCGTGAGGCAGAGCGTCATGCCGTAGGCGTGGAAGAGCGGCAGCACGCCGTAGAAGACCTCGTCGCCCTCGGCGAGCCCCGGCACCCAGGCGCGCCCCTGCATGGCGTTGGCGCGCAGGTTTCGGTGGCTGAGCACGGCCCCCTTGGGCGAGCCGGTCGTGCCGCTCGTGTACTGCAGCACGGCGGTGTCGTCGAGGCTCGGCCGCGGGTGGCGCTTCGAGAGCGCTCGGCGCGAGGTCAGGCGCTCCCACTCGACGAGGCCCCGGGTCTTCGGCGTCGTCGTGAGTGCGGCGCGCGACCGGCGTGCCTTCGGGATCGGCAGGCGCAGCGCCAGACGCTTCGCGAACGGGAACGCCCGCGTGAGGTCGATCGCGACGATGTGGTCGGGCCGGATGTCGCGGGGGAAGTCCGCGACCGTGTCGGCGACCTTGTTCCACACGATGGCGACGCGCGCGCCGTGGTCCTCGAACTGGTGCCGCAGCTCGGGCGGCGTGTAGAGCGGGTTGTGCTCGACGACGATGGCGCCGAGCCGCAGGGCCGCGTAGAACGCGACGACGTGCTGCGGGCAGTTCGGGAGCACGATCGCGACGCGGTCGCCCGCCTTCACGCCGAGGCGGCGCAGTCCCTCGGCCGCCGAGGCGATCTGCTCGCCGAGCTCGTGGTAGCTCGTCTCGGCGCCGAAGAACTCCAGGGCGGGGCGGCGTCGGAACCTGCCGACGACGTCGTCGATCATGTCGACGAGGGTCTGGCTCGGCTCCTCGATCTCAGGCGGCACGCCCTCGGCGTAGTGGGCGAGCCAGGGCTTGTGCTCGAAGGGGTTCATGCGCGCCTCTCACGGTCATCCGGCGCACGTCGTGCGGGCGATGCCCGCGGGATTCCAGCGTGAGCGGATGCCGCATCCAGCGTAGGGCGCAACCGCTGAGTCCGCGCTGGTGACCGGGTGAGACCGGGAAGGACCGGGGGCGCACCCGTGTCGGAGTGCACCCCCGGAGTCGTGGCCGGTGACGGACGGTCGGAGCCGTACCCGTCGGCCGGCAGCCGTCAGCGCTGCGCGGGCGTGGACCCCGTCGCCGTCGACACGGGGTCGCCGTCGTCGGCCGGGCCCGTCACGACGGTTCCGCCGTCGCGCATGGCCTGCTCGGCGGCATCCGCCTCGGCGCCGGTGATCGCCTCGCCGCGCGCGACCATGCCGGCCTCGTCGGAGAGCGGGATCTGCTTGAGGAAGAGCGCGAGCACGAACGCCGCGAGGATGAACGGGATCAGGTACCAGAACACGGGCGCGAGCGAGTCGGCGTAGGCCGTCACGATGGCGTCGCGCACGGGGCCGGGCAGCTCCGAGAGGCGCTGCGGGTCGAGCGTCGACATGGCGTCTCCCGCCTGCGAGGCGCTCGCACCGGCATCCGTGAAGATCTTCGTGAGGTTCTCCGACAGGCGCGTCGTGAACAGCGCGCCGAAGATCGCCACGCCGAGCGAGGCGCCGACCTCGCGGAAGTAGTTGTTCGTGCTGGTGGCGGTGCCCACCTGGGTGGCCGGCACGGCGTTCTGCACCACGAGCACGACGACCTGCATGATGAGGCCGAGGCCCGCGCCGAACACGAACAGGTACACGCAGATGAGCCAGATCGGCGTCTCGGCCGAGAGCGAGGTCATGGCGAGCATGGCCAGCGCGGTCACGAGCGTTCCGGCGATCGGGTAGGCGCGGTAGCGGCCCGACTTCGAGATCGCGATGCCCGACCAGATCGAGGTGCCCATCATGCCCGCCATCATCGGGAGCATGAGCAGGCCGGAGGCCGTCGCCGAGGCGCCCGACGACATCTGCAGGAACGTCGGCACGAACGCGATGGCCGAGAACATGCCGATGCCGAGCGTGAAGCCGATCGCGGTGGCGTTGATGAAGACCGGGTTCTTGAACAGCGACAGCGGGATGATCGGGTCTTCGGCGCGAGCCTCGACCACGACGAACGCGGTCGCCGCGGCGAGCAGCCCGAGGCCCCACGCCCACGTCTCGATGGCGTCCCAGCCGTGCGAGGCGTTGCCGCCGAAGTCGGTGAAGAAGATGAGGCAGACGGTCGCGGCCGAGAGCAGCATGACGCCCAGCACGTCGACCTTCTTCTCGGCCTTCTTGCTCGGCAGGGTGAGCGTGAACCAGGCGATCGCGAACGCCGCGATGCCGATCGGGATGTTGATGTAGAACGCCCACTGCCACGTCAGGTGGTCGACGAAGTAGCCGCCGAGCAGCGGGCCGGCCACGGCCGAGAGCCCGAAGATCGCGCCGAGCGGGCCCATGTACTTGCCGCGCTCGGAGGCGGGCACGATGTCGGCGATGATCGCCTGCGACAGGATCATGAGCCCGCCGCCGCCGAGGCCCTGCATCGCACGGAACGCGACGAACGCCCAGAACGTCGGGGCGAAGGCCGCTCCGACCGAGGCCACGGTGAACAGCGCGATCGCGATGAGGAACAGGTTGCGTCGACCGAGCACGTCGCCGAACTTGCCGTAGATCGGCATGACGATGGTGGTCGCGAGCAGGTAGGCCGTGGTGATCCAGGCCTGGTGCTCGACGCCGCCGAGCTCGCCGACGATGGTCGGCATCGCGGTCGAGACGATGGTCTGGTCGAGGCTCGAGAGCAGCATGCCGGCGATGAGCGCCGAGAAGATGATCCAGATGCGTCGCTGGGTGAGCACGAGCGGCGCGCTCGTGAGGGAGGGTCGTGCAGAGGTCATTCGGGTGCTTTCGGTGGTTCGGGTGGGGGAGATCAGGGTGCGGATGTCGGTGTGCTGATCGCGCGCGTGGCGGCGACCGAGGCGCGGAGCATCGTTGCGAAGTCGTGCGGCTCGCTGTCGGCATCGGCGAAGTACTGGTGGCCGACTCGGCCGACGAGCGCGCCGATCACGGAGGCCGCGGTGCGGGCGAGCGGGTCGCCGGGCTCGAGGTGCTCGCGCTGCTCGATCGCGGCGATGATGCGCTGCTCGAGCAGCTGCCCGGCGCCGATCATGTGGGGGAGCAGGTGGGGTTCTCGCTCGACCAGGGCGTGCGGGTCGATCGGGTCGTGCTCGTCGTCCCAGGCGGCGACCGTCGCGATGGCGAGCTCGGCGAGGGCGTCGAGCAAGGTCGGCGCGCCGTCGTCACCGCGGGCGAAGGCCGCGAGCGCGGTTTCGTCGACGCTGTCGGCGTCGTGCCCGACGACGGCGTCCTCCTTGCCGGGGAAGTAGTTGAAGAAGGTGCGTCGGGAGACGCCGACGTCGGCGCAGAGCTCCTCGACCGTGAAGCCCGAGAGTCCGCGTTCGATCGTGAGCTGGCGCGCGCGACGGCAGAGGTCGCGGCGCGTGCGGCTCATGCGCTGCTCGCGAAGCCCCGGCTTCGACTTTGCACTCTCATTCATAGAGTGCAATTCTGCACTTTTCTATCTGTAGTGCAAATCCGAGCGGCGTTCGGTCGATCAGGCGCTAGGCGTCACGCGCCAGGGCGCTAGGCGTCGCGCCGGATCCACCGGAAGGTCAGGCGGCTGAGCACGAGTCCCACGACGAGCCAGACGAGCAGCGCGATGGCGATGCCCGGCAGGTTCCACGACTCGTTCTGCTCGAGCGCCTCCCACCCCTCCGGCAGGAACACCGAGCGCATGCCCTGGGCGATCCACTTCAGCGGGAAGACGCTGGCGATGTTCTGCAGCCAATCGGGCAGCATGCTCCACTGCAGGTAGACGCCCGAGATGAACTGCAGGATCAGGGCGATGGGGATCACGACCGCCGCGGCGCTCTTGCCCGATCGGGGCAGCGCCGACAGCGCGATGCCGATCAGCGCGCACGTCGTGAGGCCGAGCACGAACACCCAGACGAACGTGAACCACTTCTCTGGCTCGGTCGGCAGGTCGATGCCGAGCACGAGCCATCCGGCGAGGATCAGCAGCAGGGCCTGCAGGGTTCCGGTGACGAAGACCTGGCCGATCTTGCCGACGAAGTAGGCGACCGGCGAGAGCGGCGTGCCGCCGAGGCGCTTCAGCGTGCCGTTCGACTTCTCGAGGGCGATGTCGATCGAGAGGTTCTGCACGCCGGAGAGGAAGATGCCCGACGCGATCATCGCGGGCAGGTACATGGCGCCCATCGAGATCTCGGCCCCTGGCGGGCCGACCTCCCCGGCAGCGCTGAACGCCGCCGTGAAGATCGCGAGCATGACGAACGGGAACAGGAACGTGAAGAAGAGCGTGTCGGGTGCGCGGAAGTACATGCGCGTCTCGACGCCGATGCGCGAGGTGCCCTGGGTTGCGACGTTGGTGCTCATGCGACGGCCTCCTGCGAGCCGACCGCGCCGGCGATGTCGTCGGCCCCGACGGTCGTGCCGTCGATCGCGGTGACCGAGCGCACGAGGTCGAGGTAGACGTCCTCGAGGGTCGGCCTGACGATCTCGAGGCCGTCGGGTTCTCGTCCGAGTTCGGCGACGACGGATGCCACGAGCAGGCCGGGTTCGTCGGTGCGCTCCTCGTGCGGCTCGCCCGCGGCATCCGTCCAGCGCACGAGCGGCACGCGGGCGGCTTCCCCGCCGATCTCGTCGATGCCGCCGACGTCGAGCAGGCGACCGGCGGCGATGACGCCCGCCCGGTCGGCGAGCTGTGCGGCCTCGTCGAGGTAGTGCGTGGTCAGCAGGATCGTGGTGCCCTCGGCCTTCAGCGACCGGATGAGCTCCCAGAACTGCTGGCGCGCCTCGGGGTCGAAGCCCGTGGTGGGCTCGTCGAGGAAGAGCAGCTCGGGGCGCCCGACGATGCCGAGCGCGACGTCGACCCGGCGCTGCTGCCCGCCCGAGAGCTTGGCGACCCGGGTGTTCGCCTTGGCCTCGAGCCCGACGGCGGCGATGACCTCGTCGACCGGGCGCGGGTTCGGGTAGAGCCCGGCGAAGTGCCGCAGCACCTCGCGCACGGTGAGCAGGCCCGTCTCGCCGCCGCTCTGCAGCACGATGCCGAGCCGGGACTTCCAGTCGCGCCCGCCGTGCGCGGGGTCGACGCCGAGCACGTCGACCTCGCCGGCCGTGCGAGATCGGTAGCCCTCGAGGATCTCGACGGTCGTGGACTTGCCGGCGCCGTTCGGGCCGAGCAGGGCGAACGTCTCCCCGTGGTGGATGTCGAGGTCGATGCCGTCGACCGCCGCGAACCCGCCGTAGACCTTGCGCAGCCCGCGGATCCGCACGGCGACGTCGGTTGGTGTTGAGCGCATGCTTCGAGCCTGCCGTGCCCGGCCCGCGAGCAACACCCCTTGCACTGGTCGAAACGGACATCCGTCGGCGGAGCGGATGCCGGTGGCCGACGCCGTGTGAACAACGCGTCACAGGATTTCGACCTCGCGGAGTCCGGCAGTAACTTCGAGGAATGCCCAGCACCACGGAATCCGCCCACGACCGCGACCGCGAACTCGTCGTCAGCGACATCGACGCGAGGTTCCGCGCCGATGTGAGTCTGCTCGGCGGCCTCCTCGGCACGATCCTCGTCGAGGCCGGAGGGCAGGAGCTGTTCGACGACGTCGAGCGCCTGCGTCACGCGACGATCCACGCGCACGAGACGCGCGACGATGCCGCGCTCGCCGAGGCCGAGGCCATCGCGGCGTCCTTCGACCCCGCCCGTGCCGAGCAGGTCGCGCGGGCATTCACCGTGTACTTCCACCTCGTGAACCTCGCCGAGGAGCACCAGCGCGTGCGCATCCTCCGTACCCGTGCCGAGTCGCGCGAGCGCATCTCGTTGTCGGGCGACGCGGCCGATGCGGGAGCGCCGTCGATCGAGAGCGTCGACGGGTCGCTGTCGGCGACCATCCGGCTCCTCGTCGACGAGGTCGGCGTCGACGAGGCGCGGGCCCGCGTCGAGAAGCTGCGGTTCCACCCGGTGCTCACGGCGCACCCGACCGAGGCCCGCCGTCGCGCGATCGCCTCGGCGATCCGCCGCATCGGAGCGCTCATCGACGAGCGCGACGACCTCGAGCGCGGCGACCGCACGATCGCCGAGATCGACCGCCGACTCCTCGAGGAGATCGACATCCTCTGGCGCACCGCGCCGCTGCGCACGACCCGTCCGACGCCGCTCGACGAGGTGCGCAGCGCCATGGGCGTGTTCGACCAGACCCTCTTCGAGATCGTTCCGCAGGCGTACCGCAGCATCGACGATCGACTGCAGCCCGATGTCGCGGGGCGGGCCGAGCCCGTCGCCCCGGCGTTCCTCCGGCTCGGCAGCTGGATCGGCGGCGACCGCGACGGCAACCCGTTCGTGACCGCCGAGACCACGCGCGAGGCCGCCCACATCGCCGCGGAGCACGTGCTGTTCGGCCTCGAGCGCGCCGCGAAGCGCATCGGCCGCACGCTCACGCTCGATGCGAAGGAGACCCCCGCCTCCGCCGAGCTCACGTCGCTCCTCGCCGCCCAGCAGGAGCTCGCCCCCGAGGTGACTGCGACCATCGGCACCCGTGCGCCGCACGAGCCGCACCGCCGGGTGCTGCTCGTCGTCGCCGAGCGCATCGCGGCGACCCGCCGCGGCGATGCGGGCCTCGCGTACTCCGCGCCTGAGCAGCTCCTCGCCGACCTGCGCGTGCTCCAGGAGTCCCTGCGGGCGGGCGGCGCTCTCCGCAGCGCGAACGGCGAGCTCCAGCACCTCATCTGGCAGGCCGAGACGTTCGGGTTCCACCTCGCCGAGCTCGAGGTGCGCCAGCACTCGAAGGTGCACCGGCAGTCGCTCGCCGAGATCCGCGCAGGGGGTGAACGCGGCGAGACCACCGAGGAGGTGCTCTCGGTGTTCCGCGTCATCGCCGACCTCCAGCGCCGCTACGGCGTGCGCACGGTGCGCCGCTACATCGTGTCGTTCACCCAGAGCCCCGAAGACCTCGCGAACGTCTACGAGCTCGCAGCCGCGGCCCTCGGCGACGAGGCGGCGGATGTCGCGATCGACGTCGTCCCGCTGTTCGAGACCTTCGCCGACCTCGAGGCGAGCGTCGAGATCCTCGACGCCATGCTCGAGCTCCCGCAGGTGCAGGCCCGGCTCGCGGCCACCGGACGCAAGGTCGAGGTCATGCTCGGCTACTCCGACTCCTCGAAGGATGTGGGGCCCGTCTCGGCCACGCTCGCGCTGCACGGCGCGCAGGCGCGCATCGCGGCCTGGGCCGAGCGCAACGACATCGAGCTGACGCTCTTCCACGGGCGCGGCGGCGCGCTCGGGCGCGGCGGCGGCCCGGCGAACGAGGCCGTGCTCGCGCAGCCGGCCGGCTCGGTCGAGGGTCGGCTGAAGATCACCGAGCAGGGCGAGGTCATCTTCGCCCAGTACGGCGATCCGGCGATCGCCAAGCGCCACCTCGAGCAGATGGCCTCGGCCGCTCTGCTGGCCGGCAGCCCGTCGAACGAGGCGCGCAACCGGGCGGCCGACGAACGGTACGGCGACCTCGCCACGACGCTCGACGCGGCATCCCGAACCCGCTTCCACTCGCTCGTGAAGGCAGACGGCTTCGCGCCGTGGTTCGCCGACGTCACGCCCATGGAGGAGGTCGGGCATCTCGCGCTCGGCTCGCGCCCCGCGCGCCGCGGTCTCTCGGTGGAGTCGCTCGACGACCTGCGCGCCATCCCGTGGGTGTTCTCGTGGAGTCAGGCCCGCATCAACCTCGCCGCCTGGTTCGGCCTCGGCACCGCGCTCGAGGCCGTCGGCGACGAGGCGCTGCTCCGCGAGGCGTACGCCGAGTGGCCGCTGTTCACGGCCATGATCGACAACTTCTCGATGTCGCTCGCGAAGACCGACGAGCGCATTGCCGCCCGGTACCTCGCGCTCGGCGACCGGGACGACCTCGCCGAGCTCGTGCTCGACGAGATGCGGCTCACGAAGCAGTGGCTCGGCCGCGTCACGCAGAGCGACGAACTGCTCGTCGCGCGCCCCGTGCTCGCCAAGGCCGTGCGCCTGCGCAGCCCCTACGTCGACGCGCTCTCGCTGCTGCAGCTGCGCGCGCTCACGGCCGTGCGCGCGGGCGAGGCCGACGTGCCCGGCGACGACCACCACGCGTTGCTCCTGCTCACCGTCAACGGCGTCGCCGCTGGCGTGCAGAACACGGGCTGACCCGACCCCGAGCAACGGATGCCGCGTGCCGCTCGCCCGGCACGCGGCATCCGTCGTTCAGCTGCTGCTGCTCGAGTTCGACGAGCGATCCGGAAGGTAGGGCTCGATCGCGGCGGCGAGCTTGGCCGGCGTCATGGACTGCAGCCAGATGCGGCCGGGGCCGTGGATCTCGGCGAGGAAGAGCGAGTCGCCGAAGAACTTGTTCTTGATGCCCTTGACCGAGGTGAACTGCAGGTCCATTCCCGCCTCGAACAGTGCGAGGTGGCCGGGGTGGATGAGCAGCGACTGCCCCGCGGGCAGCTCGTACTCGGTGATCTCGCCGGCCAGCTGCACCCACGCGGTGCCGTCGCCCGAGAGCTTCTGGAAGACCACGCCCGCACCGCCGAAGATGCCGGCCCCGAGCTTCTTCTGCAGGCCGACCGAGACCTCGACGCCCGCGGTGCTCGCCGAATAGGCGCCCTGCTGCACCATGAACGAGTCCGCCGCGTCGATGTCGAGCTGGCGGATGGTGCCGGGCAGCTGCGCCGCGAAGGCGACCAGTCCGCCCTGCGCGGGCGCGGTGTACTCGGTCAGGAACAGCTGGGCCCCGCCGAGCACGCGCTTCAGGCCGCTCATGAAGCCGCCCTGACCGCCCGTGCCGTGCACGGTGGAGGTGTCGAGGGCGAACCCCGGCGACATCCACGCGACGTCACCGCCCTCGGCGACGATCTTCTCCCCGGCCTCGAGCGTGAGCTCGAGGATCGGCATGGTCGTACCCGCGATCGTCGACTTCATGCGTTTCACGATAGATGCCGCCCGTCCGCAGATCGAGTGCCACACGCTCGAGAAGTGCGGTGCCGAGGAGGTCGGCGCCGCGCTCGAGAGCGCGCAGATCACGTCCAGGCCGACCAGTACGTGATGAGGATCACGACCGACAGCTGCGCCCCGACCCCGGCGATCGCGAGCATGGCGATGAACACCACATCGACCACCAGGCGAGCGATTCGGCCGAACTGCAGCGAGCGACCTCGGAGTGCTTCGCCGCCTTGGGGAAAGGTGCCGACCGAGGCTCGGAGCAGCAACCCGGAGTAGAGGAACGGGATGGCCATGGCGAGCGCGAACGTTCCAAACCAGAGGTAGGCGAGGTCCCACCGACCCAGTGCGAGGAGCAGGAATCCGACCACGGGCAACCCTGCCGCGACGAACAGCTGTGCGTGTCCGGTCCACCAGACGCCGCGGAGGAACCGGTCGAGATCCGCTGGAGGTCGCCGCCTGAACCAGCGAACGTCCGCGGATCGATCGTTGTTCACCGTCGTGTCGACCATGGCGCCCTCCCGTGGGGTCGAGCATGACACGACGGAGTGCCTCACCGATGGCCCGCGACCGGGGGCCGCGACATGCAGTCCAGCGCCCGGGGTGGGTACGTGGGCACTGGTCCGTGGCGGGAGCTCACGGGCAGACGCGGACCGTGCGCCCTTCGAAGCTGACGAGGTCGCCGAGTTGCAGCTGCCGCCCGCGGCGGAGCTCGACCTCGCCGTTCACGATCACGTCGCCGTCGGCGATCGCCTCCTTGACGTTGCCACCGGTGTCGAGGAACCCCGCGAACTTCAGGAACTGCCCGAGGCGGATCATCTCGCCGCCGATCGGCACGTCTTCGATCGGAGCGGAGTTCGTCATCCTCGAAGGCTAGTCGACCCGATGCAGGCGGAGGCGGCGCGGGACCAGGCTTCCGGGCGGAGCCTGTTGCGTTGTTGCGCGCGTTCGCGGACGAGGCGTCCTCTACCGCGCGTCCGACGGGGCCGGCCCGGAGGACAGCTCGGCGAGTCGACGTTCGAGGAAACGGCGTTCGGGCTCGGTCGGCGCGAGGGCGATCGCCTGGCGCGTTCGGTCGGCCGCGGCATCCGTTCGCCCGAGCCGGCGCAGCAGGTCGGCCTGGGCTGCGGGCAGCAGGTGGTAGCGATCGAGGGCTCCGGATGCCGCGAGCCGGTCGAGTGCGTCGAGTCCCGCCTGCGGGTGGCCGGCCAGGCCCACCGCCACGGCGCGGTTGAGTTCGATGACGGGCGACGGCGTGAGCTCGAGCAGGGCGTCGTAGCGCCCCACGATCGCGGCCCAGTCGGTGTCGTCGGCGCGCGCGGCCCTGGCATGCTCGCGCTGGATCTCGGCCTGCAGGCGGTACGGGCCGGTCGCGGCGCCGGCCGCAGCATCCGCCATGCCGGCATCGCCGGTTACCCGTAACCGGTCGAGGTGGTCGAGCCGGTCGAGCACGGCGAGCCCCTCGGCGATCTCGGCCGCGTTCCAGGTCGTGCGGTCCTGTGCATCGAGCGGCACGAGGTCGCCGGCAGCATCGACGCGGGCCGCCGAGCGCGCGTGCTGCAGCAGGAGGAGCGCGAGCAGTCCGGCAGCCTCGGGCTCGTCGGGCATGAGCCCAGCGACGAGACGCGCGAGCCGGATGGCCTCCTCCTGGAGGTCGAGTCGCAGCAGTCTGTCGCCCGAACTCGCGAGGTAGCCCTCGTTGTGCACGAGCATCAGCACCGCGAGCACGCCCGAGAGCCGGCGCCGCAGCTCGTCGCCCTCGGGCACCCGGTAGGGGATGCCCGCGTTGCGGATCTTGCGCTTGGCCCGCACGAGGCGCTGCGCCATGGTCGCCTCTGGCACGAGGAACGCCCGCGCGATCTCGGGCGTCTCGAGCCCGCCGACGGCGCGGAGCGTCAGCGCGACCCGAGCCTCGATCGGCAGCGCCGGATGCGCGCAGGTGAAGATCAGCCGAAGCCGGTCGTCGATGTCGCTCGCGGCCGAGATCGACGCCGCGGCGAGGTCGGCCGGATCGGTCGGGGCGCCGGGCCCCCGCATCTCGTCCATCACCATCCACTCCTTGACCTTGTCGACCTCGACGCCGCGGCGCCGCAGCACGTCGAGCGCGCGGTTGCGGGCGACGGTCGTGAGCCAGGCACCCGGATTGTCGGGCACGCCCTCGACCGGCCAGCGCTCGGCCGCGCGCACGAACGCGTCGGCCGCGGCATCCTCGGCGAGGTCCCAGTCGCGCGTCGACCGGATCAGCGTCGCGACGATGCGCGTCCACTCCTCGCGGTAGATGCGGTCGACGGCGTCGCGGGCCGCGTCCCGGGCGGCAGCGGGCGCGTCACCGCGCGCGGCGGGTGCCGCGGGCGACGGGCGCCGGCCCCCGGCATCCGTCGACGACGATTCGGGCCGTGCCCGCGTCATCCGTCGCTCATTCGTCTTCCTCGCCGTTCCAGAACGGCCGCAGCTCGATGCGCCCGCCCCTGGCCATCGGATGCCGCGACGCGATCTCAATGGCCTCGTCGAGGTCGGGGCACTCCAGGATGTCGAACCCGGCGATCCACTCCTTGGACTCGGTGAACGGGCCGTCGGTGACGATCGTCTCGCCGTCGCGGACGCGCACGAGGGTGGCGTCGCGCACATGCTGCAGCCGCTGCCCCTCGATGCGCGTGCCGCGGGCGTCGTTCTCGTCGACCCACTGGTCGACGGGGATGCCCTCGTCGCCGGAGCGGTCGGGCTCGGTGTCGGTGGCGACGAACATGACGTAGCGCATCTGCTCTCCTCGGTTCGATGTTCACGGTATGCCCAGGCGACGAACGGCGACAGGATGAATCGACATGCGCTTCGACATCCGCAGATCCGATCGAACGGATGTCGCTGCCGATGTCGATCCGATCGGCCCCCGTTCGTCGCAAGGGCATGAGCAAGGACAACGAAGGAAGTGACGTGATGGAGATCATGATGTTCGTGGTCGCCGACCCCGCAGTGGATGTCGGGCCGGTCGACGAGGAGGCCGTGGCCGAGTGGGATCGGCTGAGGGCGGAGCAGGGGGTTCTGAAGCGGGCGATGCGGTTGCGGCCGGCCGACGAGGCGGTCACCGTGCGGGTTCGGGGCGGCGAGACGATCGTCACCGACGGCCCGTTCACCGAGTCGAAGGAGTGGATCGCGGGATACGACATCCTCGAGGTCGACGATCTCGACCACGCGATCGAGCTCGCGAAGGGCGACGAGCTCGCCCGGCACGGGGCGCTCGAGATCCGGCCGTTCTGGCCGCTGAACGGCGAGGAGTGAGACCGTGGAGTTCCTGATGCTCGTGCTGCACGACGATGACGCCGAGCCCTACGTCGCCGCCGAGGACAACATCGCCGAATGGGGCGCCGAGGTCGACGAACGCGGCGTCTGGGTCGCGGGGGACCGGTTGCGCCCGCCGGAGTTCGCGAAGACCGTGCGCTTCCGCGACGACCGGCCGTACGTGACCGACGGCCCGTTCACCGAGTCGAAGGAGTGGATCGCCGGCTTCGACGTGCTCGAGGTCCGCGACCTCGACGAGGCGATCGAGATCGCCGCGAAGCATCCGATGGCGCGGTTCGGCCGCATCGAGCTGCGCAAGGCATGGCCGCTCAGCGAGGGCTTCGAGCGGTAGCCGGCGACGCGCGACGGGAGGAGTTCGGCGCGAGCGGAGGACCCGCTCTGCGGGAACAACCTCCCGTCACGCCGAGCCCCTCCCGTCGAGTCGGCAGTCGGGCTGAGCCCGGCCGTGCCCAGTGCGGCCGGGCTCAGTGCTGCCGGGCTCAGTGCGGCAGCACGAGCATCACGCCGAGCCCGATCATGACGACCGCGATCACGCCGTCGAGCACGCGCCAGGCGCGAGGGCTCGCGAGCACCCCGCCGAGCAGCCTCGAGCCGTAGGCCAGCCCGAAGAACCAGACGATGCTCGCGAGGCCGGCGCCGGCGGCGAACGCCCAGCGTCCGTCGCCGTGCGTGTTCGCGATCGAGCCGAGCAGGAACACCGTGTCGAGGTACACGTGCGGGTTCAGCCAGGTGAGCGCGAGGCACGTGAGCACGGCGGCCGTGAGCGTCGTGCTCCCGGCACGCGCGGGGCTCGTCGTGCGGGTGCGTTCGATCGTGGGGGTGACGGATGCCGCGGCCGGGCCGGGAACGGAGGCCGAGGTGTCCCGACCCGAGCCGTCCGTACCCGGGCCGCCCGCGGCATCCGCCCCACTGCCCGTGCCCCCGCTGCTGCCGTCGCTTCCGTCGCCGCCCTCGCCCGCGACGAGTGCGTCGCCGCTCGGGCGGATCGCGCGCTTCGCCGCGAGCAGCCCGTAGACGATCAGGAACGCCGCCCCCGCCCAGCGCACGGCCTCGACGAGCCACGGCACCGCCTGCAGCACCGCGCCGACGCCCGAGACGCCGAGCAGGATGAGCGTGAGGTCGCTCAGCGCGCAGATCGCGGCGACGGCGAAGACGTGCTCGCGGCGGATGCCCTGGCGCAGCACGAAGAGGTTCTGCGCGCCGATGGCGACGATGAGCGAGAGGCCGAGGCCGAGGCCGGCGAGCAGGGCGGAGAAGGACACGCTTCGACGCTAGGCGGCAATCGAGCATCAATCCAGCTCAGGTTCCTTCAGAAGCATTAGCGTTGCTTCAGATGGAGATTCCGACCGACCTCGCCCGCACGCTCGCCGTCGTCATCGACGAGGGCACGTTCGACGCGGCCGCCCGCCGCCTGCGGCTCACCCCGTCGGCGGTGTCGCAGCGCATCAAGGCGCTCGAGCAGCAGCTCGGCCGCGTGCTCGTCGTGCGCAGCAAGCCCGCGCGGGCAACCGAGGCGGGCGCCGCCGTCGTGCGGTTGGCGCGCCAGCTCGCGCTGCTCGAGCACGACACGCTGGCCGCGTTCGGCCTCGACGGCGGCGGCGACGACCGCGACGGGGGCCCGGCCCGGCCCGTCACGCTGCCGCTCGCCGTGAACGCCGACTCGCTCGCCACGTGGTTCCTGCCGGCGCTCGCACGCGTGGCCAACCGTCATCCGGTCGTCTTCGACCTGCACCGCGACGACCAGGACTTCACGGCCGGCCTGCTCGAGTCGGGCACGGTCATGGGCGCCGTCACGTCGCAGGCCGATCCGGTCGCCGGATGTCTCGTGCGGCCGCTCGGAACCATGCGCTACGAGGCCGTGGCCACCCCCGCCTTCGCCGCGCGCTGGGGCCTGCCCGAATGTGCGGAGTCGTTCGCGGTCGCACCCATCGTGGAGTTCGACCGCCGTGACGACCTGCAGCGGCAGTACCTCGCCGCCCGCGGCGTCGACCCGGTATCGACGCCCCGCCACTTCGTGCCGGCGTCCGCGGACTTCGCGACCGCGATCAAGCTCGGCCTCGGATGGGGGCTGCTGCCGGGGTTCCAGTCGGCCGAGGAGCTCGCCGTCGGAACCCTCGTGCCGCTCGGCGGGCCGCCCGTCGACGTGCCGTTGCACTGGCAGCAGTGGAACCTGCGCTCGCCGCTGCTCGACGCCGTCGCCGACGCGCTCGCCGCCGAGGCGTCGACGGCCCTGCGCTGACGCCGCGACTGCGCCAGGGCCGGCGGCTGAGCCGCGCTCGTTAGGCGATCCTTGCTGGGAACTCAACCCCTAGTCGCACGACGTGCCGACGAGTTGACTGGTTCTCGAGCACGGCAGACCGCGGCGCTCGAGAAGGAGTTCATCATGGGAATCGACGACCGCATCAAGAACACCGCCGAAGACCTCGGGGGCAAGGCCAAAGAGGCCCAGGGCAAGCTGACCGGAGACGACGCGAAGGTCGCCGAGGGCAAGGCCGATCAGGCCAAGGCCGACCTGAAGAACGCTGCTGAAGACGTCAAGGACGCCTTCAAGCACTGACCCCCCACGCTCCGTCGGCGGCGATGACGCGGCCGAAGAAGAAACGAGAACGCCCGCACACCGGGGAGTGCGGGCGTTCTCGTGCGTCCGGACGGCTCGTCGAACCGCGGGCGCGTCAGCTGAAGAGGCGCTGGAGGCGCTGCACGCCCTCGAGGAGCGGGGCGTCGCCCAGCGCGTAGCTGAAGCGCAGGAATCCGCTGGGGCCGAATGCCTCGCCCGGAACCGCGGCGACCTCGGCCTTGTCGAGGATCAGGTCGGCGAGCTCGAGCGAGTTCGTCGGGGTGACGCCCGCCCATTCGCGGTTCAGCAGCCCCGAGACATCCGGATACACGTAGAAGGCGCCCTCGGGCACCGGCACCGTGAGCCCGTCGATCTTCGACAGCTCCGACACGATGAGGCGGCGACGGCGGTCGAACGCGCGGCGCATCTCCTCGACCGCGTCCTGCGGGCCGTTCAGCGCGGCGATCGCGGCGCGCTGCGACACGTTCGACACGTTCGACGTGAGGTGGGACTGCAGGTTCGCGGCGCCCTTGATGACGTCGGCGGGGCCGACCATCCAGCCGAGGCGCCAGCCGGTCATGGCGTACGTCTTGGCGACGCCGTTGACGAGGATCGTCTGGTTCGCGAGACCGGGCACGGCCTCGACGATCGACAGGGCGCGCGGAGCGGCGGCATCGGGGTCGCCGTCGATGGGCGCGTACGTCAGATTCTGGTAGATCTCGTCTGAGACGACCCAGATGCCGTGCTCGAGCGCCCACTCGCCGATGGCCCGGGTCTGCTCGGGCGAGTACACCGCACCGGTCGGGTTCGACGGCGACACGAACAGCAGCACCTTCGTGCGCTCGGTGCGCGCGGCCTCGAGCTGCTCGACCGTGACGAGGTAGCCCTGCTCGGAGCCCGCGAACACGTCGACCTGCACGCCGCCGGCGAGCTTGATCGCCTCGGGGTAGGTGGTCCAGTAGGGGGTCGGAACGAGCACCTCGTCGCCCGCGTCGAGCAGCACCTGGAACGCCTGGTAGACCGCCTGCTTGCCGCCGTTCGTGACGACGACCTGGCCGGGGGAGACCTCGAGGCCCGAGTCGCGCAGCGTCTTCGCGGCGATCGCCTCTCGCAGCTCGGGCAGGCCGGGCGCGGGCGTGTAGCGGTAGTTCTTGGGGTCGTGCACGGCCGCGAGCGCCGCCTCGACGATGTGCTCGGGCGTCGCGAAGTCGGGTTCGCCCGCGGCATACGAGATGACCGGGCGGCCCTCGGCCTGCAGGGCCTTCGCCTTCGCGTCGACCTTGAGGGTCGCGGACTCGGCGATGGCGGCGATACGGGACGACAGGCGCGGCTTCTCGGTCACCCGTGAAGTCTACCGAGCGGATGCCGCGCGCAGGCCGTCGGGCCGACCGACATCCGCAGCGGTTCCGTACCGCATGTCCGGGAGGTGCGCGCCGCGAGGCCGCTCAGTCGGCGTCGCGCGCCGAGAGCGGCTGCGCGATCTCCTCGAGGGGCTTGCGCTCGGCGTCCACCCCGAGGAACACCTCGACGAGGCCCGCGGCGATCATGAGGCCCGCGCCGATGCAGTAGCCGATCGCGATGGCCGGGATCCCGTCCTCGATGAGCTGCCCGAAGAGGATCGGGCCGATGATGCCGCCGAGCCCCGTGCCGAGCGCGTAGAAGAACGCGATCGACATCGCCCGGGTCTCGAGCGGGAAGATCTCGCTCACCGTCAGGTAGGCGCTCGACGCGCCGGCCGAAGCGAAGAAGAACACGACGACCCAGCACGCGGTCAGCCAGAACGCATCGAGCACCCCTCCCGCGAACAGCGCGGCGGTGATCGCGAGCAGCACGCCCGAGCCGATGTACGACGTCGAGATCATGACCCGGCGGCCGATGCTGTCGAAGAAGCGGCCGAGCAGCAGCGGCCCCAGGAAGTTGCCGATCGCGATGGGCACGAGCGACCAGGGTGCGATGTCGTCGGGCACGCCGAGCAGCTTCGTGAGCACGAGTGCGTAGGTGAAGAAGACGGCGTTGTAGAGGAAGGCCTGGCCGATGAAGAGCGACAGCCCCAGCACGAAGCGCTTCGGGTACTCGGTCACGGCGGTCTTCGCGATCTGGATGAATCCGGTGCTCTTGCGCTGCCTGATGCGGATCGCCTGATCGTCGCCGACCGGGTCGAGTGGGGTCCCGGTCTCCTCCTCGATCGTGTGCTCGATCTCGCCGACGAGCTTCTCGGCGTCCTCGTCGCGCCCGTGGATGAACATCCAGCGCGGCGACTCGGGCACGTTGCGACGCACGAGCAGGATCACGAGGCCGAGCACCGCGCCCAGGCCGAACGCGAGGCGCCAGCCGACCTCGGGGGCGAAGAGCGCGGGGTTCAGCAGGAACACCGTGAGCACCGCGCCGAAGGCCGTGCCGAGCCAGTACGAGCCGTTGATCGCGAGGTCGACCGCGCCGCGACGCCTGGCCGGGATCAGCTCGTCGATGGCCGAGTTGATCGCCGCGTACTCGCCGCCGATGCCGGCGCCCGTGAGGAACCGGCACACGAAGAACCACATCGGCGTGAACGAGAACGCGGTCGCGACGGTGGCGAGCAGGTACAGCCCGAGGGTGATGATGAACAGCTTCTTGCGGCCGAAGCGGTCGGTGAGGTACCCGAACACGAGCGATCCGACGCAGGCGCCGGCGACGTAGATGCCCGCCGCGAGTCCGACCTGGGCCGTAGTCAGTCCGAGTCCGCTGTCGGGCTCGGTCAGCCGGCTTCCGAGCGCGCCGACGATCGTGACCTCGAGTCCGTCGAGGATCCACACGGTGCCGAGCCCGAGCACCACGAGCCAGTGCCACTTGGCCCACGGCAACCGGTCCATGCGCGCCGGGATCTTCGTCTCGATCGTCTTCAGCGTGGTCGTCGTCATCGTCGGTCCCCTCCGTCACGGGCGACGTTAGCCGCGCGAGGAAGGCCTGTCCGGGGGTTGACAGGCGGTCATGACGCGCGGTGGGGCCGGCCCAGCCGGCGGTGAGCGGATGCCGGTGCTACAGGCTCTGCCCGATGTCCCACAGTCGGTCGGGGCGGCCGTCGATCGCCTCCGACACGGCGAGCGCCTGGTCGTCGCTGAGGGAGGCGACGTAGTCGATCACGCCGCGGCCGACGCCGAGGCGGTGCACGTCGCCGGCGTCCGGGATCGGAACGCCCTCGGGCTTGGCGACCCGCAGCAGCCCGTAGCCCTCGGTGGCGAGGTCGACGAGCTCGCGCAGCCGCTGGGGCACGCGGTGGCGGTCGATGTCGTCGGTGATCCACGCGGTGAGGCCCTTGACCGCGCGCGTCAGCACCCGGCTGAGGCCGCGCTGGTACATGGCGATGTCGGCGCGATCGAGGATGAAGTGCCGGTGCACGAACTTCAGCACCTCGACCTCGTGCCAGGCCAGCCGGTCGAGCGTCACGAAGCCCGTGCGGATCTCGTCGGCGGGAGCGGGCACGACCGAGGTCTGCAGGTGGCTGATCCAGCGGTTGGTGAACGACGAGAGCGAACGCTCCGAGGCGATCGACCCGTCGAACGGGATGGCGAGCAGCCCGTCGACGAGGTCGTCGGCGACGACGTCGACGGCCTCGCGGAACGCCTCGTCGGAGGCGATCCATGCGTCGGAGCGGTGCAGCTTGCGCCGCAGGTTCTCGAGCGCCGCGCCGGGCGGGGCCGAGCGCGCGGTGATCGCATCGGCGTCGAGCTCGCGCAGCTGGGCGCCGTTCTCGATGAAGCCGCGGAACTCGCGCGCGACCTGGCCCTGGCTCAGCAGGCCGGCGCGGTAGAAGTCGTCGACGTCGTGGATCGAGTACGCGATGTCGTCGGCGATGTCCATGATCGAGCACTCGAGCGACTGCTGCAGCGGCGGCAGGCCCGTGCGCGCCGAGAACAGGTCGGCCGAGTCGAGGTCGTACGCCGAGAACTTGGCGACCTCGACGCCGCCGGAGACGCGACGCATGCCGCGCGGCAGCGGGCCGCTCGGCAGGGAGGCGGCGTCGACGAAGCGCGTCCAGGGGTACTTCGCGACGGCCGCCCGCACCGCGGCGGTGAGGTTCAGGCCGTGCGGGGCGTTCGCCGAGACATCCAGCGTCGCCATGATGCGGTAGGTCTGCGCATTGCCCTCGAAGCCGTCGGAGAGCCCGAGGGTCTCGCGGGCGAGCCGGTCGAGCACGTGCTCGCCGAGGTGCCCGAACGGCGGGTGTCCGAGATCGTGCGCACTCGCGGCCGCCTGCACGGCGACGGCGTCGCAGCCGTGCTCGAGTGCGAGCGCACGGGCGGGCGATGCGGCATCCGAGAGCCCGACCGCGATGGCGCGGGCGACCGCGGTGACCTTGATGGAGTGCGTGAGCCGGTTGTGGATGAGCGGCCCGGCGCCCGGCTGCGCGATGACCTGCGTCACCGCGGAGAGCCGCGAGAAGTACGGCGAGAACCGGATGCGCTCGAGGTCGAGCCGGAACTGCGAGTGCTCGCCCGTGACCTGCACGCTCGTGCTGGGCTCGGTCACGAGCCGGGTTCCGCGTTCGACGATCATCGAGCCCCCATTCGGTTCGGTCGCGCTTCGGTTCGGTGGCGCTGAGGGGCGGATGTCGCGCCTCGGCGTCGCTCCCAATCTACGGGTGGTGCGGGGCGGCGCCCGTCGGGTGCGGACATCACGAGTGGGTCACGCGACCCACTTCGGGGTATGCTCCGCGCGTGACGAAGCACCCCGGCGCGATGACGCGCCCCGCTCGGCCCGCGCTCGCCGTGGTCGCCGCCCTGATCCTGCTCGCGCTCGGCGCGGGCATCGCCTTCGTGCTGACCGATGCGCTCGGCATCCGCACCGAGGCGGCCGACATCCCGGTCGAGACGCTCGAGGCGGCACCCGCGGCGGCGAGCGTGCCGCCGCCGTCGTTCACGCGCATCGACGCACCGGGTTCGCCGAGGCTGGATGCGGCCGTCGGCGAGCTCGAGGCCGCGGTGGCCGATGCCGCGACCACCGACGGCACGGCGACGCTGTCGGTCTCGGCGGGCGACGGCGACCCGGCCGACGAGGCGTACACGCTCGACGGCACGCCCGACGCACTGCGCGTCGTCGCCGCGAGCGAGACGGGCGCCGTGCGGGGCGTCTACGACCTCGCGCAGGCCGTGCGCGACGGCCGCTCGACGGCCGAGCACCTCGGCGAGCGCGTCGAGTCGGAGCTCGGGTTCCGCATGGCCGACCTCGGCGCGGTCGGCGTGACGGTCGACGAGGCCGCCTGGGCGGCCGGCGACGACTACTCGCACAACTCGAAGGCGTTCGAGGACGTCATCCTGCCGGATGCGCCGTACATCGACCAGGACGCGCTCGCGATCGCCCGCGTGGACTTCGAGGCCTACGTGGCGCACCTGCTCGCCGAGGGATACACGGCGATCGCCGTGCCCGGCCTGCTCGAGTACCTGACCTTCTCGGATGTCGGCGACGGCACCGAGGTCTACGAGCCGGGCGACGAGCACGTGGCGCGCGCCCTCGCCATGCGCGATGCCTTCGGACCCATGTGGCAGGAGGCGAAGGATGCCGGCCTGCAGGTGTTCCTGCGCACCGACATGCTCGTGATCACGACGCCACTCGAGGCGTACCTCACCGAGCGCTTCGGGGGTCTCGACACCGAGAACCCCGAGTTCTGGCAGGTCTACGCCGCCGGCCTCGACGAGCTGTACCGCGAGATGCCCGCGATCGACGGCGTGCTGATCCGCATCGGCGAGGCCGGTCAGGTCTATGACCTGCCCGACTGGGACTACCGGTCGGCGCTCGCCGTGACCACCGTCGACGCCGTGCAGGCCATGCTCACGACCCTGCTCGACCAGGCCGAGCAGGCGGACCGCGAGGTGATCTTCCGCACGTGGACGGTCGGCGTCGGCGCCGTCGGCGACCTGCACACGAACCCGGACTCGTACCGCGCCGTGTTCGAGGGCATCGACTCCGACCGGCTCATCGTCTCGACGAAGTACTCGCTCGGCGACTTCTACAGCCACCTCCCGTTCAACGACACGCTCGAGGTCGGCGACCAGCGCCGCATCATCGAGTTCCAGAGCCGGCGCGAGTTCGAGAACTTCGGCGCGTGGCCGAACGACCTCGGCGACCTGTACTCCCAGGCCCTGCAGCAGCTGCTCGCGGCGAACCCGAACATCGAGGGCATCTGGACGTGGACGCAGGACGGCGGCCCGTGGCGGGCCGGTCCGCTCTCGCTCGAGCTGAAGGCGGGCTTCTGGCAGCTCGCAGAGCTGAACACCGAGCTGGCCGTGCGCCTCGCCCGCGATCCGTCGCTGGATGCGGCATCCGTCACCGCCGACTGGGCCAGGCGATGGTTCTCGGATGACGCGGCCACCGTCCGGGCGATCACCGAGGCCATGACCGACTCGCGCGAGGCGATCACCGACGGGCTCTACATCGGCCCGTACGCCGAGCACCGCGTCGAGGCGATCGGCCTCGAACCGCCGCCCATGATGTGGATCTTCGAGTGGGACATCCCGACCGGCGACAGCGCCGCGCTCGACGTCATCTACGCGATCGCCCGCGACGACCTCGACGAGGCGATCGCCGGAGGCCCCAGGGCGCTCGAGGCGGTCGAGCGCATGCACGCGCTCATCGACGGCACCGACGCCGCCACGTGGAAGGACGCCGCGCTGCGCGATGCGTTCGTCGCGTCGCTCGCGTACGAGCGCAGCACGCTCGCGATGCTCGCCGACTACCGGGCCATGGTGCTGCACAAGGCCGAGTGGCACGACACGAAGGATGCCGCCGCCTACGGCGCATGGCAGACGGCGAGAGCCGCGTTCCTCGAGTCGTCGGCCGCGCACGAGCGCGACTACGCCGGCGACCCGTACCGCCCGGCCTACAACCTCACGGCCGCGCAGCTCGGGCTGGAGCGGGCCGACCGCGATCAGGCGATGGCGTGGATGGCGGTCGCGATGCTCGCCCTGACGCTGCTCTGGATCGCCTACGGCATCGCCGCGCGCTCGCAGCGCGTCTCCCGCTGGTGGGGCGCGCGCCTCGCGCGAGCGATGTGGGTCGCGGGCACCCGGCCGTGGCGGGCCGCGGAGGCGACGGCCGCACTGGGCCGCGCCGAGCGCGTGCTGCTCGTCGCGGTCCCGGCCGCCGCGCTGGTGCTGAGCCGGTGCATCCTCACCTGGTTCGCGGCGCCCGCGCACCTCGTGGCGACGCTCGGAGCGTGGCTCGTGTTCGGGGCGGTGGCGCTGCTCCTCGCCCGCGCGATCGGCGGGCGCGCCGCCTTCGCCTCCGTCGCGGCATCCGTCGCCGGAGCCGTGCTGCTGCGCGTCGCCCTGCTCTCGTTCGCGCTCGCGCCCACCGGGCCCGGCGGCTACTGGTTCGGGTTCTGGACGGAGCCCGTCGCACGCTCGGCCTACTCGACCGTGGCGTTCGCGCTGTTCGCATGGGTCATCGTCGCGGCGGCGTGGGCGCTCGCGCAGTCCGCCGGCGCCCGGCGCGCGATCGGCGTCGTGACGACCGCGTGCGGCGCGGCGATCGCGGCGGTCGCCGGGCTCGTCGCCGCCATCGGACTCGAGGCCGCGCTCACGGCGTGGAACGACCAGATGGCGCTGCTGCCGTGGGGCCTGTCGCGCATCCTCGGCATCACCGTCTACCTCGACATCCCGACGGATGCCGCGTGGTGGGCGATGCTCGCGGGCCTCGTCGTCGTGGTGCTCGGAGCGGCGCTCTCGGCACCCTGGCGAGGCCGAAGAGAGCACCGGTTTGGCGGTGGGGCATCCGTCACCTAAACTTGCTGAGGTTGCGCACGACGACCAAGCTTCCCCATGCTCGAATTCCCTCGGACTTCGAGTAGGGTAAGCCGGTCACAAGGTGTGATCCTCGGAGACTCCGTCTCCGAAGGGCGGTGGCTCAATTGGTAGAGCAGCGGTCTCCAAAACCGCAGGTTGCAGGTTCGAGTCCTGTCCGCCCTGCGAGCCGGCAGTGATTGCCGGCCCACGAAAGGTGTACGAGGTGGCCCGGAAGATCATCGACGAACCCAGCGAGGATGTCGTCGCCAACGCGAAGCGCGAGCGCGCATCGCGGCGAAACCCCTTCGCGCGGATCGCGCTGTTCATCCGGCAGGTCATCGCCGAGTTGAAGAAGGTCGTCACTCCGACCCGCAAGGAACTCTTCAGCTTCACCGTGGTCGTGCTCGTGTTCGTCGTCATCATGATGGCGCTCGTCTGGGCACTCGACTCGGTGTTCGGATGGGTAGTGCTGTACGTCTTCGGGTCGACAGGGGCCTGATCAGCCACTCGTCCTGAAGAACCGCGCGTCGCAGGGCGCACGCAAGAAAAGGAATCGAGAAATTGGCAAAGACTGAGCGCGACGACGTCGACTGGGCCACGGCCGCAGAGCAGTCGGCCGAAGACGACGAGGCCCAGGAGGGCAACTCGCTCGAGCACGACGAGCAGTCGGTCGAGCCCGCCGAGCAGCGTGCCGTCCACCTCGTCGACGACGAAGGAAACGACGTCGACCTCGATGCCGTGCTCGACGCCATCGCCGAGGCGAACGACCCCGAGGCCGACGCCGTCGTCGACGACGCGCTCGACATCGACTCGGTCGAAGAGGCCGACGCCGCACTCGAGGCCGTCATCGAAGAGAGCGAAGAGCCCGAGCACGACCCCTACGAGGAGTTCCGCAACGAACTGCGCTTCCTCCCGGGCAAGTGGTTCGTCATCCACTCCTACGCGGGCTTCGAGCGCCGCGTGAAGGCGAACATCGAACAGCGCCGCGAGTCGATGGCCATGGCCGACTACATCTACCAGGTCGAAGTCCCGATGGAAGACGTCGTCGAGATCAAGAACGGCCAGCGCAAGATGGTCACCCGCGTGCGCATCCCCGGCTACGTGCTCGTGCGCATGGACCTGAACGAGGAGAGCTGGTCGGTCATCCGCCACACTCCCGGCGTCACCGGCTTCGTGGGCAACGCCCACAACCCGGCACCGCTGCGCTTCGAAGAGGCCTTCGGCATGCTGAAGAGCCTCGTCGAGATCAAGGACGTCGCCCCCGTCAAGGGTGCGAAGGGCGGCCAGGCCACCGGCGCGGCACGCGCCATCCAGGCCGAGGTCGACTTCGAGATCGGCGAGACCATCACGATCAAGGACGGCTCGTTCGCGGGCCTGCCCGGCACGATCAGCGAGATCAAGCCCGAGAGCGGCAAGCTCACGGTGCTCGTGTCGCTCTTCGAGCGCGAGACCCCGGTCGAGCTCAGCTTCGACCAGGTCACCAAGCTCTAGCGAGCTCACAACCTCACAGGCTGCACGCAGCGACCCTCCGGGTATACTCGGAGGGTTGTGCTGCGTGAGCACCACGATCCACCGCCCTCCGGAACCGCCGGTCGAGCGGGAGAGTGCCCAGGACTTGGGCGTTCGAACAGAAAGAGAGAAATCATGGCACCGAAGAAGAAGGTCACTGGTCTGATCAAGCTTCAGATCAAGGCCGGCGCCGCCAACCCCGCCCCGCCCATCGGCCCGGCGCTGGGTCAGCACGGCGTCAACATCATGGAGTTCTGCAAGGCGTACAACGCGCAGACCGAGTCGCAGCGCGGCAACGTCATCCCCGTTGAGATCACCGTCTACGAGGACCGCTCCTTCACCTTCATCCTGAAGACCCCGCCCGCCGCAGAGCTCATCAAGAAGGCTGCCGGCGTCGCAAAGGGTTCGGGCGTCCCGCACACCACCAAGGTCGGCAAGCTGACCCAGGCGCAGGTGCGCGAGATCGCCGAGTCGAAGATGGTCGACCTCAACGCCAACGACCTCGACGCCGCGTCGAAGATCATCGCCGGCACCGCCCGCTCGATGGGCATCACGGTCGAGTAATCGCCTCGCCGATCGACGCGTCGCTCAGCGACGCAGGTCGGCACGGGATGCCGCGGCATCCGTCACTTCAGAATTTCACTCGTGGCAGCGCCCGCCAGGCGCGATGACCACACTCTCTCCAAGGAGAACCAACATGGCACAGAAGTCCAAGGCCTACCGGGCCGCGGCCGAGAAGATCAAGGCCGACACCTTCTACACCCCGACCGACGCCGTCGCGCTCGCGAAGGAGACCGGTTCGGCGAAGTTCGACTCGACCGTCGAGGTCGCGCTGAAGCTCGGCGTCGACCCCCGTAAGGCCGACCAGATGGTGCGCGGCACCGTCATCCTGCCCCACGGCACCGGCAAGACCGCTCGCGTCATCGTGTTCGCGACCGGCCCCGCCGCCGAGGCAGCCATCGCAGCCGGTGCAGACGAGGTCGGCGGCGCCGAGCTCATCGAGAAGGTCGCTGCGGGTTACACCTCGTTCGACTCCGCCGTCTCGACCCCCGAGCTCATGGGCCAGGTCGGTCGTCTCGGCAAGGTCCTCGGCCCGCGTGGTCTCATGCCGAACCCCAAGACCGGCACCGTGACCCCGAACGTCGGCCAGGCCGTCTCCGACATCAAGGGCGGCAAGATCGAGTTCCGCGTCGACAAGCACGCCAACGTGCACTTCGTCGTCGGCAAGGCCTCGTTCACCGCTGAGCAGCTCGACGAGAACGTGAAGGCCGCCCTCGAAGAGGTCGTCCGTCTCAAGCCGTCCAGCGCCAAGGGCCGCTACATCCAGAAGGGCGCCGTGTCGACCACGTTCGGCCCCGGCATCCCGCTCGACGTCAACGCGATCTGATTCGCGCAGACTCCTCCGTCTGACGCGGCAACGCGTCGCATGACGAACGCGAGGGCCCACCGGTTCGCCGGTGGGCCCTTTCGCGTACCCGGGCGCCGTGTCGCGGCATCCGTCCAGTGCCATTCGCCCCCAGCTTGCGCGGCCGGCTCAGCGCACGATGCTGAAGCCCTCGTCGTCGTCGCGCAGCTCGAGGTCGGTCACGGCGATGCCCGACACCTGCGAGTCGGGTGGCCCCTGTTCGAGTCGGCGCAGCAGTTCGAGCACGGCGGGCTCCGCGCCCTGCGCGGCGACCTCGACCGTGCCGTCGGCGAGGTTGCGCACCCAGCCCGTGACCTCGAGCCGTTGCGCGTGCTTGCGCGCGAGATAGCGGTAGCCGACGCCCTGCACGAGCCCCGAGACGATGACGTGGCGACGGATCATCCGCCCACCCTACCCGGCGGCGATCAGCGGGCCGGAGCTGGTTCCGAGGGCGTCGCCGGGGCGCTCCGTGTCCCCAGTTCGCGGGCCCGATGGACCGAAGTTGCCGAAACCTGCTGGCCGAAGCGGGGCGCCGGTGGCAGGATTCCGCCATGGGGATCATCGACGCGCATCTCGAGCGCGCGGCTGCCGGCAATCGGGCCGCGCTCTCACGCGTGTACGCCGTCGCGCGCGAGGCGACACCCGACCTCACCGAGGGCGAGAGCTACGGCATGCCCGCGCTGCTCTATCGGGGCAAGGGCTTCGTCGCCGCGCTCGAGGCGAAGTCGCACCTCGGCCTCTACCCGTTCAGCGGCAAGGTGCTGCCCGCGCTCAGCGAGCAGCTCGACGGATTCGACTGGTCGCAGGGCGCCCTGAAGTTCACGGCGCAGCACCAGATCCCCGACGAGCTGCTGCACCTCATCTTCGAGACGCGTCGCGGTGAGATCGACGCTCAGCTCGACCGCAAGAAGCGCTGAGATCAGACGACGGATGCCGCCCCGAGACGTTCCGGGGCGGCATCCGCTCGCTCTGCTCGGCGAGCCCGGTTCGGGCGCGGTGAGGCGGGTCAGTCGACCTTCGCCATCGACGCGGTCTCGGCGCGACGCGCGGTCAGGCGCTCGGCGACCTCGATCGCATCGCCCGCGGGGGCGTCGGACTTGCGGTCGGGGCGCGCGATGAACAGGTACGCGAGGCCCGAGACGAGCACGACGCCGAGTCCGATCCAGACCGCGTAGTCGGCCACGACGTCGCCGGAGGAGCCGGGCGTGGCGAGCAGCCAGATCGCGAACAGGCCGTAGGCGAGGGCGAGCACGTTGACCACGATGCCCGCGGCACCGAGCGAGAACGTGCCGGCGGGCTTCCAGCCGCGCAGGCGCTGACGGAGGGCGCCGAGCACGACCATCTGGAACGCGATGTAGATGCCGAGCACGGCGAACGCGGTGACGGGCAGCGTGATCGCGGGGTTCACGTAGATGAACACCGTGATGATCGCGGGCACGGTGCACGCGACGATGAGCGCGTTGCGCGGCACCTTCGTGTTCGGGCTGACCTTCGCGAGCCAGCGGTGGCCCGGGATCATGCCGTCGCGCGCGAAGCTGTAGAGCAGGCGGCTGGCGGCGGCCTGCAGGCTCAGTACGCACGAGATGAACGCGAGCACGGCGACGACGAGGAAGATCTTGGCGCCGACCGTGCCGAGCGTGGCCTCGAGGATGCCCGGAATCGGGTCCGCGTCTTCACCGGAGACGATCGACGCGAGGTCGGGCGCTGCGAGCACGTAGCCGCCGAACGAGAACAGCGCCGAGACGCCGCCCACGAGGATCGTCAGGATCATCGCCTTGGGGATTCGGCGACCGGGGTTCTCGACCTCTTCCGCGACATCCCCGCAGGCCTCGAAGCCGTAGAAGAGGAAGAGGCCGGCGATGGCCGAACCGATGAACGCGGTCGCGTACGAGCCGTCGCCCTGCACGTTCATGGTGTCGAAGAAGACGCTGAACTCCTGCTTGCGCTGGAAGATCAGCAGGTAGAGGCCGACGCCGATGACGCCGATGAGCTCGGCCGCGAGGCCGATCTGCGCGACGCGGGCGAGGGTCTTCGTGCCCGTGAAGTTGAAGATCAGGGCTATCACGAGCAGGCCGAGCGTGATCGCGAGCGTCGACTCGGGGGTCGAGGTGATGCCGATGAGGCTCGCGACGAAGCCCGATCCGTAACCGGCCACGGCGGTGATCGTGACGATCATGGCCCAGATGTAGACCCATGCGGCCATCCACGCGTAGCGCCGACCCCACAGGCGGCGGGCCCACGGGTAGATGCCGCCGTGGATCGGGTACTGCGAGACGACCTCGCCGAACACGAGCGAGACGAGCAGCTGCCCGGCGCCGACGATCACGATCCACCAGATCGAGGGCGGGCCGCCGATCGAGAGGGCGACCGCGAAGAGCGAGTAGACGCCCACCAGGGGGGAGAGGTAGGTGAAGCCGAGGGCGAAGTTCGCCCACAGGCTCATCGAGCGATTGAACGAGTCCTGATAGCCGAGGACTTCGAGGTGATCGCCGTCGCCGAGGTCGGTCGGCTTGGCTGGTTCGACGGACATATGCGCCTTTCGGGGTCGTCAAGAGGTGCCGTCGACACCCCCTCGCCGCGACCACCTCATCGTGGTTGCGCCAGCATAGCCATACTTCCGGTCGTAAAACTATAGGTTGGGATGATTAAGTTCGCGGATGCCGCGGGCGACCCGATCCGAGGAGGTCGGGAAGCTCCGACATGTCGGCGAACACGCGCGATGCACCGGCCCCGAGCAGGGCTGCGGGGGCGGTCGCGGCCGGCCCACCGGGTGCGAAGCCGAAGACGGTCGCCCCGGCGGCCACGCCGGCCGTCACGCCGGCGACGGTGTCCTCGACGACGGCGCATTCGCGGGGGTCCACGCCGAGGCCCGCGGCGGCCGCGAGGTAGACGTCGGGCGCGGGCTTGCTGCGGGCGGTCTCCATGCCGCTGTACACGTGCTCGCCGAAGGCGTCGGCCAGCCCGATCTTCGCCAGCTGCAGCTCGATCTTCGCCCGGTCGGCGCCCGAGGCGCAGGCGATGCGCCCGTCGAACGCCGCGGCGACGGCCGCGACCGCGGCGACGGCACCAGGGATCGGCTCGAGCTCGACCGCGAGGGCGCGATTGCGGCGGTCGCGGAACTCGAGCAGCCAGGCCCGGTCGGGCCGCACGCCCGTGTGCTCCTCGATGACGTCGAACTCGTCGGTCAGGGCCCGGCCGATGAAGCGCTCGACGCACTCCTCGCGACTGATCGGCCAGCCGAGCTCGTGCAGCATGCCGCGCAGCACGCCGTTCGTGATGACCTCCGAGTCGACGAGCACGCCGTCGCAGTCGAAGAGCACGGCCTGGAAGCGCTGCACGGGAGTCACTCCATCGACGCTACCCGGCGGATGTCGCGCGAGACGACGGATGCCCCGGGGCGTCGGCCCCGGGGCATCCGGTCGTGCGAGATGCGAATCGGAGATCAGCCGATGCGGATCATCTTCTTGTTGACGAACTCGTCGGCGCCGAAGCGGCCGAGCTCGCGGCCCGAGCCGGAGCGCTTGATGCCGCCGAAGGGCAGCTCGGCGCCGTCGGCCCCGACGACGTTGACGAAGACCATGCCGGCCTCGATCTTGTCGGCCACGCGCAGGGCCTGCTCGTCGTCGGTCGTGAACACGTAGGAGCCGAGGCCGAACGGGGTGTCGTTCGCGAGTTCGATGGCGGCGTCTTCGTCGGCGACCTTGAAGACCTGCGCGACGGGGCCGAAGAACTCCTCGTGGAACGCGTCGGAGCCGGGCTTGACGTCGGTGAGGATCGTCGCCGAGTAGTAGTTGCCGTTGCGGGTGCCGCCGGAGTGCAGCGTGGCGCCCTGCGCGACGGCGCGCTCGACCTGGTCGGCCAGGCCGTCGGCGGCCTTCGCGGAGGAGAGCGGGCCGAGGGCGGTGCCCTCCTTGGCCGGGTCGCCCTCGGCGACGGCGTTCATCGCGGCCGTGAACTTGTCGAGGAACGGCTGGTAGAGGTCTTCGACGACGATGAAGCGCTTGGCCGCGTTGCACGCCTGGCCGTTGTTGTCGACGCGGGCGAAGACGGCCGACTCGACGGTGGCGTCGAGGTCGTCGGTGGAGAGCAGGATGAAGGGGTCGGAGCCGCCGAGCTCGAGCACGACCTTCTTCAGGTGGCGACCGGCGATCTCGGCGACCGCGGCGCCGGCGCGCTCGGAGCCCGTGAGCGAGACGCCCTGCACGCGCGGGTCGGCGATGATCGTCTCGATCTGCGCGTGCGACGTGTAGACGTTGATGTAGGCGCCCTCGGGGAACCCGGCGTCGAGGAAGATCTGCTCCATCGCGGCGGCCGACGCGGGGCACTGCTCGGCGTGCTTGAGCAGGATCGTGTTGCCGATGATGAGGTTCGGGCCGGCGAACCGGGCCACCTGGTAGTACGGGAAGTTCCACGGCATGATGCCGAGCAGCGGGCCGAGCGACGAGCGGCGGATGAGGGCCGAACCCTCGCCTGCGAGGAGGTCGATCTTCTCGTCGGCGAGCAGCGACTCGGCGTGGTCGGCGTAGTACTCGTAGATGGCGGCGGCGAACTCGACCTCGCCGACGGCCTGCTCGATGGGCTTGCCCATCTCGCGGACGATGATCTCGCCGAGCTCCTGAGCGCGCTCGTTGTGCAGTTCGGCGACGCGGCGGACGAGGGCGGCGCGCTCGGCCACGGTCGTGTTCTTCGACCAGGTGCGGTGCGTCTCGGTCGCCTTCGCGATGGCGGCCTGCAGTGCGTCTTCGGTGATCGTGTCGAAGGACTCGACCGTCTCACCGGTGGCGGGATTGATCACGGCATAGCTCATGGGGTTTCTCCTTTTCGGGTGCACACGCAGAGCTTCGTCTGCCTCGGTGCATACGCTCGAATCAAAGATATATCAACGGATGATTTGATTCGACCCGGATGCCGCGGGCGGGCGTCGGGCGGATGTCGCGGGGCCCGGCCGGTCACAGCTGCGGCTACGGCCGGGCCGCCGCCGAGGGCGCGACGAGCACCCGGAACGGCGTTCCCTCGCACGCGACCGTCGCGGCCGCGTCGCCTGCGAGCTGCCCGACCTGCAGTGACGGCTCCGTCGAGAGCACGACCCGCGAGTCGGCGTTCACGAGCGCGAGCGGGGCCTCGGCCGCGAGGAATCGGGCGAGCAGTTCGGCTTCGAGCCGCCGCACGGTGATGTCGGCGCCGACCACGCCGACCATGCGCTCGCCGTCGGGCGCATGCACGGGCATCGTGAGCGTGAGCAGGTAGTCGCATGTGCAGAGGTGGTCGACGTAGGGTCCGGTGACGTGCGCGCGGCGCGTGGTCGAGGGGATGCGGTACCACTCGAGCGCGCGGAAGTCGCGGAGGTACTCGGTGTAGCCGCGCGTCGAGAGGTCGAGCCTGGTGGGCGCGTCGGTCGAGCCGAGCACCGGGTTGTCGGCGAGCGGGCCGAGCCACCACGCGAAGTGCACGTCGCGCCCGCGCACGATCTCGCCGTCGGCGATGAAGCCGGCGCCGACGTGCAGCGGGTCGGGCTCGGTGAGCCGGGGCAGCACGAGGCCGGCCACGACCTGGTCGAGTTCGGCCGGTCGCACCTCGCCCACCGCGGTCTCGGCGGCGATCTCGCGGATGCCGGGGGCGATCGCCTGCTCGATGGGGGAGCGCCAGGCGGCGAGCTGCTCGAACACCCCCGAGAACAGGCGGGAGACGGCGGCGGCCGCGTCGAGCGCGGCGGCCGGCACGCGGTCGGGGGTCGGCTGATCAGTGGGCATCGATGCCACCTCCACGTTCGACCCGGGCCTTGGCGGCGAGCAGCCGCCCGGCGAGGGCGGTCACGAGCTCGCCCGCGGCCGCACGGGCGTCGGTCGGGCGGTGTGCGGCGACGCCGGCGACGATGCGGCGGTCGGCGGCCGCGGCATCCGCCCGCTCGCCCTCGTCGTCGAAGCCGAGCAGCAGGAGCGGGCCGAACTCGGCCTGCAGGCGGATCTGCTCGCGCACGAGCCTGGCCGACTGGCTCAGCACCGCGAGCTCGAGGAAGAACCCGCCCTGGTTGGTGCGGGCGCCGGCGGCGGTCGTGAAGTCGGAGCCGTCGAGCCATGCGCCGAGGCGCTCGGCGTCGGCGTCGGAGGCGCGTTCGGCCGCGCGCTCGGCGATGCCGGCGAGGATCGCGCCGAAGTAGACGGCCATGTCGCTGAGCTCGACGAGCGCGAGGGCGCGGAGGCGGGCCGTGAGGATCGTGCGGTGGTCGGCGTCGTCGGGCACGACGAAGCTGCCGCCGTCGCGCCCGCGGCGGGTCTCGACGAGGCCGGCCTCGCGCAGGATGCCGAGGCCCTCGCGCACGGTGATGAGGGCGACGCCGAAGCGGCGGGCCAGCTCGGGCTCGCTCGGCAGGCGCTCGGCCGGGTGGAGCACGCCGAGCACGATGCCGTCGGTGAGGCGCTGCGCGACCTGTTCGGCGCGACCCGCATCGGCGAGCTGGGCGAACACGGCTTCGCGTGCGCCGGGGCCCACCCTCGATTCCATGCGTTTCAGGCTAGTGGAGCAGGGGGGTGTCGGCTGGCGGCGCGCGGAGAAATCATTCAAGATAGGATGTATTCGCGCGGCGCCGACGCCGTGCCACACACGCGAAGGCGGAAGCGATGCACGACGAGCCCACGACGGCGCCGGCAGGTCGACCCGACGGTGTGCTCGCGGGCATCCGCGTCGCCGACTTCTCGCGTGTGCTCGCCGGCCCCTACGCCACGATGATGCTCGCCGACTTCGGCGCCGACGTCGTGAAGATCGAACCGCCGACCGGCGACGACACCCGGCACTGGACCCCGCCCGTCGACGCGAACGGGCAGGCCACCTACTTCGGCAGCGTCAACCGCAACAAGCGCTCGGTCGCCCTCGACCTGACGGATGCCGCGGGGCTGGCCGAAGCGCATCGGCTCGCAGGTTCGGCCGACGTCGTCATCGAGAACTTCCGCCCCGGCGTCATGGCCAGGTTCGGGCTCGCCTACGACGACGTGCAGGCGCGCAACCCCGGCGTCGTCTACTGCTCGATCACGGGCTTCGGCGCCGGTCGCGGCGCGGCGCTCGCCGGGTACGACCTGCTCGTGCAGGCCGTCGGCGGGCTCATGTCGATCACCGGCGAACCCGGCGGCGACCCCGCGAAGGCGGGCGTCGCGCTGGTCGACGTGCTCACCGGGCAGAACGCGCTCGCCGGCATCCTGCTCGCCCTGCGCGAGCGCGACCGCAGCGGTCGCGGCCAGCTCGTCGAGCTCGACCTGCTCGGCAGCCTGCTCTCGGCGCTCACGAACCAGGCCGCCTCGACCCTCGCCACGGGCGCCCCGCCGCGCCGCCTCGGCAACGCGCACCCGAGCATCGCGCCCTACGCCGTGTTCCACGCCGTCGACCGCGAGCTCGTGATCGCCGTCGGCAACGACAAGCAGTTCCGGGCGCTCGCCGAGGTGCTGGGCGAACCCGCACTCGCCGACGACCCTCGCTTCGCCGCGAACGGCGCGCGCGTCGCGCACCGGCACGAGCTCACCGAGATCATCGAGCAGCGCCTCGCCGCGGCATCCGCCGCGCACTGGATCGCCCTGCTCGAGCCGGCCGGCGTGCCCGCCGGGCTCGTGAACGACATCGCCGAGGCCATCGCGTTCGCCGAGTCGCTCGGGCTCGAGCCGGTCGCCGAGACGCGCCGGCCCGGCGGCGGGGGCTCGGCCGACGACCCGTGGCCGAGCCGCTCGGTCGCCAACCCGATCCGGCTGTCGGCCACCCCCGCGACCTACGTCACCCCGCCGCCTCGGCTCGACGAGCACCACGGCGCCGACTGGCATCCGCTCGACCAGCACGAACCCTCGAAAGGACCGCACGCATGACCGCCACCGCCCCCCGCATCGACTCGGTGTTCGACCTCGACGCCCTGCTCACCGAGGAGGAGCGCGAGTGGCAGCAGCGCGCCCGCGCCATCGCGCAGGAGCAGATCGCACCGATCATCGAGGACGACTTCGAGAACAAGCACTTCCGCCGCGAGCTCGTCAAGGTGCTCGGCGACGCGGGCCTGCTCGGCATGCACCTGCAGGGCTACGGATGCGCCGGCGCGGGCGCCGTGGCCTACGGGCTCGTCTGCCTCGAACTCGAGGCCGCCGACAGCGGCTGGCGCACGTTCGTGTCGGTGCAGGGCTCGCTCGCGATGAGCGCGATCCACAAGTACGGATCAGAGGAGCAGAAGCAGCAGTGGCTGCCCGGCATGGCCGCCGGCGACCTCATCGGATGCTTCGCGCTCACCGAGCCGCAGGGCGGCAGCGACCCGGCGGCGATGACCACGACCGCGCGCCGCGAGGGCGACGAATGGGTCATCGACGGCGCCAAGCGCTGGATCGGCCTCGCGTCGCTCGCCGACGTGGCGGTCGTGTGGGCCCGCGTCGACGACCCGTCGGGCGCGTTCGGCGAGGGCGGCGCCGCCGTGCGCGGCTTCCTCGTGCCGACCTCGACGGCCGGGTTCACGGCGACGCCCATCGACGGCAAGCTCTCGATGCGCGCCTCGGTGCAGTGCGACGTCGACCTCGACGGCGTCCGCGTGCCCGCCGACGCGATCCTCCCCGGCGCCCGCGGACTCAGCGGCCCGTTCGGATGCCTCAACGAGGCGCGCTACGGCATCGTCTGGGGGGCCATGGGCGCCGCGCGCTCGTGCCTCGAGTCGGCGCTCGAGCGCTCGACCACGCGCGAGGTGTTCGGCAAGCCGATCGGCGCGAACCAGCTCACGCAGGCGAAGCTCGCCGACATGTTCGTCGAGGTCGAGAAGGGCGTGCTGCTCGCCCTGCACCTCGGCCGGCTCAAGGAGCGCGGCGCCCTGACGCCCGCCCAGATCTCGGTCGGCAAGCTGAACAGCGTGCGCGAGGCGCTCGAGATCGCGCACCAGGCGCGCTCGATCCTCGCGGGCGACGGCATCACGAACGCGTTCCCCGTCATGCGGCACGCGGCCAACCTCGAGTCGGTGCGCACCTACGAGGGCACCGACGAGATCCACCAGCTCGTCATCGGCCGCGCCCTGACGGGCATCGCCGCGTTCTAGCACCACTCGCGTCACCATCACCACCATCACCAACAAGGAGCAGTCATGAAGGCAATGGAGCCTCGACTCACCCGCGCCGTCGTCGAATGGACCGGATGGGGCACCGCCCCCGTCCCGGTGCGCGACGATGCCCGCGTCATCGCCAGGTTCGGCGCCACGGCCGGACCGGCCCTCGTCAAGGCGGCCCGACGCCTCGAGGCCGACTACAGCGGGTGCTCGGCGGAGTTCCGCACGCGGCATCCGGAACTCGGCATCGACGCGGTCGAGGCGCTCGCCTGGGCGAACGCGCACGCGAGCGAGCACGCGCACGACGCGGCGTAGGCCGCCGACGACGCCGAAGGGCGCCAGGGACTGAATGCCCTGGCGCCCTTCGGCGTGCAGCGCAGCGCGCCGCGTGGTGCGGTGGCGTCAGTTGATGCCGGGGATGATCAGCCAGTGGTTGACCAGCACGACCCAGATGGCCGTGACGACGAGCGCGGCGATCGTGACCCCGCGGCCCGTGCGGCCGCCGGCGAAGAGGGCGACGACGAGCGCGATGATGGTGGCGACGCCGAGCACGAGCGGGCCCCACGGGATGCCGGGCACGAAGAACGAGAGCAGGAACAGCGCGGCGACGATGACCTCGATGACGCCGACGACGGTCGAGCCGCCGCGGGCGCGCAGACGCCAGATGCCGTCGACGAGGGCGAGGACGCCGCCGACGAGGGCGAGGAGCAGGAGCCAGGACAGGGTGATCATGTGGTTCCCTTCGGGTAGCGGTGCGGGGACACCGGGCCGCCGGCAGCTTCCGACGACCTCGCAACGGTAGCGATGCCGCCGCGGGCGATATCGGGGGTTGCGCGTCCGGCGCCGGAGCGTGTATCTCGCGCGAAGTGCGCCCGCCCGACGCGCATGCGCACGCCGCTCCGGGAATGCAACGGGGGGTCACGCGGTTTCCCTCTAGGTCGCCCGCGTGATGGACTCGAACAGCGCCGGGCGGCCGAACACGGTACCGGCACGATCTGCCATCCCCACGAACGGAGCACCACCCATGTCACGCGTCCGCAGCATTCTCGGCCTCGCCGCCGCATCCGCAGCCGTCCTCGCCCTCGCAGCCTGCTCGAGCGGCACCCCCGCTGCGAGCGACGACGCGGCCGACAACGAGTTCGGACTCGTGAAGGCGGGCACGCTCACGGTCGCGACCGAGGGCACCTACCGTCCGTTCAGCTACCACGACGAGGGCACGGGCGACCTGGTGGGCTACGACGTCGAGATCGCCGAGGCCGTCGCCGACGAGCTCGGTCTCGAGATCGAGTTCCAGGAGACCCAGTGGGACGCGATCTTCGCGGGCCTCGAGGCCGGCCGGTTCGACGTGATCGCGAACCAGGTCTCGATCAACCCCGAGCGCGAGGAGTCCTACCTCTTCTCGACGCCGTACACGGTCTCGCCGAGCGTCGTCGTCGTGAACGAGGGCGACACGTCGATCTCGAGCTTCGAAGACCTGAAGGGCAAGACCACCGCGCAGTCGCTGACGAGCAACTTCTACGAGCTCGCGACCGAGGCCGGCGCGAACGTCGAGGCCGTCGAGGGCTGGGCCCAGGCCGTCGCGCTCCTCGAGCAGGGCCGCGTCGACGCGACCGTCAACGACAAGCTGACCTTCCTCGACTACCTGAAGACCAACCCCGACGCGAAGCTCGAGGTCGTCGCCGAGACCGACCCGAGCGAGAGCGCCCTCGCCTTCACGAAGGACAAGACCGCCCTCGTGAAGGCCGTCGACGAAGCCCTCGCGAAGCTCAAGGAAGACGGCACGCTCGCCGAGATCGGCGAGAAGTACTTCGGCGCCGACGTCTCGCAGTAGTACCTTCCAGAGCAAGCGTGCGAACGCACCTGCTCGAGTGCGAGCGCGTCCGCTCCGGCGGACGCGCTCGCGTCTCGGGTGGGCCGTTCGCCTGATCGGAAGGGGCTGCCGACGTGGATTCCTCGGGCTGGCAACTGTTCCTCGACTCCTTCTGGCCGATCGTCTGGGGCGGCATCAGCGGCACGATCCCGCTGGCGTTCGCGTCGTTCGCGATCGGCCTCGTCATCGCGCTCGGCGTCGCGCTCGCGCGGCTCTCGAAGAATCGCGTGCTCTCGGGCGCGGCGAGGTTCTTCGTCTCGGTGGTGCGGGGCACGCCCCTGCTGGTGCAGCTCTTCGTGATCTTCTACGGCATGCCGGCGATCGGCATCGTGCTCGATCCGTGGCCGAGCGCGATCATCGCCTTCTCGATCAACGTGGGCGGGTACGGCGCCGAGATCATCCGTGCCGCCATCCTCTCGGTGCCCAAGGGCCAGTGGGAGGCCGGGTACACGATCGGCATGTCGTCGGGCACGACGCTCCGCCGCATCATCCTTCCGCAGGCCGCGCGCGTCTCGGTGCCACCGCTGTCGAACACGTTCATCTCGCTCGTGAAGGACACGTCGCTCGCCTCGCTGATCCTCGTGACCGAGCTGTTCCGGGTCGCCCAGGAGATCGCCGCGTTCAGCCGCGAGTTCATGCTGATCTATCTTGAGGCGGCGCTCGTCTACTGGCTCTTCTGCCTCGTCCTGTCGAGCGCGCAGGGCCGTCTTGAGAAGAGGTTGGACCGCTATGTCGCCGTCTGAGATCCCTGCCGACCCCCTCGCGCCCCGAGCGACGCCCGACGATGCCGTGCTGCTGACCGCACGCGGCATCCGCAAGTCGTTCGGCGACAACGAGGTGCTGCGCTCGATCGACCTCGAGGTGCGGCGCGGCGAGGTCGTCGTGCTCATCGGCCCGAGCGGGTCGGGCAAGACGACCGTGCTGCGCTCGTTGAACGGACTCGAGACGCCCGATGCCGGCATCCTGAGCTTCGACGGCGGGCCCGACCTCGACTTCGCGGCCAAGGTGACCAAGCAGGGGCGTCTCGCGATGCGCGACCGCTCGGCCATGGTGTTCCAGCAGCACAACCTCTTTCCGCACATGACCGTGCTCGAGAACGTCATCGAGGGCCCGGTGCGCGTGCAGCGCGTGCCGAAGGCGCAGGCGATCGCCGACGCCGAGGCCCTGCTCGAGCGCGTCGGCCTCGCCGAGAAGCGCGACGCGTACCCGTTCGCCCTGTCGGGCGGGCAGCAGCAGCGCGTCGGCATCGTGCGCGCGCTGGCGCTGAAGCCCGACCTGCTGCTCTTCGACGAGCCCACGAGCGCGCTCGACCCCGAGCTGGTCGGCGAGGTGCTGAAGGTCATCAAGGAGCTCGCCGACGAGGGCTGGACCATGGTCGTCGTCACGCACGAGCTGGGGTTCGCCCGGCAGGTGGCCGACGAGGTGCTCTTCATGGACGGCGGCGTGGTCGTCGAGCGCGGTGCGCCGGGGAGCATGTTCACGAATCCGCGCGAGGCGCGCACCCGGCAGTTCCTCGACCGCATCCTGCGCCCGCTCGACTGAGCCGCCGACGAGCCCCGGCGGCGACGCTGGCGTAGCGTTGAGGCATGCCCGCCGTCACGTCCGGACTCTCGCAAGAGGCCCGGACTCGGCGGGCGCGCATGCTGCTGGGGGTGTTCCGGCTGGCGATCGTCGTGCTCGAGATCGTCGCCCTCGTCGGCAACTTCCGCTACGTGCTGGGGTTCCGCAGCTTCGCGACGGCGAACTTCTTCAGCTACTTCACGATCCAGTCGGCGTTCCTCGCCGTCATCACGTTGACCATCGCGGCCGTCTTCGCGCTGAGCGCCCCGCGCGATCCGGCGTGGCTCGGCATCCTCCGCACGTGCGTCACGGTCTACGTGGTGCTCTCGGGCATCGTGTTCGCGATCATCGTGGCCGAGTCCTCGTCGCACGGGTACCGCGTCGACGTGCCGTGGTCCGACACGCTCCTGCACTTCGTCGTGCCGGCGCTCGCCGTGATCGCGTGGTCGGTCGACAGCGTGCTCGGCGTGAACCCGGCGGTGCCGTGGTCGACGGTCGGCTGGGTGCTGCCGTTCCCGGTCGGCTGGCTGATCTACACCCTCATCAGGGGTGCGGATGTCGGGTGGTACCCGTACTTCTTCCTCGACGAGGCCCAGGTCGGCAGCGTGGTCGGCGTCGTCGTCGCCTGCACGATCGTGCTCGCGATCTTCCTCGCGCTGACGGCGACGCTCGTGGCCGTCAACCGGTGGCTGTGGCGAACGGCTCGAGATCGGCGAGCACGGCCGACAGGAAGTCCTGATCCGACAGCTGCTCGAGGCGGGTCGCCTGCGCTGCGGCGATGACGCCGACGAGAGCGGCCTCGCCAGACCCGGTCGCGACGCCCACGTCGATCCACCGTGCGACCGTCGGGAACCCGCCGACCACGCTGAGCACCGATGCCGGTGAGCCGGCGTCGGGCGACTCCGCCTCCGCCGAGGGGTCGGCCGCGACATCCGCACGCCAGAAGGGGTCGTCGAAGGCGAGCCAGACGACGTCGACCACGCCCATGCCGAGCTGCGAGATGGCGAGCTGGTACGGGCGGGGCAGCGCGGGCTGGAACCGCACCTGGTCGGTCTTCAGCACGCCGAGCGGCAGCGTGGAGACGACCCGGTCGACCGTGAGGGACTCGCCCGTGTCGAGACGGAGGCTCACCCTGGTGTCGCTGTAGGCGATCTGGGTCACGCCGCTCATCAGCACCACGTCGAGGCCGTCGGCGAGCTGGTCGAGCAGGTCGGAGATCGGCGCGGTCGGCACGCGCAGGTCCGAGGGCGGTGAGAGCAGCGGCGCAGGATCCCAGGCCTGTGCGGAGACCACGGTCGCGGCGGCGCCCGTCAGCGGCTCGAGCCCGCTCGAGACGGCGTGCCGCAGCCAGCCGGCCGGGCTCACGCCGTCGGCGCCGGGCGTCTCGGAGGCCGGCACCTCGCCCGACTGCAGCAGGGCGGTCGCGACCGACACGTCGTGGGGGAGCGCCTGCGACCAGACGTGGGCGCGCTCGAGCGCCTCGGCGCCGGCGGTCGACGGCTCGAGCGGGGTGCCGTCGGCTCGCACGACCACGGCCGTGCCCAGGAACTCGGTCGTGCCGACGGATGCCGCGGCCAGCGCCTCGACGAGGTTCTCGTCGTCGCCGACGAGCCAGCTGCCGAGCTCGACCGGCGTGCCGAACGCGTCGTCGACGATGGACTGCACGCGCCCGCCGATGCGGTCGCGCGCCTCGATGACGACGACCTCGAAGCCCCGCTCGGCGAGCTCGCGAGCCGCCGTGAGCCCGGCCAGGCCGGCGCCGATGACCGCGACGCGCTCGCCGGCCTCGGCGAGTCCGGCGATGTCGCCCGCGGCCCGGAGCCCGGAGAGGCGGGCGCCCTGCAGCGTGCCGGGTGCGAGCGAGGAGGTCGCCTCGCCCGCGAACACGAGCCGGCCGCCGATGGGCGTCGCGAGCCGCGTGCGCATCTGGTCGGTCGAGCCGAACTCGGCGAAGCTGAACGCGCCGCGCGCATACGGGTCGGTGCCCCACGCGGAGCGACGCATGTTCGTCGGGCGCGGCACGGCCGACGGTGTGGCCGGCGTCGTCGGAGTGGGGGTGGCCGTGGGCGTCGCGGTCGGACGCGGTTCGTTCCACGTGCAGCTCGCGAGCACGATCGCGGAGACCCCGGCGAGCCCTGTGGCAAGGCCCGCCCTGAGGAACGTGCGCCGGGGCATCCCGCTCGACGCGCCCCGTTCGTCCATGCGACTCAGGCTAGCCGAGGGCGTCGCCGACCACACGACGCCGCCCTGAACGCCCGGTTGCCCGGCGCTGTACGCGCGCGTGGCGCCGGCCCGCGGCATCCGCTCGCCCGGAAACGACGAGTCGCCCGGTTCCGAGGGGGAACCGGGCGACTCGAGCGGGTGGCGCCCTGCGTCAGACGACGTACGAGTCGGCGACCGTGAGCGCCTCGTCGATGATGTCGAGGCCGCGCAGCAGCTCCTCCTCGCTGATCACGAGCGGGGGAGCGACGTGCAGTCGGTTGAAGTGCACGAACGGCCAGAGGCCGGCCTTCTTGCACGCAGCGGCCACCGCGCCCATGGGGGCGGCATCGGCACCGGCGGCGTTGAACGGCACGAGCGGCTCGCGCGTCTCGGCGTCCTTCACGAGCTCGATCGCCCAGAAGAGGCCGAGGCCGCGCACCTCGCCGACCGACGGGTGCTTCGCCGCGATCTCGCGCAGGCGGGGGCCGACGACGCGCTCGCCGAGGTCGCGCACCCGCTCGAGGATGCCGTCGCGCTCGAACACCTCGAACGTGGCGACGCCGGGGGCGCACGCGAGGGGGTGGCCCGAGTACGTCAGGCCGCCCATGAAGGCCACCGTGTCGAAGTGCGCGGCGATCCGCTGCGAGATCACGACGCCGCCGAGCGGGGCGTAGCCCGAGTTGACGCCCTTCGCGAAGGTGATGAGGTCGGGCGTGACGCCGAAGTGGTTCACCGCGAACCACTCGCCGACACGGCCGAAGCCGACCATGACCTCGTCGGCGATGTAGACGATGCCGTACTTGTCGGCCAGCGCGCGCACGCCCTCGAGGTAGCCGGGCGGCGGCACGAGCACGCCGTTCGTGCCGACGATCGTCTCGAGGATGACCGCGGCGATCGTGTTCGCGCCCTCGAGCACGATGACCTGCTCGAGGTGGGCGAGCGCGCGCTGCGCCTCCTCCTCGGGCGTGGTCGAGCCCCACGACGAGCGGTACTCGTAGGGGCCGAAGAAGTGCGCGACCGACCCGTCGGAGGGCTCGTTCGCCCAGCGGCGCGGGTCGCCTGTGAGCGAGATCGCCGTCGCGGTGCCGCCGTGGTAGCTGCGGTACATCGACAGCACCTTGCGTCGTCCGGTGACCGCGCGGGCCATGCGAACGGCGTACTCGTTGGCGTCGGCGCCGCCGTTCGTGAAGAACACCTTGTCGAGGTCGCCCGGGGCGATCTCGGCGATGCGGCGCGCGAGCTCGCCGCGGACGTCGTTCGCCATCGACGGCTGGATCGTCGCCAGACGCCCGGCCTGCTGCTGGATCGCGGCGACGAGGTCGGGGTGCTGGTGGCCCAGGTTCAGGTTCACGAGCTGCGAGCTGAAGTCGAGGTACGCGTTGCCCTGGTAGTCCCAGAACGTCGAGCCCTCGCCCGCCGCGATGGGCAGCGGGTCGATGAGCGCCTGCGCGCTCCAGGAGTGGAAGACGTGCGCACGGTCGTCGGCGCGCACCTGGGCCTCGGCCGCGGGGTCGGGCAGCGCGTGCACGGCGCCGTGGCGGTCGGTGTGCACCGCGGTCGCGGTGTCGCTGAGGGTGTCGGTCATGATGGAGGGTCCTCGCGGGGTCAGTGGTTCTGGGGGAAGCCGAGGTTGATGCCGGTGTTGGCGGAGTCGCCGCGCTTGGCCGGGTCGAGCCAGCGGCTCGTGATGGCCTTCTCGCGGGTGAAGAAGTCGAAGCCGTGCACGCCGTACGCCTTCGCGTCGCCGAACAGCGACTGCTTCCATCCGCCGAACGAGTGGTAGGCGACGGGCACGGGGATCGGCACGTTGATGCCGATCATGCCGACCTGCACCTCGTTCTGGAACCGGCGGGCCGCGCCGCCATCGTTCGTGAAGATCGCCGTGCCGTTGCCGAACTGGCCCGAGTTGATGAGGTCGAGCCCCTCGTCGTACGACTCGACGCGCACGATCGAGAGCACCGGGCCGAAGATCTCCTCGGTGTAGGCGCGGCTCGTCGTGGGGACGTTGTCGAGCAGCGTCGGGCCGAAGAAGAAGCCGTCCTCGTGGCCGTCGACCGTGAGGCCGCGACCGTCGACGACGACCGTCGCGCCGTCGGCCTCGGCGATGTCGACGTACGAGGCGACCTTGTCGCGGTGCACCGCGGTGATCAGCGGACCCATGTCGGGCTCGACGGTTCCGTCGGCCGTGTCGACGCCCGCGCCGTTGCCGATCTTCAGGGTCGCGATGCGCTCGGAGATCTTGGCGATCAGCTCGTCGGCGACGGGCTCGACGGCCAGCACGACCGAGATCGCCATGCAGCGCTCGCCGGCGGCGCCGTAGCCGGCGTTGACGGCCGAGTCGGCGACGAGGTCGAGGTCGGCGTCGGGCAGCACGAGCATGTGGTTCTTGGCACCGCCGAGCGCCTGGACGCGCTTGCCGTGCTTCGAGGCGGTCTCGTAGATGTACTGCGCGATCGGTGTCGAGCCGACGAACGAGATCGACTGCACGAGCGGGCTCGTGAGCAGGCCGTCGACGGCGAGCTTGTCGCCCTGGAGCACGGTGAACACGCCGTCGGGCAGGCCGGCCTCGCGCCAGAGCTCTGCAAGCCAGAGCGCGGCCGAGGGGTCCTTCTCGGAGGGCTTCAGCACGACGGCGTTGCCCGCGGCGATCGCGATGGGGAAGAACCACATCGGCACCATGGCCGGGAAGTTGAAGGGGCTGATGATGCCGACCACGCCGAGCGGCTGCTTCACCGAGTAGACGTCGACGCCCGAGGAGGCGTTCTCGGAGTAGGCGCCCTTGATCAGGTGCGGGAAGCCGGTCGCGAGCTCGACGACCTCCTGGCCGCGGAGGATCTCGCCCATGGCGTCGGAGACGACCTTGCCGTGCTCGGCCGTGATGATGTGGGCGAGCTCGCCCTTGCGCGAGTTCAGGAGCTCGCGGAACGCGAAGAGCACGGTCTGGCGCTTGGCGATCGAGTAGCCGCTCCACACCTGGAACCCGGCGTGCGCCGACGCGATGGCCGCGTCGATCTCGGCCTGGTCGGCGAGCGCGACCTCGGCCTGCACGGCACCCGTCGCGGGGTTGTACACGGGGGCGGTTCGCCCCGAGGTCGATGCGCGGTGGGCGCCGTCGATCCAGTGCCCGATGACGGGCGCTTCAGACGTCGAGGCGGGCGACGAGGCGGTCTCGGTGATGCTCATGAGCAGTTCCTTCGTGGTGGAGCGACGGATGCCGCGGCCGCACTGGTGCGGTCGGCCCGGACATTCCGCCCGGTCGTCGGTTAGGCTGACGTCCTCAAGTTTTTCAGAGGGTTTGAAGGTGCACCGATGGCAGAACGTCGCGAAGACGCAGCGATCCGTACAGACCGTCCGACCGCTTCGGCCGCCTCGACGGCCGACGGCGGGCTGCCGACGGTGCGCGAGATCCTGACGCTGCCGGCCGTCGCGAACGGCCTGCCGGAGGTGCTCGCGGCCGACGGCCTGCTCGATGCGCGGGTGCGCTGGGTGCACGTGTCCGACAGCGGCGGCGTCGCCCGGCTGCTCGACGGCGGCGAGCTGCTGCTCTCGACCGGGTCGGGCTGGCCGACCGAGCCGGCGGAGCTCGACGCGTTCATCGCGGGCCTCGTCGAGGCCGGGCTCTCGGGCCTCGTGCTCGAGCTCGGCGTGCACTACCGCTACGTGCCGGCCGTGGTCGAGCAGTCGGCGCGCGAGCACGGGCTCGCCCTCGTCGTGCTGCACCGCGAGGTCAAGTTCGTGACCCTCACCGAGGCCGTGCACAGCCGCATCATCTCGGAGCAGACGGCCGCGCTCAGGGCGCGCGACGAGGTGCGCGAGCGCTTCACCGCGCTCAGCCTGCGCGGGTCGCCTGCGGACTTCATCGTGCACCAGCTCGCGCAGACGCTCGGATCGGCCGTCGTGCTCGAGAACCTCGCGCACGAGGTGGTCGCGGCCGAGGTGCCGCCCGCCGACGAGGCCGCGCTCTTCACCGACTGGGAGGCGCGCTCTCGGCTCGCGCACCGCCGCGGCGAATCGGGCGACTGGCTCATCGTTCCCGTCGAGGCGCGCGGCACCCGGTGGGGTCACCTGATCGCGTTACCGGGTCCGGCGCATCCGGCCGGCCGCACGAGCGTGCTCGAGCAGGGCGCGATCGCGCTCGCCCTCGGGCGTCTCGCCGACGGTCCGAGCGACGAGTGGGCTCGCGTGGGTCGCCAGCGGCTCGTCGACGGGCTGCTCGCGGGCCGGTTCGCGGGCGTCGCGGGGGCTGCGGCGCGCGTCGCGGCGGCCGGCCTGCCGGTCGAGGGGGCCGTGCTCTACGGCATCGTCGCGTCGGGCGCTCCGGTCGCTTCAGGCGTGGCGGATGCCGCGGCGCGGGCGTTCGCGGGCCGCGCCATCGACGGTGCCGCGAACGCCGCAGGCGCCCCGGCGTCGGCCCGCATCGTGCTGCTCTCAGCGCCCAAGGCGCTGACCGAGGCCCAGGTGCAGGCGTTCGCCCTCGCCCTCGTGGGCGGCGACCAGGCCGCGGCCGACCGGCTCGTGTTCTCGATCGGCGCCCCCGCCGCCGGGCTCGAGGATGCGCTCGGCTCGGTGCAGGAGGCCGCCGACCTCGCCCGCGGTCCTCGTCCGCGTGGTGCGCGCGGACTCATCGTGCGCCGCGGCGACGACCGTCCGCTCATCCGGCTCGTCACCTCGCTGCGCGACGATCCCCGGTTGCTGCAGCACAGCGAGCGCATGCTCGCCCCGCTCATCGAGTACGACCTCGCGCGCGACGGCGACCTGCTGAGCGTGCTGGGCGCGATGCTCGCGCACCCGGGCAACCGCACGGCCGCGGCCGGGGCCTCGCACCTGTCGCGCTCGGTCTTCTACCAGCGGATCGCGCTCATCGGCGACCTGCTCGGCGTCGACCTCGACGACGGCGAGGTGCTCACGGCACTGCACCTGGCGCTGCTCGTGCGGCGGAGCGCCGCGCGCTGACCCGCGCGTGACCCGCGCGTGTCGACCGCTCCGGCAGGCGCCGCGCCGCGGCATCCGAAGTTTCTTTCACTTGCTATTGACAAGTGCACTTGCAAAGAGCAAGCTAGGCGATGTCAACACGACACGACCAGACGATCTCCCGGAGGCGATCATGACCGCGACCAGCATCTTCGTGAACTTTCCCACCACCGACCTCGACCGCGCGAAGGCGTTCTACGAGGCCCTCGGGTTCAGCATCAACCCGAACTTCACCGACGACAACGCCGCCTGCGTCGTGCTCAGCGACACGATCTACTTCATGGTGCTGAAGCGCGAGTACCTCGCGACCTTCACCGACAAGCAGATCATCGACCCGAAGACCCACGCGCAGATGTCGATCGCGCTGAGCCGCGACTCGCGCGACGAGGTCGACGAGGTGCTCGCCAAGGGCCTCGCCGCCGGCGGCAGCGAGCCGCGCGAGGCGCAGGACTACGGCTTCATGTACTCGCGCGACCTCGACGACCCCGACGGCAACAACCTCTCGTTCCTCTTCATGGAGCAGGCCGCCGCCGAGCAGGGGCCCGAGGCCTACCTCGCCGAGCAGGGCGCGGCCGAGCCCACGGCCGCGACGGCCTAGTCTCGACCGCATGGCGACACGCGGCACGCGCGGCTACGGCCAGTACGGCGGAGCGGCGAGGGCGCTCGAGCGGGTCGGCGACCGGTGGGCACTGCTCATCGTGCGCGACCTGCTCGTCGGCCCTCGCCGCTACGGCGACCTGAAGACCGGACTGCCCCGGATCCCCACCAACATCCTGAGCGACCGGCTCAAGGAGTTGCAGGAGTCCGGGGTGCTCCGGCGCGTGCCGACCGTGCGCGGCGGCTACGAGCTCACCCCGCTCGGGCGCGACCTCGAGCCCGTCATCACCGCGCTCGAACGCTGGGGCTGGGCCGTGCTCGGCGAACCCGGCGACGACGAGACGGTCAGCGCCGATTCGCTCGCGTACGCGCTTCGCGCCGCCTTCCGGGCGGATGCCGCGGCCGCCCTCCCGCCCACCGAGTACGTGCTGCACGTGGGCGCCGTCTCCCTGTCGGCGATCGTCGTCGGCCGCACGCTCGACGTCGTGCCGGTCGGCCCCGGAGCCCTGCCGCAGCCGCGCCGCCGCTCGGCGCTGGAGCCCGTGCCGTCGGGCGTGCTCGAACTCGAGCTCGAGGCCCGTGCCCTGCCCGAGCTGCTTTCGGGGCGGCCTGCAGCGGCGCGCCGCGCCGGTTCGCTCACCGTCGTTTCGGGCGGCGACGAGCTGCTCGATCGGTTCGGTGCGACGTTCCGCATCGAGCCGGCGACGCCGACGACGGATGCCGAGGCGGCCGTCGCGGCGTGACCGGAGGCGCGTTACCGGATCGGAACGAAGCGGTGCGCTCGCTGCCGGTCGCTGCTCAGTATTCTGATGGTCCTCGGACTCGCCGAGCCTGAATCGAAAGCAGCCCGAAGATGCGCATCCATCCGGTTCGAATCCTCGGCGCAGCGCTCGTCGTGCTGACGCTCGCCGCCTGCGCCCCGACCGCCACCGCCGACCCCGAGGCCTCCTCGACGCCGTCGGCGGCGCCCGTCGAGACGCCCACGCCGACGCCCGAGCCGGTCGTCATCGACCCCGCCGACGTCTCGACCTGGGTCATCTCCGGTCAGGGCATCGGGCCGCTCACCCGCGGGGCTGCCTATCCCGACGTGATCGCACCCCTGACCACGTTCACGGCCGATGAGTGGTGCCCGGGCATCGTCGGGCTGCAGCGCGAGGACACCCCGGGCTTCACCCTGGCGCTGAACGACGACGGCACGGTCCGGGCGGTCTGGGTCTCTGCCGCGGTCGACCCGGCGATCCCGGTTCCGGCGACCGAGTCGGGCATCCGCCCGGGGTCGACGAAGGCGGAGCTCGACGCGGCCCACCCCGCACTGGAGGTCGCCGGCCAGATCGGTCAGGACACGTTCGTGTACGCCGCAGGAGACGACGTGAACGGCTGGATCGACTTCACCGTCAACGCTGACGCGATCACGATGATCGGCGTCTCGAGCACGCCGATCGCGCCGAAGGAACTCTGCGGCTGATCTCGGAGCCTGCGTCAGGCCGGTCGCGTCAGGCCGGTCGCGTCAGGCGCGGCTGCGCGTGGCGACCGCCCCGACCTCGACGAGGATCGCGGGGTCGACGAACGGCAGCGCGTGCGTGAGCGTGAACGCCGGGCGGATGTCGGCGTAGACCTCGCCGTGCGCGCGGGCCGCCTCCTCCCAGTTGGCGAAGTCGCTGACGGCGAGGCGGCTGTGCACGACGTCCTCGAGCGAGAAGCCGTTCTCGACGAGCACCGACTCGATGGTCGCGAGGGCCGTGCGCGTCTGCGTGTAGAGGTCGTCGCCCGCGCCGGCGGTCTCGGAGATGTGGATCGTGTCGTCGACGACGACCGCTCGCGAGTAGCCGATCCGGGTCTCCCAGGGCGATCCGGTGGTGACGAGCTTGCGCATGGCGGTGCTTCCTGACTGTTCGGGGTGGTCCGTCCACTTCTACCGGCGCAGGATGCCTCGTGCAAAACGCGTGACCCCGTGCGACCGGCACGGGGTCACGCGATGCCGGCTACTTCGCGACGAACGAGAGGCGGCGGTTCGCGAACTCGCCGATGCCGATCGGGCCCATCTCGCGCCCGAACCCGGATCGCTTCACGCCGCCGAAGGGCAGCTCGGCGGCTTCGGCCGCGATGATGTTGACGTGCGTCATGCCGACCTCGAGCCGCGAGGCGAGGCGCGCGGCGCGAGCCTCGTCGGTCGAGAAGACGGAGCCGCCGAGCCCGAGGTCGCAGTCGTTCGCGAGCTCGAGCGCCTCTTCGTCGCTGTACACGCGGTAGACCGTGGCGACCGGCCCGAAGAGCTCCTCGCGGTACGACTCGGAGTCGCGGGGGACGCCCGTCAGCACGGCGGGCGAGTAGTACGCGCCCGGCCCGTCGGCGAGCACGCCGCCCGCCTCGAGCGTGGCGCCCTCGGCGATCGCCTTCTGCACCTGCGCATGCACGGTCTCGGCAGCGGCGCGGGAGGACATCGGCGCGTACTGGCCCTCGCCGAGGTCCAACTGGTCGCCCGGCTCGAGGCCTTCGGCGAGGCGGCGCAGCTCGGCGACGAACTCGTCGTAGATCTCGTCCATCACGATGAGCCGCTTGTTCGAGTTGCACACCTGGCCGACGTTGTAGACGCGGAAGTCCCACGCGGCCTTCGCGACGCCCGCGACGTCGTCGGAGTCGAGCACGACCATCGGGTCGATGCCGCCGAGCTCGAGCACGGCCTTCTTGAGATGACGCCCCGCCTGCTCGCCGATGATGGCGCCGGCCCGCTCGGAGCCGGTGAGCGACACGCCCTGCACGCGGGGGTCGGCGATCATGGTCGCGATCTGGTCGTGCGTGGCGAACACGTTCTGGTAACCGCCGACGGGAACGCCGGCCTCCTCCATGATCTCCTGGATCGTCAGCGCCGAGCGTGCGCAGATGTCGGCGTGCTTCAGGATGATCGTGTTGCCGAGCACGAGGTTCGGGGCCGCGAAGCGCGCCACCTGGTAGTACGGGAAGTTCCACGGCATCACGCCGAGCAGCGCGCCCACCGGGAGGTGCTCGATGATCGCCTTGCCCGGGATGGTGCTCGGGATCTCGTGATCGGTGATCAGGCTCGGCCCGTGCACGCCGTAGTAGTCGATGATCGACCTGGCGAACTCGACCTCGTCGAGCGACTCGGCGATCGACTTGCCCATCTCGACCGCGATGAGGCGGGCGAGCTCGTCGCGGCGCTCGTGGAACAGCTCGGCCACGCGCCTCACGGCGGCGGCGCGCTCCTGCACGCTGCGCTCGCGCCATTCGCGATAGGCGCCGTCGGCCGCAGCGAGCGTCTGCTCGATCTGAGCATCGTTCGCGGCCTCGAAGGTCTCGACGATCTCGCCGGTCGCGGGGTTCTGAACTCGGTACTTCGCCATGTCTGTCTTCCTTCCAGTCCGCGCCTCAGCGCGAGATGAACACCTTGCGGAGCGTCTCGCGCACCGTCCACACCGTCGTCATGCCGGCCTCGAGCCGTACGACCGATCCAGGCCCGAGCTCGATCGACGCGAGCGCCGGGGACTCGAACTCCACGGTCGCATCGCCCGCGAGCACGACGAACACCTCGTCGACCTCGACGTCGCGCATCGCGCCGACGGACATCTCCCAGACGCCGATCTCACCGGCATCCGACTCGTCGAGCGCGAGATACCCCGTGGTCGGGGCGCCTGCGACGACCTGGTCGGCGGGGACGGGTTCGTGCTCGAGCGCCAGGCTCGGGGCATCCGTCAGCGCGCCCGCGACGAGTCGCAGCGCGTCGGCCTGCTCGCCGGTCACGAGTCGAACCCCAATCCGAGGGCGTCGAGCGTCTTCAGGAGCAGGTTGCGACGACCGCCGTTGTGGTCGGCCCGGTCGAGCGACCAGCGGGTCGCGTTGATGCCGATCGCGGCGGCCGGTTCGGGCGGGAACGGCAGGGGGCGCTTGCGCACCATCTCGAGCTGCGTGCGCTCGTTCTCGCGACGCTCGAGCAGGTCGAGCATGACCTCGGCGGCGAACCGCGTCGAGCCGACGCCGAGCCCGGTGAAGCCTGCGGCGTAGGCGACGCGGTGGTCGCGCGCCGTGCCGAAGAACGCCGTGAACTGCGTGCTCGTGTCGATCGCGCCGGCCCACTGGTGGCTGAACTGCAGGCCTTCGAGCTGCGGGAACGTCGTGAAGAAGTGGCTCGCGAGCTTCTGCCAGGTCTCGGGCCGGTTCTCGTAGGAGCTGCGCACCTTGCGCCCGTAGTGGTAGATCGCGTCGTAGCCGCCGAAGAGGATGCGGTTGTCCTTCGAGAGGCGGTAGTAGTGGAACTGGTTGGCCATGTCGCCGATGCCCTGGCGGTCGTTCCAGCCGATGTCGGCCAGCTGCTGCGCCGAGAGGGGCTCGGTCATGAGCACGTAGTCGTAGACCGGCACGGTCATGAGCCGGTTGCGCTTCAGCAGCGACGGGAACACGTTCGTCGCGAGCACGGCGTGCGTGGCGTCGACGCGGCCGCCGTCGGTGACGACGCTCACGGCGCCCGTCGACCCCGGCGTCTCGATGCCCTTCACGGGCGAGTGCTCGAAGATCTCGACGCCGAGCTCCTCGGCGACGCGCGCGAGCTCCGAGACGAGGCGCGCCGGGTGCAGCATGCCGTTCGTGTTCTTCTCCCACACGCCCGCGAGGAACGTGGGGGAGGCGACGGATGCCTGCACGGCCGCCTCGTCGAGGAACACGACCTCGTCGCCCTCGCCCTTCGCCACGGCGCCGGCGTGCCAGTCGCGCAGCCACTCGACCTGGTGCTCCTCGATCGCGGGAGCCAGCTGCCCCGTGCGCTCGAAGTGGAAGTCCATGCCGAGCTCGGCCTCGGACGCCTCGATCGCGTCGAGGTTCGCCATTCCGAGGCGGTGCAGCGTCGGCATCTCGTCGGGCCAGCGCGACTCGCCGTTCTCGTCGCCGTGCGTGAGGCTCGCCTCGCAGAAGCCGCCGTTGCGGCCAGAGGCCGCCCAGCCGATGGACTTCGCCTCGACGAGCACGACGCGCGCGTTCGGGTTGCGGCGCTTGGCGAGCACCGCGCTCCAGAGGCCCGTGTAGCCGCCGCCGACGACGACGAGGTCGGCGACGCGCGTGCCCGCGAGCTTCGGGCGACCGCCCGTGGCGCCCTCGGGGAGGTCTTCGAGCCAGAACACCGCCTGCCGGGTTGCGGCGAGCGAGTGCTCGACGACGGATGTCTGGGGTCGGCGTCGTTCGAAGACGGTGGTTCCCACGGGGTATCACTCCGATGCGATGGTTGGTAGCTTCATCCTCCCGTGCAGCGTACGGACGGCGCCAGTGGCGGCTGTCTCGACATCCGCCCCCGCTCGGACAGGCTGTGCCGCGCCGGAGGGTGCCGTGATCGCTACCCGACCCGCTGCAGCAGCTGCTCGATCGTGATGAGCGTGCGGAAGCTCCGCACCATCTCGCGCGTCGACGCGAAGTTCAGCGCGATGTCCGCATCGTGCGCGGGGTCGTGGAACAGGTGCGTGGCGAGCACGCCGATGTGCCCGACGGGGCGGGGAAGCCGGCGCAGCAGCGGTGAGAAGCCCTCGAAGCGCACCTGCATCAGGCCCGCGCCGTACCGGATGCCGGGGCGGAACCGGTTGCGCATCTCGCCGAGGACCTCGAGGCTCGCGGCGCTCACGAGGTCGCCGTGGTGCAGGGCGCCGCTGAACGTGGTGAGGTCGCCAGGCGTGGAGATGATGCCGCCGCCCGCCCAGTCGCAGCTGATGCTCGTGAAGCGGCTCGCCTCGACCCTGCCGAGTCGGAACGGGGCGATCTCGGTCGTCACGGGCCGCTCGGCCCGGGAGCCGTCGTCGGTGCCGGTGCCGGTGTCGCGCGCCGGGCGGGAGAAGAACTGGAGCGCGCTGTCGCGCATGCCGAGCGGCGTGAAGACGCGCTCGTGCAGCAGCTCGTAGAACGCGCGGCCGGTGGCCTGCTCGAGCACGCGGCCGAGCAGCACGTAACCGGTGTCGGAGTACGCGAAGCGCTCGCCGGGCCGCCCGACCGGCCGTTGGCGTTCGCGGCTGAAGTCGAGCAGCTGCGCCGGCGTCCAGAGGTGGTCGGGCTCGGCGAGCACGAGGTCGAGCATCCGCGGGCCGCTCGTGACGGCGCCCTCGAAGTAGTCGGCGACGCCGGCCGTGTGCGTGAGAAGGTGGTGCACGGTCGCGCCGCCCGCGGCATCCGCCGTGCCCTCCGTGTCGAAGAGACCGGTGACCTCGTCGCGGGGGAGCAGCGCGCTGATCGGCGTGTCGACCGTGAACGCGCCCGCTTCGACGAGCTGCATGACGAGCGTCGCCGTGAACGTCTTGCCGATGCTCGCGACGTGGAACCGCTGCTGCTGGTCGCCGAAGCGGTAGTCGAGGCCGAGCCGTTCTGATCGCACGGCGTCCTGCGGTGCGCCGAGCTCGCCGCGGCGTCGGCTGACCCGGGCGAGGTGCGCGTCGAGCTTCGCGCCGAACGCCTCGGGGTCGAGCGCGCGCCTCGGCTTCGGTCGTGGTGCCATGCGTCGGGGCGTCGAGGGTCGTGGCGTCGAGGGCCGTGGCGTCAGGGGTCGTGCGGCGGGCATCTGCGAGAATCCTTCCGACGGATCGCGGTTCGTGATGTCACTAACCGTTACATCACGGAACGTAGCATTAACGTCCGCCGACCGCATCCGTCGTCGACCGACTCACGAGAGGAGCCGCATGGGCAACGTGATCCTCGGGCTGCTGCTGATCGGCCCGCAGACCCTCTACTCGCTGAACAAGCAGTTCGAGCAGGGCATCTCGCTCTTCTACCGCGCGAGCTACGGCAGCCTGCAGAGCGCGCTCAAGGCGCTGCTCGCCAAGGGGTACGTGACCTTCGTCGAGGGCATCGACGGCGGCCGCAACAAGAAGACCTACTCGATCACGGATGCCGGCGGCGAGGCGTTCGACGCCTGGATGCGCGCCCCAGTGGCCGGCGGAGACCTCGAGGTCGCCGCCCTGTCGAAGCTCTACCACCTCGGACTCGTCGACGACGACGAGGTGCGGCAGGCGGTGCTCGACGACCTCGTCGCCGCGATCACGCACGAGCGCGACGCCCTCGAGGGGTTCGCCGGGCAGATCGACGCGCTCGACGTCCCCGACGAGTACGCGCGCCTGTTCAGGTACCGCCGGGCGACGCTCGACTACGGCATCGTGTCGCACCGGGCGAGCCTCGACTGGTTCCTCGCGCTCGCCGAGCAGGAGCGCCGCCGCTGACCCGCGGCTACCCCGCCTGCGAAGCCGGCGCGTGCGCCTCGAGGAACTGGAACACCTCGGTCTGGTCGACCCCGGGGAACGTGCCGGTGGGCAGTGCCGCGAGCAGCGAGGTCGGCGTTCGCGCGGCCGGCCACGAGGCATCCGCCCACCGCTCGGCCAGCCCTGCGGGTGCCTGGCAGCACGACGGGTCGGGGCAGCGTGAAACCGCCCGGTGGGGTGTCTCGCGCCCGCGGAACCACTTCACGTGCTCGAACGGCACACCCACCGAGACCGAGTACTCGCCCTCCTTCGCCTTCTCGATGCGCGAGGTGCACCAGAACGTGCCCGACGACGTGTCGGTGTACTGGTACCAGGGGCTGAAGCGGTCCTCGACGTCGAACACCGTGCGCGCGGTCCAGTTGCGGCACATCGTGGTGCCCTCGATCGCGCCGAGCGCGTCGCTCGGGAACCGCACGCGGTCGTTCTCGTAGGCCTTGATGATGGTGCCCGACTCGTGCACCTTCGTGAAGTGGACCGGGATGTCGAGGCGCGCCGTCGCGACGTTCGTGAACCGGTGCGCGGCGGTCTCGTACGACACGGCGAACGCGTCGCGCAGGTCTTCCATCGAGATGCGGCGCAGGTTCTTCGCCTCGGTGAGGAAACGCACGGTCGCCTGCTCGGGCAGCAGGATCGCCGCGGTGAGGTAGTTCGTCTCGATGCGCTGCCGCAGGAACTCGGCGTAGTCGCGCGGCTCGTGGTGCCCGAGCAAGTGCGAGGCGAGTGCCTGGAGGATCGGGGAGCGCGAGTCGCGCGACGGCGACTGGGCGGTCGGCAGGTAGACGCGCCCGTTGCGCTTGTCGGTCACCGACCGGGTCGAGTGCGGCAGGTCGCCGACGTAGTGCAGCGAGTAGCCGAGGTGCCCGGCCATGTCGGCGACGAGCTGGTGCGAGACCGGCCCGCCCGTGTGTCCGACGGCCTCGAGCAGCTCGGCGGCCTTGGCCTCGAGCTCGGGGTAGAAGTTGTCGCGGGCGCGCATCTCGGCGCGGAGCTGCGCGTTCGCACGGCGGGCCTCTTCGGGGGTCGCGGCGCGTTCGCGGTGCAGGCGGTCGATCTCCTGGTGCAGCGCGAGGATCGTCGTGAGCGTCTGGTCGCTCATGCCCTTCGCGACGCGGAACGAGGGCAGCCCGAGTGCGGCGAACACAGGCCCGCGCTGGGCCCGCTCGACGGCGATCTCGAGGGCCGCGCGCTCCGACGGGGCATCCGTCTTCAGCAGCTCGTCGGCCGTGGTGCCGAGCGCGAGCGCGATCGTGCGGAGCATCGACAGCCGCGGCTCGCGCTTGCCGTTCTCGATCGCCGAGACCTGCGACGGGGCCCGCTCGATGGCCGCTGCGAGCTCGCCGAGGGTCAGGCCGCGTGCCGTGCGACCCTCGCGGATGCGCCGTCCGAGCGTGAGCGCGTCGACCTCGGTGCCGGGCTCGGCGTCGACCTCGAGGGCGGCGCGACCGGCCGTGGCGGGCGTGCGGTGCTCGTGTGCGTCGAGTCGGGGGCGTCGATCGGCGGTGATCATCTTCCGATGGTCACACGGGCGAGCGGATGCCGCAAACGGAACTCCCTGCGAAGTTCCGCGCCGGGGCGTGAAAACGGCGTCCTCACGCTCGGATGGTCGTACGCGTGCGTGAAGAACTCCCGAAGTTCACGGTGCGCGGGCTCGCGACATCCGCTCGGAACACGGCTCGGCAGGTACTGGCCACGGTGGGGGCTCCGCCGATATGCTCACGAACAGGCGCCGTCGTGGGTGTCGTTGTGCGGCTGGGGGGCTCATGGAATACGTGGTCGTCATTCTGCAGGCGGTCGTCGTCATCGGCGCGATCGTGATGGGCGTTCGCACCGGCGGCCTGGGCCTCGGGCTCTGGGGCGTCGTGGGCACGGCGATCCTCGTGTTCGGGTTCCACCTGCCGCCGGGCTCGATCCCGATCGACGCGTTCTTCATCATCATCGCGGTCATCACGGCGTCGTCGGCCATGCAGGCCGCAGGCGGCATCGACTACCTCGTGTCGATCGCGTCGAAGATCATCCAGGCGAACCCGAAGCGGCTCACCTACGTCGCGCCCATCGTGGCGTTCGTGTTCACGGTGCTCGCCGGCACCTCGAACATCTACTTCGCCCTCATCCCGATCATCTACGAGACCGCCTACCGCAACGGGCAGCGCCCCGAGCGCGCGCTCGCCTCGTCGACGGTCACGTCGGCTCTCGGCATCACGGCGAGCCCGGTCTCGGCCGCGATGGCCGCCTACCTCGTGCTCATGGACGGCACCGGCTACGGACTCCCGCAGATCCTCGCCATCACGATCCCGGCCTCGCTGGTCGCCTGCGTCGCCACCTCCGTGGTGCAGCAGCGGATCGGCAAGGAGCTCGTCCACGACCCGAAGTTCCTCGCCAAGGTCAAGGAGGGCGCCGTCGAGGTGCCCCCGGTGCTGCAGGCGGAGTTCGCCGCGGCGACCGGGTCGACGGCGACCGCGACCGCGACGGCCGGTGGCGCGGCCGGTGCGGGTGCCGGCGACACGGCGACCGCGACGGCCCCCAAGCCCTCGAAGGCCGACCGCATCGAGCACCCCGTGCCGAAGGGCGGCGCGACGGCCGCGTGGATCTTCCTCTCGGGCACGTTCCTCATCGTGCTGTTCGGCCTGTTCTCCGGCCTGCGGCCGGCGTTCCCCGACGAGAACGGCGACCTCGTGCCGATCGGCATGTCGACGGTCATCGAGATGGTCATGTTCAGTGCGGCCCTCGTGATCATCCTCGTGCGCAAGGTCAAGCCCTCGGTGGTGGTCGAGCAGCCACTGCTGAAGGCGGGATTCGTCGCCGCCGTGGCCCTGTTCGGCATCGCCTGGATGGCGGACACGTTCATCAGCGCCAACGAGGAGACGATCATCGCCCCGCTCGGCGCCTTCATCGAGCAGCAGCCGATCATGCTCGCCGTCGCACTGTTCCTCGTCGCGGGCCTCACCACGAGCCAGTCGGCGACGACGAACACGCTCATCCCGATCGCGCTCGCCGCGGGGCTCGCGCCAGGTGTCATCACGGCGATGTGGCCGTCGCTCGTCGGCGTCTGGCTGTTCCCCGCGAACGGTTCGCAGATCGCGGCGGTCGAGACCGACCTCACCGGATCGACGAAGCTGACGCAGGTGCCGATCTGGCACTCGTTCACGATCCCCATGCTCGTCTCGTGGGTCGCGGTGGTCGCCGCGGGCCTGCTGATGCAGCTCGTCATCCCGGTCTGACCGGCTTCGGCTCGGGTCGACCCGCGGTCGGCCCCCGATCCGCTCCAGCTCCGATCCACTCAAGGAGGAACCATGTCCGAGTCCGACGATCTGAACGCAGCGGCTGCCGCGCTCATGCCCGACGTGATCGAGCGCCTCGAGAAGCTCGTGCGCATCCGATCGGTCGCGTTCCCGGGCTTCGACCCCGAGCCCGTGCACGAGATGGGGCAGGCCGTCGTCGACCTGTTCACGGATGCAGGTGCAGAGGGTGTGCGCCTGCTCGACGTGCCCGACGGTTACCCGTGCGTCTACGCGGACCTGCCGGGCCCCGAGGGGTCGCCGACCGTGCTCCTGTACGCGCACTACGACGTGCAGCCGGCACCCGAGTCGCAGAACTGGTCGAGCGACCCGTGGGAGCCGGTGACGAAGGAGGACGGCCGCATCTACGGTCGAGGCGCCGCCGACGACAAGTCGGGCCTCGTCATGCACTACGCCACGTTGCGCCTGCTCGGACCCGACCGGCCGTGCCGCGTGAAGCTCCTCGTCGAGGGCGAGGAGGAGACCATCTCGCACCTCGAGCCGTTCGTCGAGGCCAACCCCGACCTGTTCGCGGCCGACGCGTTCGTCATCGGCGACATCGGCGGCCAGGCCTCCGGGCGCCCAGGGCTCACGACCGCGCTCCGAGGGGACGTCGCGTGCACGGTGACCGTGCGAACGCTCGAGTTCCCGGTGCACTCGGGCGAGTTCGGCGGCGCGGCGCCCGATGCGATGACGGCCATGATCCGCATCCTCGACTCGCTGCACGACGAGCACGGCGACACCGTCATCCCCGGTGTGCCGAGCGGCACCTGGGAGGGTGCCGACATGGACGAGGACGTGTACCGCGGCGGATCGGCGATCCGGCCCGGCGTCGAGTTCCTCGGCACCGGGTCGCTCTCGGACCGCATCTGGGCGAAGCCGTCGGTCACCGTGCTCGGCATGGACCTGCCGAGCACCGCGGAGGCGTCGAACGTGCTCCTGCCCGAGGTGAAGGCCAAGCTGTCGATGCGCATCATCCCGGGCGTCGACGCCGAGGAGCAGCTGAACGCGCTCATGGACTACCTGCGGTCGAAGCGGCCGTGGAACTGCGAGGTCACCGTCGAGAAGGTCAAGACCGGCTACCCGTTCCACGTCGACGAGTCGCACCCCGCGATCCTGGCCGGCGAGCAGGCCCTCACCGAGGCCTACGGCGTCGAGGTCGAGCGGATCGGCAGCGGGGCGTCGATCCCGCTCGTGGCGTCGTTGAAGAAGGTCTCGCCCGATGCCGCGATCCTGCTCTGGGGCGCGGAGGACACGGCGAAGTCCCGCATCCACGCCTCCGACGAGTCGGTCGACCCCGGCGAGATCCAGCGCATGATCGCCGCCCAGGTCGGCTTCATCCGCAAGTTCGTCGCGGCCGAAGCCCAGTAGCGGTCCGAGCGGATGCCGCGGGCAGGCGACCGCCCCGGCATCCGCTCGTCTGCGTGGTCCGCGCAGCGGGTGGGGCGGGCGCGGTCAGACCGTCGCCGCGGCCGGCTCGCCGAGCTGCGCCAGGTAGTGCGTGTTGGTCATGATGCCGAGCGCGTTGCCGAACGGGTCGACCACCGAGGCGGTGACGAAGCCTGGGCCGTGCTCGGTGATCGGCAGCAGCGGGGTCGCGCCGAGCTCGATGAGCCGCGCGAGCGAACCCTCGAGGTCGTCGACGTGCCAGTGCGCCAGCGGTCCGGCGGTGCGGCCGTCGACGGTCGTCGGCGCGAGCGAGTCGGGCGCGAACCGGCGGTCGATGAAGCCGAGCTCCTGCTGATGGTCGCCGATGCGGAACTCGACGTACGCGGGCGTGCCGTCGGGGCCGTTGCGGGTGAAGTACGGCTCGATGCCGAGCACCTCGGCGTACCAGGCGGCCGCGGCGGCGGGGTCCTCGACGTAGCAGTTGACGGTGGCGATGCCTCGCAGCATGGGAGTCTCCCTCGGTGTCTGGCGACCCGGTGCCGCCCTGATGAATTCCATACTCCTCCCCATAAGTGCTCACCTTCTGACTACTTTTCTGACGAGAATGGAGACATGCGCGCAGACCGCCTCGTGGCCACCCTCCTCCTCATGCAGGCGCGCGGTCGCGTCACGGCGGCCGAGCTCGCCGCGGAGCTCGAGATCTCGGTCGCCACGGCCCGCCGCGACCTCGAGGCGCTGTCGTCGGCGGGCATCCCCGTCTATCCCCAGGCCGGCCGCGGCGGCGGGTGGCAGCTGCTCGGCGAGGGTCGCACCGACCTCAGCGGCTTCACCGCGTCGGAGGCGCGGGCGCTGTTCCTCACGCTCGGCCCGCGCGCCGGCGAGAGCGACGCGGCGCGTTCGGCGCTCCGCAAGGTCATGCGCGCCCTGCCCGTGACGTTCCGCGCCGAGGCCGAGGCGGCGGCCGAGTCGGTCGTGGTCGAGGCGGGCGGATGGGGCGCGTCGGCCGTGCGCCCCACGGCTGTCGCGGTGCTGCAGGCCGCCGTGGTCGAACGGCGGGTCGTGCGCTTCGACTACGCCGCGTGGGGCAGGCCAGCCCGTGCGCGCACGGTGCGTCCGCTCGGGCTCGTCGACAAGGGCGGCACCTGGTACCTCGTCGCCGATTCGGCGGCATCCGACACCGCACTGCGCAGTTACCGCGTGGATCGCATGACCGACGCCGAGGCACTCGACGAGCGGTTCGAGCCGCCGGCCGGCTTCGACCTCGACGCGGCGTGGAGCGAGCTCAGCGCCGAGGTCGGCCGGGCCCGAACGCGTGCGACCGCAACGGTACGCGTGGCCGCCGACGTGCTCGACGAGTTCCGCGCATGGGTCGGCGGCACCGAACTCGTCGGCGGCGGCGGCCAGGAGGCCACTCCGGCCTCGGCGGAGCCGGACGGGTCCGGGCGCGTGCTCGTGCGCGTCACCGCCCCCAGCGAGGTCGCCCTGGCCCGCCGGCTCGCCGCCTGGGTCGACGGAGCCGAGGTGATCGAGCCCGAAGGCGTGCGCCAGCGGCTCGCCGCGTTCGGCGCGCGCCTCGCCGAGACCTACGGGGCGGTCGAACCGCCGAGCAGTTCGTCGACGCTGACGACCTCGGCGTAGCTGTCGGCGAGCGCGGCCATGAACGCCGCGTGCACCTGGGCGGCGGGCACGAGCTCGTCGCCGAACGTCAGGTCGGGCGCGGCGCATGCGTCGTGCACGACGGTCACCGAATAGCCGAGGTCGGCGGCCGCGCGCACCGTCGCGTCGACGCACATGCTCGACATCATGCCGACGATGACGACACCGTCGTCGTCGGCGCCCGCCGCGCGCAGCCGCTCGTCGAGGTCCGTGCCGAGGAACGCGTTCGGCTGCGCCTTGACGACGACGGGCTCGCCCTCGATGGGGGCGACGAGCGGGTGGATCTCGACGCCGGCCGTGCCCGGCGCGAAGAACGCGGCGTCGGGGGCGTCCCACACGTGCTGGACGTGCACGACCGGCTGCGCGTCTTCGCGGTGCGAGGCGAGCAGTCGGGCGGCGGCGGTCGCGGCGGCCTCGGGCCCGACGAGCGGGTGCGCGCCACCGGGGAAGTAGTCGTTCTGGATGTCGATGATGAGCAGTGTGCGGGTCACGCGAGTCACGCTAGTGCACCGGGGCGCGTTCGTACCCGGTCGCGACCGATCGGAGGCGATCAGGCCGACGCGGCCCGCTCGCGTGCGGCCAGCACCTCCGGGACGTGGCGCTCGGCCCACGCGCGCATCGCATCGATGGGCTCGAGGAGCGACTCGCCGAGCGGCGTGAGCGAGTACTCGACGCGGGGCGGCGAGTCCTGGAACGCCCGACGGCTGATGAGCCCGTCGTCTTCGAGTGCGCGGAGCGTCTCGGTGAGCACTTTCGGCGTCACCCGCCCGACCTGCGTCTTCAGCTCCGTGAAGCGCAGCGTTCCGGCGCGAGCCAGCGCGAGGATCACGAGCATGGTCCAGCGCTCGCCGATGCGCCCGAACACGACGCGGCTCGGGCAGTCCGGGGCGAGCACGTCGTGGCCCGCGACGTCGGTCGTGCCCCGGTCGTCCACGACGGATGTGACGTCGACGCGCATGATGTGACCCCAGGTTTCGTCGAGGGAAGTTCCGTTGAAGATACCGGACGTCGATCCGTACCGTGATCGACATGACCATTCTCCTCACCGGCGCGACCGGGTACATCGGATCCGCAATCCTCGACGCCCTCCTCGACGACGGGCACGACGTGCTCGCCGTCGTCCGCAGCGACAGCGCGGCCGAACGGGTCGCCGCCCGCGGCGCCACCGCGCTGGTCGGCGACGTGACCGATGTCGCGTGGTTCTCGCGCGTGCTCGCCGACGCCGACGGCGCGATCCACGCCGCGGCCCCCGAGGCCGACGCCGAGGCGTTCAACGCCGCCGTGGTCGATGCGGCCGTGCAGGCGTTCTCGGGCACGGCCAAGCGCTTCGTGCTCACGAGCGGCGTGTGGGAGTACGGCGACGGCGGCGGCGACGCGATCGTCGACGACGGCCCGCTCGCGCCGCCCTCGCTGGTCGCCTGGCGCGTTCCGATCGAGGAGCGCCTGCTCGCCTCGGGCGTCGACGCGGCGATCGTGGCCCCCGGCATCGTCTACGGCCACGGCAAGGGCCTGCTGAACCTCGTGACCGACGCGCCCGTCACCGCCGACGGCGAGCTCACGCTCCTCGGCGACGGCGAGCAGCGCTGGTCGTTCGTACACGTCGACGACCTCGCACGGCTCTACCTGGTCGCGCTCGCGAACCCGGCCGCGGCCGGCCGCGTGATCGGCTCCGACGGCGCGCCGACGAGGGTGCGCGCGCTCGCCGAGGCGGCGGCTGCGGCATCCGGAGCCCCCGGCGTCGTCACCGAGCCCGTCGAGGCGACCCGCGAGCGCCTCGGGGCGGCCTTCGCCGACGCGCTGCTGCTCGACCAGGCGGCCGACGGCGCGAAGGCCCGCGCACTCGGCTGGGAGCCGCAGCGTGCACGCGTGCTCGACGAGGTCGTGCCGGCCGGCGCGTAGTCGCACACGGCTCGCGAGCGCCTCGGCCGGTCGGGGCGGGGCGCTCGCGGACTGCAGTGTGCGAGGTGCGATTCAGGCGTCGGATGCCGCGAACACGCGCTCGCCCTCGACGAACGTCTGGAGCACGCGCGTCGCCCCGATCTGCGAGGCGGGCCCGGCGAACGGGTCGCGGTCGAGCACGACGAGGTCGGCGTACTTGCCGACCTCGATCGTGCCGGTGACGTCGTCGAGGTGGTTCACGTAGGCCGAGCCGGCCGTGTAGGCGGTGAGCGAGGTCGCGAGGTCGATCGCCTGCTCGGGGAGGAACACGTCGAACTCTCCCTCCTCGTAGCCGGGCGCCGCGACGCGGTTCACGGCCACGTGGATCGCCGCGAGCGGGTTCGGCGTCGAGACCGACCAGTCGCTGCCCGCCGCGAGCACGGCGCCCGAGCGCTGCAGGTCGCCGAACGGGTACTGCCAGGCGTCGCGCGGCGACCCGAGGAACGGCAGCGTCAGCTCGACCATCTGCGGCTCGAGCGCGGCCCAGAGCGACTGCATGTTCGCGGCGACCCCGAGCTCGCGGAACCGGCGGATGTCGTCGGGGTGCACGACCTGGATGTGCGCGATGTGGTGGCGGTGGTCGTTCCGGCCGTTGTGCTCGATCGCATGCTCGACGGCGTCGAGGCATTCGCGCACGGCGCGGTCGCCGATGGCGTGGAAGTGCAGCTGGAACCCCAGCGCGTCGAGTCGCGCGGCGGCCGGCAGCAGCACCGCGGGGTCGACGAACGAGATGCCCGAGTTGTCGGTGAAGTGGCCGTGACCGTCGCAGTAGGGCTCGAGCATCGCGGCGGTGTAGTTCTCGGCGACGCCGTCCTGCATGATCTTGATGCTGGTCGAACGGAAGCGCCCGCCCTGGTACTGCGAGCGCTTCTCGACGAGCTCGTCGATCTGCTCGAGCCCGCGCAGGCGGTCCCACCAGAGCGCGCCCACCACGCGCCCGGTCAGCTTGCCCGATGCCGCGGCCGAGACGTACGCGGGGCCGGGGTCGCCGGCATCGCCGTAGGTTCCGACGATCGCGTCCTGCCACGCCGTGATGCCGTAGGAGTGCAGGTACGCCTGCCCGAGCAGCAGCGCCTCCTCGAGCTCCTCGTCGCTCGTGCGGGGCAGCAGCCGGTTCACGAGGCCCATCGCGCCCTCGTGCAGGGTTCCGGATGGCGCGCCCGAGGCATCGCGTTCGATGCGGCCGTCGCTCGGGTCGGGCGTGTGCCGATCGATGCCCGCGAGGCGCAGGGCCGCGGAGTTCACCCAGGCGCCGTGGCCGTCGCGGTTCGGCAGGAACGCCGGACGGTCGGGCACGACGGTGTCGAGGTCGGCCGCCGTGGGCGTGCCGCCCGGGAACGCCGACATCGACCAGCCGCCGCCGAGGATCCACTCGGCCTCGGGGTTCGCCGCCGCGTACGAGGCGATCTGCCCGAGGTACGCGTCGCGCGTCTCGAGTTCGGCGAGGTTGCAGCGCATGAGGTCGAGCCCGCCCCAGACCGGGTGCACGTGCGCGTCCTGGAAGCCGGGCACGAGCATGCGTCCGGCGAGGTCGACGTGCTCGGTGCGCGGCCCGATGAGCTCGCGCACCTCGTCGTGGCCGACGGCGACGATGCGTCCGCCGGTCACCGCCACGGCGCTCGCGCGGGTGCGCTGCGTGGTCGCGGTGAACACGGGCCCGCCCGAGAAGACGAGGTCGGCGTGGGTCATGAAGCTCCTTTCGCGGGCGCAGCAGGGTGCGGCCGCGGCATCCGGAAGTCGGTCAGGTGGTGGGTCGCGATGGGACGGGTCAGCCGCCACCCATCGTGCGGGCGATGTCGGCTGCCGAGTCTCCGGCGCGGCGCAGCACGTACGCGACGAGTCCGAGGGCGATCAGCGTCAGCACGAGCATGATCGTCGACACCGCCGCGATCTCGGGCCGCAGGCCGCTGCGCAGCGCACTCAGCACGTAGACCGGCCAGGGCGTCGATCCCGACACCGAGACGAAGGCCGCGATGACGGTGTTGTCGAGGCTCAGCGTGAACGAGAGCAGGAAGCCGGCGAGCACGGCCGGCATCGCGAGCGGCAGGGTGACCTTGCGGAACGTGCGCACGGGCGTCGCGTAGAGGTCGGCCGACGCCTCCTCGAGGTTCGCCTCCTGGCCGACGAGGCGTGCGCGCACCAGGTACGACACGACCGCGACCGAGAACAGCGAGTGGCCGATCACGAGGCGAACGATGCCGTCGTTGAAGAGCGACATGCCGAGGTCCTGGCCGAGGAACACCATCCACGGCAGCAGCGCGACGGCGTCGACGATCTCGGGCGTCACCGACACCAGCAGCAGCAGGCCGAGGAACCACCACACCCACTTGCCCGGATTCCGCGACATCGCGATGCCGGCGAGGGTGCCGAGCACCGTGGCGACGAGGGCGGCGATGAAGCCCGTCTGCACCGAGATCCAGACGGCGTCGCGGATCGCGGGCTTCGCCAGCAGCGCGAGGAACGAGTCGAACCCGAAGTGGTCCCACGAGACGAGCAGGCGCCCGACGTTGAACGACGAGACGATGATCACGAGGATCGGCGCGAAGAGGAAGAGCATGACGAGCACGCCCCACACGTTGAACGCGACATCCGACCACGATCTGCGCGGCCGCCGGGTCAGTCGATCGCTCATGCGCCGACCTCCTCACGAATCGAAGCGGATGCCGCGGCCGGGCCGGAACCCGGAGACGGCGCCGACGGCACGGGCGCCGGCGGGCCGATCACCAACCGGTTGCGGGCGCGGAACGGCAGCGTCACGAGCCACACGATGCCGGCGCCGATACCGGCGCTCAGCAGGATCACGAAGATGAGCACGACCGCCATCGCCGACCCGAGCGCCCAGTTCTGCGCGGTCTGGAACTGGCTCGCGACGAGCTGGCCGACCATGTTGCCCTTGGCCCCGCCGAGCACGGTCGCCGTGATGTAGTCGCCCATCAGCGGGATGTACACGAGCAGCACGCCCGCGATGATGCCCGGCTGCGCGAGCGGCAGCGTGACGCGGAAGAACGTCGTCCACTTGCCCGCGCCGAGGTCCTTCGACGCCTCGCGGAGGGGCCCGTTGACCCGGTCGAACGCGACGAACAGCGGCAGGATCATGAGCGGCAGGTAGTTGTAGACCACGCCGAGCAGCACCGCGCCGCGGGTGTTGAGGATCGCGAGCGGCTCGAAGCCGACCGCCTGCAGCGCCGTCGACAGCCAGCCGTCGGGCGAGAGGATCACCTGCCAGCCGATGGTGCGCACCAGGAAGTTCGTCCAGAACGGCACCATGACGAGCGCGACGAGCAGGCCGCGCTTCGACGGCGGCGCCTTGACGGCCATCCAGTACGCGACCGGCAGGCCGATCAGGAAGCAGAGGGCGGTGCCGGCGATGCCGACCCACAGGGTGTTCTGGAACGTCGCGAAGAAGGTCGGGTCGAGCACCTCGGCGTAGCGGTCGAACGAGAGCTTGTCGGTCGCCTGGGTCGCGAAGATGCTCGGCTTGTATCCGAAGCTGAACCACACGACCATCGCCACCGGGGCGATGAAGAAGATCAGCAGCCAGGCCCACGCGGGCGCGGCCAGCAGGAATCCGGGGGATCGTCTACGCACCGGCGGCCGCCTTCATCTTGTTCCAGATCTGCACGATGCGCTCCTGCGCCTCGGTGAGTTCGCCGGTGTGCATGGTGGCGAGCTGCTCGGGCGTGAAGAACACGAGGTCGAGCATCGGCAGGCCGGCATCGGCCGCGGCCTGCTCGGCGTCCTTCGCACCCGTGTGGTAGCCGATGTAGTCGAGTTCGTCGAGCGCGTTCTGCGGTTCGAGCACGTAGTTGATGAACGCGTGGGCCGCCTCGGGGTGCGGCGCGCCCGCCGGGATCGCCCAGTTGTCCATCCAAAGCTCGGTCGCGGGGGAGCCGAGCACGAACTTCCAGCGGTCGGGGTCTGGGCTCTCGAGGATGCCGAGCCTGGCGTCGCCGTTGTACGACTGCATGAGCATCTGCGTCGCCTGCGGGATCGCCCCGCCGCCCGGGTACGGGTCGAAGGCCGAGATGTGCGGCGCGAGCTCCTCGACGAGGAACTTCTCGGCCGCGTCGAGGTCGCGCTCGTCGGTCGTGTTCCACGGGATGCCGTTGGCCCAGAAGTACAGGCCCGTGAGCTCGGCCGGGTCGTCGAGCACCGAGGTCTTGCCGCTCGCCTCGTTCCGGGCGGCGTCGATGAAGTCGTTCCAGTCCTTCAGCTCGCGGTCGATCAGGGTCACGTCGTACACGAAGCCGGTCGTGCCCCACGCCTTGCAGATCGAGTACTCGTTGTCGGGGTCCCAGCTGCGGCCGAGGAACGCGGGGTCGAGGTACTCGATGTTCGGGATCAGGTCGCGGTTCAGCTTGGTCAGGAGCCCGTGCTCGGCCATCTGCGCGACGAACGTGCCGGTGGGCACGACGAGGTCGTAGCCGCTCGTGCCGCGCGCGCCGACGAGCTTGGCCACCATCTCCTCGTTGGAGTTGAAGGCGCTCAACGACACCTTCGGGCCGAGGTCGGCGGTGAACGCGTCGAGCACGTCGGGGGCGTCGTAGTCGCCCCAGGTGTAGATCGAGAGGCGGTCCTCGAGCGGTGCGCCCGAGGCGCGGGTGGTCGTGGAGGCGCCCGGCGACGCGCATGCGGCGAGTGCCGCGGTCGTGCCCGCCGCGGCGGCGAAGCTCAGGAACCGGCGACGCGAGAGCTCGCGGCGGATCGTCTTGGCCGCGCCGGCCGGGGCGAGGATGCGGATGTCGGGTTCGCGTGACATGGGGGCTCCCGATCGGGCTCAGGCCGTGGGCGGGGCGACGTAGCCGCCCGCGCTCGCCGCGTCGTCGGACGGGAACAGCAGCACGCTCTCGGCGCGCCACGAGCACACGACCGCATCGCCGACGGCGAGCTGCGGCGCCTCGGGCGACGGGCGGCGGGCGATGAGGCTCTGGTCGTCGCCGAGCTGCACGAGGTACTGCATCGTCTCGCCCTGGTGCGAGACCCCGATCAGGGTGCCGCGCGCGGTGTTCGGTGTTCCGGATGCCGCGGCGGTCGGTCCGTCGGCCGCGATCTCCACGAACTCGGGGCGAACGGCCGCCTGGCCGGCGGTGCCCTCCTGCAGCGACGCGCTCGCCGCACGGACCTTGGCGTGCGTCGCGTCGATCGAGGATCCATCGCCCCCGACCGTTCCGCGGAAGAAGTTCTGCTGGCCGACGAAGGCCGCGACGTAGGCCGACACGGGCCTGGCGTAGACGGTGTCGGCGTCGGCGAGCTGCTCGATGCGTCCGCTGCGCATGATCGCGATGCGGTCGCTCATCGAGAGCGCCTCGCCCTGGTCGTGCGTGACGAACACGAACGTGATGCCGAGTCGGGACTGCAGCAGCTTCAGCTCGAGCTGCATCTCTTCACGCAGTTGCCGGTCGAGCGCGCCGAGCGGCTCGTCGAGCAGCAGCACCGAGGGGCGGTTGACGAGCGCCCGCGCGAGCGCGACACGCTGCTGCTGGCCGCCGGAGAGCTGGGTCGGCTTGCGGTCGGCGAAACCGCGCATCTGGGCGAGGTCGAGCGCGTCGACGACGCGCTGGCGGATCTCGGACTTCGGCGTGCGCTTCTGCTGCAGGCCGTAGGCGACGTTCTCGGCGACCGACATGTGCGGGAACAGCGCGTACGCCTGGAAGACCGTGTTCACGTCGCGGCGGTACGGCGGCACGCCCAGGACGGATCGTCCGGAGACGCGGATGTCACCGGCATCCGGATGCTCGAAGCCGGCGATCATGCGCAGGGTCGTGGTCTTGCCGCAGCCCGAGGGGCCGAGCAGCGAGATGAACTCGCCCGGCTGGATCGTGAGCGAGAGCCGGTCGACGGCGGTGGCGTCGCCGTACTGCTTCGTGACCGAGTCGATGACGACGGTTCCGGGGGCCTCGCCCTGAGCTGCTCCGACGCCGGGAGCCGTTCCGCCGCCGGCCTCGATCGTGGTTGCCGTGGTCATCTGATGACGCCTCCTGTTCACCCGCGCAGCATCGCGCCGGAGGCCCATTCAATCCCCGCGGTCGCCGCCGTGCAACGCCGCGGCATGGAATGAGACATTCCATCGGGTGCGGATGCCGCGACCCGACAGTCCGTCCGGTCGGTCGGTCGGTCGGTCGGGCGGGCGCTGGGTGCGTCCCGCGGCGCTCAGGCGAAGTCGAAGACGGGCGGGAACACCAGCACCAGCACGGCCGCCCAGGCGAGGTAGACCGGAAGGTACCCCGTCTGCCAGCGCTCGAGGCGGTCGAACGGCTCGCGCCCGCGCAGGAACCCGAGCTGCAGCCAGGCGGCCCACGCGAGGTTCGCGAGCAGGATCAGGTTGAGCCCGAGCGAGGCGGTCTTGTTCGGGCTGAAGCCGAACTCGCCCGTGCGCCCGAGCATCGCGACGAGCACGAACACGTCGACCACGAGCGCCGCGACGAGCATCACGAGCTGGATGCGGTCGAACCATCCGGGCCGCAGCAGCGGATCGCGCGACGAGTACGAGTAGACGAGCAGCCCGAGCACCACGACGAGCACCAGGTCGAACGCGATGAGGAGCTCGCGGTCGGCGTCGACGATGTTCCACTGCAGCACCGCGGCCACGACGAGGGCGATCAGCATGATCGTGAAGAGCGGCGTGAAGACCTTCGTGAGCACGGGCGCGATGTTCTCGATCACGCGCTGCTTGGCGTCGACGAGCCAGGCCGCGACGAGCACGGCCCCCGGGATCGCGCAGGGCAGCACCCACTGGCCGAAGAACCACGCGACGTCGACGTCGATCGTCGAGAACACGCCGATCGTGAGCGCCGACAGGGCCCCGCCGACGAGGGCGATGAGCACGTAGTACACGACCCACTCGCCGCTGAACCGCACGAAGTCCATGCGGGCACCACTGCTGCGCCACCGTCCGGCCGTGTAGGCCACGCCCGTCATGAGCCAGAGGGCGACGGCGGCGCCGAGGGACGCGAGCAGTTCGGTGTCGGCCACCGCACCGCCGAACGCCTGCGCAGCGGCGAGGGAGGCCCACGGGAAGACGTTCAGCACCACGCCGGCGAGCACGAACGCGCCCGCGACGGCGAGCACCGCGGCCGTCGGCGGACGGTGACGCCACACGAACCAGGCGGCGAGGAACGGCAGCACGAGCAGTGCGGCGTTCCGCAGGAAGAACGCGGGGTCGGCTCCGAGGAGTGTCGCCGACGTCACGACGAGGCCGGCACCGACGCCCAGCGCGAGCGCGACGGCGAGCCCGTTCGCACGTCTCCAGAACGGCACGCGCCCGCCCGCGGCATCCGCAGGGTCGAGGGGGTCGGATGTCGCGGCGCGCGCGCCGGGGTCGGCCGCGCCGGGCTCCGCCTCGCCGTCGAGCACGAGCTGCTTCCACAATCGTTCGGAGTGCACGCGGGCGTACTCGTGCGAGAGCTCGTCGACCGCGCCGAGGCGCTTCACTGCAACGAGGAAGGCCTCGTCGTCGTGGAGCCCGACCTCGCGCAGCGCGTCGACGCGGTCGAGCAGGTGGCTCTCGAGCTCGTCGAGGTCGGCACGGTTCACGGCGTCGTGGCGCTGCATCCACGCGCGCCAGGAGGCGACGAGCGCGCCGAGCTCGTCGGGGGCGCCAGGTTCGGTGCGGCCGGGTCCGTCGGCGTCGGCCGCCGGCGTGCGGTCGGGGAGCGGGGTCTCGGGCGTCATGTCAGATCTCCCCGAAGGCGAGGCGCATGCGCGGGCCGCCGTCGTCGGGCCAGACCTTGCTGAGCAGATCGCCGACGACCGACCACTGACGGCGCTGCTCGGCGAGCACGCCGGCGCCCTGCTCGGTCAGACGGTAGTGCTTGCGCGGGCGCCCGCTGTCGGACTGGCGCCACTCGGAGTGCACGTGGCCGAGCCGCTCGAGGCGGTGCAGCAGCGGATAGAGCATGCCATCGCTCCACTCCAGCTCGCCGTCGGAGAGCGCGGTGATGCGCTGGAGGATCGCGTAGCCGTACGACTCGCCCTCGGCCAGGATGCCGAGCACGACCGGGGTCGCGGCCGCCGCGACGAGGTCCTTGCCGATGCGCATGATGCTCCTCCTGCGTGGTGCGTACCTTGCAGCTCAAGGTATCTGGATCAGCAATATACCTCGCAGTGCGAGGTATCGCCACCCAAGCCCCGCCACACTCTGCCCCGCCCTTGCACCCGTCGTTCGGTCACTTGTGGTCGCTTCACGTGCCAGAGTGCGACCACGACTGACCGAACGACGCCAGTCTCCCGGCGA
>NZ_WBIN01000009.1 GCF_009749385.1 Agromyces allii | reverse complement strand
CCCCGGCCCCCTGGGGGTGTGGTTGGTGGGGGCCGCGCCGGTGCGCGGGGCCCCCCCCCCCCCCCCCCCCCCCCGCCAGTCTCCCGGCGAGCGCTCCTCCCCAGGCGAGGTCGATCGGCTGAACGCGATCGGACGAGCTTCGCTCGAGGCGCGCGTCGAGCCCGCAGGCACACTCGTCGGATGCGTCGAACGACTCCGCTTCCGGCATCGCTCGTGGATCGTCCGTTTGCGACACCCGAGGCGATCGACGCCGGGGCTTCGCGGCGCAGGCTGCGCAACGGCGACCTGGCCCGACCGTTCCGCGGAGTCCGGGCACCTCGCCCCGCAGAGACGGTCGGGCATCGGTGTGCTGCGTACGCCACCGTCATGCCCTCCAACCAGGTCTTCTCGCACGTCACGGCGGCCGTGCTGCTCGGTCTCCCGTTGCCGCTCGCCGTCGAGTGCGACGCGCGCGTGCACGTGACCGCGCTCGAAGGCGGCCGGGCACCGAGGCGGAGCGGCGTCGCCGGATACTCCACGACGGGTCATCCGCCGGTCCGCCAGGTTCGCGGTCTTCGCGTGCTGGCGCCCGCCGATGCCTGGTGCTCCCTCGCGGGCCGGCTCCAGCACGACGACCTCGTCGCTGCCGGCGACAGGCTCGTGGGCTTGCCGTCGCCGTTGGCGTCGTTCGACGAGATCGACCGGGCGATCGCGCGTCACGGCAACCGTGCGGGCGCGGCCAACCTGCGCAGAGCACGGGCAGATCTCCGCGCGAACTCCTACTCGCGGCCCGAGACGCTCGCGCGCCTCGCCTTGCTTCGCGCCGGTCTTCCCGAGGCTGAACCGAACGGCGTCATCGAGCTCCGATCGGGGCGGCGCACTCGCGGCGACCTGGTGTTCCGCACGTACAAGGTGCTGGTCGAGTACGACGGCGAGCATCATCGGCTCGACCTCGGCCAATGGACGACGGATGTCACCAGACTCAACGATCTCGCAGCCGACGGCTGGCTGGTGATCAGGGCGACGAAACGGATGGCGCTCGCCGACCTCGTGACGCGCGCGGAGCGCGCCTTGCGAGACCGGGGCTGGACACGCTGATCGCCGGCCCTCATCGTTCGGTCGCTTGTAGTCGCTTCGACGCGGGTATTCCGACCACGAGTGACCGAACGATGGGCGTGATGGGGAGGGGCGGCGGGGCATGTTTCCGCAGCGCAGAAATACCGCGGAAGTTCACCCCCCGAATCGTCGGTCGGGGTGCCCCGGCGGCCCGCAGAGTGGAACCACAGCCACCCCGGACGGCGCCGAAGCAGACGTCGGACGGGCAGCACGAGACATCCGCACGAGACATCCGCCCGCTGCATCGAAGCAGGACCGCAGCAGCACCGAAGCCGCACCGAAGGAGCACCACGATGAGCACGAACCGCCCCGGCGACCAGACCCAGACCGCAGCCGAACTGCAGCTCGAGTGGGACGCGAACCCGCGTTGGGAGGGTGTCAGCCGCGACTACACCGCCGAGGACGTCATCGCCCTCCGCGGCCCGGTGCGCGAGGAGCGCACGCTCGCCAAGCGCGGCGCCGAGCGCCTGTGGGACGACATCCAGAAGAACACGGGCACCGCGTTCGCGCCGCAGGAGGACCCGCAGTGGTCGGCGGCCCTCGGCGCCCTCACCGGCAACCAGGCCGTGCAGCAGGTCCGCGCGGGCCTCAAGGCGATCTACCTGAGCGGCTGGCAGGTCGCGGCCGACGCGAACCTCAGCGGCCAGACCTACCCCGACCAGTCGCTCTACCCCGCGAACTCGGTGCCGGCCGTCGTTCGCCGCATCAACAACGCCCTGCTGCGCACGGGCCAGATCGAGCAGGGCAACGAGGCCGAGACCGGCATCTCCGACTGGATGGCCCCCATCGTCGCCGACGCCGAGGCAGGCTTCGGCGGCCCGCTGAACGCCTACGAGCTCATGCACCAGATGATCGAGGCCGGCGCAGCGGGCGTGCACTGGGAGGACCAGCTCGCGAGCGAGAAGAAGTGCGGCCACATGGGCGGCAAGGTGCTCATCCCGACGTCGCAGCACATCCGCACGATCAACGCGGCCCGTCTGGCGGCGGATGTCGCGGGCGTGCCGTCGATCATCATCGCCCGCACCGACGCGCTGGCCGCGACCCTGCTGACGAGCGACCACGACGACCGCGACAAGCCGTTCGTCACGGGCGACCGCACCGCGGAGGGCTTCTACGAGGTGCAGAACGGCATCGAGCCGGTCATCGCCCGCGGCCTCGCGTACGCCGAGTACGCCGACCTGCTCTGGGTCGAGTCGGCCGAGCCCGACCTCGACCTCGCGCGCCGCTTCGCCGAGGCCGTGCACGCGAAGTTCCCGGGCAAGCGCCTCTCGTACAACTGCTCGCCGAGCTTCAACTGGAAGCGCCACCTCGACGACGACCAGATCGCGAAGTTCCAGCGCGAGCTCGCGTCGATGGGCTACGCCTTCCAGTTCATCACCCTCGCGGGCTTCCACTCCCTGAACCACGGCATGTTCACGCTCGCCAAGGACTACAACGAGCGCCACATGTCGGCCTACGTCGAGCTCCAGGAGGCGGAATTCGCCTCGGAGGCATCCGGCTACACCGCGACGCGCCACCAGCGCGAAGTCGGCACCGGCTACTTCGACCAGATCGCCACGGCGCTGAACCCCAACAGCGCGACGCTCGCCCTCGTCGGATCGACCGAGGAAGACCAGTTCCAGCACTGACCCTCTCGCCGGGTGGAGTTCTGCCGGTCGAGTAGGCGCCCCGGGCGCCGTATCGAGACCACACCAGGTCTCGATACGCGCTTCGCGCTACTCGACCGGCGAACTCCCCACCGGTGAATCGAAGGAGACGACATCATGAACACGACACCGACCATGACCCTCGAGCGCGAGCGAACGGATGCCGCATCCGCCCGCCTGCCCGAACCGAAGCCCGCCACCGGCAGCTTCCAGACCGTCGAGCCGCGCATCGAGATCGCCCGCTCGGGCGCGGAGCGCGCGGCATCCGTCGACCGTGCCGACGAGATCCTCACGCCAGAGGCGCTCGCGTTCCTCGCGGCGCTGCACGACCGCTTCGCCGGCACCCGCCACGAGCTGCTCGCCGAGCGCCTGAAGACCCGTGTCGACGCGGCGAACGGCCGCGACCCGCGCTTCATGCCCGAGACGGCATGGATCCGCGACGACGCATCCTGGCGCGTGGCCGGCCCCGGCCCCGGACTCGAGGACCGTCGCGTCGAGATCACCGGTCCGACCGACCGCAAGATGGCCATCAACGCCCTGAACTCGGGTGCGAAGGTGTGGCTCGCCGACCAGGAGGACGCCACGAGCCCCACCTGGGAGAACGTGATCGGCGGGCAGACGACGCTGTTCGACTTCCTGCGCGGCGACCTCTCGTACACGAGCCCCGAGGGCAAGGAGTACCGCGTCACCGCGTCGGAGACCCCGACGATCGTGATGCGTCCGCGCGGCTGGCACCTCGTCGAGAAGCACCTGACGTTCCACGACCGCGCCGGGCGCGCGATGCACGCATCCGGTTCGCTCGTCGACTTCGGGCTGTACTTCTTCCACAACGCCCAGGCGCTCATCGCCGCGGGTCGCGGGCCGTACTTCTACCTGCCGAAGCTCGAGAGCCACCGCGAGGCGAAGCTCTGGAACGACATCTTCGTCTTCTCGCAGAACGCGCTCGGCATCCCGCAGGGCACGATCCGCGCGACCGTGCTCATCGAGACGATCCAGGCCGCGTTCCAGATGGACGAGATCCTCTACGAGCTGCGCGACCACTGCGCGGGCCTCAACGCCGGTCGCTGGGACTACATCTTCTCGATCGTGAAGACGTTCCGCTCGCGCGGCCGTCGCTGGGTCTTCCCCGACCGCAAGGCGATCACCATGACGGTGCCGTTCATGCGGGCGTACACCGAACTGCTCGTGCAGACGTGCCACAAGCGCGGCGCACATGCGATCGGCGGCATGAGCGCGTTCATCCCGAACCGCCGCGACCCCGAGGTGACCGAGCGGGCGCTCACGGCGGTCTCCGCCGACAAGCGTCGGGAGGCCGGCGACGGATTCGATGGCACGTGGGTCGCGCACCCCGACCTGATCCCGACGGCTCGCGCCGAGTTCGACGCCGTGCTCGGCGACCGGCCCAACCAGGTCGACCGCCTGCGCGACGACGTGCAGGTCACCGCTGCCGACCTGCTCGACATCCCGTCGATCGGCGGCGAGGTCACCGAGGCCGGCGTGCGCGACAACGTGTCGATCGCGATCCGCTACGTCGAGTCGTGGCTGCGCGGCACCGGCGCCGCGGCGATCGACAACCTCATGGAGGACGCCGCGACCGCCGAGATCTCCCGCTCGCAGATCTGGCAGTGGCTCGACAACAACACCGTCACCGCCGAGGGCACGCGCATCGACCAGACGTCGATCGTGCGCCTCATGGCCGAGGCCGTCGCCGCCCTGCCGCGCTTCGAGGGCGACCGGTTCGACGACGCGATCTCGGTGTTCCGCACCGTGGCGCTCGAGCCCGAGTTCCCGACGTTCCTCACGGTGGGGGCGTACGCCCGCTTCCTCTGAGCGCTCGAGTCGCCCGACTCCGCATGGCGTCGGGCGACTCGGCACCGCCGCGGTTCCCGAAGGGCCGCGTCGACCGCATCCGGCGATCCCGGAAGGTGCAACGGTCGGCGCGGCCCTCTCGGCGCGCCGCGGGACGGGCGCGGGCCGGGCGCCGCGGTCCCGATGCGTGCCTCGGCGCGCGGCGACATCCGTCGGCCTGCCAGACTGTCGAATCGTGACCCGAACCACGATTCGCCAGGCCAGGCCGACGGATGCCGCGGCGCTCGCCGATCTCGCGGCCGAGACGTTCCCGCTCGCCTGCCCGCCCTCGACCACCGCCGAGGCGATCGCCGAGTTCATCGCCGTCAACTTCACCGTCGCGAGGTTTGAGGCGTACCTGGCCGACGCGGATCGCGTGATCACCGTGGCCGAAGACGCCTCGGGTGACCTCGTCGGCTACACGATGCTCGTCGGCGGCGATCCGAGCGATGCGGATGTCGCGGCAGCCGTCGTCGAACGCCCCGTCATCGAGCTCGGCAAGTTCTACACGCTGGCATCGGCGCACGGCACCGGATCGGTCGCGGGGCCGCTCATGGAGGGCACCCTCCAGGCGGCGCGGGCGACCGGTGCGGTCGCCGCGTGGCTCGGCGTCAACGAGGAGAACGGGCGCGCGATCCGCTTCTACGAGAAGCACGGATTCGTGAAGGCCGGGCGCAAGCACTTCCGGCTCGGCGACCGCGACGAGGACGACTGGGTGCTCGCACGCCCGCTCGCCGTCTGACCGAGCAGGGTCAGCGTGCCGTCATCTGGATGCGCGGACTCGCGATGCCGGTGGCGAGCGCCGAGGCGACGTCGTGCTCGGCGAGCTCGCGATGCCACGCCGTCGCGGGTTCGGACTCGACGAATCCGCAGCTGCGGTAGAACGGCGCGTTCCAGGGGACGTCGGCGTAGGTCCGCAGGGTGATCTCGTCGTAGCCGAGCGCACGGGCGCGAGCGATCGCGGCTTCGACGAGGCGCCGGCCGTGGCCACGGCGTGCATGCGACGGGGCGACCGAGAGCTGCTCGAGGTGTGCGAAGCCGTCGTGCTCGAGCACCTGGGCGAAGCCGACGACGATCGGTTCGCCGCCGACCGTCTCTGAGCTCGAGATCTCGGCATCGAGCGCGACCAGCACGAACCCGGGTTGCGCCGAGCGGGTCGCCGCGTCGGGCGCGGGCCGCCACGATGCGGGCCGGAACCGCTCGATGAAGAGCTCGTCGGCGTCGTTCTCGATCCGTTCGAGCAGGGCGTGGTCGCTGGGCGTCGCGAGTCGGATCTCACGGAGAGGTTCGTGCACGCGCCGATCCTATGGCCGACTTCACCGTCTGGTATCCGGCCAGGGCCGCCTCGCGGGACTCGCCGAGATCCACGATCGGCTCGGGGTACTCCTCGGTGTCGACCTCGGGCACCCATCGGTGCACGTAGGCGCCGTCGGGGTCGAACTTCTTCGCCTGCAGCAGCGGGTTGAACACGCGGAAGTAGGGCGCGGCATCCGCCCCCGAGCCCGCGACCCACTGCCAGTTGAACGGGTTGGCGGCTGCATCGGCGTCGACGAGCGTGTCCCAGAACCACTGCTCGCCGCGGCGCCAGTCGATGAGCAGGTTCTTCGTGAGGAACGACGCCGTGACCATGCGCACCCGGTTGTGCATGCTGCCCGTGCGCCACAGCTCGCGCATGCCCGCGTCGACGATCGGCACGCCCGTGCGGCCCTCCTCCCACGCCCGCAGCGCGGTCGGGTGCAGGCGCGGCCACGGGAACGCGTCGAACTCGGCGCGCCAGTTGCTGGTGGCGAGGTCGGGTGCGTGGAAGAGGACGTGCCACGCGAACTCGCGCCAGCCGAGCTCGGCGAGGAACCGGGCACGGCTCGTGGCCTCACCCGTCGCTTCGCCGCGCCGGCCGTCGGCGCCGCCCGTCGACCGGCGCTCGCGCACCGCGTTCCAGACCTCGAACGGGCTGATCTCGCCCCAGCGCAGGTGCGGCGACAGGCGCGAGGTCGCGTCGATCGCCGGGCGGTCGCGGTGCCCGTCGTAGTCGCCGAGGCGTTCGTCGAGGAACGTCTCGAGCCGGTCGTGCGCCCCTTCCGATCCGGGGGTCCACGTCTCGCGGAGGCCCGCCGCCCAGTCGGGCCGCGTCGGCAGCAGGTGCCACGAGTCGAGGTCGTCGCTCGCGGCATCCGGAACGTGCGCGTCGAGCCCATCGGGCACGGCGAGCGGATGCCGCGCCTCGGGCGCTGCGAGGCAGGCGCGCCAGAACGGGGTGAAGACCGAGTACGGCGTGCCCTGCCCGGTGCGGATCGTCCACGGTTCGAAGAGCAGGTTGCCGGCGAAGCTCTTCACCTCGAGCCCGTCGTCGCCCAGCGCGGACTTCAGCTCGGTGTCGACCTCGCGCTCGGGGCCGCCGTAGCGGCGGTTCCAGAACACGGCGTCGGCGCCGGTCTCGCTCACGAGCGAGCGGATGACTCGGCCCGCCGCTCCACGACGCAGCACGAGCGTCGTGCCGAGCGCCTCGAGGTCGGCACGCAGGGCTTCGAGCGAGCCGTGCAGCCACCAGCGGGCGGCCCCGCCGAGCGGACGGATGCCGGGCGACTCCTCGTCGAGCACGAACACGCACACGACCGGGGCGCCGCGTTCGGCCGCCGCGGCGAGCGCCGGATGATCGCCGACCCGCAGGTCGTCGCGGAACCAGACGATCGTCGGTGCGGGCATGCGCCCGACCCTACCCGGTGGGCTGCCTAGGAGACTCGGGGTTGCGCAGCGCGCGCGGCATCCACTCGGGTCGCGGCCGAGCGGGCGATCGCCCAGGTGCCGAGTCCCGACGCGAGGAACACCACCGCGAGGATCGCCCAGCCCGCCAGGCCCATGCTGATCGCCGTGGCGGTGACGACCGCGGGCGCGAGCGTCGCGCCGATCGAGTAGCCCATCGAGTAGACGCCCTGGTAGGTGCCCGCCTGCACCGGGTCGGCGAGCTCGAAGCTGAGGCCCCAGCCGCCGGCCTGCGAGAGCACCTCGGCGAACGCGTGCGTGATCGAGGCGAGCACGATGAACACGACCGAGAACCACACGGGCAGTCCGGCGGCCGCGGCGTAGACGAGGCAGGTCGCCGCCATGAGCCACGCGGCGACGGCCGAGACGCGTCCGGCACGGCGCAGGTCGTGCGTGCCCCGCGAGAGCGGCACCTGGAACAGCACCACGATCGCCGTGTTGATGATGAGCACGGCCGACACGAGCACGGCCGATGCATCGGTCTCGTGCGCGATCCACAGCGGCACGCCGATCTCGGCGACGCCGAACTGCATGCCGAAGATCGCGCTGAGTCCCGTGAGGGCGAGGTAGCGGGGGTCGCGCCACGGCGAGTGCGCGAAGCGGCTTCGACGCTTCGGCGGGGGCGTCGGGCGAGCGGATGCCGCGGGCGGGGCGTCATGCGGATCGCGGCCCTCCGCGGCATCCGCCCCACCGGGCTCGGGCACGTCGTCGTCGACGGTGCCGTCCACGGCCGCGACGGCGCCGACCGCATCGACCGCACCGACCGCGCCCGTCACCGGCGGAATCGCGCGCGGCGCGTCGACGCTCGCGGGCAGCTTCACGAGCCGCACGAGGGCGAGCAGGTAGAGCGCGCCGGCGGCGACGAGCAGGATCCGGTAGGCCTCGGCCGTGCCGATCGCGAGGGCGAGCGCGCCGAGCCCCGAGCCGACGGCGATCGACACGTTCGTGACCGTGCGCAGCACCGCCCTGGCCTGCACGCGCTGCTCGGCCTCGAATGCCCGCGCGAGGATCGCCATGCGCGTGGAGTTCGCACCCTGCCCGAACGCCCCGACGATGACCGCGACGACGAGGGCCGACACGAAGTCGCCGGTCGCCGCGTAGCAGAGCAGGCCGAGGCCCTCGAGCGTCGTGAACACGAGCAGCACGCGGCGCGCGCTCATGCGGTCGGCGAGCCAGCCGCCCGCGAGCGAGGCGACGATGCCCGCCGCGCTCGCCGCGCCCAGCACGATCGCGATCTCGTGCGCGGGCAGCCCGACGATGAGCGTGAAGTAGAGCACCGTGATGGTGATGAAGATGCCGCGCCCGACACGGCTGATGAGGGTCGCGGTCACGAGGATCCGCAGCACCGGGTTCGAGACGGATGCCGCGATGCGGGCCGCCAACCCCGGCTTGCCGGTACCCGGGGTGCCGGGGTCGCCCTCGGCCTGCGCCGCGGCATCCGCTTCATCGATGCTCGTGGCGGCGGCCTCGAGATCGGGTTCGATGACGGGCAACGAGGAGGTGTCGGGACTCGAGGTAGGGCTCACAGTGACGATCCTGCTGAGGCGGTCGGCCGGGCGAAACCGATGTAGCGTAGTGCTACATGTTGCGCTACGTGCTGAACGAAGACGACGTCGGAGCCGTGCGCTTCGCCCTCTCGCCGCTGTGCGAACTCGGCCTGTCGTTGCGGGCCATCCGGGAGCCCGCGAGGTTCCCGCTCCAGCTCGGCTGGCTGCGGCGCACCGAAGAGGCGCGCGAACGCCTCGACATGCGCGTGCTCGGCGCCCTCATCGACGAGCGCATGTGGACGCCCGACTTCCTGAACCCCCGGCCCGCGTCGCCGCTCACTCGGCTCGAAGACGAGTTCCGCGCGCTCGCCGCGACCCCGGCCGACGTGTTCCGCAGCGACCTCGTCGCCGTGCACGGGCACGTGCCCGAAGTGTTCGGCGGGTCGACGAGTCAGGCGCTCCGCCGCATCATCCGTGCGCTCAGGCAGCTCTGGGAGACCTGCTTCGAGCCGTACTGGCCGCGCATGCGCGCCGTGCTCGAGGCCGATGTGGTCTACCGCGGACGCCAGATCGCCCAGGCCGGGGTGGCCAGCATGCTCAACGGGCTCTCGCCGCGCATCGCCTACGACCACGGCGTGGTCTCGGTGCGGCTCGCCGACCCGAACGACCGCACGCTCGCCATCGACGGCAACGGCCTCACCCTCATGCCCACGATGTTCACGCGTCGCGCCTCGGCGCCGATCGGCGACGGTCCGCCGATGATCCTCTACTCGGCCCGCGGCCAGGGCGCCCTCTGGGAGGCCGAACCCGTCGCGAACCCCGCTGCGGTCGCCGCCGTGCTCGGCGAGACGCGCGCGAGCCTGCTCGCCGCCCTCGGCGACCCCGCCTCCTCCACCGAGCTCGGCGTGCGCTTCGGCGTCACCGCATCGGCCGTGAACCAGCACCTGCGCGTGCTCCGCGACGCCGGCCTGCTCGTCAGCACCCGCTACGGCCGCAGCGTGCTCTACCTGCGCAGCGAGCTCGGCTCGGCGCTCCTCGAGTCGCGCTCGGGCTGACGCGTCGGCCGGAGCGGGCTGAGGGCTACCTCCGGGCACCTCGGCTGAGCCGGCGCTGGCGGGGCGTCATCATGCGACCGCTCAGTCGGTCGTAGGCTCCGGCGAACCCCGGGACCCTCGCGGGAACGGCGCTGTTGATCGCGCTCAGTCGGGCGAACAACCACGAGAGGTCGCCGCAGGCGAAGAGGGGAACGCTTCGATGCCCGACGGCACGAATGACCGTAATCTGGTACGAGAGCCCCAGGAACGGTCCCACGTCGATGATCGACGGCACCGGGAGGTCGCCGCGGGCGAACGGGGCCCGCCAGTACAAGGTCTCGCCACGGACTTCGAGCCGGTACGGGATTCGGAACAACCACCAGTACAGGTTCCAAGCGAGGGCCGCGAACCACACCGTCATGAACACCATGGCCTGCCAGCCCTCGCTGACGACGCGTGGTGCGACCAGCGCGCCGAACACGAGCAAGAGCACGAGGATGCCGATCATGAACGGTCGCCACCAGAAGGGCATCTCCCAGCGGTGAATCGCCCCCTCGAGGGTTCCATCGCGATCGGCGTCGGAGGCCTTCATGCGGGAACCTTCCGATCTTGCGTCGAGACGGTTCGTGGCCCGCTGCCGGCGGACCTCACGGGGCGTCCGCCTGCGAGACCCGCTCCTGCGATGCGGGCGTCGAGACGGGCTCGCGCGGCGGCCACACCACGAGCAGGTACGCGGCGATCGGGCCCAGGAACGCGGTGAGCAGGAACCAGGTCCAGGCCGACCGGTTGCGCGTGCGCGCGTAGCCGCCCGCCAGGATCGCCACGGTCAGCCACAGCGCCGTGATCATGCCGGTGCCCGCAGGGTCGATGTTCATGGGCGCAACGCTATCGCGGCCACGCGCGCGAGTCGGTCGGCGCTCAGCTCTCGGGGTCGTACATGAACTCCCGCACCTCCTGCGCGCAGCGGCAGGCGGTCGCGATCCTGGCTGCCCACTCGAGGGCGGCCTCGCGGGTGGGGAGCTCCAGCACGGTGAAGCCGCCGTCGAACCGGCTGGTCTGCGGGTACGTGCCCTCGGCGACCGATCCACCGCCGTCGACCATGACGGCTGCGACGCTCTCGTCGATGCCGCCGCCGAACACCCAGACGCCGGCGTCCTTCGCCTCCTGCACGACGGCGTGCGCGGCATCCGCCACTGCCGGCAGCTCGTCGGCGGAGACGACCATGGCACTGCTCGGGAACGAGATCAGGTACTTCGTCATCGTGCTGACTCCTCGTCGTTCATCGGTTCGATCCGCTGTCCGCCAACCAGGCCTGGATGACCGCGACGACCGCATCGCGCCGGTCGACGGGTTCGTCGGCGGGCGGCAGCGTGAGGCTGGCCCGGATGTCAGAGTGCCAGGTGAGCAGCCCATCTGGGTCGCCCGCGAAGGTCGGCGTCGCGCCCTTCTGCTCCCCGCGTTTGGTGCCGAAGTGGAGGATCAGCCGAACCGGGCCCCTGCCCGCGGCATTGATCGTCAGCCGATCGACGCCGTCGAGCGTGTAACTCGGCGAATTCCATTTCACGATCTCGACGAGCCCGGGCTCGGCCTCGCGCACGAGCGCCCGCAGCGCGTCGACCTCGGCCCGCCGCTCGGGCGACTGGGCGGCGAGGAACTCGTCGACGGTTTCGAATCGCGTGGGCATGCGGCGATGCTAACGCTCGTCGAACTCGCGCCGCAGGTACTTCGGCGCCTGCACGCGCCAGGCCTCGGTCACGAGTTCGGCGAGGTGGTCGAGTTCGACGTCGGCCATGCGGAACGCGATCTTCGGCTCGCCCCACGGGGTCGTCGTGCGCAGGAACACGTCGGGCGCCATCTGCACGAGCGCGAGCGCGTCGACCGGGTCGGCGACCTTGACTCCGACGACGAGCTCGGCCGCGACGATCGCCCGCACGTCGTCGGGGATGCTCGGCCACGGGTGGCACTCCCAGGCGTACAGCTTGTTGCGCACGAACCAGGCGGCACCGCCCGTGGTCGCGCGCTCTTCATTGCCGGGCAGCGCCGAGGCCGTGCGCCGAAGGTCGTCGAGGGTGGCCACGACGCGAGCATACGCAGCGCCACCGACACCGACACCGCCGGGATCGGCGTCATGGTCGCCGCGCGAACTCAGTACCGACGAACTGCGGATGCCGCGGCATCCGCTCGCTCGAACCGAGCCCTACTCGGGGTCGGGTGCGACGCGCAGCACGACCTTGCCGCGCACGTGCCCGCCCTCGACGAGGCGGTGCGCCTCGGCGCCGTCGGCGAGCGGCAGTTCGCGGTCGACGTGCACGCGCAGGGCGCCGTCGTCGACGAGCCGGGTGAGCACGGCGAGGGTGCGGGCGTCGGGGGAGCACGAGTATCCGGTGGCGCGGATGCCGCGGGCGGCCGCCTCGTCGGCCATGGTCGGCCAGGACCCGGTGGGCACGTTGACGATGAGCCCGCCGTGGCGGATCGCGTCGAGCGAGCGGGTGCCCGTGTCGTCCTTCACGTTGCCGATGAGGTCGATGACGACGTCCTGCTCGCCGGCGACCTCTTCGAAGCGCTCGGCGCGGTAGTCGATGACGTGCTCGGCGCCGAGGCCGCGCACGAACTCGACGTTGTCGGGTCCGCAGGTGGCCGTGACATGCGCACCGAAGTAGGCGGCGAGCTGCACGGCGAGGTGGCCGACGCCGCCGGCGCCGGCGTGCACGAGCACGCGCTGCCCGTCGTGCACGCGGGCGACGTCGACGATCGCGCCCCACGCGGTGAGCGCCGCGATCGGCAGGGCCGCCGCCTCGACGAAGCCGAGCGAGGCGGGCATGGGGGCGACGCTCATCGACGAGACCGTGACGAACTCGGCGAAGCTGCCGGGCGTGCGCGGCGGGCGGGCGCTGCCGTAGACGCGGTCGCCGACGTGCAGCGGGTGCGAGGCGTAGGGCACGTGCTCGACGACGCCCGCGAAGTCGTTGCCGAGCACGGCCGGGTAGCCGGTGATCGCGGCCGACGTGCCGCGGCCGGCGCGGGTCTTCGCGTCGATCGGGTTCACGCCCGCGGCGATGACGCGCACGAGCACCTCGTCGCCGATGCGGATCGGCCGGTCGACGTCGGCGACGTGCAGCTCGTCGGCGTCACCCGTGCGGTCGATCACCAGGGCGCGCATCGTGTCGGTCATGCGACCATCCTCGCGCGCCCGGTGCCGAGTCGTCGGACGGATTCGGCGACACGCCGAGTGCGGGCGGCGTGTCGCGCCGTTCTTCGGGCGACTCGGCGAATCCTGCCGGCCGCAACCGGGAAGGTGGCCGGACGAGCCGCGGACGAGCCGCGGACGACCCGCAGGCGAGCCAGGGCCCTAGAAGTCGCGCAGCCAGCGCCCGACCTGCTCGGTGAGCACATGCGACTGGGCGGCGGGTCCGTCGTCGCGCGCGGGCAGCACCAGCATGGGTCCGGCGACGCCGGCGGCCCAGCGCTCGGCCGTCGACAGGGGGTGCACGGGGTCGCGCAGGGCGCCGACCACGAGCGAGCGGATGCCGCGGCGCTCGAGCTCGGCCAGTTCGGCGTCGTCGCGGAACGCCCGGTTGCGCGGCACCTCGACGAGGCGCATGGCCCGGCGCGCGGCATCGGGAGCGGTGAACTGGGCGAGCAGCGCGCGAGCGCCGAGCGGAGAGACCTCGGCGACCCGGTGGTAGACCTCGCGATCCTGGAACTCGGCGGCGCCCGTTGCGCCGGCGTCGGCGAGCACCTGGCCGATCACGGGGAACGGCCGGAGGTTCTCGGGCACGGGCGTGTCGTCGAAGGAGGGGCGGATGAACACCGCGCGTTCGACGGGCAGCAGGCCGTCGAGCGCGATGCGGAGTGCGATCGCCGCACCCATCGAGATGCCCATGATCGTGATCGGGCTCTCGGGGTCGATGCGCACGCCGCCGTCGGTGCCGGACGAGACCGAGGCCGCGCCGGCCGCGAGCGCGACCCGAACCGCTTCGGCCACCTCGGCCGCGAGCCGGTCGATCGCGAAGTCGGACGCCGTGCCGACCTCGAGGAACCCGCCGTGAGCCCGCACATCGGGCGCGATGACGAGTTCGTCGGCGCCGAGGATCTCGTGCACCATCGGCTCGAGCAGGGTCAGCGGTTGCCGGCGATCGGCTCCGAGTCCGTGCAGCAGCACGACCGTCATGCGAGCACGCTCGGCCGGTAGTAGGCGCGCGCCTCCTGAGCGGGTGCCTGCTTCGGTCTGATCGCCTCCAGCAGTTCGTCGGCCAGCTGCACGAGGATCGCGATCTGGTCGTCGTCGCGGTCGATCCACCGGCACTCGGGCTCGGCGCCGACGGGCACGAAGTCCTCGTGCTGCTCCCACACGATGAGCGTGCGCTCGGCTCCGAGCACGTACTGCTGCCACCACACCTGCCGAAGGTAGTTGCGCGGCACGGCCCGCCAGGGCTTCGAGGTCGTCTTGATCTCGCAGAGTTCGAGCACGCCGCGGTCGGTCACGCGCAGGCCGTCGGGCGTGGCCAGATGGCGGCGGTCGGATGCCGCGTGGTACAGCAACGACGAATGGTGCATGCCGTGCTCGCGGTCGGCCCACGCGGCGATGACCGGCTCGCGCTCGCGGCCGTGGTCGGTGTAGCGGCTGCCGCCGAAGCTGCGCGGGGCGCCGTGCAGCTTCTCCCAGGCGGCGGACTTCACCGAGGTGCGGGTCGCGAGCTTCGCGGCATCGGTCGCGGTGATGCCCTGCGACCGGGCCCGGAGCCAGGCCACCCGATCGGTCGAGTCGGCGACGACGCGGGTCTCGTGCGGCAGCTTCGCGCGCGGCGCGATCGAGCCGCGGTCGTCGCGGGGGTCGCGCGTCTCACGCAGATCGCCGTCTGGCGTGAGATCGAAGAGCGCGAAGGGGGAGTCGGGCACACCCAGAGAGTATCGCGGGCCGCCCACGCGCGGACGGCGGGTTCGGTGTGTCAGCGCGACGCGCTCGCGACGATGCGGTCGAACGCGGCATCCGCTTCGGGGTCGATGCGCTGCAGCTCGGGCGTCGCGTCGATGAACTCGATGATCTCCTGTGCGCCGCGGTCGAACGTGATCGTCGTGGCGAAGTCGGGAACGAGGGCCTTCACCTTCGAGTTGTCGAACACCATCGAGTGCGCCTTGTCGCCGAGCAGGCCGGGGCCCCACTCGGGGTTGAGCGCGGCGATGGTCTCGGATGCCACGTGCACGAGGTCGGGCGAGGAGACCCCGGCCGCGTCGGCGAGCCAGGTGTAGATCTGGTTCCACGTGGGGGAGTGGTCGCCGGTGATGTGGAACGCGTCGCCGATCGCGAGCGGGTTGCCGAGCAGGCCCGCGAACGCGACGGCGAAGTCGCGGTGGTGGGTGATGGTCCAGAGGCTCGTGCCGTCGCCGTGCACGAGCACCGGCCGGCCGGCGCGCATGCGGGCGATGTCGGTGTACCCGCCGATGGTCGGCAGCAGCGTGCGATCGTACGTGTGCGACGGGCGCACGATCGTCGCCGGGAACCCGCGCTCGCGCACGGCCTCGACGAGCAGGTCCTCGCACGCGATCTTGTCGCGGGAGTACTGCCATTCGGAGTTCACGAGCGGCGTCGACTCGGTCACCGGCAGGCGCGACGGCGGGGTCTGGTAGGCCGATGCGCTGCTGATGAAGACGTACTGGCCGACGCGACCCTCGAAGAGCTCGAGGTCGGTGCGGACGTGCTCGGGGGTGAACGCGAGGAACTCGCACACGACGTCGAACTCCAGCGGGTTCGCGGTGTCGCGGCCGAGGGCGGCGCGCACCGAGTCGGGCTCGCGGATGTCGGCGGTGATCGTGCGCACGGTCGGAGGCAGCGGCCGCAGGGTCGAGGACGACCCGCGATTCAGCACGGTCACGTCGTGCCCGAGGTCGACCGCCCTGGCGACGCAGGCCGAGCTGATCACGCCGCTGCCGCCGATGAAGAGGATCCGCTTGCTCATCCCTCGATGCTCGCAGATATCCACGCGGGCGGTGCTGATCCCGAACCGGGAAGCGTGGGCGGATGTCGCGTGCCGACCACTTGGGCGACGCTCAGCTCACCTGCACGAGTCGCCGCTGCCACCCGGTCGAGCCGTCGGGGGCGATGGGCGCTCGCTCCTCGACCTGGAGGTTGCCGTCGCGGTCGGTGGCCCGCACGGTCACGTTGTGGCTGCCGCTCGTGGCCTCCCACTCGAGGAACCACTGCACCCAGGTGTCGGCGTTCACGGGGTTCGAGAGGGTCGCGCGCTGCCAGTCGGCGTCGTCGATCTTGACCTCGACGTGGTCGATGCCGACGGTCTGCGCCCAGGCGACGCCCGCGATGACGGTCGTGCCGGGTGCGACGGCCTTGTCGAGCCGGGGCGTGTCGATGCGCGACGAGAGCTTGATGGGGGCCTTCGCGCTGTACCCGCGCGGGGTCCAGTACGCCTCCTCGGCGTCGAAGCGCGTGACCTTCAGCTCGGTGATCCACTTCGTCGCCGAGACGTAGCCGTAGAGGCCGGGCACGACCATGCGCACCGGGAATCCGTGTTCGAGCGGCAGCGGCTCGCCGTTCATGGCGACCGCGAGGATCGCGTCGAGCCCGTCGTCGGTGAGCGAGGCGAGCGGCGTCGACGCGGTGAAGCCGTCGACGCTCCGCGAGAGCACCATGTCGGCGTCGGCGCCCGGCGAGGCCTTCGCGAGCACGTCGCGCACAGGCACGCCGAGCCACTTCGCGGTGCCGAGCAGGTCGCCGCCGACCTCGTTCGAGACGCAGGTCAGCGTGATCGAGTACTCGTCGAGGCCCATCGCCACGAGGTCGTCGAACGTCAGCTCGACGCGCTCGCCGACCATGCCGTCGACGACGAGTCGCCATGTGGCCGGGTCGACCGAGGGCACGGTGAGCGCGGTGTCGACGCGATAGAAGTCGGCGTTGGGCGTGTACAGCGGCGTGAGGCCCGGGATGTCGAGCTCGGCGCCGTCCGGAACCGTGACGATCGAGTTCGGCGCCGGCAGCTTCAGCGCCTTGCGGATTGCGGCGATCGAGCTCGTCGCGGCGCCGGCGACGCGCGAGCCGACGCCGACCACGAGGGCGGATGCCGCGGCGATCCCGGCGAGCACGAAGAACCCGCGACGGTCGACGGATGCCGCGGGCCGGCCGGCCTTCGCGCGCTCGCCGGGATCGGGCGGAACCGCCGAGCCCGCCACGTCGTCGTTCGCAACCGCGGACCCGTGCCACGCCCGGAGCCGACGCGCGAGCAGCACGAGCACGACGATGCCCGCGGCGGAGCCGACGAGCGGGGGCAGCCACGCGAACGCGGTCGCGCCCGTTCGCGTCACGACGGCCGCGAGCGAGAGTGCGCCGGCGAGTCCGAGGGCGATCGCGCCGAGCGGGGGCTTGACGAACTGCAGCACGCCGGCGATCGCCGAGGCGACGAGCACGGCGAGGCCGAGCCCGCCGAGCAGCGCGATCTTGTCGTACTCGCCGAACACCTCGATCGCGAACTCCTTGGCCCACTGCGGCACGATGTCGATCACGAACGATCCGACGGCGAGGATCGGGCTGCCGTCGCGGGCGACGACGAGTGCCACGAGTTCGGCCGCGGCGAGGAACACACCGGCGCTGACGACGCCGGAGAGCGCGGCGAGCGACCGCCAGCGCAGCCGCCTCCGGGCCGATCGTGCGGCCGGCGCCGCCGATGCCGCAGGCGCGGGGTCGCCGCCGCGGCCGCTCGCTCGCCGTTCCTCGTGCTCCATGTCGGGCCCTCCGTCCGGTGCGCGGCGCATCGCCTCGCTGTCGGTGGTTCGGCGCGGGCGTCGGCGCGGATTGGCCGGGAGCGATCCGGTGTGCTCGCGTAGCTGCGTGCGGGCTGAACATCTCGCCGCTCGTCTTGCCCTTGAGGTAAGGCTTACCTAAAGTGGACTTCGAACCCCTGACAGTTGAGGAAAGGCCGGTCGATGGTCAGCAGGATGCGCCCGCCAGCACCGCCCGCGGCACACGTGCTCATGGCCGGCGACACGGGCGACATCGCCGCGATCCGCTCCCGGCTCGCCGACTGCGACCCGAACGCCACCGGACTCGTGTTCGTCGAGGCGTTCAACGCCGTGCAGATCGTGCACCTCGACGCGCCCGCGGGGGTCGGCGTGCACTGGGTGTTCCGCGAGAACGCGCTCGGCACGGTCGCACCCCGCGGTCAGGTGCTCGTCGCCGCGGTCGACGGGTGGCTCGACGAGTGGATGCGCCCCGAGGGCGGCGTCGAGATCGTCATCTGGCTCGGCGCGCGTTCGTCGGGCATCGTCAACACCTACGCGAGTCGACTCGACCGCGAGCTCGCCGCGATCTAGCCCGTTCTGCGCACGAGCACGTGCCGTGGCCCGTCGGCCCGCGTCACGTGCGCACGGGGACGGCCGCGATCGCGCTCACCTCGACGACGAACGCCGGGTTCGCGAACCCCGCCACCTGGATCACCTGCACGGTCGTCGCGTGCCGACCCCAGACCTCGGCCGAGGCCTCGTAGCCGGCCGTCGCATCGGCGCCCGCGACGAGCGTGATCGTCAGCGATACGACGTTGGTCTGGTCGGCGCCCGCCTCGGCGAGCACGGCGAGCAGGTTCTGCATGGCGCGGCGGGTCTGCGGCCCGAGGCCGCCCTCGACGACGACGCCGTCGGCATCGACGCCGTTCTGCCCGCCGACGTAGAGGGTGTCGTGCGCCCCGGTCACGAGCACACCCTGGCTGAAGGCCGGGCTGCGGTGCAGCGACGGCGGGTTGAGGTGCGTGATCTCCATGGGTCCGGTCTACGCCTGCCCACCGACATCCGCACGCATCGGTGCAGGCGGCGTCAGTCGGCGATGCTCCAGTAGTACACGTCTCCGCCGGGGTGCAGCTCGGTGATCGCGTAGTCGACCGAGCGATCCCATGTGGCGTCGGTGTGGCCCGCGTAGAGGACGTCGATCGATCCGTCGTCGTTCGTCACGACGGCGGTGACGATGCCCGTGTGGTCGCGATCGCCGGAGACGTCCCAGTCGAACTGCACGATGTCGCCGACCTTCACCTGGTCGCGCTGGTCGTCGGTGAGCGCGGTCGCGAGGTCGGGGCGCGACTCGAGGTACTCCATGAACGCCGTCGAGCTGCGCCAGGCGGCCGAGCTCGAGTAGGCGTCGCCGACGGCGTACCACCACTCGTCGTCTTCGACCCAGCCGCGGGCGATGAGCGACTGGCTCGCCAGGTTCATGCAGTCGTTCTCGTCGATGAAGCCGTACTCGTCGCTCCAGGTCGAGTCCCAGTTCTGCTCGACGTACTCCATCTGCGCCGCGACGTCGGTGCTCAACGACGCCCAGTCGAGTTCGAGGCCCGAGTCGGGGTCGGCCGTCGTGTCGGCGCTGGCGGCGGACTCCTGCACCTCGACCGAATCCTCGGCGCTCTCGGCGGGGGAGGGCGCGCCCTGCGTCGCCGACGCCCAGCCGATCGCCACGAATCCGCACCCCACGGCGAGCACCGTCACGACGGCCGTGACGGCGAGTGCGCGGCGGCGGCGGAACATGCGGCGGCGGTCGTCCTCGGTCGGCTCGTCGGCGCCCGAGAGCTCGGCCGGCTCGAAATCGTCGTGGGGGTCTGAGGGCGGTTCGGGGTACGACATCCCTTCGACGGTAGGTGTCGAGCCTGTGCATCCCCTTTGGCTTCCATCCGAAAGCCCCCGGGGAGGCAGCACCGGCATCGAACCGTGCACACGGACGACCGATGCCGTAGCCACGCGCGGTGGCTGCGGCATCCGGTCAGCGGTGCTCGAAGGGGTCGGGTCAGCGTTCGGTGACGGTGCCGGCCTTGATGTGGAGGCGGCGCTGGGCGCGCTTGGCCACCGCCGAGTCGTGCGTCACGACGATGAGGGTCAGCCCGCGGTCGCGGTGCAGCCCCTCGAGGATCTCGAGGATCTCGTCGCGGGTCTCCTCGTCGAGGGCGCCCGTCGGCTCGTCGGCGAGCAGCACGTCGGGCTCCTTGACGAGTGCGCGGGCGATCGCGACGCGCTGCTGCTGGCCGCCGGAGAGCTCGGTCGGCAGGTGCCCCGCCCGGTCGGCGAGCCCGACCGAGGCGAGGGCCTCCGCGGCCCGCTTCGCGCGCACCTCGCCCGAGACGCCGAGCGGTTCGAGCGCGGTCTCGACGTTCTCCTGCGCGGTGAGCGTGGGGATCAGGTTGAAGTTCTGGAAGACGAACCCGATCTCCTTCGCGCGGATCTTCGCGAGCCTGCCGTCGGGCATGTTCGAGATGTCGTCGGCGCCGATGGTGATCGTGCCCGACGTCGGCCGGTCGAGTCCGCCGAGCATCTGCAGCAGCGTCGACTTGCCGCCGCCCGTCGGGCCCTGGATGGCGACGTGCTGGCCTGCGCCGATGGCGAGGTCGACGTTCTTCAGCGCGTGCACCGTGCGGTTGCCCTGCCGGTACGTCTTGGTGAGTTTCGTGAGCGTGTACATGGTGTCCTTCGGTTCGAGGGCGAACGGAGATTCGGTCGTGCGCGGATGCCGGTGGCCGGTCTCAGCCGACGCTCCGCAGTGCCTCGGCGGGCCGCAGCCGCGACGCGCGCCAGCCGCCGATCGCACCGGCGAGCAGGCCGCCGAGGATCGCGATGCCCACGGCGATCGCGATGACCGACACCGTGATGGGCGCGTTCAGCGCGACCTCGGTCGTGGCCGCCGCGGTCTGGCTCATGGGGCCGCCGAAGCCGCGCGTCACGGTGCCGCCGCTCGCGTCGCCGCCCGCCGCACCGCCGGGGCCGCCCTGTCCGCCGGCCAGGTCGAAGCCGCTGCTCGAGGCGCTGCCCGAGAGGGTCGGGGCGATCACGTTGATCACGAGGATGCCGATGAGGCCGATCGCGATGCCGGCCGCGCCGCCGATGAGGCCGGTGACGAGCGACTCGCCGGCGACCTGGCCGGTGATGCGGCGGTTCGACCAGCCGATGGCCTTCAGGGTGCCGAACTCGCGTGTGCGGCGCGTGACGCCCGAGATGGTGAACAGGATCGCGATGAGGAACGCGGCGACGAGCACGGCGAGCGACAGCCAGAGGCCGAGGTTCGACACGAGGTCGGAGGCCGTGCTGAGCGAACCCGAGACGCTCGACGCGAGGTCCTCCTGCGTCGACACGGTCGCGTCGGGCAGCGCGGCCTCGATGTCGGCCTGCACCTGCGAGATGTCGGTCGACGATGCCGCTTGAACGTAGATGTTCGAGAGCATGCCCTCTTCGCCCGAGAGGGTCTGGGCCACGTCGAGCGGGATGTAGACATTCGACGCGCTCGCCGAGTCTGCCGCGTTCGACGTGACCGTGCCGACGATCTCGAAGTCGGTGCCGCCGATGTCGATGGTGCCGCCCACGGCGAGTTCGGCGCTCGTGGCGTAGTCGGCGTCGAGCACGGCGACGTTCGCGCCCGTGTCGTCGGCGTCGAGCGTTCGGCCCTCGGCGAGGGACACGGCCGAGAGCGGGCCGATCGCGTCGGCAGACGGGTCGAGGCCGAGCACGCTGAACGAGTCGACGTCGAAGGCGCTGCCGCCCGCGCCGTCCGGGCCGCCCTGCGGCGCCTCGCCGTCAGTGCCCTCCGTCGTCGTCGGGCCGCTCGGCACGGTGCCGTCGCCGCCCTGCTGCATCTGCGGCATCTGGCCGTTGAAGGTCGTGTTCGTCAGCGACAGGGTGCCGGATGCGGCGGCGACGTTGTCGACGCCGAGCACCGTGTCGAGGGCGCTCGCGTCGAATGTGCTCGCGCCGAACCCGGCCATCAGGCGCGACTGGCTGAGCTCGGTCGTGCCGTCGGTCGTGGTGCCGGCGTCCGCGTCGAACTCGAAGCGCGGACCGCCGCCGCCCTCGCCCTCCTCGGGAGGCGTCGGCGATTGCGACACCGTGATGTCGGTGCCGACGCCGTAGACCGACTCGAGCACCGAGGCCTGCGCGGCCTTCACGCCCGAGGCGACGGAGTTGACGATGATGACGAGCGCGATCGCGAGCGCCATCCCGATGGCGATGATCGCCGTCTGTCTGCGGCGACCGGCGAGCTCGCGCCGGAGATACGTGAAGAACATGGGAATCCTCGGGGGTCGGGCGGAGCGCACCGGGCGGGGCGCCGTCCACGAACGTAGGGACGCGGGCTTTGGCCCCCCTTGCCGCACCCTATGGATCGGCCATGAGCGCCGGCACGCGGCATCCGCTCACAAAGCTCATAGGAAACGCATAGCGCGACGCGGATACTGGAGACATGACGAGCACCAGCCAGCATCGCGCTCCCCAGATCGCCAAGGGCGACGGATCCATGGTCCGCGTGCTCGTGGTCGACGACGAGCACTCGCTCACCGACCTGCTGAAGATGGCCCTGCGCTACGAGGGCTGGGACGTGCGCACCGCCGCCGACGGCGTCAGCGCCGTGAAGGTCGCCCGCGAGTTCCGGCCCGACGCGATCGTGCTCGACATCATGCTGCCCGACATCGACGGGCTCGAGGTGCTGCAGCGCGTGCGCGCCGACGGCACCGAGACGCCCGTGCTGTTCCTCACCGCGAAGGACTCGCTCGACGACCGCATCGCGGGCCTCACCGCGGGCGGCGACGACTACGTCACCAAGCCGTTCAGCCTCGAAGAGGTCGTCGCGCGCCTGCGCGGACTCATCCGCCGGTCGTCGCTCACGCTCGCGAACGCGAAGGACCCCGTGCTCGTCGTCGGCGACCTCTCGCTCGACGAGGACAGCTACGAGGTCGAGCGCGCCGGCACGCAGATCGAGCTCACCGCGACCGAGTTCGAGCTGCTGCGCTTCCTGATGCGCAACCCGCGCCGCGTGCTCAGCAAGGCGCAGATCCTCGATCGCGTGTGGTCCTACGACTTCGGCGGCAAGGAGTCGGTCGTCGAGCTCTACATCTCGTACCTGCGCAAGAAGATCGACGCGGGGCGCGAGCCGATGATCCACACCGTGCGCGGCGCGGGCTACATGATCAAGGCCGCCGGATGACGAAGCCCGGCGACCCCGGCCACGCGGCCGCCGCGCGGGCCGACGCCCAGACGCACGCCTCCGCGCTGCTCGACGCCGAGGCGCACGAGGCCGGCGGTCGACGCCGCGGACGCCCGTGGACCCTGCATCGTCGGCTGCTCGTGATCGTCGCGGCCCTCCTCATCGCGGTGAGCGCGGTCGTCGGGCTCGTGACGGTCGCCGTCTTCCACAGCGCGTCGCTGAGCCGGCTCGACACGAACCTCGACTCCGCGATCTCGCGCACGAACCTCGGACCGGCCCTCCCCGGAGACCCGGCCGATGCGCCGGGCATCGCCCTGAACGTCCCGGGTCAGGAGGCCGGCACGCTCGCGGCGCTCGTGCAGACCGACGGCACCGCCAACGCGGGGTACATCACCGATCGCGGTCGTGTGCTCGAGCTTCCCGCCGACGTCGCCGAACCCCTCACCACCGTGCCCGCCGACGGCGGATCGCACACGATCTCCATCGACCGGCTGGGCGAGTACCGGGCGAAGGCCGTCGAGCGCCCCGAGTGGAACGGCATCACCGTCGTGCTCGCGCTGCCGCTCGGCGAGGTGACCACCGCGACGACGCAGCTCGCGATCACGATCACGATCGTGGCGGTGCTCGGGCTGGTGCTCGCGCTCTTCGTCGGATCCGCGGTCATCCGCCGTGCGCTGAGCCCGCTCGCCAACGTCACCGCGACCGCGCAGCGCGTGTCGGAGCTGCCGCTCGAGCGCGGCGACGTCGCGCTCGCCGAACGCGTGCCCGTCGACGACGAGCGAACCGAGGTCGGCCGCCTCGGCACGGCGTTCAACCGCATGCTCGGGCACGTGGCATCCGCCCTCACCGCCCGCGAGCACAGCGAACGCAAGGTGCGACGCTTCGTGGCCGACGCCTCGCACGAGCTGCGCACGCCGCTCGCGTCGATCCGCGGCTACGCCGAGCTCACGCGCCTGCACGGCGGCGACCTGCCGCCCGACGTCACGCACGCGATCTCGCGCATCGAGTCCGAGTCCGTGCGCATGACCGAGCTCGTCGAAGACCTCCTGCTCCTCGCCCGGCTCGACGAGGGCCGCGAGCTCGCCGCCAGGCCGGTCGACCTCGAGCGCATGCTCGGCGAGGCCGTCGGCGACGCGCAGGCGGCGGGCCCCGGCCACGACTGGGAGGTGCGGGCGACGGATGCCGCGACGGCCGTCGTCGGCGACGAACCCCGCCTGCGCCAGGTCGTGACGAACCTGCTGGCGAACGCCCGGGTGCACACGCCGGAGGGCACGCACGTCGTCGCCTCGCTCGACCGCGAGGGCGACGAGGTCGTGCTGCGCGTGAGCGACGACGGACCCGGCATCCCGCCCGAGCTCCTGGGCTCGCTGTTCGAGCGCTTCGCCCGCGGGGACTCCTCCCGCTCGCGCCGGGCCGGCAGCACCGGCCTCGGGCTCGCGATCGTTCGCGCGGTCGTCGAGGCGCACGACGGCGAGGTCGACGTGGCGAGCGAGCCCGGCTCCACGGTGTTCACCGTGCGCCTGCCCGCCGCCCCGCCCGCCTCGCCCGTCGAGTAGACCGCCGGTCGAGGAGCGAAGCGTCTCGAGACCAGCGCCCGGCCGCAACGCTGGTCTCGAGACGGCGCTGGCGCGCCTCCTCGACCGGCGTCGCACGCGACGAAGGCCCGCCCTCCAGATGGAGGGCGGGCCTTCGGACGTTCGCGGCGACCGGGCGTCAGGCGTTGCCGATGCTCCGCAGCAGGTCGGCGAAGCGGCGGAGCTCGGCCTCTGGCCGACCGGTGAGCACGTCGCGCAGGCGCTGCTGGTTGGCATCGCGCACGCTCTGCACGCGCTCGATCGCCTTGGGCGTCGCGACGAGCACCCGGACGCGGCCGTCGTGCTCGTCGGCCCGGGTCTCGACCAGGCCGAACTCCTCGAGCACGCGGATCTGGCGACTGACGACGGACTTGTCCATCTCGTACATCTCCGCGAGTACGTGCGCGTTGGTCGTGCCGAGGCGCGTGATCGACGAGAGCAGCTTGTAGGCGGCCGGTTGCAGATCGGGGTGGATCTGCTGGGCCGCCTCCTTCCAGACCGTGCGGACCCGGTTGAACAGCATGCTCAGCTGTTCTTCGACCTCGGCGATGGCGGAGGCCGTGGCCTGGTCGGCCGTCGAGTCGATCGCGTCGATCAGCTCGATCGACTCGCCGGAGTCGGTCTGGTCGGAGGCCTCGGTCACGAGCGTCATGTTATCGGGCGGTCGTGGTGTCGGCCGTGTCGGAGCCGGCCGCCGACGGGCGGTTGCCCGTGCCGGCGGTCGCCTTCGAGGGGGCGTCCGCCGCGGCATCCGTCTCGACGAGCTGGATCGACGAGGTCACGGGTGCACCGATCTCGGCTTCGGCCAGGTCGATCGCGACCTGCTCGAACTCCTCCTTCAGCTGCTCGGCCGAGGTCTTCGTCGAGAGGGCCTTGTTCGGCAGGAAGGCGATCGCGATCACGCTGAGCAGCGCGAGCGGCACGGTGACCCAGAAGACATCGGCGATGCCGTTGCCGTAGGCGTTCTCGATGATCACGCGGATGCCCTCGGGCAGCTGCGAGACGTGGGGGATGCCGCCGCCGGCGAGGCCCTTCAGCGCGTCGATCTCCTCGGGCGAGGTGGGCGTGAAGTTCTTCAGGCCCGACGTGATGTGCGTCGTGACCTGCGTGGCCAGCAGCGAGCCCATGACGGTGACGCCGATGGTGCCCGCGATGGTGCGGAAGAAGTTCACGTTCGAGCTCGCGGCACCCAGCTGCGAGGCCGGGGTGTCGTTCTGCACGACGAGCGTGAGGTTCTGCATGACCATGCCGAGGCCCGCGCCGAGCACGACCATGTAGACGCTGACCCAGAGGTAGTCGGTGTCGTAGTCGAGCGTCGTCATGAGGTAGCCGCCGGCGACGACGAGCAGCGAGCCGAGCACCATGAAGCGCTTCCACTTGCCGAACTTGCTGATGAGTGCGCCGACGAGGATCGAGGCGCCCATCTGGCCGACGATCATGGGGATCGTCATGAGGCCAGACTCGGTCGGGGTCGCGCCACGGGCGAGCTGGAAGTACTGCGCGAGGAACACGCTGGTCGCGAACATCGAGACGCCGATCGCGATGGACGCGATGACGGCGAGCGTGAAGGTGCGGTTCTTGAAGAGCGTCATCGGCACGATGGGCTCCGGCACGAAGAACTCGGTGACCACGAAGCCGATGATGGCCGCGGCCGAGACGCCGATCACGACGTAGCTCGTCATCGAGTCCCACTCGAACTCGCTCCCGCCGAGGGAGACCCAGATGAGCAGCAGCGAGACGCCGACCGTGAGCAGCGCGATGCCGACGTAGTCGATCTTCACGGCGCGCTTGGGCATGGGCGGAAGGTGCAGCGTGCGCTGGATGACGATGAGCGCGATGATCGCGAGCGGGATCGGCAGGAAGAAGTTGGCGCGCCAACCCCAGGCGTCGGTCACGACGCCGCCGAGCAGCGGGCCGCCGATGGTCGCGACGGCCATGATGCCGCCGACGAAGCCCATGTACTTGCCGCGCTCGCGCGGCGAGATGATGACCGCGATGAGGATCATGACGAGCGACATGAGGCCACCCGCGCCGAGGCCCTGGATCACGCGGACGGCGATGAGGGTCGTGGTGTCCTGGGCGAAGCCGGCGATCGCCGTGCCGACGACGAAGAGGCTGATCGCCGAGATGAGCAGCACCTTGCGGTTCACCAGGTCGGCGAGCTTGCCCCAGATCGGGGTCGAGACGGCCATGGCGAGCAGGCTCGCGGTGATGACCCAGGTGTAGGCGGTCTGGTCGCCGCCGAGGTCGGCGATGATGAGCGGCATCGAGGTCGAGACGACCGTGCCGGAGATGACGGCGACGAACATCGCCACGACTAGGCCGGAGATCGCGACGATCACCTCGCGCGGGGTGCGTTGCGCCGACGCGGCCGGCATGCTGCCGGTCGTGGGCTTGTCTGTCACAGAAGTCACGTGTGTTTCCTTACGTCTTGCACGTCTTGTCGATTCACAAGGTTGATATAGAGCAACTATATATAAATGGTTGCATTGAGTCAACTTTGGACTTCGGTCAACTATTCCCGCGTGGGCCGATCCGATGGGCGGATGCCGCGGGCGGCCGCCTGCGGCCCGATTTGGCCGAGCCGGCGGCATCCGGTAATGTGGTCCGAAGCCGAAGACCGCTGGTTGTCGTGCCGCCCGGGTTCATCCCCGAGAAGCCGACCGAAGTCTTGCGAAAGCAAGGGCCCGCGCAGGTGTGACGAAGACTTTCCGATGCGAATCGGGCCAGGCTCCGCGCAACTGCGCCGGAGCCTTTTTGTTTGTTCGCACCACCTCGCCACCCAGTCGCGATCCGAAGCCGTGCATCGCCACCGTGATGCACGTTGAATACTCAAGGAGTGGCCATGGCGAACAAGGAAGCCTCGGTTGCCGAACTCACGAACCTGTTCGAGAGCTCTGCTGCCGTTCTGCTGACCGAATACCGCGGCCTGACGGTTGCACAGCTCAAGCAGCTGCGCAACAGCATCCGTCAGGACGCGAGCTACGCCGTGGTGAAGAACACGCTGACCAAGATCGCCGCGAACAACGCGGGGATCACGACGCTGGACGACGACCTCACCGGTCCGTCCGCCGTCGCCTTCGTGCACGGCGACTTCGTCGCCACTGCCAAGGCCGTTCGTGACTTCGCCAAGGCAAACCCGAATCTTGTGATCAAGGGCGGCGTCTTCGAGGGCAAGACCCTCAACGCCGACGAGGTCAACAAGTACGCCTCGCTCGAGAGCCGCGAGGTTCTGCTTGCGAAGGCAGCGGGAATGATGAAGGCGACGATGGGCAAGGCTGCCGCCACCATCGACGCGCTTCGCGAAAAGCTGGAGACCGCCGAGGCCGCGTAAGCGCCCGACGTTCTCGTTCTACAAACCCCATCTATTAGGAGATACATCATGGCGAAGCTCACCACCGAAGAGCTGCTCGAGCAGTTTGCCGGCCTGACGCTTGTCGAGCTCAGCGAGTTCGTGAAGGCGTTCGAGGAGAAGTTCGAAGTCACCGCTGCCGCTCCCGTCGCCGCTGCCGGCGGCGCTGGCGCTGCTGCTGAAGAGGTTGAGGAGAAGGACTCCTTCGACGTCATCCTCGAGGCTGCCGGCGACAAGAAGATCCAGGTCATCAAGACCGTCCGCGAGCTCACCTCGCTCGGTCTCGGCGAGGCCAAGGCCGTCGTCGACGGTGCTCCCAAGGCCGTGCTCGAGGGCGCGAACAAGGAAGCCGCCGAGAAGGCCAAGGAGGCCCTCGAGGCTGCTGGCGCCACCGTCACCCTCAAGTAATCCGGCGCGCCCGATCCGGGCGCACTCGGCTTGAGGTGACCAGCGTCACCTGAACTGAACGGATGCCCCGTGACTCGTCATGAGTCACGGGGCATTCGTGCATCCGGGCGGCCGATGGCGTCCGGCGGGATAGTTACATAGCTTGGCTATGTATACTGGGAGCGTGACCTCAGAACTCCGCACCGTGCTCGGCGACCTCATCTCGGTGAACAACCGACTCACCCGACTCGCGGCATCCGTCAGCGGCAACACCGAATCGCCCGCGATCTGGCGCACCATCGTCGTGCTGCGCGATCTCGGCCCCATGCGACTCGGCGAGCTCGCCCGCGTCAGCCGGGTGAGCCAGCCCACCATGACCAAGCTCGTGCACACGCTCGACGAGCGCGGATGGATCCGGCGCATCGCCGACGCCGGCGATGCGAGGGCGTGGCTCATCTCGGCCGACCCGAGCGGTCTCGCGGCCCTCGCCGCGTGGCGCGACGAGGTCACCGCCGCGCTCGAGCCCACCTTCGACGACCTCTCCGACGACGAGATCGCGACGCTCGCGGCCTCCGTCGAGATCGTGCGCAGCCGACTCGAGCGGGCGCGCGAGGCGCTCCGCGAGGGCAAGTCGGCATGAGCGCGCAGACCGGCAGCATCGCCGCGGCACCCGCGGCACCCGCCACCCGCGGCGGCGGCTCGGGCCACGGCGGCGGCCACGCGGCATCCGCCTCGATCCTGAAGCAGCCGAAGGCCGTCTGGGCCGTCGCCTTCGCGAGCGTCATCGCATTCATGGGCATCGGGCTCGTCGACCCGATCCTGCCCGCGATCGCCGAGAGCCTGCAGGCGACCCCGACCGAGACCGAGATGCTCTTCACGAGCTACCTGCTCGTCACGGGCTTCGCCATGCTCGGCACGAGCTGGATCTCGAGCCGCATCGGGGCGAAGAAGACGCTGCTCATCGGGCTCGCCATCATCGTCGTGTTCGCGGCGGCGGCGGGGCTCTCGCAGAACGTCGAGGAGATCATCGGCTTCCGCGCGGGCTGGGGCCTCGGCAACGCGCTCTTCATCTCGACCGCGCTCGCGACGATCGTCGGCGCGGCCTCGGGCGGCACGGGCTCGGCGATCATCCTCTACGAGGCGGCGCTCGGCCTCGGCATCGCGATCGGCCCACTGCTGGGCGGCCTGCTCGGCCACCTCAGCTGGCGCGGTCCGTTCTTCGGCACCGCAGCCCTCATGGCGATCGGGTTCATCGCGATCCTCGTGCTGCTCAAGCGCGACCCCGACGCGGCGAGGCCCGAGCCGACCCGGCTCTCGGCGCCGATCCGCGCGCTGCGGCAGCCCGCCCTCGCGGTGCTCGCCGGTGCCGCCCTGTTCTACAACATCGGCTTCTTCGTGCTGCTCGCGTACTCGCCGTTCCCGCTCGGCTTCGACGCGCTCGGCCTGGGCTTCACCTTCTTCGGGTGGGGCGTCGCGCTCGCGATCACGTCGGTCTTCGTCGCACCCCTGCTGACCGCACGGATGCCGCGCACTCGCGTGCTGTGGATCGCGCTGCCCCTGCTGGCGGTCGTGCTCGCCGCGGCGGGCCTCTCGATCTCGTCGCCCGCGTGGCTCGTGGTCTGGATCGTCGTCGGCGGGCTCGTGCTCGGCGTGCTGAACACCGTGCTCACCGAGTGCGTGATGGAGGCGACCGACCTGCAGCGTTCGGTCGCGTCGAGCGCCTACTCGGCGGTGCGGTTCCTCGGCGGTGCGGTCGCCCCGCCCGCCGCGGCCGAGCTCGCGCGCCTCATCTCGCCCGAAGCGCCCTACTACGCGGCCGCGGGGTCGGTGCTCATCGCGACGCTCATCGTCGTGCTCGGACGTCGGGCCCTGCGCCGGGTCGACGGCCCGGCCGAGCCGGCGCTCGTCGAGGCCGAGGCGATCGCGGTCGGCGACGCGGCGTAGGTCCGCACCGATCGATCCGGCGGCGGTCGTCTCAGGCGACGGCTGGCCGCGCGGTGCTGCCGCGCACCACGAGCCGCGTCGGCATCGGCGCACCCGAGTCGGGCAGCGGGTCGGGGGCCCCTCCGCCGCCGCCCTCGCCGCCGAGCATGCGCAGGGCGACCTCGACCGCGAGCCGACCCTGCTCGGTGGGCGACTGCTCGATGGTCGTGAGGTCGAAGAGCTCGGCGTGCTCGTGCCCGTCGACGCCGATCACCGAGAGGTCGCGCGGCATCGAGAGCCCCAGGCGCTCGGCCGCTCGGATCACTCCGAACGCCATCTCGTCGGATGCCGCGAACACCGCGGTGGGCCGGTGCGCCGGATGCCCGAGCAGCTGCAGCCCGGCCGCGAATCCCGCCGGCATGCCCATGTCGGCCTCGACGAGGATCGCGCCGGGACCCCCGGCCGAGCTCTCGTCTGCCAGCAGCGGCAGGCCCGCGGCATCCGTCGTCTCGAGGAAGCCCGCCGCACGCAGCCCCGCGACGCTCGCCGGCTGGCTCGTCGCGCCGACGCCCGCGAGGTGCGCGATGCGCGTGTGCCCGAGGTGCAGCAGATGCGAGGTCGCGAGCGCGCCGACCCCGTGGTCGTCGATCGTGAGCCTCGCGGTCACCTCGCCGCTGCCGCCGATGCACACGACCGGCTTCTCTCGGCGCTCGAGGCCGCCGATCTCGCCGGGCGTCAGGTCGACGCCGATCACGATGACCGCGTCGACGCGTTTCCTGGCCAGGAAGAACTCGAAGACGCGCGAGCGCTCCGGCCCCGAGACCGGCAGGTTGTACAGCGTGAGGTCGTAGCCCGCGGCGAGCAGCGTGCGCTCGATGCCGTCGAGCACGGCCCCGAAGAACCAGCGGTTCACGAACGGGATCACCACGCCGATGTTCTTCGTGCGCCCCGTCACGAGGCTCGCGGCGTCGGGCGACGCGATGTACCCGATCTCGGATGCCGCGAGCTGCACCCTGCGCCGGGTGTCGGCGGCGACGTGGCCGCGGCCCGACAGTGCACGTGACGCCGTGGCCTTGGAGACCCCCGCGAGGCGGGCGACATCGCCGATGGCGGGCATCCGCGCCTCCCTCCGTCGGGTGTTCCGAGGCCGATCGTAGTGCCCCCGCCCGCCGAGTGGAACCGGTCTCGGTCCTGCGGTCGGATGAGGCATCCGTCGCCCGATCGTGACCGGCAAACGCTTGTGCGGGCTTGCCGCCGTCCCATAGCGTTGCCGATGGAACCGGTTCCGGGTCCGCCCCTGCACCACATTCGCTACTCAACGAGGAGAAGACATGAGACTCAGAGGGCATCGCCGTTTGACGGCCTCGCTCGTGGCGGCCGCGGCACTCGGCCTCACACTCACGGCCTGCACCGGCGACATCGCACAAGAAGACAACGCCGACGTCGACTGCGCCGACTACGAGTCGTACGGCTCGTTCGACGGCGCCGAGGTCACGATCGCCGGCACGATCCTCGACCTCGAGGCCGACCGCCTCAACGAGTCGTGGGCCGACTTCGAGCAGTGCACCGGCATCGCGATCGACTACCAGGGCTCGAGCGAGTTCGAGGCGCAGATCGCCGTGCTCGCCGAGGGCGGCAACGCGCCCGACATCGGCATCGTGCCGCAGCCCGGCCTGCTCGCCCGTCTCGCAGACGGCGGCTGGCTGATCCCGGCGTCGCAGGCCGTCGAAGACAACGTCGACGAGTTCTGGTCCGAGGACTGGAAGAAGTACGGCACCTACGACGACACCTTCTACGCGGCACCGCTCATGGCCAGCATCAAGGGGTACGTCTGGTACTCGCCGGCCGAGTTCGAGGAGAAGGGCTACGAGATCCCGAAGACCCTCGACGAGCTGAAGACGCTGTCCGAGACCATCGCGGCCGAGGGCGACCACAAGCCCTGGTGCGTCGGCCTCGAGTCCGGCGACGCGACCGGCTGGCCGGGCACCGACTGGGTCGAGGACTTCGTGCTCCGCCAGGCCGGCGCCGACGTCTACGACCAGTGGGTGACGCACGAGATCCCGTTCAACGACCCGCAGATCGCCACGGCGTTCGACTCGGTCGGCGAGTACCTGAAGAGCGACGACATGGTCAACGGCGGCATCGGCGACGTGTCGACGCTCGTCACCGAGGCGTTCCAGACCGCAGGTCTGCCGATCGTCGACGGCGAGTGCTCGCTGCACCACCAGGCCTCGTTCTACGAGACCTTCTGGAACCCCGACGGCGGCGACGCGGTGAAGGTCGCGTCCGACGGCGACGTGTTCGGATTCCTGCTGCCGCCGGTCAGTGCCGACGACCCGCAGGCCGTCACGGGCGGTGGCGAGTTCCCGGTCGCGTTCCGCGACGCCGAAGAGGTCGAGGCCGTGCGCGCCTACCTGTCGAGCGACACGTGGGCGAACAACCGCGTCAGCCTCGGCGGCGTGGTGAGCGCCAACAAGGGCGTCGACCCCGAGAACGCGTCGAGCGAGCTGCTCGTGCAGTCCATCGAGATCCTCCAGGATCCCGAGACCACGTTCCGGTTCGACGGTTCCGACCTGATGCCCGGTGCCGTCGGCGCCGACTCCTTCTGGAAGGGCATCGTGTCGTGGGTCGGCGGAGAGGACACCAAGCAGGTGCTCGACACGATCGAGGCCAGCTGGCCGACCAGCTGATCGGCGCCGTGACGCGTCCGGCCTGAGCCGGAGCTCACGGTAACGACGAGGGGTGGGGTTCCAGGAGCCCCACCCCTCGGCAACCCGGCATCATCCACGGCTGAATTCAACGAGGAATTTGGGAGGCACGATGACCACGGCCGATCTGCTCGGCAAGATCCTGCAGGTGGTGATGGGGCTCGCCGTGTTCGCGGCGGTCGTCGGCCTCCTCATCTTCCTCATCGACAAGGCGCCCAAGAAGGGGCGCGACTACTGGCAGCTGGCAGGGTTCCTGGCCCCCGCGATGATCTTCCTCGCGGTCGGCCTGGTCTACCCCGCCATCCGCACGGGCATCCTCGCCTTCCAGGACAAGGGCGGCGACTGGACGTTCGACAACTTCGTCTGGATGTTCACGCAGCCCGCGGCGATCCGCACCCTGATCAACACGATCGTGTGGGTCGCGCTCGTGCCCGTGATCTCGACCGCGATCGGCCTGGCGTACGCGATGTTCATCGACCGGTCGCGCGGCGAGAAGTTCTACAAGGTGATCCTGTTCATGCCGATCGCGATCTCGTTCGTCGGGGCGAGCGTCATCTGGCGGTTCGTCTACGAGTACCGCTCGGGCGACCGCGAGCAGATCGGCCTGCTGAACGCGATCGTCGTCGCCTTCGGCGGCGACCCGGTGCAGTGGTTGCAGACCGACCCGATCAACACGATCCTGCTGATCGTCATCATGATCTGGATCCAGACCGGGTTCGCGATGGTGCTGTTGAGCGCGGCCATCAAGGGCGTCCCGAGCGAGCAGATCGAAGCCGCGCAGCTCGACGGCACCAACGCCTGGCAGCGGTTCATGAACGTGACGGTGCCCGGCATCCGAGGATCGCTGGTCGTCGTGTTCACGACGATCTCGATCGCCACGCTCAAGGTCTTCGACATCGTCCGAACGATGACCGCCGGAAACTTCAACACGAGCGTCGTCGCGAACGAGATGTACACGCAGGCGTTCCGGGCGAGCGAGGTCGGGCGAGGTTCTGCGCTGGCGTTGATCCTCTTCGTCATGGTGCTGCCGATCGTCATCTACAACGTGAACGTGCTCCGCAAGCAGAGGGAGATCCGATGAGCAGCGTCGCCCCCGCCGAACTCCCGATCGATCGCGAACTCGCCGACGGCGAGGCCGCGGAGATCGCCGAGCACGAGCCGAGCACGAAGGCCGGCCGCGTCAAGAAGCGGCTCACCTCGCGCACGGCGACGATCGCATCGATCGTCATCGCCGTGCTCTGGACGATCCCGACGTTCGGCCTGCTGATCTCGTCGTTCCGCCCGGCGGAGCTGATCCGCACCACGGGCTGGTGGACGATCTTCCAGAACCCGGGCTTCACGCTCGAGAACTACCAGGACGTGCTGTTCTCGGCGTCGTCGTCGTCACCGCAGCTCGGTGCGTACATCGTGAACTCGATCGCGATCACGCTGCTCGGCACGCTCATCACGCTGGTCTTCGCGGCGATGGCGGCCTACGCGTTCGCGTGGATCAAGTTCAAGTGGGTGAACTGGCTCTTCATCTTCGTGTTCGCACTGCAGATCATCCCGCTGCAGATGTCGCTCGTGCCGCTGCTGCAGATCTTCTCGACCGTGCTGCGGCCGATGCAGGCGTGGCTCCACGACATCGTGCCGATCATCCCCGAGCAGAACTACCTGCCGCTCTGGCTGGCGCACGCGATGTTCGGCCTGCCGCTCGCGATCTTCCTGCTGCACAACTTCATCTCCGACATCCCGGGCGACGTCATCGAGGCGGCGCGGGTCGACGGGGCCACGCACGGTCAGGTGTTCTTCCGCATCGTGCTTCCGCTCGCGACCCCGGCGCTCGCGTCGTTCGCGATCTTCCAGTTCATCTGGGTCTGGAACGACCTGCTCGTCGCGTTGATCTTCTCGGGCGGTACGCAAGACGTCGCCCCGATCACGCAACGATTGGCGGAGTTGGTCGGCACGAGAGGTCAGGACTGGCAGTTGCTCACCGCGGCCGCCTTCATCTCGATCATCATTCCGCTGATCGTGTTCTTCAGCCTGCAGCGCTACTTCGTGCGCGGGCTCCTGGCGGGCGCGACCAAGGGGTAGTCGGGCCTCAGACGCACAGGGAAGACGGATGCCGCGGGCGGCCGCCCGCGCCATCCGTTCGCCCTGCATCGTCGGCACCGGCAGCAGCCTGAAGCGAACAGCGCGGTCGGGGTCGTCCGCGACCGGCGGCCGGGTCCGCGGGCGGACGTAGGGTTGGCGCATGAGCATGCACGGCGGTGGCGGGGGCGCGCCCGGAGGACAGACCGGGCGATTCGGCAAGCCGCGCACGCGCATCTCGGGGGCCGACGAGTCGGCGCAGCGAGCCGAGAACGAGGCGGCGCCGAAGATCCCGAACCTGCTGGGCCGCATCGCCGAGCTGTTCCAGCCGCACCGCGGATCCCTCGTGGTCGTGGTCGTGCTCGTGCTCGTGGGGGCCGGCCTCAGCGTGATCCCGCCGCTGCTCACCGAGCGCGCGTTCGACGAGGGCCTGTTCCCGCCCGACCCGGCGAACGAGGGTGCCACGACCGGCCCGAACCTGCAGGTGCTCGTCTGGATCGTGGCCGCGATGATCGGCATCTACGTGGTCTCGTCGCTGCTCGCCGTGTGGCAGACGTGGATGACCGCGACGATCGGCAACAACGTCATGGGCGCGCTGCGGGTGCGCATGTTCACGCACCTCCAGTCGATGGAGCTGAGCTTCTTCACGCGCACGAAGACGGGCGTGATCCAGTCGCGCCTGCAGAACGACGTCGGCGGCGTCGCCTCGGTGCTGACGAACACCGTCTCGAGCGTGCTGGGCAACACGGTCACCGTGATCTCGGCGTTCATCGCGATGCTCATCCTCAACTGGCAGCTGACGGTCGTCGCGCTCGTGCTGATGCCGTTCATGGTGTTCGCGCAGCGACGCGTCGGCAAGGTCCGGGCGCGCATCGCGGGCGAGACGCAGGAGTCGCTCTCCGAGATGACGGCGATCACCCAGGAGACGCTGAGCGTCTCGGGCATCCTGCTCTCGAAGTCGTTCACCCGGCAGCAGAACGAGATCGACCGCTACGCCGACGAGAACCGCAACCAGGTGCGCCTGCAGGTGCGCCAGCAGATGACGGGCCAGTGGTTCTTCGCCCTGGTGGGCATCTTCATGTCGTCGATCCCCGCGATCGTGTACCTCGCGTCCGGCCTGCTCATCTCCAACGGGGCGGCGGATGTCACGGCCGGCACGATCGTGGCCTTCACGACCGTTCAGGCGCGGTTGCTGTTCCCGCTCATGGCGCTCATGCGGGTCTCGCTCGACCTCCAGACCTCGACCGCGCTGTTCGCGCGGATCTTCGAGTACCTCGATCTGCGGCCCACCATCGTCGATGCGCCCGACGCCCGCGACGCGGCATCCGGAGCCGCGCTGGGCCGGGTCGAGTTCGAGAACGTGACGTTCCGGTACCCCGATGCGACCGACGACACCGTGCCGACGCTCGACGGCGTGAGCTTCGCGATCGAGCCGGGCCAGTTCGCGGCGTTCGTCGGGCCGTCGGGCGCCGGGAAGACGACGGTGTCCTACCTCGTTCCCCGGCTGTACGAGGCGACCGGCGGAGTCGTGCGGTTCGCGGGCGACGACGTGCGCGAGCTCCGGCAGGAGTCGCTCGTGCGCAACATCGGCATCGTGAGCCAGGAGACCTACCTCTTCCACGCCTCGATCGCCGAGAACCTGCGGTACGCGAAGCCCGACGCGACCGACGCAGAGCTCGAGGCGGCGGCCCGTGCGGCCAACATCCACGAGACGATCGCGTCCTTCCCCGACGGCTACGAGACCACCGTGGGCGAGCGCGGCTACCGACTGTCTGGTGGCGAGAAGCAGCGCATCGCGATCGCGCGCGTGCTGCTCAAGGACCCGCCCGTGCTCGTGCTCGACGAGGCGACGAGCGCGCTCGACACGATCTCCGAGCGGGTCGTGCAGCAGGCCCTCGACGACGCCGCGAAGGGGCGCACCACGATCGCGATCGCCCACCGGCTCTCGACGGTCATCTCGGCCGACGTGATCTTCGTGGTCGTCGCAGGGCGCATCGTCGAGCGCGGCACGCACGCCGAGCTCGTGGCGGCCGACGGCGTCTACGCGACACTCTCGCGGCAGCAGGAGCACCTGCCCACGAGCCCGGGTTGGCGGTAGGCTCCAAAGCACGGCCGGGGGAACGCCGACGAGGGCGAGGGGGATCCGATGAGCGGTGTCAAGGGTGATGCGCAGCAATTGCCGAAGAGCGTGAATCGCAAGGTCATCGGGCTCGCTGCGGCCGGTGCCGTCGGCGGTTTCCTCTTCGGGTTCGACTCCTCGGTGGTCAACGGCGCGGTCGACGCGATCCAAGCCGACTTCGGGCTCTCCGCCGCCGTGACCGGGTTCGCCGTCGCGAGTGCGCTGCTCGGCTGCGCGATCGGCGCCGAGCTCGCGGGGCGCCTGGCCGACCGGTTCGGCCGCATCCCCGTGATGATCATCGGCGCGGTGCTCTTCCTCGTGTCGTCGATCGGCGCGGGCCTCGCGATCGGCGTCGTCGACCTCATCATCTGGCGCGTGCTCGGCGGCATGGGCATCGGCATCGCGTCGGTCGTGGCGCCGGCCTACATCGCCGAGATCTCGCCGAGTGCGATCCGCGGCAGGCTCGCATCGCTGCAGCAGCTCGCGATCGTCTTCGGCATCTTCGCCGCCCTGCTCTCCGATTCGCTGTTCGCGGCGGCCGCGGGCGGCGCAGACCAGCCGTTCTGGTTCGGGCTCGAGGCCTGGCGGTGGATGTTCCTCGCGTGCGCCGTGCCGTCGATCGTGTACGGCGTGATCGCCCTGCTGCTGCCCGAGTCGCCGCGCTACCTGGTCAAGGTGGGCCGCGACAAGCAGGCCGCCGAGGTGCTCGAGCGCATCGGCAGCCCCGACCCCGAGAAGGCCGTCGCCGACATCACCGGGTCGCTGCACCGCGACGAGGTCGCCGAGTCGCAGGGCACGCTCCGCGGCCCGGTGCTCGGCCTCAAGGGCATCGTGTGGATCGGCATCCTGTTGTCGGTGTTCCAGCAGTTCGTCGGCATCAACGTGATCTTCTACTACTCGACCACCCTCTGGAAGGCCGTCGGCTTCGACGAGTCCGACTCGTTCACGATCAGCGTGTTCACGTCGGTCACGAACATCGTGGTGACGTTCATCGCGATCGCCCTCGTCGACAAGGTCGGTCGGCGCCCGCTGCTGCTCATCGGCTCGACGGGCATGGCGGTCACGCTCGCGACGATGGCGATCGCCTTCGCCAACTCGGTGACCGTCGACGGCGAGGTGAGCCTGCCGGGAGCCTGGGGACCGATCGCGCTCGTCGCCGCCAACCTGTTCGTGGTCGCGTTCGGCTTCTCGTGGGGTCCGCTCGTGTGGGTGCTGCTCGGCGAGATCTTCCCGAACAGCATCCGAGGTCGAGCGCTCGGCCTCGCGGCCGCCGCGCAGTGGATCGCGAACTTCCTCATCACGGTGTCGTTCCCGTCGATGTCCGAGTTCTCGTTGTTCTGGACCTACTCGATGTACGCCGGGTTCGCCGTGCTGTCGTTCATCTTCGTGCTCTGGAAGGTGCCCGAGACCAAGGGCATGGCCCTCGAGGACTCCGAGGCGGTCTTCGCGGCGGGCACGGCGAGAGACAAACGACGGCGCGCAAGTCAGACCGCCGCAGGGTAGGGTGTGTCTCGTGCTGCTCACGTGTTGTTGTTGTCGTCGCTCAGACCGACCATGACCTTTCGCGCCACTGCGCCCGCTGAGCGGGTCTCGCACGGCGCACCACGATGACGACACCCAGGGGAGAACCCTCACCATGAAGTACGCAGAATCCATCGTCGACCTCGTCGGCAACACGCCGCTCGTGAAGCTCAACCGCGTGGTCGCCGGGGCGACCGAGGCGACCGTGCTCGTGAAGCTCGAGTACCTGAACCCGGGCGGTTCGGTGAAGGACCGCATCGCGTCGCGCATGATCGACGCGGCCGAGCGCGACGGCCTGCTGGAGCCCGGCGGCACCATCGTCGAGCCGACCTCGGGCAACACGGGCGTGGGGCTCGCGCTCGTCGCGCAGCAGCGCGGCTACCGCTGCATCTTCGTCGTGCCCGACAAATTCGGCGAGGAGAAGCGCAACGTGCTCACGGCGTACGGCGCCCAGGTGGTCGTGACGCCCACGTCGGTCGACCCCGACGGCCCCGAGTCGTACTACAGCGTCTCCGACCGCATCGTCCGCGAGACGCCCGGCGCCTACAAGCCCAACCAGTTCGCGAACCCCAACGGTCCCCGCGCGCACTACGAGACCACGGGTCCCGAGATCTGGAACGACACCGAAGGTCGCATCACGCACTTCGTGGCCGGCATCGGCACGGGCGGCACGATCACGGGCACCGGCCGCTACCTGCGCGAGATCTCGGGCGACCGGGTTCGCGTGATCGGCGCCGACCCCGAGGGCTCGGTGTACTCGGGCGGCACCGGCCGGCCGTACTTCGTCGAGGGCGTCGGCGAGGACATGTGGCCAGACACGTTCGACCCGGCCGTGCCGCACGAGGTGCTCGCCGTCTCCGACCGCGACGCGTTCGAGATGACGAGGCGGCTCGCCAATGAGGAGGGTCTGCTCGTCGGCGGCTCGAGCGGCATGGCGGTCGCGGCGGCGTTGCGCGCCGCGAAAGATGCCTCGCCCGACGACGTGTTCGTGGTGCTGCTGCCCGACGGCGGCCGCGGCTACCTCGGCAAGATCTTCAACGACAAATGGATGCGCGCGTACGGCTTCTCGAACGCCCCCGAGGGGCACACGATCGCCGACGTGCTCGCGACCAAGGCCGACCGCACGGCGCCGCTCGTCTACGTGCACCCCAACGACAGCGTGCGCGAGGCGATCGACCTGATGGCCTCGACCGGCGTCTCGCAGGTGCTCGTGCTCTCGGCCGAACCGCCCGTCGTGCTCGGCGAGGTGAAGGGCACCATCACCGAAGACGTGCTGCTCGACCTCGTCTTCACGGGCAAGGTCAAGCTCACCGACGAGGTCGGCGCCGTCGTGGGCCCGCAGCTGCCGCTCATCGGCGTGAACGAGCCCGTCTCGGCGGCGCGCTCGGCGTTCGCCGACGCCTCCGCGATGCTCGTGACCGACGGCGGCAAGGCCCTCGGCGTCATCACGCGCACCGACCTGCTCACCTACCTCTCGGCGTAGCCGCCGGCATCCGCTCGCTCGAATCGACGGATGCCGCGACCCGGCGAGTCCCGCAGACCTCGCGAACCCGGGGCTCAAGAACCCCGAGAACGCTCAGACCCGAACCAGAACCAGAAACGGATGTCACGATGAACATCTCCGACCGCGCCGGCTTCGACACGCTCGCGATCCACGCCGGCCAGGCGTTCGACCCCACGACGGGCGCGGTGATCCCGCCCGTCTACCTCACCTCGACCTACGTGCAGGACGGCATCGGCAACCTGCGCGAGGGCTACGAGTACTCGCGCGGCGGCAACCCGACCCGCACCGCGCTCGAGACCCAGCTCGCGGCATTGGAGCGCGGCATCCGCGGCCTGTCGTTCGCGTCGGGCCTCGCTGCGGAAGACGCGCTGCTGCGCACGGTGCTCGCGCCGGGCGACCACGTCGTCGTCGGCAACGACGTGTACGGCGGTACGCACCGCCTGATCCGCAAGGTGCACGGCGCCTGGGGCGTGCGGCACAGCACGGTCGACCTGGGCGACCTCGACGCGGTGCGCGCGGCGATCGAGCCGGGGGTCACGAAGGTGCTGTGGATCGAGACGCCCTCGAACCCGCTCATGAAGATCACCGACATTGCTGCGCTCGCGGCGATCGGCCGCGAGTCGGGCGCGCTCGTCGTCGTCGACAACACGTTCGCGACGCCCGCGCTGCAGCAGCCGATCGCGCTCGGCGCGCAGGTCGTCGTGCACTCGACGACGAAGTACCTCGGCGGCCACTCCGACGTCATCGGCGGTGCACTCGTGTTCGCGCCGGGGCAGGAGGAGCTCGCCGAGCAGGTGACGTTCACCCAGTTCGCGGCCGGCGCGGTCTCCGGCCCGTTCGACGCGTTCCTCACCACGCGCGGCATCAAGACCCTCGGCATCCGGATGCAGCGGCACAGCGCCACGGCGCAGCTCATCGCCGAGCGGCTCGCCGAGCACGACGGCATCGCACGTGTCTACTACCCGGGGCTCGAGTCGCACCCCGGCCACGAGCTCGCGGCGCGCCAGATGTCGGGATTCGGCGGCATGCTCTCGATCGAGCTCGCCGGCGGCGGTGAGGCGGCCCGCCGGTTCGCCGAGTCGACGACGCTGTTCCAGCTCGCCGAGTCACTCGGCGGCGTCGAGTCGCTCGTGAACCACCCGTGGGCGATGACGCATGCATCCGTTCGCGGAACCGACGCCGAGGTCGCCGAGTCGATCGTGCGCCTGTCGGTCGGCATCGAAGACGCGGACGACCTGCTCGCCGACATCGACGAGGCGCTCGCGCGACTGTAGGGCCTGTTCGGGTTCGGGTGACGGATGCCGCGGGCGGCCGCGCGCGACATCCGCCCCTCGAGGCTGGCAGGAAGTCGTCGATGTGCGTCAGCCCTGCCATCGCATGGTGGCGAGCGGATGCCCCAGACTGAACGGGTGAGCACGAAACCCATCGAGTCGAGCGGCGCAGCGCCGACCACCGAGCGCCACGGCAGCCTCGGCCTCGTGCAGGGCACGGCCCTGTACATCGCGAGCGTGCTCGGCACGGGCATCCTCGTGCTGCCGGGCCTGGCCGCCGCGGCCGCCGGGCCGGCCTCGGTCGTCGCGGTCGCCGTCGTGCTCGTGCTCTCGATCCCGCTCGCCGGAACCTTCGCCGCCCTCGCCTCGCGCTACCCCGACGCGGGCGGCGTCGCGAGCTACGTGCGCCGAGCACTCGGCGACACGGCGGCGCGCATGGCCGGGTACTGGTTCTACTTCGGCGTCTGCATCGGCGCCCCCGTGCTCGCGGTGCTCGGCGGCGAGTACGTCGTCGCCGTGCTCGGCATCGACCGCTCGGCCGTGCCGATCATCGGGTTCGCGGTCTTCATCCCGCCGTTCGTCGTCAACTGGTTCGGCGTCCGCGTCGCCGGGTGGGTGCAGTTCGTGCTCACCGGACTGCTCGTCGCAGTCGTCGTCGGCGTGGTCGCCGTGACGTTCCCGGCCGCCGAGGCCTCGAACTTCACCCCGTTCCTCCCGAACGGCTGGGGCGGCGTCGGGGTCGCCATCAGCCTCTTCGTGTGGGCGTTCGCAGGCTGGGAGGTCGGCACCCACATCGCCGGGGAGTTCAAGAACCCGCGCAAGATCATCCCGCTCGCGACCGGCATCGCCGTCGTCGTGGTCGGGGCCGGGTACCTCGCGCTCCAGTTCGTCACCGTCGCCGTGCTCGGCGATCGTGCGGGCGACGGGCAGGTGCCGCTGCTCGACCTCGTCGAGACCACCGCGCCCGGCATCGGCCCGGTGATCGTCGCCATCGTCGCGGCGATCGTCACACTCGGCGTCATGAACGCCTACCTGCCCGCGTTCGGCAAGCTCGGCGCCGCGCTCGGCCGCGACGGCGACCTGCCGAAGTTCTTCGCGAAGGGCGCCGCCGACGGCGAGGTGCCGCGCCGATCGCTCGCGCTCACGGGCGTGATCATCCTCGTGTACTTCGGTCTGATGCTGCTCAACGACCTCGACCTGACCGGGTTCATCCTCATCCACACGAGCAACATGGTCGCGATCTACGCCGCCGGCATGCTCGCCGCGACGCTGCTGCTCAAGCGGTGGTCGTTCGGATGGTGGCTGGCCGTCGTCGCGACCGTCATGACGGCGGGCCTGCTCGTGCTCGCCTGGCAGAACCTGTTCGTGCCGTTGGTGCTCGCGTTCGCCGCGGTCGTCGTGACGATCGTGCGGCGGGTGCGCGGCCTGAGGTCCGGGGCCGGCCCCGACGGCCACGACGGCCGCGGTCGAGCGGGTGGCGCGGGCGAGCCGGTCGACGTCGGTGCGCCGGTGGCTGAGGCGGCCGTGCTCGTGCCCGCGGCGCCGGCTGCGGCATCCGTCGTCTCCTCGACCTCCACTGGCACCGCCGACCCGAAGGACACCGAGTGACCGAGTACCGCGCCCGATTCGACGCCGACATCGCGTTCGCGAACGGGGGAGGGCTGCGCGCCGACGCGTTCCGCCTCGACCTGCCTGCGGCCGACCTGACCGAGGCGGAGATCGCCGAGCTGCTCGTGCGGCACCTCGGGCTGACGCTCGTGGGCAGCGTGCGCCTGTCGAACCTCGAGGTCGTCGAGGAGGCGCACCGCGGATCGCGCGGCGTGCTGCCCGAACGGGGCGACTCCGGCATCGTGAACGCCTCCTCGCGGACGCTCGTCGACCTCAGCCACCCGATCCGCGCCGGACTCGTGACCTACCCGGGCATCCCCGCGCCCGTCATCACGCCGCATCTCACGCGCGAGGCGTCGCGCGGGGTCTACGCGCCGGGCACCGAGTTCGAGATCGACGTCATCGCCATGGCGGGCAACACGGGCACCTACCTCGACAGCCCGTTCCACCGCTACGCCGACGGGGGAGACCTCGCGAGCCTCGACCTCGAGACGCTCGTCGGGCTGCCCGCCGAGGTCTTCCGGCTCACGGATGCGGCGAGCCGCGGCATCCCGGCGGAGGTGTTCTTCGACCGCGAGCTCGCGGGCACGGCCGTGCTGCTGCACACCGGCTTCGACCGCCACTTCGGCACGCCCGAGTACGGGCACGGCTCGCCGTTCCTCACCGAGGCGGGGGCGCGGCACCTCGTGGCGGCCGGCGTCGCACTCGTCGGCATCGACGCCCTGAACATCGACGACACCGAGTCCGGCGGCGAACGCCCCGCGCACTCGCTGCTGCTCGAGGCCGGCATCCACGTGGTCGAGCACCTCACCGCGCTCGAGCGCGTGCCCGTGCGCGGTGCGAGGTTCACGGCCGTGCCGCCGCGCGTCGAGGGCTTCGGCACGTTCCCGGTGCGCGCGTTCGCCGAGGTGCCGCCGGTCGCGGTGCCGCCGGTCGAGGTGCCGCTGGTCGGGTAGCGACGCAGGAGCGCATCGAGACCAGCCTGTCTCGGACCACGCGGTCGGCCGCCGATACGGCGCTGCGCGCCACCTCGAACGGCGGGGGACCGTGCATCTGCCGCCCGCGTGCGTGAGGATGGAGCAATGAGCCTTCCCTCCTACGCGCTGCGCGACGGAAACACGATTCCCGCGATCGGCCTCGGCACCTACGGGCTCAACGAGCAGGTCGGCGTCGAGGCGATCTCCGACGCCATCGGCGACGGCTACCGCCTGCTCGACACCGCCTACAACTACGGCAACGAAGACGTCGTGGGCGAGGCGATCCGCCGCTCGGGCGTGGACCGCAGCGACCTCGTCGTCGCCACGAAGCTGCCGGGCCGTCACCACGGATTCGACGAGACGATCGCGAGCTTCGAGGAGTCGCGCGCCCGCCTCGACCTCGACTGGGTCGACCTCTACCTCATCCACTGGCCGAACCCGAGCGTCGACAAGTTCGTCGACAGCTGGAAGGCGATGATCCGCCTGCGCGAGAAGGGGCTCGTGCGCTCCATCGGCGTCTCGAACTTCACGGCGCCCATGCTCGACCGCCTCGAGCACGAGACCGGCGTCGTGCCGGTCGTCAACCAGGTCGAGCTGCACCCGTACTTCTCGCAGCGCGAGCTGCGCGGCTATCACGCCGAGCACGGCATCCGCACCGAGAGCTGGAGCCCGCTCGGCCGCAAGAGCGATCTTCTGAACGAACCGGTGCTGACCGAGATCGCCGCGCGCCTCGGCCGCTCGGTGCCGCAGGTCGTGCTGCGCTGGCACGTGCAGCTCGGCTCGGTGCCGATCCCGAAGTCGTCGCAGGCCGACCGGCGCCGGGCGAACCTCGACGTGTTCTCGTTCGAGTTGAGCGAGGCGGATGTCGCGGCCATCGACGGCCTCGAGCGCGGCCGCATCTGGGGCGCGGACCCCGACACGCACGAAGAGCTCTAGGCCGGCTCGCCGGTCGTCCCGGCCGAGCCGGTCTTCCCGGTCGAGCCGTGCGCACCGGCCCGGGGGCGGGCCGCAACGTCGGCGGCACGACGTAGGCTCGATCAAGTGATGCGATCAACGGGCGACGGGGCTGCGAACGACGAGATCGAGACGGGCGAGGCCGAGTCGGCCGAGCTCGAGTCGGCCGAGTACTCGCTCGCCCCGGCGGCCGATGCGTACACGTCGGCCGAGGCATCGGCTCACGAGGCGTCCGCTCACGAGGCCTCGCTGAACGACCCCCGCCTGCCCGACGCGAAGGGCCCGCTGTCGGCGCCCTACACGTGGCTGTCGATCGGCATGTTCGCGACGATCTTCCTCGCGGCGTTCGAGGCGATGGCCGTGACCACGATCATGCCGCTCGTCGTGCGCGACCTCGACGGCGAGTCGCTGTTCGCGCTCTCGTTCGCCGTGCCGCTGGCCGCGGGCATCATCGGCATGGTGCTCGCGGGCAACTGGACCGACCGTTCGGGGCCGCTGCCCTCGCTCATCACGGCGGCCGCGCTCTTCGTCGTCGGCCTCGTGATCGCGGGCACCGCGACCGACATGACCGTGTTCATCCTCGGGCGGTTCGTGCACGGGTTGAGCGGTGCGGCCGTCATCGTGCCGCTCTACGTGATCGTCGCCCGCGCCTACCCCGAGGCGCTGCGCGCGCGGGTGTTCGCGGGGTTCGCGGCCGCGTGGGTGATCCCGTCGATCGTGGGGCCGGCGCTCGCCGGGCTCGTCGCCGAGGCGTTCAGCTGGCACTGGGTGTTCCTCGGTGTCATCGTGATCGTCGTGCCGGCCGCCGCCATGATGGTGCCGCCGATCCTGCGGGTGCGCGACCTCGTGCAGGGCGACGCCTCGGTTCCGTGGAGCCTCGGGCGCGTGGGCTGGGCGGTGCTAACAGCCGCCGCTGCTCTCGCGGTCTCGCTCGCGAAGGAGCTCGACGACCCGTGGCGATGGGTCGCCGCCGGTCTCGGCATCGTGGTCGCGGCCCTCGCCGCCCGCCCGCTGCTGCCACCCGGAACGCTGCATGCCGTGCGCGGCATGCCGGCGACCGTCGCCGTGAAGTTCGTCGTCGCCGGCGCCTTCTTCGGCAGCGAGGTCTACCTGCCCTATCTCTTCATCGAGAACTACGAGATGTCGCCGAGCCTCGCGGGCGTCGTGCTGACGGGTGCCGGAGTCACCTGGGCTGCGGCGTCATGGCTGCAGGGCCGGCTCACGCACAAGGTCAGCGATACGCGCGCCGTGCAGATCGGCGCGACGACCCTCGTGCTCGCGCTGCTGGTCGTGCTCGCCGTCGCCGCGTTCACGCTGCCCCCGGCCATCGCGTTCGTGGCCTGGGCGCTCGCCGGCGCCTCGATGGGCTTCATGTACCCCCGCTTCTCGGTCTCGGTGCTCGCCCAGTCCAAGCGCGAGGAGCAGGGCTTCAACAGCGCCGCCCTCACGATCTCCGAGTCGCTCGGCGCGTCGATCGCCCTCGCGGTCACGGCCCTCGTCTCGTCGGCCGTCGGCGCCGGCGCGTTCACGGCCGACTTCGCCGTCACCGTGGGCATCGCGGTCGTCGGTCTGCTCATCGCGGGGCGCGTGCGCCCGCCGGGCGTCCCGCGCGGCTGACCCCCGTCAGCGGCATCCGGATGTCGCGTGCGGGCGCCGCACCCGTGCCCCGCCCCCTTGCCCGATCGCCCGTGAAAGCCTGTGCCGGAGTGCCGGAGTGCCGGAGTGCCGGAGTGCCGGAGTGCCGGAGTGCCGGAGTGCCGGAGTGCCGGAGTGCCGGAGTGCCGGAGTGCCGGAGTGCCGGAGTGCCGGAGTGCCGGAGTGCGGGAGTGCCGGAGTGCCGGAGTGCCGGAGTGCCGGAGTCGGACGGCAGGCGCATGGCGCGACGGCCCAGCGACGCTGGATGCGCGTCGGCCGCGCAGGTGAAGACGCCGGCCTGCGGCATCCGTCGCTCAGAAGGCGGGGCGACCCGTCGACGACCGCACGACGAGTTCGGGCACGATCGCGTCGCGGGGCTCGGGCGCCCCGGCGTCGCTGCCGAGCAGCAGGGCCACGCAGCGGCGGCCGAGCTCGGCGAAGTCCTGACGCACGGTCGTGAGCGGCGGCCAGAAGTGCGCGGCCTCCGGAATGTCGTCGAACCCGACGATCGAGACGTCGCGCGGGATCTCGAGCCCGGCGTCGCGGATCGCGTGCATGAGGCCGAGCGCCATCTGGTCGTTCGAGGAGAAGATCGCGGTGAAGTCGCGCACCGTGAGCAGCTCTCGCCCGGCGTAGTAACCGAAGTCCGCGGTCCAGTCGCCGAGGATCGGCGCGGTGGTGGGCACGTCGCTCGCGCTCATCTCCTCGAGGAATCCGCGCATGCGCGCCTCGGCCTCGATCCAGTCCTGAGGACCGGTGAGGTGGTAGATGTTGCGGTGCCCGAGCTCGATGAGGTGGCGGGTCGCGAGTCGCGCGCCGGCGATCTGGTCGACGGAGAGGGTGTGGTCGGGGTCTTGGCCGGTCGACTGCAGGCTGACGTACGGCACGTCGATCGAGCGCTGGGCGAGCGTGTCGAACACGCGCGCCTGCGGGGCGATGACCACGAGCCCCTCGACCCCCTGCGCGACCAGGTGCGCGAGGCCGTCGGCGATCGAGCGGTCGTCGGATGCGTCGATGTTGGCCGTGCTCACCCAGTACCCGGCCTCGCGGGCGGCCGCCTCGATGGCGGTGATGCTCGAGGCCGGACCGTACTGGGTGCTCTGCGACGAGAGGATGCCGATCGTGTGCGAGCGGCTCGTGACGAGCGCGCGCGCGGCGCGGTTGGGCTGGTACTGCACCTCCGCCATGACGTCGAGCACGCGCTGCTTCGTCTCCGGGCGGATGCTCGGGTGGTGGTTGAGCACGCGGGAGACCGTCTGATGCGAGACGCCGGCCAGGCGTGCGACGTCTCGAATGCTGGGCGCACGGCCCTTCGACGGCTCGTCTGACACGGTCACATCCTCGTTCGTGTTTTGCGGGCATGTGCACGGTCACACGCCTCATCGCCCCTCATTATGCACGTCAGACCGGGAATGTGACCGTCACACATGTGACGGTCACATGAAATTCGCCGAGCCGGCGACCCCGTTCAGGGGCCCGAAGGAAGGAGTCCGAACGTATGGCCGCGCGGCCGCGCCCGCCTGTGTGGCGCGTCATTCCGGGCGTCCGAGCCGACCTCGCCCGGAATTCGGGGCGTTCCGTCCTGCGAGGCGAAGGCCCACGGGCCGTTATCGATCCGTGACCAATCCTGAGTTGACAGTTCGGCTCGGCATCGGGCTAACATGAGTGTCGCCATGTGAACGGTCACATTTGATCGGCACATGACACCGATCCAGCGACCGGGGCAGATGCACCCGAACCATCGACGAAGGAGTCAGCACGTGAACCACGGCGACCTGCACCAGTTCGGAGCATCCTCCGGAGTGCACGCCCGTGTTCTCACGCTCGGCTCCACGGCCATCACGGTGGTCGTCGCATGAGCAGCTACGGTCCCCAGCTCGAGGTCGCGATCGCCCGTGTGCGGACCGAGGTTGCGAAGTTGCATGCGGAGTTGACGCGGTATGGCCTGGTGGTGTGGACGGGCGGGAACGTCAGCGGTCGGGTTCCGGGTGCGGATCTGTTCGTGATCAAGCCGTCGGGTGTCAGTTATGACGATCTGGCGCCGGAGAACATGATCTTGTGCGATCTGGACGGCACCGTGATCGAGGGCACCCCTGGTGCGGAGCGCAGCCCGTCGTCGGACACGGCGGCGCATGCGTACGTGTATCGGAACATGCCCGAGGTCGGCGGTGTGGTGCACACGCATTCGACGTATGCGGTGGCGTGGGCGGCACGCAATGAGCCGATTCCGTGTGTGATCACGGCGATGGCCGATGAGTTCGGTGGTCCGATCCCGGTGGGTCCGTTCGCGATCATCGGGGACGACTCGATCGGTCGGGGCATCGTCGAGACGTTGACCGGGCATCGCAGCCGGGCGGTGTTGATGGCCAATCACGGGCCGTTCACGATCGGGTCGTCGGCGAAGGACGCGGTCAAGGCCGCGGTCATGGTCGAGGACGTCGCCCGCACGGTGCACCTCGCTCGTGAAGCGGGCCCGTTGGTCCCGATCCCGCAGGAAGCGATCGACCGGTTGTACGACCGGTACCAGAACGTCTACGGACAGGCCGCCGATGCACGTCGGGCGGCGACCCGCGCATGAGGCCAAGACCGTAGTCGAGCACGACCCGCGCCGAAGGCGCCTAACTCAACAACACAAGCTTGCGACATCCGGTCACCTCGACGGAATGGCGTGGGGGAGCGGCGTTCATGGACACCGCCGCTCCGACTGTCACCAAGACGATGACGTCCATGAATGACACAGTGAAAGGAAACACCGTGAAGAACACGAAGAAGGTGCTTCTCGCAACGATGGCGGCAGCTTCCATGCTCGCACTCGCGGCGTGCTCGGGCGGCTCGGGCGACAGCGGCAGCGGCGACGGCGGCGGCGACGGCGGCCTGATCGGCGTCGCGATGCCGACCAAGAGCTCCGAGCGCTGGATCCAGGACGGCGACGCCGTCAAGGCGCAGCTCGAGGACCAGGGCTTCACCGTCGACCTGCAGTACGCAGAGGACGACATCCCCACCCAGGTCTCGCAGATCGAGAACATGATCACCAAGGGTGCTGAGGCCCTGATCATCGCGTCGATCGACGGCACCACGCTCTCGCAGGTGCTCCAGGACGCGGCTGACGCCGACATCCCGGTCATCGCCTACGACCGCCTCATCCGCGACTCCGAGAACGTCGACTACTACGCGTCGTTCGACAACTACGTCGTCGGCCAGCAGCAGGCATGGTCGGTGCTCAACGGCCTCGGCCTCGTCGAGCTCGACGGCACCCCGATCGAGGGCGCACCCGCGGGTCCGTTCAACGTCGAGCTGTTCGCCGGTTCGCCCGACGACAACAACGCCACGTTCTTCTGGAACGGTGCGATCGACACGCTGCAGCCGTACCTCGACGAGGGCACCCTCGTCGTGAAGTCGGGTCAGACCGACTTCGAACAGGCCGCAACCCTCCGTTGGGACGGCGAAGTCGCTCAGGAGCGCATGGAGAACATCCTCACCTCCACGTACTCCGACGGCTCGAAGGTCAACGGCGTGCTCTCGCCGTACGACGGCCTCTCGCGCGGCATCATCTCGGCTCTGACCGACGCCGGCTACACCGTCGGTGACGAGTGGCCGGTCATCTCGGGCCAGGACGCCGAGCTCGACTCGGTCAAGGCGATCAACTCGGGTGAGCAGTACGCGACGATCTTCAAGGACACGCGTCAGCTCGCCGAGGTCGCCGTGAACATGGCTGCCGCGATCCTCAACGGCGAAGACGTCGAGGTCAACAACACGACGGACTACGACAACGGCGTGAAGGTCGTTCCCTCGTACCTGCTCGAGTCGCAGATCGTCGTCAAGGACAACATCACCGAGGTCCTGGTCGACAGCGGCTACTGGACCGAAGAGGAAATCAACGGCTGATCGACCCGACCGGGTTGACCCGCTGATGGGATGACGCGGCCGGAGCCTGAGGCGGGAGTAGTCTCGCCTCAGGTCCGGCCGCGGCATCCGCGTCCGACAGGGCACCGGCGATGAAGCAGGAGCGAATATGACCACCAACATTCTCGAGATGCGCGGCATCACGAAGACCTTCCCCGGCGTGAAGGCACTGTCCAACGTGACCATCGAGGTCGAGCGCGGCGAAGTCCACGCCATCTGCGGTGAGAACGGCGCGGGCAAGTCCACGCTGATGAAGGTGCTTTCGGGCGTCTACCCCCACGGCACCTATGACGGCGACATCGTCTTCGAGAACGAGACGGTCGAGTTCAAGGACCTCACGGACAGCGAAGCCAAGGGCATCGTCATCATCCACCAGGAACTCGCACTCAGCCCGTACCTGTCGATCGCCGAGAACATCTTCCTCAACAACGAGTTGAAGGGGCGCGGCGGCCTCATCGACTGGAACAAGACGAACTTCGAGGCCTCCAAGCTCCTCGCGCGCGTCGGCCTGCGCGAGAACCCGACGACGAAGATCATGGACATCGGCGTCGGCAAGCAGCAGCTCGTCGAGATCGCGAAGGCGCTCTCGAAGGAGGTCAAGCTCCTCATCCTCGACGAGCCGACCGCGGCGCTGAACGACGAGGACTCCGACCACCTGCTCGACCTGATCCTGCACCTCAAGGGGCAGGGCATCACGTCGATCATCATCAGCCACAAGCTGAACGAGATCAAGAAGGTCGCCGACTCCGTCACGGTCATCCGCGACGGCAAGACGATCGAGACGATCGCCAAGCAGGAGGTGACGGAGGACCGCATCATCAAGGACATGGTCGGCCGTGACCTCGAGCACCGATACCCCGACCACACCCCCAACCTCGGCGACGAGCTGCTCCGCGTCGAGGACTGGACCGCGCACCACCCGCAAGACGCCAACCGCGTCGTGGTCGACAACGTCAACCTCAACGTGCGCGCCGGCGAGATCGTCGGCATCGCCGGCCTCATGGGCGCCGGTCGCACCGAGTTCGCGATGAGCCTGTTCGGCCAGAGCTACGGCTCGCGCATCTCGGGCAAGGTGTTCCTCCGCGGCAAGGAGATCAAGACCCGCACGGTGTCCGAGGCCATCGCGCACGGCATCGCCTACGCGACCGAGGACCGCAAGACCTTCGGCCTCAACCTCATCGAGGACATCAAGCGCAACATCTCGATGGCATCGCTGAAGAAGCTCGAGAAGTTCGGCCTCGTGCACGACAACGAGGAATACAAGATCGCCACCGAGTTCAAGCAGTCGATGAACATCAAGGCGCCGAACGTGCTGGTGAAGACCGGCAAGCTCTCGGGCGGCAATCAGCAGAAGGTCGTGCTGTCGAAGTGGATCTACTCCGACCCCGACGTGCTCATCCTCGATGAGCCCACGCGAGGCATCGACGTCGGCGCCAAGTACGAGATCTACACGATCATCAACCGGCTCGCCGCACAGGGCAAGGGCATCATCGTCATCTCGTCCGAGCTGCCCGAACTGCTCGGAATCTGCGACCGCGTGTACGCCCTCTCCGAGGGTCGCATCACCGGCGAACTCCCCATCGCCGAGGCCACGCCCGAGTCGATGCTCAAGCTCATGACCATGGAAAAGCCGCGCTGACGCCCCGGCGCGCGCGAATCACAGGAGACCCCATGTCCAACCCAACTCCGGTTCCCACCACCGAGTCGATCCAGGCCGGCGGCAACGTCAACCCGCCGAGCAACAAGTTCACCGACCGGCTCAGCCACGTGCTGGCCGACCTCGGCAAGAACGGCATCTTCATCGCCCTCATCGCGGTGGTCGTGCTGTTCGCGATCCTCACCGACGGCATCCTGCTGCGCCCGCAGAACATCTCCAACCTGGTGGTGCAGAACGGGTACATCCTCGTGCTCGCCATCGGCATGGTGATGGTCATCATCGCGGGCCACATCGACCTGTCGGTCGGTTCGGTCGCCGCGTTCGTCGGCGCATGCTCCGGCGTGTTCGCCGTGCAGTGGGGCCTGCCGTGGTGGCTGTCGGTCATCCTCTCGCTCGGCATCGGCGCCCTCGTCGGCGTCTGGCAGGGCTTCTGGATCGCCTTCGTGGGCATCCCGGCGTTCATCGTGACGCTGGCGGGCATGCTCATCTTCCGCGGCCTCGCGCTCGTCGTGCTCGGCAACGCGAACATCGGCTCGTTCCCGGCCGAGTACCGTGCCCTCGGCAACGGCTTCCTGACGGACCTGTTCGGCGAGTTCGAGATCGACCCGCTGACGCTCGGCGTCGGCGCCCTCGCGATCATCATCCTCATCGTGCAGCAGGTGCGCACCCGCCGCGGTCGTCAGAAGTACGGCCAGGACGTCGAGCCCATGGCGTGGTTCGTCATCAAGCTCGTGCTCATCTCGGCCGCGATCGGCTTCTTCGCGTACTCGCTCGCCTCGTACAAGGGCATCCCGATCACGCTGATCATCCTCGCGGTGCTGATCCTCGTCTACGGCGTCGTGATGAACCGCACGGTCTTCGGCCGCCACATCTACGCGATCGGCGGCAACCGCCACGCGGCGGAGCTCTCGGGCATCAAGACGCGTCGCGTCGACTTCTGGCTCTTCGTCAACATGGGCACGCTGGCCGCGCTCGCGGGCCTCATCTTCACGGCTCGACTGAACCTCGCAGGCCCGAAGGCCGGTGACGGCTTCGAGCTCGAGGCGATCTCGGCGGCCTTCATCGGTGGCGCGGCGGTGCAGGGCGGTGTCGGCACGATCGGCGGCGCGATCATCGGTGGTCTCATCATCGGCGTGCTGAACAACGGTATGTCGATCATCGGCCTCGGCATCGAGTGGCAGCAGGTCGTCAAGGGCCTCGTGCTGCTGCTCGCGGTCGCCTTCGACGTCTACAACCGTCGTCGCAGCGGCGGTCGTTGATCGGCTTCGACGCTCACGGCGTGAACTGAAGAGGGGCGGATGCTGCGGCATCCGCCCCTCTGTCGTGCTCAGGGGGTCGTGTTCAGGCCATCGGCGCCGGTCGCGGTGCGGTGTCGCTGCGGCCGTAGAGGAACAGCAGGATCTCGGCGGACGTGCCCTGCAGCACGGGCCCGTGCCCGAAGCTCCAGTCGGCGTCGGTCGCCGCCAGCGTGCGGCCGCGCGTCACGGCCTTGATCTCGGTGGGCGCCTCGAGCGCGCGGCGCAGCGCCACGGCTCCGGAGGCGCGCTCGGGCACGGCGATCGGCACGTCGAGCGTGGCCGCGAGGTCGGCGGCCGCGATGACGGCCTCGGCGAGGGCGCTGATCCCGGTCTGGACGGTGTCGTCGCGCTCGCGCTCGTCGTCGCCGACTCCCGCGCCGGGCGAGCCGGAGGCCGCGGCGTCGCGCAGCTCGGTGAGGCGTGCGACGAGTGCGGTCGGCGTTCCGTCGACGGATGCCGCGGCGCGGCGCGCGATCGCGAGCTCGGCGGCCGCGGCGCTGAACCCCTGCTCGGCGAGCGAGCGAGCGCTCGTGCGCCAGCGTTCGCCGCGCGACGTCGAGAGACGCCAGGCCAGATGCGCGACGACGTCGTGCACGCTCCACGCGGGTCGGCGACTCGGGGTCGCCCACGCGGCGTCGGGCAGCGGGGCGAGCACGGCGGTGAGGGCGGTGAGCACCTCGGCGAGCTCGACGTTCCACGTGCTCGTCACGGCGGATTCGTCGCGTTTCGGCCGGTTCGAGAGCGGCAGGTAGCGCGAGAGGTCGGACATGCCAGCAGCCTACGCGCGCGGGCGGCGCGCGGCATCCGCCCTCGTTCGATGCCCCGTTCTCATGATGCTCGGCGCTCCGGCCCCGCGTCGCTCCCGAGCGACCCTGCGCCGCTACCCCTGCGCCGCCTGCGCGCCCTGCGACCAGTCGGGCAGCTGCTGCAGCGTCCAGGTGTTGCCGTCGGGGTCCTTCACGGTGATGAACCGGCCCCAGGCCTGCTCGTCGACGCCCTCGCACTCGACGCCCTTGGCGCGCAGGTCGGCGAGCACGGCGTCGGCGTCGGCGATCACGACCTGGATCACGTCGAGCGAGCCCGGCTCCAGCGTGGCGCCGAGGCCCTCGCCGATCGCGATCGAGCAGGCCGAGCCGGGCGGGGTGAGCTGCACGAAGCGCAGGTCGTCGCTGACGCGCTGGTCGTGGTCGGCGTTGAAGCCGAGCTTCTCGACGTAGAACTCCTTCGCGCGGTCGACGTCGGTGACGGGCACGTGGATGAGTTCGATCTTCCAGTCCATGGGTTCGCTCCTCGAGAGGTGTGGTGCGGTCGATCCGTTCCATCGAATCGCCTGAGGCCAGTCTCGCCAAGCATGCGGTCAGTTCCTGTCCGCAATGATCGTGGATGGCTCGTCGCGCTCGTTGCGGCGCTCAGGCTTTCGGATGCCGCGGGCGGCCCGGTGGGAGGATGGACGCATGGCACTGCACATCACCGGAGACCCCGCCGCCGACGAACTGCTGAGCGACGACGCGTTCGCCCTGCTCACGGGCATGCTGCTCGACCAGCAGGTCACCATGGAGTCCGCGTTCGCGGGCCCGGTGAAGATCCGCGACCGCGTGGGCTCGATCGATCCGGCCGTGATCGCCGACGTCGCTCCCGACGCGTTCGTCGAGGCGTTCAAGCAGACGCCCGCCGTGCACCGCTTCCCCGGGTCGATGGCCGAGCGCGTGCAGACGCTCGCGACGGCCGTGCGCGACGAGTGGGGCGGCGACGCCTCGCAGATCTGGACGCGCGGCGAGCCCACGGGTGCCGAGGTGCTGAAGCGCCTCAAGGCGCTGCCCGGGTTCGGCGACCAGAAGGCCCGCATCTTCCTCGCGCTGCTCGGCAAGCAGTGCGGGCTCCAGGCACCCGGCTGGCGCGAGGCCGCAGGCCCGTACGGCGAGGCCGACGCGTACCGCTCGGTCGCCGACATCGTCGACCCCGAGTCGCTCGCCAGGGTGCGTGCCACGAAGCAGGCGGCGAAGGCCGCTGCCAAGGCCGCCAAGGGCTGAGCCCCGGCGGCCGCCGCACCATACCGGCGAGGGATGCCGCAACAGCCCCTCGGAGGGATGTGCGCGCTGCGCGTGCGTGCCAGAGTGACGGGCATGGTCACCGCATCACGACCGGGTCCGCCCGTTCCTCCGCCTCCGCCGACCCCGTCGGACGTCGCCGCAGCGCGCCCCGGCACCGCCCGGGCCGCCGCCCTCGGCCGCTCCGACGCCGTCCGGTCGCCGGGAATCCTCGCCGGGCCGTCGCTCGGCGTCGAGCCGAAGACGGTCATGTGGGTGCTCACCGTGTTCGTCGCGGTGGTGCTCTTCGCCGTCTCGGTGCCGATCGATGCGGCGGTCTACCACGTGCACGTCGCCGCGGCCTTCGGCATCGCGCTCGTGCAGGTCGGGTCGCTGCTGCTCGCGATGTGGAACGGCTGGGCGGCGGCCGCCGCGTTCCTCGTGGGGCAGACGGCGTTCGGGCTGCTCGCCTCGGCCGATCCGGGGCTTCCGTGGCCGGTGACGGTTCCGCAGCTGATCCTGCTGTGCGCGGTGCTCGCACTGCTCGTGCTGCGCGGGTCGTCGCAAGCGGCGGTCACCCTGTGGCTCGGCGCGATCGTGCTGCCGCTCGCCATCGCGTTCGTACCGGGGCACGGTGCGACGCCCGACGGCGTGATCGCGAACCTCGTGACGAGCGGTGCGGTGAGCGCGCTCGTGCTCGGAGCGGCGCTCGCGGTCACGGCCGGGCGGGCGAGGCTCGATGCCGCGCTCGACGAGGAGCGCCGCTCGAGCGCCGTCGAGCACGAGCGCCGACTCGTCGCCGAGGAGCGCACGCGCATCGCCCGAGAGATGCACGACGTCATCGCGCACGGCATGTCGATCATCCAGGTGCAGGCGTCGAGCGCGCCCTACCGGCTCACGGGGCTCGACGAGGCGGCGACGGCCGAGTTCGCCGAGATCGCGGCATCCGCCCGCTCGGCGATGGCCGAGATGCGCGCGCTGCTCGGCGTGCTGCGCGACCCGACCGGTGAGCCCGAGACCGCGCCGCAGCCGGGGCTCGCCGAACTGCCGGAGCTCGTCGCGAGCGTCGAGCGCGCCGGCGTGCCCGTGTCGCTCGAGCTCGCGCCCGGTCTGCTCGACGGCGGCCCGGCCGCCCGGGCCGCGTACCGCATCGTGCAGGAGTCGCTGAGCAACGTGCTGCGGCACGCGCCCGGGGCGGCGACGCTCGTGACCGTCGAACGGTCGGCGGGTCCACGTGCGGGCCTCGATCTCGTGGTGCGCAATGCGCCGAGTGCTCCGGATGCCGCGGGCACCGGTGGCGCGGCCGCAGCCGGGGGAGCGGTCGATCCGTCTGCTGCCCGCCGCGAACCCGGCGCCGGCCACGGGCTCATCGGCATGCGCGAGCGCGTGCGCATGCTCGGTGGCAGGATCGAGAGCGGAGAAACCGTCGACGGCGGTTTCGAGGTTCGCGCGACGCTGCCGCTCGCGGCCGACGCCGAAGACGGCGCCGGCGCAGCCGCCGACATCCGCTCGACCGGATCACGTTCAGGGGAGGACTCGTGACGATCTCGGTGCTCATCGCCGACGACCAGGCGATGGTGCGCGCGGGATTCGCCGCGGTGCTCGACGCACACGAGGGCATCAGCGTCGTCGGCCAGGCCGCCGACGGCGCCGAGGCCGTGCTGCTCGCGCACGAGCTGCGCCCCGACGTCGTCGTCATGGACGTGCGCATGCCCGGCATGAACGGCATCGACGCGACGCGCGCGCTGCAGACGCCGCCGCGTTCGAGCGACTACGTGCCGCGCGTGCTGATGCTCACGACGTTCGACATCGACGACTACGTCTACGCGGCGCTCCGCGCGGGCGCGAGCGGATTCCTCCTGAAGGACGCCCTGCCGGCCGAGGTCGTGAACGCCGTGCGGGTCATCGCCGCGGGCGAGGCGCTGCTCGCCCCGAGCGTCACCCGTCGCCTCATCGAGGAGGTCGCGCGCACGGCGCCCGCCCCGCGCGTCGACGAGCACCTGCTCTCGGCGCTCACGGCGCGCGAGCGGGAAGTACTCGTGCTCATCGCCCGCGGGCGCTCGAACCAGGAGATCGCCGGCGACCTCTTCATCGCCGAGCAGACCGTGAAGACCCACGTCGGCAAGATCCTCGCCAAGCTGCACCTGCGCGACCGCGTGCACGCCGTCGTCTTCGCCTACGACGTCGGCCTGGTGCAGCCCGGCCGCTGACGGCGAACGCGCCGGTGGGCGGTCGCCAGACGGGATCCGACGGGCTTCGAGCTCCGACCCACCTGCGCGTTCCTTCGCCCGGTGAGCGCCGGTGCTCTGCCTCGCCACAGTCCTTCGTCGGGCCGGCTCCCTCGGCACGCACGCCGAGCGCCTGCGTCGGATCGGCGATCCGTATGCCGGTTCCGCCTCATCGTTGAGGCGGAACTGGCATACGCGATCCGCTGGCGGCGACGGGCGTCGTCGCCGCCGCCGTGCAGCGCAATTCCGGATGGGCGCGCCGCCGCGCCGTGGCACGCCGGGGTGCGGGCGGCGAGTCGTGCGCGCGATCCGGAGTTGCGCACGTGCCGCGCGCGGCCGCGACATCCGCTCGCCCGTCTCGGAAGGGGGCATCCGCTCGCTCGTGCCGGAAGGGGACATCCGCTCGCCCGCACGGGACGAGGACACCGCTCGCCCGTACCGGGGTAGGGGGTGCGAACCGCACCGGCGGGTGATGCTGCGGCGGGTACCGCGTTCGTAGCCTGCCCGCACGGGCGGAGGTGCCGCCCCGGGAGGAGCGTCATCGTGACGCTGAACGCAGAGCGGATCACCGCGTCGGGCCGGGTCCCGGCATCCTCGCGGGAGGAGCGATCGCCCGCCGGGGCGACGGGCGATCGCGTGAAGGCCGGTCGTGCGGCGGGCGGCTCGCACCGGGATGCCGCGATCGACGCCGCGCGTGCCGCCTGCCTCGTGGTCGTGTTCGCGCTGCACGCCATGATGGTCGGCGTCAGCGTGGGCGCGGGCGGGCCGGTGCTCGAGAACGCGCTCGAGCACTGGGACGGGTTCGCGGCCGCGACGTGGTTCGTGCAGATCATGCCCCTCTTCTTCGTGATCGGCGGCTATTCGGCCCTCTCGCAGTGGCGTCGCATGCAGGCCCGAGGGGCGGATGCCGCGACCTACGTGCGCGGTCGCCTCGCCCGCCTCGTGCGTCCGGCCATCGCGCTGGTCGCCGTGGTCGCGCTCGCGCTCGCCGTGCTCGCGGCCGCGGGCCTGCCCGCCGAGGTCGTCGCGACCGCCGGATACCGCATCGGGCAGCCGCTCTGGTTCCTCGCCGTGTACCTCGCCTGCACGTCGCTCGTTCCGTTGATGGCGCAAGCGCATGCGCGGCATCCGTTCGTCACCGTCGGGGCGCTGCTCGCCGTCGTCGTCGCGGTCGATGCCCTGCGCATGTCGACCGGCGTCGACGCGATCGGGTTCGCCAACCTGCTCGCGGTGTGGCTGCTCGTGCAGCAGGGCGGGTTCCTCCTCGCCGACGGCACGGTCGAGCGGATGCCGCGTGCCTCGCGCCTCGTCGTGGCGGTCGCCGCACTCGGCGCGCTCGCCGCCCTGACCCTCGCCGGACCGTACTCGCCCGACCTGCTCATGAACCTCAACCCGCCGACCGTGTGCCTCGTGGTGCTCGGAACGGCCCAGCTGATGCTGTTCTCGCTCGTGCGTCCGGCGCTGCGCCGATGGGCCGAGCGGCCGAGGCCCGCCCGCACGATCGCGAGCTTCGGCGAGTGGGGCATGACGCTCTACCTCTGGCACATGCCCGCGTTCATTCTGCTCGCCGGCGTGCTGCTCTGGCTGAACGGCACCGTCGGCCTTGCACTGCCCGTGCCGCTCGAGCCCGAGTGGTGGGCGACCCGACCGATCTGGCTCGTCGCGGCGGCGGCCGTGACGGCGGGGTTCGTGCGCGTGTTCTCGCGGTGGGAGCGGGGCGGCGCGAGGCGCGTCGGGGGGCCTGCCCGAGTGCGGGTGCCCGTCGGGGTCGCGGCCGTCTGCGGCATCCTGGGCGTCGGGCTGGTGCTCGTGTTCGGCTTCGGCCCGTGGATCGCGCTCGCCGCGCTCGTGCTGCTCGGCGTCGCGCTGCGCGGCTCGCGCGACGACTCGCTCAGCCCCTCGCGCGACACGCGCACGGCCCCCGCCTCGATGTCGGTGGGTGGTGGCAGCATGGAGGCACAACACAACATGTAGGGGTCGCAGCATCCTGAACCCCCCAAGTGTCGTTCCGGCGACACGCCCGGGAGTCCATCCACAAGCAGCGAATCGAGATGGTTTCGGTCTGTGGATAACCTCGGCGGGCTTCGCGAGAATCCGCGGATCACCGGGGCATCCGATTGGGGATGGACTGTGGATGAAGCGGTGGAAAACTACAGGAATGTAATTACTGCATGTTGTGTCGGGTCAGTTCGTCAGCCACTAGATGTAGTATTGAACTCGCTAGAAATCACGGGGGCGGGCTCCTCCGGAGCCCGAGAAGAACAGGGGAGAACATGACGGTCACGGTCTACACCAAGCCTTCTTGCGTCCAGTGCAACGCCACCTACCGGGCGCTCGACAGCAAGGGCATCGAGTACGAAGTGCTCGACGTCTCGACTGACGAGGGTGCGCTCGCGCACGTCAAGGAACTGGGCTACCTGCAGGCCCCCGTCGTCATCACCGACGAAGACCACTGGTCGGGCTTCCGCCCCGACAAAATCGCTGAGCTCGCCTCGCGCCTGGGCTGATCCTCGACCCGCATGGCACCGGTGAGCTCCACGGAGTGAACCGAAGCCGCGGAAGGGAGCCCCAGCATGACGAACCTCGTCTACTTCTCGAGCGTGTCGGGCAACACCGCACGGTTCATCGAGAAACTCGGACGCCCCGCCAGCCGCATCCCGCTGCATGCGAAAGATGCGCCGCTCGTGGCATCCGAACCCTATGTGCTCGTCCTCCCCACCTACGGCGGGGGTGACGGCAACGGCGCCGTGCCCAAACAGGTCATCCGGTTTCTCAACGACGAGCACAACCGGTCACTGATCCGAGGGGTCATCGGCGCCGGCAACACGAATTTCGGCACGGGCTACTGCCTGGCCGGAGACATCATCGCGGCCAAATGCCATGTGCCGCACCTGTATCGCTTCGAAGTATTCGGAACACCTGACGACGTGAACGCCGTCAACGAGGGATTGGACGCATTTTGGTCAACTCAGCAGCTTCTGACAGCGGTGTAGCCGTGATCGACGCACCCCGCACGGCGATGGACTACCACTCGCTCAACGCGATGCTGAACCTCTACGGCGACGACGGACAGATCCAGTTCGACAAGGACCGCGAGGCGGCGCGCGAGTACTTCCTGCAGCACGTCAACCAGAACACGGTCTTCTTCCACTCGCTGAAGGAGCGCCTCGACTACCTCGTCGAGAAGGAGTACTACGAGCCCGAGGTGCTCGCGCAGTACGACTTCGCGTTCATCCAGAAGCTCAACGACCTGGCGTACTCGAAGAAGTTCCGCTTCGAGACGTTCCTCGGCGCGTTCAAGTACTACACGAGCTACACGCTCAAGACGTTCGACGGCAAGCGCTACCTCGAGCGCTTCGAGGACCGCGTCGTCATGACCGCGCTCGGCCTCGCGCAGGGCGACGAGCAGCTCGCGATCGACCTCGTCGAAGAGATCATCGGCGGCCGCTTCCAGCCGGCCACCCCGACGTTCCTCAACACGGGCAAGGCGCAGCGCGGCGAGCTCGTCTCCTGCTTCCTGCTGCGCATCGAAGACAACATGGAGTCGATCGCCCGCGGCATCAACTCGGCCCTGCAGCTCTCGAAGCGCGGCGGCGGCGTCGCCCTGCTGCTCTCGAACGTCCGCGAGTCGGGCGCCCCGATCAAGCAGATCGAGAACCAGTCGTCGGGCATCATCCCCGTGATGAAGCTCCTCGAAGACAGCTTCAGCTACGCCAACCAGCTCGGTGCCCGCCAGGGCGCCGGCGCCGTGTACCTGAGCGCGCACCACCCCGACATCATGCGGTTCCTCGACACCAAGCGCGAGAACGCCGACGAGAAGATCCGCATCAAGACGCTGTCGCTCGGCGTCGTCGTGCCCGACATCACGTTCGAGCTCGCGAAGAACAACGAGGACATGTACCTCTTCTCGCCGTACGACGTCGAGAAGGTCTACGGCAAGCCGTTCGGCGACGTGCCGATCAGCGAGCACTACCGCGAGATGGTCGACAACCCGCGCATCAAGAAGACGAAGATCAACGCGCGCGAGTTCTTCCAGACCCTCGCCGAGATCCAGTTCGAGTCGGGCTACCCCTACATCGTGTTCGAGGACACGGTGAACAAGGCGAACCCGATCAAGGGCCGCATCAACATGTCGAACCTCTGCAGCGAGATCCTGCAGGTGAACACGCCGACCACGTACAACGAGGACCTCTCGTACAACGAGATCGGCAAGGACATCAGCTGCAACCTCGGTTCGCTGAACATCGCCCTCACCATGGACTCGCCCGACTTCGGCAAGACCGTCGCGACCGCCATCCGCGGCCTCACCTCGGTGTCGAACCAGAGCCACATCGCGTCGGTGCGTTCGATCGAAGACGGCAACGACAAGTCGCACGCCATCGGCCTCGGCCAGATGAACCTGCACGGCTACCTCGCCCGCGAGCGCATCTTCTACGGCAGCGAAGAGGGCGTCGACTTCACGAACATCTACTTCTACACGGTGCTGTTCCACGCCCTGCGCGCGTCGAACCAGATCTCCATCGAGCGCGGCGAGACCTTCGAGGGCTTCGCCGACTCCAGGTACGCGTCGGGCGAGTTCTTCGACAAGTACACGGATGCCGCGTGGGTGCCCGAGACCGCCAAGGTCACGCAGCTCTTCGCCGATGCCGGCGTGCACATCCCGACCCAGCAGGACTGGGCCGAGCTGAAGGCGTCCGTGCAGGAGCACGGCATCTACAACCAGAACCTCCAGGCCGTGCCGCCCACCGGTTCGATCTCGTACATCAACAACTCGACGGCCTCGATCCACCCGATCGCGTCGAAGATCGAGATCCGCAAGGAAGGCAAGCTCGGTCGCGTCTACTACCCGGCTGCGTTCATGACGAACGACAACCTCGAGTACTACCAGGACGCCTACGAGATCGGCTACGAGAAGGTCATCGACACCTACGCCGCGGCGACGCAGCACGTCGACCAGGGCCTCTCGCTCACCCTGTTCTTCAAGGACACGGCGACGACCCGCGACATCAACCGCGCGCAGATCTACGCGTGGAAGAAGGGCATCAAGACCATCTACTACATCCGCCTGCGGCAGATGGCACTCGAGGGCACCGAGCTCGAGATGTGCGTCTCCTGCGCGCTGTGACGCCCGTCCGCGACATCCGTCATCTGAGAGAAGCCAAGAAACCATGACCCCTCCCGGCAAGCTCAAGCTGGTCAACCACGTCGACGCGATCAACTGGAACCGCATCCAAGACGACAAGGACCTCGAGGTCTGGAACCGTCTCGTGAACAACTTCTGGCTGCCCGAGAAGGTGCCGCTGTCGAACGACATCCAGTCGTGGAACACGCTGACTGCCGAAGAGCAGACGCTCACGATGCGCGTGTTCACCGGCCTGACCCTGCTCGACACGATCCAGGGCACGGTCGGCGCGGTCTCGCTGATCCCCGATGCGATCACGCCGCACGAAGAGGCGGTCTACACGAACATCGCGTTCATGGAGTCGGTGCACGCGAAGAGCTACTCGTCGATCTTCTCGACCCTCTGCTCGACGAAGGACATCGACGACGCGTTCCGCTGGAGCGTCGAGAACGAGAACCTTCAGAAGAAGGCCGAGATCGTCATGGAGTACTACCAGGGCGACTCCCCGCTGAAGCGCAAGGTCGCCTCGACGCTGCTCGAGAGCTTCCTCTTCTACTCGGGCTTCTACCTGCCCATGTACTGGTCGTCGCGCGCGAAGCTCACCAACACGGCCGACCTCATCCGCCTCATCATCCGCGACGAGGCCGTGCACGGGTACTACATCGGCTACAAGTTCCAGAAGGGCCTCGAGAAGCTCTCGCAGGCCGAGCGCGACGAGCTCAAGGACTACACGTTCTCGCTGCTCTACGAGCTCTACGACAACGAGGTGCAGTACACGCAGGACCTCTACGACGGCGTCGGCCTCACCGAAGACGTCAAGAAGTTCCTGCACTACAACGCCAACAAGGCCCTCATGAACCTCGGCTACGAGCCGATGTTCCCGAAGTCCGTCACCGACGTGAACCCGGCGATCCTCTCGGCGCTGTCGCCGAACGCCGACGAGAACCACGACTTCTTCTCGGGCTCGGGCTCGTCGTACGTCATCGGCAAGGCCGTCGTGACCGAAGACGAGGACTGGGACTTCTAGGGGTCTGTGACCGCTCGCGATAGTTGATCCGACGTGGCATTCAAGTTGATCCAGTTCAAACTTCTTGATCCAACAAGAGGTAGTTGATCCATGGAAATACTGGGATCCACGCCGGACCGCTGTGGGAGCCTCTGAGATGGGACGGACCGCGCGCGAGAAACCACGCGAGCTCACGAGCTCGTGGCCAGACGTTCCCTCCCAGGACCCAGCCGGAGAGGTCGCCCGCCAGTTCGCGCTCAAGCTCGCGCAGGCGGCGGGCGGACGAAGCATCCGCGCGATGGCTGAGGAGGCCGCAGTCGACGAGGGAACGATCCGCCGCGTGATCGCGGGCGAGTCGTGGCCCGACCTTCGGACGATTGCGCGGCTAGAGCTCAGCCTGAAGAAGCGGCTCTACCGCTCAGGGAGATGACATTTCGGCTCCTAACCGACATACGCACCCCTGTGCGATCAGGGTGTCGTCCCTGTTGCGTTTAGGGCACCGTCATCGGGATTTGCTGCGGGCGGGTCTTGCGGGACCGAGACGTTCTGAGTCGCGGATGGCATTGCGGCACCTGATTGGCCGCCGCGAGCGGACCGCCTTGCGGGCGGAGACAGCCTCGCGATGCGGGAGCGTCGGTGGATAGTGTGGCGGCGAGTCTTGTAAAGGAGCCGAATGACCGCGGGCCGCTCGTTTCCCCTCCAGCCGCGCAGCTCAATGGAACTGGAAGTTGGCGACATCATCGCCGTGCCATGCGAGCCCGTCGGATGGGCGTGTCTCATCGTGGTCGATGTACAACGTCGGGGCCCAGGAGCGCGAACGACATTCGTGGCAGGCATCGTGAACTGGCACGGCGAGCAGCCACCCCGTGAAGTGGACATCGCGGGCCTACCTGTCATTGCACAGGGACTCACACGCACTGAACTGTTCACTGAGGGCCGCTTGGCGGTGGTCGGGAACATAGGACCCGTCTCCACGACGTTCGACTCGAACTATCGCGACCTCCATGTCGGGGCCGCCCACCACGTTTGGGGCTGGAAAGCGGCAATCCGTCGTGCTCAAGCACAGGGCGCGGATCGATCCCGATAACCGATCCGTCAGCGGGACGTTCTAGATGGTTTCGGACACGCGAGCGATGCCATGCTGCATAGATGAATTACGCGCGGAGCCGCTCCCGGACGATCCCGTTCACTGAGGGACGGTCGGAATGATGAGGATTGAGTACTCCAACATCGACTTCAGCGATCTCCGCGGCAACCTCCTTGCTGACTACCTCATCGCCATCGACGCGGATCTCAAGATCGTCGACGATGACGAGCGTCTGATCTACGAGGAGCCCTACTTCCCGATCGTCGAGCTCGCGCGTTCGTTGACGACCTGGCTCATCGAACGCAACGAAAACGACTTCCGGTTCGACTCGCTTTCAGCAGAAGAACGAGGCACCGTGACGATCCTCAGCGAGGGCCTGGGCTGGTTCATCTTCTCCTCATTCGACCCGGGCACGCGCAGCTCTCCTCACGACTGGGTACAGGTCCAGATGTGCGTGAAGGACTACATCGGAAGGGTTCGGATCGACCTGACTCATCAAGGGCTGGATCCTGACCAAATCATCGGTCCTGACCTACCAGTGGACTGATCACAGCCGTGCGGTTGGCCTCGCCTCGTGAGATCGATAAATCGCCCGCTGATGGATCGTCAGGTGCTTCCCCAACCAGGTCGTGACTCGCCACTACCCTTCGACGCGCTGCATGATGAAGGGATGGCGAACTCAACCTCCCCCGACGCGGTCCACATAGGGCGTCGCGTCTGGTTTGATCCTTCGGTCGTGCATACGCCTCGCGGAGATTTCGCACTTGCGCACACCCACGTCTCCACGCGCCTCGTCATCACCAAGCGAAGCTACGCGCTGGGATGGGCCCTTGTGTGCGTGTTCGTCTTCATCTGGCTGTTTCCTCTGAGCCTGCTGTTCTTGCTCTTTCGCGCTGAACGAGAGGAGCGGGACCTCGAGATCACCTTTAGCGACGGATTCAAGAGCCACACGCCTCGGGTGAAGATCCAGTCGGACGAGCAGCTGGCCGAGATCATGAAGCACGTTGCATTCATGCGGTCCGTCTACTCGTCCGACTTGACTGTTGTCCGGTGACCGATCCCTGATCGACACCCGTCTGGGCCGAACACTTCGGGGATCGTCTACGCTGCCGATCGTGAACACAGTATTGACGTGGTCGGGGTGATCCGGTGATCGGGGACTTGTTCGGTCAGCTGGCCGCTGCACTTTTGGGCGGCTGGATCGCAGACGGATTCATCGGTCGCAGTCGAGCGAACGCTGCCAAGCGGCGACTGTTTTTGTGCGGTCTCCGGGTCCTCTCCGGGCGACAGGCTGGCCTGAGCAGGGAGTGGCTTGCCGGCGAGTGGCGCATCCGCCCGGGCCGCCTCAGCCTCGACGGAGTTGACGTTCCCATCTCCGCGATAGTTGCGGGATCGCGTAGGCATGCGACCCTCGGGGAGATCGTCGGCGGTGGCGACACCGTCATCGTTACCGTTCGAACGGACACCGCGGAGCTCGAGTGGTCGATGCTCCGCCGGTTCGACGGATTGGCGATACGCGCTCTTAGTGTGCCGGAAGTCGCCGAAGAGCCCACGCTGCAGTAGGGAATCGCCTCAGCAGTTCTGCTCGGGAGATCCCCAATTCCGCCGTCGCTCAAGGATCCGCCTATGCGACATCGGCTGTCGCGAGAGCGGACCGGCTTGCGGGCGCTCGGTGTCGGACCCGTGTCATCATTCGCAGGTGACCGGTTGGACCCTGCTGACTGACGCGTACGGCCCTGCCGACGAGATCCCGGAATTACTCGCGGCGGCCAGTTCCAACGATCCGGCCGCGTGGGAGGAACTCTGGGGACGGCTGTGTCATCAGGGCACCGTGAGCTCCGCGAGCTATGCGGCGGTCCCGATCCTTGCTGAGCTGGTGTTGCGATCAAAGCCGGTCGGGTACAACCAAGCATTGGCCCTCGCCGCAGCGATCATCGGCTCCGAGGACGGGCCGGAGAAGTCCGAGACCATTCGGCATCGCTACGCAGCCGACGTGGGCGAAATGCGGCGTTTCGCCGAGCAGAACCTAGGCCACGCTCGAAGCGACGTTGAGTTCGTCTACGGGCTCCAGACGGTGCTGTCCTTCGACGGAGTTTCAGTCTGGAAGAACCACCTCGAATCGATCGCAGACGGCGAAGTCGGCCTCGAGTGCCCGAACTGCGAACAGTTCATCCTGGTCGCTCTCGACGGGACGACCCAGTACCAATCAGAGGCGAACGAGTCGATCATGCACTCGCCTCCCGCCCCAGCCGACCCGGATCGCCTTGCTCCCGCGGCCGCGCATATGTATTCGCTCGCTCTCACTCACGAGCGCGCGGACGTTGCCGAGAGCATGCTTCGCCTGTTCGGGGCGGTGACCTGCCCGGCTTGCGGGCACCGCTACGACATCGCTTCCGCGCTCAACGAGTGAAGGACCGCCACTCACTCGCTTGAGGATCCACTTGGGGGCTAGCGCACCTTGCGGGTGAACCGGAACTCGGGCCGCCCTGTTTCGTGACCTACTCGGCTGAAAGTGTTAGCGCGATCGCGAGCACAACCCAGAACCCCGCAAGCGCGAACGCAAACAGCACGAAGATGTCTGCGACCCTCTTGCCGGCACGCAATCCGCTCGACTCCGAGCCGCCGGCAAGCAGACGAAGCCGACGAACAACAAAGACCCTGACCATGGCGATGCCACCGCCGACCATCCCCCAGGCAAAGGCAGAGAACCAGATGAGACTCATTGACATCTGCTCTACTCCCATCCGACGTGGCTAATCCGCTCTCGCTCATCTAGAGACTAGAGGTGGCTCTGATCCGTCTGACCCGCAATGCGATCGGCTTGCGGGCACTCGACTACTCAGAGGCTAGCCCGGCGTTCAGCAGGTTGTGTTGATCCAAGCGCTACGCGGAGTAATTGTCTTGCTTCGGCGATCCGTGATCTCGCGGTGGAGTTGTTGATGCCGAGCACGGCCGCTGCTTCGTGTGAGCGAAGCCCGTCCCAATAGACCAGCCGCAGGAGCTCGGCATCGTCCCTCGGGAGCGTTTCGAGGGCCGCCCTGACCTCGATCGAGAGTTCGTCGGACGGGCCAACTGCATGATGCACCCGCATGTCATCGACCAGGCGTTGAACGGCTGCCGATCGGCGCGCGAGGGATCGACGCGAGGACGCCTTGCGTTGCAGAAGGTGAGGCCGTCGAGCGCGACAACGGACTCGAACATTCCGTGGACGTTGATGAACGAGCCCGTAGGTGCGCTAAAGCCTCTCTAGATACCGCTCCCAGATGACGGCTTTCGATACGGGCCGTCGCCATGGACTAACGAGCAGTGAATGTCGGGAGGCGCGATTTCGCCATCGTCGGCGATAACGTGGCGGAGGCACCTCGCGAGCTCTCGCTTCGCGCAAGGCCCAGTTACGGAACCCGAAGCTCGCGAATAGGTTCGCGGCGCGCGGCAGCAATGGCCGGAAGTAGGCTCGCGATGACACCTACGGCGACTGCGAGCACGATCAGGCCAGCGACGTATGCCGACCCCGGCAAAGGGTCGCCGGTCGAGGCGAGAACGCCGAGTGCAACGGTGCTGCCAGTGATCGCTCCGAGAGCGGAGATCAGTCCTGTCTGAGTGACGAGCAATGCAATGATCAGGCGCTGGCTTGCGCCGAGTGCTCGCCTGCGACCGAAGTCCTTGCGCCGCAGCATGACCAAGCCATAGAGGATGGCAGCAGCTAGGGCTGACGTCAGCAGGAGGATCCCGACAGTCAAACCGCGGCCGAACGCACCAAGTTGCCCCTCAATGAGTCCGCGAAGAGTCGCGAGCGCCGCACTGGTCTGGACGGTGACCTTCGTGGGATCGTCAACTGCGAGAACTCCAGTAACGGCGGATGCAACGGGTGCCACCAAATCAGGCCGTTCAGCGATGACCACCAAGACAGAGACAGGGCCTACAGAGTCAGGTGGCTGCGGTGCAAAGAGGGCAGGCTCGAGAAAGGCGAGATGTGCTGGCAGGTCGAGGAGCCCGCCAACGGCAAATCCGATTCCGTCCGTGTCAGTGATCGTACCTATCGAGTCAGGCATGCCGAGTTGGTCGAGTGCTGCTTGCGAGCCCCAAGCGATGTCTCCAACGCGCGCGGGGTCTCGGGGCAGACCGATGATCCGCCAGTCGTCTGCCCACACCAGTCGAAGCGGTACGCGAGTTCCGCCCGGAAAGGCGCCGTTTTGCACGTCGTTGGCGCTACCGAACGCACCCGCCCATTCCACCCCACCCAGACTGCGGATTCGATCGAGCACGCTGCTGTTCAGATTCGCTGCCGGCTCGGCACGGATCACGATTGAACGTGTACCTGCCGAGTCGATGGAGCTGATCACCGCTTGCTCGGCGCCAACGGTTCGGCCCGAGGTCAGCAGCACCGCGGCACACATTCCAGCGATCATCACAATTGTGATGGTTGTCGCGACCGGTGATGCCCAGGCTGAAACCGCCGCCTCGCGAGCAACCGCCAATGCCCGCCTCACAGTGCCAGCCTTCGGTCGCATTGCTCGACCAAGACCGGGTCATGCGTTACGACGACGACTGCGGCGCCGCGACGGGCCTGAGTATGAAGCGCTTCGACCACAATCTCTGAAGAGGACGGATCGAGGTTCCCGGTCGGTTCGTCGGCGAGAAGTACGCCAGGGTCACCTATCAGCGCCCGGCACAACGCGATGCGTTGCGCCTGCCCACCTGAAACTTGGCCCGGTCTCGCGTCCTTCCTCAGTGCCACACCGAATTGCTCCATCAATTCATCCGCGCGGGAGACAAAATCCTGACGTCGCTCACGACGATAGAGGGCCGTCTCGAGGATGTTGTCGAGGACCGTTCGAGACGGATCTAGGGCGGCATCCTGGAAAACGAATCCAAATCTCATCGCCCGAGCCGAAGCCCTCTCGCGATCGCTGCGACTATGGAATGGCTGCCCGTCCAACAGCACCTCCCCGCCACTGGGCTTCAGCATTAGGCCGAGCAGGTACAAGAGCGTCGACTTGCCGCGGCCCGACGGCCCAGTGACAGCCACTACTTCGCCAGCATGGAACTCGGACGTCCAGTTTTCAAGAAGTGGTTCCGCAGCGTCATAACGGAAGCTGAGTGCTCGAGCGGCAAGTCTGGCTGTCATTCTGTCCCATTCGGCTCTACCGGAATTCTCACTCTCAAGCCCTCTGCGATGCCCTCGACGACCGACATGCCATTTGCCGACGCGATGACCGTGACAGTATGTTCAACGCCCGTGACGCCAATGACGGAAACTTCGTTGTCCGCCGAGCTCTTCAACGCTGCGGACGGAACGATGAGTCCAGTCACGGTCGGTTGGGTGATGATCCGAGAAGCGAGCAACGACTCACCTTCGATCGGCACGAGACTGCAATCTGCGAGGCAGATGGACGCGTTGTTCGGCGACGTGAGCAATACTTGAACCTGGTCACCGCCGTCTGACGAAGGCTCCTGCCCGCCAGCGACGGCGTGCCAGACTCGACCTTGGGCAGCGATCTCCACGGCCGTACCCGGCGGAATCTTCGCTCCCTGCTGCGCCGTTACCGGAATCTTGAAGGCTGGCTCGCTCGAGAGCGCGGAGACGACCGCTTCTCCGCCCACCAGAGTCGCCCCTCGATACACGACTTCGCCGTCAAGCCTGATCCGTGCTGGAAGCGTGGGGACAAACACAAGGTCGGCCGCACGAACGACGCCATCTTCATCGACGCCCAGAGAGGCTTGCCAATCCTCAACCGCGGCAGCTGTTCCGTTGCCAAACTCGCCGTCCTGCGCTCCGTCGTACATGCCGATCGTCGCGAGGAACTGCTGCACCTGCAAGACATCCGAGCCCCTCGATCCGACGGCGATATCGCGAAAGGCGGGGGTGATTCCAGCAGCGATGACAATTGGGCGCAATCCGACCTCGTATAGGGTCTGCCCGGCTGCTACTTCGTCACCAGCATCGACTCGAATGCCTGTGACAATGCCAGCGGCTTGATTTGTACCAACGGGTTGTTGCGTCCACTGTGCGACCGTATTAAGCGAGATCGCCGTACCAACCTCCCCTTGGACCACCTGCACGTCAGTGAATGGGGTCTCCAATACCGCCTTGTTCGGTGGAGCAAACACGACGACCATGGCCCAGCCGATGAGAGCGCCAATGGAAGCCACTGCTAACAGCCCCACCAATACGACTATGGCTTTCGGTTGCCGCTTCGACTGCGAACCTGCTTTGTCGTCCGTTCGATCTTGCATGGGTCCCTCTCCGGAACGTCGTGCCGACCGCGGTACGAGTCGCTCGGTGCGTCGCGGCGCGGCTGAAAGGATCGCCTAGTCCCACAATCCATCTGGGAGCTGCGGGCATGCTGATTCCAAGGTGGCCAATTCGCTTGGTGACGCGGCATTGTTGTATGCCCCCGAGTGCGGCAACCAAGGCTCGGTGTAGTACGAGTCTCGGAATTGCTGCCTGCTGGGCGGCGCCGAAACCTCGTATCCAAGTTCGCGCAAACAAACAGTCATCTCGCCGACGTAATAGTCGTACAAGCGGTCTGAATCGGCCTGACTTTCGTTCCTATCGGTTTGCTTGTCCGGCAGGTGCCGGTTGGGCTGATTCCAGGTCAGCGTAGTACTCCTGCTCGACCTCGATCGGGGTACGCATGTCGAGCTCGCCGTGCAG
>NZ_WBIN01000008.1 GCF_009749385.1 Agromyces allii | reverse complement strand
TGCACGGCGAGCTCGACATGCGTACCCCGATCGAGGTCGAGCAGGAGTACTACGCTGACCTGGAATCAGCCCAACCGGCACCTGCCGGACAAGCAAACCGATAGGAACGAAAGTCAGGCCGATTCAGTGATCGAGGGCTCTGGTTCGGCATTGAGTAGCGCAAACATCCTCCAACTCGAGTGCTCGCCGGTCTCTGGCACGTGGTCGCAAGTGGCCGAGGAAAGTTAAGGGGTCGCCGTAGGGGTAGATCGGGCACCTTGGCACGGGCGGGGCCCGCAAGGCGGCGCGGTCTGCGGATGAGCTTGGCGAGCGATCGGAATAATCGCGCCCCGTCCGCGTTGAACTTGAGCGTACGCCACTCAAGTTCCAGGAGGATTGGTGCCCGAAGACTTCAACCCCGAAGCCGGTGCGAGCTCGTTCGACGAGTTTCTGAGCCGGTACCTCGCGGGTGAGCAGGCTCGCCAGGCTCGGTCGATCGACCTCAGCCGGTTCCTGACCGCCCGCACGCAGAGCATCCTGCAGCGCGCCGGACGCTTCGCCCTCGAGCGCGGCCAGACCGAGCTCGACGCCCTGCACATCCTGCGCGTCATCGTGGAGGACGACAGCGTCAAGCAGGCCATCGCCCGCATCGGCGTCGCGCCCGAGCGGCTCATCACCGCGACCGAGGCGCGCCTGCCCGCGGCATCCGATGTCGCCGACATCAACGCCGCGACGATCACCCCGAGCGCGAGCCGTGCACTGTTCCACAGCTACCAGGTGGCACGCTCGGCCGGCTCGACCTACATCGACCCGGAGCACCTCTTCTTCGCGCTCGTGCTCGGACAGGACGCCCCCGCCGGGCAGGTGCTCGCGCGCGCCGGCGTCACGGCCGAGGCGCTGACGCAGCAGATCCGCGAGACGGTCGAGGCCGGGTTCGACGGAGACGGCGACCCCGACCAGGGTGAGGGATACGGCAGCGGCGACGCCGCGGCATCCGCGACCCCCATGCTCGATAAGTTCGGCACCGACCTCACCGAGCTGGCCGAGAACGGCGAGCTCGACCCCGTGATCGGGCGCGTCGACGAGATCGAGCAGACCATCGAGATCCTCAGCCGCCGCACCAAGAACAACCCGGTGCTCGTCGGCGAGGCCGGCGTCGGCAAGACGGCGATCGTCGAGGGCCTCGCCCGCGCGATCGTCGAGGAGCAGGTGCCCGAGGCGCTGCTCGGCAAGCGCGTGATCTCGCTCGACCTGCCGGGCATGCTCGCCGGCACGCGCTACCGCGGCGACTTCGAGGAGCGCCTCACGAAGACGATGGACGAGATCACCGCCAACAAGGGCGAGCTGATCATCTTCATCGACGAGATCCACACGGTCGTCGGCGCGGGCGGCTCGGGTGATGGCGGCACCGACGCGGGCAACATCCTGAAGCCGCGCCTCGCACGTGGCGACCTGCACCTCGTGGGCGCCACCACGCTCAAGGAGTACCGGGTCATCGAGAAGGACCCCGCCCTCGAGCGCCGGTTCCAGCCGGTGCGCGTCGGCGAGCCCTCCATCGAAGACGCCGTGCTGATCCTGCACGGCCTGAAGCCCGCCTACGAGCAGCACCACGGTGTGGAGTACACGGATGCCGCGCTTCGCGCCTCCGTCGAGCTCAGTGCGCGGTACCTCAGCGACCGCGTGCTGCCCGACAAGGCGATCGACCTGATCGACCAGGCCGGCGCGCGACTGCGCCTTCGGCTCGGCGTGAAGACGGATGTCTCCGCGCTCATCGCGCGCCTGGGCGAGCTCGAGGCCGACAAGAACGCCGCCGTCGGGGCCGAGCACTACGAGGAGGCCTCGCGCATCCGCGACGAGATCGCCAAGGTGCAGGCCAAGCTCGACGAGGTGACGTCCGCCGGTCGAGTAGGCGCGCAGCGCCGTATCGAGACCAGCGGCGACGACCTTGGTTTCGAGACGGCCGCGAGCGGCCTCCTCAACCAGCGGTCTGCGACGACCATCGACGAGGCGCAGATCGCCGCCGTGATCTCGCGGGCCACCGGCATTCCGGTGAACCGCCTCACCGAGACCGAGCGCGAGCGGCTCGGCGACCTCGAGGGCGAGCTGCACGCGCGCGTCATCGGCCAGGACGACGCGGTCACCGCGGTCGCGAAGGCCGTTCGCCGCAGTCGCACCGGCATGGGCGACGCGCGTCGCCCGGTGGGTTCGTTCCTGTTCCTCGGGCCGACGGGTGTCGGCAAGACCGAGCTGGCGAAGGCGCTCGCGTCGAGCCTGTTCGACGACGAGACATCCGTCATGCGCTTCGACATGAGCGAGTTCGGCGAGCGGCACACGGTGTCGCGCCTCGTCGGCGCCCCTCCCGGATACGTCGGCTACGACGAGGCCGGGCAGCTCACCGAGCGCGTGCGGCGCAACCCGTACTCGATCGTGCTGTTCGACGAGATCGAGAAGGCGCACCCCGACGTGTTCAACCTGCTGCTGCAGGTGCTCGACGACGGTCGTCTGACCGACGGCCAGGGCCGCACGGTCGACTTCCGCAACACGGTGATCGTGATGACCTCGAACCTCGGTTCGGAGTTCCTCGCGTCGCGCTCGGGTGCGCTCGGGTTCGTCGCGTCGACGGATGCCGCAGCCAACGGCTTCTCGTCGATGAACGACGTGCGCCAGCGCGTCATGGGCAAGGTGCGCGAGGCCATGCGCCCCGAGTTCCTGAACCGCATCGACGAGATCGTGCTGTTCCAGAAGCTCGACCAGCCGCAGCTCGCGCAGATCGTGCGCCTCCTGCTGGGTGCGACGTCGGCTCGCCTCGCGGCTCGCGAGATCGCCTTCGAGGTGACGGATGCCGCGGTGGCGCTCCTCGCGGAGCGCGGCTACGAGCCCGAGTACGGTGCCCGACCGCTGCGCCGCGTGATCCAGCGCGAGATCGACGACCGCATCAGCGACCTGCTCGTGAGCGGTGCGCTGGGCGACGGCGAGGGCGTGCGAGCGGATGCCACTGGCGACTCGTTCGTGGTCGTGCCGGTTCCCCGGGCGACCGTGGAGCTGCCGCTGGCGGCGTAGTCGCGGCATCCGCACCCCCTGCACGGCAACGGAATCCCGTTCGTGCGCTGGAATTCCCTTCCCCCCAAGGGGATTCCGGCGCACGGGCGGGATTCCTGCGTGCCCGGGCTGCGCATCCGGGGCCGCACTGAGGCGCGCGCGGTGCGCGCGGGGGAGGATGTGCGGATGAGCGGAGCCCAGCCGTACGCCCCAGGCGACCCCGACACGAGCACGCCGGCCGCCACCGAACGGCCGGCGTTCGAACTGCGACCGCGCCTCGTCGAGACGGCGGTGATCGTGGCATCCGTCGTCGTGCTGCGGGCGGTGGGCCTGCTGCTGATCGTGCTCTCGTCGTCGGGGTTGAACTCGTTCGACGTGCTGCCGAGGCTCGTCGTCATGGTCGTCGACTGGAACCTGCTCGTCTGGGTCGCGCTCGCCGCGGCCGTGCAGCTCGGGCTGCGTGAGATGCGTCGGCCCGGGCGATGGGCGCTGATCCTGGCGGCGGTGCCGGTCGCGGTGCTGATCGCGACGGCGGTGCGGAGCCTCCCGGGCAGCCTCGGACTCGGGTTCGTCGGCGTGCTCGGCAACGGCATCGCCTGGCTCGACGCCGGCATCCTCACCGTGGTCGTCGCCCTCGGCCTGGCGTTCACCGCGGCGGCCCTCGGCCGAGAGCGTCGCACGTCGGCGCGGATCGCGGGCGTGCTGCTCGCCCTCGGAGGGCTGCTCACGCTCGTGCTGCTCTGGCAGGCCTTCGAGACCTACTTCGCGCTGTTCGGATCGACGCCGGACGTCACCGACGCCGACGCGAACCGCTACGTCGTCACCGCGTCGATCACCCTCGGCGTACTGGTCGGCGCCATCGTGTTCGCCGCGATCAGCCGCAGGCGCGGGCTCATCATCACGGCGTGCATCGCCGCGTGCCTCGGCCTGATCGTCGCCGTCGCCGTACCCGTGCCCTACGACCGATTCGCCCCGGCACCCGAGCTGGTCCCCGTCGACCCGGGCGGCGTCAACGGGTGCATGGGCGAGGGCGACCCGAACTGCGTCGGCGGGTAGCGCCCGGGCGGGCCCGCCTCCGGCGCGTCGCGTACGGGCGCTGCCAGAATGAGTCGTCCGCAGTCGCGGCATCCGTTCGTCGGCTCGATCACCCGAGTCCGGCCCGCCCTCCGAAGGAACCCGCATGCGCGTCGCACCCCGCTGGTGGATCGGCATCCTCGTCTGGATCGCCTACATCGTCGTGATCTTCACCGTCGGACTGCTCTCGGGAGTGCCGTACGACCAGTACGGCGACAGCAGCGACACGCTGTTCCGGGCGCCCGTGCTGTTCCTCGCCGCCGGAGCCGTGCTGCTCGTTATCGCGACGAGCGTGCTGGGCTGGTGGAAGCCCGCGCTGCGAGAGGAGCGCCGCAGCCGCCACGCCTGGCCGATCATCGCGCCGGCCATCATGGCGCTCTCGATCGTGATCTCGCTGACCACGGGCGTCGACTGGTCGGGCATCGACGGCGGGTACCTCGCGGGGCTGCTGCTGCTCGGCGCGCTCGTCGGCTTCAACGAGGAGCTCGTGAGCCGCGGCATCCTGCTGACGAGCCTGCGCGGCACCGTGCGCGAGGTGTGGGTGTGGTTCACCACGAGCGCGCTCTTCGGACTCATGCACGCCACGAACCTGTTCTTCGGGCAGGACCTGCTGCCGACGCTGCAGCAGATCGGCTTCGCGTTCCTCGGCGGCACGGCGTTCTACATCGTGCGCCGCGTCTCGGGGAGTCTGATCTGGGCGATGGCGCTGCACGGCGCCTGGGACATCACGACCTTCGCCGTGGGCCACGCACCGAGCGGGGCGGCCTTCGGGCTCATCCTCGGCACGATCGCCGAGGTGATCGCCCTCGTGTTCGTCTTCTGGACGTTCCGCAGCAAGGGCGAGGATGCCGCGACGGCGAAGCCCGAGGTCGACGCGGCGCGCCCAGCGGCAGGCTGACGCGACCGACTCGCACGAGAATCCCGCTGCGGCGGTGGAAGCCCCGTTCGCGGGGACTCAACCGGAGCAGCGGGATTCGTGCGTCGTGGGTCGTGCGCGGCGATCGCCGCGACGGCGTACTGTGAGGCCGGGGGAGTCGCATGGTCGGCAGGGCGAGGGAGCACCGGGCATTCGACGGCATGCAGGTCGACCGCGTGAGTGCGCACATCCACTTCGCGCACACCGAGCACGTCAACTGGGTGATCTACTCCGGGCGCGACGGCGTCACGCTCGTCGACTCGGGCTACCTCGGTCAGCGCGCCCTGCTCGAAGCCTCCCTCGATTCCATCGGCATCAGACCGGCGGATGTCTCGGCTGTCCTCATCACGCATGGCCACGCCGACCATCTCGGCGGTGCCTCGTGGCTGGCCGCGCAGTTCGGCACGCCCGTGCACGCCCACTCGCTCGAGCTCGCGAACGTTCGTCGCGACATCCTGCAGCAGGCCGGAACGGGCGGGGTGCTGCGCAACGCACTGCGCCCGGGCGTGCTGCCGTGGGCACTCGCGATCCTCCCGTTGCTCGAGGGGCGCGCCGATCTCGGGGTTCCGAGCGTGACGGCGCCGCCCATGCGCGGCGAGCATGTCGACGTGCCGGGGCAGCCGCGCATGCGACTCGTCGACGGGCACACGAGCGGACACACGGCGTTCGAGTTCGACGACGAGGGCGTGCTCGTCGTCGGTGACGCGCTCGTCACCCGGCACCGCACCTCGCCCATGCAGGGGCCGCAGCTGCTCGCGTCGATGTTCCAGCACGACGTCGATCGCGCGCGAGCGTCGGTCGGCGATCTCGGGTCATCGACCGCCCATGTCGTGCTGCCCGGCCACGGCGAGGCGTGGATCGGGCCCGCCGCGGCCGCCGCCGGTTCGGCACTCGACACCGGCGCGCCCTGGTGAACTCGGCGCCCGTCAACCGGTCATCGGGCCCGGCCGGCGGCTGACGAACGACCGGCGCGTGTCAGCCGTCGACCCGGTCGCGGCGGCGACGCATCACGGGAACCAGCACGAGCCCGGCGGCGCCGAGCAACATGCCGACCGCACCCACGGTGAAGGCGATCGCCGCCCAGATCGCCGGCGCCTCGCCACGGCCGGTTCCGCCACGGCCGCTGACGTCGACCGGCGCGAGCGGACCGGCCTCGACGATCAGCCGCCAGGCGTCGATCGCGCCCCACGCGAACAGCAGACCGAACACGACCAGCGCGGCGACCACGATGACCGTGAGACGCATCGATCGACCAGGGGTTCGGTCGGTCATTCGGCGGGGATGCTCGCGCTGCCGCCGGTGGACGGCGCCGTCGCGACATCCGCGCGCTCCTTCGAACCGCGGATCACGAAGGCGACGAAGGCGAGGCCGAGGAAGCCAGTGAAGAGGTAGACGACGTTCGCGATCGCCGTGATGTCGCCCGCGTGCCCGACCCCGGTCGCGAACACCGAGAAGTCCCAGAGTCCGTGCAACGCCATCGCCCAGATGAGCGAGCCGGTCGTGCGGCGGAAGATGTAGAACGCGGTGCCGCCGAGGAAGGCGGCGAAGACCTGGATCGTCGTGTCGCCGGCCGGCGCCCCGAGCAGCACGTTGATGTAGTGCCCGAGCCCGAACAGCGCCGAGCTGATGAACCACACCCACCCCTCGTGCAGGCGGCTGCGCAGCGCGACGATCAGCAGGCCGCGGTTCACGAGCTCTTCGGTGAAGCCGACCAGCAGCAGCACGACGGATGCCGCGAGGAACGCGCCGCTGTAGCTCGCCCAGTCGGTGCCGGCGAGGTTCATCCCTGCGGCGACGACGACGAGGATCGGCACGACGATCGGCCAGCGATGACGGCTGCGCTCACGATCGAACAGCGCCGGACGCCACCAGCCGAGCAGGCTCGTGGTGATCGCGAGCAGCACCGTCGCGACGATGAGGGAGACGCCGCCGCCGAAGAACAGGTTGCCCGCGCTGTCGCCCCACTCCTGATACGGAATGCCGCTCGCGGACTGCACGGCGAACACCAGCACGAGGTAGGCCAGCCAGATGACCAGGCCGATCCAGATGCGCGGGCGGACTCGCAGTGCGGACGGCGCGGTGGTGGTCATGGGACTCCTCTCGGGCGGGCGGGGTCTGCCCGGTTTCGAGGGTATCGGGCGGGCGATCTCAGGGTGGATCCGGATGTCTCGCGTCATGATCCGGGAGATGCTGCATCTCTAGGGGTGAGGGCGAAGGCCTGCACCGCCCGAGATCGAGGAAGGATCCGCGCCATGACGACCCACCTGGAATACGTGACCGGGCCGCTCGGCGAGCGCACCGCGCTTCCGTGCGCCTGCGCGCGGGTCGCCGATCACCAGCGACTGGGGTCGGTCGCGCTCGCCGCGGCATCCGCGGAGCTGCAGACCGGTGCCGGTCACACGCCCGGACACGCAACCGTCTACCGTCGGCGCGCCGTCGCGCTGCGCTCGCTCACGGCTCGCAGCGGTCGCGCGCGGCACGCCGCCTGACCCGAGGGTGCGCCGCAGGGCTCCCGCATGGCGGGCGGGTTGCGGCGGCGAACCCGGTGCCGGAGTGCCGGAGTGCCGCCGGTTCCAGACCGAACCACCCTGCGGAGCTCGCGTAGCGTGGCACGGTGACCAGCAGCGGACTCAGCCATGTGACCTTCATCGTGCGCGACCTCGATCGCATGGAGCGGATGCTCACGACCGTGCTCGGCGCGGTGCGCGTGTACGACAGCGGCAGCCGCACGTTCTCGCTCTCGGAGGAGCGGTTCTTCCTCGTCGGCGAGGGGTCGACGGCGACCTGGGTGGCGATCATGCTCGGCGACGGCGGGCTGCCGCGCAGTTACAACCACGTGGCGTTCCAGGTCGAGCGGGCAGACCTTCCGGGGCTGCGGGCGACCATCGCCGAGCTCGGTCTCGACATCCGCCCGCCGCGCTCGCGCGTCGACGGCGAGGGCGACTCGATCTACTTCCACGACGACGACGGCCACCTCTTCGAACTGCATGCCGGGTCGTTGCGCGAGCGGCTCTCGGCGTACGCGCCGTCGGAGTCCTAGCTGCGGTGCCTGCCGCTACCAGCCCATCGACCCCGGGCCGCCCTTGAACGGGCCGACGACGTTCGACGTGATCCAGCCGCCGTAGAAGCCGCCGGGCTGCGGCACGACCGTCTCGCCGTCGACCGTGCACGTGTCGACCAGTCCGGCGTAGATCGCGATGCGACCCGACAGCCGCTCGAAGCCGGGAGACGGCGACGGGTACTCCCACGCCGCGCGCGCCGCCCGGTGCGGACCGGCGACCACGTCGAAGTAGCGCGCCGACCCCTTGAACTCGCAGAACGACGACCCCGACGCCGGCACGACGGTGCCGGGCACGAAGTCGCCGATCGGCAGGTAGTACACGGGCGGATGGCTCGTCTCGAGCACGCGCAGCACGTCGCCCGTGTCGACGACCACCGCTCCGCCCAGCGTGATCGTGACGCGGACGTCGACGGCCTCGAGGCGTGGCGGCCGAGGGTAGTCCCAGACGGACTCCTGGCCGGGGGCGGGCATCGTCGGCGTCGGTCGCATGCGGCGGATGCTACGCGCCGACGCTGGGCGTCGCATGGGTCCGGCGCCGCCACACGGCCGATCCGCCACGCGGACCGACCGTCGGGGTGGTCGGTGATCGCGGCGAGCCGACGACGAAACGCCCGGCCCCTCGCAGGGGACCGGGCGTTCGTCGTGGCGCGTGCTACTTGACGGTCACCGTCTTCGCGACGCTCGAGGTGGTACCCGCGGAGTTGGCGAACTCGATCACGTACTCGTACGAGCCCTTGGCTTGGCCGTGCACCTCGACGCTCGCGTGCTGGGCTCCGGGCGACCTTGCGACCAGCGCACCGTCGGCGATCGGCACGCCGTTCTCGAGCAGACGGTACGAGGTGGCGTTCGTGCCCCACCAGAGATCGGCGCTCACGGTGTAGTCGCCGTCCTTGTCCCAGTTGTCGTGCGAGAGCACGGGGATGCCGGGCTTCGCATCACGCACCTGGACGGTGAGCGGGGCGGTGCTCGTCTGCCCCTTCGAGTTCACGAGCACGCCGACGTACTGGTAGACGCCGTTGCCGAGACCGCTGATGTCGACGGTGGCCGTCTGCGCCTTCGGCGAGGCGGTCGTGAGCGACGTCGTCGAGACGAGCGTCCCGTTCTCGTAGAGCTTGAACAGGCTCGCGTTCTCGCCCCACCAGAGGTTCATGGTGATGCGGAACGCCCCGTCGAGCAGACCGGTGTCCCAGCCGTTGTCGGAGGAGAGCACGCCCTTGGCCGGCACGGCCTTCGCGCCGTCGTCCGTCGGAACCTCGGGCAGCGTGACCACGGCGCTCGCCGCGGATGCCGGGCTCTCGCCGACGGTGTTCAGGGCGACGACCGCGTAGGCGTGCGAACTCCCGAGCGCGAGCTCGTCGACCCGGCAGTCGAGCGTGGCCGCACCGACCTCGCACACGACCTCGCCCGACGCAGTGTCGACGACGCGGTAGCCGGTGATCGCCGATCCGCCGTCGTGCTCGGGAGCGGCCCAGGCCACGGCGATCGACGTGTCCGAGGCGGCCGTCGCGGTCGGTGCAGCCGGTGCCGCGGGCACCTCTGCGGGCGGCAGCGTCGACTCCGTGGTCGGCTCGCCGAGCGTGCGCGGAGCGATGACGATGCGGTCGACGTTCGGAGCCCAGCCCGTCGTGTTGCCGAAGCGCAGCGGCTGGTCGGCCGTCGAGAGCGTCACCGGGATGGTGCGCTGCCAGAAGCTGTTCCACGAGTACGTGTACCGGAAGTACGCGTCGCCGACGTGCTCGCCGCCCTCGCTCACGTCGATGCGCCGGTCGACGACCTGCGGGTTGTACGCGTGGTCGCCCGACGTCTCGGCGTTCGAGTAGTGCACGGTCAGGTCGTACCCGCCCGCGGTGTCGAAACCGGCGGCACGATCGATGACGATGGCGCCGGCCCCGTTGCCCACCCAGCCCGCGAACGCGCGACCCGAGGCGTTGGTGCCGGTGCTGTCGGCCAGCGTCTGGACGGCGGCACCGTCCACGAGGCGAGCGCTCTCGGCCTCGATCGACACTGCGGCGTCGTCGGCGTCCCGAGCCCGCACGGTCGTGAGGTTCGACACCGACGCACCCGCCGGCGAGCGCAGCTCGATCTCGTTGACGCCCTCCACCAGGTGCGCGCGCGTCGTCGAGCGCCAGGCGCCGGCCTGGTCGACGGCGATCGCCGGCGTGGACTGCCCGTTGACGTCGAGCGCCAGCTCGGCGGCATCCGCCGTCGCCCAATCGACCACGAGGTCGTAGTAGCCCGTCTCGAAGGCGCTGGCGTAGACATCGGCCCGACCGTCGCCGAGGAGCGCGGCCGAACCGGCCTGCTCGCCGTCCCATTCGAGGGTGGCCTCGCCGGTGAGTCGGAAGCCCGAGGCCGGGTACGACGTGGGCTCGCCCTCGCCGACCGAGGTCAGCGACACCTTGTCGAGCGTGATGTCGGAGTTCGGCAGGCGGTTCGTGCCGTCGGCGCTCGCGCGCACCGACAGGGTGTGCGTGCCGGCCGTCAGGTCGACGAGCAGCTCCGCGCTGCCGCGGTACTGCCAACGACTCGTCGCGTTGAGGGCGAGGTCGGCCGTGTACTGGATCGTGCCGGCGGCCGTGCCGTCGACGAAGAGCGCGTGGCGACCGGGAACGCCCGGGGCACCGCCGACGACCTGCAGCCGGTAGGTGCCGTCGTGCGGCACGTCGAGGGTCCAGTCGGCCTTCGAGGTCGCGCGGTTGAACGAGCCGACGTCGCGGCCCCCGGAGGCGAGGAACTTCCAGCCCCCGCCGGCCTTCGGGTCCTGCGTGTAGGCCTGCGCCGCGGTCAGCTGCATGTTCTCGGCCTCGATCGAGGCGGTCCACGGCTGCGCCGCCTGGGCGGCGGAGACATCCCGATGCTGCGACGGGGTGATGATCAGCTGGTAGCCGGCGTAGCGGTCGTAGGTCGGCACGACGAGGTCGAGCGAGCCGGCGTCGAGTGCGGCGCCGTCGATCGCGGCGACGACCCGCGGGGTGTCGGCCAGGCCCTCGGCGCCGGTGAGTGCGGCCTCGCGGACCTCGATGTCGACGGCGTCGCCGAAGACGGCCGGGTCGAGCCCGCTGAGGTCCAGCGACACGTCGCGGTCGGTGCCGCCCCAGAGCACGGTCGCCCGACGGTTCTCGTCGTCGACGGCCGCGATGCCCTGCAGCGTGTCGACCCCGTTCGGCGTCGGGGGAGTGACCTGCGCGGTCTCGGCGCCGTTCAGGTCGCCGTACCACTTGAACATCCACCAGCCGGCGTTGGCTCCGTTCGGCCGGGCGCTGTTGTCGGAGAAGTTGCCGGCGTAGTTCCAGTAGGCGGTCTGCGCGTCGACCTTGGTGTCCTCGAACATCGCGAACCACTGGATCAGCTGGCCGGGCACGCCCATGTCGCGCAGCATGCCGTACTCGGTGATGTTGACGTGGATCGGGTCGATGCCGAGCGACGCCTCGAGCGCGCGGTAGTTGGCGAAGTTCTGCCGGTACTGCGCGAGGTTGTCGATGCCGAGCTCGTGCCAGATGAAGACGTCGGGCAGCGATCCGTTCGCCTTCGCGAATTCGAGGATGTCGCGGCTGCGCTCGGGCTGCCAGCGGGTGTCGCCCGGGCCGCCGATGCGGGCGTGGCCGAGGCCGTGGCGCGCCCACACCTCCTGCACCTTGTCGAAGGTGGCCTGCCAGTCGTCGAGGAACTGCGTCTTCTGCGTCGACCAGTTCGGGTACCAGTTGCCGCCGTCGGGCTCGTTGAACGTGATGAACACGTAGTCCTGCGGCCTGGCCGAGTCGGTGGCCACGGCCTCGGCGACGAACTCCACGACCTCGAGGTAGTCCCACACACCGTTCGGCGTGTTCGTGTAGGTGCCGTCGGCCTGGTTGTAGGTGCGGGCGTCGCCCGGGCGTCGCCCGCCGTTGTACGACCAGTCGGGGTAGTAGTCCTGCACGTAGATGTACATGTCCTCGCCGTGCTTGGCGAAGAAGCCGTCTTCGACCTTGATCGCATCGCCCGACGGATGCTGCGTTCCGTACGGCGCCTTCTGCGACGTGTTCGTGATCGCGGCGCCGTTGATGAGCGCCTGCGTCGGCGCACCCTCGTCGCCGAACCCGTAGAGCGTGCCCGTCGCGCCGCCGCGGAAGTCGCCGGTTCTGGCCGAGAAGTCCACGGCCAGCACGTCGGCGTCGTCGGCGAGGGCCGGTTGGGCGACCACACCCGTCATCGCGAGTGCTGCGACCGCCCCTGCGGCCGCCATCGTCCTCAATCTCATCGTCGTCGATTCCCCTCTTCATCGAGTGTCGGAGTGCGGATCAGTGCTCGGTTCGCGGCCGGTCCAGGGCGCGGTCCACCGCACGGGGCCTGACGCTACCGAGGTTTGATAGCGATTTCAAGGGAAACTTGATAGCGGTTTCAGAATCGTCTATGGTCATTCCTGAAACCGCTATCAAGCGACCGGACCCTGGTCGCACAGTCCCCGAAGACGAGGAGTGACGTGACCGAACAGGTGAGCTGGGGGAGCCCTGCGCTCGCGTTCCGCCTCGAGTGGAGCGACGAATCCCCGGTGCGCGTCGCCGAGATCGCGAGCCACGGCCTGAGCCACCCGGTGTACGCCGTGCCGCTCGTCGAGATCCTCACCGCGGGGCAGGGGCGGCTTCCGGCATCCGACCGTCTCGCGCACACCGAGCTCGGGTCGCAGCTGCGCCACGTCGGCCACGAGGCGACCGCGGAGCGGCTCGTCATCCGCCAGGCCGGGCCGGGCGTCGAGGCCGTCTCCGTCTTCGAGTCCCTCCCGACCGCGCCCGACGCGATCCGCGCCACCGTCACGGTGACCGCCGTCGGCGCCGAGCCCGTGGTGCTGCGGTCGGTCGCCTCCTGGTCGGCTGGGTTCACGGCCCATGACGGCTCGACCCTCGAGAAGCTCGACGGCTGGCAGCGCATCTCGGGCACGAGCGACTGGCTCGGCGAGGGGCGCTGGACGTGTGAGGCCCTCCGCGGCCCCGACTTCCCGCACCTCGCGGAGGGCCTCACGGGGCACAACCCGCGCGGCGCGTGGGCCGTCACCTCCGACGGAACGTGGTCGACTGGGCGCGACCTGCCGGTCGGCGGCGTCGAGTCGAGCGCCGAGCAGCTCGCAGTGCTCTGGCAGATCGAGCACAACGGGGCCTGGCGCTGGGAGATCGGCGAGGACACCGGCGGCGGGTACTTCAGCCTCTCGGGCCCGACCGACACCGACTCGTCGTGGACCAAGGTGCTCGCGCCCGGCGAGGCCTTCACGACCGTGCCGGTGGCGATCGCGGTCGGCTCCGATCTCGAGCAGGCGGTCGCCGCGCTCACCGACTACCGTCGCGCGGCACGCCGCGAGCACCCCGACAACACCGCCATGCCGGTCGTGTTCAACGACTACATGAACACGCTGAACGGCGATCCGACCACCGAGAAGCTGCTGCCGCTCGTGGCCGCGGCGGCCGAGGTGGGCGCTGAGATCTTCTGCATCGACGCCGGCTGGTACGACGACAGCGGGCACTGGTGGGACACCGTCGGCGAGTGGCTGCCGTCGACCACCCGGTTCCCCGGCGGTCTCGGCGAGGTGATCGACGCGATCCGCGCCGCGGGCATGACGCCGGGGCTCTGGCTCGAGCCCGAGGTCATCGGCGTGCGCAGCCCGATCGCCGACGAGCTGCCGCGCGAGGCGTTCCTGCTCCGACACGGTCAGCGCATCGTGGAGCACCACCGCTACCACCTCGACCTGCGGCATCCGGCGGCCATCGAGCACCTCGACGGCGTCGTCGACCGACTCGTGCGCGACTTCGGCATCGGGTTCTTCAAGTTCGACTACAACATCAACCCCGGGGCCGGCACCGACCATGACGCCGACAGTGTCGGCGACGGGCTGCTCGAGCACAACCGCGCCCACCTCGCGTGGCTCGACGGGCTGCTCGACCGGCATCCGGACCTCGTGATCGAGAGCTGCTCGTCGGGAGCCATGCGCATGGACTTCGCCATGCTGTCGCGCCTCGCGATGCAGTCGACCTCCGACCAGCAGGACTTCACGAAGTTCCCGCCGATCGCCGCGGCCGCGCCCATGTCGTTACTGCCCGAGCAGGCGGCGAGCTGGGCCTACCCGCAGCCCGACATGTCCGACGAGGAGGTCGCGTTCTGCCTCGTCACGGGCCTGCTCGGCCGCTTCTACGTCTCGGGCTACCTCAACCGCATGGACGACCGCCGCCGCGGCCTCGTCGCGGAGGCGGTCGCCGTGGCGAAGTCGCTGCGACCCGAGCTGCTGGCCGGCCACCCGCACTGGCCCACCGGCATGCCCGGCTGGAACGACGCCTGGGTGAGCCTCGGGATCCGCGGCGCCGACGCGGACCTCGTGTCGATCTGGCGCCGCGACGGCTCGACCTCGACCGAGCTGGCCTTCCCGCACCTCGCGGGCGAAGACGTGCGCATCGAGGCCGTCTTCCCGACCGACCTTCCCGCCTGGCAGACCGCATGGGATGCCGCGACGGGAACCCTGACCGTGCGCGCGAACGACGGCGAACTCGCCGCGCGCACCCTTCGCCTCACCACCGACACCCCGAGTCGGACAGAGAGGACTGCATCACAGCCGGTCACCGGACCCACCGGGCGCATCGGATAATCACACAGTAAGGAGCGATTCAATGAAGAACAGGTTCCGCGGCGCTGCGGTCATCGCAGCCGTCGCAGCACTCACCCTCGCCGGTTGTTCCGACCCCGGCGCCGGCGGTGGCGACTCCGCCCCCGCGGAGTGGCCGGCACAGGACGCCGACCTCTCGGGCACCACCCTGACGATCTGGGCGGCGCAGAACTCGAACACGGTCCCCGAGAGCGTGGTCGAGGGCTTCGAGGAGCTCACGGGCGCCCAGGTCGACGTGGTCACCATCCCCGACCCGTACGAGCAGAGCGTGCAGACCAAGGTCGCGACCGGAGACACGCCCGACCTCGCGTTCTGGCAGCCGACCGCGTCGATGCTGACCGCGCTCAACGCCTCGACCAACCTGCAGCCGCTCGACGACGCGCCCTGGCTCGACTCGTACAAGCCCGAGCTGCGCGACATCACCGGCATCCTCGACGACACCCGGTACGCCGCCCTCATCACGACCCCCGCGGTCGAGGGCGTGTACTACAACAAGGAGGTGTTCGCCGCGAACGGCATCACCGACGTGCCCGCGAACTGGGACGAGTTCGTGCAGACCGGTCGCGACCTGAAGGCGAAGGGCGTCACGCCGTTCTTCGACTTCGGCGGCGGCACGCCCTGGGCGACCCAGTGGTGGGTGCAGGTGCAGCTCGCGGATGCCGCGAAGGACGGCCTGTGGGACCGCGTGAACGCGAACGAGGAGACGTTCACCGACCCGACCATCCAGGGTGCGATCGACACCTACGACTCGCTGATCCAGGAGGGGCTCTTCAACGAGAACCTCAAGACGGCGACCTTCGAGGACCAGGGCCCCGCGCTGCTCTCGGGCGACGCGGCCATGGCCGTGCAGGTGAACTCGTTCTTCGGCCAGCTGCAGTCGCTCGCCGACACCGCAGAGCTCGACGAGAAGATCGGTTTCTTCCCGATCTCGCCGAGCGGCAACGTCGGCACGTTCATCCCCGACCAGTCGAACGCGCTCGTCGCCTTCAAGACGGGTGACGCGAAGCGCGAGGCCGGCGCACGCCAGCTGCTCTCGTACTGGCTCGGCGACGGCTACGCCGACTTCGTCGAGGCGCAGTCGACCGTGTCGCTCCAGACGGACGTCGACTCGTCGGCCGAGGTGCCGCAGGCGCTCCTCGCCGTCAGCGACTCGCTCGCCGACTCGGTGGGCTCGATGCAGGCGCTCGCGATCGCGAACCCCGACCTGTACCTCAACCTCGGTGACCTGATCCAGGGCACGATGACCACCGCAGAGGTGGGCGAGGCGACGCAGAAGCAGTTCGCCGAACTCGCCAAGGCGATCGGCGCCGCGGGCTTCTGATCCCGCAGCCGCGGGGCGCCGGCACGCTCCGGCGCCCCGCGGCACCGCTCACTTCCCTCGAAAGGCAACACCCATGACCACCACTCTGGGACTCTCGAAAGGCGCGGCCCGCGCCCGGGGCATCCGGGAGTTCGCGGCGAGCCCCCGCGCCAAGCAGGATCACCCGCTCTGGTTCCTCATCCCCGCCCTGGTCGTGCTGGTGGTGTTCTTCTTCATCCCGACCGTCTTCAACTTCGTCTACGCGTTCACCGACTGGTCGAGCTTCAAGTCGGGGATCAACTTCGTCGGCTGGGACAACTTCGTCTCGCTGTTCTCGAGCGGCCAGCTGCTCGGCGCGCTCTGGGTGACGCTGGTCTACGCGGTGCTCGTCGCCGTCTTCCAGAACGTGTTCGGCCTGGCCCTCGCGCTCCTGCTCGAGCGCGACACCCCGCTGAACCGGGGCCTCCGCGTCGCGTTCTTCATCCCGGTCATCATGTCGGCGCTCGCCGTCGGCTACATCTTCCAGGCCATGCTGAAGCCCGACGGCGCGGTCAACTCGATCATCGGTTCGATCATCGGCCAGCCCGTCGACATCGCCTGGCTCGGCAGCACCACCTGGACCATCGTCGTGGTCGCGCTCGTGCACGCCTGGAAGTGGATGGGCCTGTCGATGCTCATCTACCTCGCGGGCCTCAAGACCATCGACGGCGACATCCTGGAGGCCGCCCGCCTCGACGGCGCGAGCTGGTGGACCACCTTCCGCAGCATCCGGTTCCCGCTGCTCGCCCCCGCGGTCACGTTCAACGTCGCGACGGCCCTGCTCGGCTCGATGAACGGCTTCGACATCGTGCAGGCGACGACCGCCGGCGGGCCCGGCGGCACGACCGAACTGCTCAACATCTTCATCTTCAGAACGTTCGGACAGGGACTGTTCGCGCAGGCGACGACGATGAGCCTGGTGCTCTTCCTGCTCGTCGCGGTGCTCGCGTTCCCCGTCATCCGCACGCTTCGCAAGCGAGAGGACGTCCTCTGATGACCCTGACCACCGACTCGACCCGCGCGATCGTCACCCGCGGCGGCGACGGACCCCGCAGCGCGCGCCGCACTCGCACCGACCTCCCCGAAGGCCGGGGCCGGCGTCTGCACCTCGGTCGCATCGTGCAGCCGGTCGTCGCCGTCCTCACGGCCGTGCTCCTGCTCGGCATCCCGTTCTGGCTCGTCATCGTGACCGCGTCGAAGAACCAGGCAGAGGCGCTCAACCCCAACCTCAGCCTGCCGACCGAGTGGCAGCTGTTCGACAACTTCGCCACCGTGTTCACCGACGGCAAGATGCTGCCGGCGTTCTTCGGCAGCCTGCTCGTCATGGTGCCGTCGGTGCTCGGCGTGCTCGTGCTCGGCGCCATGGCGGCCTGGGTGCTCGCGCGGCGCTCGAGCCGGGCCCTCGCGATCGTCTACGCGCTCGCGATCAGCGGCATCGTGCTGCCGCCCGCGGTGGTCACGATCGTGCTCCTGCTCCGCCAGCTCGGCCTCGCGGGCACGCCGATCGGCATGATCTGCGTGTACATGGGCATGTACCTGTCGACGGTGATCTTCTTCGTCACCGGGTTCGTGCGCACCATCCCGCCCGAGCTCGAAGAGGCCGCGCGCGTCGACGGGGCCTCGCCCGTGCGCGTGTTCGTCACGATCATCCTGCCGCTGCTCATGCCCGTGCTCGCCACGGCGACGATCCTGATCTGCCTCTACATCTGGAACGACGTCTTCTACGCGCTCTTCGTCGTCGGGGGCCGACTCGACACGCTGCCGCTCAACCTCTACCAGGTCGCGAGCTCGGGGCTCTATCTTCAGAACTGGCACCTGATCTTCGCCTACATCATCCTGATGAGCCTGCCGCTGCTGATCACCTTCATGATCGCCCAGCGCAAGATCATCTCCGGCATCACCGGCGGTGCCGTGAAGTGACGCCGGGGCCACGAACGAACGGGTCACGCATGAACACCAAGAACGCCACGATCGCGGATGTCGCGGCGCGGGCCGGTGTGTCGGTGCCCACCGTCTCCCGGGTGCTGACGGGGGCGGCCCGCGTGAGCCCGGCCAAGGTCGAGCGCGTCGAGGCGGCGATCGCGGAACTCAACTTCCGGCCGAGCGCCGCCGCCCGCACCCTCGCGTCGCGACGTTCCCAGGTGATCGCCGTCATCGCGGGCGACACCTCCAGGTACGGGTACGCCGAGACGATCCGCGGCGTGGAGGTCGCGGCACGCGCCGCGGGCTACACGGTCATGATCACGGTCGTCGAGACCGCCGACGACGAGGAGGTCGACCGCGCGATCACGGCGACCATGACGCAGTCGATCGCGGGTGTCGTGATCCTGAAGTTCGATCCGCCCGGGGTCGCGGCGTTGAAGCGCCTGCCCGCGGACATCCCGGTCGTCGCCCTCTCGGGCGTGCGGGACGTCGGCGTGCCCCAGGCGGTGCTCGACGAGGCGCGCGCCGCCGAGGAGCTCACCACCCTGCTGCTCGGCCTCGGCCACCGCACCGTGCACCACGTGCGCGTTCCGCCCTCGCGACGCGAAGACGGCCGCACGACCGGGTGGCGACGCGCGCTCCGCAAGGCCGGCGCCCCCGTGCCCGAGACGCACGATGCGGGCTGGGAGCCGCGCACCGGACTCGAGATCGGTCGGCGCCTCGCCGAGGACCCGAGCGTGACCGCCGTGTTCTGCGGCAACGACGAGATCGCGATGGGCGTGATGCGCGGGCTCGCCGACGCGGGCCTGCGGGTGCCCGACGATGTCTCGGTGGCGGGGTTCGACGACCACCCGCTCGCCGAGATGTGGTCGCCGCCGCTCACGACGGCCGAGCAGGACTTCGCCGGCCTCGGCCGCCGTGGATTCCAACTGCTGCTGCACGTCATCGACGACACCAGCGATCGCCTCTACTCGTCGGAGCGACCGCGGATCATCCTCCGCGAGAGCACGGCCGCCCCGAACCCCGAACGGCTGCGCGCCGGAGCCGGCGTCGCGCAGGCGGCCGAGGCCGACGACGCGGGCCGTGAGGCGCGCGGAGCCTGACCTCGGTCGGCCGACCTGAGGCGCGTCAGCGTCAACGTCAGCGAGCGCGGCGTGCGAGGAGCGTGGCGTCCTCGATGTCGACGGTCGCGCCGTCGCGCACGGCGGAGCGCGGGCGCTGCTCGACGACGACCGCCTCGAAGTCGGCGGGAAGCGCGGGCAGCAGATCCTCGGCGAGGAACATCGCGTCGCGGTGGCTCGCGGACAGGTGCGTGAAGATCGGCGACGGGGCATGCCCGACGACGAGGAGATGCCCTCCGGGAGCGACGGCCTGCGCCAGGCGTCGGGCGACCTCGACCATGCCCGCCTCCGGCGGGTGCAGGAAGTGCGTCGTCACGAGGTCGAACTGCCGGCCCGCGGGGTCGAAGGTGCGCGCGTCGACCTGCCACCAGTCCGTGCGGTCGGCGACGCCCGCCTCCTCGGCGTGCCGCGCCGCGCGGGCGAGGCCGTTCGCCGAGAAGTCCGCGCCGGTTACGTGCCACCCCTGCTGCGCGAGCCAGATCACGTCGCCGCCCTCGCCGCAGCCCACGTCGAGCGCGCTTCCGGGGGAGAGGGCGGATGCCTCGGCCACGAGCTGCGCGTTCGGCCGCCCGCTCCAGACCTGCGCGTCGCCCGAGTAGCGCTCGTCCCACGCATCGGGCTCGAACATCTCAGCGGGGGCAGCGGCGCCTGCGCCGTGCTCGTGCTCGTGGTTGTGCTCGTCTCGACTCATTCGCGGACGTTCCCTTCGTCGTGACGAGCGTACGAACCGGAGCGGCCGAGCGCACGCCGGGTTGCCGGTTCGGCAAGCCGGCGTGCGTTCGGCCCGATGCGATCAGCTGATCCAGCCGGTCCAGCCGGGCACGCGGAGGTCGACCCATGTGAGGCGGTGGTCGCTGCTCGGGAACGGGTAGACCCCGGTGAGCCGCGACAGCGGGTCGGCCTGCACCGGCCAGAAGACACCGGCATCCTGCACCTTCAACAGCACGCGCGACGGCAGCACGTAGTCGGCGCGCAGGTTGCCGGGCGCCGTATCGGCGAAGTCGGCGGTGTCGTAGCGCGGGTCGCCCTCGTGGGCCGCGTTCGCTCCGCCCTGCAGCGCCGATGCCTCGAGGGCCCCCTCGGAGGTCGGCAGCGGGTCGGTGATGCGCCGGTTGTCGAGCAGCTGGTCGATCGCCGAGTCGACCGAGTCGCCGTCGAGCGGGTCGGCGTTCTGGTCGCCCAGGATCACGAACGGCTGCGTGATGCCGAGGCCGCCGCGGCGCCCCTGGTCGTCGACGATGTACTTCGCCTTGCCGGGCGAGACGTAGTCCGACCAGAACCGGATCTCGTCGTGGTTGCGCTTGCCGTTGCGGTCTTCGGCGCCGTCGAAGGTCGGGGGAGTCGGATGCGACGCCAGCACGTGCACCGTCGAGCGGCCGACCTTGACCGGCACGTCCCAGTGCGACTTGCTTGACAGTCGCACGACCTGGAGCTCCTCGGGCGTGTACCAGTCGTTCGCCGCGGGGGTGGCCGGGTCGTCGGGCAGCAGCGCACCCGGCATGTCCTTCCACAGGAAGTTCTGGAAGGTGCGCACCCGCGAGGTCACGATCGGGAACTTCGAGAGCACGACCATGCCGTACTGGCCCTCGAACAGGCCGAAGCCGAGCGCGTCGTCGCCCCCGCCCACGGTGCCGTCGTTGTTCAGGTCGAAGCCGCTCGGCACGCCCGTGTTCGACGGCGCGACGAACGCGTACGGATACTCGACGGGCTCGGCCCCGCCCTGCGGCACCTGGAGGTAGTTCTGGCGGAACAGGTCGGCCGCACGGCCGTCGGGCACGTAGTCGAACTCGTTCAGCAGCACGATGTCGGGGTTCGCGCGCTGGATGACCTCGGCGACCGTCTGCGCCTGCACGTCGTCGCCCGTCGAGAGGTCGGCTTCGAGCTCGCCCGCCGTCGCGCGGTTCAGCGAGAGGTTGTAGGTGGCGATGCGCAGGTCGGTCGAGCCGCGCTGGAGCAGTTCGGCGATGCGCGAGTGCCGGTCGCCGGAGGAGTCGTTCGATGGGAGGCCGGATGTCGCGGCCGGCGCCGCGAGGGCCGGAACGCCTCCGAGGGCGAGGGCGGCGACGGTGCCGACCGCCGCGGCGGTGAGGGTGATCGTGGTGCGTCGTCTCGTGGTCATGCGGAAGCTCCTTCGTCGGAGGATGCGAGATCGGGTGCACCACCACGGTAGAGCTTCTGGCCCCCATTCGGGGGGATTCATCGGTCGTTCCCGCGGAGTTCATCGCGATGTCCCGGACCCGCGTGCCGCCGAGGCGGGCGTCGTCGGTCAGCCGGCGTGGTCGGCGTGCCGGTGCACCACGTGCCAGCCGTCGGACTCGCGCCGGTAGACCTGGGTCGCGCGCAGCGTGAAGGTGCGCGCCTCGCCGTTGATCGACGTGGAGACGCGCTCGTAGCCGACGGTGTAGGCGAGGTCGCCGATGACGTCGAACGAGATCAGGTCGAACGCGTAGTCGGTGCAGTGCGAGAAGCTCGCCGAGAGCACCTCGAACGCCTCGACGAGCTCGGCACGGTCGGTGGCGTTGCGCCAGGCGCCGAGCACGCTGACGGGCTCGTGCTCGGACCAGACCGCGCGACGCGGCCCGTCGTCTCCGTCGTACATGGCGCGCTCGGCTCGCACGAACTCGCTCTGCACCCACACCAGGAACTGCTCACGGTCGCTCATGGTCTCAGGATCCTCTCGTCGGCGTTCGGGCACAATCACCGGGTTCGAACGCCCGGCGCCGGCTCGCGGCATCCGGTCTCGGATCGGGCGCCGCCTCGCGAGGCCCCGCCCCGCTCCCCTCGACTCTTCACCACTGGCGGTTCCCCGGTCGCGGGCCTTGAATGGGGTGGTGAGCCGCGTAGGGGCATGACCGCAGGCATCCGCACGGGCGACGGACTCGAGGTCCGCGTCACCGGGGGCGTCGTGCGCGGGGTGCGCGAGGGCGAGCTGCTCGCGTGGCGCGGCATGCCGTACGCGGCCCCGCCGACCGGCCCGCTCCGGTTCCGGGCGCCGGTTCCGGTGCGGGCATGGGGAGGCGTCCGCGCGGCGGGCGAGTTCGGCGCGATCGCCCCGCAGGCCCGGGTCGTGCGATTGGCGCGCCCGGCGACCGTGCTCGCGAAGACCGACGAGGACTGCCTGACGGTGAACGTGTCGGCCCTCGAGCGCGAGGCGGGCGCGCCCGCACTGCCGGTCATGGTGTTCGTGCACGGCGGCGGCTACAGCGCGGGCTCCTCGCGCGACTTCTCGGGCCAGGGCGAGAGCTTCGTGCGCAGTGGGCGGGTCGTCTACGTGAGCTTCAACTACCGCCTCGGCGCGCTCGGCTACCTCGACTTCACCCGGTACAGCACCGGGCGCCGAGCATTCGACGCCAACCTCGGGCTGCGCGACCAGGTCGCGGTCCTTCGCTGGGTGCGCCGGAACATCGCTGCGTTCGGCGGGGATCCGACGCGGGTCACGATCTTCGGCGAGTCGGCCGGGGGCAACGCGATCACCACGCTCATGACGATGCCGTCGGTGCGCGGACTCTTCTCCGGGGCCATCGCGCAGAGCCCGCCGCCCGACGCGGTCTACCCGCGGGAGCTCTCGGCGCGATGGGCCGCCGAGTACCTCGCGCTCCTGCGTGAGGCCGTGCGGGAGGTCGCACCGGAACGCGTCGCCGCGCCGCCGGAGCGGCTCCTGGCGGGCGCCGACGCAGACGACCTCGTCGCGGCATCCGTCGCCCTGCAGGTGCGAACTCCCGACCTCTACCCCGGAGCGTTCTGCTTCGCCCCGGTCATCGATGGCACGGTCGTGCCCGAGCGGCCGTTCGTCGCCTTCCGCGAGGGCCGTGCGCACCGCGTGCCGCTCGTCATCGGCACGAACGACCGCGAGGGGTCGATCTTCCGGGGCCGCGTCGACATCCTGCCGCGCACGCCGAGTCGCATCGCCGACCTCTTCGCCCGAGCCCCCGGGCATGCGCGGCAGGTGATGCGCGACGTGTGGCCCGACCTTCCGGCCCGGCGTTCAGCGGCGGACTTCGGCGGCGACTACGGCTTCTGGTACCCGAGCACGCGGGTGGCCGACACGGGATCGCGGTATGCGCCCGTCTGGTCGTACCGGTTCGACTTCGCGCCGCGACTGCTCAAGCTCGTCGGACTCGACGCGACCCACGGCGTCGAGATGTTCGCCCTCTTCGACCGCACCGACGTACCCCTCGCCCGCGTCATCACCTCGCTCGGCGGTTACGAGGAGTACGCGGCCGCGGGCGAGCGGATGCGGCATCGCTGGCTGCACTTCGTCGAGCACGGCGACCCCGGGCCGGCCTGGCCCCGTTACGACGAGACCACCCGCTCGACGCTCGTGATCGACGCCTCGGATCGCATCGAATCCGATCCGCGGGCGGAGCGCCGTCGCGCGTGGGATGCGTTCATGCCGGCGCTCGCCGGGTGACTCGCCGCTGGTCGTGCGGCGCCCGCGAGGTCAGGGGAGGGTCGAGACGACCTGCGGCGTCGGGAACCCGAGTTCGGTCCACTCGGCGTACGTGATCGCGCGCAGCGTCGGCACGTACGTCGAGCCCAGCGTGAACATGCGGCCGTAGATCGTCGCGCTGCCGTTGAGCTTGTAGAACTGTGCGTTCATCGCCACCGGGGCCGGTGATCCCATCGCCTGCCATTCGGCGAAGGTCAGCTTGTGCGCGCCGCACGGGGTGCTCGAGAACCGGGACGTGTCGGCGAAGATCTCGTGCGACGACGTCGAGTTCTTGTAGATGTACGACTTCTCGCGGGCGAACTGCTGGCTCGTGGTGACCGCCGGGTAGCCGAGCGCCTTCCACCGGTCGGCCGAGACGTAGCTCGTGCCGCCGCCGTTGGAGGCCGCATCGACCTGGAAGACGCAGACCTCCCATGGCGCCTTGTAGAGGCCCTGCGCAAGCGGGGCGGCCTGGGCGATCGACGGCGTGCCGAGCACGAGCGCGATCGACGCGGCGATCGCGGAGGCGGTGCCGGCGATGCGGCGGCGGGGCGATGCGGCGTTCGTGGACAAGGGAACTCCTCTCGGCCGGAGGCCCGGCACGGCGGTCAGGTTAGCTGCGGCCTGCGGCGGGCGTCGACGGGGAGGACTGCCCACTTGGCAGACCGCCGATGACGCCGGGTCTGCTGATCCGGCCGGCATCCGTACGGCATGGAGCGACGCGAAGCCGGCCCTCGTCGGTTCGGGTCGGCTGCAGTCAGGGCGTCGCGACCGTGAGACTCGCGAGGATCGCCGACTCGCGGTGCTCGTCGTGCACGCCGCGGGCGAGGTCGAACGCCTCGACGAGCTCGGCACGGTCGGTGGCGTTGCGCCAGGCGCCGAGCACGCTGACGGGCTCGTGCTCGGACCAGACCGCGCGACGCGGCCCGTCGTCTCCGTCGTACATGGCGCGCTCGGCTCGCACGAACTCGCTCTGCACCCACACCAGGAACTGCTCACGGTCGCTCATGGTCTCAGGATCCTCTCGTCGGCGTTCGGGCACAATCACCGGGCACGATCACCGGGCACGATCACCGGGCGCGCGCCCGCGGCATCCGTCGTCAGATCGAGCGCAGCAGCGCCCAGATCGCGGTCGCCGCACCGACCCCGGTGCCGACGGCGACCTTGGCGCCCTTGGCCCGCCCGAGCCGCACGAGGCCCGTCGCGCCGAGTGCACCGACCCCGATGACCGCACCCCACGCGATCGGCGGCAGGCCGACGAAGCGGCTGAGCCAGTCGAAGGGGGCCGACGCCTCGAACTCCTCGTTCCACCGCCGTGGCGGGCCCTCGGAATCGTCGGTGTAGGGGGTCGAACTCGTCCCCTTCGCGACGAACTCGGCGATGCGGTCCAACTGCTCGTCGGTCGCGAGCGCGGCACCGTGCCCGCCCTTGACCGTGCGGGCCTGATCGATCGGCCACGGGGCCGTGTTCTCGAAGCCCGAGAGCCCGGCGGTGCCGATGTCGACGCTGCCGAGGCCGCGGAGCAGCGAGCACAGCACGCCGACGGGCACGTCGGTCACGCCGCGGTCGCTGCGCACGTGCCCCTTGGTCCAGCTGCCGTTCGTCCACCGCCCGACCTGCCGATTGCGGAACAGGCCGTCCCAGTCGAATCGACGGGGCAGCACGGTGCCCGCGAGGTAGATGCGCTCGAACCGCATCGACGGCACCCGTCCGAGCGACTGCGCCATCATGTACGTGCCGTTCGAGTGCCCGGCGAACACGAACTCGTCTGGGTGGCGACTCGCGTAGGCGTCGCCGTAGATCTTGAGGAACTCGTGCACCTTGCGCCTTCGCGTGCCGGGAAGCGCGAACTCCATGGCGGTGAAGTAGCCGGTGTCGGGGCTCACGATCATCGCCTTCGGATCGAGTGTCCCGACCTTCGTGCCGAGGTCCTGCACCCAGCTCCGCAGTGCCGATGCGCGGATGCCGTGCAGGATGAACGCGGTCGGGCCGTCTTCGCGGGGTGTCGCCTGCCTGCGCCGTTCGTCGTCGCGACCGACGATCGCCGTGCGCACCTGCTCGTATCGTCGATCGGGATCGGGTGCGGTGTCGAGGCGGATGAGCCCGGGGTGGTCGGCGCCCGGGATCTCGTAGACCTGGGTGCCCGGCATGAACCGCTGGTCGAGGATGTCCTCGTGCGTGACGAGCGAGTCCTCGGTGCCGAGCACCTGCACGACCGTCGGACGCTCGGCCTCGGTCTGGAACGCGTCGAGCCAGCGCAGTCGCAGGTCGGTGATCCAGTACCCGCCGGCCTGCACCTTCTCGATCGTGAAGTCGGCGAACGGGGTCGCGATCTCGTAGGCGAGGCGCCACGACAGCGGGTTGCCGGGCGCCTCGCGGCGGTACCCCGAGTTCGGGCTGCCGAGCAGCACGATCCGGCGCACGAGCGACGGCCAGCGGTGCGCCGACGCGGGCGGCTCGGCGCTCGCGACCTCCGGGTCGTTTCGAGCGTCGGATGCCGCGGCGCGGCCGAATGCGGCCTGCGAGGCGGTGCGAGCGGCCGAGGTGTCGACCGGCCCCGTGGCATCCGACGCGTCGTGCAGGTACGCCGCCCGGGCGAGCACGCCGCCGAAGCTGTGCCCGGCGAGGAGGATGCCGTCTGGCGGTTCGATGTCCTCGGAGAGCTCGCCCGCCCAGTCGCGGATCTGCGCCGCGAGCGAGCGCACGACCGAGTCGAGGTCGACGCGCGAGGTGGCGGTGAGGCCGTGCTCGAAGACGACGACCCGCCAGTTCGGGGCGAGGTCGCGGCGGAGGCGCCGGATGAGTTCGTCCCACGGCGGGCGGGCGCGCGTGCGCGGCGGCAATCCGGGGATGAACACCAGCAGGCCGTTCCGCACGTCGCGGATGTCGTCGCTCGTCATGCCGGACTCCTCTCGGGCCATGCCGGTGACGATTCCTCAGTTCACCGCTGCGCTCACGCTAGCGCAGGGCGTCAGTGCGTCGCGAGCGCGAGACTCGCGAGGATCGCCGACTCGCGGTGCTCGTCGTGCACGCCGCGCGCGAGGTCGAGCGCCTCGAGCAGGAGCGTCCGGCGCCCGGGCTCCGAGGGCGCCTGCTCGGCCTGCACCTGGAGGATGCGGATCCAGCAGCGGGCGTCGCCGAATCGCCGGAACTCGTGCACGAGCTCGTCGAGTTCGAGCGCGGCATCCGCCCGGCCGATGAGCTGCTGCACGAGGGCCGCGTGCGCGAGCTCGTGCTCGTTGTGCGAGGCGCGGGCGTAGTCGACGCATTCGGCGGCGAGCTCGGCGGCGCGGTCGAGGTCGAGGCCCGCCTCGGCGGCGGTCAGGGCGATCATGTAGCGGGCGTTGTTCACGTGCATCGCGTCGCCCGCGCGTCCGTAGTCGTGCATGGCCGCCGCGAAGTCGGCCATCGCCCGTTCGGGCGAGGTGGCGCGCAGGGCGACGCCGCGCATCTGCCGCGCGGCGGCGAGCTCCCAGTGGTCGCCGAGGCGTTCGGCGAGCGCCTCGGCCTCGGCGAGGCGTTCGAGCGCGGCATCCTGACGCTCGAGGTAGGCGTCGGCCATGCCGGCCAGGTGCAGTGCCGCGAGCCGGTCGCGGTCGTCGACGGCGACGGCGAGGGCGCGCTCGGCGAGCTCGGCGACGGCGTCGAGGTCGAGGAACGTGAGGGCCACGCCGAGCGCCAGCAGCTGCTGCGGCGTCGCGTCGGCGATCACGTCGGCGTCGTGCGCGACGGCGGCGAGGGTGCGCACGCTGTCGACGTCTGAGCCGTACTGCTCGACGCCGATGCCGAGCGACGACGCGAGGCTCAGGGCGGTCGGATGCCGCGTGGCCCGCGCCCAGCGCACGGCCGCGTTGACCTCGGGGCAGAGGATCTCCGACGCGTGCATCGCCTCGAGGCTGTCGTCGAGCCGCGCGCGCCGGGCGAAGGGCACGACGATCGCCTCGATGAACACGGCGTGCCGTTCGAGCACCTCGCGACTGACGTCCTCGTCGGTGCGGGCTCGCACGAAGTCGCGCAGCACCTCGAGCAGGCGGAACCGCCGAGGCGTGCCGCCGGTCGCGACGATGAGCGACTGGTCGAGCAACCGGATCACGGTGCCGTCGGCGCCCGGGTGCGTGACCGCGAGCGCGAGGTCCATGTCGAAGGTCCGGGGCAGCGCGGCGAGGCGGCGCAGCACGTCCTGCTCGTCGGCGTCGAGCAGGTCCCAGCTCCACTCGAAGGCGGTCTCGAGCGTGCGGTGGCGTCCGCCGGGCGCGGCGCGGTCGAGGGTCGCGAAGTCGCGTTCGAGGCGTTCGGCGAGTTCGGCGAGCGAGAGATGGCGGGCGACGGATGCCGCGAGCTCGATCGCCAGCGGGAGGCCGTCGAGTCGTGCGCAGATGCGTGCGGCCTGCGCGCGCTCGGCGCGGGTCGGCGGTGACGCGACCGCGCCGGGCCCGAGGCGTTCGAAGAACATCGCGACGGCGGAGGAGTGCGGGCCGTCGGCCGCGAGCGGGGCGAGCGAGACCACCGTCTCGGCCGCATCGCCGATGGGCGTGCGCGAGGTCGTGAGCACGCGGAGCGCCGGCGCGAGCACGGTCGCGCGCGCGACCACCTCGCCGACGGCGGCGCCCACGCGGTCGACGTTGTCGAGCACGAGCAGGTACGGGCGGGTTCCGAGCGAGGTCGCGACGGCGCCGAGCGCATCGACGCCCGTGGCCGACTCCAGGTCGAGCGACCGCGAGATGCGGGCGACGACGTCGACGGGTTCCGCATGTTCGAGCTCGACGACCACGGGCACACCGCCGGACGTGCGGGCGAACTCGAGTGCGAGCCGGGTCTTGCCGACCCCGCCCGGACCGGTCACCGTCACCCAGTGGTGCGCGTCGACCGCCTCGCCCAGCCGGCCGAGGTCGGCCTCGCGCCCGACGAACGCGTTCTCGGGCACCGTCACGGAGGTCTCGCGCAGGCCGATCGACGCGGCGACGAGCTCTGCGCGCGTCTCGGCGTCGAGCTTGCGACGCAGGCTCGCGATGTGGCTCTCGACCGTGCGGACCGAGATGAACATCTCGGAGGCGATCTCTGGGTTGTTCAAGCGCCGCTCGATGGCGGCGAGCACGGCTCGTTCGCGCGGTGTCAGACGCGGGTTCGACACGGCGACATTCTAGGACCGACACGGACGGGCGGCACCAGTGCGATCCCTCGCACTGATGCCGCCCGTCCGTTCCGGGGATGCGGCCGTCAGGCGACGGCGGCCGCAGGGGCGCCAGCCCTGGTCGCGGCCGGAGCCGCGGCATCCGCCCCCCGTGCCTCGACGACGTTCGCGGCGGTGATCTCCGCGGCTCGCTCGAGGGCGATGCGGCGCCGTTCGAGGTCGCGCATCATGGCCGCCTCGCCGGCCGACTGGATCTCGTGCACCCAGAAGTGATCGCTGAGGTTCACGGGTGGCTCCTTCTTCATCGAATCGTGTTGCGGATGTTGCAGATGTTGCGGTGTTGCGCGTCGCGCGGGCGGCGCCCGCTCAGCAGCGGGTCGCGGTGACGAGCAGGTACTCCCAGTGCATGGCGCCGGTCGCGCCCGCCCGGAGTTCCTCGTCGCCGTGCGCGGCGAGCGCCTCGTCGAGCGCCCGTACGGCCTCGGGGTCGCCGGCGATGCGGTTGTAGACCGCGATCGTCGGGCCGTAGTTGGTCTTGAAGTAGTCGCGGAACTCGGCGCCGCTCGCGAACCGGTCGATCTCGACCGTGTCCTTCACGGCCACGACGTCGGTGACACGGGCCTGTTCGCCGCTCTCTCCCGCGAACAGCGAGCGCACGTGCGCCTCGTCGCCCCATCGCGGGGCGGGCGTCGCGCCCTCGGGCAGCGGCGGGGCGTACGGCTTCATGACCCCGAACATGCGGCCGATGAAGCCCTCGGGCGTCCAGCTCAGGATGCCGATGCGTCCGCCGGGGTGCACGACGCGAAGCAGTTCGTCGGTCGCGGCCTCGTGGTGCGGGGCGAACATGATCCCGACGGTCGAGATCGCGGTGTCGAACGCGGCATCCTCGAAGGGGAGGTCCTCGGCGTCGGCCTCGCGCCATTCGACCTCGACGCCGGCCTCGGCGGCCTTGCGGCGCCCGACGGTGAAGAGCTCGGGGGCGAGGTCGCTCGCGACGACCTCTGCGCCGGCCTCGGCGGCCGGGATCGAGGCGTTGCCGCTGCCGGCCGCGATGTCGAGCACGCGGTCGCCCTCGTGCACGCCCGTCGCGGCGACGACGCGCGGCCCGAGGCTCCAGATGAGGTCGGAGGCGAGCGTCGGGTAGTCGCCCGACGCCCACATGCTGCGGTGCTTGGCCTTGAGTTCGCGATCCGCGTCGGTTGCGGTGATCGGGGTTGCAGTGGTCGGGGTGGTGCTGGTCATGCGGTGCTCCTTGGTCGGTGGCCCGTCGAAGCGACGCGGCCGTGGTGACTGATGGAGCGAGTGTCGCGGCGGGCGCACGGTGCCGCATCCGTGCCGTGCACGGAGATCTGCACGGAGGCTCCCGCCGGTCGAGGAGCGGACCCTTTCGAGGACAGGGAGCGGCGGGCCGGGATTCGAGGCTGCAGCGACCCGCCCTCGACCGGCATCGAAATCAGGCGGGCTGCACCAGCGTCGCGTCGAGACCCGCGATGAGGGCTTCGAGACCGTGGTCGAACGTCGCGAGCTCGCGCATGCCCGCGAGATCGCCCGCTTCGGGTGCATCGGGCGCACCGGATGCCGCGGCGCCCCGCGCTGCGGCCCGGCCCTCGGGTCGGCTGCGCGCCCAGACCACGAGGAACCCGGTGGCGTAGGCGTCGACGATGCCGAGGATCTGGCGCGCCTGCTCGGGTCGGAGCCCGCTGCGCTCGAGGCCGGCGATCACGGTGGCGAGGTGCGGCGCGACCGGGGTCGTGTCGTAGGGCGCGAGTGCGAGCAGCTCGAACGAGCGGGGCAGGGCGACCGCGAGCTCGCGATATGCCCGGAGGGTCCGCCGCACGGACTCCTGCCACGATTCGCCCGCAACCTCGTGCAGTCCGAGCCGCTCGATGAGTCGGGCGACGATGGCGTCGACGAGGTCGTCGCGATTGCGCACGTGCGTGTAGAGGCTCATCGGCGCGCAGCCGAGCTCGGCGGCGAGGCGGCGCATCGTGAGCGCGTCGAGGCCGTCGCGCTCGGCCAGGGCGATCGCGGCCGTGGTGACGTCGGTGCGCGTCATCGTCGGTCGGGCCGCGGCCTGGGTGGCTGCGGATCGGTCTGCGGATGCCTCTTGACGTGACGCCATGCGTGCAAGAGTATCGTCCGTACACTGTACGGAACCGTACGGCGTACGCATGTCTGAAAGGGCACCCATGGATCTGTTCCGACTCACCGCCACCCGCGCATCCGAGCTCCTCCGACGCCGCGAGCTCTCGCCCGTCGACCTGCTCGAATCGGTGCTCGCCCGCACCGCGGCGACCGAGCCGAAGATCAACGCCATCACCGAGCAGTGGGTCGACGATGCGCGGGCGCGCGCCGCGGCATCCGAAGCCCGGTTCGCCGCGGGTCGCGCCGTCGGCGCGCTCGAGGGCGTCCCGCTGATGCTGAAGGACGAGCAGCCGATCGCCGGTCACCTGCTCGAAGACGGATGCCTGCTCGAACGAGGCAACGTCGCGACCGAGACGCACCCGATCGTCGAGCGCATCCAGGCGGCCGGCGCGGTCGTGCACGCCCGCACCACGACCCCCGAGTACTGCTGCGCACCCGTGACGCACTCGAAGCTCTGGGGCGTGACGCGCAACCCGTGGAACCCCGACTTCACGCCCGGCGGCTCGTCGGGCGGCTCGGGCGCCGTGCTCGCGGCCGGATCGACGCTGCTCGCCACGGGCTCCGACATCGGCGGCTCGATCCGCATCCCGGCGTCGTTCTGCGGCGTCGTCGGCTTCAAGCCGCCCTTCGGCCGGGTGCCGGGCATGGCGCCGTTCAACTCCGACACGTACTGCGCCGACGGTCCGATGGGCCGCAGCGTCGCGGATGTCGCGCTGCTCCAGAACGTCATCTCGGGCCCGTGGGTCGGCGACGCGGCGTCACTGCGAGAGGTCTCGGCGGTGTCGGGTGAGATCGGGTCGCTCAGCGGCATCCGCATCGCCCTCTGCCTCGACCTCGGCGGCTACGACGTCGACCCGGCCATCGAGGCGAACACGCGGGCCGTCGGCGCCGCACTCGTCGCGGCCGGCGCCGTCGTCGACCTCGTCGAGCTGCCGTGGGGGCCCGAGCGCACGCTCGCCACCGCGTGGCCGCATTTCGGCGCCGTCATGGGACCGTTCATCGAGGCGATCGCCGAGGGCGACCCGGCGCGCGCCGACCAGCTCATGCCGTACACGCGCGCCTTCGCCGCGTCGGCGGCGACCGGCGGCGACTACGTGTCGGGCCTCGAAGCCGAGTCGGCGTTCTACCGACCCTTCGCCGAGCTCATGACCGACTACGACGTGCTGATCTGCCCGACGATCGCGACCACCGGGCTCGCCGCCGACGAACCGTGCATCGACAGCGCGGCGGTGTTCTCGAAGCTCATGACCCTGCCGTTCAACGTCATCGGCCGGGTGCCCGTGCTCGCCGTGCCGTCGGGACGCGCGCCCAACGGCGTGCCGACGGGCGTGCAGATCGTCGGGCGCACCTACGACGACGCCGTGGTCTTCCGGGTCGGGGCCGCGCTCGAGCAGGAGCTCGGGCTCTGGACCGACGAGGCGTGGTGGCCGGCCGTGTAGTCCGGGCGGCGTTCAGCCCGCGGCAGGCAGCGCGACCGCTGCCGGCCGGAATGCCGGCCGCCCGCGACGAGCGATGAGCCACTCGGCCACCAGGAGGTTCGGCAGCCAGCAGAGGAACGGCACCGCGGCGTAGGCGTTCGCGAACACGGCGTCGAAGTCGAAGGCGCCGCTCGTGAACGGCAGCTGCGCCACGATGAGCAGGGGGATCCAGATGCGCAGGGTCACGGCCGCGTAGGTGAGGGCGAAGTTGCGCATCATCCACGCGCGGTGGCTCGCGACATCCCCTCGCCGGATCGCGCGGTAGGCGAGCGTGCCGGTGAGGAGCCACACGACGCCGAGCCCGCCGAACCCGAACAGGCCCACGAGGCCAGCATCGTTCACCGGCGCGATCACGAGCGCGGCGAGCCCGCCGATGCCGACGGCGGTGAGGTAGGTGCGGCCCGTCCAGCGGTGCACGCGCGGATGCCGCGTGCGGAGGCTGCGCCAGAACTGCAGCGGCCCGAGCACGAGCGCGAGTCCGCCGCCGACGATGTGGGCGTAGAGCGCGAGCTGGATCGGCCACGGCTGCTCGGCGTAGTTGCCTGCGAGTCCGCCGGACGGCGACTCGGCGAGCGAGCGCAGCGAGGCCGTGAGGTACGGCGTCACCGCGAACGCGGCGATCGCGAGCGACGACAGCAGCACCCAGACCCAGGCGATGCGGGTGCCGAGACGGGCCGCGGGCTGCGCTGCAGGGGCAGGGGCGGGGGCAGGGGCGGTGGGATCGACGGTGCCGGTCGGGTCGGATGCCGCGGGCGGCTGCGATGCGCCGGTGCTCGTGGTGGTCATGGTCGCACGGTACGAGTGCGCGGCCGGTGCGGATATCGGGTCAACCCCCGGGTCGGGCCGGGGGATCGCGCGCCGGGGGATCGCGCCATGCGGGCGACCTCGTACCCCGGCCGGCCGCAGGTCAGGGACAGCCCCCACGCCGTTCAGGGTCCGCACCGACGCGGCTCCCGCGCTCGCGCGCGAGGGTCGGCCGTAGGCGGACCCACCATGAACCAGCGCATCCTCGCCCCAGCTCGGAACCGAAGGTCGGCAGCGACCATCGCGATCCTCGGCGCGCTCGCCGTGGCGTTGAGCGGGTGCGCGAGCCCGAGCGCCGCGGGCGGCGCGGCCGACGCCGGCGGCATGAGCGACTGGGCCTCGTCGATCGGCACCCGATGGGAGGGCTTCGTCGACGGCAACCTCGCTCCGCTCGCCGACACGGGCATCGCGATCGCCGCCTGGTGGCTCGGTCTCGCCGTGGCGGCGCGCATCGTGACGCTGCTGCCATGGGTCCGTGATCTGCGACTGACCCGCGCGACGGGACATCGCCTGCGCACCATCGGCTGGACGCTCCTCTTCGTGGCCCCGATCGCGACGGTGCTCGTGACGGTGTTCGCGAAGGACACCCTGCTCGTGTGGGTGCTCGTGGGCGGCGGCCTCGCGTGGCTCGCCGTCTGCGTGCTCGCGCCCGGTCTTGCGACGCGGTCGCGGATCGACGCGCACGTGATCTCGCCCGACGGCTCCACCAACGGGGCCTGGTCGATCGACGCGCTCCTCCAGATGCGCGACCTCAACGCCGACGACCCCGGCCACCGCGTCGACCGGCAGGACTCCCCGGACTTCAGCGAGTTCATCACCGTCGCCGACCGCAGCGGCAACGGCCTCGCGTCGGTGGCCGCATGGCTCGTGCAGGTGCTCTTCAACTCCTCGCCGTGGCTGCTGCAGGTGACCATGGTCGACGGGGCCTCGGCGATCGCGACGCTGCGCCGAAACGGCGTGCTCATCGGCGAGGTGCACCTCGCCCTCGACGCGCGGGGGTTCGTCTCGGCAGCGGATGCCGCGGCATCCGACCAGCATCGGAAGCTGCTCGCACTGGCGGCCGCGTACACGGCGATGACCATGGCGGAGCGCTACCCCGACGTGCGCGGGTTCTACCGGGCGACGAACTGGCGCTCGCTCGGATACCTCGGCGTCGCGCAGATGGCCGAGAACCGCGCCGAGCGCGACCACTACCTGAACCGGGCCGTCGAGGTCGAGCCGCGCAGCCTGCTCGTCGAGTACAACCGGGTGCAGGCCGAGTTCGAGGACTCGCGCGACCGCGTCGCGCTCGAGCAGCTCATGGACCGGCTCGAGCCCGTCGTCAACCAGGCCGCGTGGGTCTGCGACACCGAGCTCGTGTTCGGCGCACCGCCGCGCGACTGGCACGAGTACGTGCTGCGCGAACCGGTCGAGGGCGGCGCGTTCCGCGGCGAGCCGCGCCTGATGCTGCTGCGCACGCTCGTGCTCTACATGTCGGCGGCGCGCAACTGGGCCGCGCTCGTCGACCTCGACAGCACCCCGGATGCCGCGGACGACGAGCGTCGCGCCCGCATCCGCCGAGCCGCGGACCGTCTCGTGCGGCTGCTCGACGTCGAGACCGCGAAGCAGTCCGAGCTCAGCCGGCGCGAGGCGGTCGGCCGCATGCTGCGGGCGTCGGTGCGTCGTGATCGCCCAGCCGCGCGCGACGACTGGGATCGCCGGGTGCGACGCGACCGCGACCACGCAGAGGTCCTGCTGCGCATGCGTGCGAGGGCGGCGCTCTGCTACGTCATCTTCCACGAGGGGCAGCCGGGCCAGGAGTCGCTCGTCGCCGCCGCGGACCCCCCGCCGGACCGCGACGCCGATCAGGGCGCCGCCGACGCCGTGCCGACGCCGGAGCCGGTCGCGGTGGGGCCCCGTCTCGCACGCCCGCCGCGGCGGCCGGGGCCGACGCGCGAGCCGGTCGAGATCGTCGAACCCTGGCTCGCCGAGACCAAGGCGTCGGGTGAGATCGAGATCCGCTACTCGTACGCGTGCTACCTCGCCCGACGCTCGCGCACCGCGCAGGGCGACGTGCACACGCGCGTCGTGAAGGAGGCGGCCCGCAGGGTGGAGGCGGCCCGACTCGTCGACCAGTATCGCGACATGTCGGCCTGGGACCCCGAGCTGAAGCTGCTCGGGACCGAGGACCTCATGCGGGCGCTCGTGCTGCGGCCGATCGGATCGGCATGGGAGATCTCGCGCTTCCGCCACGTGCGCGGAGCGCTCGCCGGGCAGGGGATCCTCCAACCCGACGGGCTGGCCGCGGCATCCGGCCTCGACACCCTGCTCGAGTCGACCGAGATGCGCGGCGACGAGTTCGGCATGCTGCTCGACGCGTCGACGATGCTCCGCGTGACGGAGCAGACGGATGCCGGTGGCCTCGAGCCCGCGCAACGGCTGCGCGCCGCGCGGTACCTCATCGACGACGCGGCCTGCTCGGTGCGCTGCCTGCTCGTCCGCATGCAGCAGGATGCCGCCGAGGTCGCAGCAGAGGTCGCGGGCGCCGTCTTCTGGGTTCCGACGACCGATGAGCGCAACCGGGTCGGGCAGTTCCTCTCCGCGATGTGCGAACGCCTCGCGGAGGAGCGGGCCGCGGCCGAGGGCGCCGACGGTGCCGTCACCGCTGCCGTTGCTCCCGCGCCGGTCGAGTAGCGACCGGAGGGCGGGCGCCGGGAGCACACTGAGTGCATGGCGATCGAAGATGAGAACCCGAACTCCTCCGGCGCGAGCAGGGGGCCGGGCGTGCGGCAGCTCCGGCTCGTCGTCGAGGCCGAGGACTTCGAGCAGGCGCTCGCGTTCTACCGCGACGTGCTCGGCATGACGGAGCAGGAGGCCTACGACGGCGACGAGGGTGCACGGGTCGTGATCCTCGACGCCGGCCGCGCGACGCTCGAGCTGTCGAATCCGGCGCAGGTGCGGTTCATCGACCGCGTCGAGGCCGAGGGGCAGCGCAGCGACCGGCTCCGCGTCGCGCTCGAGGTCGACGACAGCGCGGCGGCGACGGCCGACCTCGTCGAGGCCGGCGCCGAGCTGATCGCCGAGCCCCGCGAGACGCCGTGGCGTTCGGTCAACGCCCGCCTGCGCGGCCCGGCGGGCCTGCAGCTGACGCTCTTCCAGGAGTTGGACGGCTGATCGCACCGCCGAGGCGGTCTGCGCGAGGCGGTCGGGCCGAGGCGCAGGAGCGCTAGCGACGGGCGTCGGTCGCCCAGATCGCCAGCTCGACGCGATTGCGGGCGCCGATCTTGGCCATGATGCTCGCGATGTGGGTCTTCACGGTGCTGAGCGAGATGTGCAGCTCGCGGCCGATCTCGACGTTGCCGAGGCCGCGGGCGACCGCGCCGGCGACCTCCAGCTCGCGGTCGGTGAGCGGGCTCGACGGCGGCGTCCGCGGTTCGGGCGCCGTGCCCGCGAACGTCTCGATGAGCCGCACGGTCACGTTCGGGTCGATGAGCGCGTCGCCCCGGGCGGCGGCGTGGACCGCCTCGCGCAGCAGCGTGGCCCCGGCGTTCTTCAGGAGGAATCCCCGGGCACCCGCGCGCAGTGCCGCGTAGACGTACTCGTCGAGGTCGAACGTCGTGATCACCACGACGGGCATCGGGTCGGCCACGCCGGGCCCCGCGAGCTCGCGCGTCGCCGTGATGCCGTCGGCCACCGGCATCCGGATGTCGAAGAGGCACACGTCGGGGCGCAGCGACCGCGCCATGGCGACGGCCTCGCGGCCGTCGATCGCCTCGCCGACCACCTCGATGTCGGGCTGCGCGTCGAGGATCATGCGCAGGCCCGTTCGCACGAGCTCCTGGTCGTCGGCGATGAGCACGCGCACGGTCATGTCGTCGTCTCCGTCCAGGCTTCGCGCGGCAGCACGGCGGAGACCCGCCAACCGTTCGTCGCGTCGTCGGCGTCGCCGCCGGGCGCGGGGGCGACCGGACCGGCGGTGCACGTGCCGCCGAGCAGCGAGGCACGTTCGATCATGCCCGTGATGCCGTATCCGGGGCGGGCGGATGCCACGGGCCGGCCGTCGTCGCGCACCTCGAGCTGCACGCCCGATCCGTCGACCCGCACGTCGACGTCGACGCGGGTCGCGCCGGGCGCGTGCCGGCGGGCGTTCGTCACGGCCTCCTGCGCGAGCCGGAACACGGCCGCGCCGACCGCGGGCGGCAGCGCCTCGAGATCCCCGGCGACGGTCACCTCGACGTCGAGATCGCCCGGCCCGGTCGCGGATGCCGCGAGTCGCCGCACGTCGCCGGCCGACGGTGCCGGGCTCCGCTCCGCGGCGTCGACGCCCGGGTCGCCCGCGTCGCCCGTTCGGCCCGGTCCGCCGTCGCGGCGCAGCACGCGCACCATCGAGCGCATCTCGTCGAGCGTTCGGGACGCCTCGAGCTCGATGGTGCGCAGGACGTGCGCGGCGGCATCCGGATCCCGGTCGGCGACCGCCAACCCGGCCTGGGCCTGGATCGCGATGGCCGAGACGTGGTGGGCGACCGTGTCGTGCAGGTCGCGCGCGAGCTGCTCGCGCTCGAGCAGGCGCATGCGGTCGAGCTCGCGCGCCCTGGCCCCCGCGCGCCAGCGGAACGCCAGGCCGAGCGACCAGGTCGTGACGACGACGGCCGCGCTGCCGATCAGGTCGGCGATGCTCGGGGCGCCGGTCGCCAGGCTGAGCGCCCAGCCGCCGAGCACGAGTGCACCGCCGCCGAGCATCGCCCGGCCGGACCCCCAGCGCATGACCGCGTAGACGAGCACGAGGAAGTAGGCGGTGGTGAACAGCTGCGGATCGTCGCCGGTCGCGAGGCCGAACGCCGTTCCGGCGCCGAACGCGATGGCCAGCATGGTGAAGGGGCGCGTGCGCCGCCAGAGCAGCGTCGGCACGAGCGCGAGGAGGGCGACCCCCCAGGCCCAGCGCCACGGCACCTCTGGGCGCAGCGCGGCCTCGACGACGACGAGCGGAACCAGCACGCCCACGAGCGCCCAGTCGCGCCACACGCGCCGAGGCGGTGGCGGAACCGCGGCCGGCGCGCTCCACAGCGACCGCAGCGGGCTCGTCATGCCCTCATGATAGGTGCGCGGCATCCGTCGCCGAAGGCAGGTCGAGCGCCGCACGCGTGCGCGAGCGCGGCCCTGAGTCGGGGCCGGGGCCGAACATGCCGCTCCGCGCGCGCCTGCGGATGACCAGCTCGGCGACCGCGAGGTTGATCGCCCAGCCGAGCGCCATCAGCACCGTGTACGCGAACTCGTCGGGCTCGCCGACGAGCAGCGCCCAGGGCATGATCGTGAGCACCTGCGTGCCGGCGCCGAGGCCGATCGCGTAGGCGCGCGTCATCCAGGCGCTGTGGGTGCGCACGTCGCCGCGGCGGATCGCGAGGAGCGCCACGACGATCGCCGCCGCCATCGCGGGGGCGAGCACCACGCGGATCAGCATGAGCGCGAGTCCGCTGTTGTCGGGCAGGTCGTAGGCGACCGCCATCCAGAGTCCGGATGCCGCCGACAGGAGTCCTGCGGGAGCCACCACGCGCCCCGCCAGGCGGTGCCAGCGTCGCCGCCGCAGCGAGGGCGCGAACTGCAGCGCCCCCACGAGCAGGAACACCGTGGACCCGATGATGTGCGCGATCACGGGAACGGGGGAGTCGAAGAAGCGGGCGTTCTCGGCCGTGACCTCGGCGCCGCTGCCGAGCTGCGCGAGCCGGCTCGACCCCGCCGCCATGGGCACGAGCGTCAGGGCGATGAGGCCCGCCGGCGCGAGCCACTCGGGGCGGCGGCCTCGGCGTGGAGCACGGGCGGGGCGACTCGTGCGCCCGGTGCCGGCAGGTCGGCTGCGCTGGATCTCGGTCATACGTCGATGCTCGCGAACGGGGGGCGCGGTCGCATCGTCCCGTCGGCTCGACCTGGCTCGGCCGATCGGCCGATGCGGGGCACGTGCGATCAGCGGCGCGGCCGGGCGTGCCGCAGGCGGCGGGTGCTGAGCGCCAGCACGCCTCCGGCGAGCAGCAGCACCGCGGCGGGGAGTGCGGTGAGCGCCCAGGCGCCCGTCGCGGGCAGCCCGCCCGCTTCGCCGGAGGTCGATCCCGCGGGCGCAGCCGGGTTGCCCGGAACGACGCCGGGCGCCGGCGGCTCGGCGGGCGGTTCGACGGGCGGCTCACTCGGCGGCACGACCGGTGCCGGTGCGACATCCACGAGGATGCTCGACCGCGCGAGCGTGCCGTTCGCGTCGAGCACCGTGTACGGCACGACCGGCGTCAGCCCCGAGAAGCCCTCGGCGGGGGTGAAGGTCACGGCTCCGCTGTCGGGGTCGACGACGAAGGTGCCGACCCCGTCGAGCGAGAGCGTGCGGCCGTCGTCCGAGAGGGCTCCGGGGTCGACGCCGACCGGGAGTTCGAGGCGAACCGATCCGGGCACGAGGGGAGCAGGGGCGCCTCCGTCGGCCTCGTTGCCGTCGACGTCGTTGCCCAGCACGTCGATGACCGTCGGCGAGCCGAACGGTGCCGAGACGTTGTCGACGCCGGCCACCGGCGTGACCGGGGTGACCGAGATCACGAGCACGGCGCTCGCCGACGTGCCGTTCGCATCCGTGACGTTGTACGGCACGGGCGTGGCCTCGCCGACGAACGTCGCCACGGGGACGAACCCGACCACGCCCGACACGGGATCGACCGTGTACGCGCCCTCGCCGGGCACGACGAGCGATCGCCCGTCGGCGCCGAGCGTCGTGCCGGCGGGGGCGCCGGAGGGCACCTGCAGGCGCACGCTCGCGGGGTCGAGCGCGACCGCATCCACCCCGGGCAGGTCGTTGCCGAGCACGTCGACCGAGGTCGCCGTCGCCTGCGGCGTGACCGCGGCATCCGGCGACGGGTTCGGCACGACGGGAGTGACCGCGATCGAGATGACGGATGCCGCGACGGTGCCGTTCGCGTCGGTCACGGTGTAGGGCACGGGCGTCGCGTCGCCGGTGAACGAGGGGATGGGCGCGAACTCGACCTCGCCCGATGCGGTCACCGTGTAGGTGCCCTCGCCGGCGATCGTGAGCACGCCGTCGGGCGAGAGCGAGGAACCTGCGGGCGCGCCCGGAGGCAGTTGCAGGGCGACGGACTCCGGGCGGAGCGGCACGGCGGCCGTGCCCGGTTCGTCGTTGGCGAGCGGCTGCAGCCGGAGGGGCGTGCCCTGATCGGTGGTCGCGGCGTCAGGTCGGAGGCTCGGCGTCACCGGCGTCACGTGCACGACGATCGTCGCGGTCGCCGTGCGGCCCTCCGAGTCGAGCACCGAGTACGGTGCGGGCGTCGTGGTGCCGACGAAGGCCGGGTCGGGCGTGAAGACCGTGAAGTCGGTGCCGGGGTCGAGCGTGTACGTGCCCTCGCCGCCGATCACGAGCGTGCGGCCGTCGTCGGACACGCTCGAGCCGGGCGGGGCCGAGGGCGGGAGCGAGAACTGGATCGAGTCGGGCAGGAACGTCGCCGTGGCCGACGAGGGCGCGTCGTTCGCCGTGATCGGGCCGGACGCCGTCGTGCCCTGCAGCGTGAAGATCTCGTCGATCGTGCCGATCGGCTCATTCGCCGCGCTGACCGTGATGACGATGTCCGCGGTCGCGACGGTGCCGTTCGTGTCGGCCACGGTGTACGGCACGGTCGTCGCGACGCCCGAGAACGCGGGGTCGGGCGTGAACGTCACCCAGAAGTCGTCGCCGATCGCATACGTGCCCTCACCCGGGATGACGAGCGTCTTGCCGTCGGGCGCGAGCGTCGAGCCGGGCGGCGCGTCGGACGGCAGCACGAACGCCAGCGACTCGAGCACGAGCGGCACCGACGGGTCGCCCGCGACGTCGTTGGCCCACGGGCGGAACCGCTCGGGTTGCCCCATCGGCGTCGCCCTCGGGTCGTCGGTGGCCAGCGGAGTGACCGCGGCGACCTCGATCGTGACGGTCGACGTGGCGACGCCGCCCCGACTGTCGGCGACCGAATACGGGACGGCGGTGGTCAGGCCCGTGAACGCCGGCTCGGGCGCGAACGTCGCCACGCCGTCGGGATCGACCGACCACACGCCCTCACCCGGAATGCTGAGCTGTCGGCCGTCGGGCGAGAGCACGGTGCCCGCCGGGGCACCCGGCGGCACCGTGAATCGCACGCTGTCCGTCACGAGCGGGAACGCCTCGGATCCGGGCAGGTCGTTGTCGAGCAGCGGGTGGCTCACCGCGATGCCCTGCAGCGTCGATGCGGCGTCGACCTCGGCGAGCGGTGCGGGCGGGGTGACGAACGGGAAGTCGACGGCGTCGGCATCCGATTCGGTGAGCGAGAACGTGCGGTCGGCCAGCGCCGCGATGCCCGCCGGCGGCGCTACCACGGCGCGGTACGGCCCGGTGGCGATCAGCAACGGCAGGCTCCACGCGCCGGACGCCCCCGATACGGCCGTGCCGACGACCGTGCCCGCGTCGTCGTACACCGTGACCGTCGCGCCCGCGAGCGGTGCGTCGTCGAGCGTGACCGTGCCGCCGGCCGAGAACGTCTTCGCGACGAACCAGGTCTGGTAGATCGGGAACCCGCTGCGCCACCGGTACGACATCGTGAGCGAGGCGATCGGCACGCTCGGCGCGAACCAGGCGGTCGCGCCGTCGGTGTCGGCCGCTCGTGCGTTGCCGAGGAGGAGGCCCGTCGCGCCGTCGTCACGCCACGACGGCCGGTCGTTCAGGTTCGCCGCATCGCATGATGGTCCGCCCGCGCGATGGCACGAGTTGTAGGACTCCTGGTAGCCGAGATCGGCGACGGCGACCGGCGCGCCGCCCGGGCCCGTGGCCGAGAGCGTCACCTCGTCGGCATCGATGTCGCCGAGCACGAACGCCCAGCCCGACGACGGCGTCGGCGTCGCGAACGTGTAGACGGTGACGGCGGGCGACGCGGCGTTGTTCGCCGCCGGACGCTGGGTGAGGTACGTCCGGTCTCGGCTGGAACCGAAGACCGAGCCGACGGGCGTGCTCGCGGCCTGCCAGGTCGAGGCGCCGCTGATGACCGTCGCCGCACTCGAGGTCGACGTGAACGTCGTCGCCGGAAAGTTGCCGGGCATCGCGACGCTGCCCGTGAACGGCGCCGCCGAGACGCCGAACGTGCCCCACGTGTCGACCTCGGCCGCGCTCGCCGGAGTCAGCCCCGACGTCGCGAGCACCACGGCGGTTGCGACGGCCGCCAGTGCGGCGGCCAGGCCACGGCGAGGAGACGTTCCACGTCGCCCCGTGCGCACACCCATGCAGCCCCCGCTCCACCCAGCCCCGTGAGGGTAATCGGTCGAGCGGCCTGCCACAAGGGCGAGCGGATGCCGGGCCGCGCCGTGCGCAGGTCGGTCGCCGCCGTGCCGCGTTGGGTCAGTCGCCGCCGCGCAGGTCGACCACGAGTCGGGCGATGTCGCGCACGAGGTCGAGCGGCAGGGGCTTGGAGTAGGGCAGGTTCACGGTGTCCTTGGCCGCGCGCCACGGTGCGATGCGCTCCTCGAGCTCGCCCTCGGTGTGCGGAACGGGGTAGAGCCCGATGTGCTTCTTCCACCCGGCGAAGTGCAACCAGTAGCGGCCCTGGATCGCCACGGCCGGGATGTCGTACCGGAGCTTCTCCTCGGCGTCGGGCAGCACCTCGTGGATCGCCGCGCGCACGGCGGCGAGACGCTCGGCGGGTTCCCCCTCGAACGTGGCGAGGTACTCGTCGACGGTGGTGGGCTTGGCGGGCGTGGCGTTCACGAGATCTCCTCCAGGGTCAGGCCGCCGCGCCAGCCGGCGCCGACGGGGATGCGCTTCTCGCCGATGCGCCCGGTGCGGGCGAACTCGACCCAGGCCGATCGCAGGGCGGCGCCGGCCGGTGCGAGCGTCGCAGCGCCGTGGGGCGCGAGCAGCGCCGCGCGCGACCAGGCCTCCTCGTTCGGGAAGAGCAGCGGCAGCTCGATCGCGTGCGCGGCGCCGAGCGGGCTCCCGTCGGGGCGTCCGTCGAAGACGCCGACCTGCACCGAGGCCCCGGCGCCGGCCATCAGCTTCGCGAACCGGCGCCCCTCGCGGGAGTACACCGACCTCGTCGTGGCGCCGACGAGCACGCGACGCGCGATCGCGCCGATCACGGGCACCCGGAACAGCCGTTCGAGCTTCGGCACGGTGCCGAGGTAGAACATCGTCTCCTCGGTGGTCCACGTGACGAGCACCTCGAGGCCGGGTGCCCGGCGCTTCCAGGCGGCCTCGACGGCGGCCTCCGCGGGCAGCGGCGCTCGCGCGTACTCGGGCCCGAAGCTCATGCCCGAGCGCAGGCCGAAGCCCGACCCCGCCTGTTTCGCGACGAGTTGCACGGCGCCGATCTCGTCGGTCGTGGCATCCGCCGCGATCTCGCCGACGGCCGCGCGCATCTTGCCGTACATCTCGTCGCGATCGGTGCGGATGCCGAAGGGCGCGCTCTGCAGGATGACGCGCGTGATGAGCCCGTCGGCGCCGTCGGCGGCGAGCACGTGCACGAGCGCGTCGGCGCCGGACGACTGCCCGAACACCGTGACCTGCTCGGGGTCGCCGCCGAAGCCCGCGACATGCTCGCGCACCCAACGGAGCGCCGTGACGACGTCGAGCAGGCCGAGGTTGGCGGGGCGACCCGCGGCGCCGTCGCCGGCCGCCGCGTCGCCCAGGAACCCGAGCAGTCCGAGGCGGAACGTCGGCGCGACGACGATGACGCCGTGCTCGCGCGCGATCGCGGAGGCGTCGAAACCCGCGAGGTCGCCCGCGTTCGAGACGTGCGCGCCGCCGTGGATCCAGACGAGCACGGGCAGCGGGCCCTCGGCGCCGGCGGGTCGCGTCACGGTGAGGCGCAGGCAGTCCTCGTCGAACCTCGCGCCTTGGAGCGGCTCGCCGAGCACCGCGGCACTCGGGCTGGGCGGCTGCGGGCACGCGATCGTCGTGAACTGCAGATCGGCGGATGACGCGGGGTCGGGCACAACGGGCTCGGCCGGCGCGAACCGATCGGCCCGCGCGTACCGGATGTTGCGGATGCGCTGCACGCCGTCGTCCTCGACGGCCAGGAACGCACCCCACGGGGTCTCGACGGTGGCGAGGTCGGGGAGCCGGTCGGGCGCCCGCTCGGAGAGGTCGGTCATCGCACGATTCTGCCGCAGTGGGCGGCTCCGCGGCCAGCATCGGCGCGACGAAGCGGCCATGGGTCGGCACGCCGACATCCCGGTGGGCGGATGCCTGCGGCCGGCCGATGGCGCGACCGCCGCTGCTCAGACCGCGTCGCGCCGATCCGCCGCCGGCCTCGGGCCGCCGCGCCGGGCGACGACGCCGGCCAGCACGAGCGCCGCGCCGAGCAGGCCGAACAGCGCGAGCGGGAGCAGCGCGAGCCAGCCGCCCGCGGCGTCGCCGGTGAGCGTCGCGAGCAGCATCGTGCGGGCCGAGGCGGTCGGCGCGGCATCCGCGAGGCGCGTGAACGCGTTCGGCACGGTCGAGGTGAGGCCCGCGACGAGTGCGACGAGGCCGATCGCGAGGGCGACGAGGCGGCCGACACCGCCGAACGCGGCCGCCAGCCCCTGGTTGACCACGGCGAAGACCGCCCCGACGGCGAGGCCCGCAGCGGTGAACCACACCCACTCGGCGGGCCCGAGCGGCACTGCGGCCAGCACGACGACCGCGACCACGAGCCCCTGGGCGGCGCCGAGCGCGAGGGCGGGCCAGAGGCTGCGACCGGCGATCGAGGTCGACGACGCGGCCGTCAGCAGGCGGCTGCGGGGAACCGCCGTGCGTGCGAGCGCGAGCAGCATCGCGCCGAACCAGAGCGCGACGACCGCGAACAGCGGCGCCGAGGTGACGCCGCGCTGCGCGGAGTCCTGATCGGCGAGCACCGGCAGCGACACGACCGACGAGAGCGTCGCGATGTCGCTCGCGCTGTACGTCGGGAGCTGCTCCGCCGCGCTCGACAGGCCGTCGGACAGTTGGGCGGCCCCCGCGTCGAGCTGGTCGGCGCCCGACGCGAGCGACTGGGCACCCGTGCTCAGCGACGCCCCGCCCTGGTCGGCCTGCGCGGCGCCGGCGGCGACCTGATCGGCGCCCGCGGCGGTCTCGTCGAGGCCGTCGACGAGCACCGACAGTCCGTCGGCGAGTTCGGCCGACCCCGTGGCGACCTGCCCGGCTCCTGACGCGAGCGCGTCGACCTTGCCCCCGGCATCCTGCAGGCGGGTGAGCGCGCCCTGCGCCTGCTCGCAGAGGCGCCCAGGGGGGATCCGGCAGATCTCCGCGACGACCGCGGCGAGCTGCGTGGTCGCGGCGTTCAGCGCCGACGACGCGGCGGCCGTGGCATCCGCGACCGCGGCTGCGCCCGTGGCGATCGCGGCCGAGTCCGCCGGCAGCGACTGCGAGGCGGCGTCGAGCTCGCCGAGTCCGGCGTCGAGCGCCGCGGCGCCCGTGTCGAGCGACCCGAGGCCGGCCGCGAGCTGCGCGGCACCGCTCGCGAGCTGATCGGCGCCCGAGCTCACCGAGGCGGCGCCGTCGGCGACCTGCGTGGCGCCGTCGGCGGCGCCGGCGATCTGCGACTGGATCTCGTTGAACCCGTCGTAGACGTTGCCGAGGTACTGCGAGGTCAATTGCCGGTTGAGCGAGGCGACCGCGGTCTGCGTGACGACGTCGGTGAGCGCGGGGTCGAGGTACGCGGAGGCGGGCGTCGTCGCGATCTCGATCATCGCCTGCCGCGCCTGCGCCGCGGGGCCGCCCATCGAGGTCGCCGCGGCCGAGAACGACGCCGGGATCGTGACGACCGCCGCGTACCGCCCCGACCGCAGACCCGCCGCGGCGTCGTCGTCGTTCGTGAGCACCCACGAGAAGTTGCCGCCGTTCGAGGTGTCGATCGGGATCGCGGCGGCCGGGTCGGGGGTCGGCGTCAGAGTGGGCGTGCCGGTGGGTGAGGCGGTCGCGCCCGGACTCGCGCTCGGGTCGGCCGTCGGCGTCGGCGCAGGCGTGGGCGTCGCGGTCGCCGTCGATGCCCCGGTGCCGGACGACGCATCCGACGAGCCCGACGCATCCGCCGACCCGCCCGCGATGAGCCCGGCCGCGAACTGCCGCCCGAGCGGCACGGTCGACCCGTTCACCGTGACGGGCACGTCGTCGTTGACGATCGCGGCCGTGACCCGGTCGAGCGAGCTCGTCGGTTGGGTGAGCGCCCAGGTCAGCACCCCGCCGATGAGGAGCGGTGCGGCGAGCACCCCGGCGATGCCGAGCCGGGTGATTCGCTCCCGACCGGCGGTCGCGCCGAACCGCCCGGCCATCAGCGCGCACCCCGTTCGGCGGCGAGCGCCCGGGCGTCGTCGTCGACCGAGCGCCCGGCGACGGATGCCGCGTGCACCGCGCAGGCGGCCGGCAGCACGTCGCCGGCACCGTCGGGGTCCTGCGACGAGACGACGATCGACAGCGGCTGTTCGCCGTGGCGGCTCGCGTGTCCGTGCGCCTCGGCGAGCAGCGCGGCGATGTGCCGCCGCACGTCGGGGTCTCCGACCTCGTCGAGCCCGTCGACGAGCACGAGGTCGCGCGTGTTCCAGAGGGCCGTGCGCACGAGCGCGACCGCGTCTGCGGATCCGGTGAGCAGGGCGACGGCCGTCCCGCCGCGCACGGTGGCCGTGCGCGGCGGCAGCACGAGCCCGCACACCTTCACGAGCCCGGCGGCGACGGGGCGCCGGGCCCCGAGCGCGAGCAGCACGTCGCGCCGTTCGTCGGCGGTGCCGCCGAAGATCACGAGCGCGTCGCCCGCCTCGAGGCGAGCGTCGAACCCCCGACGCGCGGCCGCGGCATCCGAACCGCTCGTGTCATCGGGCCCGCCAGGGGTCTCCGCCTCCTCCTCGTCGAGGATCTCGACCTCCTCGGCCTCGTCGCCCGACTCGTCGGCCTTCCCACCGACGCGCAGCCCCTCGGCCGCGATCACGAGCCGCTCGCCGCCCTCGGGCCAGTCGGCCAGCGCGAACTCCGCGGTCAGGCCCTCGCCCTCGATGTCGAAGCCGGGCAGTGCGCGGTCGAGCCACGCGGGCATCCACCAGGCGTGCCGCCCGAAGAGCACGAGCACGGCCGGGATGAGCGTCATGCGCACGAGGAACGCGTCGATCACCACGCCCACCGCGAGGCCGAACGCGATCGGCTGGATCGAGGCGTCGCCGTCGGGCACGAACGCGACGAACACCGAGAACATGATGATCGCGGCGGCCGTGACGACCCGGGCCGATGCGACGAATCCGCGGTGCACGGCGCCGACGGTGTCGGGCTCCGCACCCTCCTGGTGCACGTAGTCCTCGCGCATGCGGCTGACGAGGAACACCTCGTAGTCCATCGCGAGGCCGAACAACACGCCCATGAGGATGATCGGCATGAAGCTGATGACCTGGCCGACGTCGGCGACGCCGAGCAGGTCGGCCGCGAAGCCGTCGACGAAGACGAGGCTCGTGAGTCCGAACGCGGCGCCGATCGAGAGCACGTACCCGAGCGCGGCCGTCACGGGCACGACGATCGAGCGGAACACCATCGCGAGCAGCACGAGCGAGAGCCCGACCACGAGCAGGCCGAACGGTGCGAGCGCCCCCGCGAGGCGATCGGAGATGTCGATGCCCGCGGCGGTGTACCCGGTGACCGAGAGGCTCACGCCGTACTCCGCCTCGAGCTCGTCGTGCATGCCGCGGAGCGTCGACACGAGCTGCTTCGTCTGCTCGGAGTCGGGCGACCCCTCGGGGATCACCTGCACGATGCCCGTGTCGCCGGTCGGGTTCGGCGTCGTCAGCGGAACCGAGGCGACGCCCGGCACGGCCTCGAGCGTCGCACCGAGGTCGTCCATGAGCCCGACCGGGTCGGTCGACTCGATGATGAGCCCGGTGACGATGAGCGGCCCGTTGAACCCCGGCCCGAAGTGCTCGGCGATGAGATCGTAGGTCACCCGCCCCGGCTCGGACTCGTCGAGCGACCCGGCGTCGGGCAGCGCGAGGCGCAGGTTCGCCGCGGGCACGGTCGCGAGCGCGAGCAGCCCGACGATGAGCACGACCGTCACGATCGGCCACCTCGTCACGCCGCGCACCCAGCCGCCGAAGAATCCACGGGGGACGGATGCCGCGGGCGCGGCCTCGCGCGTCGGCAGGGCGTCGTCGGAGTCGGAGTCCGCATTCCGGGGTCCGGCGTCGGATGCCGCGGTGCCGGAGTCCGCCGTGCGCCCGTCGCCGACCGGCCCGTCGCCGACCGGCTCGTCGCCACCGGGGTCGGCCGTCTCCTCCGCATCCGGCCCGCCCGTGACATCCGGCCCGCCCGTGACATCCGGCCCGCCCGTGACATCCGCCCCCGGATGACCCGGCCGATACCGCTTCGCGACCACTCGCCAGCCGGCGAACCCGAGCAGGGCGGGCGTGAGCGTGAGCGAGAGCGCGACCGCCGTGGCGACCGCGAGTGCGGCGGCGACGCCCATCGTCGTGAGGAACGGGATGCCCGCGACCGCGAGCCCGAGCAGCGCGATGATCACGGTCATGGCCGCGAACACGACCGCCGAGCCCGAGGTCGCGACGGCGCGCGCGGCGGACTCCTCGACGTCGAGGCCTTGTTTCAGCTGGTCGCGGTGGCGCGACACGATGAACAGGCCGTAGTCGATGCCCACCGCGAGGCCGAGCATGAGCGCGAGCAGGGGCGTCGTCGAGGTGATCGTGAGGAACCCGGTGCCGACGAAGACGATCGCGAGCGAGACGCCGACGCCGAGCAGCGCCGTGACGAGCGGGATGCCGGCCGCGGTGAACGACGCGAACGCGATGAGCAGCACGAGGTAGGCGACGAGGATGCCGAGCAGCTCGGTGATGCTGATGCCCGTCGAGGTCTGGGCGAAGAGCTGCCCGCCGACCGCGACCTGGGAGCCGTCGGGCAGCGCCTGCTCGAGGTCGGCCCCCGCGGCCTGCAGTGCGTCGGCCGTCTCGGGCGTGACCGAGGTCGACGCGACGCTCAGCTGGATCGGCACGAGCGCGGCCGAGTCGTCGGGGGCGAGGTCCGCCGAGCCGGGGGTCGCGTAGGGCGAGCTCGCGCCCTCGACCTGCGGGATCGCCTCGATGTCGGCGATCGTGGCCTCGACGGCCTGCTGGAACGCGGGGTCGGTCACGTCGCCGCCGTCGGGCGCGACTGCGATGAGCTGCGCCGTCGCACCGCTCACCTGCGGAAAGGTGCGGGCGAGCGCGTCGAGCGCATCTTGAGACTCGGTGCCCGGGATGCTGTACGTGTTGTCGGTGCCCTGGCCGATGAGCGCGGCGCCCGTGAAGCAGACCGCGAGCACGCCGATCCAGAGCACGAGCATTCGCCCCCGTGCTCGGAAGGCCCACCGACCCAGTGCGTACAACGCGGAGGACATCTGCCAGTCGTTTCGGCCGCCGCGCGGGGGAGGTGCCTCCGTGGGGCGATTGTGCTCAGGCTAGGGCTCGCGCGGATGCCGGGGCAAGCACCGGTTCAGGGGGTTTCTCACTGCGCGGCGGATGGCGCGGATGCCGCGGCCGCACGCCCAGACCGGCTCAGGCGACGTGCGGGGTGTCGTCTTCGATGCTGAAGATGGGGGCGCCGTCGACCGGCGCCTCGACGGACGCGGCGGCGGCCGTGACATCCGCGTACTCGGTGTCGACGAGGATCGGCAGGTGGTCGCTCGACCCGCGGGGGAGGGTCTCGACCTTGCGGATGTCGAAGCCCGCCGAGGTCGCGAGGTCGAAGTGCCCGCGGAAGAACTTGTAGCGCGTGTAGGTGCGGCTGTCGCTGAGGGTCAGGTCGTAGCCCGCCTCGCGAACCTTCTCGGCCAGGTTGTCCTTGAAGATCGGGTAGTTGTAGTCGCCGACCATGAGGGTCGGCAGGTTCGGCCCGAGCAGTTGCAGCTCGCCGAGCGCGGCCTTGATCTGGTGGCGGCGCAGCGAGTTCAGCGCCGTGAGCGGGGCCGCGTGGAACGACGCGACGATCGCCTCGCGCCCGTGCACGCGGTCGAACACGCGGGCGCCGAGCAGCCGCTCGTGCGCGGGTTTCGCGATGCGATCGTGCAGCGACTTCTTGAGCGCGACCGTGCGCAGGTCGCGCACCTCGATGCGGTCGGGGCGGTAGTACACCGCGAGGCCGAGGCGGTTGCCCACCGTGGAGTGCGCGAGGCGCAGGCGCCCGACGTGCTCGGCGAGGTCTTGGGTGTCGCACTCCTGGAGGCACACGAGGTCGGGCGAGTAGCGCGAATCGAGCGCCGCGAGTTCGGAGATCGCGCGATGCTTTCGGAGGTTGTAGCTGATGACCAGCATCCGATCAGAATAGGACTCCGCGGTGTGATTCGGCTGGGGGTTGCGCTGCGAGTTCGCCGGGCGTTCACGTGGAGCGGCCTGAGTGCGCATGCCGGGCGTGCGCGTCGCCGGGCGGTGGCAGGATGGCAGACATGCTGTTCCACGACGACGGGTGCGGTTCGTGAGCGACCCCGCGGGCGCCAGGGCCGAGCTCGTCGCCCTCTGCGAACGCGGCCTCACCTGGCACGCCGACTTCCCGCGATGGGGTGCGGATGCCGCGAGCCGCCGTCCGGCCGCCGTGCTCGTGCTCTTCGGGGTGCTCGACGACCTGCCGGCCCGGGTCGGCGCCCCCGCCGTCGCGCGGGAGCTCGACGTGCTGCTGCTGCGTCGTGCAGCGACGCTCGGCAGCCACCCGGGTCAGATCGCGTTCCCCGGAGGGCGCATCGAGGCATCCGACGACGGACCGATCGCGGGCGCGCTGCGCGAGGCCGCCGAGGAGACCGGCGTCGACCCCGCCGACGTCGAGCCGCTCGGCACCCTCGCGCCGCTGCCGGTTCCCGTGAGCAACCACCTCGTGACCCCGGTTCCCGCGTGGTGGGCGAAGCCGTCGCAGGTCGCCGCCGTCGACCACGACGAGTCCGTCGAGGTGTTCCGGGTGCCGGTCGCCGACCTCCTCGACCCCGCGAACCGCGGCAACACGCAGATGGCCTTCGAGGGCCGCGTCTACCGGGGTCCGGCGTTCACGGTCGGCGGGCGCGTGGTCTGGGGCTTCACCGCGCTCGTGCTCGACCGCATGTTCGACGAGCTCGGCTGGAGCGAGCCGTGGAACCCCGACCGCATCGTCGAACGCGACGACCTGAACCGCTGATCCGCCGAGTCGCGCGGGCTCGGCAACCGAACGGAGTGCACGCATGAGGATCGCCGTCGCCGGAGGAACCGGAACCGTCGGACGCCACGTCGTCGACGCCGCCCGCGAGCGGGGGCACGAGGTCGTCGTGCTCACGCGCTCGAACGGCGTCGACCTGATCGCGGGCACGGGCGTCGCGGCCGCACTCGACGGCGTGGATGCCGTGATCGACACCGCGAACGCGAACGCGAGGTCGGCCGACGCGGCGACGGAGTTCTTCACGACGACGACCCAGACGCTCCTCGCGGCCGAACAGGCTGCCGGCGTCGGCCACCACGTGACGCTCTCGATCGTCGGCATCGACCGCGCGCCCTACGGGTACTACGCGGGCAAGCTCGCCCAGGAGCGCGCGGTCGAGGCGGGTGCCGTGCCGTTCACGATCCTGCGCGCGTCGCAGTTCCACGAGTTCGCCGAGCAGATGCTCGGCATGCTCTCGTTCGCGGGCCTCCACCTGGCGCCGAGACTCGCCTCGCAGCCGGTCGCCGCCCGCGAGGTCGGGCAGCGGCTCGTGCAGCTCGCCGAGCAGGGCCCCGTCGGACGCGGCCCCGACTTCGCCGGTCCGCAGCGCGAGGACGTGTCCGACATGGTCCGGCGTCTGGCGAAGGCCCGAGGTCTGCGGGGCCCCGTGCTCGCCGTCTCGCTGCCCGGCAAGCAGTTCGCGGCCATGCGCCGCGGTGACACGCTGCCAGGATCCGACGCCGTGCTCGCGACGCAGACGTTCGACGCGTGGCTCGCCGAGCAGGTCGCGATCCCGGGCAACCCGGCCCGGCCTCTGCCCTGATCGACCCGCCGCGCCGTACCGTGGCGCCCATGCGAACCTCGATGATCGTCGCCGCATGCTCGCTCGCGGTCGGACTGCTGCTCACCGGTTGCGCGGGCGCCGGAACCTCGCCGAGCCCGTCGCCGACGGCGTCACCGGCGTCATCGCCGTCGGCATCCCCGACACCGACCTCGACCGCCTCGGTCGACCCGAACGCGCCGGCCGGGCAGTGCGCCGACGACGTGCTCGAGGTGACGGTGCGCACGGCACCCGACGGCGGCAGCGCCGGGCACACGAACTCCCAGGTCGTCTTCACGAACACCGGCTCGACCTCGTGCGAGCTCCGCGGAGCGCCCGGCGTGTCGGTGCTCGACGCGAGCGGCGCCCAGCTCGGCGAACCGGCCGATCAGTCGGAGCCCGCCTCCCCGCCGACGATCACCATCGCCGCGGGCGGCACGGCGTTCGCGGCGCTCTCGGCGGTGAACATCGGCACCGACGGCGGCCCGCTCGCCGGCTCGTGCACGGTCGCCGAGGGCACGGCCTACCGGGTGTACCCGCCGCACAGCTTCACCGCGTTCGACGTGTCGGCGACGGTTCCGGCGTGCTCGAACAGCACGGTGTGGATGGACGTGATGGCGGTCGAGGCGGGCTGAGGCCCGCCGACGCCGACGCCCACAGCCCGCCGCGCGCGGGCGCAGGCCGGTTCGACCGGCGTTACGGCGTGATCTCGTCGAGGTAGGCGTGCGCCTCGACGGCGATCGTCGCCCACCGCTCGGCGCCGTCGGCATAGGGCACGACGGCCCACTCCCGCATCGGGCGGCCGCGCATGACCATGTTGTCGAGCCGCAGCTCCTCGATGCGCGCCTCGGGCAGCTTCACGACGAGCCGGCCGTCGGTGGAGACGAAGGCGAAGAGCTTGCCGCGCACCGAGTAGCCCTCGGATCCGAACATGCGGCCCACCGCGACATCCGGATGCCCTCGGAGTTCGTCGGTGACGGCGTCGAGCCGCTCGAGCCCCCGCTCGCGATCGTCCATGGGGCGACGCTACTCCGTCGGTGCGAGGCGCGCCATCCACCGACCGGGCTCGGCGAGCGGCTCGAAGCCGAACTTCGCATAGAGGCCGTGCGCGTCGGCCGTCGCGAGCATCGTGCGGCGCAGCCCGAGCGGCTCGAGGTCGGCGACCACGCCCTCGATGAGCGCGACCCCGACGCCGTGCCCGCGCACCGACGGATCCACGTACACGTCGCAGAGCCACGCGAACGTCACGCCGTCGGTGATGACGCGCGCGTATGCGACCTGTGCACCCGACGCCTCGTCGTAGACGCCGTAGTTGCGCGACGCGTCGATCGCGGCGTCCTGCCGCTCGCGCGGGCGGCCGAGCGCCCAGTAGGCGTCGGTCGAGAGCCAGTGGTGCACGCGCTCGCGGTCGAGGTCGTCGCGGTCGGTCGAGAAGCGGAATCCGGGGCGCATCACCCCATCATCGGGCACGCGGGGTCGCGGCGCTCGCCGCGCTACTGCGCCGACATGTCGAATCCCGTGACCGCCGGGCCCGCGGGCGTGTAGACGAGCAGCATCGCGCCGCTCGGGAACGCGCGCGGCGGCTCGGCCAGCGCGAACGCGGTCGGCACGAAGCCGTCGCCCTCGCCGTCGAACAGTCGCTTGCCCTTGCCCAGGGCGACCGGGTAGAGGTACAGGTTCAGCCGGTCGACGAGCCCCGCCTCGAGCAGCGAACGCACGAGGTCGCCGCTGCCGATCACGTGGATGTCGTCGAACCGGTCCTTGAGCGAACGCACCTCCGCGACCTCCGCCAAGGCCGTGGTGCCCTCCCACCCCGCCGAGGTGAGCGTGCGCGACACGACGAACTTCGGCATCGCGTTGAACTTCACGGCGATCGGGTCGTCGCCCTGGTGCGGCCAGTACCCGGCGAAGATGTCGTAGGTGCGGCGGCCGAGCAGCAGCGCGTCCATGCCCTCGATGCCGGCCATGATCGCCCCGCCGGCCTCCTCGTCGAGGAAGGCGCCCTGCCACCCGCCGACGTCGAACCCGCCCGCGACGTCTTCTTGGGGGCCGCCCGGCCCCTGGTAGACGCCGTCGAGCGTGATGAACAGGTCGACCGAGACGGTTCCCATGGTGTGCTCCCTCGCAATGCGGATGGCCGGCCGCACGTGCGGCGTCCGGCGCGACCATCATAGGAATCCCATCGGACATCCACAGGGGGTTGCAGGACGTCCGCGTCACACTGGGCGCCACGCAGGCATTCCGCCCCTGGCATCCGGCCCGGGCAAGCCGGAAGGAGCACGACATGGCGACCGACCCCCGCTGGATCGACGAGCACGGCGACGAGATCGACGAGGACCACCGCGGTCTCGTCTACGACATCCGCACGCTCGTCGACCGCCGGCGCGCGCTCGGAATCTTCGGCGGCGTCGGACTCACGGCGCTGCTCGCAGCGTGCTCGGCCGACCCCGAGCCGACGGCGACCGCCTCGCCGAGCGCTTCGGCATCGGCATCCGCGACCCCGACGCCCACACCGAGCGCCAGCGCCGCGGCGACCGGCCCGCTCGACGAAGTGCCCGACGAGACCGGCGGCCCGTACCCCGGCGACGGCTCGAACGGCGTCAACGTGCTCGACGACTCGGGCATCGTGCGCAGCGACATCCGCTCGTCGTTCGGGTCGTCGTCGACCGTGGCGCAGGGCGTGCCGCTCACGATCGCGCTCACGGTGCGGGATGCCGCGACGGGCAGCGCACTCGTCGGCGCGGGCGTGTACCTCTGGCACTGCGACCGCGACGGCGGCTACTCGCTCTACTCGAACGGGCTCGAGAGCGAGAACTACCTGCGCGGCGTGCAGGAGACCGACGCGAACGGCACGGTGACCTTCACCTCGATCTACCCGGCCTGCTACACGGGGCGTTGGCCGCACATCCACTTCGAGGTCTACTCGGATGTCGCGACGGCCGTCGCGAGCGGTCCCATCGTGAAGACCTCGCAGATCGCCCTGCCGCAGGAGGCGAACGACGCCGTGTACGCGACCGCGGGATACGAGCAGAGCGTGCGCAACGCCTCGCAGGTCAGCCTGTCGACCGACAACGTGTTCAGCGACGACGGCGGCATCCACCAGATCGCGAACATGTCGGGCTCGGCGGCGGCCGGGTACACGGCGGCGCTCACGATCGGGGTGTGAGCCCCGCCGGCTCCGAGGGGCGGATGCCGGTGGCGGGCGCCGGGGCTCAGCGGGCGCGGAAGCGGCGCACGGCCTCGGTCGCGACCTCGTGGTCGATGACGTCGGGCTCGCCCGAGACCGTGATCGTGCCGACGAGCTCGCCGTCGACCCGGATCGGCAGCGAGCCGCCGTGCGCCCGGTACACGTCGTGGTCGACGTCGTTGCGCTCGCCGAACGGCGTGCCGGCCTCCTCGTGACGCCGCCGTACGAGCAGCGACGGCTCGCCGAAGCGCTCGACGACCGCGGCCTTGCCCGCCAGCCACTCGTCGTTGTCGCGCCCGGTCTCGCGCAGCTTCGCCTGGAACACGACGTCGCCGCGCAGCACGATGCGCACCGCGAGGTTGAGCCGCCGCTGGCGGATCACCTCGATCGCGGTGACCCCGAGGTCGACGGCGTCGTCGTTGACGAACGAGTCGACGTCGAGCTGCGGTTGGGCTTCGAGGTCGGCGACGCTGAAGACGGGAAGATCGGACATGTCGACTCCTCAGATCGGGTTCGCCCAGAGTAGTGGCGGCGGCGCTCGTCGGGCGAGTGGATGTCGGTGAACGTCGTCCGGCGGGGCGCCGCCGTCCGTGGCCGCTGCCGACGTCGGCGGTCGGTGCGAGACTGACCCCGTGCTGCTCGCCGAGCTCGTCACCACCGCCCAGACCGTCACCGCGACCCGCTCGCGGCTGGCGAAGATCGAGGCGCTCGCCGCAGTGCTGGCGCGGCTCGAGCCCGACGAGGTCGAGCCCGCGGTGGGCCTGCTCGTGGGCAAGCCGCGTCAGGGGCGGCTCGGCGTCGGGTGGCGCGGCGTCGCGTCGGCCACGGCGTCGGTCGAACCGGCGGCCGAGGCCACGCTGACCATCGGCGACCTCGACGCCGCGTTCGAACGGCTGGCCGCGGCATCCGGAACCGGATCGAGCCTCGACCGCACCCGCGAGCTGCACGACCTGCTCGCGGCGGCGACGGCCGACGAGCAGGAGTTCATCGCCAGGGCGCTGCTCGGCGAGATGCGCACGGGCGCGCTCGAGGGCGTGCTCGCCGACGCGGTCGCGAAGGCCGCCGACCGCCCGGCCGCGAGCGTGCGACGGGCGGCCATGCTCCAGGGCGACCTCGGCGCCACGGCGCTGCTCGCCCTCACGGGCACGATCGACGACCTCGAGGCCGTCGGACTCGTGGTCGGGCGACCGGTGCAGCCCATGCTCGCGGCGACCGCGCCGAGCGCCGCGGCGGCCGTCGAGACCACGGGCGAGGCGTCGGTCGAGTACAAGCTCGACGGCGCGCGCATCCAGGTGCACCGCCGGGGCGACGACGTCCGCGTGTTCACGCGCAACCTCGCCGACGTGACGCATCGGTTGCCCGAGGTCGTCGACGTCGTGCGCGCGCTGCCCGTGCGCGACGTGATCCTCGACGGCGAGACGCTCGCGCTCGACGAAGACGGCGGGCCGCGACCGTTCCAAGAGACCATGTCGCGCTTCGGCGCCGATGCCGCGCGCGAGACCCTGCTGCATCCGTGGTTCTTCGACGTGCTGCACGTCGACGGACGCGACCTGCTCGACGAGCCGCTCTCGACGCGCATCGCCGAGCTCGCGCGCATCGCCCCCGAGCACCGCATCCCCGGCGAGATCACGGCCGAGCCCGAGGTCGCCGAGCGGGTGTCGCGCGAGGCGCTCGCCGCCGGTCAGGAGGGCGTCGTCGTGAAGGCGATCGACGCGCCCTACGCCGCCGGCCGCCGGGGCGCGAGCTGGATCAAGGTCAAGCCCGTGCTCACCTACGACCTCGTCGTGCTCGCGTGCGAATGGGGTTCGGGTCGGCGCACGGGCCTGCTCTCGAACCTGCACCTCGGGGCGCTCGATCCGGTCGGCGAGTTCGGCGAGCCGGGCTCCTTCGTCATGGTCGGCAAGACGTTCAAGGGGCTCACCGACGAACTGCTGCGATGGCAGACCGAGCGGTTCCCCGAGATCGAGACCCGGCGCACCGCGAGCACGGTGTTCGTCGAACCCGTCACGGTGGTCGAGATCGCGATCGACGGCGTGCAGCGGTCGAGCCGCTACCCGGGCGGCATCGCGCTGCGCTTCGCGCGCGTCAAGCGCTACCGCGACGACAAGCCCGCCGCCGAGGCCGACACCATCCAGACGCTGCGCGCACTCCTCCGCGGGTAGCCGCAGCGGGTGGCCGCCGCGGCGGGTGGCCGCCGGGGCGCGTCGGGCGTACCCTGCGCGTATCGGGCGGCGGCGGGGGCCGCGCCCGACCGGACACTGGGGGAGATCATGGCCAGCCTCGTCGTGCACTTCGAGATCCACGCGTCGGAGCCGCAGAAGCTCATCGACTTCTACTCCGAACTGCTCGGGTGGCGATTCACCCAGTTCGGCGACATCCCGTACTGGTCGATCGACACGGGCGAGGGCGCCATCGGCAACGCCGCCGGCGAACCGGGCCTCGGCATCAACGGCGGGCTCACGCAGCGCATGGGGCCGCAACCCGAGGTGGGCGCACCCGTCACCGGCGCCGACATCGTGATCGGCGTCGAGGACATCGACGCGGTCTTCGCGAAGGGCCTCGAGCTCGGCGCGATCGAGGCGCTCCCGCTCGACGACATGCAGGGCATCGGACGCGTCGGTTACCTGCTCGACCCCGACCACAACGTGTTCGGGCTCATCTCGCCGATCCTCTCCGACGGCACGAACACGATGGGCGGCGGCTCCGACTGAGCACCCGGTTCGGCGAGCCGGGTCACGGTCGTGCAACGACCTCCGGGCGCGCGCCCGTGCGCAGGATCCGCTCAGCCGCACGCTCATATGCTGGAACGATGCTCGCCCTCATCCGCCACGGTCAGACCGATTGGAACTTCGCCGGACGACTGCAGGGACGCACCGACATCCCGCTGAACGCCGTTGGCCGTGCGCAGGCGCGAGCCGCGGCATCCGCCTACGCCGGAGGCTACTGGGAGGCCGTCGTGAGCTCGCCGCTCGGCCGTGCCCGCGAGACCGCCGAGATCCTCGCCGACGCGCTCGACCTGCCGATCACGGGCACCTACGACGAACTGCTCGAGCAGGAGTACGGCGAGGCCGAGGGCATCAGCTGGAGCGAGGTCGCGACGCACTGGCCCGACCGGGTGATCCCCGGCAAGGAGCCCGACCACGAGGTCTCGGCGCGCGGCATGCGCGGGCTGCACCGCATCGCCGCCGACCACGAGGGCCGGCACGTGCTCGTCGTCGCCCATGGCGGGTTCATCCGGCAGACGCTTGCGGCCATCTCCGGTCACGAACCGCGGCACTACCCGCGGTTCGAGAACCTGTCGTCCTCGGTCGTGCAGTACGCGAACGCCGCGTGGCATGTGCGCTCGATCGGCGGCGTTCCGTACCTCGAGGCCGCGGTCGCGATCGAGCGCCGTGCCGCAGAGGCCGAGCGCGCCGCGTAGCCCTCCTGCGTCGGCCGTGTTTCGGTTCGGAGTCGGATCGCGCGCCGGTGGTGTCACGGCCGGGGCGCAGACGTAGACTCCGAAAATGGAGCCACCGGGCAGCACGACCCTGGTCGTGGTCGGCGACGAGGCGTCGCAGGCCATCCGCTCGATCGAGCGGTTCGCGAACGTGCAGGCCGCGAGCCTGGCCGATGCGACCGATGACGAGGTCGCCCGCTGGTCGGCGTCGACGTCGGCGCCGTACGTGGTGCACGACCACGATCCGCTCGGCCATGTCGCCGCGGCGTGGGTCGAGTTCTTCGACGACCAGTCGACGTTCGGCGTGCTCGAGCTCGAGATCGAACGGGCGATGGATGCCGCGGGCCGGCGTGAGATCAGCGTGCCCGACTACTACGTGGTGCTGCACCCCGAGGTGCTGCCCGTGACGTGGAAGCACTGGTGGTTGGGCGTGCTCGCCGCGGAGTCGCCGACCCGGGTCATCCCGTGGCCGTCGGCCGATGCCTCGCTCGCCGCCCTGCTGCGGCGGCTGCCGACGGGGCGGGCGTGGCCCGAGGTGCAGGCGTGGCTGCCGCGCGTGCCGATGTCGGTGCCCGACCTGGTCGGGCTCCCGTCAGCCGACCAGTCGGCCGAGGGCGCCTGAGCGCCAGCAATCTCCGGCGACGCGCCGATGCCCGCCCCGGCGCGGCCGGTGCGGGCATCGTGTGGTTCGGTGCGAGCGGTGCGACGCGGCATCCGCTCACACGGTGGCGGCGTTGGTGTCGTGCGCCTCGGCCCAGGCGAGGGCGTCTGCGGCGACCTCCTGCCAGCCGTCCTGGCTGACGATGCGGTGGGTGCGGCCGGCGTACTCCTTGTACTCGACGAGCGAGGGGCTGCCCGAGTCGCGGTACTTCTTGAGGATCGCCTTGCCGATGGCCGGCGGCACGACGTGGTCGATCTCGCCCGTGATGATGAGCAGGGGAGCGCGGTCGGTCTTGCCGTAGTTCACGTGCGTGACGCCGCCCTTCTCGTTGAACGCGGCCGCGACGCCCTCGAAGAACACCCGGTTGTAGGAGTTCACGGCGTACTGCTCCCAGAGCGCGTCGGACGCCTCGCGGCTGAGGTCGTTGCCGAACGTGAAGTGGAAGTGGGCCTTCGAGATCGGCTTGGCGCCGTTCTTGCCGAACGGGTTGGAGAGGATCGGGAAGCCGGTGCGGAGCGTCGACGGCGGCAGCGTCGTGATGCCGGCGGTCTGGCCGGGCGTGACGGCGACGTAGGCGGAGCCGAGGTCGCGGTCGGCGAGCATCTGGATGAGCACGCCGCCGAACGAGTGGCCCATGATGATCGGCTTGACGGGCAGTTCGCGGATGATGCGCTCGTAGTGGTCGGCGATCTCGAACAGGCCGATGCCCTTCAGCGCGTCGGGGTTCGAGCGGATGTCGGCGACGTCGCGGTCGTCGATGCCGGGCCATCCCGGGCGGATCACGCGGTGACCGCGGGCTTCGAAGTACTCGGCCCAGGTGTCCCAGCTCTTGGGGGTCATCCAGAGGCCGTGGACGAGGACGATCGGGGTTTTGTCGGTGGTGGTCATGATGCCTTCTCCTGAATTCGAACTGACTGCGATGTAAGTAGAACGATTGGTCTACTTCTTGATGGATCTCAAGGTAGACCAGATTCACAGCCCGTGTCAAGCAAAAAGAGAAAGATCGTTCTATCATTTACAACATGGCAATACGAACGACCGCTACCGGCACCTCCGTCGCCCGCGAGAAGCTGCTCGCCACTGCCTCCGAGCTCTTCTACCGCGAGGGCATCCACGCCGTCGGCGTCGACCGCATCATCGGCGAGGCCGGCGTCACGCGCGCCACGTTCTACCGGCACTTCCCGAGCAAGGAGGACCTCGTCGAGGCCTACCTCGGGGTTGAGGACGCGACGATCCGAGACGCGTTCGACCGCGCGGGCGAGGCGACCGACGACCCCGGGCAGCTCCTCGAACTCGTGATCGAGGGCCTGGCCGACGACGTCGCCAGACTGCACACGCGCGGCTGCCCCTTCATCAACGCGGCCGCCGAGTACCCCGAGGCCGACAGCGGCGTGCGCGTCGCCGTGGGGGAGCACCGCGCCTGGTTCAGGGGCACGCTCGAGGCGCTGCTCACCGGCGCCGGCTCGAGCGACCCCGAGGTCGCGGCCGGCCAGCTCGTGCTGCTCCGCGACGCCGCCATGGTGGGCGGCTACCTCGACGGCTGGGAGCGCGTGCGTCCCGCCTTCGTCGGCGCGGCGCGACAGGCCGCGGGGCTCGCGGCCTGAACGCGCTCCTGATCTGTGGCACCCTGTTTCGCGTCGACTTCGCGCCGCTCAGGTCGCGGCGCTATCGTCGAGGCATCCCACCCCTTCGGAAGGACTCCACCGCGCGATGACCGAGACCACCTCGAAGGCCTCCCGCGTCGCGGACTGGGTGCGCGAACGACGACGCCTCGTCGGCTGGACCGCGCTGATCTCGGTGGCCGCCGTGGTCGTCGTCGTGCTCGTCGCGCGCTGGCTGCGCGGCACGCCCGGCGGTGCAGACTTCATCGAGACCTACCCGGGCATCGTCGAACCGCCCGCGGGCACGCCCGTCGGCATCCCGGCCTGGCTCGGCTGGCAGCACTTCCTGAACTCGTTCTTCCTCCTGCTCGTCGTGCGCACGGGGTTCCAGCTCCGCTCGAAGCAGCGGCCTCCCGGGTTCTTCACGCGTGACAACACGCGCTGGCCGCGCACGAAGCGCGCGCCGCGCCGCCTCGGCATCTTCCTCTGGTTCCACCTCTGGCTCGACGCGCTCTGGGTGCTGAACGGCGTCGTCTACGTCGTGCTGCTCTTCGCGACCGGCCAGTGGCTGCGCATCGTGCCCACCGACTGGGCGGTCGTGCCGAACGCGATCTCGGCCGCACTGCAGTACGCGTCGCTCGACTGGCCGACCGAGAACTCCTGGGTCGTCTACAACTCGCTCCAGCAGATCGCGTACTTCGCGATCGTGTTCATCGCGTCGCCGCTCGCGATCCTCACGGGCCTGCGCCTCTCGTCGGTCTGGCCGCCGGAGGGGGCGCTCGTGCGGGCGTTCCCCGAGAAGCTGGCGCGCCGCCTGCACTACCCGACGATGATCTTCTTCCTCGGGTTCGTGTTCGTGCACGTCGTGCTCGTGCTCACCACCGGAGCCGTGCGCAAGCTCAACCAGATGTACACCGCCCGCGACGCCGACGACTGGCTCGGGTTCGCGGTGTTCGCGTTCTCGGTCATCGTGATGGCGGTCGCCTGGGTGCTCGCGAAGCCGCCGCTCCTGAAGCGCATCGCAGCCAAGGGCGGCACGGTCCGCGGCTGAGGCGTTCGCCCTGGCCGTCGGCCTGGGCACCGGTGCAGGCGCCGGTCTCGGTGCCGCCGTCGGTGCGTGCGGGTATCGTGCCGCACGTGGAGCCCATCAGCAACGACGACCTCGACGACCTCGAGCGCGAGCTCATCGGTCGCGTGCGCGGCCGCGTGCTCGAGATCGGCGCGGGCGACGGCGAGAACTTCGGCGCATTCCATCCCGAGGTCTCGTGGACCGGTCTCGAGCCCGACGCCGGGCGTCGCGCCGAGCTGGCGCAGCGGGCGCGCGAGTGGCGTCACACGACGACCCCGCTCGATGCGACGGCCGAGCGCATCCCGCTGCCCGACGGCTCGGTCGACGCGGTCGTCGGCACCTACGTGCTCTGCTCGGTGACGGATGTCGCGGCCGCCGTCGCCGAGGTTCGCCGCGTGCTGGTGCCGGGCGGCCGGGTCGTGTTCGTCGATCACGTCGCGGCCCCGCGCGGCACGCTCAAGCGCCTCGTGCAGAACGTGGCGACGCCCGTGACGACGTGGCTCGATCACGGATGCCACTGGAACCGCGACCCCGAGCCCGAGCTCGAGGCGGCCGGGTTCACCGGCGTCGAGGTGCGTCGCCTTCGCGTGCGCTCGATACCGTTCGGTCCGGTGCCCGTGCTGCTCTACGAGGGCGTCGCGCCCTCGCCGGTCGAGTAGGCGCCCCGGCACCGTCTCGAGGCTCATCGTGCGGGCGAAGGCGGCTGGTCTCGATACGCTTCGCTACTCGACCGGCGGATGCGCAGCCGCGGCCGTCGCCGCCGCGTCGTCGAGCACGCCGCGTGCGAGCATCGTGGCTCCGGCGACGGCCGCGGGCATCGTGAAGACCGCGCCGAGCGGCACCATGAAGCAGAGCTGGGTGGCCACGCCGAAACCGAGCAGGCGCGCGCGGTGCGAGCGCAGCAGCGCCCGGCGCTCGTCGGCGGGGATGCCGCGCGACTCGAACGCGCGGCCGGTGAGCTCCCAAGCGAGCAGACGCCCCGAGAGCACCACGCCGAGCACGGGCGCGAGCACGCCGCCGATGACGGGGATGAAGCCGCTGAGGCCCACCCCGATCGACACGAGCACGCCGAGCGCGATGAACGCGACCGCATCGCCGGCCGAACGCCAGAACCCGATGCCGCGGCCCGTGGGTTCGCCGCCCAGGTCCTGCTCGACGGCCAACCAGATGCGCTCGTAGAACGGGTCGCCGACGAGCAGGGTGAGCCCCGTGAAGGTCACGGCGGCGAGCACGATCGCGCCGCCGAGCAGCAGGGCGCCGATGGCCGTGCGCGTGAGCGAGGCCCACGGCTCGACCCATCCGGCGGCGAACGGCGTCGCCCACACGGTGATGCTCGGCAGGCTCACGCCGAGCGCCACGAGCCCGATGAGCACGACGACCCAGACGATCGCGGCGGGCACGAGCCCGAGCAGCATCGCACCGGGCTGCCGGCGCCAGAATCCGAAGCCGCGCAGCAGCGTGCGCACCCCGAGCAGGAACCGTTCGATCATCGTCGATCAGCCTATGCTGGCCCGGTGCCGACCTCGATCGACGTGAACCTGCCCGACGGCCGCGTGCTGCGCGCCCACGACACGGGCGGGGTCGCGCCCGGCGGTTCCGACGGGCGAGCGGATGCCGCGGGCGGCCCGGTGCTCATGTGGCACCACGGCTCGCCGCAGACCGGGGCCCCGCTCGCGCCCGTGGTCGCCGCGGCGGCCGCGCGCGGCATCCGCGTGATCTCGTACGCCCGACCCTCGTACGGAGGCTCGTCGCCGCGGCCCGGCCGCGACGTCGTCTCGGCGGCCGACGATGCCGTGGCGGTGGCCGACGCGTTCGGCGTCGACACGTTCCACGCGATGGGCGCGTCGGGCGGCGGGCCCCATGCGCTCGCGGGCGCGGCGCGGCATCCGGATCGCGTGCTCGGCGTCGCGACCCTCGCCGGCATCGCGCCGTTCACCGACCGCTTCGACTGGTTCGCGGGCATGCGCGCGCCCGGAGCGCTGCACGCCGCACGCGAGGGCCGCGCCGCACGGGAGCGCTTCGCGCAGACCGACGAGTTCGACCCCGAGCAGTTCCTGCCCGTCGACTTCGCGGCGCTCGACGGCGCGTGGTCGGATCTCGGGGCGGATGTCGCGCGCGCCGCCGAGTGGGGCGACGACGGCCTCATCGACGACGACGTCGCCTTCGCGAGGCCATGGGGATTCGAGCTCGCCGACGTGCGCGTGCCCGTGCTCGTCGTGCAGGGCGAGGGCGACCGCGTGGTGCCGCGGACCCACGCGTCGTGGATGCTCGCGCACCTGCCCGACGCGACCCTGTGGATGCGCCTCGACGACGGGCACGTCTCGGTGCTCGACGTCGTGCCCGATGCGCTCGACTGGCTGCTCGCGCGCTGAGTCGGCCGGGCACCTCGCCGCGTCTCCGGTCGGCCGGGCCGTCGAGGGTGTTTGATACGTGCATGAGCGATCCGGTCGCGCAGGCCCGGGCACCTCGCCTCAGTCGCATCGGCGGCCCCGAGGCCTGGCTCGTCTGGGTGCTCGCGACGACGTTCGTGGTGTGGCTGTTCGCGATCCAGACCGGATACGCCGTGGTCTCGCCGGCGATCCAGGAGTCGGCGGGCCTCACGCTGGCGCAGATCGGCCTGGCCGCCTCCATCTACACCTGGGTGTTCGCGCTCGTGCAGTTCTTCTCGGGCGCGCTCCTCGACCGCTTCGGCAGCCGGCCCCTGCTCGCCGTCGCCGTGGCGCTCGTCGCCGTCGGCGCGTTCCTCTATGCGGGCACGACCGACTTCGCGACCCTCGCTCTGGCGCAGGCGGTGCTCGCGGTCGGAGCGTCGTTCGGCTTCGTCGGTGCCGGGTACATCGGCGGCCGGTGGTTCGCCGCGGCGAGGTACGGGCTGATGTTCGGCCTGGTGCAGGCGGCGGCGAGCCTCGGCTCCGCGATCGGACAGCCGGTCATCCTCGTGCTGCTCGACGCGCTCAGCTGGCAGCAGCTGCTCCTCGCCTTCGCGAGCTTCGGCCTGCTGCTCGCGATCCTGTTCGCCGTGATCGTGCGCGATCCGATCGTCGCGGAGACCCCGGTCGAGCGACCGCGCATCAACGTGATCACGGCGATCCTCCGCGACCTCGGGCACTGCTTCGGCATGCGTGACGTCGTGCTCTCGGCCGTGTTCGCCGGTGCCGCGTTCGGCACGATGCTGGCCGTCGGCACCCTGTGGGGCCCGCGGATCATGGAGGCCAGGGGTGCGTCGGCCGATTTCGCGACCGCGCTCACCGCGCTCGCGTGGCTCGGGCTCGCGGTCGGCGCGCCGCTCGTGAACGTCGTCTCCGACCGGTGGCGCAGCCGCAAGGCGCCCGCCGTGGCATGGCTGCTGCTGCAGGCCGCCGCGATCGCCCTCGTGATCTACCTGCCGGTCGATTCGCACGGCGTCGCGATCGCCCTCATGTTCGCGGTCGGCCTGTTCTCGGGCGTGCAGATGCTCGGGTTCACCGTCGCGGGGGAGTCCGTCGACGGCAGTCACATCGGCAGCGCCGCAGCCATCGTGAACGGGGTGTGCTTCCTCGTCGGCGGGCTGCTGGCCGTGATCCCGTCGATGCTGATGCCCGCCGACCCGGTGCTCGCCGACTACCAGGCGGTGCTCTGGTCGATGCCGGCCGTGCTCGTCGTGGGCGCGGCGGCCGCATCACTGCTCCGCGGTCGTGGCCGTGCGGGGGAGTCGTAGGCCCGACCCGGTCGCCGGGCTCCCGCCGCGCTACGCGTCGAGCGCGTCGAGCGCCTGCACGAGGTCGCGGTGCAGGTCGTCGACGTGCTCGAGGCCGACCGAGAGGCGCACGAGGCCGTCGGGGATCGTCGGCTGCTCGAGCTGCCAGCGGCGGCGGCGCTCGAAGGTCGATTCGACGCCGCCGAGGCTCGTCGCGTGCACCCACAGCGCCGTGCCCTGCACGAGCCGGTCGGCGGGCTCCTTGCCGCCGCGCACGACGATGGAGATGATCGCGCCGAAGCCGGGGTAGCGCACCTCGTCGAGTGCAGGGTGGTCGTGCAGGCGCGCGGCGAGCTCGGCGGCCGTGGCCTGCGCGCGCTCGAGGCGGACGGGCAGCGTGCGCAGCCCGCGCAGTGCGAGGTAGGTCTCGAACGGGCCGGGGATCGCGCCGAACAGCGAGCGGTACGCGGTGATCTTCTCCACGAGCTCGTCGGATGCCGCGACCACGGCGCCCATGAGCACGTCGCTGTGACCCGAGATGTACTTGGTGGCCGAGTGCACGACGAGGTCGGCGCCCGACTCGAGCGGACGCTGCAGCAGCGGCGTCGCGAAGGTGTTGTCGACGGCCACGAGCGCGCCGTGCGCGTGCGCCGCGGCGACGAGCGCCGGGATCTCGGCGAGCTCGAGCGCCGGGTTGGTGGGCGACTCGATCCACACGAGCGCCGCGCCCTCCATCGAGGAGGCGACGGCCGCGGTGTCGCTGATGTCGACGTAGACGACCGAGAGCCGGCCCTTCACGGCGAGCTGGTCGAGCTGCGCCACCGTGCCCGTGTACGAGTGGCGGGGCGCCACGACCGTGCCGCCCTCGGGCACCAGGTCGAGCACCGCGGTGATCGCAGCCATGCCCGATGCGAAGGCGACCGCGCGGCCGCCCTCGAGGCCACCGAGCGCCTCCTCGAACGCCGTCCACGACGGGTTCGCGTAGCGCGCGTACTCGAGGTCGCCGCCCGCGACGTAGGTCGACGTGAGGTGCACGGGCACGTTCATCGGCTGGTCGGGCACGTGCGGCGGACGCCCGGCGATGATGAGCCGCGTCTCGGGGTGCAGCGCGGGCGTCGCGGTCGTCGAATCGTGCACGGTGGCCTCCGGAAAGCGCAGGGGTGGGATGCCGCGGCAGCGACGTGCGCGGCTCCGCCAGCGTAACCCGGGCACCGAGTCCGCGACGACGCGGGCGACGCGATGACGAGCGGCGGACGCGGCGACGACGGCCCGACGTGGCCGGGCGCGACCCGGCGCAAGGGGGGTGACACGCGGGGTCTCGCCGCCCTAGCGTCGGAGCATGACGTCAGACGCACGCACCTCCACGGTTCCCCGCAGCATCGCCCGCTGGCTCCTGGCCGGCGGCCTCGTGTTCGCGGGGGTGAGCCACCTGTTCTGGGCGCGCAAGGAGTTCCGGGCACAGGTGCCGACCTGGGTGCCGATGGACGCCGACGGCGTCGTCGTCGCCTCGGGCGTCGTCGAGGTCGCGCTCGGCAAGGCGCTCATCGTGCTGCCCAAGGAGCGTCGTCGCATCGGCTGGATCGTCGCGGCGTTCTTCGTCGCGGTCTTTCCTGGCAACCTCGCGCAGTGGCGCGAGCGCCGCGACGCGTTCGGGCTCACGACCGATCGTTCGCGGTTGGTGCGCCTGTTCTTCCAGCCGCTGCTCGTCGCGCTCGCGATCTGGTCGACGTCACCGCGCAAGGGCTGAGCGACGATCGGTGCTCAGCGTGGAGCGAGGCGTGCTCAGCGCGGAGCGCGGATCAGGGCGAGGATCGAGGCCAGCAGCCCGATGCCGCCCACCGCGGCGATGACTCCGAGCACCGACCAGATCACGGCTTCAGTCGACATGGCGCACTCCTTCGAGATCGTGGTCCCATTCTGGTGCGCGGGCCCGCCGCGGTAAAGGCCCGGAATCGCCCGATCCCGGGAGCCGCGGCATCCGGATAGGTGAGCCTCGCCTAAGAAGAAAACCGCCTGTGATCTGCGCAAAAGCGGCACTTCTTCGTGGCGGATCCCGGAGGTGCGGGCGTACCATCTCGGTACCCAGCCGAGTCACGTGGAGGCCACCATGAGCATGACCCTCGATGAACTGCCCGCCGTCGCCGAGTGTTCGGTGAGCGGCTGTTCGTACAACGACCACTCGCACTGCCACGCCGCGGCCGTCACGATCGGCGGTGCGGTGGGCGATGCCGAGTGCGCCACGTTCATCCCGCTCGGCACCCGCGGGGGCCTCGACAAGGTCGTCACCCACGTCGGCGCCTGCCAGCGCGCCGAGTGCGTGCACAACAGCTCGCTCGAGTGCACCGCGCCGTCGGTGCGCATCGGTGCGGGCTCGTCCGACGACGCCGACTGCCTGACCTACGCGGTCGCCTGACCGACGCCTCCGCCGAGCGACCCGACCGAACCGTCCCGACGAACACCCCCGGACCCGGCCTGCGCGAGCACGCCGGGTTCCGCGGTGTTCGGAGGCCGGTGCGCGGCGCCGTCCCGGTGATCGGCCGGTGCGCCTCGGGGCGTCTAGCCGTGCTCGCGCAAGTAGGCCAGCTGGGCGCGGACGGATGCCTCGGCGGCCGGCCTGACCGCGGCATCCGTCTCGGCGTAGACCGTGTCGACCACGCGCCCGACCGTGGCCGGGTCTGCGGGGTCGGCGCCGAGCGCGGCGAGCACCGCGCGCACCTGGGCGAGGCGTTCGGCGCGATGGGCCAGGTACTCGTCGCAGATCTCGCCGAGGTCGCGCAGCACCGGGCCGTGGCCCGGTAGCACGGCGACGTGGCCGCTCGACGAACGGCCGATCGCGCGCAGGCGCTCGAGCGAGTCGAGGTACGGGCCGAGCGCCCCGTCGGGGTCGGCGATGATCGTGGTGCCGCGGCCGAGGATCGTGTCGCCCGTGAGCACCGAACCGTGCGGCGCATCGTCGGCGAGCACGAAGCACGCCGAGTCGGCCGTGTGGCCGGGCGTCGCCAGCACCTCGATCGCGAGGCCCGCCGCCTCGATCCGCTCGCCGTCGACCAGCGGCTCGCCGCCGATGCAGAACGCCGGGTCGATCGCGCGCGCCGGGGCGCCGACGAGTTCGGCGAAGCGTGCGAGCCCGTCGCGGTGGTCGGCGTGGTGGTGGGTCAGCAGCACGAGCTCGACCGGGCCGAGCGCGGCGAGGTGCTCGAGGTGCCCCTCGTCGAGCGGGCCCGGGTCGACGACCACGGCGCCCGCGGCGCCCGGCGCGCGCAGCACGTACGAGTTCGTGCCGTCGAGCGTCATCGGTCCGGGGTTCGGCGCGAGCAGGCACGTGGCCAGTCGCGAGACGGACGTGGGGCGGATGCCGCGGCGGACGTGGTGGGGCAGCGGGTCGGCCATGCCCGAAGTGTACGCGCGGCCCGGCACGGCCTGCACGCGCCGGTGCGGCCTGCACGCGGCATCCGGCGCCCTCGCCTCGCGTGGCCGCAGGACTCACCCGCGGGAGGGGAAGGGAGCCATGGGAGGAGCGTTCCCCGGAATCGGCCCTCCCGTGGGCGCGAACTCCTCCTGCCGCCCGGACGGGGGTCCGGTCGCAGGGTGCGGTTTCGCGCGCACGGTTCTACTCTGGGGGGCATGTCCGGCGAGCTCGACGCACTGATGGATGATGCCGATGAGGGGCACGCGGCCACGGTCGTGCTGCTGCGCGACGGCGAGCGCGGAGTCGAGGTGCTCCTCGCGGAACGCCCGCACAGCGGTCGCTTCCCGGGCGCCTGGGTGTTCCCGGGCGGGGTCGTCGAACCGGTGGATGCCGCGGGCGGCTCGTTCGACGACGAAGGCGCGGCTCGGCGGGCGGCCGTCAGGGAGACGCACGAGGAGGTCGGCCTCGTGCTGAGTCCGCACGACCTCGTGCCGTTCGCGCACTGGACCCCGCCGCCCGGCACGCCCAAGCCCCGCCGCACGTGGTTCTTCGCGGCCCGGGTTCCCGAGGGCCGGCTCGTGCTCGCTCCCGACGAGGTGCTGCAGGCCGAGTGGTTGCGCCCGATCGACGTGCTCGAACGGCACGCGGTCGGCGCGATGACCCTGTGGCCGCCGACCTGGGTGACGGTGCACGGACTGACCGACGCGGCATCCGTCGACGAAGCCCTCGCGGCCCTGGGCAGCGGCGAGATCACGCCCTACATCTCGCGGTTCAACGACGATCGCACGGCCGTCATCTGGCAGGAGGACGAGGCGTTCGACTCCGACGCCGAGCACGACGGCACGCACGCGGTGCCCGACGAGGGCCCCGACGCGCACGGCACGCGCCACCGGCTCATCATGGACCGGCTGCCCTGGATCTACACGAACACGCTGGGCGCCGGGTTCTGACCCGCGATCAGGCCGGGTTCACCGCGTCGGATGTCTCGGAGGGCCGGTGCTCCACGTCGTCGACGTGCACGCGCGGCATGCCGATGGCGCCCGCGAAGGTGGCGACCGTCGCGATGACGACGCCGATGAACACGGCGGTGGTGGCCGCCTGGATCGCGGCGCCCGACTGCTCGCCGAGGCCCGAACGGTCGATGATGCCGTTCGCGACGGCGCCGAACACGGCGACGCCGACGGCGCTGCCCATCGAGCGGAGGAACATGTTCGCGCCCGTGACCACGCCGCGATCCGACCATGCGACCGAGGACTGCGCGGCGATGAGCGTGGGGGAGGCGACCAGGCCGAGGCCGAGGCCGACGATGAAGCAGGCGAGCGCGCTCGTGATCGGGTTGGGCACGAGACTCGCGGCGACGAGGCCGGCCGTGCCGACGAGTGCGATGCCGAGCCCGATGAACGCGGTGTTGCGGAACCCGATGCGGAGGAACAGGCGCCCCGACTGCGAGGCCGAGATCGGCCAGCCGAGCGTCAGCGCCGCGACCGAGAGGCCCGAGACGAGCGGGGATGCGCCGGCCGACATCTCGAGGAACGTCGGCACGTAGGAGGTCAGTCCGATGAGCACCGCGCCGACGCCGAACGAGATGAGCGAGGTCGTGAGCAGCAGCCGTCGGGAGAAGAGCCACAGCGGCAGCACGGGCTCGGCGGCGCGACGTTCGATGAGCACGAACACCGCGAGCAGCGCGGCGGCCAGCGCGAACGCCCCGATGCTCTGCCAGGAGTTCCATGCCCACGCCTGGCCGCCCTCGAGCACGGCGAGGATGAGCAGGGTGAGCCCGACGGTGAGCACCAGCGCGCCCCCGAAGTCGATGCGGTGCCGCTGGCGCTCGACCTTCTCGTGGTAGTTGCGGATCAGCATCCAGGCCGCGATGAGGCACAGCGGGATGTTCACGAAGAAGATCCAGCGCCATGACGCGTACTCGGCGAACAGCCCGCCGAGCGAGGGGCCGATGACGGAGGACGCGGCCCAGACGCTCGCGATGTAGCCCTGCACCCTGGCCCGCTCGCGCACGGAGTACAGGTCGCCCGTGATGGTGATCGACACGGGCAGCACGGCGCCGGCACCGAGCCCCTGGATCGCGCGGAAGACGATGAGCGAGGTCATGTCCCACGCGAAGCCCGCGAGGATCGAGCCCACGAGGAACGCGCCGATGCCGACGAGCATGATCGGCTTGCGGCCGACCGTGTCGGCGAGCTTCGCGTAGACGGGCACCGAGACGGCCTGTGCGAGCAGGAAGATCGAGAACAGCCACGGGAACTGCGAGAACCCGCCGAGGTCGGCGACGATCGAGGGCACCGCCGTCGCGAGGATCGTCGACTCGATCGCGACGAGCGCGGTCGACAGCATGAGCGCGATGAGCACGGGGCCCCGCTCGGAACGGAACCCCACGGCGGTCTGGTCGGTCACGTTCCTCCTCGCGTGCGAGCGCGGTCGCCGGCACACAGAAGAGCAACGCGCTCGACCGGGATTCATTCCGCATCCGCGACTTCCCGCGCCGCGACGAGGATGTCCGGCGCGTGCGGCGCGGAATCCTAGCACCGAAGTTGCTAACCAAGTTAGTAAGATTGCTTTCGGCGCGGCACCCTTTCCTGAGGGCGCGCCGACGCGTAGCGTCGCTCCCATGTGGAGACGAGCACGAGTACGCCAAGCGCCGGTGGCGACCCAGATCACGACGGATGCCACGGCGAACGCCCCTGAGGTGAAGATCCGCTCGTTCCGCATCGGGTTCGTCGGCGCGCTCGGCGTGCTGCTCGCCATCCTGCTCGGCGGGATCGTCTCCCAGCTCGGGACCGTGCTCCTCTACGTCGCGCTCGCGCTCTTCCTGGCACTCGGCCTCGACCCGGTGGTCAGCTGGCTGCAACGCCGCAGCCTGCCGCGCTGGGCGGCGATCCTCATCGTCTTCGTCGGCGTCATCGGCATCTTCGTCGGGCTCATCGCGACGATCGTGCCGATCATCGTCGAGCAGACCAAGATCATCGTCGAGAACTGGGACGAGATCCGCGACAACGTGCTCAACAGCGACTTCGTGGCCTGGCTGAACGCGCTCGGCGGCGGAGACCACGCGATCGACGACGCGATCGCCTCGGCCGGCGACTGGCTCGCCGATCCCGCGAACCTCGGCGCGCTCGGCGGCGGCATCCTCGCGGTCGGCGTCGGGATCGCGGGCGGATTCACCGGGGCCACGATCGTGCTGATCCTCACCCTGTACTTCCTCGCCTCGCTCGACTCGATGAAGCGCTACTCGACCAAGTTCGTTCCGGCCAGCTCGCGCGGCAAGTACCGCGAGGTGACCGAGGAGATCACCGGTTCCGTGGGTCGCTACGTGATCGGGCAGTTCAGCCTCGGCGCGGTCAACGGTTTGCTGAGCCTCATCTACCTGACGATCATCGGCGCGCCGGCCCCCATCCTGCTCGCCTTCATCGCGTTCCTGCTCTCGCTCGTGCCGCTCGTCGGAACGCTCACGGGCGCCGTGATCATCTCGCTCGTCTGCCTCGCCGCGTCGCCGGCCACCGCGCTCGCCGCGATCATCTACTACCTGATCTACATGCAGGTCGAGGCGTACGTGCTGAGCCCCCGCATCATGAACCGCGCGGTCGCCGTGCCCGGGGCGCTCGTGGTCATCGCGGCCGTGGCGGGCGGCACGCTCGGCGGCGTGCTCGGCGCGCTCGTCGCGATCCCCGTGGCCGCCTCGCTCATCATCATCGTCGAGAAGGTGATCTTCCCGAGGCAGGATGCCCACTGACGACCCGACCCCGGAAGGCCCCGGGCAAGCGGGCGAGGCCCGCAGCGGCGGTTCCGGATTCCGGAGCCGCCTCGGGCGCGCCACGAGGCCGGTGCGAGCGCTCTTCGATCGGAGGACGCTGAAGTCGGATGTCTCGTCGGGCCTCGTGCTGGGGCTCGAGGCCGTGCCCGACGGGCTCGCCGCGGGCCTGCTGGCCGGCGTCAACCCGCTCGCCGGTCTCTACGCCTACCTCTTCGGCATGGTCGGTGCGGCGTTCGCGACCGGGAGCATGTTCATGGCGGTGCAGGCCACCGGCGCGATGTCGCTCATCGTCGCCGACAGCGGCCTCGAGACGCTCCCCGACCCGGATCGGGCGCTCTCGACCCTCGCCCTGATGACGGGCGTCGTGATGGTCATCGCCGGCCTGCTGAACGGCGGACGCCTGCTGAGGTTCGTGCCGACGGCGGTCATGACCGGCTTCATCACCGCGGTCGGGGTCAACATCATCCTCGGGCAGCTCGCCAACTTCACCGGGTACGCCGCGGAGGGGGCCAACCGCGTCACGCGCACCTTCGACCTGCTGCTCCACATCTGGCGCATCGACCTGCCGACGACCATCGTGGGGCTCGTGACCGTGGGCCTCATCGTCGTGCTGCAGCGCACGAGGCTCCGCGCGCTCGGACTCGTCGTCGCCATCGTGCTCGGCTCGGCGCTCGCCGCGGCGCTCGACGCCTGGTCCGGCGCCTCCGTCGCGGTGCTCGACGACCTCGTCGATGTGCCGGGCGGGCTCCCGGCCCCCGTCGCACCGTCGTTCGACGACGTGCTCTTCCTGCTCGTGCCAGCGGTGTCGCTGGCGTTCGTCGGGCTCGTGCAGGGGGCGGCGGTCGCGGCCGCCTATCCGAACCCCGACGGGCGACCGGTTCCTCCCTCGCGCAACTTCTTCGGCCAGGGCGCGGGCAACCTCGTCGCGGGCGTCTTCCAGGGCATGCCGGTCGGCGGCTCGATGTCGGGCACGGGGCTCATCGTCGCGGGCGGGGCGAAGACGCGCCTCGCGCTCTTCGTCGCCGGCACCGTCATGGCGCTCACGCTGATGCTCTTCTCCGGGCTGGTCGGCTACGTCGCGATGCCCGCGCTCGCGGCGCTGCTCATCGTGGTCGGGTTCGGCGCGATCAAGCCCGCGCGGGTGAACTCGGTCGCCCGGTCGGGCATCTTCCCGCTCACGATCATGGCCGTCACGTTCGTGCTGACGCTGCTCATCCCGCTGCAGTTCGCGGTGCTCGTCGGCGTCGCCCTCGGCATCGTGCTCTTCGTCGCCGACCAGTCGAACTCGGTGCGGGTCCGCCAGCTCGACCTCGTCGACGACGGCCGCATCCGAGAGCTCGACCCCGTCGACCACATCGGGGCCAACCAGGTCGTCGCGCTCCAGCCGTACGGCAGCCTCTTCTTCGCGAGCGCACCCCGCTTCGAGTCGCAGCTCCCGACGGTCGACGAGCGCACCGTGCGATCCGCCGTCGTGCTGCGGCTGCGCGGCATCGACCAGCTCGGGTTCTCGTCGATCGAGGTGCTGAAGCGCTACGGACGCGACCTCGAGGCGCGCGGTTCGCGGCTCGTGCTCGTCGTGTCGAACGACCGCGTCATGGAGCAGCTCGAGCTCACCGGGCTCACGGCCGAGCTCGGCGACGGCGGCATCGTGCGCGGAACCGAGTGGATCGGCGCGGGCGTCCGCATGGCCGTGCACGAGGCCCGCACCTGGGTGCACGAGGACCCGGAGCGGCACTGACGCCGGGCCCGCCGCACGAGCGGCGAGTCCCGGCATCCGCCCGACGGATCAGGAGAACAGGTCGGCGATGTCCTGGCCGTCGACCGGAACCCCAGCGGCCGCGAGCAGGTCGCTGATCTCCCACTTCTCGGGATCGGCCGTCGAGACCTTCTCGAAGAGCGCGACGCCACCGGCCTTCTCCTTGGCCGGCGTCCAGTGCGGATCGCGGTTCAGGTACGAGAACGCGTCTCCTCGCAGCAGGCCCGAGAAAACCGCCGCGACGATCGTGGACCCGACCGCGCCGAGGTGCTCTCCGTCGGCCTGCTCGGCGGCCTCCTTGAGGATGTAGACCCAGAGCGACTCCTCGAGCGGCTTCAGGTTCTCGATCGGGCGGATGTGCAGGGCGTGCGCGACGTCGGTGGCCGACGGCAGCTCCATGCGCCAGCCTCGCCGGATGTTGAGCTCCGCGAGCGGGTTCGGCGTGGGCCCGCCCGGAATCGTGAACACCGACTTGCTGAGGTGCGTGTCGATCTTGTGCGCCCGCTGCGGGAACGGGCCGCCCGAGGACGGGAAGTCGAAGAACCAGTCCCACTGCAGCGAGTGCCGGTCGGGCAACGGCGATCCGCCGCGCAGGTCGGGCGGGCCGGGCACCGGGACCGACGGCTGGGCCACGCCGGGCGTCGAGAAGATGGGCTTGCCGAACTGCGTGCCGATGGGCGGCGATACGCCGACGCTGCGCTGCAGTTCGATGTTGATCTGGTACTCCGCCCGGATCATCGAGTGGCCGAAGCGGTACGCGGCCACCGAGAACTCCACCGGCATGAACGGGTTCTCGCTCCAGTCGTACACGTCCTGGAGTCCGTAGGTGACCGAGTAGAACGGGCCGCCGGCGTCGCCGCCGTCCTCGTCGAACGCGATTGCCTTGGCGAAGACCTTCTCGTCGACGATGCGCGAGACGAAGTCGTTCCAGACGACGTACTGGTAGAACCACACGGTGATGCGCTGCGCCTCGAGGAACAGCTTCCGTCCGGACGGCGCGATCTCACCCGCCGGCACGGGGGCGTCCGCCAGCTTCTGCAGCGTGCTGTTGTGCGCGAGCGCGAACGCCAGCTGCAGCTGCGAGACGATGCGGTTCTCGTCGTTGCGCGGGTCGCCGATGAGCGCGACGCCGTCGGCGTTGCGCTGCACATCGGGTTCCTTCGGGGATTCGCCCGTGCCGACCTTGAGGAACCCCGGGAACCCGTCGGGCAGCACGCGGACGTGGTCGTAGAGGTACGGCTGGTCGTCGGGGCCGCGCCCGTAGAGGCTGTCGAGATCGAACCTCGGCGACCTGAAGTTCTGCAGGCCGTCGGGGTCGTTGTGCCTCGTGAGGCTCGACTGCGGGTCGAACGTGATGTCGTGGTCGATGAACTGGCCGAGATACGTGTAGCCGACGGGCGTGGCGCTGTCGGGCGGGGCGCCGACGGCGAACATCTCGTCGATCGCGAAGGTGCGGATCGCCGCCTCCTTCTCGGCGTCGGTGGCCCCTGGAGGCGACCACGGGGTGAAGCCGCGGCCGAAGAGGCGCCCGAAGCGCCCTTCGTGGCTGCGGGAGTGGGGCACGTTCAGGGGCACGATCGAGTGCTTGCTCGCGTGTTGCATGGTTCTCGCCCTCCAGCGATGGGCCCGTGCGCAACGACGGCTCGGCGACGCCATCGCGGCGGCTGCGGGGGTGAACACGGCGAACGTAACGCTGAGGTGAGAAATGCTCATCAGTGCGGACACTGAGGTGGGGTGGAGCAGATCGCCGGCCGGCTTCTCCTGGCCGGGTCGGCCCTCAGAACCAGATGCTGAGGTGCGGGGTTCGGGGTGCGGCGAAGAGCCGGTCGGCGAGGGCGAGCGAGCCAGGCGAGAGCTCCTCGATGCGTCCGGCCCGGGCCAGCACCGACGGGCGCACGCCGCCGAGGTAGATCGATCCGAGCTCGCGCACGTCGAGCCGCAGGCCGTGCGTCGCCTTGCCGCGCGAACGCCGGCCCGAACGGGAGCCGGCGGCCGCGGCATCCGCACCCTCGTCGGCCCTGCGCTCGTCGGTCCTGCGCTCGTCGACTCCGGGGTCGTCGGTTCGACGCACCTCGGCGCGACCGTCGCCGGAGGCATCGAGCACGTAGCTGCCGGCCGCATGCCCGAGCGCGTCGCCGACCTCGAGCGTGAGCGTGCCCGACGCACCGTACTCGCGCGCCGAGAGCGCCACGACCGGATCGAGCACGCGCAGCCAGAGGTGGTCGACGACGTCGTGCATGCTCACGGCGCGCGGGTCTTCGAGGAGCCAGCCGAGCGGCTCGTCGACGCTGCGCAGCCGCGAGCGGATCTCGGTGACGAAGTCCATCTCGACGAGGAAGCGCCAGAGTGCGCGCTCGGCCTCGTCGGTCGCGGCGACGAACACGTCGGCCTCGACGATGCCGGGCAGGTTGGGCTCGCGCCCGACCGTGAAGGCGACGAACCCCTGGGCCTGTCCGGACCGGTCGTCGTACCGGGCGACGCGCAGGGCGCGCGATGCGGCGCTGTCGGGGTCGACGAGGCCGAGGTGGCGCTCGAGGAGCCCCGGCCAGCGGTCGATCTCGCCGGGCGTGCGCGAGACGGCGCGGCGCGCGATGGCGGGCGCCTTCGCGATGAGGTCGGCGGGTTCGACGAACTGCACGCGGCCGGGGGCGTCGGGGCCGATCCAGCTCACGCGTCGCCGGTCGACCTTGATCGTGGCCGCGGATGCCGCGGGGCCGAACCCGTAGCGCCCGTAGATGGTGGCCTCGGTGAGCGTGAGCATGGCGAGGGCTGCGCCGGCCTCGCTCGCGTAGCGCAGCTGCGCCTCGAGGAGCGCACGGGCGATGCCGCGTCGGCGGTGCGTGGGGGAGACCGTGACGGCGCTCACGGCCCAGGCGTCGACGCTGCGCCCCCCGGGCACGCTGAGGCCGGAGGGCCAGCCGTCGACCGTCGCGACGGGCACGCCTGCGTCGTGCGCGGTGGGGTCGTAGACCCCGCGGAGGCTGCGCTGCTTCGCGACGCGCAGCTCGCGGCGCAGCTCGGCCGGCTCGGGCCTGGCGTGGTGGAACCCGCGGGTCTCGGCCTGCGCCCAGGACTGGAGTGCGGCGTCGTCGGCGGGGTCGACCTGGCGGTAGTCGAGCCCGCGGCTTCTGAGGGCGTCGATCGTGGACTGATCGGCCGGGATGCTGCGGGGATCGAACATCATCCCAGCGTACCCATGGGCGCGTGTTCGGGGCAGAATGGTTGCATGAATGGGCAAGCGCTTTCCCGAATCGAGCACGCGATCGACGGACAGCGTCCGGCACGCTCGGTGCTCCGGCTGCTCGACCTGCACCGCGGCAGCGTGCTCGCGGCCGTCGCGTTCTTCACGGTCAAGGACACGCCGCTGTGGCTGCTGCCCGTCATCACCGCGGCGATCATCGACGTGGTCGTCGCCGGCGGGCCCGTCTCGACCCTCATGATCTGGGCCGGCGTCGCGGTCGTCGCGCTCGCCCAGAACTACCCGAACCACGTGCAGTACACGCGGCTGTTCATGGGCGCCGTGCGCGAGATCGGCGCCGACCTGCGCAACGCCCTCGCCGCCAGGCTGCAGGCGCTCTCGATCGGCTTCCACTCGCGCGCGAACTCCGCGGTCGTGCAGACCAAGGTCGTGCGCGACGTCGAGAACGTCGAGGTCATGCTGCAGCAGGCCGCGCATCCGCTGCTCTCGGCGACCATGGTGCTCGTCGGCGCGGTCGTCATGACGGCGATCAACGTGCCCGCGTTCCTGCCCGTCTACGCGCTCGCGATTCCGCTCGCGGTGCTGCTTCGCGCGATCCTCAACCGCCGCAGCGCCATGCGCAACGCCTCGTTCCGCCGCGAGGTCGAGCAGTTCTCGGCCCGCGTCGGCGAGATGGCGACGCTGCTGCCCATCACCCGCGCACACGGGCTCGAGCAGACCGCCGTCAGCCGGGTCGCGCACGGCGCCGAGGGCGTGCGCGCCGCCGGGTTCCAGCTCGATCTGTTGAACGGGCGCTTCGCATCGCTCTCGTGGGTCAGCCTGCAACTGCTCGGCGTCGGATGCCTCGTGCTCGCCGCCTGGGTCTCGATCACCGGCCTCATCCCGATCACGCCCGGCCAGGTGGTGCTCCTCAGCTCGTACTTCGCGCTGCTGACGGGCGCCGCGACGAACCTGCTCATGCTGCTGCCGATCATCGCGCGCGGCACCGAGTCGATCCGGTCGATCGGCGAGGTCATGCAGGACCCCGACCTCGAACGCAACGAGGGCAAGCGGCCGGTCGCTTCGGTGCACGGCGACCTCACGCTCGAAGGCGTCGGGTACCGATACGACGACGGAGGTGCGGATGCCGCGGGCGCGCGCCCGGCCCGGCCCGCGCTCGCCGGCCTCGACCTCGACATCCGTGCCGGCGAGACGATCGCGTTCGTCGGCTCGTCCGGATCGGGCAAGTCGACGCTGCTGAACCTCGTGCTCGGGTTCCTGCGACCGACGAGCGGACGCGTGCTGCTCGACGGCGCCGACATGGAGGAGCTCGACCTGCGCACGTTCCGCAGCTTCGTGTCGGTCGTGCCGCAGGATTCGGTGCTGTTCGAAGGGAGCATCCGCGAGAACATCGCGTACGGGCTCGGCGAGGTCGACGACGCCCGCGTGCTCGACGCCCTGCGCGACGCGAACGCGCTCGAGATCGTCGACGCCCAGCCCGACGGCTGGCACACGGTCGTCGGCGAACGCGGTGCCAGGCTCTCGGGCGGCCAGCGGCAGCGGCTCTCGATCGCCCGCGCGCTCGTGCGCGACCCGCGTGTGCTGCTGCTCGACGAGGCGACGAGCGCGCTCGACCCCGAGTCGGAGGCGAAGATCAAGGTCGCCCTCGAGCACCTCATGCGCGGACGCACGACCCTCGTCGTCGCGCACCGCCTGTCGACGATCCGCTCGGCCGACCGCATCGTGGTGCTCGAGCAGGGGCGCATCGTCGAGGTCGGGTCGCACGCCGAGCTCATCGCCGCCGGCGGGCGCTACGCCGAGCTCGACCGCGTGCAGTCGGCGTAGAGCCGGCCGGAGCACCTGACGGGAGTACCCGACGGGAGGAGATCGGCGCGAGGGGAGGACGCTTCGGGCGAGCAGGTCCTCCGCGCGCGACGATCCCCTCCCGTCGGTGTGACGGGAGGGGATCGGGGTGGTGCGGCGCGCGAGCGGCGGCGCCAGCGAGCGGCGTGAGGCGAGCGCGCGCGAGCGCGCGAGGGCGCGGCGGGCGCGGCTACGCGGTGACCGAGGCGCGCAGGTGGGGCGCGACGACGGCCCCGAAGGCGCGTGCGGTGCGGTCGACGACGTCGGGCCACGCGGCATCCCAGATCTCCTGGTTGAAGATCTCGACCTCGATGTCGCGGTCGTAGCCGGTGGCCTCGACGGCGGACGTGAGGCTCGCGAAGTCGATCACCCCGTCGCCGGGCTCGTGCCGCGAGAGCAGGGCGTCCGCGGCGATCGGCGTGTTCCAGTCGCACACCTGGTAGGTCGCGATGCGGCCGGATGCCCCGGCGCGGGCGATCTGCGGCAGGACATCCGGGTCCCACCACACGTGGAACGTGTCGATCGTGACGCCGACCACCGACGGCTCGAACGGCTCGGCGAGGTCGAGCGCCTGCCCGAGCGTCGAGACGACCGCGCGGTCCGACGCGTACATCGGGTGCAGCGGTTCGATCGCGAGCGTGACGCCGGCGGATGCCGCGTGCGGGGCGAGCTCGGCGAGGGCGTCGGCCACGAGCGAGCGGGCGCCGACGAGATCGGTGGATCCCTCCGGGAGTCCGCCGGCCACGAGCACGAACACGGGGGTGCTGCCGGGTGCGCCGGCCGCGGCGAGCGTCGCGGCCTCGTCGATGCCCCGGCGGTTGTCGTCGATGGACGCCCGTCGGGCGGGGCCCTCCGGCATCGTGAAGAAGCCGCCGCGGCAGTACGTCGACAGGCGCAGGCCCGAGTTCGCGAAGCGGCGCGCGGCCTCGTCGAGCCCGACGGCCTGCACGGGCTCGCGCCAGAGCCCGATCGACTCGTAGCCGCCCTCGGCCGTGACCCGCAGGGCGTCGTCGAGCGGCGCGTACTTGATCGTGGCCTGGTTCATCGACAAGCGGGGGTGGGCGCTCACGCGAGCACCTCCTCGTCGACGGATGCCGCGTCGACGGCACCCGCCGAGTCGGAGCCGTCGGCGACCGGGCTGCCTGCGGCATCCGTCGTCGCCTCAGTGGCGGGTGGCACGGGGGCAGGGGTCGAGCTCGGAACCGCGGCCGACGACACGTCGACGCCGTTCAGCGTGAGCAGCGAGTGCCAGCGCGCCGCCGCGAGCTCGGGCCGCTCGAGGGCGCCCGATCCGTTCGCGAGCTCGACGATGCGCGAGAGGTGCGGCAGGCCGCGCGCGGCGTGCAGGCCGCCCACCATCTGGAACGCGGACTGGTGCCCGTTCAGCCACGACAGGAACGCGACGCCCGTCTTGTAGTAGTACGTGGGCGCGGCGAAGACCTGCTGCGAGAGCGGCTCGGTCGGGGCGAGGATCGCGCGGTAGGCGTCGACGTCGCCGCGGTCGAGCGCCTGGATCGCGGCCGACGCGTTCGGCGCCAGGCATGAGAACGCGCCGAGCAGCGCGTCGGAGTGCCCCTGGTCGTCGCCCTCGATGAGGCCCACGTAGTGGAAGTCGTCGCCCGTGAACATGCGCGCCGACTCGGGCAGGCGCCGCCGCACGGCGATCTCGGCGTCGGCGTCGAGCAGGCTCATCTTCACGCCCTGCACCTTGTCGCGGTTGTACTCGATGACCTGGAGCAGCGTCTCGGCCGCGGCATCCGTGTCGTCGGAGCCGAAGTACCCGGCCAGTGCCGGATCGAACGCGGTGCCGAGCCAGTGCAGCACGACCGGCCCGCTCGCGGCGGCGAGCACCTCGCGGTACACGCGGCGGTAGTCGTCGGCGGTCTGCGCGGCGCGCGCCAGGTGACGGCTGGCCATGAGCACGACGCCCGCGCCCGCGTCCTCGGTGAGGTGCAGCTGCGCCTTGTAGGCATCGACGACCTCGTCGAGCGTCAGGTGCTCGTCGTCGACGTGGTCGGTGTTCACGCCGACGACGAGCTTTCCGCCGACGGATGCCGCCGCGACCGCACTGCGCGAGATCAACTCGCGCGTGGCCGCGGCGTCGAGCCCCATGTTGCGCTGGGCCGTGTCCATGGCGTCGGCCACGCCGAGCCCCCACGACCACACGTGGTGGCGGAACGCGAGCGTGGCGTCCCAGTCGATCTCGGCCGGCTGCCCCGGCGTGTTGTCGGCGTGCGCCTTCGGCACCACGTGCGCGGCCGCGTAGGCGACCCGGCTCGTGAGCGGATGCCGCGGGCGGGCGAACGAGGGCGCCTCGACGAGGTCGGCGGCGCGCCGTCCGCCGTCGGGGTCGAGCAGGCTGAGCGTGGTCATGGTCAGCGGGCCGCCGCGAGCTCGGACGCGGCGTCGTGCAGGGCGGCGTCGGATGCGGGGGCGTCGGCCGCGGCATCCGCAGTGCCGGCGCTCGTGGCCGATGCCGTGCCGGTCTCGAGCGTCACGAAGGGGATCTCGATGCGGCGGCCCTCGCGGCTCGAGGCGAGGCCCTGTTCGGCGAGGAGCACGCCGCGGGCGCCGGCGAGGAAGTCGAACTCGTTCGGCGCATCCTCGACGACGTGGCGGATGAACTCCTCCCACTGCGTCTTGAAGCCGTTCTCGAACTCGCGGTTGCCGGGGCTCTCGATCCAGTCGCCGGCGTAGTCGTGCGCGTCGGCGAGGTCGGGGTTCCAGACGGGCTTGGGCGTCGCGTTGCGCGGCTGGATCTTGCAGCCGAACAGGCCGACGACGGCCGAGCCGTGCGTGCCGTCGACCTGGAACTCGACGAGCTCGTCGCGGTTCACGCGCGTGGTCCAGCTGGAGTTGAGCTGCGCGATCACGCCGCCCTCGAGCTCGAAGATCGCGTAGGCGGCGTCGTCGGCCGTGGCCGGGTAGGTCTCGCCGTGCTCGTCGACGCGCGCCGGGATCTCGGTGACGGCCTTCGCGTAGACCGACTCGACGCGGCCGAAGAGGTTCTCGAGCACGTAGTTCCAGTGGGGGAACATGTCGACGATGATGCCGCCGCCGTCTTCGGCGCGGTAGTTCCAGCTGGGGCGCTGGGCGGGCTGCCAGTCGCCCTCGAACACCCAGTAGCCGAACTCGCCGCGCACGCTGAGGATGCGGCCGAAGAAGCCCGAGTCGATGAGGCGCTTGAGCTTCTGCAGGCCCGGGAGGTACAGCTTGTCGTGCACGACGCCGTTCTTGATGCCGGCCTCGTCGGCCAGGCGGGCGAGGTCGAGGGCCTCCTCGAAGGACTCGGCGGTGGGCTTCTCGGTGTAGATCGCCTTGCCCGCGGCGATCGCCTTCCTGATCGCGACGGCCCGCGCCTTCGTCACCAGGAAGTCGGCGTAGATCTGCCAGCGGTCGTCGGCGAGCGCCTCGTCGAGGTTCGTCGTGTAGTGCTCGATGCCGTGCTTGGCTGCGAGGTCGGCGAGCTTCTTCTCGCTGCGACCGACGAGGATCGGCTCGACCTGCACGCGCGTCTCGCCGTCGGCGAGGAGCACGCCGCCCTGCTCGCGGATCGCGAGGATCGAGCGCACGAGGTGCTGGCGGTAGCCCATGCGGCCGGAGACGCCGTTCATGATGATGCCGATCGGCTGCGGCTGCGAGGTCTGCGGGGCGGTCTGCTCTGCCACGGTGTGTTCCTGTTCGTCCGGGAGTGCGGCTGCGATGCCGCCACTCGGGAAAGCGTTTACCCGAGTCTGACACGGGCGCTGCGGTTCGCGCAACCGAAAGTTGCAACGTTCAGAACGGCGCGGGGTCGGAGGCGACGGATGTCGGAGCAACGCGTGCAGTGCCGACGGGCCGCTGCCGGGGCATCCGTCCGTCAGTGCGCGGGCTCGTCCGATGCGTCGGCGTCCGGGTGGATCGACCGGGAAGGGTCCGCTTGCGGGAGACACCGAGCTGCGGGATCGCCCGGCTGCGGGATCGCCCGCGCCTGGATGCGCCCGAGCCTCGATGTGCCCGGGCCTGGATGCGTCCGAGCTTGGGTGCGCCCGAAGGTCAGCCGCGCGCCGGGGTGGACGCCCGCACCACGACCTCGGTCGCGAGCGGCGTCCCGTCGTCGCCGGCCTCGCCGAGCGCGAGCTGCAGGGCGCGGCGCCCGATCTCTTCGAGCGGAAGCCGCACGGTCGTCAGCGCGGGCGTGACGTCGCGCACGGTCGGGATGTCGTCGAAGCCGGCGACCGCGACGTCGACGCCGGGCACGAGGCCGCCGTCGCGCAGGGCCGACATGGCGCCGACGGCCATCACGTCGTTCACCGCGAACACGGCCTCGATGCCCTCGAGCCCGTCGGCGATGAGCTGCTGCATGCCGGCGTAGCCGCCGTCGCGCGTGAAGTCCGGTCGCACGACGCGGTCGAGGGTCGCGCCCTCCGACTCGAGGCCTGCGCGGAAGCCGGCCAGGCGGTCGTCGGCCGTGCGGATGCCCTCGGCGCCGCCGATCGCCGCGAAGCTCCGATAGCCGAGTGCCACGAGTGCGCGGGCGAGCGCCTCGCCGCCGGCGCGGTTCTCCAGGCGGACCTCGCGGAACGCTGCGCCGCTCTCGCTGATGAACGCGACGCGTCCGCCGGTGGATTCGTAGGCCGCGAGCTCGGCCGCGAGCGCCTCGGCGCTGGGGTCGTCGTCGCGCCGGGAGGCGGCGAGGATCATGACGCGCGGGCGCTGCCCGCGGAGGGCGCGAACGAGTTCGAGCTCGCGTTCTGCGTCGCGCTCGGTGGCGGCCATCGTGACGATGAGGCCCTGGCTGTCGGCCTCGCGCACGACGCCCGCGGCGATCTGCGAGAAGTAGGGGTCGGCGATGTCGGCGACGAGCAGTGCCACGGTCGTGGTGGTGCCGCGTGCGATCGCCTGGGCCGAGAGGTTGGGGGAGTAGTTGAGGCGGGCCGCGGCGGCGAGCACGCGCTCGCGGTACGCGTCGTTGACCTTGCGCGTGCTGCCGTTGAGGGCGCGGGAGGCGGTCGCGAGCGAGACGCCGGCTTCACGTGCGACGTCGTGCAGCGTGACGGCTGCGCGAACGGGGTCGCGTTCCATCGTTCCTCCTCTTCGCCGGGATCCGGCGGTGGTCTTCGGTGCCCGAGATGCGCTGACGTGCCTCGAGGTGCCCGGTCTTCGACGTGCGGATGTCGCGGCGAAGCGCGGATCCTCGCCGACCGTGCGAGACATCCTTGCATGGCCGAGGGGCGCCGGAGTGGGCGACCCGCCCTTGGTAAGCGTTTTCCCTGCTAGGCTGACCGGCACGAACGAGGGAGATCGGATGCCTGAAGACCTGACGCCCGCCCACCCCGTGCGGGCCGCGATCCTCGGCACCGGCGGCGTCGCCCGGCTGCACGCCGAGGCCGTCGCGGGCCTCGACGGCGTCGAACTCGTCGGCGTCGCGGATGCCTCGCTCGAGCGCGCGGCCGAGTTCGCCGCCCGGCACGGCGGCCCCTCGGTGCATCCCGATCTCGCCGCGCTGCTCGAGGGCGCCCGGCCCGACGTCGTGCACCTCTGCACGCCGCCCGCCGGACACGCCGGCCAGGCCGCCGCCGCCTTCGCGGCCGGCGCCGACGTCATCGTCGAGAAGCCCCCGGCCCTCTCCCTCGTCGAGTTCGACCGCATGCAGGCCGACGCCCGGGTCGCGGGCCGCCGGCTGGCCGTCGTCTTCCAGCAGCGCTCGGGCAGCGCCGTGCGCCACGTCAAGCGCCTGCTCGACGACGGAGCGCTCGGCCGCCCGCTCGTCGCGCTCTGCGAGACGCTCTGGCGACGGGGCGCCGACTACTACGCCGTGCCGTGGCGCGGCACGTGGGCCGCCGAGGGCGGCGGGCCGACGTTCGGGCTCGCGGTGCACCAGCTCGACCTGCTCGCGCACCTGCTCGGCGAATGGTCCGAGGCCGACGGCCGCTTCTGGCGCATCGCCAACGACCTCGAGATGGAGGACGTCTCGCGCGGCACGATCGTGTTCGAGTCCGGCGTCGTCGCGAACGCCGTCACCACGACGCTCGCCGCGCGCGAGACGAGCCGGCTGCGCATCGACACCGAGCTCGCGACCCTCGAGCTCGAGCACCTCTACGGCCACGCCAACGCGAACTGGCGCATCACGCCCGCGGCCGGTGTCGACCCGGCGCTCGCCGCGACCTGGGCGTTCCCGGCCGAGGAGGAGGCGTCGGGCCACGACGCCCTGCTCGGCGAGGTCTACCGCGCCATCGCGGCCGGCGACCCGGTGCCGCCCGTGCTCGCCGACCCGGCGCGTGCGTTCGAGATCGTGACCGCGATGCACGTGGCGGCGGCGACCGGGCGTCCGCTGCGACGATCCGAGCTCGCAGATCCCGCCCTGCGCGGGCCGCTGCACGCCCCGGTGGAGGTGCGATGAGCCGCGAGGCACCTGCCGACGTGCGACTGCGGCGCGCGGCATCCGCCTTCCTGCTCGAAGCCGGGGGCGCCGAGCTCGCGCGCATCGAGCGCGGCGACGGGGCACCCGCGATCGAGTCGCCGCGGCCGTACCTGCACCCGATCCGGACGCCCGGTGGGCGGGAGGTCAGCGCGTTCCGTCCGGCCGACCACGACTGGCACTGGGGGCTCTCGCTCGCGATCGCGAACGTCGCCCTGGCGGGCGAGCCGCACGGCGTGAACTTCTGGGGCGGCCCGACCTTCGAGCACGGCGAGTACCGGCAGTTCGACAACGACGGTCGTCAGGTGCTCCGCGAGGCCCGCATCGACGAGACGGATGCGAGGTACCGCGCGGAGCTCGAATGGCAGACGCCCGGCGGGCGTGCCGTGCTGGCCGAGCGTCGCGACCTGTCGTTCTCGCTGATCCGGGGACGGGCGGACGGCGGGCCGGTCGGTCGGTCCGATGACGGCGGCCCAGCGGGCTGGGTGCTCGACTGGCGCAGCGACTGGCGCAACACCGCCGGCGACGAACTCGGCTTCGGCAGCCCGACCACCGCCGGGCGCCCGGGCGCCGGCTACGGCGGACTCTTCCTGCGCGCCGCGCCCGAGCTCGGCGAGGCCGAGGTGCTGCTCGACGGCGAGGTCGTCACGCCCGAGGCGGCCATGGGGCGCCGCGGCACGTGGGCCGCCCTGCGCGGCCACGACCGCACCGTGCTGCTCGCCGCGTCGGCCGAGAATCCCGTCGCGCCGACGCCGTGGTTCGTGCGCACGGGCGACACCGTGATGCTCTGCGCGGCGCCCTTCTTCGACGAGGTCTGGCGGCTGCCCGCGGGCGGCACCGCCGAGTGGCGCTGGCGCGTCGCCGTGTTCGACGGGCGGCCCGACGTCGAGGAGCTCGCGGCCGCGGCATCCGGAACCGACGGCCTCGGCGACAATGGCGACCCCCGCCCTCGCCTGGACCCGGGCGCGGGCCCGGGCGCATGAGCGCACCCGTGTACCGCGATCCGGTGACGGATGGCGCGGCCGACCCCGTGGTGATCCGCAACGTCGAGCGCGGCGAGTGGTGGATGCTCACCACGCAGCGCAGGCCCGACGACGAGGGGCCGGGCGTGGCCTGGGTGCACGGCAGCGCGATCGCGGTCGCCGTCTCGCCCGACGGCGTGCAGTGGGAGTACCGCGGCACGCTGCCCGGGCTCGACCCCGCGGATGCCGGCCCGGGGCAGCACACGCACTGGGCGCCCGAGGTGATCCGCCACGACGACGGCTACCACCTGTGGCTCAGCTGGATCGCGGGCGTGCCCGCCGAGTGGGGCGGGCATCCGCGACGCATCGAGCACTTCACGAGCGACGACCTCTGGAACTGGCGGCACGAGGGCCGGGTCGACGTCGGATCCGACTTCGTCATCGACGCCGCGGTCGCGCGGACCCCCGACGGGCGCTGGCGCCTGTGGGGCAAGGACGAGGCGGCCGGATCGTCCACGTTCGCCGCCGTGAGCGACGACCTCGTGACCTGGACCCGCGAGGGCATCGCGATCGGCGGACCGCCGCACGAGGGTCCGAACGTCTTCGAGCTCGGCGGGTGGCAGTGGATGCTCACCGACGAGTGGCGCGGACAGCGCGTGCACCGGTCGCGCGACGGCGTCGAGTGGGAGCGACGCGGACTCGTGCTCGACCGGCCCGGCGCGCATCCCGACGACCGGCAGGTCGGGCGGCACGCCGACGCCGTCGTGCAGGGCGACCACGCCGTGCTCTTCTACTTCACGCACCCCGGCTGGGACGGGTTCGAACTCGCCGACGCGGGGGCGGATGCCGCGGCCGACGGTGCCGCCGGCGGTGCCGCCGACGGCGCGGCGCGTGTCGCCGCCCGCCGCACCGCTGTGCACGTCGCACGGCTCACGGTCGTCGACGACGAACTCCTCTGCGATCGCGACGTGGAGCCGCTGCCGCTCGCCGCGGAGTAGCGCCCGCCCGCGGCGGCGTCACGGTCGGGCCCGGACGGCTGCGCTCGGGTCCAGGCGGGGTGAGCTCGGACCCGGACGGGGCGAGCTCGAGACGGGGTCAGCTCGAGCGCGCCCGTTGGGCAGAAATTCAGGAGATCCCGGGTCGGACGGCCGGTGGGAGGCCTCGAGGGCGAGATCTCCTGAATTTCTCGTCTCCGATCGTGCAGGGACCGGACGCCCCGTCCTCGATCGCAACGGACCGGACGCTTCGTTCTCGATCGCGTCGGACCGGACGCCTCTTCTCCGATCGCGTCGAGCGGCGGCCGCTCCGACGTCTCCTGCGCGCCCGGCTCGCGCCCCCGCATCGTGACCCACACGACGTCGAGCGACGGCCTGTGACCGGTCACAAGCAGGTACCCTCGAAGGTGGGCCGGTCGAATCGGAGACCGATCAGCCCCGGATCTCCGCGGATGTGCGCCGATCGGAGCGGCGCGATCCGAGACATCCGGAATCTCGCGGTTGACGCTTGATTCGATTCAAACTATATTCGGGAATGCGCTTTCCGAAGGCGCACCCCCGGCATGGATCACAGCGACGTCTCCAGGAGGACAACGATGTTCCACTCACGTATCAAGCGGTTCGGGCTCGCCGCAGCGGCGATCGCCGCCGTCAGCGCCCTCGCGCTCACCGGCTGCTCCGGCACGAGCGGCGATTCGGGCGGCGGCAGCTACGACCCCGACGAGAAGGTCACGCTGACCTTCACCTGGTGGGGCAACGACGACCGCGCCGACCGCTACGGCCAGCTCATCGAGAAGTTCAACGAGGAGTACCCGAACATCACGATCGAGGGCAGCTTCACCGACTTCCCGAGCTACTGGGAGAAGCGCCAGACCGAGGCCGCCGGCGGCGGGCTCCCCGACGTGTGGCAGTTCTCCGACACCTACCTGCGCCAGTACGGCCAGCCCGGCATGCTGCTCGACCTCGCCCAGGTGAGCGACTACGTCGACACCTCGACCTTCGAGGACGCGCTGCTCGGCACGGGCCAGCTCGACGGCACCCAGTTCTCGCTGCCGACCGGCTACAGCGCCTGGTCGGTCTTCCAGAACGACGACCTCCTCGGCGAGGTCGGCGTCGCACCGTACGAGGGCGGCACCTCGCCCGAGGAGTACGACGACTGGATGAAGAGCGTCACGGATGCCTCGGGCGGCACGGTCTACGGCGGTACCGACGTCACCCAGCGCATCCAGAACTTCGAGCTGCTCCTCCGCCAGGAGGGCGGCAACCTCTTCACCGAAGACGGCGAGCTCGGATTCGACGAGGACCAGCTGCGCGACTTCTGGGAGTCGGGCGCCGCGGTCCGCGACGGCGTCGGCGTTCCGCAGTCCAAGCTCGAGGAGATCACCCCCACCTCGGGCCTCGGTGCGAAGCTGACCGCGAGCGAGATGACGTGGTCGAACTTCCTCGGCGGGTATCTCGCCGAGACGGGCGACGCGACCCTCTCGATGGTCGCCCCGCCGACCACCGACGACTCGGCCAAGGACCTCTACCGCCAGGCCGGCCTGCAGATGGCGATCTCCAAGACGAGCAAGCACCCCGAGGCCGCGGCCATCTTCCTCGACTACGTCGTCAACTCGCCCGAAGCCGGTGAGATCTTCGGCACCACGCTCGGGTTCCCGGCCTCCTCGTCGAAGCTCGAGGGCGCCGTGCTCGAGGGCGCCGACAAGCAGGTCGCCGACTACCTCGACTCGGTGGCCGACCGTATCGGCGATGCCCCGCCCGTTCCCGTCGTGGGTTACGGTTCGATCGAGCAGACCTTCTGGGACCTCGGCAAGTCGCTCGGGCTGGGGGCGATCAGCGTCGACGACGCGGTCACCCAGTTCTTCGACGAGGCCGACGTGATCCTCGCGGGCTGACGGACCCTCGAAGTCTGACGGACGAAGGAGTTCCTCCCATGTCAACGGAATCGGCGGCAGTGTCGACTGCCACAGCGCCGACTGCACCACGGGTCGCCGATTCCGGCGCCCCCCGGGCGGCCTCGGGCCGCCCGGCGGGCGCCTCGGGCGGCACGGGCAGCGGCACCGCCGGCACGGATGCGAAGGCCGGCACGCCCCGGCCCCGCAAGCCGCGCCGCGACACCCTCGCGGGCTACGTCTTCCTCTCGCCGTGGCTCATCGGCTTCATCGGCCTCACGGCCGGTCCGATGCTGTTCTCGCTGTACCTCTCGTTCACGTCGTACAACATCTTCAGCTCGCCCGAGTGGATCGGCCTCGGCAACTTCGAGCGCATGATGAACGACCAGAAGTTCTGGGGCTCGGTGCAGATCACCCTGCTCTACGTGCTCGTGGGCACCCCCATCAAGCTCGCCGCCGCGCTCGGCGTCGCGATGCTGCTGAACGCCCGCAACCGCGGCACCGGATTCTTCCGCTCGGCGTTCTACGCCCCCTCGCTCATCGGCGCGAGCGTCTCGATCGCGATCGTCTGGCGGGCCATGTTCTCGACCGACGGCCCCGTCGACAACACGCTGAACATCTTCGGCATCGACATCGGCGGCTGGGTCGGCATCCCGGCGCTCGTGCTGCCGATGATGATCCTGCTGGCCGTCTGGCAGTTCGGCGCCCCCATGGTGATCTTCCTCGCGGGCCTCAAGGGCGTGCCGAACGAGCTCTACGAGGCGGCCTCGGTCGACGGCGCAGGGCCGTGGCGCAAGTTCCGCAGTGTCACGCTGCCGATGCTCTCGTCGGTCATCTTCTTCAACCTGCTGCTCGAGATGATCCACGCCTTCCAGATCTTCGCGTCGGCGTACATCATCGGCTCGGGCACGGGCGGCCCCGCCGGCGCCACGAACTACTACACGGTCTACCTGTACACGCGGGCCTTCCGCGACGGACAGCTCGGCTACGCCTCGGCCATGGCCTGGGTGCTGCTGCTCGCCGTCGGCGTGATCGCCTTCATCATGTTCCGCACCTCGAACCGCTGGGTGCACTACGGAGGTGACTCCCGATGACCGCCACCCGAGCGATGCTCGCGGTCGACGAGCGCGAGCTGCGTCAAGCCCGCCCGAAGAGCGCCCGTACCCGACGGCGCGTCGGCAAGATCGCCTGGCTCGTGGGCATCCTCGCCCTGACCGCGGTCGTGCTCTACCCGCTCATCTGGATGTTCGCCGCCTCGTTCAAGCCGCACTCCGAGTTCGGCTCGAACATGGGACTCCTGCCCGAGAACCCGACGATCGACAACTACATCACGGTGCTCGGCGGCGTCGCGGGCGTGCCGCTCTGGCAGTTCTTCGCGAACTCGCTGATCCTCGCGGTCGGCTCGGTCATCGGCATCGTGCTGTCGTCGTCGATGGCGGCCTACGCCTTCGCCCGGCTCGACTTCCGGGGTCGCCCGGTGTTCTTCACGATCATGATCGGCACGCTGCTGCTGCCGTTCCACGTGCTGATCATTCCCCAGTACATGCTGTTCCGGAACCTGGGTCTCGTCGACACCTTCGTCCCCCTGCTCCTCGGCAAGTTCCTCGCCACCGAGGCGTTCTTCGTGTTCCTCATGGTGCAGTTCATCCGCAACCTGCCCCGTGAGCTGGACGAGGCGGCGCGCATCGACGGAGCGGGGCATCCGCGGATCTTCTTCTCGATCACGCTGCCGCTCATCAAGCCCGCGCTCATCACGTCGTCGATCTTCGCGTTCATCTGGAGCTGGAACGACTTCCTCGGGCCGCTGCTCTACCTGAACTCGCCCGACAAGCAGCCCGTGCCGCTCGCCCTGCGCATCTTCAACGACCAGACGTCGACCTCCGACCTCGGTGCGACGATCGCGGTCTCGGTGCTCGCGCTGCTGCCGGTGCTGGCGTTCTTCATCATCTTCCAGCGCTTCCTCGTCGAGGGCGTGGCCACGCAGGGGCTGAAGGGGTGAGCGCCGTGCAGGGGGCCGGTCGTCGACCGAAGCGGGCGCGTCGCCCCGAGGTCGACGGCAGCACCCTGCGCTGGCCGGGCGCGGCGAACAGGTTCGCGCTCTTCGGCGAGGTGCTGTGGGTCGGCATCCTCGTGGTCGCGTGCTCGCTGCCGATCGTCACGCTCCCGGCGGCGCTCGCCGCCGGCATCCGCCACCTGCACCGGTTCCTCGCGGCCGAGGCGTCGGGCGTGAGGCTCTTCCTCGGCGACGTGCGCCGTGGCCTCCCCGGCGGCGTGGCCGTCGGGGCTGCTGCGGTCGTGCTCGCGGCGGTGCTGTGGCTCGATGTGCGCCTCGCGGCATCCGGAGCACTGCCCGGCGGCCCGGTCGTCGGTGCGGTGGGCGCGCTCGGACTGGTCGCCCTGGCGGTCGCGCTGCTGCTCGCCGCGTCGGCCTGGACGCCCGAGCGCGGCTGGCGCCCGGCGCTCCGATCGGTGCCCGCGCGGTTCGCCGGCGACCCGGTCGGCGCCCTCTACCTCGTCGTCGCACTCGGGCTGGCCGCGGTCGTCACGTGGCAGCTGCCGCCGCTCGTCGTTCCGGGCGTCGGATGTCTCGTGTTCGCCGTCGTCGCGACGGGGGAGCGCGAGCGGCGCACGCGTCGCTGACCGGCGTCGGCCGACGCGCTGCGGCCCGCCCGCGGCATCCGCTCGCCCGTGATCTGGGGGTGCCAACGGTCATTGACGGTGCCTCGCGCCCGCGGATACGGTCGCAGGGTGCGAGAGACGGGCGAGGCGGCGAGGGTGTTCGAGGCGACGATTCCGGAGGCCCGCCGATGATCTCGGCGGAGGCGCTGCGCGCGATCCCGATCTTCGCGCCGCTGCCCGACGCCACGCTCGCCTACCTGGCGGGTGCGGTCGAGGACATCCAGCTCGTGCCGGGGGAGTACTTCGCGCACGAGGGCGACGAGCGCGCCCTGTTCATCGTGGTCGAGGGCGGTGCCGAGATCACGAAGGTCGTGAACGGCGACGAGCGCGTCATCGGCACGCGCAAGCCCGGGCAGTTCTTCGGCGAGGTGCCGATGACCCTGAGCACGCCGTTCCCGGCGAGCGGGCGGGCGGCCCAGGGCGGGCCGGGCGGCTCGACCGGGCAGGCGTCGCGCATCATCAAGCTCGACGTGACCGCCTTCTACACGCTCGCGGCGATGGCCCCGTCGGTTCCGGCGCGGGTCGCCGCGCTCGCCCGCCGCTACCTCGACTCGCTGCAGGTGATCGCCGCAGAGGTGCCCGAGACCGACATCCGCCTCATCGGACCGCGCAACGAGGCGAGGACGCACCGCATCGCGCGCTTCCTCACGCGCAACCAGGTCGCGTTCGACCGGGTCACGACCGAGGCGACCGGCGGTGCGGCCGGTGCGGCCGGTGCGGCCGGTGCGGCCGGTGATCGGGCCGCGCACGATCAGGGCGGGGCGGATGCCGCGGCATCCGCGTTCCCGGTGCTCGAGACGGCCGGCGGGGCGAGACTGGTCGACCCGAGCATGCGCGAGATCGCGGTGGCGGTGGGGCTCGACGTCGAGCCGTCCGCCGACGAGTACGACGTGGTGATCCTCGGGGCGGGCCCCGCGGGGCTCACCGCGGCGGTGAACGGGGCGGCCGAGGGCCTGCGCACGGTCATCATCGAGTCGCTCGCGCCCGGCGGGCAGGCGGGCACCTCGACGCGCATCGAGAACTACACGGGGTTCCCGTTCGGCATCTCGGGCGACGACCTCGCGAGCCGGGCGCTGAAGCAGGCGAAGCGCCTCGGCGCCGAGATCGTGGTGACGCGCACGGTCGAGGCGATCCGCCCGGCGGGCGCGGGCGACGCCGAGGGCGCGGAGAGCGCGGCCGGCGCCGACCAGGGCACCGGCCACCTGATCGTGCTCGACGGCGGCGACACGTTGCGTGCCGCGGTCGTGATCGTCGCGACCGGCGTCGAGTGGCGCGACCTGCCGGTGGCGGACGTCGAGCGGTTCCTCGGCAACGGCGTCTACTACGGCGCCGCGCGCAGCGACGCGGCCGTGGCCAAGGGCGCCGACGTGTGCATCATCGGCGCGGGCAACTCGGCGGGCCAGGCGGCCCTGTTCTTCTCGCGGCACGCGCGTTCGGTGACGATGCTCGTGCGCGGCGAGTCGCTCGAGGCGAGCATGTCGCGCTACCTGATCGACCAGATCGAGTCGCACGGCGGCATCGAGGTCGAGACGCGCAGCGAGGTCGTCGGGCTGCACGGCGCCGAGGCGTTGACCTCGGTCGACGTGCGCGCGCGATCCGCGGGGGAGCGCGGCGGTGCAGACGTGACCGGGGCATCCGGCGAGCAGGCCGTGACGACCGAGCGCCCGTTCACGGTCGTCTTCGTCATGATCGGCGCCGATGCGGTGACCGGCTGGTTGCCGCCGGAGATCGAGCGCGACGCCCGCGGCTACATCCTGACGGGTGCGGATGCCGCAGCGGGCGGTTCGTGGCACGAGGAGCGCCGCCCGTTCGCGCTGGAGTCGAGCACGCCCGGCGTGTTCGCAGTGGGCGACGTTCGCTCTGGGTCGGTCAAGCGCGTCGCGGCGGGCGTCGGCGAGGGCGGCATGGCGATCGCGTTCGTGCACCAGTACCTCGCACTCCAGCGCGGAGGCGTGCACGCCTGAGCGCGCCTCGGGTAGGCTTGGAATACGCTTTCCCGCCAACGACGGAGGAACCACGTGCACTACGGAGCCGACTACAACCCCGAGCAGTGGCCCGAAGAGGTCTGGCCCGACGACGTCGCGCGCATGCGCGAGGCCGGCGTCACGATGGTCAGCCTCGGCATCTTCTCGTGGGCTCGCATCCAGCCGTGCGAGGGGGAGTTCGACTTCGCCTGGCTCGACCGCGTGATCGACCTGCTGCACGAGGGCGGCATCGCCGTCGACCTCGCCACGGCCACCGCCTCACCGCCGCCGTGGGCGAGTGCCGCGTATCCCGAGCTGCTCCCGCAAGACGAGAACGGCGCCACCTACTGGCCGGGCAGCCGTCAGCAGTTCGCGCCCTCGTCGCCCGTGTACCGACGCCTCGCCGGCGACCTCGTGAGCGCCATCGCCGAGCGGTACTCGCGGCATCCGGCCGTCGTCATGTGGCACGTCAACAACGAGTACGGCTGCCACCTGAACATGGACTACTCGGATGCCGCGCGCGACGCGTTCCGTCGCTGGCTCGCCGACCGCTACGGCGACGTCGACGCGCTGAACCTCGCGTGGGGCACGAACTTCTGGGCGCAGCGCTACGGCTCGTTCGACGAGGTGTTCCCGCCGCGCAAGGCGCCGTACAGCCTGAACCCCGGCCAGATGCTCGACTACCACCGGTTCACGAGCGACATGCTGCTCGAGTGCTACCTCATGGAGCGCGACCTCATCCGTGCGGCGGGCGCGACCCAGCCCATCACGACGAACTTCATGGGCGCGTTCAAGCCCGCGAACTACGAGCAGTGGGCACCGCACCTCGACCTCGTGAGCGACGACTGCTACCCCGACCCGAACGACCCCGAGGGCTTCCGCACGGCGGCGTTCCAGCGAGACCTCGTGCGCTCGTTCAAGCCCGACGTACCCTGGGTGCTCATGGAGCAGGCGACGAACGCGCTCAACTGGCGCCCGTCGAACGCGCCGAAGGCCCCCGGCCAGATGGCGGCGCTCAGCGCCCAGGCGATCGGGCGCGGCGCCGACGGCATCCTGTTCTTCCAATGGCGGCAGTCGCGCGCGGGCGCCGAGAAGTTCCACTCGGCGATGCTGCCGCACGCCGGCACCGACACGCGCACCTGGCGCGAGGTCACGGCGCTCGGCGAGGCGCTCGCGGCCCTGCCGTCGCTGCCCGCGCCGACCAGCGGCGACGCCCGGGTCGCGCTCGTCTTCGACTGGGAGAACTGGTGGGCCGTCGAGGCCTCCGACCACCCCATGAACGGCATCGACTACCCGGCCGTCGTGCAGCGCTGGCACCGCGCGCTGCACCGCCGGCACGTGCAGGTCGACGTCGTGCCGGCCGCCCGGGTCGACGACCGCTACGACCTCGTCGTCGCACCGCTCCTCGGTCTCGTGCGCGAAGCGGATGCCGCGGCGCTGGCCTCGTTCGTCGAGGGCGGCGGGCACCTGCTCGCCGGGCCGTACACCGACGTGGTCGACGATGCCGACCGATTCCGGCTCGGGGGGTTCCTCACCCAGCTCGGCGACGTGTTCGGCGTGCGCCTCGAGGACTTCGGCGCCCTCGTCGCGCCGGATGCGCCGGCCGGGGAGCCCGGCGAGCGGTTCGCGCCGTTCGGCGGCTCGCACGGTGGCGGCGGGGTGCTCGACGAGTCCGCCGGCACGCTGCTCGCCGAGGAGATCCACGTGACGGACGCCGCGGTCGAGGCCTCGTTCGTCGGGGGGCGCCTCGCCGGCCGGCCCGCGCTCACGGCCCGCCGCCACGGCTCCGGAACCGCCCGCTACCTCGCGACCGTGCCCGACGAGCGCGGAACGCAGTCCGTCGTCGATCACCTGCTCGCCGCGGCATCCGTCGCCCCGATCGTGGAGGGGCTGCCAGAGCACGTCGAGGTCGCCCGCCGCGGTGACGTCGTGACCGCGATCAACCACGGCGGGCCGACGGCCGGCGTGCCGCTCGCGGGCACCGACCTCGTCACGGGCGGGGCCGTCGACGGCGTCGAGCTCGCAGCGTGGGAGTGGGCCATCGTGCGCGAGGGAGCCGCATGAGCCGCCGCGTCGTCTTCGCGCCCGACTCGTTCAAGGGCACGGTCGATGCGGCCGACGCCGCAGCGGCGCTCGCCCGCGGCTGGCGCAGCGCGAGCCCCGGCGACGACCTCGTGCAGCGGCCCATGGCCGACGGCGGCGAGGGAACGCTCGATGCCTTCGCGGCCTCGGTGCCCGGCGCCGAGCGCGTGGCGCTCACCGTCGCGCCGCCCGCCCCCGGCTCCCGCGCCGTCGGCACCTCGTGGCTGCGCCTGCCCGACGGCACCGCCGTCGTCGAGCTCGCCGCGACCTGCGGCCTCGGCCTCGTTGATCCGTTGCAGCCGCTCGACGCGCACACGAGCGGCTTCGGCGAGGCGATCGCGGCCGCCCTCGACGCCGGGGCGACCCGGCTGCTGCTCGGCCTCGGCGGCAGTGCGTCGAGCGACGGCGGAACTGGAGCCCTCGCGGTGCTCGGCGCGCGGTTCCTCGACGGCGACGGTCGGCCCGTGCTGCTCGGCTCGCGTGGACTCGCGTCGGTGGCCTCGGTCGACCTCTCGGGGCTGCGCGCGCTGCCGCCCGGCGGCGTGCTGATCCTCGGCGACGTCACGAACCCGCTGCTCGGACCGCTGGGCGCGGCGGCCGTGTTCGGACCGCAGAAGGGAGCCGACCCGGCGACCGTCGAGGTGCTCGAGGCGAACCTCGCGCGCCTCGCCGACGCCGTGGCCGCGGCCCTGCCGGCCGGATCGTCCGACGGTGCGGCGCCCGGTGCATCGCCGGGCGCCGCGCTCGCCTCGGCGCCGGGCGCCGGAGCAGCCGGCGGCACGGGCTTCGGGCTCCTCGCCTGGGGCGCGAGCATGGGCGCCGGCGCCCGGCTCGTCGCCGAGGCCGTCGGGCTCGCCGACGCCCTCGCCGGAGCCGACCTCGTCGTCACGGGCGAGGGCCGCTTCGACGGGCAGTCCGAGGCGGGCAAGGCGCCGACCGAGGTCGCGGCGCTCGCGCGTGCGGCCGGGGTTCCGGTGGCACTCGTCGCGGGGTCCATCACCGCGGATGCCTCCGCGTTCTCGGCCTCCGCGTCGCTCACCGACCTCGCCGGATCCGGCGCCGCGGCCATGGCCGACCCCGCGCGCTGGCTCGAGGCGGCGGGTGCCGCCCTCGCCTGCTCCTGACCCGGCCGACGCCGGCCGGCGGCATCCGCCCGCTCGAGTGCTCAACTTGACTTGTTCTAGCTGCAACTAGAACAATGGAACGCGTGATCATCCGCATCGACCCCGCCTCGAGCACGCCGCTGTTCGAGCAGCTCGCGCGCGCGGTCCGAGGCGAGATCCTCGCCGGCCGCGTGGCCGCGGGCGAACGCCTGCCCGCGGCACGCGACCTGGCCCAGTCGCTCGACGTGAACCAGCACACCGTGCTGCACGCCTATCAGACCCTGCGCGACGAGGGCCTGCTCGAACTGCGCCGCGGGCGCGGAGCCGTCGTGCGCGCCGCGTCACCCGAACTCGAGCAGACGCGGCGCCTCGCCGCCGAACTCGTCACCGCCGCCCGTGAGCGCGGCATCGCCCCAGACGCCGTGCTGGCGCTCGTCCGAGAGGAACTCGACCGATGACCGACCACGGAACCGCTGCTGACACGACCACCGTCCAGGCACGCGATCGCCGCGAACGCCGCCTCGTCTGGGCCGTCGTCGTCTGGATCCCGTTCGCGATCGTCGCCGTCACCACGCTCGTGCAACTGCTCTGGATTCCGCGCATGCCCGACGAGATCGCCGTGCACTTCGACGCGACAGGCCAGCCAGACCGCTGGACCACGCCCGGCCGGGCGGTGCTCGGCTCGGCCGTGATCTCGCTCAGCCTGGTGCTCGCCCTCGCCATCGCGACCTTCGGCGGAGCCAGGGCCATGCGGCAGGGCGAGGGCCGGCCCGTGCGCTACCTCGCGAGGGTGCGCCCGACCGCCGTGTTCGCCCCCGCGACGACGGTCGCGGTCAGCGGCATCATGCTCGCGCTGTACGGACTGCAACTCGAAGGGGTCGAGGCGCCTGCCTGGTCGGTTCCCGTCGCGATCATCGGCGGCCTGCTGCTCGGCGCACTCGTCGGATGGATCGCGTGGCGCGTGCTGCCTGCGCCCGATCGCTCGGCGTCGGATGCTCCCGCGGCGACGCCTGCGCTCGACCTCGCGCCCGGCGAGCGGGCCGTGTGGACCGAGACCTCGTCATCGCCATGGCTCGTGGCGTTCCTCATCGGCCTGGCGCTGGCGGTGACGGCCGTACCGCTCGTGCTCGCGCCGGAGGCGTGGTGGCTCTGGGTGCTGCTGTTCGTGTTCGTGCTGCTGCTCGCGACGACCGCCTGGATCCGCGTCACGGTCGACCGCAACGGCCTCGTCGTGCGCACGTTGCTCGGGTTCCCGCTCTCCCATGTGCCGCTCGACCGCGTGATCTCCGCAGCCGACGTCGACGTGCTGCCGGCGGAGTTCGGCGGGTGGGGCTTCCGGTTCGACATGCACGGCCGGCGCGGCATCATCATCCGTTCGGGCGAGGCCATCGAGGTCGAGCGAACAGGTGCCGCGCCCCTTGTCGTGACGGTCGCCGACGCCCGCACGGGCGCCGCGTTGCTGAACGCGCTGGCGGCCGCGAAACGCTGAGCCGCGGCATCCGTCGCTTCGAAGTGGCGTGCCCCAGACACGAGAACGGGCCCGTGCGGGGACATCGCACGGGCCCGTTCGGCTCGGGAGGCCTGGTTCGGAGCGCCGGAGGTCAGGTGCGCAGGATCGAGCCGCCCGCGCGCTTGCGCGAGATCGCGTCGACCGTGGCCGCGAGGATCAGCACGCCGCCGGTCACCGCGTAGTTGACGCCGGCCGGGAGGTTGAGCAGGCCGAGTCCGTTGGTGATGACGGCGATCACGAGTGCGCCGATCGCCGCGTGGATCAGACGGCCGCGACCGCCGAAGAGGCTGACGCCGCCGACGACGGCCGCCGCCACGCCGCTCAGCACGATGTCGCGGCCCGCCGCGGCATCGACCGATCCGACCTTGCTGATGCTGAACAGGCCGGCGACGACCGCGAGCGACGAGCACACGATGAACGCGCACCAGCGGATCGTCGCGACCTTGACGCCGGAACGACGGGCGGCCTCGGCGTTGCCGCCGACCGCGTAGATGTACCGGCCGAACTTCGTGCGGTCGAGCACGAACGTGCCGAGCCACAGGATCGCGAGCGTGATCGGCACCACGATCGGCACGCCCTCGATGGCCTTGAAGCCCGTGCCGCGGTTCTGGTTGAGGATCGCGACGACGATTCCGCCGAGCACGAGGATCGTGATGAGTTTCGCCCAGACGAGCGCGATCGTTCGGTTCGGCACTCCGGCCCGCGTGCGGCGCGACCGGTCGAGGAACGAGGTCCCGGCCGAGATCGCGAGCATGACGGCGAGCATGACCCATCCGCCCCACGGCGGGAGCGTGCCGTTCTGAATCGCGAGGATCTCGGGGGTCTCGACGCGGTACAGGCCGCCGGCGCCGATGATGATGAGCTCGAGGCCCTGGAATCCGAGGAACAGGCCCAGGGTCACCACGAACGACGGAATGCCGACCTTCGCCACGAAGAAGCCGATGAACGTGCCGATCGCGATGCCCGTGAGGAAGGCGATCGCGAGCGCAAGCACCCAGTTCAGGTTCACGACCGCGATGAGCACCACGAAGATGACCATCGTGAGGCCGGCCGTGACACCGGCCGACAGGTCGATCTCGCCGAGCAGCAGCACGAAGACGAGCGCCATGCCGAGCATGACGAGGGTGGCCGCCTGCGTGAGCAGGTTCGCGAAGTTGCGCTCGGTGAAGAAAAACGGGCTGAGGATCGTGAACAGGATGCTGAGCACGACGAAGCCGCCGACGGCGGGAAGTGCGCCCATGTCGCCGCCGCGGACGCGCTGCAGCCAGGCGCGGACCTGATCCATCAGGCCGCCTTCCTGCCCGCTGCCGATGAGCGCCTCGGTGCTGAGCGCCGAGAGGGCCGTCGTGGAATCGGTGGGCGGTGTCGACGTCGGAGCCGAAGTGCCCTGCTCGCCGCTCATGCGTGCTCTCCTTCGTAGGTCTTCGCGCCGGTGATGTAGCCGATGACGTCTTCGTTCGTGGTCTTCGACGTCTCGACCGAGGCGACCATCTGGCCGAGGTAGAGCACGCTGATGTAGTCGGCGACCTCGAAGACGTCGACCAGGTTGTGGCTGATGATGACGACCGAGACGCCCTGCTCGGCGAGGCGCTTCACCAGCGCGAGCACCTGGGCGGTCTGGGCGACGCCGAGTGCGGCGGTCGGCTCGTCGAGGATGACGACCTTCGCCTTCTTCAGCACCGAGCGGGCGATGGCCACGGTCTGGCGCTGGCCGCCCGAGAGCGAGGAGACCTTCTGCCGGACCGACTTGACGGTGCGCACCGAGAGCTGTCGCAGGGTCTCGGCGGCCTCGCGTTCCATGACGCCCTCGTCGAACGTGCCGGCCGCGAGTTCCTCGCGACCAAGGAACATGTTCTGCACGATGTCGAGGTTGTCGCAGAGCGCGAGGTCCTGGTACACGACCTCGATGCCGAGGTGGGCGGCATCGCGCGGCGTGTGGAGGTTCACGGGCTCGCCGTTGAAGAGCACCTCGCCGTCGTCGTAGGGCTGCACACCGGCGAGTCCCTTGATGAGGGTCGACTTGCCGGCGCCGTTGTCGCCGACGAGGGCGGTGATCTTTCCGGGGTAGGCCGTGAAGTTCACGCCCTTCAGCACATCCACGGGGCCGAAGCTCTTCACAACCCCTCTCAGCTCGATGATCGGCTGGTCCATGCCGGGTCCTTTCTGTGGGGAACTGCGCTGTTCCGGAAGCTGCGGTGCGAGTGCTCGGGGTGTGCGTACGCGTGCGCTGGCGCGGGCGGAGCGGGAAGCGGGAAGCAGGGGAAGCGGGGAAGCGGACGGGCGCCGCGTGGTGCGGTCGTGCGGGAGCGGGAGGCCCCGGGGCGAATGAACGCCCCGGAACCTCCCGCCGGATCGGATGGGATTATCCGACGCCGTGCTCGGTGCAGGCTGCGGCCACGTCGGCCGTGCAGATCTCGGCGGCGTCGGCGTTGCCGTCGTCGACGACCGTCTGCACGTCGTCGGGTCCGACGAGGATCGGCGTGACGGCGATGTAGGGGGTGCCGTCGTCGAGCTTCTTGTCGACCGAGGGGGTCTCGCCGTTCAGGAGCTGGATGGCGAGTTCGGAGGCGGCGTCGGCCTCGAGCGCGAACGGCTTGTAGACCGTGGCGGTCTGCTTGCCGAGGAGCACGTTCTGGAGACCGGCGATCGAGGCGTCCTGACCCGAGACGGGAACGGTGAGGCCGTTCTTGTCGAGGATCGTGATGACGCCCGCGGCGTTGGTGTCGTTGGCGACCCAGACCGCGTCGACCTTGCCGCCGAGGGCGGTCAGGGCCTGCTCGAAGTTGGTCGCCGACTTGTCGCCGTCCCAGACTCCCGGGGGCTCCTGCGCGGGCTTGATGCCGGCGGGCTCCATGACGCTCACGGCGCCGTCGTGGAACATCTTCGCGTTGCCGTCGGCGGGGTCGCCGCCCATGTAGACCACGACCGCGGTCTTCGGGTCCTTGCCGGCCGTGGCGAGGCCGTCGAGGATCGACTGACCCTCGAGCGCCCCGACCTGCTCGTTGTCGAACGACACGTAGTAGTCGGCGCCCTCGATCGGACGGTCGTACGCGATGACCGGGATGCCCTGGTCCTTCGCCTTGGCGGCGACGGCGACGGCCGCACCGTTGTAGTCGACGAGGAGCATGACGCCGCAGCCCTTGCTGAGCTGCTGGTCGGCGATCGTGGCGTACTTGCTGGTGTCGCCCTGGGCGTTCTGGATGTCGGCCTCGAACCCGGCGTCGGTGATCGCCTTCTCGAGGGCCGGACGGTCGCCGTTCTCCCAACGAGGCGAGGACGCGGCATCGGGCAGGATGACGCAAGCGCGGGTCGCGGTGGCGTCGTCGGTGCTTCCGCCGTCGCCTCCGCTGCTGGAACAGCCTGCGAGCAACAGCATCGATGCTCCGGCGAGGGCTGTGATCGAGATCAATGAAGCCTTCTTCATCGTTCTCCCCTTCTGACTGGTGAGTGTGCAGGACAATCACTGCTACCGCGTCTGCACTGACATCGGCACGACGAAACTTACGACTCGGTAAGCCCCGCCGGAGGGCCGCGCTGATAACGATCGAGTAACGCGAATCGCGATGTGACACGTCACACGAAATCGGGAAATCGGTTCCCGATCGGGCGTTCCGCCCGGGTGGCGGCATGCGACTGTCACATGCCCGGAATCACGACCGCCGCGGGGGCCGAGGCGGCCTCCCGCGGCGGCGGAGATTTCTTTGGAGTCGAATCGATTCAGCGACCGGAGACCCGCGAGTACTGCTCGCGGATGTCGGCGCGGTGGTCGCCCGGCAGGGTCGCTGCGAGCTCGATCGGCCACTCCGGACGCGTGCCGACGAGCGCCCAGGCGGCCTGTCGGGCGGCCCCGTCGGCGACGTACTCGCCCGGCTCCGGGATCACGACCGGGGCGTCGAACACCTGTGCGGCGATCGCGCGCACGGCGCGGTTCTGCGCCGCTCCGCCGATCACGAGCACGCGTTCGACGGTCACGCCGAGGCGCTCGACGGCCTCGAGCCCGTCGGCCAGGCCGCACAGCATGCCCTCGATCGCGGCGCGCGCGAGATTCGGCCTGGTCATGCTCGCGAGGCTCAAGCCGTCGAGGTGCGCGGTCGCGTTCGGCAGGTTGGGCGTGCGCTCGCCTTCGAAGTACGGCACGAGCACGGCGCCGGATGCCGCGGGGTCGGCCTCGAGCGCCAACCGGCCCAGCCCGTCGTGGTCGACGCCGAGCACGCGCGCGAACGCGTCGAGCACCCGGGCGGCGTTGAGCGTGGCCACGAGCGGCAGGAAGCGGCCCGTCGCGTCGGCGAACCCGGCGACCGTGCCCGAGGCGTCGGCGACGGCGGCATCCGTCACCGCGAAGACCGTGCCGCTCGTGCCGATCGAGACGACGACGTCGCCCGATGCCGCGTCGAGGCCGAGCGCGGCCGCGGCGTTGTCGCCCGCCCCGGCGCCCACGAGGATGCCGTCGGGCGTGCGCCCCGCCGACTCCGACGGGCCGAGCACGCGCGGCAGGATCGCGTCGTGCCCGAGGGCGCGCACGAACAGATCGCGGTCGTAGCCGTCGGCGCCCCAGTAGGCCGTGCCGCTCGCGTCGGACCGGTCGGTCGTCAGCTCCTCGAGCACGGGGCCGAGGGGCGACTCGCCCGCCGGGCCGTACCCGCGCAGGCGCCACGTCAGCCAGTCGTGGGGGAGGGCCACCGCGGCCACGCGCGCCGCGGCATCCGGCTCGGCATCGCGGAGCCAGCGCAGCTTGGTCGCGGTGAACGAGGCGACCGGCACGACGCCCGTGCGGCGCGCGTACTCGTCGGCGCCGACCTCGGCGATGAGGTCGAGCGCAGCCTGCGCCGAGCGCGTGTCGTTCCAGAGCAGGGCGTCGCGAATGACGCGGCCCTCGGCGTCGAGCACGACCATGCCGTGCTGCTGCCCGCCGACCGAGATCGCCTCGACGCCGTCGAGTCCGCCGGCGTCGCCGATCGCGGAGAGCAGCGCGCCCCACCACGCGGCAGGGGCGACCTCGGTGCCGTCGGGGTGCGGTGCGCGCCCGGAGCGCACGAGGGCGCCCGTGGCGGCATCCCGGATGACGATCTTGCATGACTGGGTCGACGAGTCGACCCCTGCGACGAGCGCCAAAGCCCGCCCCTTTCTGTCGGTGGTGCAGGTGGAGGTGGTGCAGGTACGGGAAAACCCCTGCGCCGAGTCGTCGAACCCGGCGCAGGGGTGGCTTCAGCAGCTGGTCGGCTTCTCGAGGTCGGCATGAAAGGTCACGAACCCGAGACTGCCGCAGCACGCCCTTCGGTGCTGGCGCACCTCATGGGGCTGCGGCTGCCGCCTTTCGCGAGGCCTACGGCCTCGCGCCCAGCAGGTGCTCGGTCGCGAGCTGCTGCAGGCGCACGAAGCCGCCGCCCTTGCCGCCGAGGTAGGCGTCGGCGTCGAAGTCCTCGTAGGCCGAGCGGTCGGCCAGGAACTCGTCGTAGGTCTCGCCCGGGTTCAGGGTCGGGGTCGACAGCTCGAACACCTTGGCCGCCTCGAGCGCCTCCTGCACCTCGGGGTCGGCGCGGAAGGCCGCGGCGCGCTCCTTGAGCAGCAGGTAGGTGCGCATGTTCGCCGCGGCGGACTCCCACACGCCCTTCTCGTCTTCGGTGCGGCTCGGCTTGTAGTCGAAGTGGCGCGGGCCCTCGTAGGCGGGCACGCCGCCGGGGCCGCCGTTCTCGAGCAGGTCGACGAGCGCGAACGCGTTGTGCAGGTCGCCGTGGCCGAACACGAGGTCCTGGTCGTACTTGATGCCGCGCTGGCCGTTGAGGTCGATGTGGAAGAGCTTGCCGTGGTACAGCGCCTGCGCGATGCCGGCGGCGAAGTTCAGGCCCGCCATCTGCTCGTGTCCGACCTCGGGGTTGAGGCCCACGAGCTCGGGGCGCTCGAGCGAGTCGATGAACGCGATCGCGTGGCCGAGGGTGGGGAGCAGGATGTCGCCGCGGGGCTCGTTGGGCTTCGGCTCGATCGCGAAGCGGATGTCGTAGCCCTTGTCGGTGACGTAGTCGCCGAGCAGGTTGACGGCCTCGCGGTAGCGCTCGAGTGCCTGGCGGATGTCCTTCGCGGAGTCGTACTCGGCACCCTCGCGGCCGCCCCACATGACGAACGTCTTCGCGCCGAGCTCGGCGCCGAGGTCGAGCTGGCGGAACACCTTGCGCAGGGCGAAGCGGCGCACGTCGCGGTCGTTGGCCGTGAAGCCGCCGTCCTTGAAGACGGGTGCGCTGAAGAGGTTGGTCGTCACCATCGGGATGATGAGGCCGGTGTCGTCGAGCGCGCCCTTGAGGCGGTCGATCTGGCTCTGGCGCTCGGCGTCGGTCGAGCCGAAGGCGAACAGGTCGTCGTCGTGGAACGTCAGGCCGTAGGCGCCGAGCTCGGCGAGCTTCTCGACGGCGTGCACGACGTCGAGGGGTTCGCGGGTGGGGCCGCCGAACGGGTCGGTGCCGTTGTACCCGACCGTCCAGAGACCGAAGGAGAACTTGTCGTCGCGGGTGGGCGCGCTGGCCATGGAGATCCGCCTTTCAGCGTCTTCGATGATTTGTTGGCACGCCCAACATAAACCGGACGCGCATCCCGGCGCAAGTCTCGAATCACGCAACTTTCGCGTCTATGCTTCGAAACATGAAGACGGATGCCGAGGGAGACCGGGTCACACTCGCCGAGATCGCCGAAGCGACCGGCGCCAGCCTGTCGACGATCTCGAAAGTGCTGAACGGGCGAACCGACGTGTCCAAGCCGACACGGGAGCGCATCGAGCGCGTCCTGCACGAACGCGGCTACGTGCGCCGGGGCGCCGGCCGCTCCGACACGAGGGCCGAACTGCTCGAGCTGGTCTTCCACGGCCTCGACCCGATCTGGTCGATGGAGCTGATCGGCGGCGTCGAGGCCGTCGCCAAGGAGCACGGACTGAGCGTCGTGCTCACCGTGAGCGGCGACCGGCACGCGCCCGACCCCGAGTGGATCGACGGCGTCATCCGCCGCCGACCCGTCGGAGTCGTGCTCGTGTTCTCCGAGCTCTCGCCCGAGTACCGAGAGCGGCTGCACGCGCGCGGCATCTCGTACGTCATCGTCGACCCGGCGGGCGACCCCTCGCCCGACGTGCCGAGCGTCGGCTCGGCGAACTGGTCGGGCGGGCTCGCGGCGACCAGGCACCTGATCGAGCTCGGCCACCGGCGCATCGCCGCGATCACCGGGCCCGAAGACATGATGTGCTCGCTCGCCCGTCTCGACGGCTACCGCAGCGCGATGAACAAGGCCGGTCTCGCGGTCGACCCGGGGTGGGTGCGCTTCGGCGACTTCGCGGTCGGCGGCGGCCGAGACCACGCCAGGGCCGTGCTCGCGCTGCCGGCCGGGCGGCGCCCCACCGCGATCTTCGCCGGGAGCGACCTCCAGGCGCTCGGCGTGCTCGACGCCGCCCGCGAGGTCGGGCTGTCGGTTCCCGAAGACCTCTCGATCGTCGGCTACGACGACATCACGCTCGCGCCGTGGGTGAGTCCGCCGCTCACGACTGTGCACCAGCCGCTGCGGCGCATGGGCGAGGAGGCCGCGCGCCTCGCGATCCGCCTGAGCGGCGAGCCGCACCCCGAGAGCACGCCCCGCATGGACCTCGCGACGAACCTCATCGTGCGCGAGAGCACGGCGCCGCCGCGGGCCTGAACGCACGCGCATCCGCATCTCCGGGTGCGTGCGACGGGCGTTCGACCCATCCGGGTGCGGACGAACGGCACCCCGATGCGTCGGACGCCCGTGGCGCGGTCGGGCGCAGCGCGGGGCGCGCCGGTGCGTGACGCCTGCGGATCGGTCAGGCGTGGTGGGCGAGCCCGAGGTCGCGCAAAGCGGTCGGCCCGGCCTGCGCTGCGTCCCCGGTGGCGAACGCACCCGCCAGCACGCCGAAGAACCCGCCGCCCTCGCTCGGGCTCAGGGCCGTGAGGTCGGCCTCGCCGAGCGGCGTGCCGGCGACGCTCGCACGGCAGGTGAAGCCGTCGATCTCGAGGGCGAGCGGGATCCCGGCGTCGGAGGCCCCGGCGTCGGAGGTCCCGGCCGGCAGCACGACCGTGCCCAGCGGCTCGTCCACGCCGTCGACGTGCCGCACGAATTCGACGCGGACGACGGATGCCGCTGCGGTACTGTCCGGCGCGCGGTGCACCGCGAGGGTGACGAACCGGGCGTCGCTCAGCCGCAGCACCAGGCCGGCGTGACCGCCCCCGTCGCCGTCGGCCGTCGGGTCGGCCGTCGGGTCGACAGACGGGTCGGCAGACGGGTCGGCCGCCGGATCGACCGCCGAACCGGCCGGCAGCGCGACCGAGGCCGACAGGGTCGCGTGCATCTCCTCGAGCCGCCACGCGAGCAGCGCGTGCGGTGCGGCCTCCGAGAGCGATCGCGACGACGGATGCAGGAGCAGGGCGCCCGCGGCGGGATCCACGGTGACGCGGAGCCGGCCGGGCGCCGTGCGCACGAGCGCGAGCTCCGGGTGGACGGCCCCGTCGACGAGACCGTCGAGCCGTCGCCCGGAGCGCCGGCCCGCGGCATCCGGCCCGCCCGAGACGAACGGCTCGCCCCCGACGAACGGCTCGCCCCCGACGGACGCCTCGCCCGCGGCATCCGCCCACGGCACCTCGACCGTGTCGGAGAGCCGGCCGAGCCCGGGCGCGAACACGGGCCAGCCGTCCTCCCAGGTCACGGGCACGAGCCAGGTCTCCCGCGCCTGCAACGCCTCGCGGCCGTCGACGCGCCGGGTCGCGAGCGCGGTCGCCCACCATCCGCCGCGGCCGTCGTCGAAGAGCTCGGCGTGGCCGACGTTCGCGACGGGAGCGGTCGACCCGAGGTGCCGGTGGGTGAGCACGGGATTGCCCGGGCTGCCGCGATACGGGCCGAGCGGCGCATCGGCCCTCGCAACGCTCACCGCGTGATGGCGCTCGGTGCCGCCCTCGCTCGCGAGGAGCAGGATGCCGTCGTCGAGGTCGTACAGGTGCGGCCCCTCGGCCCACACCGCCCCGGTGACCGCGCCGTTCCACACGACCCGCTCCTCGCCGACGAGCTGCAGGGTCGCGAGGTCGAGTTCGCGCACCCAGACCTCGGTCTGCTCGGGCCACGCCGGCGGGTCGGCGAGCCGCGTGCCGCTCCACCACGCCCGGCCCGAGCGATCGACGAGGATCGACGGGTCGATGCCCTCGGCCCCTTCGACCCACACCGGGTCCGACCAGGGGCCGGCCGCATCGGCGGCCGTCACGATGAAGCTGCCCGAACGGCCCGTGCCGTCGACGAGCGTGCACGCCACGAGGAACCGCCCGTCGTGGTGCCGGATCGTCGGGGCGAACAGCCCGCCGCTCGCGGGCACGCCCGACAGGTCGACCTGCGTCTCGCGGTGGATCGCGTGTCCGACGAGCTCCCAGTGCACGAGGTCGCGCGACCGGTGCACCGGGAGCCCGGGGAACAGCTCGAAGCTCGACGTGACGACGAAGAACTCCTCGCCGACCCGGCACGCGCTCGGATCGGGGTGGCAGCCGGGCAGCACCGGGTTGCGGGCGAGCGCCATCAGCCGACGGCGCCCGCACCTGCGGAAGCGCCCGCGCCCGCCACCTCGACGACGCCGACCGAGATCTCGACCTCGAGCCGCAGCCGACGTGTGTGGTCGACGACCTGCACGGCGCCGGTCAGCTGCACCTCGTGGGCCGACGCCAGGTCGTCGCTCGAACGGCCCGCGCTCAGCACGAGCGCTCCGGGTTCGACGATTCGCACGCCGTCGCGCCCGGTGAACGACGCGAGGTCGGTCGGGACGGCGAAGCGGATGTCGGCGGCGTCGCCGGCTCCGAGCTCGACCCGTGCGAACCCGATGAGGCGCTGCACGGGCTGCACGACCGAGGCCACGGGGTCGTGCAGGTAGAGCTGCACGACCTCGACGCCGGTGCGCTCGCCGGAGTTGCGCACGCGCAGGCTCACGACGACCTCTCCGCCGATGCCGACCGTCGGCGCGTCGCCGACGAGGTCGGTCCACTCGAACGCCGTGTAGGTCAGGCCGTGGCCGAACGGGTAGCGCGGGGTCGGGTCGATGCTCGAGACGGTGTTGCTGCGTGCGAGCCTCGACGCGAGGTAGGTCGACGGGTGCACGCCCGCGGAGCGGGGCACCGAGACGGGCAGGCGCCCGCTCGGGGCGACACGCCCGCTCATCACGCCGGCGATCGCCCGGGTGCCCTCCTCGCCGGCGAAGAACGCCGCGACGATGCCCGCCGCACGCTCAGGCGCGGTGCCGAGCGTGTACGGCCTGCCTGCGAGCAGGGTCACGATCGTCGGGGTTCCGGCATCGAGCACGGCCTCGAGCAGTCCGGCCTGGGCGCCGGGCAGCGCGAGCGTCTCGGCGTCGCACCCCTCGCCGCTCGTGCCGCGGCCGAAGAGGCCGGCGCGGTCGCCGAGGGCGAGCACCACGAGGTCGGCAGCGGATGCCGTGGCCGCCGCTGCGGCGAATCCGTCGGTCTCGCCGCCCGAGATGCTCGTCCCTGCGGTGAACTCGACGACCGCGTCGGGGAACTCCGCCCGCAGCGAGGCGACGAGCGTCGGCAGCTCGATGCCGTCGCCGGAGTCGGGATGGTGCACGCCGACGTGCGTCGGGAACGCGTAGCAGCCGAGCACCGCGAACCGGTCGTCGCCCGTCGGGCCGATCACCGCGATGCGGGCCGGGGGCGTGCGGGCCGGGGGCGTGCGGCCCGGGCTCGTGCGGCCGTCGCCGACGAGCGGCAGGGTGCCGTCGTTGCGAAGCAGCACGACGGCGCGCTCGGCGACCTCGGCCGCGAGTGCCCGGTTCGCCGGGGGATCGAGGTCGATCGCGCCGCGCACCGCTTCGGGGTCGTCGGCGAGGCCGGCCAGGGCCTCGGGCGTGGCGTCCCAGTCGGGGTCGAGCAGGCCGAGCTCGGCCTTCTGCGCCAGCACGCGGCGCAGCGCGCGATCCAGCACCGCCTCGTCGAGCCGCCCGTCGGCGACGGCCTGCACGAGTGGGGCCCCGAAGGCGTGCACGGTCGGCAGTTCGACGTCGATGCCGGCGACGAGCGCCGCGGCCGCGGCATCCGCCAGCGAACCGGCCGTGCCGTGCAGGGTCTGCAGGAAGGCGACCGAGAAGTAGTCGGCGACGACCGTGCCCGCGAAGCCCCACGTGTCGCGGAGCAGGTCGGTGAGCAGGGCGGCGTCGGCCGCGGTCGGCACGCCGTCGAGGTCGGTGTACGCGTTCATGACCGAGCGCGGTCGGCCCTCGCGCAGCACCGTCTCGAACGGCGGCAGCAGCACGTCGGCGAGCTCGCGCGGCCCCACCGAGACCGGTGCGAGGTTGCGACCCGCCTTCGAGGCCGAGTACCCGACGAAGTGCTTGAGGGTCGCGACGACGCCGGCCGACTCGATGCCGCGCACGTAGGCCGCCCCGATCGTGCCGACGAGGAACGGGTCCTCGCCCATCGTCTCCTCGACGCGGCCCCAACGGGCGTCGCGCACGACGTCGAGCACGGGGGCGAGACCCTGGTGCACGCCCACGCGTCGCAGGTCGTCGCCGATGCGCCGCGACATCCGCTCGACGAGGTCTGGGTCGAACGTCGCCGCCCACGACAGCGGCACGGGATAGGCCGTTGCGCCCCACGTCGCGAAGCCCGCGAGGCACTCCTCGTGCGCGAGCGCCGGGATGCCGAGCCGGCTCTCGGCGACGATGCGCCGCTGGGTGCGGGCGAGCGACAGCGCCCCGAGGCCCGGGTCGACCGGCGCCGTGCCGAAGGGGCGCGTCAACTGCCCGAGGCCCTTCGGCAGCAGCTCGTCGAGATCGACGTCGCCGCTCATCTCGTGCTGGTTCGGGGCGACGTCGAGCCCCTCTGCCGAGGCGCCGACCCAGACGCCGTAGAGCTGGGCGATCTTCTCCTCGAGGGCGAGTTCGGCGATGAGCGCCTCGACGCGTTCGCCGATCGGACGCGTGACGTCGTGCCAGGGCGCGAGGCCCGCGGCATCCGTCGCCGTGGTGGTCTGCTCGTGCGCGCTCATCCCTTCACCGCCCCGGTCAGGCCGCCGACGATGCGGCGCTCGAAGATGCTGAAGAACACGAGTGCCGGGATCATCGACAGCGACGTGAACGCGAGCACCTTGGCCGTGTCGACCGAGTACTGCGACGCGAACGCCTGCACGCCCAACGGCAGCGTGTACGTCGCCTCGTTGTTCAGGATGAACAGCGGCAGGATGTAGCTGTTCCAGCTCGCGATGAACGCGAGGATGCCGACCGTGATGACGCCGGGCAGGGCGAGCGGCAGCACCATGCGCCAGAAGAAGCCGAGGCGCGAGCAGCCGTCGATCGAGGCCGCCTCCTCGATCTCGTCGGGGATCGCCCGCAGGAAGGGCACGAGGATGATGATCGTGGTCGGCAGGGCGAACGCGATCTGCGGCAGGATGACGCCGGCGAGCGAGTTCGTCAGGCCGAGGTTGCGCACCACGAGGTAGAGCGGCGTGATCGCGACCGTCATCGGGAACATGAGCCCGGCGGCGAACACGGCGTAGAGCAGGCCCCGGCTCTTGAACCGGTACCGGGCGAGCACGTAGCTGGCCATGAGGCCCAGTGCGACGACGCCGACCGTGGTGACGACCGCGGCGACCGTGGAGTTCAGCACCTCGCCCCAGAACGTGGTGCTCACGAGCACCTCGGCGTAGTTCGCGAACACCCACGGCGCGGGGAGCGCCGACGGGTCCGCGGTGATCTGCGAGTTCGTGCGGAAGCCGCCGATGATGATGTACGCGATCGGCGCGAGCATGAGCGCGACGACGACGAAGCCGACGAAGTAGATGGCTGGGCTGCCCCATGGCAGGGTGCCCGACCCGCGAGGCCGCCTGGCCCGCGGCAGGGCGATCGATGCGGTCATCGGCCAGTCCGTTCGGTGAGGGCGCCGGCGGTGTCGCGACGCAGCACGAAGCGCTGGTAGACGAGGGCGACGACGAGCGAGATGAGGAACAGCACGACGGCGACGGCGTTGCCGTACCCGTAGTTGCCGGCGTTGCGCCCGTTGGCGACCATGTAGGTCGCCATGGTCGACGTGCCCGCCGTCGAGGCCACGTACTGGCCCCAGATGATGTAGACGAGGTCGAACAGCTGCAGCGAGCCGATGATCGACAGGAACGCCCAGATGCGCAGGGTCGGCCCGAGCAGGGGCAGGGTGATGCGGCGCTGGATCTGCCAGTAGGAGGCGCCGTCGATCTGGGCCGCCTCGGTGAGCTCCTGCGGGATGCCCTGCAGGCCGGCCAGGAAGAGGATCACGGCGAAGCCGATGTACTTCCAGGTGATGATGCCGAGCAGGGTCCAGATCGCGATGTCGGGGTCGGCGAGCCAGTCCTGCGCGAGGCCGCCCAGCCCGATCTTCTCGAGGAGGCCGTTCAGGGCGCCCTCGCTCTGCAGCATCAGGCTCCAGCCCGTGCCGACGACGACCTCTGCGAGCACGTAGGGCACGAAGATGAGCACCCGGATCACGGACTGGCCGCGCATCGGGCGATTGAGGAGCAGGGCGAGCAGCAGCGCGGCCGGCCCCTGCAGCACGAGCGACATCACGACGATGATCGCGTTGTGCCAGAGCGCCTCGTGGAACGCGGTGTCCTGCAGGATCGTGACGTAGTTCTGCAGGCCGATGAAGTCGGTGGGCGGCCCGAAGCCCTTCCACCGGAAGAACCCGTAGTAGCCGGCCATGACGACCGGGAAGATGACGAAGGCGAGGAAGACGATGAGGGCGGGGCCCACGAGCACCGCGATCTCGATCGTCTTCAGGTGGTCGCGGCGGGGGCGGTCGGGGCGGGGCCGACGTCCCGGGCGGGGCGACGTCGCGGCGACCCGGCCGGGGGCCGGGGACGGCGTGCCGCCCCCGGCCGTGACGTCGTCCGCGTCGACTCGCCCTTCGGCGGGTGAGTTGGTGCGAACGCTCATGATGTGCTCGGCCTCAGCCCTTCTGGATGGCTTCGTCGACCGCGTCGACGATGCCCTGGGGCGAGCCCTTGCCGGCGAGCAGGTCGACGACGCCGACGTTCAGCGCGTTGCCGACGTTCTGGCCGAGGAGCGTGTCGAGCCAGACCGAGACGTACGGCGCCTCGTTGACCGCGGCGAGCACCTCCTGGAGAGCCGGGTCGGTGACGACGCTCTGGGCGTCCTTGTTGGCGGGCAGCGTCACGAACGCGTTGGCGTAGCCCTCCTGGTACTCCTTCTGCGAGGCGAACTCGAGGAACTCGCCGCACTCCTTCGGGGCATCCACGTAGCACGAGAACCCGTCGACGCCGCCCATCATCGCGCCGGCTTCGCCGTCGCCGCCGTCGACCGCCGGGAACGGGAACCAGCCGAGGTCGGCGAGGGGCTTCTCGTCGGGCGTGAGCGAGGCGATCACTCCGGGGTCCCAGGCGCCCATGAGCTCCATGGCGGCCTTGTGGTTGGCGACGAGACCGGCGGAGGAGCCGGCGCCCTGCTGGGCCGTCGTGGTGAGGAAGCCCTGGTTGAACGGCTCGGTGCCCGCGAAGTCCGCGAGGTCCTCGCCGGCGCGCAGCCAGCAGTCGTCGGTGAAGCTCGGGTCGTCGGTCAGGCCGGCGAACACGTCCTGCGAGCACTCGCGGAGGGCGAAGAAGTAGAACCAGTGCGCGGCGGGCCAGGCGTCCTTCGCGCCGAGGGCGATGGGGTCGATGCCCGCTGCCTTGAGCTTGTCGACGGCGTCGCCGAGCTCGTCGAAGGTCGTCGGCGTCTCGGTGATGCCCGCCTGCTCGAACAGGTCCTTGCTGTAGTAGATGCCGCCGGGCAGCACCGAGGAGGGCACGCCGTAGAGCTTGCCGTCGACCGTGAAGGCCGAGAGCGCACCGTCGCCGAGCGCGGCCTTCGTGTCGTCGGAGAGCGCGGAGGAGAGGTCCTGCGCCTGGCCGGCCTCGACCACGGCCGCGAGCTTGCCGCCGCCGCGGGCCATGAAGATGTCGGGTGCGTCGCCGGAGTTGAGGGCGGTCTGGAGCTTGCCGTCCATCTCCTCGTTCTGGATGGCCTGGATCTCGATCTTGACGCCGGGGTGCTCAGCTTCGAAGTCGGCCGCGGTCGCCTCCCAGTAGGCCTTGCCGTCGCCGGTGGTGGAGTTGTGCCAGAAGGTCAGGGTGACCGATCCGTCTCCGGATTCGTCGCTGCCGGCGCTGCATCCTGCCAGGGCGCCGACGGCCAGTGCTGCTGCGGCGCTGATGGCGGTGAACCTGCCGATGCGTCGTCTGTTCATCATTGAACCTCTCGAAAGTTTCGGCCTCAACGCCGAAAGTGATCTGGACGTTGGAACTCTAGCCGCGAGGGGATATGCCGTCAAGAGCAACAAATCCCGCGAGCCGCGCCCGCCCGCTCCGGGCGGGAACATAGAGTTGCTCCCGTGGTCGACCGACTCGGAACCTTCGACGGCGTGCATCGTCGAAACCTCTCGAAACTCCTGGCCCTCGCGCACCGCGAGGGGCCGCTCTCGCGCGCCCGTCTGACCGCCGAGACCGGGCTCAACCGCTCGACGGTCGCCGCGCTCGCCGCGGAACTCGTCGAGCTCGGCCTCGTCCAGGAGCACGCGCCCGACCCCACCAACCGCGTCGGGCGCCCCTCACCCGTCGTCGCGGTGCACCCCGGCGTGCAGGCCATCGCCGTCAACCCCGAGGTCGACGCCGTGACCGTCGCGGCCGTCGGCCTCAACGCCCGCATCGTCGTGCGCGAGCGCATCGACGTCGACCACCTCGTGACCCCCGAGGAGACCGCCGACCTCGTCGCCAGGGTCATCGCCCGCTGGCGCCTGGCCGAGCTCGCCGACGTCCGGCTCATCGGCGCCGGGCTCGCGGTGCCGGGCCAGGTGCGCCAGTCCGACGGCCTCGTGCGCTGGGCGCCCCACCTCGAATGGACGGATGCCCCGGTGCGGGCGCTCGTCGAGGCCGCCACCGGGCTGCCGACCCAGGTCGCGAACGACGCGACGCTCGGCGCCAGGGCCGAGCACCTCTTCGGCGCCGGGCGCGGCGTCGACGACCTCGTGTACCTCAACGGCGGCGCGAGCGGCATCGGCGGCGGGCTCGTCGTGGAGGGCCGGCTCGTCGGCGGCGCGCACGGGTACGCGGGGGAGTTCGGCCAGAACCGTCCGGGCATCTCGCGCGACGGCGACCGGCGCGCGCCGGAGGGCGTGCTCGAAGACGAGGTCAGCCGCGCGCGACTGCTCGATGCGGTCGGCCGCGCGAGTGCCGATGAGCCGACCCTCGCCGGACTGCTCGCGGCATCCGACGATCCCCGCGTCGCCGACGAGCTCGCGAGGCAGCAGCGCATCCTCGCGACGGCGCTCGGCAACGCCATCAACGTGCTGAACCCGTCGCTCATCGTGCTCGGCGGGTTCCTCGCCACGCTCGCCTCGTGGGATCCGGCGGCGCTCGATGCGGCCGTCGCCGCGCAGGCGCTGCCCGTGGCCTCCGAGGGACTCGACATCCGGGTCGCCGAACTCGGCGAGAACCGCCTGCTCATCGGAGCGGCCGAACTCGCCTTCGCCGCGCTCCTCGCCGACCCGCTCGTGGCGTCGGCCGACGCGGCGCACGTCGACTGACGCGAGCCTCGGCGCTCAGCCCGGCAGCGGTGCGAACGACCTGCGGAAGATCGCCCACGCCTGCTCGGCCATCGGGCGCCGGTCCGCGGCATCCGCTCGGGCGAGCAGGTCGGTGAGCATGGTGATCGAGAGCAGCACGTCGCTGTCGTCGACGTGGTCGCCCAGTCGGCCGGCGGCGCGTTCGCGTGCGACGACGGTGCCGACGATCACGGCGAGGCGGGCGCTGAGGTGCACGACGCGGTCCTCGTACTGGTGCTGCCAGATGAGGTCGATGAGCGCTGTCGAGACGGCGGCGAGGTCGATGATCGCGTCGATGAGGTCGTCGAGCGTCATCGCCGGGTCGGCGACGGATGCCTCGAGGGCGTCGAGGTTCTCGTCGAAGACCGCGACCGCGAGCGCCGCCTTGTCGGGGAAGTGGCGGTAGAGGCTGCCCTGGCCGACGCCCGCCTTCTTGGCGACGGCGCTGAACGGCGCCTGCAGGCCGGATTCGGCGAAGATCTCGCGGGCGGCGGCGATGATCGCGCGGCGGTTCTCGGGGCCGGCGACCGGGCCGCGGTTGGCCTTCGCCGGCGAGGCGGCGTCGCCGTGCGCACTCGGTTCTGGGCTCTTCCGGGATTCGGGCACGGGTGTTAGCGTACAACCGTTACCGGACAAGGATGTCCGGTTGGAGGAGGAAGCAATGACCGCATCTTGGGACCGCGAAGTCGACGTCCTCGTCGCCGGCACCGGTGCCGCCGGCATGACCGCCGCGATCACCGCGGCCGATCGCGGGCTGTCCACGCTCATCGTCGAGAGCACCGACCGCTGGGGCGGCACCACCATGCGCAGCGGGGGCGGGCTGTGGATGCCGAACAACCCCGTCATGAAGCGCAGGGGCATCGCCGACTCGCGCGCCGAGGCGCTGACCTACCTCGAGTCCGCGATCGGGCCCGTCGACGCGATCGGGCCCGCGAGCTCGCAGGCCAGGCGCGAGGCGTTCGTCGACACGATCCCCGAGCTCGTGAACCGGCTCGAGGCGCTGGGCGTGCGCTGGGCCGTCGCGAAGGACTACCCCGACTACTACCCCGACCGCCCGGGCGGCAAGATCGGTCGCGGCATCGAGTCGAAGCCGTTCGACGCGAAGAAGCTCGGCGACTGGCGCAAGACCTCGCGCACGGGCGACTCCATTCCCGCCCCCATGCAGACCGACGACGTGTGGCTGCTCATGCGCGCGTGGTCGTCGTTCTCGGGGTTCGTGCGCGGCGCGCGGTTCGTGTTCCGCACGCTCGGCGGGCTCGTCACGGGCAAGAACCTCTACGGGTTCGGCGGCGGACTCATGCTCCAGCTCGGCCACATCGCGAAGCAGCAGGGCACCGAGATCCTGCTCAGCTCGCCGCTCACCGAGCTCCTGAAGGACGACGAGGGGCGCGTGATCGGCGCCGTCGTGGCGGCCCCCGGCGGAGCGTTGCGCATCCGTGCGCGGCACGGCGTGATCCTCGGCGCGGGCGGCTTCGCCGCGAACACGGCCTGGCGGCAGAAGTACCACGGCATCCCCGGCTACACGTCGGCCGCCGAGGGCGACCTCGGCACCGCGATCGAGGCCGGCGTCGAGGCGGGCGCCGATGTCGCGCTCATGGACGACGCCTGGTGGGGCGCCTCCGTGCCGGTTCCGGGCAAGCAGGCCATGTTCGTGCTCAACGAGCGCTCCGACCCGTTCAGCCTCGTCGTCGACCAGTCGGGTGCGCGCTACCTCAACGAGTCCGAGAGCTACATCGACTTCGGCCACCACCTGCTCGAGCGCAACGCCGTCTCGCCCGCGAACCCGTCGTGGCTCGTCGTCGAGAAGCGGCACCGCCAGCGCTACATGTTCGCTGCGCTGCTCGGCGACGGCAAGCTGCTCTTCCGCGAGGGCGTGGCGGTCAAGGCCGACACCCTCGAGGAGCTCGGCCGCAGGATGGGCGTCGATGCGTCCACCTTCGCCGCGACGATCGCGCGGTTCAACGGACTGGCCCGCGGCGGCGTCGACCTCGACTTCGGCCGAGGGAACACCGCCTACGACCGGTACTACAGCGACCCGCGCGTGAAGCCGAACCCCAATCTCGCCGCGCTCGAGAAGGGGCCGTTCACCGCGGTGCAGCTCGTGCCCGGCGACCTCGGCACCAAGGGCGGCCTGCTCACCGACGAGCACGCGCGCGTGCTCGATGCCGAGGGCGAGGTCATCGAGGGCCTCTACGCCGCGGGCAACACCACGGCCTCGGTCATGGGGCGCACCTACCCCGGGCCCGGCTCGACCATCGGGCCGGCCGCGGTGTTCGGCTATCTCGCGGCGGTGCATGCGGCCGGGCACGCAGCGGGGCAGGCGACCGGGCTCCCGGCGTCCGTCGCCTCGGCTCCGGTCGAGACCTCGGCTCCGGCCGGCGAGGCCGAGTCGGTCGAGGTGCCGGCCGTCTAGGTCGAGCACGCAGATCCGGTGAGCGGATGCCGCGACGGCGCGTCGCGGCATCCGCTCACGTCTTCCCGGCGTACCGCTGGGCGTGCGTTCGCGAGGCGCCCGCCGACGACATCCGCGAAACCCGAATGCAATTCGGACTTGCGGCAGGGGAGGGGGGCTCGGGTACACTTGGAACCTAGTCGAATCGATTCGAGCCCATCGTGGGGCCGAATCGCACCACGGCGGCGCCCCACGGGGCGCCGTTTCCTGTCTCCCGGCGCCCGAGGGCGTGCGCCGCCGCACTCGAGCACGCCTGGACACCCGCATGTCATCAACCGCCTCCATCCCCATCCTCCGACCGTCCGACTACGAGACCCCGTCGCACCCCGGCGACCGCCTGAGCCGCCGCCAGCGGCTGGTGTACGTGCTCGTGCTCGGCGCGCTGACCGCGCTCGGGCCGTTCACCGTCGACCTCTACCTGCCCGCGTTCCCCGTGCTGCAGAGCGAGCTCGGCGTCTCGGCCGCGGCCGTGCAGCTGACGCTCACGGGCACCATGCTCGGCTTCGGCTTCGGCCAGCTCATCGTCGGCCCCTGGAGCGACAAGGTCGGCCGCCGCCTGCCCCTGATCCTCTCGACGGTGCTGCACATCGCAGCCTCCGTGGGTGCGGCGTTCGCGCCCGACATCACGTGGCTGTTCGTGTTCCGCCTGCTCCAGGGCTTCGGCGCCGCGGCCGGCGGCGTCGTGGCCATGGCCATGGTGCGCGACCTCTTCGGCGGCAAGCCGCTCGTGCGCATGCTCTCGCGCCTCGCGCTCGTCAACGGCCTTGCGCCCGTGCTCGCGCCCGTCATCGGCTCGCAGCTGCTCAACGTCATGGACTGGCGCGGCATCTTCATCGTGCTCGGCGTCTACGGCCTCGTCGTCGTGCTCGCCGTCGCGTTCCTCATCGTCGAGACCCTGCCCGAGTCGCGCCGCCACGTGGCCGGCCACTCGACGCTCGGCGACCGGTACAAGGCGCTGTTCCGCGACCGCGTCTACCTCGGCGCCGCGATCGTCGGCGGCATGACCTTCACGGGCCTGTTCGGCTACCTGTCGACCTCGTCGTTCCTCTTCCAGGAGCTGTACGCGTTCACCGCGCAGCAGTACGGCATCCTCTTCGCGGTCAACTCGATCGGCATCATCATCGGCGTGCAGACGAGCTCGCGGCTCATGCGCGGCACCGTGCAGCCGCAGTGGATCCTCGCGATCGCCACGATCGTGCACCTCGCGATGGCCGTCGCGATCATGGTGCTCGACTCCTCGGGCGCCGGGTTCTGGGGCACCGCGATCCCGCTCTGGATCTACATCCTGGCCTGCGGGTTCTCGTTCCCCGCCGTGCAGGTGCTGGCACTCGCGCACCACGGCGCCGAGGCCGGAACCGCGGCGTCGCTCCTCGGCGCGCTGAACTTCGGACTCGCCGGGCTCATCTCGCCGCTCATCGGCCTCATGGGCGTCGGCAGCGCGGTCCCCATGGCGATCGTGCAGATCAGCGCGGCCGTCATCGCGATCGCCGCGCTGTGGCTGCTCGTGCGCCCGAGCACGGTGCCGCCGCTCAGCGACTGACGCGTCGTCGGTAGGGCCTGCGTCGCGCGGGCCGTCCTGCCCTGCGTTCGCATCTCGGGCTGCGTCCGGGTCCGCGCCGGCATCCGAACTCCGGATGCCGGTGGCGGGCGCCCGCGTGTCGGCCGGCTCGCCTCTGCGCGTCGCTCGCGACATCCGGAGTTGCGCCGCGTCGGGTGGTCCGCGCTGTTCCGCACAGTCCGGCGCAGACGTCGCGTCGGTGGCGACCCGCGGGCGAGCCCGAACCGGCCGAGGGCGACGGATGCCGCGTGCCGCGCGCCGAGGCATCCGCCGCCTCGCTAGCGTTGGGCCATGACCGCGCCTGCCGAGCCGCCCGAGCCTGACGACGCCGCCGAGCGCGACGCGGACGCGGAGCCCACCGCCGCCGCGGAGTCGGGGCCCGCGGCCCAGCCCGCCGGCCGCCCCGATGCGACCGTGGCTGCTTCCGACGATCTCGCGCCGCATCAGCGCGCCGCGCGCGTGCACCGCATGGGCCGAAGGGTGCCGCTCATCGCGGGCGGCATCGCGGTGGCGATGGGCGCCCTGCTCGGCCTGGTGATCGCGGTGCGCGCGGGCGGACTGCCGCTCGGGGTCGACGAGGAGTGGTCGCTCGAGCTCGCTGAGGCGCACTCGCCGGCGGCCGACGTCTTCGCCCTGTTCATGAACATGCTGGGCGGCGGCATCGTCGGTGTGATCCTCGTGCCGGTCGGCATCACGATCGCGCTGCTCGTGCTGCGTCGGCCGTGGGCCGCGCTGTACTTCGCGCTGGCCTCGGCCGGCAGCGCCCTCGTGGTGCAGGTGCTCAAGGAGTTGTACGGCCGGCCTCGGCCCGAGGACATGATGGTCACGAGCGACTTCGGTTCATTCCCCTCGGGGCATGTGGCGAACGCGGCGACGATCGCGGTGGCGCTCGGCGTCATCGTGCCGCGGGTCTGGGTGTGGGTGGCCGGGGCGGTGTACACCGTGCTCATGGCGATCAGTCGCACCTATCTCGGCGTGCACTGGCTGACCGACACGATCGGCGGGGCGCTCGTCGGCGCGGGGGTCGCACTGCTGCTCTGGGCGGCGTTCGCGGTGCCCCTCGAGCGGGAGCGGCTGGCGCGGCTCGCGCGCGCCTCGGAGCGGAACGCCGCGCTCGCGCAGGCGCATGTCACGCCGCCGTCGCATCCGCGCCCTCCTCGATGACGCGGCGGCGACGCGTCGATGACGCGTCGACGGCACATCGGCGTCGTGCTCGACTCCGGCGGCACCACTGGGGTACAACGTTGTAGAGTGCTGGCATGAACCCGGAGGCGACATGGCTGTGACGTTGCACGACGTGGCGCGGGTCGCCGGCGTGTCCATCAAGACCGTGTCGAACGTGATCAACGCGTATCCGCACATCCGCCCGGCGACGCGCGAGCGCGTCGAGGCGGCCATCGCCGAGCTCGGCTACGTGCCGAACCTCACCGCCCGCAGCCTGAAGTCGGGGCGCACGGGCGCCATCGCCCTGGCCGTGCCCGAGCTCGGACTCAGCTACTTCGCCGAACTCGCGGCCGCCGTCATCGAGGCGGCCGAGGCGGCGGGGCTCGTGGTGCTCGTCGAGCAGACCGGCGGCGACCGCGACCGCGAGCTCGAACTGCTGCGCAGTCCCCGGCTCAAGATGACCGACGGCCTGATCTTCAGTGCGCTGGGCATGAGCGAGGCGGATGTCGCGAGCCTCCGCGTCGACTTCCCGATGGTGCTGCTCGGCGAGCGCATCTTCGGCGGCCCGATCGACCACGTGACCATGCGCAACGTCGAGGCGGCGCGTGCGGCGACCGAGTACCTCATCGCGTCGGGGCGGCGACGCATCGCCGTGGTCGGCGCCCATGAAGACGAGATCGTGGGGTCGGCCGCGCTGCGCCTGCAGGGGCACCGCGAGGCGCTCGAGGCGCACGGCATCCCGTTCGACGAGTCGCTCATCGGCTACACGACGCTGTGGCACCGTTCGAACGGCGCGAGGTCGATGACCGAACTGCTCGACCGCGGCGTCGCGTTCGACGCCGTCTTCGGCCTGAACGACACGCTCGCGCTCGGTGCGATGCGCGTGCTGCAGGCATCGGGCCGACGCGTGCCCGAGGACGTCGCGGTCATGGGCTTCGACGACCTCGACGAGGCCGGCTACTCGATCCCGTCGCTGACCACGGTCGATCCGGGCCAGAAGTGGATCGCGAAGACGGCCGTCGCGACGCTCGTGGAGCGCATCGCGTCGGGCGCCGAGCTGGGCCCGCCGCGGCTGCTGCTCGCCGACTTCCGCATCGCCGAGCGCGAGTCCGCGGTCGCGGCGCCCGCCGCCTGACCGCGGCGTCCGCGCGGTGTCCGCATGTCGTCGCGAGCTCGGCAACCGCTGTCCGACTCCACTTGACAGCGGGCGCGCCCTTGGGCATCATGTCTCTACAACGTTTACTTTACAACGTTGTACAGCCCGAGCACAGACCACCGGCACAGGGCACCAAGACAGAGTTGTCCACCGCAACAGAAAGAGCACCGCACGATGAAGAGCAAGCTCCTCGCCGTCGGCGGCACGGTCGCCGTCGCGGCCGCAGCCCTCACCGGCTGCAGCGCAGGCGAATCCACCTCCGCCACGGAATGCACCAACAAGATCGTGAACGCCGACGCCACCCAGGTGAGCGTCTGGGCCTGGTACCCGGCATTCGAAGACGTCGTCGACCTCTTCAACGAGAGCCACGACGACGTCCAGATCTGCTGGACCAATGCCGGCCAGGGCAACGACGAGTACACGAAGTTCTCCACCGCCCTCGAGGCGGGGTCGGGCGCCCCCGACGTCATCATGCTCGAGTCCGAGGTGCTCTCGAGCTTCTCGATCCGCGACGGCCTCGTCGACCTCACCGAGTTCGGGGCGAACGACGTGAAGGGCGACTACACCGAGGGTGCCTGGAAGGACGTCTCGAGCGGCGACGCGGTCTACGCGATCCCCGTCGACGGCGGCCCCATGGGCATGCTCTACCGCCAGGACATCCTCGACCAGTACGGCATCGCCGCCCCCACCACGTGGGACGAGTTCGCCGCCGCCGCGAAGACCCTGAAGGACGCGGGCGCGCCCGGCGTGCTCGCCGACTTCCCGACGAACGGTCGCGCCTACAACCAGGCGCTGTTCGCGCAGGCCGGTTCGGTGCCGTTCGCGTACGACAACGCGAACCCCACCGAGATCGGCATCGACGTCAACGACGAGGGTTCGAAGAAGGTCCTGAGCTACTGGAGCGACCTCGTCGACCAGGGCCTCGTCGCGACCGACGACGCGTTCACGGCCGACTACAACACGAAGCTCGTCGACGGCAGCTACGCCATCTACGTCGCCGCGGCCTGGGGCCCCGGCTACCTGAGCGGTCTCTCGGATGCCGACAGCGACGCCGTGTGGCGCGCAGCGCCGGTTCCCCAGTGGGACGCCGCGAACCCCGTGCAGATCAACTGGGGCGGCTCGACCTTCGCCGTGACGAGCCAGGCGAAGGACAAGGAGGCGGCCGCGGTCGTGGCCAAGGAGGTCTTCGGCACCGAGGAGGCGTGGAAGATCGGCATCGAACAGGCCGCCCTGTTCCCACTGTGGAAGCCGATCCTCGAGTCCGACTACTTCCGCGACCTCGAGTACCCGTTCTTCGGCGGTCAGCAGATCAACAAGGACGTCTTCCTCGAGGCGGCGGCCGGCTACACCGGCTTCACCTTCAGCCCGTTCCAGAATTACGCGTACGACCAGCTCACCGAGCAGCTCTACGCGATGACGCAGGGCGAGAAGAGCTCCGACCAGGCGCTCGACGACCTGCAGTCCTCGCTCGAGACCTACGCCGGCGAGCAGGGCTTCACCCTGGAGTAACCGGTCGGGGGGGGGGGGGGGGGGGGGCCCCCCCGCCCCCCCCCCCCGCCCCTCACCGACCCCCGACCGACCGCCTCGACGAGGAGAGCGAGCATGACCACCCAGACCACCGCCGGGCCGAAGCCCGTCGCGACGCGCCGCACCGGCACGACGCGCGCGCCCGGCTCGCGCCTCGAGCGCCGCCGCCAACGCTGGGGCTGGCTCTTCGTCTCCCCGTTCCTCGCGGTGTTCGCCCTGTTCCTGGTGTTCCCGTTGTTCTACGCGTTCGGCATGAGCCTGTTCACGTCGACGCTCGCGACGGGCACGAAGTTCACCGGCATCGGCAACTACGTGAAGGCGTTCACCGACCCGCTCTTCATGGAGGGCCTGCTGCGCGTCGCCGCGTTCGCGATCGTCATGATCCCGGCGCAGCTGATCGTCGCGCTCCTCGCGGCGCTCGTGCTCGACTCGCTGACCTCGTGGCTGTCGAAGCTCTCGCGGCTGCTCATCTTCGTGCCGTACGCGATTCCCGTGGTCATCGGCGCACTCATGTGGAGCTTCCTCTACAGCCCGAAGTTCGGGCCGAGTGCGACGCTCTTCACGGCCGTGGGCCTGCCCACACCCGACTTCCTCGCGTCGGGCACGATCTTCGGCAGCCTCGTGAACATCGTCACCTGGCAGTGGTCGGGCTACTACATGGTCGTCATCTACGCGGCGCTTCGGTCGATCGACCCGTCGATCTACGAGGCGGCCCGCATCGACGGCGCCAACGGCCTGCAGACCGCGCTCCGCATCAAGCTCCCGATGATCTCGTCGTCGATGGTCATGGTGATCACGTTCGCGCTCATCGGCACGCTCCAGTTCTTCACCGAACCGGTGGTGCTGCGCAACATCGCGCAGGGCGCGATCGACGCGGCGTACACGCCGAACATGTACGCGTACTCGCTGGCGTTCTCGTACAGCCAGTTCAACTACGCCTCGGCGATCGCGTTCTCGCTCGGCGCGCTCGTATTCGCCGGCTCGTACCTCTTCCTCTTCCTCACCCGCAAGCAGAGCGGACTCAAGTGATGGCCATCCTCAACACCCGCGGCGACCGCGCCGACGCCCTCACGACCGTCACGGGCGTGCCCGACCACGAATATCGCGGCCCCCGGGGCGCGCGGGGCGACGGCCGCCGCAAGGGCGGGCGCCGCATCGGCTCGCACGTGTTCCTGATCATCCTCGCGATCTACTTCATCGTGCCGATCTGGTGGCTGTTCGTCGCCGCCACGAAAGACACGGCAGGCCTGTTCAGCAGCCCGGCGTTCTGGTTCGACGACACGTTCGCCCTGTTCTCGAACATCGGCGAGCTGTTCACCCACCAGGGCGGCATCTACTGGCGCTGGCTCGGCAACTCGTTCCTCTACGCGTTCGCGGGCGGCATCGGCGCCACGATCCTCGCGATCCTCGCGGGCTACGGCTTCGCCAAGTACCGGTTCCGCGGGCGCAACGGCGTCTTCGGCGTGATCCTCGGGTCGGTCATGGTGCCGCTCACGGCGCTCGTGATCCCGACGTTCATGCTCCTCAGCCAGTACGGCATCATCAACACCCCGTGGGCGGTGATCCTGCCCTCGCTCCTGAGCCCGTTCGGCGTGTACCTCATGCGCATCTACACGCAGGACGCGGTGCCCGACGAGATGCTCGAGGCCGCCCGCATCGACGGCGCCGGCGAGATCCGCACGTTCTTCCAGGTGGCCCTGCCGCTGCTGAAGCCCGCGATCGTCACGGTGCTGCTGCTCTCGGTCGTCGGCACGTGGAACAACTTCTTCCTGCCGCTGGCCGTGCTCACCGACCCGCAGCTGCTGCCCGTCACCGTCGGCCTCAACCGCTGGACCGCGCTGTCGAACGCCGGCGCGGGCGGCGAGCAGGTCTGGAACCTCATCACGTCGGGCTCGTTCATCTCGGTGATCCCGCTCGTGCTCTCGTTCCTGTTCCTGCAGCGCTACTGGCAGGGCGGCCTGGCCATCGGTTCCATCAAGTGACGGATGCCGCGGCATCCGCACGACCTTCGCACCACCTCTCGACCCACCGACCACTCGACCTCGACCGACCCTCGACTTCGATCCTGAAATGAGCATCATGACCACCGCACGCCTCACCGTCGACCCGCACTTCGCCGTCGGCCGCATCGACCGCCGCGTCTTCGGCGGGTTCGTCGAGCACCTCGGCCGCCACGTCTACGACGGCATCTACGAGCCCGGCCATGAGAGCGCGGATGCCGAGGGCTTCCGCTCCGACGTCGTCGAGCTCGTGAAGGAGCTCGGCGTCTCGACCATCCGCTACCCGGGCGGCAACTTCGTGTCGGGCTTCCGCTGGGAGGACTCGGTCGGGCCGCGCGAGGAGCGCCCCCGCCGTCTCGACCTCGCATGGCACTCGACCGAGACGAACGAGGTCGGCCTGCACGAGTTCCAGGGCTGGCTCGACAAGGTCGGCAGCGACCTCATGCTCGCGGTCAACCTCGGCACGCGCGGCACGCTCGAGGCGCTCGACCTGCTCGAGTACACGAACATCGCCGGCGGCACGGCGCTCTCGCAGCGCCGCATCGACAACGGCCGCACCGACGCGTTCGGCGTGAAGATGTGGTGCCTCGGCAACGAGATGGACGGCCCGTGGCAGCTCGGCCACCGCTCGGCCGACGACTACGGCAAGATCGCCTCGCAGACGGCCAAGGCGATGCGCCAGCTCGACCCGTCGGTCGAGCTCGTGGTGTGCGGCTCGTCGAGCGCGCACATGCCGACGTTCGGGGAGTGGGAGCGCGTCGTGCTGACGCACGCCTACGACGACGTCGACTACATCTCCTGCCACGCGTACTACGAGGAGCGCGACGGCGACCTCGACTCGTTCCTCGCGTCGGCGGTCGACATGGACCACTTCATCGAGTCCGTCGTCGCGACGGCCGACCACGTCAAGGCCGTGAACGGCAGCTCGAAGAGCATCAACATCTCGTTCGACGAGTGGAACGTCTGGTACATCGAGCGGTTCCACGGGGTCGACAAGATCGAGGGCATCGACAACTGGCCGGTCGCCCCGCGCCTGCTCGAGGACGTCTACTCGGTCGCCGACGCGGTCGTGTTCGGCAACCTCATGATCTCGCTGCTGAAGCACTCCGACCGGGTCACGAGCGCCTCGCTCGCGCAGCTCGTGAACGTCATCGCGCCGATCATGACCGAGCCGGGCGGCATCGCCTGGCGCCAGACGACGTTCTTCCCGTTCTCGATCACGTCGCGCCTCGCGCAGGGCGAGGCGCTCGAGCTGAAGCTCGATGCGCCCACCTACTCGACGAAGGCGTACGGCGAGGTCCCGCTCGTCGACGCCGTCGCCACGCACGACGCCGAGACCGGCCGCTCGGCCGTGTTCCTCGTGAACCGCTCGCAGACCGAGGCGATCACCGTGACCGTCGACGTCAGCGGCCTCGGCGACGTCGCCGTGCTCGAGTCGCACACGCTCACCGACGACGACGTGTACGCGAAGAACACGCTCGAGCAGCCCGAGCGCGTGGCCCCGAGCGCGAACGAGTCGATCTCGATCGCCGGCGGCGAGCTCACGATCACCCTGCCGCCCGTGTCCTGGTCGGCCGTCTCGCTGGGCTGAGCACGCCGGCCGTCCCGTCGTACGCATCCTGTCGTACGGTGGTGACGGCCGGCGCGTCCGGGCGGTGCACTCCGCTCGGGCGCGCAGCCGCGACATCCGCGGGGCCCGAACGACCACGACGACGGGAGCACGATGACCGAACGCACCGGTGCGGGCCGCAACTGGGCCGGCAACCTCGAGTACGGCGCCGCACGCATCGCACGGCCGACCTCGGTCGACGAGCTGTCCGAGCTCGTGGCCTCGGCGGCGAACGCAGGTGCACCCGGCGGCGCGACCCGCGTGCGCGCCCTCGGCTCGCGGCACAGCTTCAACCGCATCGCCGACACCGAGGGCCTGCTCGTCGAGACGGCCGGCCTGCCGGCGCACGTCGAGATCGACGCCGAGGCGCGCACCGCACGGGTCTCGGCCGGCCTCCGTCACGGCGAGGTCGCCGAGGCGCTCGACCGCGAGGGCTGGGCGCTCGCGAACCTCGCGTCGCTGCCGCACATCTCCGTCGCCGGAGCGGTCGCCACGGGTACCCACGGCTCGGGCGACCGCCTCGGCTCGCTCGCGACCCAGGTCGCCGCGCTCGAGCTCGTCGCAGCCGACGGGTCGCTTCGCCGGCTCCGCCGCGGCGAGCCCGACTTCGACGGCGCGGTCGTCGGCCTCGGCGCGCTGGGCGTCGTCACGGCGCTCGAACTCGACATCGAACCGACCTACGAGGTCGCCCAGCGCGTGTTCGAGCGGCTCCCGCTCGAGGCCGTGCTCGCCGACCTCGATGCCGTCACGGGCCTCGCGACCTCGACGAGCCTGTTCACGACCTGGCGCGACCCCGACGTCATCGACCAGCTCTGGCTGAAGCAGCGAACGGATGCAGCGGCGTCCGAGGCCCTCCCTGAGACGCTCGCGGCGATGGGCGTGCACGCGGCGACCGTGAAGCGGCACCCGCTGCCGGGCGTCTCGGCCGAGCACTGCACCGACCAGCTCGGGCTGCCGGGCCCGTGGTTCGAGCGCCTGCCGCACTTCAAGCTCGGCTTCACCCCGTCGAACGGCGACGAGCTGCAGTCGGAGTTCCTCGTGCCGCGCGAGCACGCCGCCGACGCGATCGCCGCCGTGCGCGGGCTCGCCGGGTCGATCGCGCCCCTGCTCCAGGTGTGCGAGATCCGCACGGTCGCGGCCGACACGCTGTGGCTGTCGTCGTCGTACGAGCGGCCGGCCCTCGGCCTGCACTTCACCTGGCTGCCCGACCAGCCGGCGGTCGAGGCGCTGCTGCCGACGCTGCAGGCCGCACTCGCGCCGTTCGAGGCGCGCCCGCACTGGGGCAAGCTCTTCGACGTCGCGGAGGCGAGCGAGCGGATGCCGCAGCTCTACGCCCGCTGGAACGACTTCCGTTCGCTCGCGGCCCGGTACGACCCGAACGGCGTGTTCCGCAACGACCTGCTCGAGCGCCTCGGACTCTGACGCGTTCCGCGGACACGCGGAGGCTGCCGGAACGAGGAAGCCCCCGGATCGCGAACGATCCGGAGGCTTCCCGCATGCCGGCCGTACCGGGAGACCGGTCGGCCGTCAGTCGAACAGGTCGGTCTGCAGCACGGCGAACAGCACGGCGTGGACACGGTCGCGCAGGCCCTCGCCGACCCCGACCGGGTCGGCCTCGAGCGCCGACTTCGTCTGGTTCGCGGTCGAGGTCGGCAGCATCGCGAGCATCAGGTCGTTGCCGTAGCGCACCGCGAGCGCGGGGTCCATCCAGCCGCCGAGCACCGCGTCGGTCGACACGACGCCGTCGAAGCCCCACTCGCCGCGGAGCACGTCCTGCAGCAGCTGCTCGTTGCCGCCGGCCCACCGGCCGCCGATGTTCATGAACGAGGTCATCGCGCCCGAGGCATCCGCCTCCTTGACCGTGATCTCGAAGGGACGCAGGTAGAGCTCGCGCATGGCCTGCTCGTCGACGAAGATGTTCATGCCCGGGGCACGGGCGCTCACCTCCTGCTCGTTGAGCGCGAAGTGCTTCATGAACGTCAGCACGCCCTTGCTCTGCGCGCCCTCGACCATGGCGGCGCTCATCTTGCCCGAGAGCAGCGGGTCCTCGGAGAAGTACTCGAAGTTGCGGCCGCCCATGGCGGTGCGGTGCAGGTTCATGCCGGGGGCGTACCAGCCCTGCACGCCGTAGGCGTTGGCCTCGGCGCCGACCGCTTCACCGAGTGCGGCGGCGAGTTCGTCGTTCCACGTCGACGCCACCACGACCTGCGTCGCGAACGACGCCGCCCCGAGGTCGCCGAAGAGGTAGTTCAGGCCGGCCGGGCCGTCGAGCAGCACCGACTTCGGGATGCCGAGCCGCTCGACGTCCTCGGTCACGTAGGCGCCGTTGGCGAAGAGCGAGATCTGCTCGTCGGCCGTGAGCTGGTCGAGGAACTGCTCCCACTTCGGGTCGTCGTAGTCGAGGCCCTCGAGGTCTTCGAGCACGATGCCGTTGTCGGCGCCGTACGTGGGCGCCTCGCCGTCGGCGGGTGCGATCTCGGGGTCCATGCGTTCGAGGAGCTCGTCGGATGCCACGAGGTCCATGTCCGAGCTGTCGGGGTAGGTGCCCTCCCAGTCGCTGCGCGACAGCGTGGTGAGCCCCTCACCGGCGTAGCCGAAGCGGTTCTCGAGCGCGGTGCCCGTGGTCTCGTCGGTGTCGTAGACGACATCGGCGGCCACGTCGGTCTCGAACGAGGCGACGGGCGTGTGCACGTCGGTGCCGACCGTGATGCCGTACGTGCCCTGCTCGAGCAGGTAGGTGCCGGTCGCGTCGTCCCACGACGACATGTCGCGCTTCGCGAACTCGACGGTCACGGTCTCGGATGCGCCGGGCTCGAGCAGCGACGTCTTCGCGTAGCCCGCGAGCTCGATCGCCGACTTCTCGATGCCGCCGTCGGTGTACGGCGCCGAGAAGTAGACCTGCACGACGTCCTTGCCCGCGACGTCGCCCGTGTTCGTCACCGTCACATCGACGGAGAGGTCGTCGTCGCCGACCACGGGCTGCGCCGCGTCCCAGGCGAAGTCGGTGTAACTCGTGCCGTAGCCGAAGGGGAACTGCACCGCGGCGGCGTAGCCGGCCTCGTCGCCGAGGTAGCGGGTCTCGTAGTAGCGGTAGCCGACGTAGATGCCCTCCTCGTACTCGAGCACGCTGCGGGAGGCGTTCTCGTAGCGGAAGTCGCCGAGGTTCTCGGCCGCGGGAGCCGCGGTGATGTCGCGCGCGTAGGTGTCGGTGAGGTGGCCCGACGGGTTCACCTCGCCCGTCAGCACCTTCGCGAGCGAGACCGCGCCGCGCGGGCCGGGGGTGCCGATCCACACGGCACCGGTGATCTGCGGGTACTCCTCGACGAAGCCGAGCTCCATCTGGTTGCCCGAGTTGACCACGACGACGACGTCGTCGAAGTTCGCGGTCACGACGTCGAGCAGGTCGCGCTGGGCGTCGCTGATGCGGAGGCTCTCCGCCGTCTGGTCGGCCGCCTCGGAGGCGCCGGAGCCGATCACGACGAGCGCGGTGTCGGCGTAGTCGCGCGCCTGGGCGAGCACGTCGTCGGTGAGGTAGTCGGGCTCGGGCTCGGGCTCGTCGCCGCCGGTGAGCATCGCGAGGATGCCGAGCAGGCCGCTGGGGGCGTCGGACTTCGTCTCGGCGCCGGCGTCCTCCATGGCGGAGCGCAGCTCGCCGTTGACCTCGACGCCCTGCTGGTCGAGCGCGTCGTACAGGCCGACGGCGCTCGCCTGGTTCGCGCCGCCCGATCCGGCGCCGCCGAACCGGAGGTTGAACGACGCGAAGCTGAAGACGTTCAGGCGGTCGCCTGCGAGCGGCAGCACGTCGCCCTCGTTCTTCAGGAGCACGATGCCCTCGTCGGAGATCGCCTCGGTGACCTCGGTGCTGTGCTCGCGTGCGGCCTCGCCCGCGGCGGTCGAGCTGTCGAGCTCGATCGAGGTGAGCCGGCCGATGTCGCGCACGACGGGCGCGACGAGCACGGCGACGACGGCGACGATCGCCACGACGACGCTCCAGCCGATGATGCGGCGGGGGCGCGCCTTGATCCTGCGGTAGGCGCGCTCGCGACGCTTGAGCTCGCGGAACTCGGTGCGCGACATCGAGGCGCGGGCGGCCTTGCGCTCGGCCTTGGCCGCCTGCTTCGCCTCGCGGGCGGCGGCGCGGTCGGCCGCCTTGGCCGCCTTGCGGTCTGCGGGCGACATCGCCTTCAGTTCCGCCTTGCGCGCGCGCTTCGCGGCCTTCTCGGCCTGGACGCGGGCGACCGCCTCCTGCGTGATCTCTTTCCGGGTGGGCATTTCTCAGTTCGCTTTCGGGTCGCGGTTCTTGGTGGCGCGCAGCTTCCATGCCGCGCTGATGAGGCGGCGTGCGCCGCGGAAGAAGTAACGGTTGACCATGAGGAGCAGGCCGTCGAGCATGTCCTCGTCGAATGCCCCGCCCGACAGGCGGGGGATCGAGCGGAACGGCAGGTCGAGCGCGAAGTGGGTGTTGTTCGCGGCGAGGGGGCGCTTCAGGCGCATGAGCACGTCGTGGCTCGTCGTGATCAGCCAGTACAGGAGCCCGGCGAATCCGCCGCGACCCTTGGTCTGCGCGATGATGTCGTCGCGCGTGAGCGGACGCTCGGCGTCCCACTCGGCGTCGGGCAGGGGGCGGCCGAGCAGCGTCTCGAACTCCGCGGCGTCGACGGCGTCGACACGGCCCGAGACGTAGCTCGGCAGGTCTCGCTCGTGGGCGAACGACCAGGCCTCGCCGTCGATCTCGATCGATTCGCGAAGGCGGATGTCGCGCGACGACGCCCCGGCGAGCACCGCGTAGGTGCCGGGCACCGTGCGCCAGTCGTGCGTGGCGACGTCGTACGCGTCGAACGCGTGCTCGGCGAGGGCCACCTCGACGATGGCGCGCTCGCCGGGCTCGAGCGCGACCTTCGCGAAGCCGCCGAGCTCGCGCGGTGCGCGGAAGCGGCCGCTCGCGGCATCCGGAGCCTCGAGGTAGACCTGCACGATCTCGGAGCCGGCGCGCTCGCCCGTGTTGGTCACGGCGACGCTGACGGTCGAGGCGCCGACGACGAGGTCGGAGTACGCGAAGCTCGTGTAGCTCAGGCCGTGGCCGAAGGGGTAGCGCACGGCGGCGCCGACCTTGTCGTAGTGGCGGTAGCCGAGGTAGATGCTCTCGCGGTGCTCGCTCGTCGCCTCGGTGCGGCGGAAGGTCGCCGCCGACGCGACGTCCTCGTAGCGCAGCGGGTAGGTCTCGGCGAGCTTGCCGCTCGGGTTGACCGCGCCGGTGAGCGCGTCGACGACCGCGCGGCCGCCGCCCTGGCCCGCGAGGTAGCCGTGCAGGATCGCGTCGACCCGATCGGCGAACGGCAGCTCGACGGGCGAGCCGCCCGCGAGCACGACGATGACGCGCGCGCCGAGCGCGAGCAGTTCCTCGACGAGGTCGAGCTGGTTCTGCGCGAGGCGCATGTGGGTGCGGTCGACGGCCTCGGCCTCGGCGGACTCGTCGAGCCCGAGGAAGAGCAGCACGGTGTCGGCCTTCGCCGCGAGGGCGAGCGCACGTCGGCGACGGGCCTTCGAGGGGCCGTCCATGCGTGAGAACCCGGGTTCGAAGCCGATGACGTCGAGGTCGGAGGCGCGCAGCGCGTCGAGGGCGGAATCGATGCGCGTGGGGTTCACGAGCGAGCTGCCGGCGCCCTGGTAGCGCGGGGTCTCGGCGAAGTCGCCGATGACGGCGACGCGGCCGGCGCCGGCGGCCGAGGCGAGCGGCAGGGCCCCGTCGCGGTTGGCGAGCAGCACGAGCGAGCGGCGGGCCGACTCGACGGCGAGGGCGTGGTGCGCATCGAGGTCGGCGGGGGAGACGTGGCCGGTGCCGGTGCCGGTGCCGGTGCCGGTGCCGGTGCCGGTGCTCGTGCCGGTCGGCTTCGGCGCCGTGCGCTCGATGAGCGTCAGCAGCTCGGCCACGCGGGCGTCGAGCAGCGCGATATCGAGCTCGCCCGACTCGACCGCGCGCACGATCTCGGCATCGGTGACGCCGTTCGTCGACGGCATCTCGAGCGCGTTGCCGGCGACGAGGCCCGCGACGCGGTCGTTGCTGCCGCCCCAGTCGGTCACGACGAGCGCGTCGAAGCCCCAACGTCGGCGCAGGATGTCGAGCATGAGCTCGTGGTTCTCGTTGGCGTAGGTGCCGTTGACCCGGTTGTACGAGCTCATCACGGTCCACGCGTCGCCCTCGGTGATCGCGATGCGGAAGCCCTCGAGGTAGAGCTCGTGCAGGGCCCGCTCGTCGACGACCTCGTCGATCGACATGCGGTGGGTCTCCTGGCTGTTCACCGCGAAGTGCTTGGCCGATGCGGCGACGCCCTGCGACTGCACGCCGCGGATGAAGGCGGCGGCCATCGTACCCGCGAGCAGGGGGTCTTCGGAGAAGTACTCGAAGTTGCGGCCGGCCAGCGGATTGCGCTTGATGTTCAGGCCGGGGCCGAGCAGCACACTGACCTGTTCGGCCGCCGCCTCGGCGCCGAGCGACTCGCCGACCAGGCGGAGCAGGTCGACGTCCCAGCTGTTGGCGAGCGTGGCGGCCGTGGGGAAGCAGGTCGCCGGGATGCTCGCGTTCAGGCCGAGGTGGTCGGCCGCGCCGCCCTGCTTGCGCAGGCCGTGGGGGCCGTCGGTGAGCATGATCGCGGGAACGCCGAGGCGGTCGACCGCCTTCGTGTTCCAGAAGTTCGCGCCCGACATCAGCGACGCCTTCTCCGAAAGGGTCAGCTGCGCAAGCAGCTGCTGGATGCGCTCGGGCATGGGGCTCCTCGGACGACGTCGGTCGATGTGCCCGCCGGTGGGGGCCGGCAGGCGTGCTGCCGCACGGGCGGCGCAGTGCTATGGTAACCGAATTCCACCACATGGTGGAATTCGGGCTGAGCGGCGAAGGGGCCGTGGAAGCATGGAGACGTGATGACGACCGACGACGAACTGATCGAGCGCCTCGAGGGCTACGTCAACGGGCGCGCCACCAAGCACCAGATCGTGGCCAGGGCGGCCGAGGCGTTCGCGCAGCAGGGGTTCCACGGCGCCTCCGTGCGCGGCATCGCGCGGGCCGCCGGCGTCGACCACTCGACGCTGCTGCACCACTTCGGCAACAAGACCGCACTGCTGCAGGCCGTCCTCGAATGGCAGGACGCCCAGCACCTGCCCGACGACCTGTCGACGCTGTCGACGGAACCCACGCCTGCGGCCGTCGCCGACGGGTTCGTCGCGACCGCCCGCCGCAACCTCGCGGCCCCCGGCCTCGTGCAGCTGCTCTCCGTGATGTCGGCCGAGGCCGGGTCGCCCGACCACCCGGCCCGCGAGTTCATGGCACGTCGTCAGCTGATCCCGCGCGACATCATGGCCGCGACGATCCGCGCGCAGCGCCTCGCGGGCGCGGTCGCCGACGACGGACTCACTCCGGAGGAGAGCGCCGCGGTGCTCATCTCCACGTGGGAGGGGCTGCAGGTCTACGACGCGCTGCACCCCGGCGAGCTCGACGTTCCCGAACTGCTCGGCCGGGCACTGCGCCGCGCCTTCGGCCTGACGGACCCGGTCTAGCCGCCTGCGAACGGCGGCAGGATGTCGACCTGCTCGCTGAGCGCTGCCGCGGGGTCGCGCTCGACGCGCCCGCCCACGAGGAACGAACCCGACCTCAGCACGCGTTCCATGGGCGCGCCGTAGCGGGCGAGCAGCACCTCGCGAAGGTCTGCGACGGTGGCGGATGCCGCGAGCTCGAGTCGTTCCTGTTCGAGCCCGGCCGCTTCGGCGGCCGCAGCGAAGTACCGAACGGTCACGAGCGTCACGGGTTCGATGGTACCCGGGAGGATGCCACCAGGCGGGTGCGTGCGAGGATGGCAGCATGAACCCCGCCCCGCTCGTCGAGCCGGGCCCGCCGCTGACGGCCGAGCGGGTCTCGCGCTTCAGCCGCCAGCTCATGCTCCCAGGCTTCGGCGAGCTCGCGCAGCGCCGTCTCGCGGCCGCCCGGGTGCTCGTCGTGGGCGCAGGGGGCCTCGGCAGCGCGCTCGTGCCCTACCTCGCCGGCAGCGGCGTCGGCACGATCGGCATCGTCGACGACGACACGGTCGAACTCTCCAACCTGCACCGGCAGGTCAGCCACGGCGTCGCCGACGTCGGGCGGGCGAAGGTCGACTCGCTGGCCGACACGGTCGCAAGCATCGATCCGGAGTGCCGCGTCATCCGTCATCGCGACCGCCTCACCTCGGCGAACGCGCTCGAGGTGCTCGCCGGGTACGACCTCGTGGTCGACGGCAGCGACAACTTCCCGACCCGCTACCTCGTGAACGATGCCGCGCTGCTCACGGGCATCCCGCTCGTTTGGGGCTCGATCCTGCGGTTCCACGGCCAGGTCGGCGTCGCGTGGCGCGAGCACGGGCCGACCTACCGCGACCTGTTCCCCGTGCCCCCGTCGCCCGACGAGGTGCTCTCGTGCGAGCAGGGCGGCGTGCTGCCGAGCGTGTGCGCCTGGGTCGGCGCCCTCATGTCGACCGAGGTCGTGAAGCTCGTCACGGGCGTCGGCGAGCCGCTGCTCGGCCGCGTCACGACGATCGACGCCCTCACGGGGCGCTCGCGCGAGCTCTCGTACCTGGCGATCGCCGATGCCCCTCGGATCACCTCGCTCGTCGACTACGAACGCTTCTGCGGGCTCGAGCCCGCCCCATCGACGATCGAGACGGCGACGGATGCCGCGGCCGCCGCGCTCGCCGCAGCCTCCGCCCCGCGCGGGGTCACCGCGGCCGACCTGCTCGCCCGGGTGCGCGGCGGCGAACCGGTGCGCCTGCTCGACGTCCGCGAGCCCGCCGAGGCCGAGCTGCGACGCATCGCCGGCAGCGAGCTGCTGCCGCTCGGCGACCTGGCGGCGGGCGATGAGCCCTCGGCCGGCGCCGGCACGCTCGTCGTCTACTGCGAACAGGACCTCCGCTCGCGCCGCGCCGCGCGCCTGCTCCTCGAACGAGGACACGACGACGTCGTGTTCCTCGTCGGGGGCATCGACCGCTTCGCGAGCGTCGCCGCCGATCTCGTCGAACGCTAGGAGTTCCATGCGCCACACGCCCCGCTACCTGATGACCGACCCCGACGAGGTCAAGCGGCTCATCCGCGGCAACGCGTGGGCCACGTTCGTCTCGCCCGCGAGCACCGGACTCGTGGCATCCCACTATCCGGCGATCCTCGACGAGGAGGCCGACGGCATCACGATCATCAGCCACTTCGGGCGTCCAGACGAGATCGCGCACGAGCTCGGCCAGCACGAGATCCTCGTGATCGTGCAGGGGCCGCACGACTACGTCTCGCCGAGCTGGTACGCCCCGGGCGACGTCATCCCGACCTGGAACCACGTCACCGCGCACCTCTACGGCACGCCCGAGATCCTGGGCGACGACGAGAACTACGAGATGCTCGGGCGGCTCACCGACCACTTCGAGCAGCACCACGCCGGCGGCCGCAGCCTCGCCGACGACGAAGAGGGCACGCGCCGGGTCGCCAAGGGCACCGTCGGCCTGCGCATGAGCGTCGACCGGTTCGACGCCCGGGCGAAGCTCAGCCAGAACAAGGCTCCGGATGTCGCGGCGAACGTCATCGCGCACCTCGACGAGCGCAATCCGGGCCTCGCCGACGAGATGCGCCGAGCCCGCTCCGAGCCGCCGCAGGCCTAGCGGCGCTCAGCCGCCGGGCCCGCCGGGCTCGCCGGTCGAGGAGCGCAGCGACTCGAGACCAGGACGCCGCTGGACCTCAGCCGCCGATGTAGCTCATCTCGACCTTGGGCCGCGCAGCGCGCAGCTCTGGCGTGAGCGTCGCGCGCACCTCGGAGTAGCGGTCGTCGCGCGCACCCCAGATCGCGCCCATGGCGTCGGCGAGGCCGTCGTCGTCGATGCCGCCGCGCAGCAGCGCGCGCAGGTCGTGGCCCTCCGACGCGAACAGGCACGTGAACAGGCGCCCCTCGGTCGAGATCCGGGCCCGGTTGCAGCTGCCGCAGAACGCCTGGGTGACACTCGAGATGACCCCGATCTCGCCGCCGCCGTCGACGTAGCGCCAGCGGGCGGCGGTCTCACCGGGGGCCGTCGCGCCGACGGCGGCCAGCGGCATCCGTTCGCCGATGCGCTCGACGATCTCGGCCGAGGGCACGACCTCGCCGAGTTCCCATCCGTTCGACGTGCCGACGTCCATGTACTCGATGAAGCGCAGCGTGAACGGCGTGCCCCTGAAGTGCTCGGCCATCGGCAGGATCTCGTGGTCGTTGAGGCCGCGCTTGACGACCATGTTGACCTTGACGGGGCCGAGGCCGGCATCGTGCGCCGCCTGGATGCCGTCGAGCACGCGCCCGACCGGGAACCGCACGTCGTTCATCGCCTGGAACAGCTCGTCGTCGAGCGAGTCGAGCGAGACCGTGACGCGCGTCAGCCCGGCGGCCTTCAGCGAGGCGGCCTTCATCGCGAGCGCCGAGCCGTTCGTCGTGAGGGCGATCTCGAGCGGTCGACCGTCGGGCGTGCGCAGCTCGGCGAGCTGTGCGATGAGGCCCTCGAGCCCGCGCCGCAGCAGCGGTTCGCCGCCCGTGAGCCGCAGCTTCTCGACGCCGTGCGCCGCCGCGACCCGGGCGATGCGCGTGATCTCCTCGAAGCTCAGCAGCTCGTCGCGATCGAGGAACGCGTAGTCGCGGCCGAACACGCTCTTCGGCATGCAGTACACGCAGCGGAAGTTGCAGCGGTCGGTGACCGAGATGCGCAGGTCGCGCAGGGGTCGGTCGCGCGCGTCGGCGAGGCGCCCCGTCGAGGGCAGTCGCATCGCCGTGCTCGTCATGACAGCCCCTTCCGTGCCGTCAACGCTAACACCGGGCCATGTGCGCCTCGCCGAGGCATCCGTCATGCTGAGCTGAACCGCGGGCCGGCGTCACTCCCAGGAGCGGCCCGCCCTGGGCCCACGCGACCGGAGGCTCCGCGCAGCGCGTCAGCGATGCGTGGAGGGGTCGTGGGGAGTGTCGTAGTCGGCCTCGAGCTCGCCCTGCTCCGGCCGCTCGCCCTCGGGCACGTGCTGCAGGTTGACCCGCACGCGGTACCAGAGCGAGCTCGACCCCCGCATGCCGTCGACGAGCACGTCGGCGGGGTGCAGCTGCGCGACGACGCCCGGGTTCCTCGACTTCCATGCCTCGAGGGCGTCGAGCGCCTCGGGCTTCGTCTTCGTGCGCGCGATCTCGATGAGCGGCATGGTCGACGCGCGCCGCCCCGAGCCGTCGCCCGCGCGCGGCGGCTTCTCGGCCGGGCCGAGCTCCTCCGCGAGGCGGAGCAGCCCCTCGAGGCTGCCGGGAGTCGCGTCGTCGATTCCGGATGCCGCGTCGCCGCGCTCGGCGCACCGCTCCAGCACGGTCGGCACCGTGAAGCGCTCGGGGTTGGAGCCCCGAACCTCGCTCCAGTCGAGCGGGGTCGACACGCGCGCGTCGGGCAGCGGACGCACCGAGTACGCCGATGCGACCGTGCGGTCCTTCGCGTTCTGGTTGAAGTCGACGAACACGCTCTCGCCGCGCTCCTCCTTCCACCAGCGGGCGGAGGCCATGCCGGGCGCCCGGTTCTCGACCTCGCGGGCGAGCGTCTCGGCGGCGAGCCGCACCTCGCGGAAGTCCCACCTGGGTTCGATGCGCACGGTGATGTGCAGGCCGCGCGAGCCGGAGGTCTTCGGCCAGCCGACGAGTCCGTGGTCCTCGAGCACCTCGCGGGCGACCATGGCCACGTCGATGATCTGCGCCCAGTCGACGCCCGGCATCGGGTCGAGGTCCACGCGGAGCTCGTCGGGGTGGTCGAGGTCTTCGGCCCGTACCGGGTGCGGGTTCAGGTCGAGGCATCCGAGGTTCACGACCCACGCGAGCGCCGCCCGGTTGCGGATCACCGCCTCCTCGGCCGACGTGCCGCGCGCGTAGTGCAGCGTCGCGGTGTCGACGTAGTCGGGGTGGTTCTCGGGCACGCGCTTCTGGAAGAACGCCTCGGCGCCGATGCCCTTCACGAACCGCTTCAGCACCATCGGGCGCCCGCCGGCCCCGCGCAGGGCCCCGTCGGCCACGGCGAGGTAGTAGTGCACGAGGTCGAGCTTCGTAATGCCCGGTTCGGGGAACACGACCTTGCTCGGGCTCGAGATGCGCACCTCGTGCCCGTCGACCTCGATCGTCGTGGCCTCGCCCTTCGAAGGACTCACGGGCTCAACACTATGGCGCTCGCCCGCGCTGCGACAGGGCTGCCGGCGAGCCGCTCAGCCGGTGACGGCCGAGCCGGCGACGGATGCCGCGGCAGCACCCGAGGCCGCGGCGCGCGCGTAGGCGCGGGGCGTCTCGCCGATGACCGCGCGGAACTGCCGCGAGAAGTGCGCCTGGTCGGCGAAGCCGAGCGATGCCGCGAGGTCGGCCAGCGGGGGAGCGTCGGGCGCCGCGAGCACCTGCGCCGCCTCCTGCATGCGGTACCGCCCGATGAGCCACTTCGGCGTCAGCCCGAGCTGCTCGCGCACGAGGCGTTGCAGGGCGCGGAGACCGAGCCCGGCGGACTCGGCGAGCTGCTCGGCGCGCACGATCGAGCGGTCGGTCTCGGCGAGCTCGACGATGCGGCCGACGAGCGCGGCATCGGCGTCGAGCTCGAGGTGGAGTCCGCGCAGCCAGTGCTCGAACGCGTCGAGTGCGCCCGCATCGTCGTCGGCGTCGAGCGCGGAGCGGATATCGGCGGCGAGTGCTGCGGCGCTCGCCGCATCCACGCCGCGCAGCTCGGCGAGCGGCATCGAGGAACCGATGAGCGCGCGCACGGCTCCAGGCACGAGGCGCCGGGAGACGCCGGGCTGCAGCAGCGCGCCGAGCGCCGCCCCGTCGCCTTCGAGCCGCTGGAATCCGCGCCCGAGCGCCGGCCCGTGGAGCGCCGCCGACGTCGCGTCGATCACGAGGTTCGCCGACGGGTACTCGAGCACGCCCTGCTCGATGACGACGCCGGGCGGCAGTCGCCAGCGGGGGATCCACACGTGCCGCACGAGCTGGGCGAGGTCGGCGCTCACCGCGTGGCGCGCGAGCCGGACCGGTGCGGCCGGAGAGGACGCCTGCTCGGCCGCCGCCTCGGCGAGCGGCGCGATGCCCGGCTCGCCGGCCGGCCCCGCGAGCACGCCCTTGACCGCCGCGCCCGCACGCGAGCGCCAGTACTCGTCGCCCGTCGATTCGCCGTGCATCGCGCTGGGCGCATCACGCACCGCCCCGTCACGCGTCGTGCCGTCGCGCGTTGCGCCGTCACGCGTTGCGCCGTCGCGCGTCGCGCCGTCGAGCACGGCGCCATCGAGCGCCGCGACCTCGTGCATCGCGCCCTCCTGCATCGCGCCGTCGTGCACCCCGCCATCACTCATGCCATCAGTATGGCCACGGCCGCCGACCTCGCCCGCTCGGTTCCCGCCACGCCGTTCTCAATCGGCGAATGCCAGTTCCGCCTCATCGTTGAGGCGGAACTGGCATTCCCGATCCGGGAAGTCCGAGTCCGCCGCGACGCACGAGATGGAGGCTGGGTGACCGCCCCGCGTACCGGTCGCGTTTGTTCAAGACGCCCGCCCGCGGCATCCGTAGCGTGACGGATGTCGCGGCCGAGGCGTCGTGACGAACCTGAGGAGGACAGCATGAGCGACTTCGAGGCGACCCTGTACATCGCCGCCGACCCGCAGCGCGTGTGGGACGCGATCACGGGCGAGGAGGGCAGCCGCGCCGTCATGTGGGGCTCGGCGCTGCGCGGCGACCTGACCCCCGGCAGCCGCTACGAGTACGTCGGCCCCGGACAGGACGGCGACGAGACCGTCCACGTCTACGGAGAGGTGCTCCAGGCGGAGCCGGGCGCGCTGCTCCAGCTCACCGAGCACCCGGGACCGACCTACCGCGAGAACCACGCCGAGCTCACGAGCCGCATGACCTGGCGCCTCGAGCCGGCCGGCGACGACCTGACGAAGCTGACGTTCACGAACGACCAGTGGAGCGACGCGCACCCCGCAGAGACGGACACCGCCGAGACCTGGCCGCTCGTGCTCTCGAGCTTCAAGTCGTGGATCGAGACGGGCCGCGCGCTGCCGTTCCCGTCGTGACCGGGCGGCCGTGCGGGTGGCGCCGCGGCGCCCGGCATCGCGTGGAGTAGGTTTGGGCGACCCACCGGACGACCGAACACGGAGCGAACACCATGCGGCGAATCCTCGACTTCCGGATCGTGCGCTGGGAGTTCAAGGTGCTCTACATCGCCGTCGCGTGGATCGTCGGGTACGTGATCGTCAACGCGCTCGCCTCGATCGGCGTGCCGATCGAGGTCGTGACCCTCGTCAACCTCATCACGCTCGCCGTGCCGTTCGCCCTGGCAGTGCGCGTCTTCCGCGGTCAGGGGGAACCGGTGGAGCCGGCCCGTGCCTGGTGGCGAATGACGGCGTGGCCGACCCTCAGCCTGCGGCTCGGGGTGCTGTTCACCATCGTCGCGGCGTTCGGCGCGTTCAGCGTGGTGATCGCCATCGTGGGCGCGGAATTGCCAGGCCTCGGCCGAACGCCTGGAATCGGCCCGACGGTAGGCGGCACCCTCGAGGCCGCTCTCCTCGCATTCCTGTACCTCAACTCCGCCGTGCGCCTGAAGCGCGCGGGCATCGCGAAGCCCGAGCGTCTGCCGAAGTCCATCCGGCTGAAGTAGCCGGTCGCGCGACCCCGCCCCGACCCGTCCGCCCGGCGCGCCGCGCTCGCGGCCTGTCGCCCGGGCGAGGTGCGTCGCTAGCATGGCGACATGGGGGACGACGCGGTCGAGCAGGCACAACGGGCGGCAGCAGCGGCGGCCGAGGCGGCGGCAGCGCTGCAGGCGCAGGCCGCGGAGGCGATCCGCAAGGCCGAAGAGGCGGCGGCGCTCGCGCAGGCGGCGGCCGAGGCCCAGCAACGGGCGACGGATGCCGCGGCGAACGCCGCGCCCGAGGCATCCGCGGTGCCCGACGCGCCGTCCGAACCGCCCGCCGCGCCCGACGCGAACGCGGGCGCAGCCCCTGCACCTCCGGAACCCGCACCGCCGGCACCCGCGCAGCCCGCCGCCGATGCGCCGCTCGACGCCGACGGCGTCGCCGGCATCCGCTCGGGCTACACGTTCGAGGGCGCCGCGCTCGAGATGGGCGCGCTCGTGAACGGCGAGGCGCTGCCCGACGTGCAGGTGCGCATCCCGCTCGCCATGACGAACCGGCACGGACTCGTCGCGGGTGCGACCGGCACGGGCAAGACGCGCACGCTCCAGGTGCTCGCCGAGCAGCTCGCCGCCAACGGGGTCGCCGTGTTCGCGGCCGACATCAAGGGCGACCTCTCGGGCATCGCGACGCCGGGCGAGGGCAACGAGAAGCTGCTCAAGCGCACGGCCGGCATCGGGCAGGCGTGGGAGGCGGCCTCCTTCCCCGTGGAGTTCTTCTCGCTCGGCGGCATCGGCAAGGGCGTGCCGATCCGGGCGACCGTCGCGGGCTTCGGACCGCTGCTGCTCAGCAAGGTGCTCGGGCTCAACGACACGCAGGAGTCGAGCCTCGGGCTCGTCTTCCACTACGCCGAGAACAACGGCCTCGCGCTGCTCGACCTCGAAGACCTGCGGGCGGTGCTGCAGTACCTCACGAGCGTCGAGGGCAAGGGCGAGCTCGACGGCCTGGGCGGGCTCTCGAAGGCGACGGTCGGCGTGATCCTGCGCGAACTCGTCGCGTTCGCCGAGTCGGGCGCCGACGCGTTCTTCGGCGAACCCGAGATCGACACCGCGGAGTTCCTGCGCGTGGCCCCCGACGGCCGCGGCATCGTGAGCCTGCTCGAGGTGCCGGGCGTCGCCGACAAGCCCGCGCTGTACTCGACGTTCCTGATGTGGCTGCTCGCCGACCTCTTCAACGACCTGCCGGAGGTGGGCGACCTCGACAAGCCCAAGCTCGTGTTCTTCTTCGACGAGGCGCACCTGCTCTTCGCCGACGCGTCGAAGGACTTCCTGCAGCAGGTCGTGCAGACCGTGCGCCTCATCCGCTCGAAGGGCGTCGGCATCTTCTTCGTGACGCAGACCCCGAAGGACGTGCCCGCCGACGTGCTCGCGCAGCTCGGTTCGCGCGTGCAGCACCAGCTGCGCGCGTTCACGCCCGACGACGCCAAGGCGCTGCGGGCCACGGTGTCGACGTATCCGAAGTCGGGGTACGCGCTCGAAGAGGTGCTCACGACCCTCGGCACGGGCGAGGCGATCGTCACGGTCATGAACGAGAAGGGCGCGCCGTCGCCGGTCGCGTGGACCCGCCTCCGCGCCCCGCAGGCCCTCATGTCGCCGACTCCGGATGCCGCGATCGACGCCGCGGTCGCGGCTTCGCCGCTGCAGGCGAAGTACGGCTCGCCCGTCGATCGCGAGTCCGCGCACGAGATCCTCACGGCGAAGATGAACGCCGCGGCGGCCGCCGCCCAGGCCGTCGAGGACGCGGCCGCGAAGGCGAAGGCCGACGCCGAGCTCGCCAAGCAGCAGGCCGCCGTCGACAAGCAGCGCGAGAAGGAGGAGAAGGCCGCGCAGGCCGAGTACGACCGCATGATGAAGCGCACCTCCGGCACATCACGCACGGGGTCGGGCACGTCGCGCAGCACCGGATCCTCGCGCGGCAAGGACACCTCGGTGCTCGAGCAGGTGCTCGGCTCGAAGGCCACGCGCGACGTGCTCACGAGCGTCGTGCAGGGCATCTTCGGCACGCGGCGCCGGCGATGAGTGACGTTCGTCCGGATGCCGTAGGCTCGCCGTTCGTGCCCGAACAGACCTCAGCCGAAGCCGCCGCCGAGTCGCGGCATCCGTTCATCCGCCCGTACCGGGCGTCGGATCGTGGCGACGTCGCGCGCATCTGCACGCTCACGGCTGCTGGAGGCGGCGACGCGACCGGCGTCTACTCCGACGACCTGCTCATGCCCGAGGTCTTCGCGCTGCCCTACGTGACATTCGCGCCCGAGCTCGCGTTCGTCGTCGATGACGGCACCGGGCGGGCGGTCGGCTACATCATCGGGGTCGCCGACACCGCGGCCTTCGTCGACTGGTGGAACCGGGAGTGGACGCCGGGCTTCGTCGCGCGCCACCCCGAGCCGGGCCCGGCCACTGGCCGCGACCCGAAGTTCACCGAGCAGGAGCTGCTCGACGCCGGCCGCAAGCCCGAGCGCATGCTCATCGCCGAGCTCGACGGCTACCCCGCGCACCTGCACATCGACCTGCTGCCCGAGTTGCAGGGGCAGGGCTTCGGTCGTCGCCTCATCGACACCCTGCGTGACGCGCTCGCCGAGCGCGGCGTGCCCGGCCTGCACCTCAGCATGGACCCGGGCAACGTCAGTGCCCGCGCGTTCTACGACCGCCTCGGGTTCGTCGAGCTCGCGTCGAGCAAGCCGAACTCCCCGCTGCTCGGCATCCCGACGGCCCGCTAGTTCGCCTCGGTAGAACCGTCGCCGGTCGAGGAGGCGCCACAGCGCCGTATCGAGACCACCGCCCCGCCGAAGACGAAACCGCGGCCGTCAGCGCGTGAGCGACCGGCGCTCGAACCAGTAGAGCAGGTTCGGGTCGGTCTCGCGCAGCTCGGCGAGCGTGACGGGCTCGGTGCGCACGGTCTCCTCGACGTCGAGGATCTTCGCGACCTGGTCCATCGTCGAGGTGTTCCAGAAGCGGCCGCGCATGCGGAACACGCCGCGGCCGGCCCGGTTGACGACGAACAGTTCCTGCGTGGTGTCGAGACTCGAGCCGCGGTAGAGCTGCACGCGCAGCACGGTCGCGATGTCGCTCGCCGGGATCGTGTAGGTGCCGCCGAAGAACCCGCGCTCGACGATGCCGTAGCGGCTGACCGACGCCTGCGTGCGCTGGTACGAGATCCACGCGATCACGAGCAGTGCCGCGATGATCGCGCCGGCCCAGGCCATGACGGCCCACGCGCCCGTCGGATCGAGCATCCACAGCTGCGTCGCGAGGATCGGCAGCACGAGGGCCGCGATCGAGAAGCCGATGTTCCGGCCGAGAGTGCGACGCGGCCTCAGGGTGTGCACCCTGAGGCCGTCGCCCCTTACTGCCCCGGCCACGATGGAGGAGCCCCCTGCGTCCCCACTCCGTGTATCCATCTTCGCCGCTGACATCTCTGAAATCATGCGGGAGACCCCGGTGCTCGCGCTATTCGGCATTAATGAGGACACGGATGCCGCGGCGCGCCGTCGCCGGTCTCGCGGCGCCCGAAATTCAGGAGATTCCGGCCTCCGGACCTCCCCGGCGAGGTCGAGACCGAGATCTCCTGAATTTATGGCCCGGAGTCGCACTTGTGTGGAAAGACGAAAGCGCCCACCCTTCGGGCGAGCGCTTTCGTCATGGCGGAGAATGGGGGACTCCGTCGGTCGGGCTCCGCCCTTCCTCCTCCTCGAATCGCAGTGTCCAGAGTGCAAGAGAGGCCGCACCCTTCGGGCGCGGCCTCTCTTGCATGGCGGAGAATGGGGGATTCGAACCCCCGAGGGCTTGCACCCAACACGCTTTCCAAGCGTGCGCCATAGGCCACTAGGCGAATTCTCCTTGATGACCCCTCACGCACCCGCCAGAGCCCGGTTACCCTTGCTGCGTTTCCGCCCTGGGGGAGTTGGCCTGGATGGCGCCACGTGAGGAGCCTCCGACAGTCTACCTGAGCCGCGCGTGCGAAATGTACGCGCCGTCCGAACGACGTCGGGCGGCCGAACTCCGGATGCGGGCGGCGGCGCGCCGCGCGGCGGTGCCGGGCGTTCGGCGCGTCGCCCGTGACATCCGGAGTTCGGCCGGTTCGAAGCCCGGCCTGCCGGCCCGCCCCGGACTACACGCGGGCGGCGAGCTCCGGATGCCGCGCCGCGAGGTAGGCGTCGAACGCCTCGCGGCTCGTCTTGGCGGGCGTGTAGCCGAGCTCGGCCTTGAGGCGCGCGTTGTCGAGCACGGGGCGGTAGCGCAGGAACCCGACGCGGTGCGCGTCGTGCACGGTCAGGCGCAGGGCGTGTCCGACGCGCAGCGCACCGGTGAGCAGGCCGGGCGAGAGCTCGAGCGTGGGCGTGCCGAAGGCCTCGGCGATCTCGCTCACGGTGACCTTGCCGTCGCCGGCGACGTTGAACGCCCCGGTCACGGAGCCCGTGGCGCCCTGCACGATGGCGCCCACGACGTCGTCGACCCAGATGAACACGAACGGGCTCTCCGAGCCGCGGATCTTGAGGATGCGCCGCCCCTCCCAGAGCGCCGTGATCTGGTTGGACACCGATGGGCCGAGGATCGTGCCGATGCGCAGCACCACCTGGCCGAGCTCGGGGTGCGACTCGCGATAGGCGGCGAGCATCTCCTCGACGATGCGCTTGTGCCGCGAGTAGCTGAACTCCTCGTTGCCGCGGATCGGGTCGGTCTCGGTCAGCCACTCGGGGCTGTCGGCGTGGTAGCCGTAGGCGGCGCCCGACGACGACACGACGATGCGCGTCACGCCGTTGGCGACGGCCGCCTCGAGCACGTTGCGGGTGCCGTCGACATCGACGCGGCGCTCGATCTCCTCGCTGAGTCCGCCGGGGTTCACGATCGCGGCCAGGTGCACGATCGTGTCGATCGCGTGGCGCTCGACGACCGCGGCGACGGTCGCGGCATCGGTCACGTCGCAGGTCTCGACGACGACGTCGTCGGGGGCGGATGTCGCGGGCGGCCGTACATCGCCCGACACGACGAGCGCGACGCCGGGGTGGGCGGCGAGGGCGCGCACGGCGTTGGATCCGAGGAATCCGCTGCCGCCGGTCACGAGCACGCGCCTCATGCGGAGGCCTCCGGGCGTGCGGCGTCGGCGGAGGAGGCGGGGGAGGCGGGGGTGCCGCCCACCGGGTCGCCCTCGGCGCCGGGCTCGCTCGACGCCGAGGCGGCGTGCGACGCCGCGTACGCGGCATCCGCCTTCCTGGTGACGCGAGCCCAGGCCGTCGCGAGCAGCAGGCCCGCGATGATGTCCCAGATGCCCCACCAGCCGGCGACGATCGCCATGCCGCCGATGCCGCCGAAGAACGTGAACACGAGGCCCAGGCCGAGGCCCGCGTTGCGGATGCCGACCTCGAACGTGATGGCCTTGCGTTCGCGGCTCGGCAGCCCGCCGATGCGGGCGCTCGCGTAGCCGAGGCCGAGCGCGACCGCGTCGTGCAGGAACACGGCCACGAGCACGACGCCGATGTACGCCATGAAGATCGTCCAGTTGCCGATGAGGGCGATGGCGATGAAGCCGACGAGGGCGGCGAGGCTGATCCAGCGGGCGTAGGGCTGCACGCGGCCCGCGAACCGCGGCCACCTCGCGCGGATGAACAGGCCCGCGAAGAACGGCAGGCCGATGATGAGGAAGATCTCGAGCAGCATCTGCCAGCCGTTGAGGCTCACGGTGCGCACGAGCTCCGACGCGGTCGGGTGCAGGCTGCCCCAGAACACGACGCTGATCGGCAGGATGAAGATGTAGAGCACGTTCGCGACGGCCGTCATCGACACCGAGAGCGCCACGTTGCCGCGCGAGCGGTAGGTGAGCACCTGCGAGATATTGCCGGGCGGGCAGCAGGCCACGAGGATCATGCCGAGTGCGATCGAGGCCTGCACGTTCAGCAGCAGCGTGAGCCCGAAGGTCACGGCCGGCAGCAGGATGATCTGCGCGAGCATCGCGATGATCATGGCCTTCGGTGCCTTGAGCACGGCCGCGAAGTCCGACGGCGCGGTGTCGAGCGCGATGCCGAACATGATGAACCCGAGCACGATGTTGAGGGCCACCATCGAGCCGGGCGTGAAGTTCAGGACGACGTCGTCGATGTTCATGCGCGCGCCTCCTGGGCAGCGGTGGAGCCGGTCGGTGCTTCGGCGGGGGATGCCACGGGCAGCGTACCGATCAGCTTCTTCACGGTGCGCCGGTAGGCGTCCTTGTTGACGTAGTACGACATGCGCTCGAGCCCGAGGTACCGGTAGCCGCCGCTGAGGTCGGGCCATGCGGCATCCGCACGGGATCGGAACGCGGCCGCGGCCTCGGGGGCGTCGCGCTGCGCCGCGAGGTAGGCGGCGATGAGCTCGGCCTGCTCGGCGCGGCCCTGCCAGCCGATGCCCGACGCCTCGATCATGCCGAGCACGAAGAGGCCGTTGAACGACGGCGGGAACATGTTGAGGTAGAGCTTCGGCGAGGCCGACGTCCAGTTCAGGTGCGCGCGATCGACGAACGGGTAGTCGAGGTGGTAGCCGGTCGCGAGCATGACGAGGTCGTACTCGCCCGACGTTCCGTCGGAGAAGTGCACCGTGCGCCCGTCGAAGCGGTCGATGTCGGGCACGATGCGCAGGTCGCCCTGGCCGAGGTGGTTGAGGATCAGCGTGTTCACGATCGGGTGCGACTCGTAGATCCTGTAGTCGGGCTTCGGGAAGCCGAACCGCACGGGGTCGCCGGTGAACGCCTGGAGCACGCGTTTGTCGATGAACTGCTTGATCGGCGCGGGCAGGGGACGACCCTGGTTCAGGGTGTCCGACGGCTTGCCGAAGAGGTAGCGGGGCACGAAGTAGTAGCCGCGACGCACCGACATGTCGACGGATGCCGCGTGGTGCACCGCGTCGACGGCGATGTCGCAGCCCGAGTTGCCGGCGCCGATGATGAGCACGCGCCGGCCGTCGAACACCTTGGGCGACTTGTAGGCGCTCGTGTGCATGATCTCGCCGGCGAACTCGCCCCGGAAGGAGGGCACGTTGGGCTCGGCGAGCGTGCCGTTGGCGAGCACGACGGCGGAGTAGACGCCCGAGGTCTCGCCGTCGGGGCCGGTCGAGCTCACGAGCCATCCGCTCGCGCCGGTCGCGTCGCCGTCGACGGGCTCGACCGAGGTCGCGCGCGTGTCGAAGCTGAAGTGCTCGCGGAGGCCGAACTCGTCGGCGTACTCGCCGAAGTACCGGAAGAGCTCGCGATGGCTCGGGTAGTCGGCCGTCGAGCGCATGGGGAACTCGGCGAACTCGGTCGTGGTGCGGCTCGAGATGAGGTGGGCCGACTCGTACATGGTCGAGCGCGGGTTGTCGATGTTCCAGAGGCCGCCGACGTCGGGGCCGGCCTCGAATCCGTGGAAGGGGATGCCGGCGCGGCTGAGCGCGCGGGCACCTGCGAGGCCGGAGGGGCCCGCTCCGATGAGGGCGATGGGGTTCACTGGTGGTTCCTGTGCTGGGTTCTGGCCGCTGGGGGAGGCGACCGGCCGTGGGGCCGACCCAGCATAAGCGAAGACTGCTCGGTTCTGTGCGCGCGCTCTCACGGGCGGCAGGCCGCCGACCGCGCGGGCCGTGTCTGCCGGCCGCGCGCTCGCGGGAGACTCCCAGACGGCGCCGAGCCGCCGCCCAATAGGCTTGGAGGGTGGCGCACGGAATCTACATCTGTTCGGCCGAGGGCAACACCGGCAAGTCGACGGTCGCCCTCGGGGTGCTCGACACCCTGACCAGGCGCGCGACGCGAGTCGGGGTCTTCCGGCCCATCGCGAGGTCCACCGACGAGCGCGACTACGTGCTCGACCTGCTGCTCGCCCACGACGCGGTCGTGCCGCTCGCCTATGAAGAGGCCATCGGCGTCGACTACGACGCCGTGCACGCCGATCCGGAGGGCGCGCTCGCCGAGATCGTGCGCCGCTACAAGGCCATCGAGCACCGCTGCGACGCGGTCGTGATCCTCGGCTCCGACTTCACGGATGTCGGCAGCCCCACCGAGCTGGCCTACAACGCCCGCATCGCGGCGAACCTCGCCGCCCCCGTGCTGCTCGTGCTCGGCGGTCGCGTCGGCGGCGGCATCCGTCAGCGCGCCGAGCACCTCGGCCAGGCCGAGGCGCGCACGCCCGACGACCTCGCCCAGCTCGCCGACCTCGCGGTCGAGGAGCTCGCGCGCGAGCACTCGACGCTCCTCGGCGTCGTCGTCAATCGCGCCGACGCCGAGCACCTCGACGAGATCGTCGCGGCCCTCCAGCCCGTCATGAAGCGCGTGCCCGCGCACGAGGCGGCCGGTCGCGATGCGCTGGGCGCGGCATCCGTCGCCGTGTGGGCGATCCCCGAAGACCAGGTGCTCGTCGCGCCGTCGGTGCGCTCGATCATGGAAGCCGTCGAGGGCGAGCTCGCGACCGGCGACCCCGACCTGCTCGACCGCGAGGCGCTCGGCGTCGTGATCGCGGCGATGTCGATGGAGAACGTGCTGACGCGCCTCATCGAGGGCTCGATCGTGATCATCCCGGCCGATCGCAGCGAGGTGCTGCTCGGCGTGCTCACGGCCCATGCGTCGGCGAACTTCCCGTCGATCTCGGGCATCGTGCTCGTGGGCGGGTTCCCGCTCTCCGAGCAGGTCGAGCGGCTCGTCGAGGGCCTGCGGGCCGGGCTGCCGATCATCCGCACGACGCTCGGCAGCTACGACACCGCGGTCGCGATCACGCAGACCCGCGGGCGTCTGGCCGCCGAGTCGCAGCGCAAGCGCGACACCGCGCTCTCGCTCTTCGAGAAGCACGTCGACGGCCAGGCGCTGCTCGACCTGCTCGACCTCGCGGCGCCCGAGGTCGTGACGCCGCTCATGTTCGAGTACGGACTGCTCGAGCGCGCCCGCAGCGCCCGCAAGCACATCGTGCTGCCAGAGGGGTACGACGACCGCGTGCTGCGCGCCGCGGCGACCCTGCTCGCGCGCGACGTCGCGGACCTCACGATCCTCGGCGAGGAGATCGAGGTGCGCTCGCGTGCCATCGGCCTCGGCCTCGACCTCTCGCGTGCGACGGTGCTCTCGAACCACGACTTCGTGCACGTCGCGCGCTTCGCCGAGGAGTACCAGAAGCGCCGTGCGCACAAGGGCGTCACCCTCGAGCAGGCGCGCGACACCGTGCAGGACGTGTCGTACTTCGGCACCATGATGGTCGAGCTCGGCCTCGCCGACGGCATGGTCTCCGGGGCCGTGCACACGACGGCCCACACGATCCGTCCGTCGTTCGAGATCGTGAAGACCAAGCCGGGCGTCGAGGTCGTCTCGAGCGTGTTCCTCATGGCGCTCGCCGACCGCGTGCTCGTCTACGGCGACTGCGCCGTGGTGCCAGACCCGACGGCCGAGCAGCTCGCCGACATCGCGATCTCGTCGGCGCGCACCGCCGCGCAGTTCGGCATCGAGCCGCGCGTGGCGATGCTCTCGTACTCGACCGGCGAGTCGGGCACGGGCGCCGACGTCGACAAGGTGCGTCGCGCCACGGCGCTGGTGCGAGAGCGCGCGCCCGAGCTCGCGGTCGAGGGCCCGATCCAGTACGACGCCGCCGCCGACGCCGCGGTCGCGCGCACCAAGCTGCCCGAGTCCGATGTGGCGGGGCGGGCGACCGTGTTCATCTTCCCCGACCTCAACACGGGCAACAACACGTACAAGGCCGTGCAGCGCTCGGCCGGCGCCGTCGCGATCGGCCCCGTGCTGCAGGGACTCAACAAGCCCGTGAACGACCTCTCGAGAGGGGCCCTCGTGCAGGACATCGTGAACACCGTGGCGATCACGGCGATCCAGGCGGCCGACGACTGATGAGCATCGTCCTCGTCGTCAACTCGGGTTCCTCGTCACTGAAGTACCAGCTGCTCGACGTCGAGACGGGGCATCCGCTCGCGAGCGGCCTGGTCGAGCGCATCGGCACGACCGACGGGCACGTCAAGCACACGGCCTCGGTTCCCGGAGCCGGCGAACCGATCGTGTGGGATGCCGCGGTCGACGCACCCGACCACGACGCCGCCTTCGCGGTCATGCTGCAGGCCTTCGCCGTGCACGGGCCGTCGCTCGAGGAGTTCGCGCCGGTCGCGGTCGGCCACCGGGTCGTGCAGGGCGGGGCCCGGTTCTTCGAGCCGACCGTCATCACCGAGCTCGTGAAGATCAACATCGACGAGCTCTCGGTGCTCGCGCCGCTGCACAACCCCGCGAACCTCGCGGGCATCCGCGCGGCCGAGCGGGCGTTCCCGAGCGTGCCGCACGTCGCGGTGTTCGACACCGCGTTCCACCAGACCATGCCGCCGGCTGCGTACACGTACGCCATCGACCGCGCGCTCGCCGAGAGGCACCGCGTGCGCCGCTACGGCTTCCACGGCACGTCGCACCGGTTCGTGTCGCGCGCCGCGGCCGAGTTCCTCGGACGACCCGTCGAAGAACTGCGGCTCATCGTGCTGCACCTCGGCAACGGGGCGTCCGCCTGCGCGGTCGCCGAGGGGCGCTCGGTCGACACGAGCATGGGCATGACCCCGCTCGAGGGGCTCGTCATGGGCACGCGCTCCGGAGACATCGACCCGGCCGTGCTGCTGCACCTGCAGCGCAGGGCCTCGCTCGACGCCGACGCGACCGACCGCCTGCTCAACTCGCAGAGCGGCATCCTCGGCCTGAGCGGCCACGCCGACATGCGCGACCTCGAGGCGGCGCGCCAGGCCGGCGACGAGGCCTCCGTCATCGCGTTCGACGTGTACACGCACCGCCTGCGCTCGTACGTGGGTGCCTACGCGGCGCAGCTCGGACGCGTCGACGCGATCGTGTTCACGGCCGGCGTCGGCGAGAACTCGGCGACCGTGCGCGGCGCGGCGCTCGCCGGGCTCGAGGGGTTCGGCGTCGAGATCGACGAGGAGCGCAACACGTCGCGCGAGCGCGGAGCCCGGCGCATCTCGACCGATGCGTCGCGCACGGCGGTGCTCGTGATCCCGACGAACGAGGAGCTCGAGATCGCGCGTCAGGCGCTCGAGGTCGTGCTGGGCTGAGACCCGCCGGCCCGCCGGCCCGATCGCGGGGCGCACGGTCGCTCGCGAGATTGTGCGCGCTGCCATGCTGCGCGTTGCCCACTCCGGCTGTGCGCTGTGCACTGCCCGCTGCCTGCTTCCAGGGCGCGTCGGGCGTTCGTCGCGGCATCCGCGATTCTGCAAGAACACTTGTGCAAGAACTCTTGCTGAACTAGCATCGCGGGTATGGACAGCCCAGAGAACCCGACGACGGATGCCGCGGCGAGCCCTCCGGCCGACGCCGCCGCAGCTCCGCCGCCCGTCCGCGAGACCCGCACCATCGACGTGCAGGACGCCGGCTCGATGCGCGCGCTCGCGCATCCGCTGCGCCTGCGCATCCTGGGCCTGCTGCGCGTCGGGGGACCGCACTCGGTCGGCATGCTCGTCGAGGCCACCGGCGCGGCATCCGGCTCGATCAGCTACCACCTCGGCACGCTCGCCAAGCACGGCTTCGTCGTGCCGGCCCCCGAGCGCGAGCGCGACGGCCGCGAGCGCTGGTGGAAGTCGGCGCACGAGATGACGACCTGGCACCCCGAGCAGTACTCGGGCGACCCCGAGCGACGCGAGGCCTCCGAGGCCATGCGGCGCACGGTGCTCGAGTCGTACCACCGCGAACTGCTCGACGCGCTCGACGCGGAGCTCTCGCTCGAACCCGAATGGGTCGAGGCGTCCGACTCGAGCGACGGCGCGGCACGCCTCACACTCGACGAGATGCGCGAGCTCGCGGCCGACCTCTCCGCCGTGCACGACAAGTGGTGGGCGGTCGGTCGCGAGCCCCGCGAGGGTGCGCGCACCGTGCGGTGGATGACGCACGTCTTCCCGCGGGGCGAATCGTGAGCGGCGACGACGCGGGCGTGATCGGCGCCGGCGCTGCCGCGCTCGACGCCCCTTCATCCGATGCGCTGCGGCCCGACCCCGAGGCGACGGATGCCGCGCGCCGCCGCCTGCCGATCCTCGCGCTGTTCGCGGCGCAGTTCTTCTCGCTCGCCGGCAATGCGATCGCCCTGATCGCGATCCCGATCATCGCGCTGCAGCAGACCGGATCCCCGCTCGCCGCGGGCGTCGCGGGCGTGTTCGCGACCGTGCCGCTCGTGATCGGCGGCGCGCTCGGCGGCGTGCTCGTCGACCGCTTCGGCTACCGCCTCTCGAGCATCGTGGCCGATGTCGCAAGCGGCCTCACGGTCATCGCGATCCCGATCCTCGCGGCCACCACCGGGCTCCACTTCGGCGTGCTGCTCGCGCTCGTGTTCCTCGGCGGCCTGCTCGACCCGCCCGGCGACACGGCCAAGACGGTGCTCGTGCCCGACCTCGCCGCCCTCGCGCGCATGCCGCTGGCCCGCGCCGCCGGCGTGCAGTCGACCGTGCAGCGCACCGCCTCGATGATCGGGGCGGGCATCGCCGGTCTCGCCGTGGCGCTGGTGGGGCCGATGCCGGCGCTCGTGTTCGACGCGGCCGGATTCCTCGTCTCCGCGGTGCTCGTGCTCGCGTTCATCCCGCGCACCGTCTCGGCCTCGGCCGAGGCGTCCGCCACCGGAACGGCGGGCGAGCGCGCGAAGGACGGCTTCGTCGCCGGAATCCGCTTCATGGTGCGCTCGCCGCTGCTGCTCGCGGTCGTGCTGCTCGTGACGTTGACGAACGCGATCGACGCGGCCGGGCTGACGGTGCTCAAGCCCGTCTACGCGACCGAGGTGCTCGGCGAGCCCGGCCTGCTCGGCGGCATGATCGCGTGCTTCGCAGCGGGAGCGCTCACGGGGTCGGCGGTGTTCGGCTGGATCGGGCACCGCTGGTCGGGGCGCGGCATGTTCGCGGCCTGCTTCATGCTCGCGGGCACGCCGCCCTACCTCGCGATGGCCGCAGGTGTTCCGTTCCCCGTGCTGCTCGTGGTGCTGCTCTGCTCGGGCCTCGCGGCGGGCATGCTGAACCCGATGATCGCCACGGCCATGTACGGCGAGGTGCCCGACGGCATGCGGGCCAGGGTGTTCGGCGCGATGACGGCCGGCGTCGCCGCGTCGATGCCGCTCGGCGCACTGGTCGGCGGGTTCGCGGTCGAGCAGGTCGGTCTCACGCCGACGCTCGTCGGCGCCGGCTGCCTCTACTTCGTGCTCGGTGCCAGCCCGTTGTTCATCAGGGCGTTCAGCGGCCTGGCCGCCGGGGCGACCCGTGAGGACGCCGACGTCGAGGGGTCGCGTCCGGCGGCGTCGTCGTCGGCGCCCGAAGCGGCGGAATCCGACCGGTCGGCGTGATGCTCCGGCGCGTCGGCGCGCGTCGGCGCGCTACGGAGCGCGCGATGACGGATGCCGCGGCATCCGCTCAGCGCACGTGGCGCGCGCAGTCGATGCAGAGCTCGGCGGTCGGGCGCGCGTCGAGGCGCGCGACCGTGATGCGCTTGCCGCAGTTCGCGCAGAAGCCGTAGGTTCCGTCGGCGATGCGCGCGAGGGCGCGGTCGACGTCGGCGAGCTCGGCGCGCACGTCGGCCAGCACGGCGCTGCGCTGCGACCACTCCTGCGTCATGGTCGGCCCCTCGGGGTCGTGCTCGTCGTCGGCCGTCGCGTCGGTTCTGGCGAGGCGAACCGCGGTCATCGCGTCGTCGAACTCGGCCAGGCGCTCCTGGGCGTCGGCTCGCTCGGCGCGCAGCCTCGCCTCGAATCTCGTGAGCTGTGCCGGTGTCATCGTCGTCGCCGTCATCACGCCCCCTTTCGATCACCGCATGCTACGCCCACGTCGTCAGGAACGGGTGTCAGACGCGGCAACTACGATTGAGCCGTGGTCACCGCCCTGTATCGCCGTTACCGGCCTGAGACGTTCGCCGAGATGATCGGACAGTCGCAGGTGACCGATCCCCTCATGACGGCGCTGCGCACCGATCGTGTCAATCACGCCTACCTGTTCAGCGGCCCGCGCGGCTGCGGCAAGACGACGTCGGCGCGCATCCTCGCCCGCTGCCTGAACTGTGCAGAGGGCCCGACCGACGTGCCGTGCGGCACGTGTCCGAGCTGCGTCGAGCTCGCGCGCGGCGGCGGAGGGTCGCTCGACGTGGTCGAGATCGACGCCGCGAGCCACAACGGCGTCGACGACGCGCGCGACCTGCGCGAGCGCGCCGTGTTCGCCCCAGCACGCGACCGCTACAAGATCTTCATCCTCGACGAGGCGCACATGGTCACGCCGCAGGGCTTCAACGCCCTGCTGAAGCTCGTCGAGGAGCCGCCCGAGCACGTCAAGTTCATCTTCGCGACGACCGAGCCCGACAAGGTGCTCGGCACCATCCGCTCGCGCACGCACCACTACCCGTTCCGGCTCGTGCCGCCCGGCCCCATGCTCGAGTACGTGCAGCAGCTCTGCACCGAAGAGGGCGTCGAGGTCGCGCCCGGCGTGCTTCCGCTCGTCGTGCGCGCCGGCGGCGGGTCGCCGCGAGACACCCTCTCGCTGCTCGACCAGCTCATCGCCGGCTCCGAGGGCACGAGCATCGACTACGAGCGGGCCGTGGCACTCCTCGGCTACACGCACGGCGCGCTGCTCGACGAGGTCGTCGACGCCATCGGCCAGGGCGACGCGGCGGGCGCCTTCGCGGCCGCCGATCGCGTGGTGCAGACCGGGCAAGACCCGCGCCGCTTCGTCGAAGACCTGCTCGAGCGCCTGCGCGACCTCATCATCGTCGCCGCATCGACGCCCGAGGCCGCTGCGGCGGTGCTGCGCGGCGTCCCGGCCGACGAGCTCGTGCGCATGGGCACGCAGGCGGCGGCGTTCGGCGCCGCCGAGCTCTCGCGCGTCGCCGACCTCGTCAACCAGACCCTCACCGAGATGAGCGGTGCAACCTCGCCGCGCCTGCACCTCGAGCTCATGCTCGCGCGCGTGCTCGTGCCCGCCATCGACGACACCCAGCGCGGCGCGCTCGCCCGCGTCGAGCGGCTCGAGCGTCGCGTCGGCGTCTCGGATGCCGGTGGCGCCCCCACTCGCGACGAACCCGCCGCAGCGCCCGCCCGAGCGACCGGCGGCGCCCCCGCGGCCTCGGCCCGCAGCGCTGGTCCGGCGCCCGCCGTCTCGGCGCCCGCCGCAGCGCCCGCATCTGCTGCATCGGCGGCACCTGCTGCATCGGCGACCGAGTCCGCGACGCAGACGGCCGAGTCGGCGGCCGCGACCTCGCGACCGGTTCCCGCCGAAGCTGCACCGGCATCCGCGGGCGGCGAGCCCGAACGGGTCGCCGTGCCGAGACTGAAGCCCGTCGGACCGGTGACCGTGCAGCAGATGCGCGACGCGTGGCCCGAGGTGCTCGCCGCGCTGCAGCGCGTCAAGCGCACGGCATGGATGGCCGCGCTCACGGCCCAGGTCATCGACTACCGCTCCGACGACGACGTGCTCGTGCTCGGCTTCCCGAGCCAGAACGACGTGAACGACCTCAGGGGCTCCGCGGGTGCGCAGAGTCCCGCCGAGCTGCTGCGTGCGGCGATCACCGAGGTGCTCGGCATCCAGGTCAAGTTCGTCCCTCGCGTGGTCGGCGCGCAGTCGTCAGGAGCCCCGGCGTCCGGCACCCGTCCTGCCGATGGCGACGGTTCCGCGTCGGGGCCCGCATCCGCGTCTGCTCCCGCATCTGCGCCGGGCGGCGGAGGTTCGCGCGCCGCGGCGTCGGCCGCAGCGCCGGGCGCGGGCGCGCCGAGCGCCGCACCCGCGGGTGCTGCGAGCTCCGACGCGTCGAGCGCGGCCCAGACGAATTCCGCACAGCAGGGCGCCGGTTCGAAGAACCGTGCGTCCAAGAGCGCGCCGTCGAGCACGTCGGCATCCGCGCCGGTCGACTCGTGGGCGACGGTCGCGATCCCGCGCGACGAGCCGGCCGCCTCGTCCGAGGCTCTCGCCGCGCCGTCGGTGCCCGCCACTGCGACCGCCGTGCTCACGCGCGAGGTCGAGCCGGTCGTCGAGACCGGTCCAGACGCAGCCGCGGCATCCGCGTCCCCCGTCGCAGCCCGCGGAACGACCCGCCCACCCGGTTCGCCGACCGTCCCAGACGACGCCGATGCTCCGCCGCTCGACGAGGAGCCGCCGTTCGATCCCGACTACGACCGGGGAGCTCCGGCCGACGAGCCGCGCGCCGCAGGGGCGCAGCCGTCGCGCGGCGCGCCGGCACCGGCGTCGGCGCCCGCGGCGTCATCCGCACCGGCGTCGGCACCGGCCAGGTCGGCGCGCTCGCAGGGCCGGTCGAACCCGGGCCCGAGCGCGGCGAACGGCGGCGGCATCCAGCGCTACGGCGAGGCCGTCGTGCGCGAAGTGCTCGGCGCCACGTTCCTCGAAGAGGTCGAGGCGCCCGCGCGCCCCGGCTTCGGTGAGCGGGGGTAGCGCGTGTACGAGGGCATCGTCCAAGAACTCATCGACGAACTCGGTCGCCTTCCGGGCATCGGGCCGAAGTCGGCGCAGCGCATCGCGTTCCACATCGTGCAGACCGAGCAGTTCGACGTCAGCCGGCTCGCCGAGATCCTCTCGGAGGTGCGCCAGAAGGTGCGCTTCTGCGAGATCTGCGGCAACGTCTCCGAGCAGCAGACGTGCGCGATCTGCCGCGATCCGCGCCGCGACCCGACCCTGATCTGCGTCGTCGAAGAGGCCAAGGACGTGGTCGCCATCGAGCGCACGCGCGAGTTCCGCGGGCTCTACCACGTGCTCGGCGGCGCAATCAGCCCGATCGACGGCATCGGGCCCGACGAGCTCCGCATCCGCCAGCTCATGCAGCGTCTCGCCGACGGCACGGTCGTCGAGGTCATCATCGCGACCGACCCCAACCTCGAGGGCGAGGCGACGGCCACCTACCTCAGCCGGCTCCTGACCACGCTCGAGATCCGCGTCACGCGTCTCGCCTCCGGCCTGCCCGTCGGCGGCGACCTCGAGTACGCCGACGAGGTCACGCTCGGCCGCGCGTTCGAGGGCCGTCGCGTCGTCGGCTGACGCTGCGCCACGCATCAGCCGTTCCAGACGGGCAGGATGCGTCGGGCGGCCCCGGCGCACCGCGCGAGCGGATGCGTCGAGCGAACGGCGCGACGCGGCATCCGCTCGTTCCGGCGAGGGTTGACGCAGGCCCCGCCGTGGACTGGACTGGGGTCATGGCCGTCAGTCGAGGTGCCGAGTGGGTTGCAGGGTACGTCGCGGCCTGGCAGTCCAACGACCCGGCCGAGATCGGCGCCCTGTTCACCGATGACGCCGTCTACCTCACGAGCCCCGATTCGAGGCCGCGCGTCGGGCGCGACGAGATCGTCGCCGGGTGGCTCGAAGACCTCGACGAGCCGGGCACGTGGGCCTTCGACTGGAAGATCCTGCACGAGCACGACGGATTCGTCGTCGTGCAGGGGCGCACCGTCTACCCGGCCCGCAGCGACTACCTGAACCTCTGGATCATCCGCCTCGCGCCCGACGGTCGCGCGAGCGAGTACACCGAGTGGTACATGGCTCGCGGGCACAAGGACTGAACGCGTCGAACGCGGAACGCGCCGCCCCGGGTCCGAGCACGACCGGCCCGCCACCGGCATCCGTCACCTGAGCAGTTCGACGAGCACGACCCACGCCATCAGGAGCGCGGCGATGATCGCGAGGATCGCGCCGAACGCCACGGCGATGAGCCCCGCCTCGACCTGCCCGACGACCACGAGCACGCCGCCGAGCAGGAACGCCGCGATCGGGAACACCCCGGCTGCGCTCTGGCCGAGCCGGTAGTTCGCGGGCACCCCGGGCTGACGGAACACCAGGCTCACCACGTGCCACTGGAACGCGCCGGCGCCGAGCGTGGCGACGATGATCTCGACGCCGTACGCGATCACCGGCTGGCCGGGGATGAGTCCCATGGCGCTCACCGCGATCGCGAGCACGAGCGCCGCGATCGACGCCGCGAGACGCGCGGGCATGGTCTTGGACTGCATGATGGTGCCGATGTTCACCGACATCGCGACGATGAGCAGACCGGCGAGTGCGGCGGTCGCCCCGACCATCGCGACGTTGAACTCGGACCACTGCTCGAGTGCCTCAGCCATGCCCGCACTCTAGCGCCGTCACATTGCCGGAGGGGCATACGCGCCGCACGTATGATGGGGGTTCCGGCGTCCCGAGGTGCAAACCCGGCGCCCCACCCACCCCCTTGGAGACCACGTGAGCTTGATCGTGCAGAAGTTCGGCGGGTCGTCCGTCGCCGATGCGGAGAGCATCAAGCGCGTGGCCAAGCGCATCGTCGAGACCCGCAAGGCGGGCAACGACGTGGTCGTGGCGGTCTCCGCGATGGGCGACACGACCGACGAGCTCATGGACCTCGCGAACGACGTCACGCCGATCCAGGCGCCTCGTGAGCTCGACATGCTGCTGTCCGCGGGCGAGCGCATCTCGATGGCGCTGCTCGCGATGGCGATCAAGAGCATGGGCCACGACGCACGCAGCTTCACGGGCAGCCAGGCCGGCATGATCACGGATGCCACGCACGGCGCCGCGCGCATCGTCGACGTCACCCCGGTGCGCCTGCGCGAGGCGCTCGACGAGGGCGCGATCGTCATCGTCGCCGGCTTCCAGGGCTTCAGCCGAGAGTCGCGCGACATCACCACGCTCGGTCGAGGCGGCAGCGACACGACCGCGGTCGCGCTCGCGGCAGCGCTCCAGGCCGACGTCTGCGAGATCTACACCGACGTCGACGGCGTGTTCACGTCCGATCCGCGCATGGTGAAGAAGGCCGCCAAGCTCGACCGCATCACCAGTGAAGAGATGCTCGAGCTCGCGGCATCCGGAGCCAAGGTCCTGCACATCCGTGCCGTGGAGTACGCGCGCCGCCACGGCGTGACGCTGCACGTGCGCTCGTCGTTCAACAACACCGAGGGGACCATCGTCTACGACCCCTCGCGTCTTCCCGAAGGAGCAGCTGTGGAAGAGTCCGTCATCGCCGGTGTCGCCGTCGACCTCACCGAGGCCAAGATCACCGTCGTCGGGGTTCCCGACAAGCCGGGCGTCGCCGCCAAGATCTTCAAGATCGTCGCGAACACCAACGCGAACGTCGACGTCATCGTGCAGAACGTCTCGGCGGCGACCACGGGTCGCACCGACATCTCGTTCACGCTGCCGAAGGCCGACGGCGAGAAGGCGCTCACGGCCCTCGCCAACGCGAAGGACTCGATCGGCTTCGAGTCGCTGCAGTACGACGACCAGATCGGCAAGCTCTCGCTCGTCGGCAACGCGATGCGCAACGCGTCGGGCGTCTCGGCGAAGCTGTTCGAGGCCCTCTACGAGGCCGGCATCAACATCGAGATGATCTCGACGAGCGAGATCCGCATCTCGGTGGTCACCCGGGCCGACAGCGTCGCCGACGCGGCCCGCGCGGTGCACACGGCGTTCGGGCTCGACTCCGAGGTCGACGCGGTCGTGCACGGCGGCACCGGCCGCTGAGCCAGGCCGGCTGCTTCGCACACGAGGGGATGCCGCGGCATCCGTCGAGAGCCGACGGACTGCCGCAGATCGGGTGAAAGCTGCCAGAACAGGACGAATGCTCGATTTCGGTCCTGAAGCGGCATCCACGTCCGGCACACTGGAATGACGATCGTCCGGGTCGCGGTGATTCCGCGAACCCGAAGAGATAGGGATACACGCATGGCACACGGAGTGAACATCGGCGTCGTCGGCGCCACCGGTCAGGTCGGCGCCGTCGTGCGCCAGCTGCTCGAGGAGCGCGACTTCCCGGTCGCATCCATCCGCTACTTCGCCTCGGCGCGTTCGGCCGGTTCGACGCTGCCCTGGAAGGGCGAAGACATCGTCATCGAGGACGCGTCGACGGCCGACCCGTCGGGCCTCGACATCGCGATCTTCTCGGCCGGTGCGACGCTCTCGAAGGCGCAGGCGCCCCGTTTCGCCGCGGCCGGCGTCACGGTCGTCGACAACTCCAGCGGCTGGCGCATGGACCCCGAGGTTCCGCTGGTCGTGAGCGAGGTCAACCCGCACGCGATCGACGAGGCCGTCAAGGGCATCATCGCGAACCCCAACTGCACCACGATGGCGGCCATGCCCGTGCTCAAGGTGCTGCATGACGAGGCCGGACTCGAGCGCCTCATGGTCTCGACGTACCAGGCCGTGTCGGGCGCGGGACTCGCCGGTGGCGAGGAGCTGCTCGCGCAGGCGCGGGCCGCGGTCGCCCAGGACGCGATCAACCTCGTGCATGACGGCCGTGCGGTCGAGTTCCCCCCCGCCGAGAAGTTCCCGCGCACGATCGCGTTCGACGTGATCCCGCTGGCCGGCTCGATCGTCGACGACGGCGACCTCGAGACCGACGAGGAGAAGAAGCTCCGCAACGAGAGCCGCAAGATCCTCGAGCTGCCCGGCCTCCGCGTCGCGGGCACGTGCGTGCGCGTGCCCGTCTTCACCGGCCACTCGCTCTCGATCCACGCCGAGTTCGCCAACCCGATCACGCCCGACCGCGCGACCGAGCTGCTCTCGGCCGCTCCGGGCGTCGCACTCAGCGACGTGCCGACCCCGCTGCAGGCGGCCGGCACCGACCCGAGCTACGTGGGCCGCATCCGCCAGGACCAGTCGGCCGAAGACGGCAAGGGCCTCGTGCTCTTCATCTCGAACGACAACCTGCGCAAGGGCGCGGCGCTGAACGCCGTGCAGATCGCCGAGCTCATCGCGGCGAAGCTGCCCGCGGCGGTCTGACCCCCGCGAGACGATCACGTCGAGGCGATCACGCCGACCATCCGAACGCCCGCCGGCCACGAACCACCTCCATGAGGACTCGGGGCAGGCGGGCGTTCGGCACGGTGGCAGGACTCGGCGCGGTCGGACTGCTGCTGGCGGCCTGCGCCGGCGCACCGGCATCCGATCAGGCGGATGACGCGGTGCCGGCCGGTGCACCCGTCGTCGCCTTCTACGGCGACTCGTACACGCTCGGCACCGGCGCGAGCTCGCCCGAGCGGCGCTGGTCGAGCATCATCGCCGCCGATCGGGGCTGGGACGAGTTCAACCCGAGCGTCAACGGGCTCGGGTTCGTGAACAACCGTGATCCCGACATCGGCGGGCCGGAGCCCGACCTCGTCGAGGCGATCGTCGCGCACGAGCCCGCGCCCGACCTCGTCTTCGTGACGATGGGACTGAATGACAACTTCTCGATGCCGTCGCGCGCCGACGACATCCGAGCGGCGATCGACGCCGACCTCGCGCGGCTGTCCGCGGAACTCCCGGAGGCCCGGCTGATCGTGGTCGAGCCGTTCTGGTACACCGATGAACGCCCGGCGTCGGTGGAGGAGATCATCGGATGGGTCGAGGACGGCGCCGAGCGGGTCGACGCCGACTGGATCGGCGGCGCCTCGCACTGGATCGAGGGGCACCCGGAGTGGATGGCGGCCGACGGCCTGCACCCGAACGACGACGGGTACGCCGAGATGGCGCGCCGCATGGACGCCGAGTTGCGGGCGCTCGGGCTGTGACCGGCCGGGGCGGCCTCGGGCCCGTGCCCGACTCGCCCGAGTAGGCTCGCTGCATGCGGGCATCGGGGGAGCCTCAGAGGGGCAGCGTGACCCTCGACCGTTCGGTGATCCTCTCGCAACTGCTGTTCGGCGCGGCGCTGATCGTCGTCGTCTTCACCCTCCAGGCGTTCGCGCCGAGCTCGATGGCGAAACCGCTCGTGCTCGCGGGCATCCTCCTGGCGTTCGTCGTGACGGGCGTCACCGTCGTGACGCCCTGGCATCGGCTGCCGCGCGAGTTCGTGATGGTCGTGCCGATCCTCGACATCGTCGCCATCGGCCTCATGCGCATCGGCGACCCGGCGGTCGGCGTCGGCCTGCTCTGGATCTTCCCCACCATCTGGCTCTCGAGCTACTTCGGGGTGCGCGGGGCCGTCATCTCGGTCGGGTCCGCGTCGGTGCTGGTCTGGACGTCGGAGATCCTCGCGCAGCGGGAGTTCGCCGCCGCGGGCGTGCCGGGGGTCGTGCTGCTGCCGATCGCGCTGCTCTTCGTCGCGACGAGCGCGGTGCTGTCGAATCGACGCGCCGCGGCGCAGCGCGTGCTGCTGCGCTCGCAGGCGACCCAGCTCGAGCGGGCACTGCGACGGGCGAGCCGTCAGGAGGCGCTCATCGCCGACGTGCTGAACGCGGTCGAGTTCGGCGTCGTGCGGCTCGACCGCGATGGACGCGGCGCGATCATGAATGCGGCATACGCGAGGCTCTACGGGCTGGAGATCGGGCGACCCGACGACGCCCGCCACGGCATGGCGTTCGCCGAGGATCGGGCGACCGCCCTCGAACCGGGTGAGCTCCCCTTCAACCGGGCCGCCGACGGGGAGGAGTTCGACGACGTCATCACGTGGATCCCCACGGAACGGCAGGAGCTGGCGGCCGTGGCCGCGACGGCCCGCCGACTGTACGACGTCGACAACGAGCCGGACGGCAGCGTGCTCGTCGTGCGCGACGTGACGGCCGAGCTCCGGGCGATCCGGGCCCGCGACGACCTCGTCGCCTCGGTCTCGCACGAGTTGCGCACGCCGATGACCTCGGTGCTCGGCTACATCGAGCTCTCGCTCGACGATCCGGAGCTGCCGGCCTCGGTGCGGCGCAACCTCGAGATCATGGAGCGCAACGGCGAGCGGATGCTCGAGCTCATCGCGAGCATCCTCCAGAGCGCGCGTCAGGTCGACGCGCCCCCGCTCCTGCAGTTCGACGACGCAGATCTCGGGGCGATCGTGCGCGACTCGGTGGAGTCGCTCCGTCCTCGCTCCGACGAGCGCGGCATCACCGTCAACATCACGTCGGCCGAGTGCGTGATCGTCCGTGCCGACCCCTTCCGCATCAGGCAGGTGGTCGACAACCTGCTCTCGAACGCCATCAAGTACAACGACGAGGGCGGCGAGGTCTCGATCGGGGTGACCGCAGACGAGAGCACGGCCTGGATCGTCGTGCGGGACTCCGGCATCGGCATCGCCGAGGCCGAGATGCCGAAGATCTTCGATCGGTTCTTCCGCTCGGAGTCGGTGCGCAAGGGCAGCGTGCACGGCAGCGGGCTCGGTCTCGGCATCGCGCGCGACTTCGTCGAACGGCACGGCGGACGATTGACGATCGAGAGCACGCAGGGCGTCGGCACGACCGTCATCGTCACGCTGCCGACCGCGGGCCAGGAGGATGCATGACCACCATCGATCCGTACACCATGCAGCTCGCGGTCATCACCGTCACCATCGTGGCGGCCGTGATGTTCATCCTCGACACGGTGCTCCGCACGGCGGATGCCGCGGGGCGGGTGTGGACGGTCGCGTTCCTGTCGGGCATCCTCGCGTCGCTGTCGTACGCGACGTGGATCGTGAGTCCCGAGGCGTGGTGGGCCGTGGCGATCGGCAACGGCGCGGTCGTGCTGAGCCCGGCCCTGCTCTGGTCCGGCGCGCGGGCGTACAACGGTCGACGTGAGCTCGCCTGGGTCGCCCTCGTCGCGGCGGGTGCAGCGGTCGTCGCCGTCGTCGCGCAGGGGGCCGACGGCGGCGACTGGGCCGGTGCGATCGTCATGTTCTCGCTCATCGCCCTCTTCGCCGCGCTCGGCGCGTGGGAGACGCTGCGGACGCCGATGCGCGTGCACTGGGCGGCTCGCGGCCTGACGGTCATCTTCGTGGTCGTCACCGTGTACTACGCCACGAGGGCGGCGGCGTTCGTCGTGCTCGGCCCCGACGACCCGTGGTTCAGGGCCGCACTCGGCACCCAGGCCGCCGGGTTCGTGCTCATCTCGCTCATGGTCGTCGCCGTCGTGAGTCTCGTCGTCCTCCAGGGCGAACGGGTGCCGCGCACCTCGAACCGACGCGACACCGTGCCGTCGTACGCTCCCGATGCCGTGCTGAACGACGCTTCGTTCCGCGAGATCGTCGAGGACTGGCTGGAGCGCGCGAACTACCACGACGAGCAGCTCGTGTTCCTGCGCATCGAGGTCGACGAGCTGGATGCCCTGAACACGGCGTTCGGCCGATCGGTTGGCAACCAGCTCCTGACGGAGTTCACCGAGGTCGTGCGGCGGCACGGGTCGCCGCACTCCGACATCGGCCACGACGGGCGCGGATCACTCGTCCTGGTGGCGCCGTTCGCACGGCTCGACCTGGCCGTCGATGACGCCGAGGCGGTCCAGCGAGGGCTGCGGGAGCATCGCATCGAGGCCGCGCAGGGCTTGCGACTGTCGGCGAGCATCGGCCTCGCGGGCACCGATCGCTTCGGGTACGACTTCGACGGGTTGATGGCCGCAGCACGGGATGCCGCGGCATCCGCACGTGCGAAGGGCGGCGGCGTGGTCGCGGTCGCAGACTGACCGCCGCGGTCAGTCCTCCGGTGCGATCGCGATCGAGAGCGTGTCGACCGCGGTCTGCTTCGCGTAGTCGCTCGACGTGGGCGTGGACTGCTGCAGGAGCTCGTACTTCACGGTGAGCTCGAGGCTCGTGGCGGCGCTGTCGAGGGCGGGCACGATGAAGGTCTGGCTGTAGCTGTAGGGGTCGAGCACCAGGTAGCCGGGCGCGACGCTCGCCTGGTCGACGATGGGGTCGGGAGCCGGCAGGGCGCCGTCGTCTCCGGCGACGACGGGGGTGGCCGTGACTCTCGAGAGGTAGATCTTCTGGCCGTCGGCGGGGGTCACCGTCGCGTGCACCGCGAAGCTCAGGGGCTTATTGGCCGCGGCGGTCCACTGGTCCATCGGGAGCGTCGACCAGTAGTCGATCGTCAGCGTGATCGCACCGACCTCGACGGTGCGGGTGACCGCGCCCGCCGCGAGATCGTTCTGCACCGGCGCCGCGGTGCTCGTCGGCGATGCCGATGCCGATGGCGACGGGGAGCCGCCCGCCGAGAGCCACGGCGGTGCCGAGCACCCGGACACGAGCAACGCCGCGGCCGAGATCACCCCGACCGCCGCGATGCGGGTGACGGACATGTGAACGGGTCGCTCGCGCACGGGATGCCTTCCGGTCCGGCGACGTCTGGCCCCCCAAACGCCGGAATCTTGAGCAGATCTTGAGCCGACGCTATCGCATCCCAGCGCTGAACCCGAGGTCGCCCCGCCAGACTCGGAACGTGGTGCGGGGACGCTGCACCCAGATCGTCGAAGGAGTTCCATGATGACCGGTGTCGTCGCCAGCCCCATCGCCCACGGGGCCGTCACGCGAGACGGCGCGGGCATCGCAGAATCGTACGTCCGGCCGCTTCCCGCTCCCGAACTCGAAGCGTACGTCGACGACTTCGCCGCGCTCGTGGACACCCTTCCGTCGACGCGATCGACGATCGGGTGCATCGTCCCCGCCTACAACGAGGAGGCGTCGATCGGGGCCGTCCTCGAGTCGCTGCTCGCCCAGACGCGGCTGCCCGACGTGGTGCACGTCGTCGTGAACAACACGACCGACCGCACCGTCGAGGTCGCCGCGACGTTCGCCGGGGCGCACACCCGCGTCGATGCGGACGGCGTCGAGCAGTTCACCGAGATCTTCGTGCACGACATCGGCAAGAACCCCGACAAGAAGGTCGGCGCCCTGAACTACGGCTACACGCTCGTCGAGGGCCTCGACTTCCTGCTCGGCGTCGACGGCGACACGGTGGCCGACGAGCGCGCCGTGGAGTTCCTCGAGGCCGAGATCGCCTCGGACAGCCGCATCGGCGGCATCTCGGCGATCTACTCGATCGACGACCGCGAGATGACGGGCGTCGTGGCCCCGTTCCTCATCGCCGGCCAGCGCGCGCAGTTCGCCGCGTTCAACATGCAGAACATGCTTCGAGGCCGCAACATGGCGGTGCTCGGAGGCCAGTACTCGATCTTCGCCACGCACGCCCTGCGCGACGCGATGACCGCGAACCGCCAGACCACCCCCTGGGTCAAGGACAGCGAGGTCGAGGACTCGCTCCTCTCGCTCCAGATCAAGAGCGCCGGGTACCTCACGAAGATCAGCGCGCGCGCTCGCGCCGACGTCGGCGGCATGACCACGCTGCGGGCGCTCGACGCCCAGCAGGTGAAGTGGAACTACGGCGCCATCGAGCTCATGTGGCCCGGGCAGCGCGGCGACACGAAGGGCCAGCCCTTCCACCCCAACCTGCGCCTGCGCTGGTGGGAGAACGCGTCGATGGTGATCAACGCCCTCAGCCGCATCCTGTTCCTCGTGCTGCTCGCCGGGTCGCTCTCGATCGGCGCGTTCGTGTTCAGCCCCGTCTGGCTCATCCCGCCCGTCGTCGCGATCCTCCTGAACCTCCGCATCGCGCTGTCGATGGAGAGCCGTTCGGCGCGCGACATCCTGTTCGCGGTGCTGCTGCTGCCGGCCGAGGTGTACATGTGGGTGCGCATCGGGCACTTCGCCCGAGCCTGGACGAAGTTCGCCAGCAAGAAGCAGGTCGACAACTGGGCGGCTCAGGCCAAGGCCGAGCGCGGCTCGGGGCACGCCTACCTGGCACCGCTGCTGATCGCGCTCGCCGCGGTGATCGCCATGGTCGCGATCTGGACCCAGCTCAGCCCCGTCGTGCAGTCCTCGATCCTCTGGGTCGGCTGGCCCGTGCTCGGCACCATCACGGTGCTGCAGACGCTCAGCATGTTCGGCAAGCTGGTGCGCCGCCACCACGGCTACAAGGTCTGATGACGGATGCCGCGGGCGCGACGCTCGCGGCGGAACGAACGGATGCCCCGCCTCGAACTTCGAGGCGGGGCATCCGTCGTCCCGGTCAGGCGCCGTCGTCGGCGGTGAGGCGGTAGCCGACTCCGCGGACCGTCTCGATCCAGCGCGGCTGGCTGGCGTTCTCGCCGAGCTTGCGGCGCAGGTTGGCGAGGTGCACCTCGACGGCCCGCTTGTCGGCGTCGCTCACGTAGTACGACGTGACGTAGCTCTCGCCTCGCAGCGCGAGGGCGAGATCGGCCTTGCTGCGCACCCGCCGACGCGACGAGATGATGAGGCTGAGCAGGTCGAACTCGCTGCGCGTCAGCTCGACCTCCTCGCCGTCGACCACCACGAGGCGCATGTCGGGTTCGACCCGCAGGCCCCGATGCTCGATCCAGTCCTCGTCGCCCGCGGCGGTCGCCGGCACGACGACGGCCGCCGACGGCGGCGATGCCGTTGCCGTCGCGGGTTCGGCGGGCGCACCCGGCTGCGCTGAGGCCTTCTCGCCGGCCGGGACGTCGGGCGGCACGGTGTCCGTCGAGGGCGAAGCCGACTGATCGCCGTCGCCGCCGGACGCGGCGAGCCGTGGACGTCGCATCATGGCGTCGATCCGGGCCCGGAGCTCGCGAGGTCGGAACGGCTTCGCGATGTAGTCGTCGGCGCCAGACTCGAGCCCCATGAGGGTGTCGATCTCCTCGGTCCGGGCGGTGAGCATGATGAGGTAGGTGTCGCTGAACGCCCTGATGCGCTTGGCCGCCTCGAAGCCGTCGATGCCGGGCATGCTGACGTCGAGGGTCGTGAGCGTGGGCCGGTAGCGGCGCACCTTCTCGACCCCGTCGAGTCCGTTGCCGGCGCTGTGCGTCTCGAATCCGCCCTGCTCGAGCACCTCCTCGAGGAGTCGGCGGATGTCCGCGTCGTCCTCGATGATCACCGCGACGCGGTCACGTGCCGTCATGTGTTCCCCCGTTCATCATGATCCTCCGGCGAGCCGATCGGCGTTCGCGACCAGCTCCTCCGCCTGCTCGGGCCACCAGGTCCCCGCGGCCGGCCCGCCGTTGCACGTTCCGTCGCTCTCGCCTGGCGGCTTGACCCACAGCACCGCGTCGACGACCGGGTCGTCGACGGCGTGCGCCGCTTCGCCGAGTGCGAGATCGGGTGCGTTGCACCATTGCCCGTCGGCGGGCGGCCCTGCGCCGTTCCGCGACGTGTCGACGATCGCGTGAGCGCCGCCGAGCGCGTCGGAGACCCGTGCGGCATAGGCGGACTCGGCCTCGGTCGCCTGCGCGTTGGACACGTTCGTGGCGAAGCCGCGGGCCTGGTCGACGCCCGCGGCGCGCAACAGTTCCGCCATGTCGGCGGCAGGCAGCCACGCGGAGTGCCCGCCGTCGAGGTAGACCTCGGCGCCGGTGCCCGAGAAGCGTTCCAGCGCGGACCGCACGAGCGCGGTGCGCGCCTCGGGGTCGGGGCATTCGGAGGCGAGCGCGAGGGAGTCGGGCTCGAGCACGACGATGCTCGTGCGGTCGCCGAGGCCGGCGGCGATCTCGTCGACCCAGTCGAGGTACTCGTCGCGCGGCAGGCCCCCCGACGAGAACCCGCCGCAGTCGCGGTCGGTGATGCCGTAGACCACGAACACCGGGAGTGCACCGGCGGCCGTCGCCTGCGCCACGGTGTCGGCGACCGCGTCGGACGCGGTTCCGGGTCGCACGCGCTCGGGCGTCAACCAGATCGCGGCGGGGGACTCGGCGATGCGCGAGGCCGCGGCGCGCTGCGCCTCGGTGCCGGAACCGGTCGCCGCGCGGGCCGCGTTGGAATCCGGGTCGACGAAGAGCGCGCGATCCCGGAACGGGTTGCCCGCGGCCTGCTGCGACACGATGACGAGCGTCGTCGCGAACGCGGCGAGGGCGAGCAGCAGCAGCGCTGCGACGGCGATGAGGGCGATGGGCAGGGCCCGGCCCGATCGCCGCGGCGCCGGTGCGCCCGGGGCCCAGACGGCGATCGTGCCGTCGACCGGAGCGCGCGGGGCAGCGTCATCGGCCGATTCCGCGCCGGCCGGCCCCGCGTCGGGCGACCCTGCATCGGGCGACCCCGCGTCGTGGCCGCGGAGCACGTAGCGGGCGTCGTCACGGTCGTGACGCACGACGGGCTCGTCGCCGCGCGCGGCATCGTTCGGCACGTCGCCCCCTCCCCAGCGGCCGGTGTCGGGCCAGTCTACGAGGGGAAGGGGCGACGTGCGCCCATTCGGGGGTCAGTCCTGCGGGATCGCCGCGACGACGTCGATCTCGACGAGGATGTTCGCGAGGCGCGAGCCGACCGTGGTGCGCACGGGGTAGGGCTCGGTGAAGAACTCGGCGTACGCGACGTTGTACTCGGCGAAGTCGGCGAGGTCCTCGAGGTGGGCCGTGACCTTCACGACGTCGTCGAAGCCGAGGCCGTACTCGGCGAGCACGGCGCCGATGTTGCGCAGCACCTGGCGCGTCTGCTCGGCGGCGCCGCCCTCGACGACGAGGCCCGTGGCCGGGTCCTGCGGGCCGAAGCCCGCGGTGTACAGGAAGCCGTTCGCGACGACGCCGTGGCTGTAGGGGCCGGCGGGCTTGGGTGCGTTCGACAGGGTGACGGCGGTCTTGGGCATGGGTTCCTCCAGTGTGATTCGGTTTCGGTGAGGGATGGACGATGGGCGGGCGGTCGGCAGGGGAGCGGGGTGGGATGTCGCGGCGCGCGCCCGCGGCATCCGTCGCCCTAGGCGATCTCGGCCGAGATGGCGGTGGCCGCCTCGCGCAGGGCGGGCAGGTGGCGTCTCAGCTGGTCGAGGTCGGCGACCATGCGCACGGCCGTGACCGAGATCGCGCCGACGACGCCGAGCGGGCTCTCGATGGGCACGGCGAGGCAGTTGACGTACGGCTCGAACTCGCGGTCGTCGGTCGCCCAGCCGCGGGCGCGCACGCGCACGAGCTCCTCGTCGAGGCGTTCGCGGGTCGTGATCGTGAGGTCGGTGAACCGTTCCCAGGTGACGCCGTCGAGCACGGCGTCGCGTCGGGGCACGTCGAGGTTGGCGAGGATCGCCTTGCCGACGGCCGAGCAGTAGGGGATCACGGCCTTGCCGACGCGCGAGTACATGCGCACGCCCGATTCGTCCTCGGCCTTGTCGACGTAGACGATCGAGCGGTCCATGAGCGCTGCGAGGTGCACGGTGTTGCCGACGCGCCGCTGCAGCCGCCGAACGTGCGCCGAGCCGGCCTCGCGCAGGTCGAGCGAGTCGAGCGCCTCCTTCGAAAGCGCTGCGAGCCGGGTGCCGAGCGTGTAGCGGCCGTTGCCGCGGCGACGCACCCAGCCGACCTCCTCGAGCGCCTGCAGCTCGCGGAACATCGTCGAGCGGTGCAGGTCGAACGCCTCGGCGAGTTCGGCGACCGTGCGAGGGTCGGCGGCGATCGCGTCGATGATGCGCGCGGCGCGGGTCACGGACTGCGACATGTCAGGCTCCCTCGGTCGGTCTCGGGGTCTCGAGACGCTGCGCTCCTCGACCGGCGACGGGCGAGCGACGGATGCCGCGGCCGGGCGTCGCCCCCGTGAGTCGCCCGCCTGCCAGCACGGGCACCCCGGCGACGAGCACGTCGTCGATGCCCTCGGCGAGGGCGAGCGGCGCGTCGTAGGTGGCGCAGTCGGCGACCCGCGCGGGATCCACGAGCACGAGGTCGGCGACGGCGCCCGGTCGCACGCGCCCCCGATCGCCGAGCCCGAACCGGTCGACGGCGCGCGTCGAGACGAGCGCCGCGGCATCCGCCCAACCGATGGCGCCCTGGTCGACGACGAGCGACCGCAGGTAGCGGGCGAACGAGCCGCGCGCCCGCGGATGCGGGTGCGCGCCCACGAAGATGCCGTCGGAGCCGCCCATCGCGCGCGGGTGGGCGAGGATCGACGCGAGGTCGGCGTCGGTACGGGCGTACCGCACGGCCATGACCACGTTGACCTCGAGCCGCGAGGCGGCGAGCACGTCGAGCGTGAACTCGGCGGGCGTCGTGCCGGTGCGGGCGGCAGCCTTGCCGATCGTGAGTCCGTGCGCCCACGCGAACTCGGGTGCGGCGATGTGCGCGAGCGTGAGCTGCTCGGGCCAGTCGGGGCCGAGGCTCGGATAGTCGACGATCGTGGGGAACCACTCGTCGAGCAGCCGCGCGCGCTCGACGGCGTCGGCGAGCAGGGCCAGCACCTCGGCGGTCGGGCGCACGGTGATCGACGCGGGCAGCACGGGCATCGCGAGGATCGAGCAGCCGCGCGTGTAGGGGTAGGCGTCGAAGCTCGCATCGACGCCGGATGCCGAGAGCCCCGCCATGAGCTCGTGCACGAGATGCGGTTCGGCGTGGAAGTGCGACACGTGCGCGGCGACGCCCGAGCGCTGCGCGATCGCCCGGATCTCGTCGATGCCGGCCTGCGAGCCCGACTCGTAGCCGCCGCGCATGTGCGACACGTAGACGCCTCCGACCGCGGCGACGGGCTCGGCGAGGCGCGCGAGCTCGTGGGTCGAGGCGAAGGCGCCCGGCACGTAGTCGAGTCCGGTCGACAGGCCGACCGCGCCGTCGGCGAGGCCCTCGGCGACCAGGGCGAGCATGGCGTCGAGCTCGGCGGGGCTCGCGGCATCCGTCGACCGCCCGCAGACGAGGCTGCGCACCGTGCCGGCGGGCACGAGCAGCGCCTGGTTCACGGCCGTCGCGTCGTCGTACGAGGCGAGCAGTTCGCGGATGCCGCCGCCCGCGTAGCGCGGGTGCGGGCCGTTGATCGCGGCGAAGTACTCGCTCGCGTAGGCGCCGTCGCCCGGGGCGTACGAGACGCCGTCCTGCCCGCCGATCACCGTCGTGACGCCCTGGCGCAGCAGCGCGAGCTGCACGTCGGCGTCGAAGACGAGGCCGTCGGCGTGCGCATGGGCGTCGATGAAGCCCGGCAGGAGCAGGCGGCCGAGGCCGTCGACGACGTGCGTCGCCGCGGCGTCGGGCGTGGTGCCACGAGGCTCGACGCGAAGGACGCGCTCGCCGTCGATCACGACGTCGACCGGCTCGGCGAGCTCCGGGCCCGCACCGGAGTCGCCGTCGACGACGATGACGTCGCGGAGGACGTGAGCGGCGGCCGGCATCAGAAGAACGTCCGCACGAGGTCGACGACGAGGTCGGAGCCGGCGCGCTCGACCACGGGGAGCCAGCGCCGCTTGTCGAACGCGGTGCACGGGTGCGAGAGCCCGAGCGACACGACGTCGCCGATCGCGACGGGCAGCGCCGCGCCGGGCTCGTCGGCGCGCAGGAACGCGTGCTGGTCGTTCAGGGCGGTGACGGATGCCGCGGGCAGCGCCCGTTGCTCGGCGCCGAGCGCGGCGGCGACCCCGAGCGGCACGGGCAGGCCCTCGTCGTAGGGCAGGTCGCGCTTGCCGCCGTCGAGCAGCGCGAGGCCGGGCTCGGGATGCGAGACGACGCGGGCGTATCCGCGCATGGCCGGTTCGAGGAGGTCGTCGAGCGGGGAGATGCCGCGGTAGAACCCGTGGTCGTGCAGCAGCGAGGCGCCCGAGCGGAGGATCCATCGCGTGCGGCGGCCGGCCGCGGCATCCGCTTCGATCGCGGGGGCGAACGCCTCGGCCACGAGGTCGAGGTAGGCGCTGCCGCCGGCGCTCACGATGACGTCGTCGGCCGCGATGCGCCCTGGTGTGAGGAGCCCGCGATCGAGCAGGAGGTCCCGGAGCGCGACGAGATCGGCCAGGTAGCCGCGCACCGCGGCGAGGGCCTCGGGCGACCGGTCGTGGCCGAGGCTGCCCTCGTAGGCGGCGACGCCGACGAGGCGCAGCACGGGCGAGTCGGCGACGCGCCGGGCGATCTCGACGGCGGCGTCGAGTGAACGCGCACCGGTTCGGCCGCCCGGTGCGCCGAGCTCGACGAGCACGTCGATCGGGCGGGGGAGCGCGGCATCCGTTCCGGCGAGGGCCCGGTTCGTGCCCGAGAAGGCCTCGGCGAGCCCGCGCTCCATGGCCTCGACGGTGTCGACCGAGTCGACCCAGCAACGGAACGAGAAGTCGGGATCGGCCAGTTCGCCGGCGATGAAGGCGAGGGCGGGCGGCGCGACGAGCGCGTTCGCGAGCATGATCCTCGACACCTCGAACGCGCGCGCCGTGCGCACCTGTCCGGGGGTCGCGAGCGTGAGGCCGGTCGCCCCCATCTCGAGCTGCAGCTGCCAGAGCGCGGGGGCCATGGTCGTCTTGCCGTGCGGCATGAGCTCCATGCCCTTCGACTCGGCCCACGCCTGGATCGTCGCGGCGTTGCGGCGCATGGCGTCGGCGTCGAGCACCGTGAGCGGCGTCCAGAACTCGCCGAGGCGCGGCTCCGTCGCGAGGAACTCGCGCACGGTCAGCCCTGCGGCGCGAGCCGGCAGGCCGGTGTCGGCGGTCGTCAGCACCTCGTCGGACAGGTCGTCGATTCGGCGTGACATCCGCTGCTCCTCAGGTGCTCGGTTCGTGGGATCAGGTGTGCGGTGCGGCCTGTGTTGCACATGCTGCAACCGGCTTGCGCCATATCTGCACACCAGTCAGCATAGAGGGCGTGACCCCGCACCCAGAAGTGCTCACCGTCGGCGAGACGATGGTGCTCGTGACGCCGGCCGTCGCCGAGCCGCTCGAATCCGCCACCGCCTTCCACCTCGACCCCGGCGGAGCCGAGTCGAACGTCGCCTGCCACCTCGCGGCCCTCGGCACGTCCGTCGCCTGGGCGAGCGCCGTCGGCGACGATGCGCTCGGGCGCCGGCTCGTACGCCAGATCACCGACCACGGCGTCGACACCGCATGGGTGCGCCGCGATGCCGCAGCCCAGACCGGTCTCTACGTGAAGGATCCGGGCAACGGCGTGCGGTACTACCGCGCCGGCTCGGCGGCCTCTCGGCTCGAGCCGTCGTTCGCCGACGACCTGCCGATCGCCGACGTGCGCCTCGTGCACGTCTCGGGCATCACGCCCGCGCTCTCGACCTCCTGCGACGCGCTCGTCGACGCGATCCTCGACCGCGCGGCGGCGGCCGGCGTGCCGGTCAGCTTCGACGTCAACCACCGCGCGCAACTCTGGCCGTCGACGGATGCCGCGGCCGGGCGCCTGGCCGCCCTCGCCGCCCGCGCCGACCTCGTGTTCGTCGGGCTCGACGAGGCCCAGGTGCTCTGGGGCGCGAAGACGCCCGACGACGTGCGCCGACTGCTGCCCGACGTGCGCGAACTCGTCGTGAAGGACGGCGCCGTGGGGGCCACCGCATACCTGGGCGATGCCGAGGGCGTGCACGTGCCCGCATTCGTGGTCGACGTCGTCGAGGTGGTCGGCGCGGGCGACGCGTTCGCCGCCGGCTACCTGCACGCCATGCTCCGAGGCGCGGCCCCCGACGAGCGCCTGCTCGCAGGCCACGAGCGCGCCGTGCTCACCATCGCCGACACCGCAGACGTCCCGAGAGGCATCCGATGACCAGCCACACCCCGCCCGCCGCTCCCGCGGACGCCGTTGCTTCGACCGCCCCGGTCTCGAACGGGGAGTTCGACGCGATCTTCGCCGGCCGCCCGCTCATGGCGCTCTTCCGCGGACTCGGCGAGGCGCGCAGCCTCGAGCTGGCCCGCACCGCGTGGGATCTCGGCATCGACCTCGTCGAACTGCCCATCCAGTCCGAGGCGGATGTCGCGGCGCTCGCCGCGGTCGCCGAAGCCGGTCGCGCGGAGGGCCGCCTCGTCGGCGCGGGCACCGTGCTCTCGACCCGCCACGTGGAGCTCGCGGCGGCGGCGGGCGCCGCGTTCACCGTGAGCCCCGGATTCGACGCCGACGTGGTGCGGGCCTCGACGGCCGCCGGGCTGCCGTCGCTGCCGGGCGTCGCGACGGCGACCGAGGTGCAGGCCGCGCTCGCGCTCGGCCTCACGTGGATGAAGGCCTTCCCGGCGTCGCTCCTCGGCGTGCCGTGGTTCCGCGCGATGGCGGGCCCGTTCCCGCAGGCGCGGTTCGTGGCGACCGGCGGCATGGACGCGTCCAACGCCCGCACGTACCTCGACGCCGGCGTGCGCACGGTCGCCGTCGGCTCGGCCCTCGAAGACCCGGCGCAGCTGCCGGCGCTCGCCGCGCTGCTCGGCGGATAGTCCGCTCCCTTCGCCCCTCGTCTGAGCGCGGTCCCGACCTGGTCGGGGCCGCGCTTTCGTCGTGCGCGAACGAGTTCTGCGCGTGGCCGACGCGGCGCGGAAACGCGCTGGAAACAGAAACTGAATGATTTGTTTCCAGTTACTATGTTTTCTGTTAGGGTCGCTTCCAGTAACGCGTGAGCACCGAGATCCTGCACGCGGCGTCACTGCACCACCTTCCACGCAACGAAGCACGAGAGGAATGTCGGAGATGACTCGAACCAAACGCTCCCTCGCGGTGGCGCTCGCCGCCGGAGCGGCCGCGATCGCCCTGGGAATGACCGGGTGCGCCCCGTCGGCCGGAGGATCCGGCGGCGACGCCGCCGTCCTCCGGGTCTGGGCGGGCAGCGCGACCCCCATCAACAACAACTTCAACCCGTTCGCCGTCGACACCGCGGTCCACGCCACGTTCGGTGCGATCTACGAGCCGCTGTTCTTCTTCAACCAGCTGTCGGCCGACGCGCCCATGGGGCTGATCGGCGACAGCTTCGAGTACAGCGAAGACGGCCGCACCCTCACGGTCACCATCAAGCCCGACCTCAAGTGGAACGACGGCGAGGCGCTCACCGCCGCCGACGTCGCCTTCACGTTCGGCTACGGCTCGAACAAGTCCGAGCAGTTCGTCTCGGCTGAGGCCACCGACGACACCACGGTCGTGCTCACCTACAGCGAACCGCAGTTCACGAGCGCCTCGCTCACGCTCGGCTCGACCTACATCATCCCCGAGCACATCTGGGCCGACATCGACGACTTCATGGCCGAGACGAACCCCGAGCCGGTGGGCTCGGGCCCGTACAAGCTGAAGAGCTTCTCCGACGCGGCGTACACCGTCGAGGCGAACGACCAGTTCCGCGACGGAGCCCCCGCCGTCGAGGAGGTGCAGTACGTCGGACTCGACTCGAACCAGTCGTCGCAGGACCTGCTGACGACCGGCAAGATCGACTGGGTCGGCCAGTTCATCGCGAACCCCGACGCCGTCACCGCCTCGGGCAAGATCACCACGCTCAACCAGCAGCAGGACCCGACCACCATCACGACCTGCGCCAACGCCGACCTGGGCTGCGTCGGCCCGCAGACCGATCCGGCGGTGCGCCAGGCGATCAACGTCGCCATCGACCGCGCGACGATCGCCGACAAGGCGTTCGCCGGCCTCGCGGGCGAATCCTCGCCGTCGTTCACCCTCCAGCCGCGCGACGAGCAGTGGCTGAGCGACCCCGAGCTCGCCACGAGCCCGCAGACGGCGGATGCCGCAGAAGCCGGCGCCATCCTCGAAGCCGCCGGCTACACCAAGGACGCCGACGGGTTCTACGGCAAGGGCGGCACGGCGATCGAGATCGACCTGTTCTCGCCCGACGGCTGGACCGACTACAACGACGCCGCGAAGCTCATCTCCGAGCAGGCGGCCGAGGCGGGCATCCGCATCAACGCCCGCACGGTCTCCGACGCCGAGTACTGGACCCCGATCCAGAACGGCGACTTCCAGATGGCGCTGTACGGACTCACCCAGAGCCTGGTCGCCGATCCGTACTCGAACTACCACGAGTACTTCGCGGGCACCTCGACCGCCAAGGTCGGCGAGATGCCGCTCGTCGGGCAGAACTACTCGCGCTACACGAACCCGACCGTCGACGCGGCCGTGCTCGCGGCCGGAGCGACCCAGGACGTCGCGACGAAGCAGGAGGCGTACGCCGCCATCCAGGCCGAGATCGCTCGCGACCTGCCGTACATCCCGGTCGTGCTGAACGCCTCGCAGTCCTTCTTCAACACCGAGAAGTTCAGCGGATGGCCGACCGAGGGCGACCTGTACGCCGCGCCGCTGCCGTACCTCGCAGTGGCCAACGCGGTCGTGCTCACGCACCTCACGCCGGCGAAGTAGGCCGAGCGGTCCCATGGAACGAACCATCCCCAACCCGAGGACGGCAGCGGCATGAGCTTCTACCTGCGGAGGGTCGCCTTCTACCTGGTGACCCTGTGGGCGGCGATCTCGCTCAACTTCCTGCTCCCGCGCCTTCTGCCGGGCGACCCGGCCGCGATCATGCTGGGCAAGCTCCGGCGTGCGAGCGGCGGGCGTCCGCTCTCGGAGGAGACGATCCAGGCGATCACCTCGATCCTCGGGGCCGGGAAGGACATGTCCATGTGGGACCAGTACCTCGCGTACTGGGGCCGGTTGCTGCAGGGAGACCTCGGCGTCTCCTCGACGCGGTATCCGGCCACCGTCTCGGACCTGATCGCCGCGGCACTGCCGTGGACGATCACGCTGGTCGGCGTCGCGACCGTCATCTCATTCATGCTCGGCATCGTCGTCGGCGCATGGGTGGGGTGGCGGCGCGGCACCAAGCTCGACCATCTCGTCCCCGTCACGACGGTCTTCCAATCCATCCCGTACTTCTGGCTGGCGCTCGTGCTCGTCGCGGTGTTCTCGGTGCAGCTGGGATGGTTCCCGATCGTCGGCGGCTACGACGTGTTCGAGTTCCCGGCGGGCCCCGAGCTCAGCTGGGCGTTCGTGGGCAGCGCGGTGTACCACGCCATCCTGCCGGCGACCACGATCGTGATCTCCTCGGTCGGAGGCTGGCTGCTCGGCATGCGCAACATGATGGTCTCGACGATGTCCGAGGACTACGTCGTGACCGCCGAGGCCAAGGGGCTCACCCCGCGTCGGGTCCGCACGAAGTACGCGTCGCGCAACGCCGCCATCCCGAGCCTCGCCGGCTTCGGAATCGCCCTCGGCTTCGTCGTCGCCGGGTCGATCGTCATGGAGCAGGTGTTCAGCTATCCGGGCATCGGCAAGCTCATGATCCAGGCGGTGCAGGGCCTCGACTACGCGCTCATGCAGGGCGTGTTCCTCGTGATCACGCTCACGGTGCTGGCCGCCAACTTCTTCATGGACCTCATCTACGGATTCATCGACCCGAGGGTGCGACACAATGGCTGACTCACAACCCACGCTCGACCGCACGGCCGACGACTCCGGCTACGCGATGGGCGACGACGCACCCTTCCAGTCGCCCGTCTCGGCCGAAGCCGTCCGCGAGACGGCCAGGGAGGCGAGCGCCACGGCGGCGATCGCCGCGGCGACCTCGACCCGGGCGGGCCGGTTCCGCCACATCCTGCCGAGCCGGTCGGGCAAGCTCATCACCGGCGTCGTCATCGTCGGCCTGATCACGCTGTTCGGCATCTTCGGGCCGATGATCGCCCAGCCGCCGCGCGATTCCAGCAACGAGGCGCTGCAGCCGCCGTCGGCCGAGCACTGGCTCGGCACGACCAAGCTCGGCTACGACGTCTTCTCGCAACTCGCGTGGGGCACCCAGGGCTCGCTGTTCATCGGCATCGTCGCCGGCATCGTGGCGCAGCTGCTCGCCGTGATCTTCGGCGTGTTCGCCGGGTACTTCGGCGGCGTGCTCGACGAGGTGCTCACCCTCTTCACGAACATCGTGCTCGTCATCCCGGGTCTGCCCGTGGTCATGGTGATCGCGGCCTACGTGCAGAACGCCGAGGGCCTCGGACCGCTCGCCCGGAGCTCGCTCCTCGTCGCCCTCGTGCTCGGCATCACCGGCTGGGCCGGTTCGGCCGTGGTCCTGCGGGCGCAGGCGCGCTCGCTGCGCACCCGGGAGTACGTCGCAGCGGCCCGCGTTGCGGGCGAGAAGCCGAGCCGCATCATCTTCGTCGAGATCCTGCCGAACCTCGTGCCGCTGCTCGCCGCCCAGTTCATCTTCGGCGTCATCTTCGCGGTGCTCGGCGAGGCCGGCCTGTCCTACCTCGGCCTCGGGCCGACCGGGTCGATCACGCTCGGCACGATGCTGAACGACGCCCAGACCGGCCAGGCCGTCGGCACCGGCGCCTGGTGGTGGTTCGTGCCGCCCGGGCTCATCATCGCCGCACTCGGCGCCGGACTCTCCCTCATCAACTTCGCGATCGACGAGGTCGTGAACCCCAAGCTCAGGCTCGCGCCTGAGAACGCGAAGCGCCAGCGCAGGGCCGCGAAGGCCGGCAAGGGCGTCGCCGACACCGGAGCTTTCGCATGAACCCCACGAATGCCGTCACGACCACCGAGGTCACGAGACGCGACACCGTCATGGGCGAGCCCGTGCTCACCGCGCGCGACGTCTCGATCGAGTACGAGGTCGACCCGCCGGTGAAGGCGGTGCGCGGGGCGTCGATCACGCTCCACCGCGGCGAGATCCTCGGCCTGGCCGGGGAGTCCGGGTGCGGCAAGACCACGCTCGCGTACGGACTGAACCGGCTGCTGAAGGCGCCCGCGCTGATGACCGGCGGCGAGGTCGTGTTCCACGACGCGTCCGGTGCCGACATCGACGTGGTCGCCCTCGACGGCGAGTCCTTGCGCCGGTTCCGATGGGACAAGGTGTCGATGGTCTTCCAGGGCTCGATGAACTCCCTGAACCCCGTCATGAACGTGCGCAAGCAGCTGGCCGACGTGTTCCTGACGCACCGTCCGAAGATGAAGCGCGCCGAGCGCGACGCGCGCTGCGCGGAGCTGCTGACGCTCGTCGGCGTCGACCCCGCGCGCCTGTCGAGCTTCCCGCACGAGCTGTCGGGGGGCATGCGCCAGCGCGTCATGATCGCGATGGCGCTCGCCCTCGATCCGCAGGTGATGATCATGGACGAGCCGACCACGGCGCTCGACGTGGTCGTGCAGCGCGGCATCATCCGCGAGATCATGCGCCTGCGCGAGCGGCTCGGCTTCGCCGTCATCTTCATCACGCACGACCTGCCGCTGCTCATCGAGATCAGCGACCGGATCGCCGTCATGCTCGAAGGAGAGATCATCGAGCAGGGCGCGTCGGAGCAGATCTACCGCAACCCCGAGCATCCGTACACGCGGCGCCTGCTCTCGAGCTTCCCGAGCCTTCGCGGCGAGCGCGGCGACTTCATCCGCACCGGCGCTGCGGCGGGAGGTGCGGCATGAGCGGGCACGACCGGGCAGGAGAGCCAACGACCCTCGAGGCGCGCAACCTCGTCAAGGACTTCCGGCTGCGGAGCGGCGTCAACGTGCGAACGCTGCACGCCGTGAAGGACGTCTCGTTCACGCTCGAGCCCGGGCGCACGATCGCCCTCGTCGGCGAGTCCGGCTCCGGCAAGTCGACGATCGCACGCATGATGGCGAAGCTCGAGACGCCCTCGTCGGGCGAGATCCTGCTCGACGGGCGCCAGAGTGCGACCCGCGGACGTGGCCTGGCCAGGTACCGGCGCGACGTGCAGATGGTCTTCCAGGACCCGTTCAGCTCGCTGAACCCGTTCCACCCGATCCGGCACCACCTCGAGCGTCCGTTGCGCATCCATCACCCGGGGCTGTCGTCGCGGCAGGTCCGCGAGCGGGCCGACGAGCTGCTCGAGCGGGTGCGACTGTCGCCGGCGGCGACGTTCGCCGATCGACGACCGCATGAGCTCTCGGGCGGCCAGCGGCAGCGCGTCGCGATCGCCCGGGCGCTCGCCCCGGGGGCCCGGTTCATCATCGCCGACGAGCCGGTGTCGATGCTCGACGTGTCGATCCGCCTCGGCGTGCTGAACCTGCTGGCCGACCTGCAACGGCAGGAGAACCTCGGCGTGCTCTACATCACGCACGATCTCGCGACCGCGCGGCACTTCTCCGACGAGATCCTCGTGATGTACCGAGGGGAGATCGTCGAACGGGGGCCGAGCGAACGGGTGATCCTCGATCCTCAGCACGAGTACACCAAGACCCTGCTCGAGGCCGCGGCCGATCCCGATCGGCTCGGGCGGCTCCGCGACGAGGTTCGGAACGGCGGGTGAGGCATCAATCAGTAAACATTCCTTTCAGATAGAGTGACGAGATCGAGACGAGAGCGGCGGACGGCATGAACCAGATCGACCCGGGCACCCCGACGTGGCTCGCCGCGCGCAACGACCGCGCCGCCTTCCGGCTCCTGCTGCAGCACGGCCCACTCACGCGCTCGGCGCTCGGCGAGCTCACGGGCCTGTCCAAGCCCACCGCCTCCCAGATGCTCGCGCGCCTCGAGCGGGTCGGCCTGATCAAGCCGGTCGGCGAACGGTCGGCCGGGCGCGGGCCGAACGCGATCACGTACGGCGTGCGCACCGATCGCATCACGGGGGTCGCGATCTCGATCCTCGACCGGGCGATCCAGGCCGTGGTCGTCGACGCCGTCGACCACGAGCACCCGATCGTGCAGGTCGCCGCCGAGACCGGCTCCCGGACGCCCGAGGGCGACGTCCGCGCCGCCGTCCGAGCGGCGTGCGAGGCGGCCGGCATCGACGAGGGCACGGTCAGCCGCGTCGTGATCGGCGTGCAGGCGGCCTTCTTCGTCGACGGCGACGAGCTCTCGTTCACCGACACCCTGCCGGGGTGGCCCGCCGTCGGGTCGCGTGCGCGGATCGAGCGGGAGCTCGGCCTGCAGGTGACGATCGACAACGACGTCAACCTCGCGACGATGGCCGAGCGGTCGGCGGGCGCAGCGCAGCAGGCCGAGAGCTTCGCGCTGTTCTGGATCGGCGACGGCCTCGGCGTCGGCCTCGACCTCGGCTGGGGCGTGCACCGCGGCGCCTCGGGCGGGGCGGGTGAGATCGGCTACCTCGCCGTGCCCCGCACGGCTGCGCCGCTCGCGCCGGCGGCGAACGACTTCACGGACCTGCTCGGCGGCCCGGCGGTGGCGCGCCTGTTCGGATCCGACGGTGCGACGCTCGCCGACGTGCTGCCCCGCCTCGCCGACGATCCGGCCGTCCTGACGGTGCTGGCCGACCGCGTGATCCTCGCCGTCAATCCGCTCCTCGCGATCCTCGACCCCTCGATGATCGTGCTGGGCGGGCCCACCGGCATCGCCGGAGGCGCCAGGCTCGCCGAGCTGGTCGCCGAACGCGTCGATCCGGCCGCCCACCCCAAGCTCGCCATGCGCACGAGCGGAACGGGCGCGCAGCCCGTGCTCCTCGGCGCGCGCCAACAGCTCGTCGACCAGATCCGCGATCAGCTCGAGGCCGACATCTCGCTCGCCAACTGACCCGTTCGTTCGAACCGCGGATGCCGCGGCATCCGTCGACCGACCCCTGAAACCCTTCGTTCCGCGCCAGTGCGCGCGGCCGACCATGCACGGAATCGAGGACCCATGAAGCTCGCCATCGTCGGCGGAGGCTCGACCTACACGCCCGAACTCATCGACGGATTCGCACGGTTGCGCGACACGCTGCCGCTCGAGGAGATCCGCCTCGTCGACCCCGACGAGCAGCGGCTCGCGCTCGTCGCCGGCATGTCGCGGCGCATGCTCGAGCATGCTGGGCATCCGGCGAAGGTGCTCGGCACCACCGACCTCGTCGCGGGCGTCGCCGATGCCGACGCGGTGCTCATCCAGCTCCGGGTGGGCGGGCAGGACGCCCGCCACGCCGACGAGACCTGGCCGCACGAGGTCGGATGCATCGGCCAGGAGACGACGGGCCCCGGCGGACTCGCGAAGGCGCTGCGAACCGTGCCCGTGGTGCTCCGGATCGCCGACGTCGTCCGCGCGCACGCGAAGCCGGATGCGTGGATCGTCGACTTCACGAACCCCGTGGGCATCGTGACGCGCGCCCTGCTCGAGGCCGGCCATCGCGCGGTCGGCCTCTGCAACGTCGCGATCGGGTTCCAGCGGCGCTTCGCCTCGATGTTCGACGTCGACCACGACCGGGTGAGCCTCGGACACGTCGGGCTCAACCACCTGACCTGGGAGCGGAGCGTCGTCATCGACGGCGAGGACCGGCTGCCGGGACTCCTGCAGCATCGACTCGGCGACCTCGCCGACGAGGTGCATCTCGCACCCGCGCTCGTCGCCCAGCTCGGCGTGGTGCCCTCCTACTACCTGCGGTACTACTACGCCCACGACGAGGTGCTGCGCGAGCAGCGGCACGAGCCGACGCGCGCCGAAGCCGTCCGCGCGATCGAACGCGAGTTGCTCGAGCTCTACGCCGACCCGGCCCAGCACGAGAAGCCGGCCGCGCTCGAGGGGCGCGGCGGCGCCTTCTACTCCGAGGCGGCGATCGAGCTGCTCGCGGCGATGCGCGACGGCGCCGGTCGGTCGCGGGTGGTGAACCTGCGCAATGACGGCGTGCTGCCGTTCCTGCCCGACGACCACGTCATCGAGGTGCCGGCCGTGTTCCGCGACGGGGGATTCGTCGCGGAGCCGGTCGCGCCGCTGCCCGACGACATCCGCGGGCTCATCGCCGGCGTCGCGGGGTACGAGCGGCTCGCCCTCGACGCCGCAGTGCACGGGGGCCGCGACCGGGTGCTCCGGGCGATGCGCGCACACCCGCTGGTGCTGCAGCACGAGCGCGCCGAGCGTCTCACCGACCTGCTGATGGCCGAGAACGCCCCGTTCCTGGAGTGGGCGCGGTGAGCGCCCCGAACCGCGTGGGCGGCCTCGGCGGCGCCGACCTCGTCGTGGCCGTCGACGGCGGCGGCTCGAAGACCGACGCGGTCGCCCTCACGATCACGGGCGAGCTCGTGGCGCACGAGCGGGGGGCCGGGTCGAGCCCACACTTCGAGGGGCTCGGCCAGGCGGTCGCCGTCGTCGACGAGCTCGTGCGCGCCGTCGCGGGCAGGGGTCGGGTCGGGCACGCCGGACTGTACATCTCGGGGCTCGACCTCCCGGTCGAGGTCGACCAGTACGCCGCCGCGATCGCCGCGTTCGACTGGGCGTCGTCGACGACCGTCGTCGCGAACGACCTCTACGCGTTGCTGCGGGCCGGCACCGACGAACCCGACGCGGTGGCCATCGTCTGCGGCACGGGGGTCAATGCCGTCGGTGTGCGCGCCGACGGTGCCGATGTGCGCTTCCCGTCGCTCGGCGGGCTCTCGGGCGACTGGGGCGGGGGCAGCGGCCTCGGCGAGCAGGCGCTGTGGCATGCGGCGCGCGACGTCGACGGCCGCGGGCCGCGCACCGCGCTGTCGGCCGCGATCGTCGAGCAGTACGGCGTCGCGTCGGTCTCGGTGCTCATCGAGGAGCTCCACCTCGGCCGCCGCGATGCGAGCGAGCTCGCCGCGCTCGCCCCCGCCGTCTTCGCGTCCGCCCGGGCCGGCGACGCCGTGGCGATCGGACTGGTCGACCGCCAGGCCGAGGAGCTCGTGGCCTTCGCCCGTGCGTGCGTGACGCGGCTCGGCCTCGCCGAGCAGGCGGTTCCGATCGTGCTCGGCGGCGGCATCATCCGCTCCGGCGATGAGCGCCTCATCGGCGGGATCGTCGCCGGACTCGAGCGGGTCGCGCCCCGCGCCCGCATCGAGATCCTCGAGACGGCACCGATCGTCGGGGCCGCGCTGCTCGCGCTCAGTCGGGCGGGAGCGACCGGGGAGGCGCTCGAACGTGCTCGAGCCGAGGTGACCCTGGCCACGGGCGGCGTCGCGCCCTCAGAGGCCGCACGCGAGCCGGCACCTGCTCGTTCCTGAGGCGCGCCGTTCGAGCACGTGCCCCGGTGGGCCGGGCTCGCGTCACTCCTCCCGCGCGAGGCGCCGCACCGCGGCGTCCTGGTGCGCGAGGCGCCGCAGCGCGAGCAGCACGGGCTCGTAGAGCGCGGTGCCGAGCACGGTGTAGGCGACGGCGGCGTGCGGCTCGGCCGGCATGCGCGAGAGGTCGAAGGCGGCGATGTCGGTCGCGGCACTGCCGTAGGCGGCGAGCCGTTCGGCGTCGATCGGCAGGCCCGCGTCGGCTGCGGCGGCGAGAGCGCCCTCGAGCTGCGCGACGGCGGCGAACTCGGGGTCGTAGACCTGGCCGAGCGCCTCGAGTGCGGCGCGGGCGCGCGGGTAGGGGTCGGATGCCTCGCCGGGGGGTGCCGCGGCGGGCGGCAGCGTTCCGACGGCCCGGCCGAGCGTCGTGTAGAGGTCGCCGCCGGGCTCGTCGACGAGGTCGAGCACGGTGCGCGCCTGCTGCACGCTGAGCCCGACGGGGCCGACGAGCGCGCGAACCATGCGCAGCCGCCGCACGTGGCCCTCGTCGTAGACGGCCTGGGTCGCCCCGGTCGCCGTGCCCGCGTGCAGGAGGCCCTCGCGCAGGTAGTACTTGACGGTCGCGACGGGCAGGCCCGCCTCGGCGGCGAGGGCTGACATGCGCATCGGGGCTCCTTCTCGTGCGGCGGGCGGTGTTCGTCCGGCGGCGGGGTCGCGTCGATCCCTTGCATTGGATAGTACAACTCTCTAATATTGGAGAGCACAACTATCCAATCACGATCTCCGGAAGGAATCGAGCATGAACCACGCGATCGACGCCATCCTCATCGGCACCCTGCTGCTCGCCCTCGTCACGGTCGAGAGCGGCGGGTACTTCCTCACGAGGGTCGTTCGGGGCCTGGCGCCCGCCAATCGGCTGCAGCAGAACTTCTTCCGCGCAGGTCACGCGCACGCCGCAGTGCTGCTCGTGCTCTCGGTCGCGATCCTCGGGGTGCTGGAGTCCGCCGCGCTCGACGACGCGTGGATGTGGGTCGCCCGACTCGGCGCCCCCGTCGCTGCGATCCTCATGCCCGCGGGCTTCTTCCTCTCGGTGCTCGGGGCCGATCCGCAGAAGCCCGGCCGCGCCATCGCCCTGCTCTGGGTCGGCGCGCTCTCGCTCACCGTCGGCCTCGTCGTCGCGGGCGTCGGCCTCATCGGCGGCGGCATCGCGGCGCTCTGACCCGACGCGCGGGCGTAGCTGCGAGCGGCATCTCGGGCGGCACGGCCGAAGGCGACGGGCGAGCGGATGCCGCGGGCGGCCGCCCGACGCGCCGCAGCCGCCCGCGGCATCCGCCCGCCCTGAACGCGCCCGGTCAGCGCCGTATTCGAGAGTCTCTCGACGTCGAACGGACGTGGTCGGGGGCACCCTCGACGGCGCATACACTGGAATCCGTGAATTCAGCGGAAACGGTCGACGTCGTCCTGATCGGCGGGGGCATCATGAGCGCGACGCTCGGCTCCCTCATCTCCCGGCTGCAGCCCGACTGGTCCATCCGCGTCTACGAGCGCCTCGGCGAGGTCGCCCAGGAGTCCTCGAACGCCTGGAACAACGCGGGCACCGGTCACGCCGCGCTCTGCGAGCTGAACTACATGCCCGAGAACCCCGACGGCAGCGTCAGCGCCGCCAAGGCCGTCTCGATCAACGAGCAGTTCCAGATCAGCCGCCAGTACTGGGCGTACCTCGTGTCGATCGGGGCGCTGCCCGAGCCGCACAACTTCATCAACACCGCGCCGCACATGACCTTCGTGCGCGGCAAGGCGAACATCGAGTACCTGAAGAAGCGCGTCGCGGCCCTGAAGGACCAGCCGCTGTTCCCCGACCTCGAGTACACCGAAGACCTCGAGCGCATCGCCGAGTGGACCCCGCTCCTGGCGAAGAAGCGCAACCCGAAGCAGAAGGTCGCGGCCACGCGCATCGTCTCGGGCACCGACGTCGACTTCGGCGCGCTCACCAAGTACCTCTTCACCGACATCGCCGCGCACGGCGCGGAGATCCACACGAACCACCAGGTCACGCGCCTGAAGCGCCAGAAAGACGGAACCTGGCGTCTGCGCGTCAAGCACCTCGTCGGCGGCACGCCCAAAGAGGTGAACGCGCGCTTCGTGTTCGTGGGCGCCGGCGGCGGCGCGCTCGCCCTGCTGCAGCACTCGGGCATCTCCGAGATCAAGGGCTTCGGCGGCTTCCCGATCTCGGGCCAGTTCCTGCGCACCACGAACCCCAAGCTCGTCGCCCAGCACCAAGCGAAGGTCTACGGCAAGGCGGCCGTGGGCGCGCCGCCCATGTCGGTGCCGCACCTCGACACGCGCGTCGTCGACGGCGAGACCGCACTGCTCTTCGGCCCGTACGCCGGCTTCACGCCCAAGTTCCTGAAGACGAGCACCTGGTTCGACCTGCCGTTCTCGATCCGCCTGCACAACCTCGGGCCGATGCTCCAGGTCGGCCTCAAGAACTTCGACCTCGTGAAGTACCTCGTCGGCGAGCTCATGGCCAACCGCGAGAAGAAGATGCAGGCCCTGCGCGAGTTCATGCCCACTGCGAAGACTGAAGACTGGGAGCTCATCACGGCCGGCCAGCGCGTGCAGGTCATGAAGAAAGACCCTGAGAAGGGCGGCATCCTGCAGTTCGGCACCGAGGTCATCACGGGCGCCGACGGCACGATCGCGGGTCTGCTGGGCGCCTCGCCCGGCGCCTCGACCGCCGCGCCCATCATGCTCGACGTGCTCGCGCGCTGCTTCCCCGACCGCATGGGCGAGTGGGAGCCGAAGCTCCGCGACATGATCCCCGGCTACGGCACGACGCTCTCGAGCGACCCGGCCGCGGCCGAGGCGTCGCTCGCCGAGACCGCGAAGACCCTGCAGCTCCAGGCGTAGGCGGCGTTCGCCCGCGTCTCCCGCGGTGGCCGCGCGTCACGAGCCGCCCGTGTCGCACGCGTCGCGCGGAATTGGGGCGCGCCCTGTACTTCACCGATCGACCTCTGCTATCGTCGACCCCGCTATGAAGTAAGTACTCCCACCGTCCCGCGCCTGAGGCGCCGTAGACATCGGGTGTACCCATTCCACTGTTCGCGACGGTGACGGCTGCATCCATCTCGGCAATGCCCGGCGGGATCCTTCTCCGCTCCCGGGTCGTCGGCGCTGCCATGCGCGCGCGACGGACCCGTGCGGTGCACCGTTCGACCGGCCGCCTGCCCGCGGCATCCGTCGACGGCTCGGGAGCATTCGTGAAAGGCGGACCGCATGACGGTACACGTCTCGTATTCCTCGTATCTCCGCGTCGACGACCTGTCGGCGCACTACCCCGATCGCCGTGTGTTCAGCGATCTCGGCTTCTCGGTCGCCCCCGGCCAGCGTCTCGGCCTCATCGGCGAGAACGGTGCCGGAAAATCGACCCTGCTTCGGTTGATCGCCTTCTCGCAGGCGACGGATGCCGCAGCCGGGCCGCCCGCGTCGATGCCCGACGTCTCGGGCGACGGCCGGGTCAGCCGTCCGCGACGAACAGGCCTGCTCACGCAGGAACTCCCGTTCGCGGCGAGCGACCGCATCGGCGACGTGCTCGAGCATGCGCTCGGCGAGGTGCGCGCCATCGAGCGCGAGCTCGACGACGCGGCGGCCGCGCTGGCCGATGCCCCTGGGGGCTCTCCGGGCGTGGGTGACCTCGACGGCGAACGCGCCGCCGCGGCATCCGCAGACCGGTACGCGGCGGCGCTCGACGCGGCCGAGCGGGCCGACGTCTGGGGAGCCGATGCCCGGCGCGACGAGCTGCTGCACGGGCTCGGCGTCGCGGGGCTCGGCCTCGACCGTCGGGTCGACGAGATGTCGGGCGGCCAGCGCAGCCGTTTCGCGCTCGCGGCGCTGCTGCTCCGCGCACCCGACGCGCTGCTGCTCGACGAGCCGACGAACCACCTCGACGACGACGCCGCGGCGTTCCTCGAGTCGAGGCTTCGCGCCTGGGCCGGGCCGGTGATCTTCGCCAGCCACGACCGGGAGTTCCTCGACCGGGTCGCCACCGGCCTGCTCGACCTCGATCCGGGGCGTCGAGGGGCGCTGGCCGTGGCCGAGCCGCAGGCGACGCGCGGCCGATCGGGTCCGTCGACGTACGCGAGCACTCGCGTCACGCGCGACGACCTGCTCGCGGCCACCGGCGGCACCGTGTTCGGCGGCGGGTTCACCGAGTTCCTCGCGGTGAAGGCCGACGAGCGGCTGCGTTGGCAGCGGCAGTTCGACGTCGAGCAGAAGGAGCTCGCCGCGCTTCGGGCGGAGGTCGCAGCGGGCGGTGCGGCGCGTTCCGTGGCGCACGGTCGAGCGCCGACCGACAACGACAAGTTCCTGAAGCACTTCAAGCGCGAGGGCGTCGAGCACGCGGTCGCCCGGCGGGTGCGCAACGCCGAGCAGCGGCTCGAGGTGCTCGAGCGCGAGCAGGTGCAGAAGCCGCCGGCGCCGCTCTCGTTCGCGGGCATCCCGCAGGGGTCGCACGCGCTCGAGGAGGCGGCCGGGCTGCTCGTGCAGGTGACGGATGCCGCCGTCGAAGGCCGCCTCGAGGTGCCGTCGCTGCACCTCGCGGCGACCACGCGACTGCTCGTGACCGGGGCGAACGGCGCCGGGAAGTCGACCCTGCTCAACGTGCTCGCGGGCACGCAGGCGGTCGACGGCGGCTCGGTGCTCCGCCGTCGCGGGTTGCGCGTGCAGCTGCTCGAGCAGGACGTGCGCTTCGCCGATCCGGATGCCGCGGCGCGCCGGGTCTACGAGCGCACCCTGGGCGAGCGGCGGGCCGAGCAGGTGCCGCTGTCGAGCCTCGGCCTCGTCGCCCCTCGCGACGAGTCGAGGCCGGTCGGGGCGCTCTCGGTCGGACAGCAGCGGCGCCTCGCGCTCGCCCTGGTGATCGCGAGGCCGCCGCACCTGTTCCTGCTCGACGAGCCGACGAACCACCTCTCGCTCTCGCTCGCGACCGACCTCGAGGAGGCGCTGGGCGCCTACCCGGGGGCGGTCGTGCTGGCCAGCCACGACCGGTGGCTGCGCCGGCGGTGGGCGGGGGAGAGCTTCGAGCTCGCCGCCGGTCGCGGGGCGGTGGCGGGTCGGGCCTCGGGTCGGGCGCCGGCCCGGGTGACGGTTCCGGCCTGAGCGACGGCGCGCCGCGGCATCCGGATGTCGCGGCGCGCCGCTTGCACCTCATTCGAACATGTGTTCGAATGTCAGCATGAGGTGGAGCGGGCAGGAGTTGGGCGTCGACCAGGCCGGCACGCTGCCGGGCCTGGCCCGCCTGAACAACCTCGTGCGATCGGTGCAGACCCCCGACTTCGCGGGCATCACCTTCCACGAGGTGCTCGCGAAGTCGGCGCTGAACCACGTGCCGGGCCCGTCGTCGATGCCCTTCAGCTGGACCGTCAATCCCTACCGGGGCTGCAGCCATGCGTGTGTGTACTGCCTAGACCCCGAGACGATCATCACGATGAGCGACGGGCGCGAGAAGGCGCTCCGAACAATCGAGGTGGGCGATGAAGTGCTCGGCACCCGTGTCGAGGGGCGCTACCGCCGCTACACGCCTGCGAAGGTCCTCGCGAAGTGGCCGACGCGCAAGCCGGCCTATCGCGTGACGCTCGCAGACGGCACGACGGTCATCGCGAGCGGCGACCACCGCTTCCTCACCGAACGCGGGTGGAAGCACGTCACGGGGGCGATGAACGGTCCGGGCCAGCGGCCCTACCTCACCACCGGAAACTCGCTCATGGGGTTCGGTCGAGCCGGCATTCGTCCTGAGATCTCGATCGACTCCGACCGCTATGCGACCGGATATCTTGCGGGCATGATCCGAGGCGACGGGCTGCTGTTCGCGCGAACGTACACACGACCGAGCGGAACCCCGAACAACGTCTTCCAATTCCGGCTCGCGCTCGCCGACACCGAAGCGCTCGTCCGCACGCGTGCGTATCTCGAGCGTTTCGGCATCACCACGAAGTCGTTCGAGTTCGCTCCGGCAAGCACGACACGTCGTCCGATGTCCGCGATCCGCACGGCCCGTCGTGCCGACCACGAGTCGATCTCACGTCTGATCTCGTGGCCGCAAGACCCGTGCGACGAGTGGGCGGCCGGCTATCTCGGGGGCATCTTCGATGCAGAGGGGTCGTGCAGCCGGGGCATCCTGCGGATCTCGAACAAGGACGAGACCATCTTGGGTGCCATCGAGGGCGCGCTCCGACGGTTCGCAGTTCCGTTCATCCGTGAGAAGGCCAATTCGATCGGTGTCGCCAACATTCGACTCACGGGAGGCCTTCCCTCGAGGAGCGCCTTCTTCTCGATCGCGCAACCCGCGATCACGCGAAAGCTCGCCCTCGTGGGATCGGCGATCAAGAGCAACGCCGATCTGCGCGTGGTCTCGATCGAGCGGCTTCCGGGCGAGCGTGAGTTGCTCGACATCACGACCTCCACCGGAGACTTCATCGCGAACGGCGTGGTGAGCCACAATTGCTTCGCCCGCCCCACGCACACATATCTCGACCTCGACGCGGGCGACGACTTCGATCGGCAGATCATCGTCAAGGTGAACGTCGCCGAGGTGCTCGCGGGCGAGCTCGCGAAGCGAACGTGGCGCCATGAGCCCGTGGCGCTCGGCACGAACACCGATCCGTACCAGCGGGCCGAGGGGCGCTACCGGCTCATGCCGGGCATCATCGACGCGCTCGCCTCGAGCGGCACGCCGTTCAGCGTCCTCACGAAGGGGTCGCTGCTGCGCCGCGACCTTCCGCTCCTCGTCGATGCGGCCCAGCAGGTTCCGGTCGACCTCGCGATGTCGATCGCGGTCTACGACGACGAACTGCAGCAGTCGATCGAGCCCGGCACGCCGAGCACGAAGGCGAGGCTCGCGACCGTCACCGCCGTGCGCGAGGCGGGGCTCGACTGCACGGTGTTCCTGATGCCGATCCTGCCGTACCTCACCGACACCCGGGCCCACCTCGACGAGGCGCTGCGGCAGGTGAAGGCGGCCGGCGCGACGAGCGTCGTGTACTCCGCGCTGCACCTGCGCGGCGGCGTGAAGCCGTGGTTCATGCAGTGGCTCGACCGCGAGCACCCCGAACTCGTGACGAAGTACCGGTCGATGTACTACGGCCAGAACGCCTACGCGCCCAAGGAGTACCGCAAATGGCTGGCCGCCAGAGTGGCGCCGCTGCTTCGGGCTCACGGGCTGGCGCGAGGGCAGGAAGATCCCGCCACGGGCGGAGTCAGGTCGGCCGGTCTCGCAGATGCGGCGGCCCGCCGATCCGCCGAACGCACGCAGTTCGCGGCGGCGCCCGACGTGCTGTTCTGAGCGTCGCGGCGGCGCCACGGCTCCGCACATGCACGAATCCTGCCCCATTGCTGGGATAATCCGGAGAGTCCAGTGTGAACCCGTCGCGCTCGGCATGAGCTCACGGAGGTGCCCATGACGCTGGGGCTCCCCGGCGATCTGTCGCGCGACTCCGTGGGCCGTGCGATCGTGCACGCCGGCCATGTCGCGGGGTGGGTCTACCTCGCGATGGGCGGGCTCGTCTCGCTCTCCCTCGCGATCGGCGGCCGACCGGCCGGTTGGATCGCCGCCGGACTCCTGCTCATCATGGCGGGGCTGCTCTCGTTCGTCGCACTGCATCGAACCGTGATGTCGACGCTCCTCTACCTCGTCGCCGGGGCCGGGATCACCGTGTGGATGACGGCGCTCGCGATGCGCTCCGAGTACGACTTCGCCAGCACCGACAACGCGGTCGTCGCGATCCCGTGCATCGCGCTGGTGCTCGTCGGCGGAGCCGGTAGCGGGTCGTGGATCGCGTGCCTGTGGGTCGTCGTGGCTTACACGGTCGGCCAGCCCGCCGCGTACGTCGGCGCGACGATCAGCGACTCGACGTTCCAGATCAATACCGCCGCGACCGCCGTGGCCGTCTTCGTCATGCTGATCCGCGGGGTCGACGGGCTGACCAGACGGGCGGGGCTCCGCCGCCAGGCCGCGCTCGTGCGCGCGAACGTCGCGGCCCGCGAGGCCACGGCCCGGCGAGACCACGAACTCGAGGCCGTCACGCGCCTGCACGACACCGCGATGAGCCACCTGCTCGCCATCGCTTCGGCCGGCTCGGGGCCGGTCGACGAGCGCCTGCGCACCGACATCCGACAAGATCTCGAACTGCTCGTCGGGCGCGACTGGATCGCCCAGCACCGAAGCGAAGCTGGCGACGTGGCTGTGGTCGCGGTCGACGGCGATGCCGACGGCACCCCAGTGCTCGACCTGGCCTTCGCGGCCGCCGAAGACGAAGGGCTCGACGTGCAGCTGACCGGCGACCTGGCGGTGCTCTCGCACCTCGGAGCGCGACGTGCCGCCGAGCTCGACGCGGCCGTGGCCGAGTGCCTGCGCAACGTCGCCCGGCACGCCGGCGTGCAGGAGGCCGAGATGATCCTGGGCATCGGCGGCGGCGAGGTCACCGTCGCCGTCATGGACATCGGTTCGGGGTTCGACGCCGACCAGATCCCGGCCGGTCGGCGAGGATTCCGCGACGGCGTCGTCGCCCGCATCGAGCGCGAGGGCGGTACGGCCCGGGTCTGGTCGGCGATCGGCGTCGGCACGACGATCGTGCTCACGGTGCCCGAGGGCGGCGCATGAGCACCGCGCGCCTCGCCCCGAAAGACATCGACCCGATCGTCGGGCTCGCCTCGTCGTCGATCCTGCAGCACTTCGGCGGGGTCGTCGCGACCCTGACCGCGGTCGTCATCACGATCGCGCACTGGCCCGAGGTCGTTTCGCCCGTCGCGGCGATCGCGGCGGTCGTCTTCGTGGTCGTGGCCTCGGTGACGGCGACGCTCGCCACACGTCCGTCGCGTGCGCCGTTCACCCCCGAGCGCCTGTGGATCGTCGTCGTGTTCGGCGTCGGCGCCGCGGTCGCCGAGTACCTCAGCACGATCGGCAACGACCGGTACCTCTACGACGACTTCGGCCCGATCGTGATCGGGATCCTGATGGTGTCGCTCGCGCCGTACTGCAGTTGGACGACCCTGCTCACCGCCGGCGCCCTCTCGGCCGCCGTGCTCTCGGTGCTCGTCGCCGACGGCGCCGGCCCCGTGTGGCATCGCCTGCCCGTCGTGGCGATGATGCTCGTGTTCGTGATGCCGACCGTGGTGGCGAGCGCCGCGGCCGCGGGGTACTCGTGGGCCATCGTGCACATCACGCTCGAGTGGCAGCGCAAGGCGAACCAGGTGCTGCTCCAGCGCGACGCCGAACTCCGCGCCGGACTCGCCCGCTCCGCCGATCACGGGCGAGTGGCGGTGCTCCGCCGCGAGGTGCTGCCGTTCCTCGCCTCGATGCTCAGCGTCGAACGCGTGTCCGTGGCGGAGGCCGACCGTGCCCGGCAGTTGGCCGAGGCGCTCCGCGCGACCCTCCGCGACGAGATCGCGACGAGCTGGCTGAACGACCTCGCGGCCGATCTCGAGCGAAGGCAGGGGGTGCCCGTCGAGGTCGTCGAGAGCGATACGGCGGTCGCGAGCCTCCACGACGACCAGCGTGCCGCGCTCACCGCACTGCTGAGCTGGCTCGCGAGCGACGAGCGGGCTGCGTCGATCCGCGTGGCCGTGAACCGTGAAGACACGGAGCTCATGCGCGGACGGGTGGTTCGCATCGCGGTCGACGCGGTCGTCGGCGCCGAACCGCCGAACCGCCGGTCGATCGAGCGGTTCGCCGCGGTGGCGCGAGCGGTGGGCCTGGCGGCGGAGGTCGCGACGACGGGGGAGAATGTCACGGTGGAGTTTCGTCATGTCATCGGTTGAGGTCCGTCCGTCGAGGGGCGGGAGCGTCTGATGGCGAAGCTGTACTTCCGCTACGGCGCGATGAACTCGGGCAAGTCGACGGCGCTGCTGCAGGCGGCGTTCAACTACGAGGAGCGCGGGCACGCGGTGCTGCTCGCCAAGCCCTCGGTCGACACCAAGGGCGATCGCGACATCGTCTCGCGGCTCGGCGTGGTGCGCGAGGTCGACTTCGTCATCGAGCCCACCGCGAACGCCCGCGAGCTGTTCGAGCAGCGTCGCGCCGTGTCGGCGGCCGAGAACGGGCGCGACGTCAGCTGCCTGCTCGTCGACGAGGCGCAGTTCCTCACCTCCGAGCAGGTCGACGACCTCTTGCGCATCGCCCTCATCGAGGGCATCCCGGTGCTCGCCTACGGCATCCGCACCGACTTCCAGACGGTCGCGTTCCCCGGCAGCCGCCGACTGCTCGAGGTCGCGCACAGCCTCGAGGAGTTGAAGACCATCTGCCGGTGCGGGCGCAAGGCGATCTTCAACGGGCGCACGATCGACGGCCGGTTCGTGTTCGACGGCGACCAGGTCGCGATCGACGGCGAGACCGTGACCTACGAGTCGCTCTGCGGCGTCTGCTACCTCGAGGAGTCGGGCGGCGTGCTGAACGGCCGCCACTGACAGTTGCCACTGACCGATCGTCACTGACCGGTTGCGATCAGCCATGCGAGGGCGCGGCCTGCTCAGCTCAGGATCGCGAGCACCAGCATCCCGTTGAAGACCATGTGCGCGATGATCGCACCGCCGAGCCGGCCCGTCGCGACCGCGAGCGCCCCGGCTGCGAGCCCGAACACGAAGGTGCTCACGAACGTCACGGCGGCCGCGGTCGGGCTGAGCGCGGCCCCTTGAGCGAGATGCGCGAGCCCGAAGACGAGCGCGCTCACGACGACGGCGACGGATGCCGCGACGGCCGCCCGGCCGCCGGTGCGCCGTTGCACGGCCCGCAGCACGAGCCCGCGGTAGAACGTCTCCTCGACGAGGGGCCCGATGACGACGGGGGCGATGACGATGCCGAACCACAGGGCGAAGCCCGTGGGCAGGGCGAGCACGCCGCCGTCGAGCGAGGTGCGTCCGGTCCAGGCGAGTTCGATCAGGGTCACGAGTCCGCGCACGAGGAGTCCGAGGCCGACGCCCCAGAGGAGGTCGATCCAGCGCACGCGGAGTCCGAAGTCGGCGGCGAACGATCGGCGGCCGCGCGCGACATCCGCGATGCAGAGCACGACGACGAGGGGCACCCAGACGGCGAGGTAGGCGCCGAGCACCTGCAGCCATTCGTCGATCACGACCGTGCGGGTCAGCCACGCCCAGCCGAGCGAACAGGCAGCCGCGAGCAGGATGCCCGCCGCGGCATCCGTCACGCCCCAGCGCACGTTCGCAGCGTCACCGCGACCGATCGGCGGAGTGTCGGTTGTTGACACACCCCCACTCCGCGGGGCATGTTGAGAGGGTGCCACGGGGCCAAGCGTAACCGTGTCGCGTTTCAGCACGCTGTGGGGACGGGGACTGAACACGTGGAATTGCGCGACTACATCCGCATCTTGCGGCAGAGCTGGGTGTTGATCGCGTTGCTCACGCTCCTCGGCGTCGCAGCGGGCGCCGTCTTCTCGATGGTGCAGACGCCGCTGTACAGCTCCTCGGCGAAGGTGTTCGTCTCGACCTCGAGCGGCGACTCGATCGGCGAGCGGGCGCAGGGCAACACCTTCACCCAGCAGCGCGTCAAGACGTATGCGGATCTCGTGTCGACACCGATCGTGCTGCTGCCCGTGATCGCCGACCTTCAGCTCGACATGACGAGCGATGAGCTGGTGCGCGAGGTGACCGCCGTCAGCCTTCCCGACACCACGCTCATCGAGATCACCGTGACCGACAGCGATCCGGCGCTCACGGCGGAGGTCGCGACGGCCGTCTCCCAGAGCCTCACGAACGTCGTCGAGGCCATCGAGACGACCGGCGCCGATGCCGACGGCACGGGGACCGACGCCGAGCCCGCGGCGGCGTCGCCCGTGCGGCTGACGCTCGTGCAGCACGCTTCGGTTCCGCAGAAGCCGGTGAGTCCGAACGTGCCGCTGAACATCGTGCTGGGCGGCCTGATCGGCCTCGCGCTCGGCGTCGGCGCAGCCGTGCTGCGGGCGACGCTCGACACCCGCATCCGCAACGAGCGCGACCTCGAGCAGGTGACCGACACGCCCGTGATCGGCGGCATCGTGTTCGACCCGAAGGCCAAGGACCGCCCGCTCATCGTGCACGCCGATCCGCATTCGCCGCGCGCGGAGTCGTTCCGCGCGCTGCGCACGAACCTGCAGTTCCTCGATGCGGGCCGGCCCGAGCGTTCGTTCGTGGTCACGAGTTCGATCGAGTCGGAGGGCAAGTCGACCACGGCCGCGAACCTGGCCATCGCGTTGGCGGATGCCGGTGCGCGGGTGCTGCTCGTCGACGCCGACCTCCGGCGGCCGAAGGTCGCGTCGTACCTCGGCATCGAGGGAGCGGTCGGCCTGACCGACCTGCTCATCGGCAAGGCCGAGTTGCAGGACGTGATCCAGCCGTGGGGTCGCACGCAGATGTACGTGCTGCCCGCAGGCCGCGTTCCACCGAATCCGAGCGAGCTGCTCGGCTCGGCGGTCATGGCCCAGACCATCACCGAGCTGAACCGGGCGTTCGACGTGGTGCTCTTCGATGCACCGCCGCTGCTGCCGGTCACCGATGCCGCCGTGCTGACGCGGGCCGCGGGCGGCGCGATCCTGGTCGTCGCGGCCGGTCGTGCGCACAAGGGGCACGTGCGCGGCGCGTTCTCGGTGCTCGACAACGTCGACGCGAAGGTCTCGGGCATCGTGCTCACGATGCTCCCGACCAAGGGACCCGATGCGTACGGGTACGGGCGCTACGGATACGGCTACGGCTATGGATACGGCTACGGCTACGCCCCGAGGGAAGAGCCTGCGCCGGCGCCGAAGCAGGAGCCGGTGGCCGGCGCGTGAACGTGCTCGTCGTGTGCACCGGAAACATCTGCCGGTCTCCCGTGGCCGCGCAGGTGCTCGCCGCGCGGCTTAGCGCTGCCGGATTCGACGAGGTGCGGGTCTCGAGCGCGGGCACAAATGCCCTCGCCGGTGAACCGATGACGCGCGAGGCGGCCGAGCTCTCGCGGAGCTTCGGCGCCGATCCGTCCGGGCACGCCGCCCGGCAACTCACCGCCGAGACGGTGCTCGACGCCGACCTCGTGCTCACCGCGACCCGGGCCCATCGGGCGAAGGTCGCCGAGCTCGTGCCGCGGGCTGCCCGCCGCGCCTACACCCTGCGCGAGTTCGCGCGGGTGCTCGACTTCCTCGCCGCCGACGGCGCCCTCGACGAAGGCGCCGCACCGCCGGACTCGATCGCCGCCCGTCTCGACCCCGCCGCATCGACCCTCGACCTCGCCCACCCCGGCATCACTTCTCGGCTGCAACAGGCGACGGATGCCGCAGCACGATCCCGTGGCCTCGCGCCACCGCCGTCCGACCCGAACGACGACGACATCCTCGATCCGTACCGCGCTCCCGACGCGGTCTACGACGAGGCTGGACGATTGATCGACGAAGCCGTCGACTCGATCATGTCCGCGCTCGCCACGACGTCGGTGTCGGGTGGTCGCGGTGGCTCGTAGGGATTCCCCGCAGGCACGCCTCGCCACCGCCCCATGGGCCGTCGCGGCGATCGTCGTGTTCGTCCTCGTCGACGCAGCGCTCGTCTGGTGGGCGCTGGCGTCGATGCGCCAGGAGTCGACCCCGCAACGCGAGGTGCTGCCCACCTTCCCGGCCCTGCCCACCGGGTCGCCGCCACAGACGGATGCCTCGAGCGCGACTGCGACGACCGGGCCGACGCCCGCCACCGGCATCCGCCCGACCGTGATGCTCGCCGCGCTCGACGCGAACACCGCCTACCGGGGCGCAACGGGCACATGCCAGGGTGCGGAGGCCACGATCGAGGTGACGGTCGATGGCGGTGAAACATGGACCGCGGGCTTCACGGAGGGGCTGACCGAGCTGCAGTCGGTCGAAGCGAGCGACGGCGACATCGTCACGATGGTCGCCCGCGACCCGGCCTGCGCCCTCGGCCGCTATCGCAGCTACGTGCAGGGCGACGACTGGGAGCCCACGGGCGAGGTCGAACCCGCGTGGTACCTCGACGGCGAGCGCGTCGTCGGACCGAACGGCGACTCGGCGCCCTGCGAGGCGGGCGCCGTGCAGGCCGCGGGCTCGTCCCCGACCTCGGCCGCCGTGCTGTGCGCCTCGGGGGAGCTGTTCGTCACGACCGATGTCGGCGCCACCTGGGCGGCGGCCACCGCGACGGGAGCGGTGGCGCTCGCGGCCGGACCGTCGGGGTACGTCGTGGCGCTCACGAGCGACGGATGCCGCGGCATCCGCATCGCCGACGTCGACCTCGCGAGCGCGACAGGTGTCAGCGCGCCGGGAGCCTGTCTCGATGCCGACGCTGCACCGGGGTCGACCGTGATCGACGCGGCATCCGGCGGCATCGTCTGGGCTTGGAGCGGGGGAGTGCTCGCGCGCTCGACCGATGGGGGTGCGACGTGGTGATGCGCAGGTTCTATGCCGCCGCGACCATGACCACCTCGGCGTGGTCGTCGAAGCTCGCGTCGCGCGTGCGCATCACCGACCTGCTCGTGCTGTTGTGGGTCGTCTTCGGCACGCAGATCGCGTGGGTCGGCATCGACTACAACACGCCGGGGTTCAGTGGCTCGCGCGACGACATCACGATCAGCTATACGGTCATGTCTTTCGTGATCGTCGCTGCCTGGATGGTCGCGCTCGAGCTCTACGACACCCGGTCGGCTCGCGTTCTCGGCCTCGGCACACAGGAGTACCGCGGAGTGGCGGATGCGACGCTTCGACTGTTCGGGCTCGTTGCGATCGTCGCATTCCTCTTCAAGATCGACATCGGGCGTGGGTACATCCTCATCTCGTTCCCCTTGGGCGTGATCGTGCTCATCTTCTCCCGATGGATGTGGCGCCAATGGCTGGGCGTGATGCGCAAGCGCGGCGAGTACTCATCGCGGGTGCTGCTGGTCGGGTCCGAGGCCTCCGTCGCCCTGATCGCGCGCGAGTTCGAACGCATGCCGGAGGCGGGCTATCAGGTCGCGGGGGCCTGCGTGCCCGGGCACGGAGCGCCGTACCTGCCCGGCACGACGATTCCCGTCGAGTACGGCGTCGAACATGCGCTCGCCGTGATGCGCGACTTCGGTGCGGACACGGTCGTGATTACGAGTGCCGACGAACTCGGCCCCGAGCGCGTCCGCGAACTCAGCTGGGGCCTGATTCCGGGCGCCGAACATCTGGTCGTCGCCCCGAGCCTCATTGACATCGGCGGCCCACGTATCCACACCCGCCCTGTCGCAGGTCTGCCACTTATGCACGTCGAGACTCCGAAGTTCGAAGGTCGTAAACTCGTCGCCAAGCGCGCGTTCGACCTGATCGTCGGCTTCGGACTCGTGGTCGTGCTGTCGCCACTGTTCTTCGTTCTTGCCGTGCTCGTGAAGGCTTCGTCGCCGGGGCCAGTCTTCTATCGGCAGGAGCGGGTCGGCCTCAAGCACAAGCCATTCACGATGTTGAAGTTCCGATCGATGACCGACGGCGCCGATGTGGAACTCGCCGGCCTCCTCGCCCAGAACGGCGCCGACACGCAGCCGCTCTTCAAGGTGAGGGACGACCCGCGCGTGACGCGGGTCGGCAAGGTGCTGCGCAAGTACTCGTTCGACGAACTGCCCCAACTCTTCAACGTGCTGCACGGCACCATGAGTTTGGTCGGTCCGAGGCCGCAGCGCCGTGCTGAGGTCGAGCTCTATGACCGGACCGCCGGCCGTCGCCTCTTCGTACAGCCCGGAATGACAGGGCTTTGGCAGGTGAGCGGCCGCTCGAACTTGAGCTGGGAAGAGAGCGTCCGTCTCGATTTGTATTACGTGGAGAACTGGTCAATCACTGGTGATGTCGCGATCTTGTGGCGGACTGCGCGCGCGGTGGCCACGAAGGATGGGGCGTTCTAAATGGTGGCTCAGAAGACACAACGTTCGGGTGAGGCTTCGTCGGTATCCGTGGCGCTCGACGTGATCATCGTGACCTTCGCAAGCCGAGACCTGATCCAAGTGTGTCTTGACAGTCTCTTCGAACACCGACCCCAAGTGCCGATGCGGGTGTTCGTCGTTGACAATGCCTCGCCCGACGACACCGTTGAAGTCGTTCGGTCAAAGTATCCTCTCGTTGAATTGATTGCTCGCGGAAGCAATGACGGATTTTCTGTTGCGAACAACGTGGCGCTTCGCCTGACATCGTCGCCGTACGTTCTTGTGCTTAACCCTGATACTCGCCTCGAATCAGGGACACTTGACCACTTGATTGGTGTCATGGAACGCGATGCCACGATCGGTGTCCTCGGCTGTCGTCTTCTGACGAGAGACGGAACGCTCGATCATGCCGCGAAGCGTTCGTTCCCCTCGCCGACCACAGCACTCAAGTACTTCGCCCTGAAAGCAATTGGTCGGACAGGCTCGAACTACACACGTCCAGATGTTGGAGAACTGGACTTCGCGGACGTCGACGCCGTGAACGGCGCGTTCATGCTCGTTCGGTCCGCGGCGCTACTGGATGTCGGCCTCCTTGACGAGAGGTATTGGATGTATGGAGAGGATCTCGACTGGTGTGCTCGGTTCCATCGCGAAGGGTGGCGAGTTGTATACGACGGCCGAGTCATTGCACATCATTTGAAGGGCGGCAGCACGAGTGGTCGACGACCGCTGCGACAGAACTACCACTTCCACAGAAGCATGCTCGTGTTCTACCGCGACCACGCGAGCAAGCGCCATTTCATTGAGGATGCACTCGTCAGTGGTGGAGTTTGGGCTCGATTCGCCACCACGAGCGCAGTCGCATCGGTGCAGCGCGTCGTTCGGAGAGCAAGATGACGCTCATCAGCGTCGTTATCCCGACGTTCAATCGTGGGCATTTGCTTGACCGGGCAATCGATAGCGTGCTGTCTCAGACCTACCGAGAACTCGAACTGATCGTGGTCGATGATGGGTCTACTGATGACACTGGCGTGGTGGTGGAGCGCCGCCGGGATGAGCGTGTCAGCTACATCAGGCAGGACAACGCTGGCGCGCCCAGTGCACGCAACCGTGGCGTCGCCGTTGCGAAGGGAGCCTGGATAGCGTTTCTGGATTCCGATGATGAATGGGATCCAGAACTTCTCGAAGCGATACTGCCCTTCGCTGCGAACGATCGGGTTGTATTCACATCCCACACGGTGGTTTTCCGATCTGGAACTGTAGAGCTGGTCCCGGACGCCCCGGTCTCCGACGCGGTGCGCACCCTACTTCGCCGAAACATTGCGTCCACCCAAACGGCGTTGCTGCCCACTCACCTGGCGCAAGGCAATCCGTTCGACGTTTCGCTTCCGCGATTCCAAGATTGGGACCTTTGGCTGACCCTTATTGCCGCCGACGTGAAGTTCGTGCACATTCCGATCAGCGGTGCCACGCTCTACCGACAAGACGACAGTATCTCGGAGGGACCTTCTGGCGCACGCCAACGTAGCCTCCGACTCATTCTGGCGAAACACATGAGGGTGCTTCGCCGAGATCCCGTGGCGTTGGCTCGCCTTTTCGTTCGGGCATACTCGCCGGGCAAGATCGTCGCTGTACGGCATCGTCGGCGGTCGGTTGTGAAGCGAGCGATTTGACATGATCGATCGCAATGACGTTGTTCGAGCGTTGGATCGATGTTCTCTGAGCGCATTGGCATTCTCGAGGCTGGTGTGTGCACGGATGAATTCAGGACTCATGCGTGCTTCGCGCCGTCTCCAGAGTTTCCGGCGCTACCGGGGAGTCGCTGATGCGTGATCGGCCAGTGCGGCGAGGAGAGTCGGTAATGAGGAGGATCCGAACTCTCGCACTTCCGGGGTATGTATCGGCCGTCACGTGCGTTTGGGTTGGAGTTTCCGTGCTGTACGGCGTTCGGTGGAGCGCGTACATTACGGAACCGGTAGCCGCCCTGCTCCCGTTCGTGATCGTCGTTGTGCTTGGGACTGTGGTTGGCTTCACCCTGCTCGGCGGAAGGTTGTTGTCGGGTCGGCCTGACCGGCTGCGCCTTGATCGCGCGCTGTCAGTTGGCAACAGGCTCACGCCTCTGTTCCGTCAGGTGTTCTGGGTATGGATTGCGATCGCTGTCGCCGAGATCGCACTGGAAGGTACTCCGCCGCTGGTGCGCTCTCTATTGGGTCAGAATTCTGATTACCTCCAGTTCGGAGTCACGTCGATTCACGGCCTGCTTCTTGCCATGGCCTGTGCCATCGCCCTGATCGAGCAGGCCGTCCGACTGAACCAAGGGCGACAACCGATAGGCCCCTACACGTTGGTGATTGTCTTCTGGATGATCCTCATCATCGGGAGAAAACACCTGATCATACTTGCGATTCAGCTTGTATTGCTGCTTCTCGCGAGGCGCGTTATTCGCGCCAGCTTCGCTCACATGATCCGATGGGGAGCGGCCATCCTGGCGCTTGTGTTCTTGTTCGGCTTCTTGGGTGATTTCCGGTCGTCGGCCGGAGTAGGAATCAAGGAGAAGCTTGCGTACAGCGGCCCGGACTGGGTGCCGGATGCATTCGTGTGGTTCTACTCGTATCTTGTGACACCGATTGCCAACTGGCAGAACGCCTATGCGCATGGGTATGCGGGTGATGCACCATTTCCATGGAAGGCGTTCTCAGGCCTGCTGCCTAGTGCGTTCGAAGGGTCATCGCAGGTGGATGTGGAAGGCGGTACCGCCTACTCCACCGCGCCATGGCTGCTGACAAGCAGCTTCAATATCTCCACGGGCTACATCGTGCCCCTGGTCGAGGCCGGCCTAGTTGGCGTCTTCCTATTCACCGTTGCGATCAGCCTGTTTTCGGCACTCTTGCTGGCACGGGCGAAAGACATGGCGGGCGGCCTGTCATTCATCGTTTCGTATCAATGTGCCGTGCTGATGATCTTCAGCAACAATTTCGGCAATCTGAACACTGTTTTCCAGATTCCAATCCTGGTTCTCCTCGGTCGTTGGATGATCGACTCATCACGGGAATCGGTGCCACACAAGTTGAAGGGCGAGGCCGAGCCGCGCTACGCGCCATGATTGTGCAGGGGGTGGGTCGCCCGAACCAAGTGCTTGTGCCCGCTCGCGGAGCTTCGTGGTACTTGGTTGGGCGACATCTCTCGCTCTGAGGCGGCCGACTGTTCGCGGAGTTTTCGATCTGTAGCGCATATCGAAACTCAGTTCCGCAGTAAACGTGGCCCGTAGGTACGTGCGATCTGTACGTCGTTCTGTGCTTCAGCAACGTTCGTCACGTAAAGGCCCGACGCTTGGGAGCCAGGCACGAAAGGGAAATGGCGTGCGAACACCCCAGCTTGACGAACAGGGATTCCGGCTTGATGAGCGACGAAATTGATCCAGATGTCGTCTGCGGACGGGGCGCGATCGCGGAACCCTGTTGCAGCGGCCTTCAGTGCGCGGAGCATCACAGGGGGGTATAGGACGCCAGAGACTCCCGTTGCAAAATTCTTGTTGGAGATGCGCCTGCCGACGCACGGCGCCCAAGTGTTGTAGGGCTGGAATCGTTCGCCTTCGCCAACTCCGATGCGATGAGCTCGGTGACAATGGATGAGATCGGGGGCTGAATCATAGGCACGCAGTAATCGAGAGAGCCACCATGGTGGGTACAAGATGTCGTCATCGGCGGTGACCAGTACTGATTCAGCTTGGAAGGCCGGGTCGATCAACGTCGGATAGTACTTGGTATGCGGGCCGAAGTTGTCCGTGAGTTTGATCTCCACGCCCGCTGCGACCAGCGACCTGAGCTGTTCCGAAGTGTTCCGGAGAAGTGTCTCGTCATCTATCCAGAGGACCAATCTGCCGGGTCGAACGCGACCGCACAGGATGGACCCAATAACTAAGTGCACCGTCTCGAACCGGTTTCCGTGGGTCGTGAGGCTGACGATGACGGGGTTGGAACGATCCAGGCCTGGAATTCCCCTACCGACCTGCCTACCAGCCCGAAGGAGTCGGGGGCCAGCGACGAACGAATTCCAGAGGCTTTCGCTCTTGCGCCATAGCCTCGCCCATGTGGGCGCATGCGACCTAGGGTTCATCTGCGGCACCGACGAAGCGACGAAGGAACCCTAGCGAGGTCTCGCGCTCCGCTGCGATCGTCTGGTTCACAGCCACCCAATCGATTCGGGTGTCCTCTCCTGGGCTCGGTGCGTGTGAGACCGAACGATGCGAGAGGTTGAACCTGCTGAGCAACGAGGAAATTCGGGTTGTACCCCTCAGAGGGTTGTCGAGCACCCAGAAAGGGCGATTCAGCACGAGCGAGAGAGCGGTGCCGTGGAACGAGTCCGTGATCACGAGATCTGCACGAGCGATCCCAGCAAGCCAATCTTCGACAGTTGGCATGGAAAAAAGCAGAGGGTTTTGCTCGAACGCTTTTCGCCCCGCATACGGCAATGGAAGTACCCCGTGCGCTACGACACCGCGGACAGATGCAGCGGTATCGAGAATGAAACGTGTGGAGTCCGTGGAGTCGAGTACATACGCGAAAATGCCACCTCCCTCCGCTGTCCCCTTTTCGGCAAGGTGGCGATAGTGCGAAGGCGAGAGGAGAAATACCGGGTCCGCGTGCTGGACTGCTGTCACCCCGAACTCATCAGCACATATTCTGACGGCGGAGGTTTCGCGAACCGACACTGCGGAAAACTCACCCAACAGAATCGAACTCTTCCGTTTTTGGTCAGATGAGAACTCGAGGGCTGATTCGGTTCCGAACGAGGCTGCGTACGAGATTCGCTTTCCCTGCCAACCGACTGCGTCGAGGTCTGCGAACATGTTCCGCGCAGTGTCACCGTAACGGGGTCGCCAGACTTGGTCGCTCCCGACGACAGCGACCTCGGCCTGGAGGCTTGTCTTTCGAGCGGAGCGAGACTGCGTCGTATCGATGGTTGCCATGCGTGATTCCACGAAAGCAAGGAGTCGAGCGTTCATCTCGTTACGGATCTTCGGTGAAGCGCGTACCGGCGCCCCTGTGATGAGCGCCCGAAATGCTCCGAGTGTCCAGCGTGCCGTCCAACGATGCTTGGTTGACGTGTCGGTGACGACTGAAGCCCCCAACTCGCGCAATACGGTCTGAAGTGCATACGCCTGAAGGACACCGCCGATGTTGCCGTTTCGGAGGGGGAGCGTCCGGATGAGTACCGCTATTGGTGAGCGGTCATTCGCCATGTCGTCATTCATGATCGAAACCGCCCATACACGTACAGAGGAATCGCGGATAGCATCCAGGCCTTTCGCGACCAGATGATCAGACGAGCCTGCCGCGAGGTGCGCCCTTCCCCTAAATAGCCGGGCTCGCGAAGTGTCAGTCTGTCCTCATGATCTAGAGAGCGAGTCACGCTCCGAAAGTAGCTGAGGAATTGTCGAAGTGAACCCACTGAAGCAAGCGCCTGCAATCGGGGGACGGCAATTCGCGAAATTTCGAAGAACTTCGATGCTGGAACAGATTCGATCTCAAACCATGCTGAATTCCGTGCGATCGCGAGGCACTTCTCGTACGCGTCATGTGAGCCGCGCTGGTATTGGCGGCCGGTCGTGAGAGAACCGTTCCGCTGTCGGTAGACATATATGGCGTCGTAGCGAAACAAGACAGTGGGCTGGCGATCCAGGACTTGGAAGAGCGTCACAAGATCCTCCGACTGCCGGCTTGTGTCGACGATATCCGGGGTCAGGATCGAACGACGGAAAATCTTCGTCCAAACGACCCCGGGAACGCGCCGGAGCAGGAGCTGTTCGGCGTACTCCGCAGTCGATATGGGCGCCCCGTCTGCGTGAATTCGACCGCCGGGTGCGGACCCGACAAAATAATCGGGTGGTCGACGAACCCCTCGCTCGGTCTCCCACAGGATTCGAGGATATTCGGCGAATCCGTGTTCGGGTATGGCATCGAGGCTCGAGAAGACGGTCTGAACAGCCGTCTCCGTTATCTCATCGTCAGGATCGACGTACCAGAGGAATTCCCCGTCTGCCGCGCCACACCCTGTGCGACGTGCTTGTCCGACGCCTTGATTGGTAATGTGCCGCAGTGTCTTGAAGCTGACTGCGGACGAGCGGAGTTCACACTCCGCGAGTTCAAGAGAGCGATCTGTTGAGGCATCATCGACCAAGACCACTTCAATTTCGGCAGCATGGTCCGCTTTGCGCGCGCTCTCAACGATCGAACGAATGCAAACGCCCACGAACTCTTCTACGTTGTACATCGGAACGATAATGCTCATCCGATGCATCGCGGTGGCTCCCCACTTGTTCTCACGTGCGGCACGCAACTAGGCGTTCGAGTGATTCACAGTTCCATGAGGCTACATGCGCGGGACTTCAACAGTCCAGCGTGCCCCGCCGCTCGAAGTGGGCTGGGCTAGTGGTGCCCAGCATGCTGAAAGCCAGGCACAGAGGGCGCGTTGGTGAGGGATTGCGTGCTTCCGTGGAAGATTCACGCACGTGCCGGTAGTTCTTGATGCCAGGCACCGGTCGGGCTTGCGAAGCGCGCCGAGGTGACGTCCGCCGCGGGTACTTCGCTAGATTCGGGAGACGGGGCTCGCTGGCTCGTGTCATCAACCTTGTGTCATCCAACGGGGAAGGGATGAGAACGTCCTCTTTCGAGACTGGCGGTTGTCGCGCGCGCGGGACCAACTAGGAGCTATCCAATGAATCGTGGTGTTGAGGAACCATCGGTGGATCGTCGGTTGATGGGTGGCGAGATGTGCTGCTCTCGGGCCGAACGCCACTGTGCATTGCGGCATTTTGGGCATCGTTGATGTCGACGGATTCTTTGTCCCGCGGCGCGCGTGGCGGAGCAGCACTTATTGTCGGCCAGTTCCTGAAGCTCGCTATCCAGTTTGCGAGTCTCGTGCTGTTGTCGCGTCTACTTGCCCCAGAGGACTTCGGCCTCGTTGCAATGGTCTCGGTGTTTCTCGCCCTCGGCAGCTTGCTCCGTGACTTCGGGATGCCCACTGCCGCGCTGCAGGCGAAGCGGCTCACTGACCAGCAGGCGTCGAACTTCTTCTGGGCTAGCACTGTGCTCGGCATCGCGGCCGCCGTGCTGTTGTCGCTAGTGAGCCCCCTTCTTGCCTCGCTCTATGCCGAGCCTCGGCTCCTGCTCATCGCACCAGCCATGTCCGTCACGCTTGCCCTGAGCGGTGCGCAGGCGCAGCTTCAAGTTCAGCTCGCTCGGGCATCACGATTTACAAGCCTGGCTGTCACTGATGTCGTCGCTCAGGGTGCTGCGCTCGTGGTCGCACTTTTTGGCGCGGCAGCAGGTTGGGGCTACTGGGCGATCGTGGTGCAACCTGTTGTGGCGACCGCACTCCTGCTTCTGCTTCGTGCCAGCCTTCTTGCATGGATTCCGCGACTTCCCAGGCGCGGACATGAGACCGGGGCACTCTTTCGCGTTGGCTGGGACATCGGCCTTGCTCAGCTTCTGGCGTTCGCCGCGAACAACGTCGATACGCTCGTCATCGGACTCCGGTGGGGGCCAGGGCAACTCGGGTTCTACAACCGTGCGTTCCAGTTGTACACCGTGCCGAGATCCGGAGTGCTGGATCCGCTGACTCAAGTCGCGCTTCCGACGCTCAGCGCCGCCGTAGAGAGAGGACGGAAAGCGTCTGACCTCTTGCTGCGAATTCAGTTCACCCTCTCTGCGGCGTTGTCGCTTGCGTACTTGATTGCCGCCACCACGGCCGACTGGCTGCTTCCACTGTTGCTCGGCGAACAATGGAGCCAAGCCGTCGGTCCATTTCAGGTCCTTGCTCTGGGCGGATTCTTTGCTGCGTTCGGCACTGTTAGTTACTGGGTGTTCCTGCTCGAGGGCAAGAGCCGACAACTTCTCTATCTCCACTTGGTGACGAAGCCGATGATGGTTGCGCTCGTGCTGTGCGGTCTGCCATTCGGTATTACGGGCGTGGCGGCGGGGTATGCGCTCGCCCAGGCACTCGCGTGGCCGATCAACCTCTTCTGGCTATCGCGAGTCGCGCAGCAAGACTCTTGGGCGTACTTTCGAACTGGTCTTCGAACTCTCGTACCGGCTGGTGTGGCTTTTGCGCTCACTCGAGTGGTGCTCGTGTCACTTGACATGCCGGGTGATGTGGCCCCGACCATCGTGGGCTCGATTCTTGCAACCGCCTTTTTCTTCGGCGTTATGGTTGCGATCCCAGGCGGCTATAGCCATCTTGCGGCAGCATTGCGACTCGTCCCGTTGATGGTGAGACGACGCCTACTGGAGTAGGGGTTTCGCCGAGGACGATCGTGGCGCTCAGGCAGCCGAATAGTCGCCGGTTGAATCCAGGTTGCGTAGCCGGCCATAGGTCGTGGAGAGAAACTGCGATCGGCCAAGGACGTACCCGGCTCGCTGGCGGAGCCCTGAGATCCTCATCACTTGTCTCATGAAATCGAGCCGCTCCCGTGGAGCACCCGCCACAGCGAGGAGACGGTCCATTTTCCCACTCAATCGCCCCGAGGAGCGGCTGCGACTAGGAAGCGCCTGATCAAGTGCGCTGCGATACCCGGATTCGAACGTGGTTGAGAATTCGAACCCGGGACAGGCCGCGTGAAGATTGGCGGGATCGAATGTCCTATCGAGCACGCGATCGTTGACCTTCCCGCCCAGCTCTGGGTACACGCTGAGGATGGCTGAGACTGGTGCGTCTATGACGTCGAGCGGTACGTCAAGGAGCTCGGAAACGGTCGCGTATACATCACGCCATGTCGTGGACTCCGCTGTAGCGATATTGAACTCAGCGCTTGATGCTGCTGGGTTTCCTAGTAACGCCACGATCGCGCCTGCGACATCTCCAGCATGCGTGAGCGACGTGCGTGCCCGGGCGATCTCGTCACCGATCACAATTGGCTGACCAGCGCGCAGCCGCGCCAACGCTACCTCGCCCTCCCACGCTCCGAACGCCAGGCGCTGTTCCGAGTATGTGATGTACGGGCGGACGATCGTGAACAATTGTTGATCTCGGCTGGCGATGATCCTGAGTGCTTGTTCGCTCGCAATTTTTTTCGAAGCGTATGCCCACCCATCCGTAAGCTGCGGAGAGCCCTCGGTCAGCCGCGCTCCGACGTGGGCGCCCGCAAAGATGGTGGCCGATGACACGAGCACGTACTGCACGCTCGTGTCGGCGATCCATCCCAGTGTTGACGACACCTGATCGGGGCGGAAAGACAGCAGGTCGACGACAGCATCGAACCTGATCTCTGCTGATAGTGAGCGCATGCTCGATGTATCGCTGACGTCGCCCACGAGATATCGAACACCGTCGATCGCTGGAACGCGTTGGTTGCTGCCCCTGCTCAGTCCCCAGACACTATGACCCGCGGCTAATGCAACGGCACAAAGATGGTGACCGATGATTCCCGTCGAGCCCAGGATGAGGACCTTCATCTATTTCCGGCCCATCATCGCTTTAATGGCCTTCTTGGCTCGAGGAGGCAGACGCCTCCCGATCCTTCCTTGCATGCTTTCGAGGGTATTCGCCTCTCGAATGATCTGCACGCCGTCCGAATCATCACTCATGGTCGTGAAGACTTCCATGAGAATCGGCTTCTCAGATGAGCCTACGAACCTGCTCGAGTGAGCGTGAAGGTCGTCCTTTGTCGTGACACCGATGTAGTCCCACCCCATCGACTCGACCCAACCGCGAGCCGATCCATTGTGGCCCGCGGCCGCGATGTGGGTGTCCGCGCCATCGCCGAAGAACTGATTGGCGGCGTGTGAGTACAGCTGGAACTCTCCGCCACCGCTGTTGTTGACGAGGATGACCCGGACGTTGTCCTTGACGCTGCGAATACCGACGGCGTTCATGTCGTAGAAGAAGCTGAGGTCCCCGATGACGAGGTATGCAGGCCGGTCGGTGGCAACGGAATGTCCAATGAATGTAGAGAGACACCCGTCGATGCCGAACGCGGATACATTCGAGTATCCCTCGATCGACGGATGGAGCTCAAAGTAGTTCCAGTTCCGCAGGCTGCTGAGGATCGCAAAGTGGACGACAGCATTCTCGGGCAGCATTGGCGCGAGGGTCGCGCCGACGAAGGCGTGAGAGAGGGGCAAATCCGCCGGAATGTTCCGGCGCGCGTTGCCCTTCGCCCACTGCTGAAAGTATGCAGTCGGGCCGGATACTTCGCGTCTGGCCGAGTAGGCGTCGAAGAAGTCGCGCTCGCGATACTCGAATACTCGGGTGAGTTTTCCGAACGTATCCTGGACCTTGCCGTCTTCGTGTACCCGCCAGTGCTCGAATCTTCCGGTCTTGGCCTTCTGATCGAATCCGTACTCGCCGATCTGCCCGCCAATTGTAAGGAGCACATCGGGCTGATGCTTCGCCCAATTGGTGGTGTCCATCCGCTCGACCAGCAGACTCGCCTGCACGGTGCGTGGGCCGTGACAGTTCGAGAGATGATTCGTATAGATGACGGCGTCATAGCGGTCGGCGAAGGCATCGATTGCTGCTTGCTCAGCCTTCGAAAAGGGCGCGTGCTGGCCAACCGCAATTAGTACTCGTTTGCCATCGAGCGACGGAAGTTCGTCACCGGGCACGTGGCGCGACAGAGCTGGCACTTTGGGCAACGAATCGACACTCCCGACCCAGTGCTCATCTATAGGGATATCGATGTGCACCGGCCCGGAACCATGGTGCCGCAGTTCCAACAGAGACTCGTTGACGAGCCGTGTGCAATACGCCGCTTCAGCATCTGTTCGTACGAGCGGAAGGCGCACCGATGATTTCGCAGCATCATGCGGAATCGACATCTGATCGAGCGTCTGCATGATGCCTTGACCGATCATGCTGATGTCGTAGTCTGCCGTGACTATGACGAGGGGAGTGCCCCGGTGATACGCCTCGGTCATGCCGGGGATGTAGTTGCGCGTGGCTTGGGCGCTCGTGCTGCTGAGCAACACTGGCGAGTTTTGCTCTGCGGTTGAGACGCCGATCGCGAAGTACACTGCGCTTCGCTCGTCGACAATCGAGTGGCAGGTGAAGTACGGGTCGCTCTCAAGACTTCTGACCAACGCCATGTTCCGTGAACCTGGAGAGATCACTGCCTGACGGACTCCGAACTCTTTCAACAGCGCGACGAGTATCTGAACGTTGCGCTGACTCGCGTACTCCGGCATTGACTTGCGTCCCCCTCGCCCAGCTTGTGACAAGCCCGCAACCACTGCCGTTTCCCCACGAGTAGTTGCGTTGTCCAGCGTAGGACAAACGGTAATACTTTGGGCCCGAAGCTGCGCTGCACCAGGGTGGACGGCGGACAGCAACACCTCGCTTGGAGCTATGGGTGCATCCGATTCCGCCGTGTGTGATGAGCCCGAAGAATGCTGCGGGTTACGCTACTGATCGTGACGCCGTCTTCCGGGGGTTCGGAGTCGTCGGGTCGGCACCATGGGGATGGGGCTTCCGGCCGGCGACATGAGTCGAGCCGTTCGGGCGACTTGCATCATTCGAGCTCAGGACGGTCCAACGCCTCCGGCAGTTCCCGCTCGCATTCGGGCTCCAGCCGCTCGGCGTCGAGCGATTCCGGATCGAGCAGCAGCGGCTCGAGTAGCCGCGGCTCCGGCGGCTCCAGCTCCGGCAGCTCCCACCATCGCCGCCACGGCTCGAGCAGCAAGCGCCGCAAGGAGCAGAAGCGGCAGCACCGAAGGCGCATCATCATCTGGTCGATCGTGGGCGTGGTCGCGTTCCTGGTGCTCGCGGCAGCGTGGATCGGCATCCGTGGATTCCTGGCCGTGAACGAGCTCCAGGCGGCCGTGCCGCTCGCGAAGGCGGCTCAGAAGCAGATCGTGGCGGGCGACGCCGCGGCGGCGCAGCGTGCGGCCGACGAACTGGCCGGGCACGCGGCATCCGCCGCCTCGCTGACCGGCGACCCGATCTGGCGCGGGGCCGAGGTGCTGCCGTTGGTGGGCCCGAACCTCGAGGTCGTGCGGGTGGTGTCGGCATCGGTCGATCGGATCGCGCGCGATGCCGTGGTGCCGCTCGCGGCCTCGGCAGGGGCGGTCGACTTGGCGGCGTTCGCACCGAGCGGGGGCGCGGTGGACCTCCAGCCGATGATCGACCTGCAGGCTCCGGTGCACGAGGCCCGGGTCGCCTTCGATACGGCCTCCCTCGCGCTCGACGGCGTGGCGGATGCCCCGGTCATCGCTCCGCTCGTCGATGCGCGCGACGAGCTGACGCGCATGGTCGAAGAGACGGGCGGCACCGTCACCGGGTTCGACAACGCGGTTCGGCTGCTGCCGCCCATGCTCGGCGCCGACGGGCCCCGCGACACGCTGCTGCTGTTCCAAAACAACGCCGAACTGCGATCGCTCGGCGGCGTGCCCGGGGCGCTCGCCCTCGTCCACGCCGACGGTGGCACCGTGACGATGACGCAGCAGTCCGCTGCGAGCGAGTTCCCGGTGTATCGCCCCACGGTCATCGACCTGCCCATCGAGACGCGCGCTCTCTGGGGCGACAACACCGCGAGCTACATGCAGGACGTCAACTTCACGCCCCAGTTCCCGCTCGCGGCGACGATCGCCCGCGAGATGTGGAACCGCAAGTTCGGCACCGAGGTGCAGGCGGTCGTGGCGGTCGACCCGGTGATGCTGAGCTACCTGCTGCGCGCGACCGGTCCCGTCACGATCAGCACGGGCGACCAGCTCACGAGCGAGAACGCCGTGCAGTTCCTGTTGCGCGACGTCTACGCGCGGTATCCGGTGTCGCAGCAGGACGCGATCTTCGCGGAGGTCGCGACCGCGGTCTTCACGACGCTCGCGTCAGGGGGAGCCGACCCTGCCGCGCTCGTCGAGGCGCTCGCGCAGGCCGGCTCCGAGCGCCGCATCCTGATCTGGAACGCGGATGTCGAGGAGCAGGCGGTGTTGGCCGGCACGACGATCGCGGGCGGCCTGCCCGAGAGCACGGCCGACGAGCAGGCGTTCGGCGTCTACCTCAACGACATGACGGGGTCGAAGATGGACCCCTACCTCGACGTGCAGATCGGGGCCGGCACGGTCACCTGCCGTAACGACGGGCTCCCGAACTACGACATCGTCGTGAAGCTCACGAACACGGCGCCGGCGGATGCCGCGACGAGCCTTCCGACCTACGTCACCGGCGGCGGCGAGTACGGCACGCCGCCCGGCTCCATCGCGACGTCGGTGCACGTGTACAGCGCGCAGGGCACGTACAACCTGGGCGTGCTGCTCAACGACGAGCCGACCGGGTACCACCCGACGTCGGATTCGGGGTACACGCTGAGCAAGGTGGTCTCGACGCTCGCTCCGGGTGAGAGTGCCGAGTACCGCTTCGGCTTCCTCGGTGGCAGCGCGGGCGAGAAGCATACGCTCATCGAATCGACTCCACTTGCTTACACGCCAGAAACTTTGGGGGTCGCGCTTTCCTGTGAATCCCCCCTAAGGTGAGGTCGTGTCGTCTTTCGGAACGGCGGCACCACTGGGGGGTTCCGAATTCGGGGTTTCTCTGTGCTCATGAAGCCTACGAGGGGTAACGCAATCATGATCCGAAAGATCCTTGCAACCGTCGCTGTCGTCGCCGCCGCGCTGATCGGAGCACCAGCCGCGGCACAGGCGGCCGGGGGCGCCGGCTACACCGGTCAGGGCACCAACGTCACGTTGACCGTCGGCGAAGTCGGCACGATCACGTTCAGCGGGCTGCCGCCGAACACGCCGTCGACCGCGACCGCACCCGATGCCGTCACGCTCGCCGTGCTGAAGGCCGCAACGGCCTCACGGGCGACCGATGCGTCGGGCTCGGTCTCCTTCCAGGTGTCCTCGAACACGCCGGGCACGTACACGATCACGGACACCGCGGGCGACTGGGTCGCCACGGGGACCCTGACCGTCGTGCCGGCCGATTCTGCGAGCGGGGGCATCGCCACGACCGGCTACGACGCCCCGGTGCTCTGGATCTGGATCGGCGCGGGGGCGCTGCTGCTCGGCGTCGCGCTGGTGGTCGTGATGACGACCGTGCGTCGCGCTCGCCGGCAGGGCTGACGGTTCGCGCCGACGCCGCGAGACGTCGCCACGAGAACGAACGGTGCGGAAGCCCGGGTCGGTGATCCGGGCTTCCGTCGTGTCTGCACGCGGTTCCCAGCGGATGCCTCGAACATGGGGTCATGAGTAGGCGAGGTGCCGCGCCGGCACGCGTCATCGGCGTGGACGCCGCGAGGGGCCTCGCGCTGATCGGCATGTTCGTGGCCCACGTCGCCCCGGCCGTCGAGGATCCGACGGCCCTCGCGCTCATCGCCATCGCCGACGAACGCCCGCGGCTGCTGTTCGCCCTGACGGCCGGCATCGGGCTCGGGTTCATCTCGGGCGGCGTGCGGCCGCTCGCGGCGGGCGAGGGGCGCGGCATCCTGCGTCGGCAGATCGCGATCCGCGCGGTGATCCTCATCGCGATGGGCCTGCTCATCGCGGCCACGCTGCACCCGCTGGTGTTCATCATCCTCGACGTCTACGGCGTGGCCTTCCTGCTCATGCTGCCGTTGCTCTTCATCCCGCCGCGGGCTGCACTCGTCACGGGCATCGGGCTGCTGGCGGTCGCGCCGGCGCTCGCCGAGATCGCGGCGCGCACGCCGTTCGTCGCCGAGGCGCGACAGGGCGCGCTCCAGATCCCCGTCGACTGGGCCGTGAGCGGCGCGTACCCGGTGATCGTGTGGGTGCCGGTCATGCTCATCGGCCTCGCGCTCGCCCGCCTCGACCTCGGCTCGCGCAGCACGGTGTACCTCGTCGGGCTCGTCGGCGGTGCGGTCGCCTGCGTGCTGCTGCCGCTCTCGACCCTGCTGCCGTCGCCGTACATGGTGGCGGATGCCGCGTGGTCGGTGCCCGTGCGTGCCTCGCTCGAGACGCTCGCCAACACGGGCGTGGCCGCGGTGGTGGTCGCCGTGCTGCTCGTGCTCACCGGACTCGCGACGCCCGGCGTACGCCGTGTCTCGGTGGCCGCGACCAGCCCGGTCGCCGCGATGGGGTCGATGCCGCTCAGCATCTACACGCTGCATCTCGTGGTGATCGCGCTCGCCGTGCGCGTCGACCCGGCGTCGGGGTACCTGACCGACGACTCGTGGCCGCTGCTCCTCTGGCTCGTCGTCGGTTCGATGGTCTTCGCATGGCTCTGGCGGCGGTACATCGGTCGAGGTCCGCTCGAGTGGCTGCTTCGTTGGGCGAGCGGTCGCTCGCGCACGGCGCGGGAACCAGTGGACACGACCGCGAGCGGACGGAGCTGAGATGCCGGCACCCATCGAGGACTACGCGGTCATCGGCGACTGCCGCACGACCGCCCTGCTCGACGCGGCGGGCTCGATCGACTGGTACTGCCCGCCCCGGTTCGACGCGGCATCCGTCTTCGGAGCGCTGCTCGGAGACGCGGACCACGGCCGATGGCTCCTGCGACCCGACGACCCGGCCGCGACCGCCGCGCGAAGCTACGCCGAGGACACCTTCACCCTCGTCACGCGATGGACGACCGGAACAGGCGAGGTCGAGGTCACCGACCTCATGCCCATCGGCGCCGGTGCGCACGACCAGCGCAGCGACGTGATCCGGCGGGTCCGCGGCATCCGCGGCACGGTGACCATGCGACAGGAGCTGCGGGTGCGCTTCGGCTATGCGGCCACCCTTCCCTGGATGCGGCAGGGCGGATCGACCGCCGAGCCGGCCGTGCTCGCCGTGGCCGGCCCCGACGCGCTCGTGCTGCGCGGGCCGAGGCTCCGGGCCGACGGCCACGCGCACGCCGGCACCTTCGCCGTCGCCCAGGACGAGACCGTCGACCTTCGACTGACCTGGTACCCGTCGCACCTCGAACCGCCGGAGCCGGTCGACGTCGATGAGGCGATCGAACGCACGAACGCGTGGTGGCGCGACTGGGCGCGACGCTCGACGTCGTTCGGCGCCTACGACGACGAGGTGCGCCGGTCGCTGCTCGTCCTGCGACTGCTCACGCACGAGGACACCGGTGGCATCGTGGCCGCCGCGACGACCAGCCTGCCGGAGGCGTTCGGCGGCTCCCGCAACTGGGACTACCGCTACGTCTGGCTCCGCGACGCCTCGCTCACGCTGCAGGCCCTGCTCGTGCACGGACTCGACCACGAGGCCGAGGCCTGGCGACGTTGGCTCGAGCGCGCGGTCGCCGGCGACCCGGCCGACGTGCAGATCATGTACGGCGTCGCCGGCGAACGACGGCTGCCCGAGTGGGAGGCCGAAACGCTGCCCGGCTACGGCGGCGCTGGTCCGGTGCGCGTCGGCAACGCGGCATCCGACCAGTTCCAGGCCGACGTGTTCGGCGAGGTGCTCATCGCGCTCGACTCGGTTCGGCACGCCGAGGCGCACGAGGACGGGTTCTCGTGGCCGTTGCAGCGCGCGCTGCTCGACGAGGCCGAACGCAGCCTCGATCGGCCGGACTCGGGCATCTGGGAGATCCGCGGGCCCGAACGCCACTTCACGCACTCCAGGGTCATGCTCTGGGCGGCCTTCGACCGGGCCGTGTGCGCGGTCGAGAACGACGGCCGGCGCGGTCCGGTCGAGCACTGGCGCGCGATGCGCGACGGGCTCGCCGAACGCATCGAGCGCAGCGGCTACGACGACGAACTCGGCAGCTACGTGCAGGCGGAGGGGGCTCGGGAGCCGGATGCCGCATTGCTGCAGTTGGCGCAGGTCGGGTACGTCGCCTTCGACGACCCGCGCATGCTCGGCACCGTCGCGCACCTCGAGCGCACCCTCCTGCGCGACGGGCTGCTCCGGCGCTACCGCACGGAGGACGACGTCGACGGCGTCGCGGGCGACGAGAACGCGTTCCTCGCCTGCTCGTTCTGGCTCGTCGAGCAGTACGCTCGAAGCGGTCGCCTCGACGACGCGGAGCACCTCATGCGCCGCCTCCTCGGCTTCGCGAACGAGCTCGGACTCCTCGCGGAACAGGTCGATCCCGTGACCGGGCGCCAGGCGGGCAACACGCCTCAGGCGTTCTCGCACCTCGCGCTCGTGCGCGCGGCCGACGCGATCGCCGACGCGCGCCGACGCCGGACGAGGTGACCCACCGCGACGACGACGACCGCGCCGAGAGCGGCGCCGAGCGTGTTGGCGAGCACGTCGCGGGCATCGGTCGTGCGCTGGGGCAGGAAGACGTGCTGAACGAGCTCGGCGAGACAGCTCACCACGAGGCCTCCGACGACCGCCGCTCCGATGCGCTGCACGACCGGACGCTGCGACGCGGCGGCGGCCACCAGCATCCCGAGCGGAACGAACAGGGCCGCGTTGAACGCGAACTCGACGAACGCGTAGCTCGCCCACGCCGGGATGCCGAACGCCGCGAGCGCCCGCAGCAGCGGGTCGAAGCGGACGAACCCGCCGTCGCCGTCGATGTGCACCGGCCAGAACAGCACGACGGCGAGCGCCGCGACGTAGACCGCAGCGACGACCGCGAGCGCGATGCGCCGACGACGTGGGATCCGGCCGATCATCGGGCAAGACTAGTCCGACATCATGACGGCGGGGTATCGCGTGCGGATCCGGACGTGGTCGTCTGCCGGAGTCGCAGCGGGCGGCCGCCGCGTGACGCGAGGTCGTCGCGCACTCGTAACGACGGGTTAACGCTTCACGACTAGCGTCGAAGTGTCGCACAAGGGGGCTCGCGCGACAGTTCGCAGAGATCTGGCGCGTCAGGTCGATACCGATTGCGTCACGGAGTCCTTCCGATGATCGGAGCAAACCGCATGACGAAACCCATCTCCCGACGAACCCTGCTCACCGGAGCCGCGCTCCTGGCCCCCGCGGCGATGGCCAGTGCCGCCTACCTCGATCCGCTCAAGCCGTCGTTCTGGCGTCCGAGCTCGGCGCAGACGGCAGCAGTGCCCGGAGCCGTCGCGGCATCCACCGTGCGGTCCTTCGGCCCGAACGGCACGCACTGGCCGACGCACACGCCGAAGCCGACGGCGACCTTCCAGAAGGTCATCGACGTCGCCTGCGACTGGACCGCCATCGGCAGGGCCATCGCCTCGGTCACCGACGCGCAGATCGTGGCGGGCGTGCACATCAGGGTCGCTCCGGGAACGCTGCCGGGGTATGGTGCGTCCTCGGGGTCGCCGGCCGCCCTCAAGGGGGTCGGTCGGGGCACCGCCGCAAAGAACATCCTCGTGTCGCCCAAGAACGGCTGGGGCAGCGTGACTGTCGCCGACTCGGCACGGCTCGTCGGCGTCAAGGGCGTCACGTTCGCGCGCATCAACGGGCGGTTCATGCTGCTCACCGACTGCTCCCGCACCGCGTGGGCGCAGTCGAAGGTCTCGCACGGGTTCCGCATGACCTCCTCGAGCGGCGTGCTCGAGGGCTGCTCGGCCCACGAGGTCGTGATGGCCGACGCGAAGGTCGACATCAACGACCCGTTCGGTTACGCCGCCGGCACGAACTCGATCATCAAGGACTCCCTCTGGGAGGGCTGCTACTGCGCGCCGGTGTTCCGGCCGAGCGGCGCGAAGGACCACATCGACACGCTCCAGATGTACGGGAACGGGGCGTATCGCGGGCTCACGATCCGCGATTCGACGTTCTTCGGCGCACTCAACAGCGCACTCCAGGTCGGGGGGTCGAAGCCGCAGGATCCGAACCTCGGCACGCCGTTCCTCACCCTGGACCACACGATCCTCACCGCGCAGATCTTCGCGATCCGCGCGCGCTACCCGCTGCCCTCCGGTGCGCAGGGGCCGACCATCGGCCAGGCGATCAACGGCAGCGGCGAGCCCGGACAGCTCTTCGCGAACGACTCGTACGTCTTCGGGTCGATGTACGACACGCAGTGGGCCTCGGTCACCAACAGCTTCACGTCGTACGACAAGGCCGCGTCGAAGAACGTCGCCGGCGAGGGCGGATGGCAGGTCGATCGCGGCATGAGCTCGTACGGGGCGTCGTGGTTCGACCAGCAGACGCCGACGCCGACCGACGCCTACCTGGCGCGCATCTGGGCCTGAGGCCGCCTCGCACGACGAACGGGGGTGCCGCTCATCGAGCGGCACCCCCGTTTCGCGTCTGGCTCGGTCAGTTGCGGCCCATGCCGACGTACTGCCAGCCGGCGGCCTTCCACGCGGCCGGGTCGAGCGCGTTGCGTCCGTCGATGACCGTCGAGGCCCGTGAGATCGACTTCGCGTGCTCGGGGTCGAGCGCGACGTACTCGGGCCATTCGGTCACGAGCACCACGAGGTCTGCGTGACGCAGCGCCTCTTCGGTGGTGGCGGTGTAGAGGAGCTGCGGATGCCGCAGGCGGGCGTTGTCGATGCCCTCGGGGTCGGTGACGACCACGTCGGCTCCGAGCCCCTTCAGCTGCACCGCGACGTCGAGCGCGGGGGAGTCCCGGACGTCGTCGGAGTGCGGCTTGAACGTCACGCCGAGCACCGCGACCTTCTTGCCGAACGGAGCGCCGTCGAGCGCGTCGACGGCGAGATCGACCACGCGGACGCGCCGTCGCAGGTTGATCGCGTCGACCTCCTTGAGGAAGGCGACCGATTCGCCGCGACCGAGCTCCTCGGCCCGCGCCGTGAACGCGCGGATGTCCTTCGGCAGGCAGCCGCCTCCGAAGCCGACGCCCGCGTTGAGGAAGCGTCGGCCGATGCGCGCGTCGTGCCCGATCGCGTCGGCGAGGCTCGTGATGTCGGCACCCGTGACCTCGGCGATCTCGGCCATCGCGTTGATGAACGAGATCTTCGTGGCGAGGAACGCGTTGGCGGCGACCTTCACGAGCTCCGCCGTGGCGTAGTCGGTCACGATGCGCGGCGTTCCGGCGCCGATCGCGGTCGCGTAGACGCGGTCGAGCACGTCGACGTCGCGCTCGTCGTCGACGCCGTAGACGAGCCGGTCTGGCTCGATGGTGTCCTTCACGGCGTAGCCCTCGCGCAGGAACTCGGGGTTCCACGCCAGCCTGGCGCCCGTTCCGGACTCGGCGACCCGATCGGCGAGACGCCTGGCGGTGCCCACCGGCACCGTGCTCTTGCCGACGATGAGGTCGCCCTCCTTGAGGTGCGGCAGGAGCGCCTCGATCGCGGCGTCGACGTACTTCAGGTCGGCCGCGTACCCGTCGGCCGACTGCGGGGTGCCGACGGCGACGAAGTGCACGGTCGCGTCGGCGACCTCGGCGATGTCGGTGGAGAACTTCAGCCGGCCGGTGGCGCCGGCCGAGGTGAGCACCTCGGGCAGTCCGGGTTCGAAGAACGGGGGCCGTCCGGCCTGCAGCGCGCCGACCTTCGCGGGATCCACGTCGATGCCGATCACCTCATGGCCGAGCTCGGCCATGGCGGAGGCGTGCACCGCCCCCAGGTAGCCGCATCCGATGACGGAGAGCTTCATACGTGGTTCCTCTCTTCGGGGTCGAGCCGGTCGGCGCGCTGCGGCGGGGCTCAGTTGCGTACTGCGATGGTGACGGGCGCGCTCGTGCCGACGTTGCCCGCGGCATCCGTCGCCTTCGCGGTCACGCCGTAGGCCGCGTTCGGGTACAGGCGCGAGTTGAGCACGGCGCGCCAGGTTCCGTCCGCCTGCTTCGTCGCATTGCCGAGTTTAGTCGTGCCCGCCCAGAGGGCCACGGCGGTCACTGCGACGTTGTCGGTCGCCGAGACGGTGACGACGACGGATGTCCCGGACACCGTGCTGCCCGAGACCGGCGACGTGATCGTGGCCACGGGGGCCGTGCGGTCGGGCGTCGGCGTCGGCGTCGGCGTCGGCGTGGGAGTCGGCGTCGGCGTGGGAGTCGGCGTCGGCGTGGGAGTCGGCGTCGGTGTGGGCGTGGGAGTCGGCGTCGGCGTAGGAGTGGGCGTCGGCGTGGGCGTCGGCGTCGGCGTCGAGCCGGTCGGCACCGCCGAGAGGAGGTAGCCGAAGTACTTGCCGGCCACGGGCTTCGTGGGGTCGCCCGTGAAGACGTGACCGCGTGCCGCGGCGGCCTGGGCCTGGCCGCGGATGATCGAGATGACCTCGTCGGTCGAACGGCCGTCGCAGGGGCCGAACGCGTAGCAGGCGACGACGACGCCGCTCGCCGCACCCGTCGCCATGCTCGTGCCCGTCGCGACGTAGCCGTACCGGTTGCCCTTCTTCGTCGTGTACGGGCAGACGCCGGGTGCGGCGACGGTGTGCGCCTGGTCGGCGGCGCTCACCGCGTAGTTGGTCGAGACGGCGTACGCGTCGTCCTTGGTCGTCACGCTGCACGGCGCCGTTCCGAGTCCGCCGGGCTTGCCGTCGAAGTCGGCCATGTTCGTCACGACGAGCACCTCGTCGAAGTTGCCGGGGGAGTAGAGCGCGAGGTCCTTGCCCGAGTTGCCGGCGCCCGCGACGATCGAGATGCCGTCGTCGGTCAGCGCGCAGACGGCCTGGTGCACGGCGTCGCCGTTCGTGCGGCCGCAGTTGCCGTCGTCGGTCCCGGTGTACGCGATGCTCATGTTCACGACCGCGATGTCCTTGGCCGCGGCGTTGTCGGCCACCCACTCGAGCCCGCAGAGGAGCGACTGCACGGTGCCGAGCAGGTCGTCGCCGAGCACGCGCACCGAGTGGATCGGCACGCCGGGGGCGGTGCCGACGATGCCCGTCGCGTTGTCGATCGCGCCGAGCACGCCCGAGACGCCCGTGCCGTGGCCGTCGCCGTCGGCGGCGGTGCCGGTCGGCAGGCAGTTGACCGCCGTCGCGAGGTTGAGGTCGGTGTGGGTGCTCACGCCCGAGTCGATGACCGCGACGCCCGGTCCGGTCCAGGTGCCGACGCCGTCGCCGGCCTTGATCGGAGGCTCGTCGGCCTCGACCGCCCCGACGGCCGGCGGCACGTCCTGGGCGAGTGCGATGACCGGCTCCTCGGCCATGAGCCCCAGCACCGACGGATCGGCGGTGAGCGACGCCGTCTGCTCGGCCGTGAGCTTGGCGGAGAAGCCCGCGAAGATGGCGTCGTAGAGGCGCGCGGGCGTGACGCCCGTCGAGCCGATCGCCGCGTCGCGCGCCGCGACATCCGTGAACGTCACGGTGTAGGCCCCGGCGGGCGGCGGTTCGGCCGCGGACGCCGGCGCCGCGATGAAGGCCGCCGTCGCGAACACGGCGGCGGCCAGGCTCGCGAGCACGGCGAGACGGCGACGGGTGCGGGGCACCGATCGCGTCGGGGACTCGAGTTCGGACATCGGACTCCTCGGTTCTGTCGGGTGCTGTGATGGGTGACGGTGCAGGGTTTCGGGGCGGCCTGCCGACGGGCGGTCGGCGGCCGGGTCAGCGCGTCATCGACGCGGATGCCTCGGGCAGCGGATCCTCGATCCGCCCCGGGTCTCGCACGCGCCGGTAGGCATCGACCGTCGACCGGGCGATGGCGCCCCAGTCGAGCCGGTCGAGCGGCGCCCGCTCGGGGCGCGGAGTCGCGGCCCACTCGAGCGTGCGGGCGAGTTCGGCGGCGTCGAACTCGCCGTCGTAGCAGCGGACCCACTCGGATCCGACCTGCTCCTGGAGTTCGCGCATGGCGCCGAGCGCCGGAACGACGACCGGGCGATCGGCCGAGAGCGCGAGGATCGCCGACCCGGAGTTCTGGATCGCGCGATACGGCAGCACGACGACGTCCGACGCCCGGATCCAGGCGACGATCGCGGCATCCGACTGGAACGCGAGATCGAGGCGCACCCGGGGATCGGAGTCGGCGGCGGCGACGATCTCGGCCGCGAGCGCCTGGCCCGCCGGCTTTCCGGCGACGACCAGGCGGACCTCGTCGTCGCTCTCGACGACGGTGCGCACGAGATCGGGGATGTTCTTGTAGCTGCGGATCATGCCGACCGACGCGACGACCGGGGCGCCCTCGTCGATGCCGTGTTCCGCGCGCGCATCCGCCTGCGACACGCTCAGGTCGTAGTCGAGGCGGTAGTGGCCGTGCGGCGTGACCGTGCCGGGCTTGGCGGCGAGCTCCGGGTAGGCCGCACGCGCGGCGTCGAGCCCTCCGGCGCTCAGCGAGAGGAGCGCGTCGACCTCCTCGACGAGCAGCCTGCGGTGCATCGCGCGAAGTCGGGGCGTCGAACGCTGTTCGTGGGAGGCGACGTTATGCACGGTCCAGACGAGCTTCGTGTCGTTGCGGAGCCGTGCGACGCGAAGGCCGGCCCGGAACAGCAGCAGGCGCGCGAGCACCCGCCACCGGCGACCCGTGAGGAACGTCAGCTCGGGCCAGTGCAGGTGCACGACGTCGATCGGCCGGGTGAACAGCCGCAGGTACGAGAGGTCCCGCACGGTGTGCCCCTCGGCTGCGACGGTCGCGTAGAGGCGGGCGTTGTACGGGTTGGCGTGCGCCGTGCGGAAGGCGGGCTCGGCCTCGATCACGAGCGGGCGGCCCGCGGCATCCGGTTCGCGCGCGCCCGTCATGCCGGCACCGCGCTCTGGGACCCGGCCTCGGCGGGCACCGCGCTCTGGGACCCGGCCTGGGCGGGCTCGGGCTCGGCGACCTCGGGCGTCGCAACCTCGGCCACCGGCACCGACGGCTTCGGCCGCTCGCCGATGACCTTCGCGGGGACGCCTCCGGCGATCGCCTGGGGCGGGACGTCCTTCGTGACGACCGCGCCCGCGGCGATCACGGCGCCGGCGCCGATCGTGACGCCGGCGAGGACGACCACGTTGGCGCCGAGCCACGCGCCGTCGCCGATCACGATGTCCTGCTCGATCTTGGGCTGGTCCATGATCGCGACCTCGCCCTGCTCGATGCCGTAGTTCGAGGCCGTGAGGGTCACGTTGGGCGCGAACAGGCACTTCTCGCCGATCAGGATGCGGCCGGTGCTGTTGCCGGCCCAGATCACGGAGTGCTCGCCGAGGTGGCTGCCCGCGCCGATGCTGATGCGCTCGGCGTTGCGGAACGACACGTTCGGCGCCATCGAGACGCCCTCGCCGAGGTGCAGGCGGCGCACCTGGCGCACGTGCGAGTAGCTCGAGAAGTGCGCGAGCCGCAGGGCGTGCGCATACGTGCGGAGGTCGAGCAGGGACTGGGCGAGACCGGAGATCCTGGGCATGCCGTCACCGCCCGACGATCGCGGGCACGCCCGAGAACGACTCGGAGATCACGGCCAGCACGCCGTCGACGTCGGTCGTCGCCCGTGCAGTCACCGAGATCGTGAGCTTCGTGCCGTACGAGCAGGCGAGGACCGCGAGGTCGTCGCGCGGGTCGCCCGCCGGCCATCCGGTGACCGAGGCGATGGGCGCCTCGCCGAAGAAGCGCTGCTTCGGCCCCCAGGTGATGTAGGTCGCGTAGCCGCGCCAGTCCTGGGCTCCGAGGTCGCGGGGGGTCCGGTCGTCGACCGCGGCCTGCACCTGCGCCCGCACCGACGGCACCACGAGGTCGAGCGGGTCGGCGGTCGGCACGGTCACCTTCACGATGCTGATGTGGTTGCGGGCGGAGTCGTCCGTTCGCGATCGCCTCGAGATCGGCACGAGCAGCGACACCGTCTCGGAGTCCGGTTCGAGTTCGGCGACCGCGCGCAGGGTCGCGGCGACGGTGAGGTCGTGGATCGTGCCGCCGAGCCGGTAGGCGAGCTTCATCGCGGGGCCGAGCTCGACCTCGAGGAACCGCGAGTGGCGCGGCACGAGCAGGCGCTCGGCCTCGCCCGACGCGACGATCGCCCGGTTCTTCATGGGGCGGATGACGCGGCCGCCCCACCTGCGCAGGCGCCGAGTGAACGGCTTCCGCCAGTACTCGTGCCACGCCGAGCCGAATCCGTCCCTGGCCGACCACCACGACCGCCAGGCGATCACGAGGATGCCGAGGCCGGTCCGCGGCGGCGCGCCGACCGCCTCGCGTTCGGCGTCGGTGACCGCGGGGAGCTCGGGCGTCGGAGTCGTTCCGGCGACCACGTCGCCGATCTTCAGGCCGAACAGCGCATCGCCGATCACGTGGTGGTACCGGGCGACGATCGCGACGCGGCCGCTGTCGAGCTCGACGACTCGGAAGTCCCACAGGGGTCGCGAGAGGTCCATCGGCCCGTTCAGCCGGCCCGTGAGGATCTCGACGCGCCGAGGGTCGTCGGGCTCGATGTCGGGGTGCAGCGTCACGTGCTTCGCGATGTCGATCTCGTCGACGGGCACCCATGCCGGGGTCGTCAGGCGCAGCGGCGTCGGGGCGAGCCGCTGCCGCATCGCCGGCACCCGCCAGGTCAGCGCGGCGAGCCGGTCCTGCACGGCGGCCAGGTCGAGCGAGCCGTCGGCCGCCCGCATCCGCTCGCCGTCGAGGATCAGCGCCGCGGCGGCGATCATCGACTCGAACGCGACCACGTTCGCGACGTACTTCTCGTCGAGGGTGCCGATCAGTTCGGCCTTCGTCTCGCGTCGGGTCATCTGGCCCTCCCGGGGTCTCGATCGATCGGGGTGTCGATCGCGGGTTCGAGCGGCGTCACGGGCGGCGGGTGCTCATCGACGAACGTCGAACCGTCCAAGCGCATGCCGGCGCCGGCGAAGAAGCCCTGGCGGATGCCGCGGAGCATCGCCCGGTCGGCCTTGCCCTTGCGCGGGTCGCGCATGTGCCGCACCGCGCGTCCGCCCGTGCGCTTCAGGAGCACCGCGAGCGTCGCGACGCCGACCGTGAACCGCAGCCGCAGCATCTTGTTCGCGAGTGCACCGAGGCCGAGCCCGTACCCGTGGTGCAGCTCGGTGTAGGAGTCGCCCTGCCGCGTGTTCATGTGGTGGATCACGCACGTCGGATCGTGCACGATCGCGTGCCCGGCCTCGAGCACCCGGCAGAACATGTCGAGGTCCTCGGCGCCCGCGAGCGTGCGCCCCGCACCGAGCACGGGGTCGAAGCCGCCGAGCTCGAGCACGAGCTCGCGTCGGAAGGCCATGACCGCGCCGTGCCCGGCGTCGATGCCCTGGACGGTGCGCGTGTACCGCTTCGGGGGTTCGGCGCCGCCGGTCCCGACGAGGGTGTGGTCGAGCATGCGGCCCGTCACGGCGCCCACCTCGGCGTCGGCGAAGTGCTCGAGCACGGGGTCGATCCAGCCGGTGACGGCCACGCAGTCGTCGTCGGTGAACAGCACGAGCGGGCGGGTGCTCGTGCGCAGCCCGAGATCGCGGGCGATCGAGAGGCCCCGGATGTCGCTGCGCACGTACGCGGCGCCCGCGGCGATCGCGGCGTCGCGGGTGGAGGCGTCGTCGGAGGCCGAGTCCACGACGAGCACCTCGACGTCGGAGGGCACCGACGCGAGGATCGACTCGAGCGCGGCTCCGAGCATCGTGGCACGGTTGCGCGTGCAGACGATGACGGCGAGGTCATGCGGCGTCGGCACGCACACGTCCGTCCACTGCGAGGGCCTGCCGCGACGTGTACGCCTCGACGAGGCTGGCCGCGGCCGCGGCCCAGGTGAGTTCGGGCCCGTGCGCGAGCGCCGCGCTCCTGAGGCGGCCGAGGGTCTTCGGGCTGCTCGCGAGCAGGTCGAGCTGCGAGGTGAGGGTCGCGACGTCGCCCGTGTCGTGCACGAGGCCGTGCACGTCGTGCTCGAGCAGGGCGCCGGCCGCGGTCGAGACGAGCGGCACGCATCCGACGGCCTGGGCCTCGTACGTCACGAGCGCGCTGCCCTCCTCGATGCTGGGCAGCAGGAGCACGTCGGCGCCGATGAGCTCCTCGAGCGGTTCGGTCGTCGTGCCCCGCATCTGCACGCTCGGGTGCGCGAGGCGCTCGCCGAGCACGGTGCGGTAGGCCTCGTCGACGGGACCGAACACGAGGAACGTGCCCCGTGCGCTCGCCTCGGAGGCGAGCCACGCGTCGAGCGCGAAGTGGAGCCCCTTGCGCGGCTCGACCCGACCGAGGAACACCGCCGTGAGCGGCGCGCCCTCGACGTCGTGTCGCTCGACCGGACCGGTGGGCGTGCACCCGTAGCGGTGGCGTCGGAGCCTGGACTCGTCGAACCCACGATCGAGGAAGGTCGTCGCGACGGCGTCGGACGGCACGAGCAGCGCCGTCGCGGTCGCCCACTCGCGTTCCTCGGTCGCGAGGCGCACGGGGTCGGCAGCGTGCGAGGAGCCGGCGCGGGGCGCGATGCCGAGCCTCGCGGACTCGGCGGCGACGACCTCGTAGGCGTTCGCGGTGTGCGTGTTCGGCACTTCGCGGTACGAGCGGATGCCGCGGGCCTCGGCCGCGGCGATGGTGCGGGTCGCGGCGAGCGGCCAGACGTGCACGACGTCCGGGCGTCGGGACGCGACCGAACGGGACGCGACGCGGTCGTGCCAGGCGAGTGCCCGATCGCGGCCGAGCACGCGGTGCGGGATGCGGCGGCCGGCGACCTCGAGCGAGGTCGTCACCGAGGCGATCCCGTCGACCGGGCGCGCGATGCTGGCGGCGACGAGGTGCACCTCGTGCCCCGCCCGGACCAGCTCGTTGACCTGGTTCCATGCGGTGAATCCGATGCCGGCCGCCCCGAAGGCGTGCGGGAAGCTGTAGAGGATGGAGATGCGTTCGCCGTCCCTCGCCGATCTCGTAGAGCCCATGAGCAACCCCCGTGACGCAGACTGTGTCCTTCCAACCATCCGGTTCGCATGCGGCGGGCACAACGTGGTGCGTCGTTTTGACTCGGAGAGTTAACAGGCCCGCAACAGAAAACGGGGGCGCCGTTAATACCCCGGCCGCACCATGAGCATGACGAAGTGTTCCTCTATCTCTTCTGCGACGGCGCACCGGGTTCCGAGCGATCGGCACGGGGAGCATGCGCTGTCCACGACCCTTCCGGGTCGCGAATTCGAGGGAGACGAACACATGGAGACTCCGAAGTACCTTCAGACGCTGTGGAGCTACAAGTGGCTGCTGGCGTTCGGCCTGGTCGTCGCCGCGGTCGCCGCGTTCTTCGCCGGGTTCAGCATCTCGAACGGCGAGATCCAGTCGCGTGCGGTGCAGTCGTACACGGCGAGCACGACCGTGCTCGTGACGAGTCCGAACGACACGCTCTTCCAGTCGCAGGTTCCCGGCCAGGCCATCGAAGAAGGGGTCACCGCGACCGAACCGCTCGATCTCGCGGCCGCGACGCAGATCTACGCGTACCTCGTGTCGGGCGCCGAGGTGCGCTCCGAGGTCGAGGCGGCCACCGGTGCGCTCGACGACGACACGGAGTCGATCACGGCGATCCGCCGTACGACGCAGCCCGCCGGCGACGAGCGCTTCCCGGGTTCGCTGAAGCTGCCGGTGCTGCAGATCGTGGGCACCGCGCCGACGGCCGAGCGGGCCGAGGAGATCAGCGCCACGGCGACCGACGTGTTCCTCGGGTACGTCGACGACCAGCAGGAGGCGAAGCAGATCGCCCCCGAGAACCGCGTCGAGCTCGAGGTCCTGAGCTCCGGCAACGCCGTCGCGACCGAGACGGGCAACCCCGCGATCCCGATCGTGGTGACCGGATTCGCGGTCTTCCTCGGGTTCATCGCTCTGGCCTTCGTGCTCGCCGCGTTCCGCTCGAACCGCAGCAAGCGCAGCCGCTCCCGTCGTCGCTCGCGCGCGGCGGCGCCGACCGGAGGCGACACGGCGCCCGAATCCGACGCGTCCGGCATCGAGGAGATCGAGACCGCCGACGAGGACCAGGTCCTGGTCGGCGCCGGAACCCGGGCGGACTGAGGCTCGCATGAGCGTCGCCGACGCCGTGCGGGCGCTCGACGCCCGCGACGGCGAGCAGCGCACCGGTTCGACCCCTTCCGGGGCCGGCCCGGGGTCCGCAGGCTCATCCGCTGAAGTCGAGGGGCAGGGCCGGCCGAGCCGCAGGAGGGTCGTCGTCGCGGCGGCCGTGCTCGCCGTCGTCGCCCTCGCCGCCGTCCTCCTGCTGCCGCCGCTCATCGCCGCCGCGGCCATCGGGTTCGTCGCGGTGCTCGTGCTGTTCCGCCGGTTCGTGTTCACCTGGTCGGCCATGATCATCGGCCTCGCCGGGGTCATCATGCTCGTGCCGGCCAGACGCTACGCGATCCCGATCCCGCTGCCGTTCCAGCTCGAGCCCTACCGGCTCGTGCTCGGCATCGTGCTCGTCGCGCTCGTGGTCTCGCTCATCCTGAAGCCCGAGGTGCGCTGGCGGCCGGTGGCGTTCGGCTGGCCGATCGGCATCTTCCTCGTGACGATCGCCGTGTCGTTCGTGGTCAACGTCACGGAGCTCGCGAACGAGGCGCTCGTCCAGACCGCCGTCGGCGGCATCACGCAGATGCTCTTCATGCTCGCGGTCTTCTTCTGCTTCCGGCTCCTGCTCCGCTCCGAACGCGACGTCATGCTGCTCATCACGTTCGTCACCTGGGCGGGCGTGGTCGTCGCCTTCTTCGCGATCATCGAGCGGCTCTCGCGCTTCAACGTGTTCCTCGTGCTCGGCAACTTCCTACCGCTCACGCTGCTCCGCGAGGGCGGCGACGTGAGCCGGGCCGGTGTCGCTCGGGCGTTCGGTTCGGCGCAGCATCCGATCGCGCTGGCCGTGGCGCTGTGCATCCTGATCCCGCTCGCCGTCTACCTCGCGAAGTACGCGGCCTGGCCGCGCAACGAGATCAACCGCAAGATCGTCTACGCGGGGGCGGTGATCCTGCTGTTCGGCGGCATCATGGCCGCGATCTCCCGCACCGCGGTCGTCGTGCTCGCCGTGATGTTCCTCGTGACGCTGATCTTCCACCCGAAGGTCGCCGGCGTGCTGTTCGCGCTCTCGCTGCCCGTCGTGCTGCTCGCGGCCGCGGTGCTGCCGAAGGTGTTCGAGTCGATGGTGCTGTCCTTCCTCGACGTCGACTCGCTCGTCGCCTCGCAGTACACGTCGGCGGGCATGGGCGGTGCCGGCCGTCTGGCCGACCTCGAACCGGCCATGGCCGAGGTGGAGCAGCAACCGTTCTTCGGCAGCGGGTTCGGCAGCCGCATCGTGATCGGCGACGACGCGAACGCGTTCATCCTCGACAACCAGTTCCTCGGCACGCTCATGGAGACCGGGGCGCTCGGCGTGATCGGGCTCGCCGTGTTCCTCCTCGTGCCCCCGATCATGCTCCTGCGCTTCGCCTTCGCGCAGGCGGCCGAGCGCCGTCATGCGGTGCTCGCGCTCGCGATCGCTGTGGCGATCTCGGGGTACATCGCGGCGATCTTCTTCTACGACGCGTTCGGCTTCTTCCAGACCTTCTTCATTCTCTGCATGCTGCTCGCCGTGGGCGCGTGGCTCGTGACCGAGGCGCCGAGGCGGTCGACCGTCGGAGGGGCGGATGCCGCGGCATCCGTCGACGACACGTTCGCCGACCCAGCGGCGGCCGATGACCTCATGCTCGGGGCCGGGGCGCGATGACCGCCCGGATGTCGATCGTCATCCCCGCGCACGACGAGGCGGCGATCATCAGCCGCCTGCTCGAGTCGCTCGTCGCCGACCCGCGGGCCGACGAGTGCGAGATCGTCGTCGTCGCGAACGGCTGCACCGACGCGACCGTGCGCATCGCCCGCACGTTCGAGCCGGTGGTGCGCGTGGTCGAGATCGAGACCGCGTCGAAGATCGCGGCCCTCGAGGCAGGGGACGCCGCGGCGACCGCGTTCCCACGCGCCTACGTCGATGCCGACGTGCTCGTCGACCTGCCGGCGCTGCTCGCGCTCGCCGACCTGCTCGACGCCGGCGACGGCCCGCTCATCGCCTCGCCGCGGTTCGAGGTCGACACGAGCCTCGCGTCGTGGGCCGTGCAGTCGCACTACCGCATCTGGGAGATGACCGACTACCGTCGTCGCGGGCACATCGGCTCCGGCGTCTACGCCCTCTCCCGCGAGGGCCGAGCGCGGTTCGACGCGTGGCCCGACGTGATCGCCGACGACCGGTTCGTGCAGCAGCTCTTCACGCACGACGAGCGCGGCACGCTCGAGGGCCACGTCTTCACCGTGCGCAGCGCACGCACGCTCGGTGCGCACCTGCGGCGCACCACGCGCATCGCGCGCGGCAACCTCGAGCTGCCCGACGACCCGCGGGTGCTCGACGACGACCCGATCGGAGACCGTATGGCGAACCTGATCCGGCGCGTGGCGCGGCGCCCGTCGCTGTGGCCCGCGTTCGCGGTGTACTGCGCGACCTCGACGATCCCTCGGGTGCGGGCGCGACGTGCCGTGATGGCCGACGCCTCGCGCGAGTGGTCGCGCGACGACACCAGTCGGGTGGCGGCGTGAGCGGCCCCGGCCCCGGCACCGACCGCCTCGCGCACACGTCGTCGCGCGGCGTGTTCGTGACCATGGGCGGCTTCGGCGGCAAGACGCTCATCCAGGTCGCGTCGACGGTCGTGCTGGCCCGCATGCTCACGCCCGCCGACTTCGGCCTCGTCGCGATGGTCACGGCCATCGTCGGCGTCGCCGACCTGGTGCGCGACTTCGGCCTCACGGGCGCGATCATCCAGGCGAAGCAGCTGAGCGAGCGCATGTGGATGAGCGTGATGTGGCTCTCGGTCGCGCTCGGCGTCGGCCTCATGGGCGTCATCGCCGCGAGCGCGCCGCTCATCGCGCTGCTCTACGACGAGGAGCGGCTCGTTCCGCTCACCCTCGCCATCGCGCCGATCCTGCTCATCAACGGACTCTCGATGCCGATGCAGGCGCGCGTGCAGCGCGACCTGAAGTTCGGCACGCTCGCGAACATCGACGTCGTGTCGATGCTCTGCGGCGTCGTGCTCGGCATCGGGGCCGCGGCGCTCGGCTGGGGCGTCTGGTCGCTCGTCGTCATGTCGGGCGCGGGCCAGCTCTACCGCCTCGTCGCCCTCTGGGTCGCGTCGCGGCCGAAGTTCGGGCGCCCGCACATCTCGCGCGAGGTCGTGCCGCTCGTCACGACCGGCGGCAGCATCTTCGGCGTGCAGCTCCTGAACTACGCCGCGAAGAACGCCGACAACGTCATCATCGGCCAGCAGATGGGGCCCGCCGCCCTCGGCCAGTACTCGCGCGCCTACGCGCTCTACCTGCTGCCGATGCAGCAGCTGAACGGCACGCTCGGCCGGGTCGCGCTGCCCGTGCTCAGCAAGCTGCAGGACGACGGCGACCGCTACCGCCGGTACATCCGCGGCGCGCTCATGATCATCGGGTACCTGACGATCCCCGTGTACGCGGTCGCGGCCGCGGTCTCGTCGCCGCTCATCGCGATCCTGCTGGGGCCCGGGTGGGAGCAGGCGGCCACGCTGTTCAGCCTGCTCGCGATCGCCGGCATCGCCCAGTCGATCGGCAGCGTGCTCGGCTGGCTCTACATCACGCTCGGGCGCGCGCACCGCCAGCTCGTCTACTACCTCGTGACCCGGCCGATGGTCATCGGCGGGTACTTCCTCGGCCTCTGGTGGGCCGGCGTCGAGGGGCTGGCGCTCGTCTACGGCCTGCTCACGATGGTGCTGCTCGTGCCGGGCTTCTACTACGCCACGGTCGGCACGTTCGTGCGCGTCGGCGACATCATCCGCCCGATCGTGCGGCCCGTGATCCTCGCGCCGCTCTGCTTCGGCGCGGCATGGGGCGTCGAACGGCTCACCGACGGACTGCCGACGATCGTGCAGCTCGTGCTCGGCGTCGCCGCGGGCGTCGTGCCGCTCTTCGCCTGCCTTGCGATCCCCGCGTACCGACGCGACCTCGCGGCCATCATCGGGTTCGTCAAGCAGGTGCGCAAGCCGGCCGCGGCGAAGGCGAAGGGCGGTGCGGATGCCGCAGCGCAGGCGGATCTCGCCGAGCAGGCGGAGCTCCGCGACCCGGTCGACCTGCTCGAGCCGATCGAGCCGCGGGACCCGGTCGACCTGCTCGAGCCCGGCGACCTGCACGAGAAACGCGGTCCGCGCGAGACGCGCGGTCCGCGCGAGCAGGTCGCCGAACCCGCGACCGACCACAGGAAGGCTGACTCGTGATGCGATCCCCGAAGATCCTGGCCGCGGCGCTCGCCGTGCTGGCCGCCGTCGCACTCGCCGCATGCACCCCGAGCGCGGCGGCACCGCCCGACCTCACCGAGATCGCGCAGCCCACCACGGCGCCGACCGTGGCGACCCTCGGCATCCTCGGCGACTCCGTGTCGCTCGGCGTGAACGCCTGCGCCGAGCAGGGGCAGTGCGCCCAGGCGTCGTGGTCGGGCGGCAGCGACCCCGCAGTCGGGTCGGTCGCCGCGCGCCTCGCCGCGGCATCCGGAACCGAACCGGACGTCGTGAACGCGGCGAAGGACGGCGGCGACGTCGAGGACGCGCTCGGCCTCGCCGACGAGGTCGTGGCCGCGCAGCCCGAGCTGGTCACCGTGCTGCTCGGCGGCAACGACGCGTGCGCGCCGACGCTCGACGAGATGACCTCGACGGCCGACTACGAGGCCCGCCTCGGGCAACTGCTCGCGCGGCTGAACACCGACCTGCCCGGCGCGACCCTCCTCGTGCTGTCGGTGCCCGACCTGCACCACCTGTGGGAGATCGGGCGCGGCGACGCGACGGCCGTGCAGGCATGGAACTCCAGCCCGTCGTGCAAGAACCTGCTCGGCTCGGCCGACGACGACTCGGCCGCGGCGAACGAGCGGCGCGACGCGGTCGCCGAGCGCGTCGTCGAGTACAACGCGGTCATCGAGGAGGTCTGCGCGGCCGCCGAGCGCTGCATCGACGACGACGGCGCCGTGTACGCCTACCCGTTCACGACCGAGGAGATCTCCTCGATCGACCACTTCCACCCGTCGATCGCGGGCCAGCGCGTGATCGCCGAGATCGCCTGGCAGGCCCTCGAGAAGGGCCGGTCATGACGACGATGCTCGTGGCCATCTCGGGCGGCCACCTCGCGCAGCTGCACATGCTCGCGCCGCGCATCGCGGCGGGCGACGACGTGGTCTGGATGACCGACGACACGGCGCAGAGCCGCTCGCTGCTCGACGGGCAGACCGTCGTCCACGTGCCGACGCGGCCGCCGCGCGACACGATCGGCGTGCTGCGCGACACCCGGATCGCGACCCGCGCGCTCTCGGAGCACGGCGTCGACCGGGTGGTGAGCTCCGGCGCGCAGATCGCGCTCTCGGCGCTCATTCCCGCACTGCTCCGGCGCGTGCCGTTCAGCTACGTCGAGAGCGCGACGCGCGTCACCGACCTCTCGACGACCGGCAAGGTCATCGACCGGATCCCGAACGTGCGCCGCTACGTGCAGTATCCGAACCGCACGTCGGAGCGGTGGGGGTACGCGCTCTCGGTCTTCGACGGGTTCCAGGTCGAGGAGGTCCCGTCGAGCTCGGGCGCCGGTGCTGACCTCTCCGGCTCGGGTGTCGGCGTGGTCGCGAAGCCGATCGAACGCGCGGTCGTCACGGTCGGCGGCAATGGCGAGTACGGGTTCCGACGGCTCATCGAGGCCGCGGCGCGAGCACTGCCCGCCGAGGCGGAGGTGCTCTGGCAGACCGGCTCCACGGATGTCTCGGGCCTCGCACTCGACGCGAAGCCCTCGGTGCCGTCGGCCGTGCTGTCGGCCGAACTCGAGCGCGCCGACGTGGTCATCGGCCACGCCGGAACCGGCACGGCGCTCGCCGCGCTCAGCGCCGGAAAGGTGCCGGTGCTCGCCGCGCGATCGGTCGGGCACGGCGAGCACGTCGACGCCCATCAGGACGATCTCGCCGCGTTCCTCGCCGAGCGGGGGCTCGCGATCGTGCGACCCGCCGACGAGATCACGCTCGACGACCTCGTCGAGGCGTCGCGGTGGCGCGTCACGCGACGCGACGACCTCGAACCCGTGAGCATCTGACCGATCGGCCGAGCCGACCGGAATGGCCGACCGATGAACGGAGAGCGCGTGCCCGAACTCAGCATCGTGGTCGTGAACTACAACACCCGTGAGGCGACGAGCGCATGCCTGCGCTCGGTCATCGACGCCTCGCCCGGCGTCGACCTCGAACTCGTCGTCGTCGACAACGGGTCGACCGACGGCAGCGTCGAGGCGTTCCGCGAGCGGTTCGCCGATGCGACCGTCATCGCGGCCGGCGAGAACCTCGGCTTCGCGCGCGGCGTGAACCTGGGCGCCCGGGCGGCCACGGGATCGTGGGTGCTGCTGCTCAACCCCGACACGATCACCCTGCCCGGCTCGCTCGAGGCGCTGCTCGACTTCGCACGCCTGCACCCCGAGTACGGCGTCTTCGGCGGGCGCACGCTGCGACCCGACGGCGGCGTCGACCCGAGCTCGTGCTGGGGCGAGCCGAGCCTCTGGTCGCTCGCGATGTTCGCGACGATGGCCTCGACCGCCTTCAAGCGCTCGCCGATCTTCGACCCCGAGTCCCTCGGCAGCTGGCCGCGCGACACCGTGCGCGAGGTGCCGATCATCACCGGCTGCCTCCTGCTCGTCCGTCTCGCCGACTGGCAGCGGCTCGGCGGCATGGACGAGGAGTACTTCCTCTACGGCGAGGACGCCGAGTTCAGCCTGCGCGCCGGACGGGCGGGCCTCCGCAGGGTCATCGTGCCCGCAGCCGAGATCGTGCACGAGGTCGGCGGTTCGAGCGACGCCGGCGGGGCGAAGGGCTGCATGGTCATGGCGGGCAAGGTCACGCTGCTCCGCAAGACGTGGTCGCCCGTGCGTGCCGCGATCGGCGTGCGACTGCTCGTCGCGGGCGTCGGCGTGCGGGCTGCCCTCGAGGCGCTCACGCGCCGCAGCCGGGCACCCTGGCGCACGGTGTGGCGTCGCCGCTCCGACTGGATCGACGGCTACCCGCGCGCCGAGGCGACGCTCTTCGGCCGCGAACTCGCCTCGGCCTGAGCCGCAGAGACCCCGCCCAGCACCCAGTCGCGCACCTCGTCGACGAAGCGCGACGCGTCGAACTCCAGCGCCCTCGCCCGTGCGGCCTCCGGCGAGACGGCGCGCACGGCGTCGACGGCGGCCGCGAAGCCCTCGACGTCGTCGGGGTCGTAGTGCACCCCGGTCACGCCGTCGAGCACCGACTCGGCCGCGCCGCCGACGCGATTGGCGATGACGGGACATCCGGCCGCCATCGCCTCGACGGGGATGATGCCGAAGTCCTCGACCGGCGGGAAGACGAAGGCCAGGGCACGCTGGAAGAGCGCGCGCATGAGTTCGTCGGAGACCCGGCCGAGCACGTGCACGGGAACCGGGGCGGCGGCCGCGAGGGCCTCGAGCCGCTCCCGTTCGGGTCCGGAGCCGGCCACGACGACCGGGATGCCGAGGTGCGCGCCCATGCGGATGACGGCGTCGTGCCGCTTGTACGGCACCAGCCGCGAGGCGGCCATCAGGAATCCCCGGTCGGGCAGGGACTCGAGCAGGTCGGCCTCGGCGGGGGTCAGGCGGTCGGCCCACACGGGCACCTCCGCGATCGCGATCGCGTCGACCGGAGGGTGGATGACGCGGGCATCGCGATCCCACGCACGCTGGATGCGCTCGCGCACGAACGCGCTGTTCGCCGCCAGGGATCCGGATGTCGCGGCAGCACGCCGATCGACCCCGCGCAGGTACGCACGGGCCAGGCCTGCGAGGGGCACGGCCGTGCGGCTGTCCAGGTCGGGCTCCCACAGGTACCGGGCCGGGGTGTGCACGTACGAGAACTTCGGGATCCCGCGTGCGGTGCCGAAGCCCGCGTGGTGGGCGAACACGTAGCTGCTCGTGACCACCCATTCGGGTTCGAGCGACCCCCACCCATGCCGCCAGGTGCCCGACATGAGCGGCAGCGAGAGCGCCTTGCGACCACGCAACGGCGTGCGCGCGAGCCACGACTCGTCGACCGTGTGGGCGGGGAACCGCGCCGGATCGTCGTTCCAGAGGCACGCGACGCGGGCGTCCGGCAGTGCAGCCCGCAGCGCGTCGAGCACCTGCTCGGCCCCTCCGGACTCCTCGATCCACTCCTGAACGATCAATCCGGTCATGCGCGTGGTCCGATCCGTGAGGCGTGCAGGGTCAGTAGGCGCCCGTGCTGCCGACGACCGCCCGAGCGGTCTTCAGCAGGATGACGATGTCGCCCGTGAGCGACCAGTTCTCGACGTAGTAGAGGTCGATCTTCACGCTCTCGTCCCACGTCAGGTTCGAGCGCCCGCTGACCTGCCAGAGCCCCGTGATGCCGGGCTTGGTGAGCAGGCGCCGGTTGACGTCCTCCTCGTAGCGGTCGACCTCGGCTGGCAGCGGCGGACGGGGCCCGACGAGGCTCATGTCGCCCACGAGCACGTTCCACAGCTGGGGCAGCTCGTCGAGCGAGTACCGGCGCAGGGTGCGCCCGATCGGGGTGATGCGAGGGTCGTTCCTGACCTTGAACAGCACGCCGTCGGACTCGTTGCGCGACTGGAGGCCGGCCAGCTGCGCCTCGGCGTCGATCACCATCGAGCGGAATTTCAGCATCGTGAACCGCGCCCCGCCGACGCCGACCCGCTCCTGCCGGAACAGCACGGGACCGACGCTCGTCAGGCGCACCGTCATGGCGATCCCGAGGATGAGCGGCAGCAGCAGGAGCAGGATGCCGCCGGCCACGACCACGTCGAAGACGCGCTTCACGGCGTGCGCGAATCCCGAGTACTGCGGCAGGTCGACGTGCACCATGGGCAGGCCGTTGATCGGCCGGAGGTGGATGCGGGGACCCGCGACATCCGTCAGCCGTGAGACGAGGATCAGCTCGGTGTTGGAGTTCTCGAGGTCCCAGCCGAGACGACGGATCGTCGCGTTGCCGCCCGGGAGGTCGCCCGCGATGATCACGGCCCTCGTGCGGGTGCGCTTGGACGTCGCCGCGAGGTCCTTGAACTCGACCGTCGGCAGGTCGATCGCGACCCGCTTCGTCGAACGGGCCGGGCCCGCGTAGGTCGCGCCGATCGCCCGGTAGCCCACCCGGTACTGCCGACGCAGCTCGTCCGCCACGCGGGCGACGTCGTCGGGGCGGCCCACGATGATGGCCCCCGTGGTGCAGCGGCCCACCCGTCGCATCCGGTGCAGGGCGCCGCGCCAGGTCATCCGGCCGATGAGCAGGAGCACCAGGCCCAGGGGGAACGCGACCGCGAGGTACCCGCGCGCGATGTCGATCTGGAAGAGGAACGCGACGGCCGCGAGCGTGCCGAACGTGAGGAAGGTCGCGTTGACGACCCGCTGGTACTCGACCATGCCCGTGCCGATGTTGCGCAGCATCCGGGATCTCGTGGCCGAGAGCGCGACGAGCCAGCCGATCGCGATCGCCGTCGTGAGCGTCAGGTAGGCGAGATCGGCCTGGGGCGTCGACGCCCGCAGGCCGGTCGTCTGGAACCGCAGGAGCTGGGCCACCAGCAGCGCCACGAGCACGAGCGCGGCGTCGGTCACCGAGATCGCCGCGACGAGGCGTCGACGCCAGCCGAGCCGCCTCGGCTGCGCGACGACCCGGGCCCCGGCTGCGGACGCACGGCCCAGCAGACGCTCGCCGGGCCTCACGAGGCGGACGATCGGTTCTGCCTCAGTCGACATCTGACCCCCTCGGACGTCGGTCGGTGTTCCTGCGGAGCCGCGACGGCACGGGGACCGACGGAGCCCCGCCTCATGGGACGGGTGCTGGACCAGGCGGTCGTTGCCTGTGGGATGGAGCGCGGACTCCGGCCTCGGCGGATCCTCGGTCGACGTCGTCGAACTGAGAACCGGACGACGTCGAAACACGCTCTGCGAGGATCAAATCAGTCGCACGCGAACACCGGTAGGGGCTCGCCCTGCTGTTCACAGGGTCTTCAGGCCCGCGATACACCGCCGACACAAAGGGGCCGACGGTGCCCTCCGAACGGGGGGTGTTCCGGGCGGAAACGGGGGTTGACAGCCTCAGGCGCGCGCCAGCGCGAAGACCATCTCGTGTCGCGCCGACCATGAATTCGCCGCGATGAAGTCGATGCGGCACTCCTCGGGCACCGGGCCGAGATCGAGCGCGTCGTCGACGACGTCGGCGAAGTCGCCGACGCTGTCGACGAGCAGCACGCGCTCGTCGATGCCACGCACGGGCGGCAGGTCGATCGAGACGACCGGCACGCCCGCTGCGAGGTACTCGTAGACCTTGAGCGGGCTCATCGCCTCGGTGAGCGGGGTCCTCCGGTGCGCGAGCAGGCAGAGCTCGGCGTTCCGCAGCGTCGCGACGAGCTCTGCGCGCGCGACGCTCGGGTGGATGTGCACGTTCGGGAACCGCTGCAGGCTCGCGACGTACTCGGGATCGGGGCACGGCCCGAGCAGCACCACCTGGAGCTCGGGCCTGCGGGTGGCGAGATCGGCGATGCCGGGCACGTCGAGACGCGAGTCGAGCGTGCCGACGTACACCGCGCGCGGGCCGGGGATCTCGGCGAACCAGGCCGGCGCCGCGGGGAGCAGGCCCAACCACTCGTCGGGCTCGACGCCGTTGGGCACGACCATCGCCGGGCCGGTCGGCGCGATGCGATCGATGATCTCGGCCGAGACGGCGGCCACCGAACGCCCCGTCTCGGCGATGCGCCGGTACGCCTCGCGGTAGGCCAGCCAGTAGGCCCGCCTGGCCGGCGAGCTCAGCCAGTCGTCTCTCGCGAAGAACGTCACGCCCGAGGCCCAGTCGGCCGGAGCGAAGCCGGCGACGAGCGGGTTGGTCGTGAGCAGGTGCGGCGCGTCGAGGCCGAGGCGACGCGCCCCGCGCTCGAGCGAGCGGTCGTAACGGCCGTACTGGGTCGAGACGCCGTCGAGGTCGACCGGGTCCTCGCGCAGCAGGCGGGAGGGCCGGAGGTACGCGACGCGCTCGTCGACCGGGAACCGCACGTCGCGGTCGAGCAGCGGCGACGCCGCGACCCTCGGCAGCCAGCGGAACGGGTCGGCGACGAGGAGCCGGCGCACCTCTGCGCTGCGCATGAGGCTCGAGAGGATCCGGTCGGGCGGGCGCATCATGCCGCGGCGGACCGCATCGGTGTAGGTCTCGTAGCTGAACGTGAAGACGAAGTCGGTCGGCGACGGGGGGACGGCCCGCGCGGCATCCGATTCGGAGTCGTCCTCGGAGAGGGCGAACGAGGCGTCGGCGTGGTCGCTCATGCGGCCAGCTCCCTGATCAGGCGGGCCGGAGCGCCCGCGACCACGCACCGCGGTGGCACGTCGTCGCGCACGATCGAGTTCGCGCCGACGACGGCGCCCGCACCGATCGTGACGCCCGGCATGATCACGGCGTTCTGGCCGATCCACGCGCCGCGGCAGATCCGGACCGGGGCGACCCGGTCGAGCGGCTGGTCGCGGATGAAGACGTCAGGCTGATCGAATCCGTGGGTGTGGTCGGAGATGTAGACGCCGCGCGCGATGGCCACGCCGTCCTCGAGCACCACGCTCTGCACGGCCGAGATCGAGGTCTGGTTCATGCGCACCCGGTCGCCGATCACGATGGTGGGCGTCGGACCGTCGAGGCGCGGCACGATCAGCCAGGAGCCGGGACCGATCAGCACGTCGGAGCCGATGGCGATGCGATGCGCGTTGCCGACCCGGAACGGCAGCAGGATCCGGGTGCGCGCGCCGAACCTCGCGAACCCCGTCGACGCGATCTTCGAGAAGGCCGCATCGCGCGCCCGCTGCAGGAGCAGCACCAGCTTCAGAACGTCCACATCCGCCTCCCCGACCGGCGGCGACCGACCTGACGCCCGAATCCGAATACGTCCTTCGAGCGTCCGTCATCGGCCGAGTCGCCAGCTCGCTCAGCGTAACCGCCGGAGGCGGCGAACCGATGGCCGGACGCCGATTGTTTACCCGGAGGTAACAGTGCGCTCCACGAGGGGGAGGCCTGCGACGTTGCGCCCGGCGAGGTCGCGGACCTCGTCGAGCCCGGCGAGGATCGAGTCCGAGAGCGCCTCCGCCGCATCGGAGGTCTCGCCGGCGACGCGGGCAAGGTCAGTCGCGAGGCGGTCGGTCGCGACGCAGAGCTGCGGGGCGTCGAAGAGGTCCATGAGCCCCTCGACCTTGCCCTGCGTCGCCACGGTCACCGCGGGTACGCCGTGCATGAGGCTCATCACCGCGAGGTGCATGCGGCCGGTGACCGTGAGCCGCGCGCGGCGGGTCAGACCGCGGATCGCGGAGGGCGAGAGCAGCCGGTCGACGAGCACGACGTCGGGGTCGCCGTCGAACCGCTCGGAGACCGCGCGGCAGATCGGCAGGTCGTCGGCGCCCGGCCGGGAGACGTGCGGAACGAGGAGCACGCCGTGCCCGCGCTCGCGGAGGGTGCGCACCACCTCGACGTACGGCTCGAGTCCGCCGTCGGCGGGCACCAGCCCCGAGAAGTTCACGAGGGCGAGCGGGCCGGTGACGCGGTCGGCCCACTCCGCGGCGGCCGCGGCATCCGTTCGCCGTGCGAGGAAGACGATGTCGGCCCCGTCGACGACGGGCGCGATGCCGTCGGCCCGTGCGCGGGCGGCCGAGCGCGGGTCGCGGACCACGGTCTGGACGCCCCGGGCAGCGGCACCGCGGACGGCGCCGAGCGCGACCGGGTGGGGGGCCGCGTTCCAGCTGAAGCCGAGGATGCGGGTGTCGATGCCGACCTCGGCCACGCGCGCGGCGAGGTTCGCGCGGTTGGCCGAGGCCCGGTAGCCGTAGCCGCCGTCCATGACGTCGGCGCCGACGACCGAGAACGACGTGGCGGTCGAGAGCAGCTCGCGGAAGGCGCGCATGTCGCGGGCGTGCCCGACGAGGTCGCCGTAGACGAGCGAGAGCAACGGCACGACCTGCACGCGCTCGTCGTCGAACGCGTAGTCCGACGGCCGGCGGCAGACGACGCTCACGCGACCGTCGACGTTCTCGATGAACGCCTCGACCAGGGCCTGGTCGCCGATGTTCCCTCCGCCGGCCGGGGCGAGCAGGACGTGATGCGCGCCGTCGCGGGCGCCGGCGACGTGATGCTTGGCGAGGAGAATGCGGTCGGCTGCCGAGAGCAGCCCCGGTGACCGCAGGGGCTGGGAGATCCGCTGTCTGAGTGCGCCGAGTCCGATGGCCATCGAGGGTCCCTTCCGTGGCGGTGCGCGGCGAGGAGCGCCGACAGGCGGACAGCATACCCACCTCAGAGAACGACCCCCCGAGCTGGGGGTGCGGCCGGCCCCAGCCGTAACATGCGCGCAACACGCCGTGTGCGTGGTGTTCAACAACGCTCCCTATGCTCGCGGTGCACCCGGAGGCACTGCCGGACGACGGCGTTCCCGAAGCCGGGCGGTCGACAGGGAGGGAGCCGACGTGACGGACAACACGTTCATCGACGTCATGATGCGCACGGCATCGACGGCGGGCGAGGCGCGCGGGATCAGGTTCTACTCGAGTCAGTCCGACTCGGAGTTCAGGTCGTACGCCGCACTCGACCGGCAGGCGCGCGCCGATGCCGCGACGCTGACCGCCCGCGGCCACCGGGCGGGCGACGTGGCCATCCTCGCCTTCGACCCCGGTCTGCCCTTCATCCGGGCGATCTACGCCACGTTCTACGCGGGCCTGATCGCGGCCCCCGTGCCCGTCGCGGCGATGCGGCAGCCCGGCGCGGCCCTGCGCCGACTCGAGGCGATCATCGCGGACTCGCGCAGCACGCTCGTGCTCACCGACGGCACCGCGCTCGCCGCGATGGGCCTCGAGCCGGGTGACGAGCCCGCCGGCGCCTCCGTGACGCAGGTCGCGACGCTCGGGGGAGAGGCGCTCGGGGGAGAGGCGGATGCCGCGGCCTGGACGCCGCCGCCGATCACCGCCGAGTCGCTCGCCCTGCTCCAGTACACCTCGGGCTCGACCGGAACCCCGAAGGGCGTCATGGTGAGCCACGGCAACCTCGTGGCGAACGAGGCCGCGATCACGGCGGCGGCCGGCATCTCGGCCGAGTCGCGCACGATGGGGTGGCTGCCGCATTACCACGACATGGGGCTCGTCGGTCAGCTGCTCCAACCGATCTTCGTCGGTGCCGACAGCGTGCTCACCTCGCCGAGCCAGTTCCTGCGACGACCGCTGCTCTGGCTGCGGCTCATCAGCGAGTACCGCTCGACGCACACCGTCGGGCCCGACTTCGCGTACGGCCTGTGCACGAGGCTCGTCACCGACGAACAGCTCGCCGAGCTCGACCTCTCGGCGCTCGAGGGCGTCATCACCGGAGCCGAGCCCGTGCGCGGAACGACGCTCGCGGCCTTCTCCGAGCGGTTCGCCGCGGCGGGCTTCGACGGTCGGGCGTTCATCCCCGCGTACGGCATGGCCGAGACGACGCTGCTCGTGACGGCGAGCGTGCGCGCCGAGCCGGTCGCTCCGATCCGGGTCGACGCGGCCGGCCTCGAGGCCGGCGAGCTCCGCGATCCGTCCGAGAGCGGCAAGGTCGCCGACCTGGTCTCCTGCGGCCCCCCGGCGGCCGGGCACGAGATCGCGATCGTCGACCCGTCGTCGGGCCTCCGCGCCGTCGAGGGCGCCATCGGCGAGATCCTCGTGCGGGGCCCGAGCGTCGCCCAGGGGTATTGGAACCGCCCCGACGAGACCGAGCAGGTGTTCGGCGCGGGCATCGTCGGCGAGCCGGCCGGGCGCCGCTATCTCCGCACCGGCGACCTCGGGTCGCTCGTCGACGGCGAGCTCGTGATCACGGGCCGCATCAAGGACCTCATCATCATCCGCGGCCGCAACCTCTACCCCCAGGACCTCGAGACCACGGCAGAGGGCCTGCTGCACTCGGGATGCCTCAGCGCGGCGTTCGAGGGGCTCGGCTCGCAGCCCGCGGTCGGGCTCGTGGCCGAGGTGGACTCGGCGCGCGTACCGCTCGACGAACTCGAGCGCCTCGCCGAGGCCGTGCGCAAGAGCGTCGTCGACGAGTACACGCTGCCCGAGCTCGGCGTCGTGTTCATCCGCAAGGGCACCCTGCCGCGCACGACGAGCGGCAAGGTGCAGCGCGCGCTCACCCGGTCGCTCCTCGCCGACGAGCGCCTCGCGACCGTGCTGAGCCTCGGCTTCGATCGGACGGCGGCGTGAGCGCGCCGGTCGGTGCGCCGCCGATCGAGGCGGCCGAGGCGACGGCCGAGTCGGTCGTGTCGCCCGAGCGGCTCGACCGCTCGTCGGTGGCCGCGTTCGACGCGTTCCTCGGCGACCCGAGCGAGCCCGGCGCGGTGATCTCGACCGACCGCTCGATCGAGCTCGACGAGGCCTCCGCGTTCCCCCGAGCCGAGATCTCGGCCGTCGACGCGTGGGGCCTCCAGCGCGCCTACGTCCCCGAGGAGCACGGCGGATGCCTCGGCGACGTGTTCGTGCCGATGACCATGATCCGGCGGCTCGCCGGCCGCGACGTGACCGCCGCCGTGGCGCACGGCAAGACGTTCCTCGGGGCGGTCGGAGCCTGGATCGCCGGTGGGCCGATCGCCGCCGAGATGGCCGCCATCGTGGTCACGGGCGACCCGGTGTCCTGGGGGCTCACCGAACAGGGCCGCGGCTCCGACCTCTCGAACACGGCCACGGTCGCCGCCCTCGGCGCCGACATCCGGGTGTCCGGTGTGAAGTGGCCGATCAACAACGCCACCCGTGGACGGGCGATGACCGTGCTCGCGCGCACGAGCGACCAGCCGGGCCCGCGCTCCCTCTCGCTCGTGCTCGTCGACAAGCAGCGCGTCGATGCCGGCTCGCTGTCGTACCGGCCCAAGGTCGCGACGCACGGCATCCGTGGCGCCGACATCAGCGGACTCGAGTTCCGCAGCGCGGTCGTCGAGGGCGATCACCTCGTCGGCGCCCCGGGCCACGGCCTCGAGATCGTGCTGAAGAGCCTCCAACTCACACGCCCGCTCACCACGGCGCTCTCGCTCGGGGCGGCCGACCACGCGATCGCGATCGCCACCGGATTCGCGTCGAACCGCAGGCTGTTCGGACGCACGCTCGCAGACCTCCCGACGGCCCGCGCGACGCTCGGCACGGCGATCGCGGACTCGCTCCTCGCGGAGTCCGTGATGTACGCAGGCGCACGTGGCGCGCACCGGACCACCGAGGAGATGTCGCTCGTCAGCGCACTCGTGAAGTTCCTCGTGCCCGACACGGTCGACCTCATGTTCCGCGACCTCACGCCGTTCGTCGGGGCGAGGTCGCAACTGCTCGGCATCGCGGGCGTCGGCGCGTTCCAGAAGGCCGCGCGCGACAACCGCGTCGTCGGCATCTTCGACGGCAACTCGGTCGTCAACCTGAACATGGTGATCAACGAGTTCCCCTCGATCGCGCGCGAAGCGGATGCCGTCGCCGCCGAGGCCGTCGTCGCCGACTTCGGCTTCGGCGAGGCCGACGGCTGGGTCGACACCACGAGGCTCCGGCTCGTGACGAAACGCGGTTCGCGCCTGCTCCGAAGCCTGCCCGCCCTCGTCGACCTGCTCGGCGAACGGCCCGCCGCGGCATCCGCGCGACGCATCGCCCTCGAGCTCGACCGGCTGGTCGCCGCGGCGGGCCTCGCGCCACGGGAGTCCGCGCCGTCGGCGGAGTCGTTCGACCTCGCCGAACGCATCGCGCTCTGCTTCGGCGCCGCGTGCGCGATCGCCACCGAACTCGCCTCGCCGCAGCACGCGAGCGCGCCGTCGGAGGTGCGACTGACCGCGATCCTCGACCGACTCGCGGTGCGGCTCGGACTGGCGCCGTCGACGGCCGCGGCGGCCTCCGCCGCCGCGCTCGCCGAACTCGCCCTCGAGGAGGCGGGCCGGTCCCGCTCGGTCACCATGCTCGACGGATGGGCGGACGCCGCATGACGATCCTCGACGGCCCCGCCGAGACGCGGTCTCCACGAGCGGCGGCCGAGCCCGACGACCTCGACGAGCTCTTCGGCGACCCTCGGCATCCGGGACCCTTCGACTACGCGTCGATCGTCGCCGACGACGATGCGCGACGCCTGAGCTCGACCGCCGAGAGCCTGCTCGACGAATGGCATGCCGCGGCCGAGTTCGTGCCCGCCTCGCTCGGCGGCCGATGGGTGTCGACCGAAGACCTGGTGCGGCGCTGGCGTCCGATCTTCCGTCGCGACCCGGCGCTCGGGCTCGGCTACGGGCTGACGACCCTCATGGCCTCGCTCAACGTCTGGGTCGCGGGCGACGAGGCGCAACGTCGCGAGGTCGCCGTGCGGCTGCTGCGCGGCGAGCGCATCGCCGTCGGCTTCCACGAGCTCGATCACGGCAACGACCTGCTGGCCAACGAGTTCGCCGCAGAGCCCGACGACGACGGGGGATGGCTGCTGACGGGCGTCAAGCAGGTCATCAACAACGTCGACCGGGCCGAGTCGGTGCTGGTGATGGCCCGCACGTCGCCGGAACCCGGTGCGCGGAGCCACTCGCTCCTGCTCTGGCACAAGGATGCCGCGACGCGGCCGCTCGTCGACACGAGCCGTCGCGTGCTCACCGCCGGCATGCGCGGGTGCCGCATCGGGGTCGCCGAGTTCCGCGGACTGCCGGTCCCGGGCACGGCGGTCGTCGGCGCCACCGGGACCGCGGCGCAGACCGCCCTCACGGCGTTCCAGGTCAGCCGAGCGGTGATCCCGGCGCTCGCCGTCGCGACCGTCGATGCGACGCTCGACCTCGCGGTGCGATACGGCGGCGAGCGGTCGCTGTACGGCGGCGCCGTGCTCGACCTGCCGCACGCACGCGCCCTCCTCGCCGGCGCGATGGCCGACCTCTGGCTCGCCGACGCCCTGAGCGCCGTGGTCGTGCGCGCACTGCACCTCGCCCCGGCCGAGTGCATGGTGCTGACCGCCGCGTCGAAGTACCTCGTGCCCCAGCTGCTGCAGTCGGCCATGCAGGACCTCTCGGTGCTGTTCGGATCGACCTTCTACGCCAGGGTCGCACCGTACGGCATCGTCGAGAAGTTCGTGCGCGACCTGGCCGTGGTGCCCATCGGGCATGCGGGATCCACGGCCTGCCTGCTCACGATCCTGCCCAACCTGCCGGCCTGGGTGCGGCGGTCGCGCCGCACAACCGAGACCGATCCGGCGCTCTTCCGGCTCGGCGAGCCGCTCGACGAACTCGACCTCGCACGGCTCACGCTCGGCGCCGGATCGAGCGACCCGCTCGGCGCGGCGCTCGTCGACCCCGCAGTGCGCGACGGCCTCTGCCCGCTCGCGACCGAGTCGGTCGATCGCCTCGCCGTCGAGCTCGACCGACTGCGCGCCGAGATCGCGGAGGTTCCGCCGGCCCTGCTCGGCGCCGACGCCCCGCCCGCGACGTTCGCGCTCGCGCACCGACTGGCCCTGCTGCTCGCGGGCGGTGCCTGGGCCGGCGTCTGCGCGGAGGCGCCGTCGGGCTCGCTGCCCGACGACGAGGTCGTGCAGGCCGCGGTCCTGGCCAGGCTCGAGGCCCGGCTCAGCGGGCGGATCGGGCCGCTCGACGTCGGCACGGTCGACCACCTCGTCGACATCGCCGGGCGCCTCGTCGACCACGACGCGCGATTCACGATCTCGGAGCCTGCGACGTCGTCGCCGGCTCCCGACGAAGAAGGAGACACCAGATGACCACGGATGCCCCCACGATCGAGTCCTGGCTGATGGGCCGCGTCGTGGCCTACGGCAAGGTCGACGCCGGAACGTTCGACGCGGCGACCCCGCTCGCCGACCTCGGACTCGACTCGGTCTACGCCCTCACCCTGTGCGGCGACATCGAGGACGAGTTCGACCTCGACGTCGACCCCACGATCGTCTGGGACCACCCGACGATCGGCGAACTCGCCGAGGGCATCTCTGAACGGCTCGCCGCGGCGTGACCTCCGGCGCTCCGGGCCTGCTCGCCTCGTCCGACCGGCGCGGCCGGACGTTCGGCGCGGTCGACGGACTCCGGTGGTGCTTCGGCGAATGGATGCCGCGGGCGGCCGATCCCCTCGGCACCGGCCGATCCCTCGGTCCGCGTGGCGACGAGCGCGCGCATCGCCTGCTCGCACGGCGAGCCACGGGCCGGGCCTGGGCCGAGGACCTCGTGCGCGACGTGCTCGACGGGGCCTGGCCGGGCTTCCGCCCGGATCGGCCCGGCCGGAAGCCGGCACTGGACGGCGACCACGGACTCGACGTGAGCATCGCGCACAGCGGGCCCGTGATGCTCGTCGCGGTCGCCGTCGGGGTTCCGGTCGGCGCCGACGTCGAGGACGCGCCGTTCGAGGCGTTCGCCCGCCCGCAGCTCGTACGGCGGATGTGCTCGTCGGCCGAGCTCGAGGTCTTCGCGTCCGTGCCCGACGGATCGATCCGTCGACGGGCGCTGGCCCGCGCGTGGACGGTCAAGGAGGCGACGCTGAAGGCGCGCGGCACCGGACTCGCCGAGGATCCGCGAACGGTCGAGGTCGATGCGGAGGCGATCCTCGCCGACGTCGTCTCCGGACCGGGCGACGACGAGCAGCGGGCGAAGCCCGAGCTGTCGATCGTGCGCCTGTCGGCGACGGGCGCCGAGCTCCGGCATCCGCTCGCCTGACGCGGCCGGAACCACGCCCGTGCTCGCGGACCGCACGTATCGGCTGGAAACGACGAAGGCCCCCGCTTTCGCGGAGGCCTTCATCTCGTGTGTCGGGGTGACAGGATTTGAACCTGCGACCTCGTCGTCCCGAACGACGCGCGCTACCAAGCTGCGCCACACCCCGGTGCTCTTGCGAGTCACAGCCCTTGCGGGCCTCAACAAGGATAGCCGATAAACCGAGGCCCGCTGACCACTCGATCGATCAGCTCGAGGGAACGAGCGTGATGAGGGTCGCCTCGGGCGGGCAGGCGAAGCGCACGGGCGCGAAGATCGACGTGCCGAGGCCCGCCGAGACGTTCAGGAACGCCGATCGCAGCCCGTGGCGCCACACGCTCAGGCCCTTGACCTGCTCGCGGGGGATGTCGCAGTTCGTGACGAGTGCGCCGAACCCGGGCACGCACACCTGTCCGCCGTGCGTGTGGCCCGCGAGCATCAACTGCGCGCCGTGGTTCACGAAGGAGTTGAGCACGCGCTGGTACGGCGCGTGCGCCACACCCACCGTCACGGTCGGGCGGGCTGCGGCCGCGGATGCGGCGTCGGGCCAGCTCTCGTCGCCGAGCGGGTCTTCGGCGCGCAGGTCGTCGATCGCGCTCGCGATGAGGTCGAGGCGGTCGTAGCCCTTGTGCGGGTCGTCGACGCCGAAGAACTCGAAGTGCGTGCCGTTCAGGTCGAGCGAGGTCGCCGTGTTGTCGAGGTCCTGCCAGCCGAGTTCGGCGAAGTAGGCGTGCAGTTCGTCGATGTCGAGCCGAGCACTGCGCGGCACGTGGCCCGAGGGCCCGGAGAAGTACAGGAACGGGTTCTTCAGGACGGGGCCGAAGTAGTCGTTCGATCCGTTGACGAAGACGCCCGGAACCCCGCGGAACGGTTCGAACGCCGCACGGATGCCCTCAATGCCGCGCTCGTGGCCGAGGTTGTCGCCCGTGTCGACGACGAGGTCGGGTTCCAGCTCGGCGAGCGAGCGCACCCACGCCTGCTTCTCACGTTGCCAGGGCGCCATGTGCAGGTCGGAGAGGTGCAGCACCTTGATGGGCTTCGAGCCGGTGGGCAGCACGGGCACCTCGACGCGGCGCAGGGTCCATCGGGTGCGTTCGACCAGCACGCCCCAAGCCAGTGTTGCGGCACCGGCCGCGCCGATCGCGAGTGCGATCGACGCGGCCGGTGACAGCTTCGAAGGGCTCAACCGCCGCCCCCCGGCAGCGTCGGGGTGTCGGTTCCGCCGTCGTCGCCTCCGCTGGACTTCTTGCCGACCGTGATGGTGACGGTCGCGCCGGCCTTGGCCGATCCGTCGCCCGCGGGATCCTGCGAGAGCACGACGCCGACCTTGCTGTCGTCGCCCGTGTCCTGCGTCGCCCGGCGGACCTTGTACCCGGCGGACTTCAGTGCCGCCTCGGCGGCATCGGCCTGCTGGCCGACCACGTTCGGCACGGCTGCCAGGTTGCCCTTGCTGACCTTCAGCATGATCTGCGAGCCGCGTGCCGCGCTGCCCGTTGCGCTCTGCTCGCCGATGGTGCCCTTCGGCTGGGCCGAGTCGACCTCGCCGTCGAGCGCCACGCCGAAGCCGGCGGCCTCGAGCGCCTTCTGGGCTGCGTCGGGGCTGAGACCGAGCACGCTCGGAACCTCGGCCTGCGGTGCGTTCAAGAACTCGCTCTTCGGCTCGGGGAAGGCGTCGCCGCCGTACTTCATGTTCGCGAAGTCCATGACCCGCGGCCAGATGTTGTGTCGGAGCACCGCGGCCTGCTCGCCGTTGATGTACGTCTGTCGCAGGTTCACGTGCCCGGTCGCGTTGTAGACGCCCACGACGGTGGCGACCTTCGAGGAGGCGCCGCTCATCCAGGTGGCCTCGTTGTTGTCGGTCGTGCCGGTCTTGCCGATCATGGGCGTTCCGGAGGTGTCCATCTTGTAGAGCGAGGACGTGCCGGTGCCCTGGGTCATGACCTTGTTGAGCGCGTAGTCCATGCCTGCGGCGACATCGGTGGTGATCGCCTGCGTGCAGGTCGACTTCGGCGACTCGACCGGGTTGCCTTCGGCATCCTCGATCTTGTCGATCGCGATCGGCGTGCACGACACGCCGCCACCCGCGTAGGCGGCGAACGCGGTCGCCATCGACAGGGGCGCGACCTCTTCGGTGCCGAGCACCGCGGAGGGCTGGAAGGTCCAGTCGGTCCCGGCGGGAGTGCCGAGCTCGCCGCCGTCGGCACGGCCCGCGCTCATGAGCGCGGTCGCGGTGTTCTTGATTCCGCAGAGGTCGAGCTGCTTCGCCATGGCGACGAAGCCCGTGTTCTCGGAGTTGACGGTGTTGAACAACGCGGTCCAGAACCCGCCGTTGCCGCCCTCGTCGTTGCCGGGGTCCCAGCCGTCGACGTTCACCGGGCCGTTGCAGCTGTCGTTGAACGTGCCCCAGTTGCTCCGCTTGGTCGCGTTCATGCTCTCGTTGAGCGAGTGGCCCTCGATGAGCCACTCGGCCAGGGTGAAGGTCTTGAACGTCGAGCCGGGCTGGAAGCCGCTGGATCCGCCGTAGTCGATGCCGGAGTTGTAGTTGACGGCGGAGTAGTTGTCGCCGGTCACTTCGGGGTCGACGTTGTAGTCGGTGTTCTGCACCATCGCGAGGATGCGGCCGGTGCCGACCTCGACCGAGACCACCGAGCCACCGAGATCCATCTCGGGGATCGACGAGGGCACGTTCTCCTTGAGCGCCTGCGTCGCGACATCCTGCATCTGCATGTCGATGGTCGTGTAGATGTTCAGGCCGCCGCGCGAGAGCATCTCGGCGCCCTCGTTCACGTCGGGGGTGTCGGCCTTGTCGAGCTTGTCCTTGATCTCCCACGTCACGTAGTCGCAGAAGTAGGCGTAGTACGGCGAGGCCTGGCATCCGGTGGTGGGTTCCTGGATGTCGGGCTGCACGGGAGTCGCGACCGCGGCGTCGTAGTCCTCCTGCGAGATCTTCTTCTCGGTGAGCATCTCCTTCAGGATGTAGTCGCGACGGCTCTTGTTGTCGGCGTACGGGACGCTCTCGCCGTCGACGACCGTGTTCGCGCCGTTCGTCTCGCTGTCGGGGTAGTCGAGGCGGAACTTCTCGGGCCAGTTCACGATGGCGATGAGGCTCGCGGCCTGCGGCAGCGTGAGGTCCTTCGCGTTCGTGTGGAAGTAGTACTGGGCGGCCGATTGCACGCCGTAGACCTGTCCGCCGAACGCGGCGATGTTCAGGTAGCCCTTGAGGATCTCGTCCTTCGTGTACTTCTTGTCGATCGAGATCGCGTAGCGCATCTCCTTCAGCTTGCGCTCGGGGGTCGTCGCGGTCGCCTCGTCGTAGGCGGCCTGCTTCTCCTCTTCGGTCTTCGCCTCGTTCATGCCGTTGTTGATCAGCACGTTCTTGACGTACTGCTGCGTGATCGAGGAACCGCCTCGCGTCGCACCGCCGGGGATGAACTCGTTCGCGACGGCGCTCAGCGTTCCCTTGATGTCGATGCCGCCGTGCTCGTAGTACCGGGGGTCCTCACCGGCGACGGCAGCGTCCTTCAGGTACTGCGAGATGTAGTCGAACTCGACCTCTTCGCGGTTGTCCTCGTAGAACGAGGTGATCGCCGCGGGGGTGCCGTCGGGCTGGATCGCGTAGATGGTCGACTTCTGCGCGAGATCGTCGATGTTGAGGAACCCTGGCAGGTTCTCGAACATCGTGATGCTGTTGTTGGCGGCCAGTCCGGTGACGGCGAGTGCGGGGGTCACCGCAGCCGTCACGAGCACGCCGGCGAGAGCGCTCATGCCGACGAACGCGAGGATCCCTGATCCGACGTCGCTCATCGTACGTTTTTGGGCAGACATATAGTGGAGCGTAACGGAGAAGACTGGCAATCAACGGCACGGAAGCTGGGCGAACGCCTGCTCCGTCGCTCGGCGGCGCGCACGCGTCCGCGGTGCCGGTCGGATCCGATCCGAAGCCGCCTGTCGACGAAGAGACGAGGATCCCATGGTCACCTGGGAGTACATCACCACCCCGCTGCTGATCCACAACACCGCCGCGATCCTCAACAACTGGGGCTCCGAGGGCTGGGAGCTCGTGCAGATCGTGCAGGGCCCCGAGGGCGGGCTCGTCGCGTACCTCAAGCGCCCGGTCGGCGGCTCCGAGTCGGTCGCGGCCTCCGCGGGCGCTGCGGCCGCGGCGCAGGCGGCGAAGGCGTTCGAGGGCCAGGCCTGATGGCCGGCTTCGAGGCTCGCCTGGCCGAGCTCGGCATCGAGCTCCCGGATGTCGCGCCGCCCGTCGCGGCGTACATCCCCGCCGTGGCCACCGGCTCCTACGTGCACACCTCCGGCCAGCTGCCCTTCACGGCCGGGGCGCTGCCCGCGACCGGCAAGGTGGGCGACGGGCACGGCCTCGTGCCCGCCGACGACGCCAAGGCCTACGCCCGCACCTGCATGCTCAACGCGCTCGCGGCGGTCCGTGCCGAGATCGGCTCGCTCGACCGCATCACGCGCATCGTGAAGGTCGTCGGCTTCGTGGCCTCCGACCCCGCGTTCACCGGCCAGCCGGGCGTCATCAACGGCGCGTCCGAGCTGCTCGGCGAGGTGTTCGGCGAGACCGGCCGCCACGCGCGCTCGGCGGTCGGCGTCGCGGTGCTCCCGCTCGACTCCCCGGTCGAGGTCGAGCTCCTCGTCGAGTTCGCCTGAGCCGTCACCGCACCCGCTCGTCCGCGCTCCCTCGCTCCGTCAGGAGCGGGGGAGCGCTGTCGGATGCCGCGCCTAGACTTGTCGGGACATGACGCTGATCCTCGACCCCGACGACCCGGCCGGCTGGCGCGAGGCGCCCGCTGCATCCGGTGCACCAGTGGCACCGGGCGCGCCCGCGGCATCCGGCAACCGCTTTACCGAAGGCCTGAACCCCGAGCAGCGCGAGGCGGTCGAGTACCGCGGGCCCGCCCTCCTGATCGTGGCCGGCGCGGGCTCGGGCAAGACCCGCGTGCTGACGCACCGCATCGCGGGCCTCATCGACAGCCGTGAGGCGTGGCCGAGCCAGATCCTCGCGATCACGTTCACCAACAAGGCCGCCGCCGAGATGCGCGAGCGCGTCGAGGCGCTGCTCGGCGAGGGCGCGTCGGGCATGTGGATCTCCACGTTCCACTCGGCGTGCGTGCGCATCCTCCGCCGCGAGGCCGAGGCCATCGGGCTGTCGTCGACGTTCACGATCTACGACTCCGCCGACACCCGCACGGTGCTGAAGCGCATCATCAAGGAGCTCGACGCCGACACGATGGGCTTCACCCCTGCGGGCGCCCAGTCGAAGATCTCCAAGCTCAAGAACGAGCTCTCCGACGTCGAGTCGTACGCGCGCAACGCGAACATGAACGACCCGCAGGAGGTCATGTTCCTCGAGATCTTCCGGCAGTACACGCGCCGGCTGCGGGCGGCGAGCGCGCTCGACTTCGACGACCTCATCGCCGAGACGGTCTACCTGTTCCGGGCGTTCCCGAAGGTCGCGTCGCTCTACCAGCGGCGGTTCCGCCACATCCTGGTCGACGAGTATCAAGACACGAACCACGCGCAGTACTCGCTGATCCGCGAGTTCACGCAGCCGATCCCCGCCGAGCGGGTCGCCGAGATGGCCGACCACGGCTTCAACGTGCGCGCGGTGGCGGATTCCACGGGGGCCATCCCGGGGGCGAGCCTCACCGTCGTCGGCGACTCCGACCAGTCGATCTACGCGTTCCGCGGCGCCGACATCCGCAACATCTCCGAGTTCGAGCGCGACTTCTCGGGTGCGAAGGTCGTGCTGCTCGAGCAGAACTACCGCTCGACGCAGAACATCCTCTCGGCCGCCAACGCCGTCATCTCGAACAACTTCGACCGGAAAGACAAGAAGCTCTGGACCGCCGTCGGCGACGGCGACAAGATCACGGGCTACACGGGGTACACCGCGCACGACGAGGCGCAGTTCGTCGCCGACGAGATCGAGGCGCTGCACCGCACGGGCGTCGCCTACCGCGACATCGCCGTGTTCTACCGCACCAACGCCCAGACGCGTGCGCTCGAGGAGATCTTCGTGCGCTCGGCGCTGCCGTACCGGGTGGTCGGCGGCACGAAGTTCTACGAGCGCGCCGAGATCAAGGACGCGATGGCGTACCTCATCTCGGTCGCCAACCCGCTCGACGAGCTCGCACTGCGACGCATCCTGAACTCGCCCAAGCGCGGCATCGGCCCGGCGACCGAGACCGCCCTGGCGAGCTTCGCCGAGGCGAACCAGGTCACGTTCCGCGAGGCGATGCGCTCGGCCGACGCGCTCGGGCTCGGGCCGAAGGTCACCGGCGCCATCACGACGCTCGCCAGCGTGCTCGACGAGGCGGCGGCGATGCTCGCCCCCTCGGCGGCCGGTCTCGCGGCCGGCACGAACGAGGGCGCGTCGAAGGTCTCCGACGTGCTCGTGTTCCTGCTCGAGCGCTCGGGGCTCATCGAGGCGCTGCGCCGCAGCCGCGACCCGCAAGACGAGACGCGCGCCGAGAACGTCGACGAGCTCGTCGCGCAGACCCGCGACTTCGACCGCGACAACCCGCTCGCCACGGTCGTCGACTTCCTGACCCAGGTGTCGCTCGTCGCCGCGGCCGACGACCTCGACGACGCGTCGGGTACCGTGTCGCTCATGACCCTGCACACGGCGAAGGGCCTCGAGTACCACGCCGTGTTCCTCACCGGCCTCGAAGAGGGCCTGCTGCCGCACCAGATGTCGGCCTCGGAGCCCGGCGGCCCCGCCGAGGAGCGGCGCCTCTTCTACGTGGGCATCACGCGTGCGCGCCAGCGCCTCTACATCTCGCTCGCGATGAGCCGCGCCCAGTTCGGCGAGGTCGCCGTGGCGATGCCGTCGCGCTACCTCCAGGAGATCCCCGAGGGCCTCGTCGACTGGAAGCAGTCGCCCGGCATGGCCACCTCGCGCGGCGGCACCCAGCCCCGTGCGCTCAACGCCCGCCGCCCGGGCGGCGCGTGGGGCACGCGCGACCGCGATCTCGAGAAGTTCAGCGTCACGGCATCGGCCAAGCCGAAGGCCGAGTGGGCCAACCGGGTCACGGGCACCGTGCGCGACAACGGCGACCTCACGCTCGAGGCCGGCGACCGCATCCGGCACGTCGACTTCGGCGAGGGCCGCGTCAACCAGGTCACCGGCGAGGGCACCAAGCGCATCGCGCACGTGGCCTTCGACACGGCGGGGCCCAAGAAGCTGCTCATCAAGATCGCCCCCATCGAGAAACTCTGAGACGCCCCGACATGGCCTGGCAGACCCGCGCGCAGCGCACCGTGTACGAGAACCAGTGGATCAGGGTCGTCGAAGACGAGGTCATCCGGCCCGACGGCGAGCCCGGCATCTACGGCGTCGTCGAGATGCAGCATCCGGCGGTGTTCGTGGTGGCCATGACGGCGGCCGACGAAGTGCTGCTCGTGACGGTCGACCGCCACACGGTCGGCGAGTCGATCGAGGTTCCCGCGGGCGGCAGCGACGGCGAAGACGCGCTCCTCGCCGCGCAGCGCGAGCTCCTCGAAGAGACGGGGTACGCGGCATCCGAGTGGTGCGAGATCGGTCGCATGGCCGCACTCAACGGCGTCGCCCGCGCCCCCGAGACCGTGTTCCTCGCGACCGGGCTCGAGATCGCCGCATCCGCCGGGCACTCGCAGCACGAGGAGGGAATCAGCCAGGTGCGGGCCGTGCCGTGGGCCGAGGTCTGGCGGCTCGTGCGCGAGGGAGCGATCACCGACGGCGAGACCGTCGCCGCGCTCGGCTTCGCGGCCGTGCACCTGGGCCGGGTGTCGTGAGCCGGGCGACCCCGGTCGGCGGGTGGTGGCGGGAGTTCCGCACGCTCGACGTCGAGGTCGCGATCCGTGCGGCCCTCGCGGCGGCGGTTCCGCTCACGATCCTCGTCGCGACGGGGCGCACCGAATGGGCCGCGTACGCCGCCTTCGGCGCGATGACCGCGATCTTCGGTCGCAGCGAGCCCTACGGCACGCGCGTCCGCACCGTCACGACCGCCGCCGTCGTGCAGATCACGGCCACCGGACTCGGCATCCTGCTCTCGATCGTGCACGCCCCGCTCGCCGTCGAGGCGGCGGTGCTCGCCGCGCTCATCACGGCGGTGATCGTCGCCTACAACCTGCTCGGCGTCACCCCCTCGGGTCCGCTGTTCGCGGTCTTCGGCCTGCTGGTGTGCGCCGCGCAGCCGATCGACGACGGAACGGGGTGGCAGCGATGGGGCGTCGCATGGGCCGCGGCCGCCTTCGCGTGGCTGCTCGCGATGTCGGGCTGGCTGCTGCGACGTGCGGCTCCGGGGCGGACGAAAGCGGTGTTCCGCGACCTGCCGCGTCGCACGCCCGTGCGCACCCGCGGCTGGACCGACCCGCGCCTGTGGCTGAACGTCGTGCAGAACGTCGTCGCCGCGCTCCTCGCGGGAGCCGCCGCGCTCGCGCTCGGCATCGGGCATCCGTACTGGGCCGTCGTGAGCGCCGTCGCCGTGATCCCGCCCGCCCGGGCGGCGCACACCGCGCAACGGGCCGTGCACCGCGTCGCCGGAACCCTGGTCGGCGTCGTGGTCACCGCACTCGTGCTCTGGCCCGATCCGCCGCCGTGGGTGCTCATCGTCGTGATCGCCGTGTGCCAGTTCGGCGCCGAACTGCTCGTCGGCCGGCACTACGGAGCCGCGCTCGTGTTCGTCACGCCGCTCGCGCTCACCGTCGTGCACCTCGCCTCGCCCGTGCCGCTGTTCGGGCTGCTCGCCGACCGCGTGCTCGAGACCGTGCTGGGCGCGGCCGTCGGCTTCCTCGCGGTGCTCGCCGCCCGCCGGTTCGTCGAGGTCAGGCCCATGCCGCCGCCGACGAGCGCGATGCCGAGCGTCGGGCCACCGGCATCCGACCGCCCCTGATCTCGTCGTGCCGCGGGCCGAACGCGTCATGACCGCGGCTGCGACGGCCGCGGTGAGCGCGGTTCAGCACTGCCTTCCGAGCCCGCAACGACGGCGGGTTCGGAGCCGCCATGCGAGCGGAGTAGCATTGACCCGGCCCCAGCGGATATCTCGACATCGAGACATTCCAGTCGGGCATACACCCACCAGCCACTGTGCGCGGTCGCGCGTGCGGACCGATTGGAAGTAGAGCGTGGATCTTTACGAGTACCAGGCCAGAGACCTGTTCGAACAGTACGGGGTCCCGGTGCTTCCGGGCATCGTCGCCGACACCGCCGAGGAGGTGCGCGCCGCAGCCGAGAAGCTCGGAGGCGTGGTCGTCGTCAAGGCGCAGGTGAAGACCGGCGGGCGCGGCAAGGCCGGCGGCGTCAAGGTCGCCAAGAACCCCGACGAGGCGTTCGAGGCGGCGCAGGCCATCCTCGGCCTCGACATCAAGGGCCACGTCGTCAAGCGCGTCATGGTCGCCGGCGGCGCACGCATCGCGCAGGAGTTCTACTTCTCGGTGCTGCTCGACCGGGCCAACCGCTCCTACCTCTCGCTCACGAGCGTCGAGGGCGGCATGGAGATCGAGCAGCTCGCGGTCGAGAAGCCCGAGGCCCTCGCTCGCATCGAGGTCGACCCGATCGCCGGCATCGACGCCGCCAAGGCCCGTGAGATCGCGGTCGCCGCGAACTTCCCGGCCGAGCTGGTCGACAAGGTCGCCGACGTGTTCGTGAAGCTCTACGAGGTCTACAAGGGCGAAGACGCGACGCTCGTCGAGGTCAACCCGCTGATCCTCGACGAAGACGGCAACGTCATCGCGCTCGACGGCAAGGTCACGCTCGACGAGAACGCCGAGTTCCGTCACGCCGGCCACGCGCTCCTCGAAGACAAGGACGCCGCCGACCCGCTCGAGGCCGCGGCCAAGGCGCTCGACCTCAACTACGTCAAGCTCGACGGCGAGGTCGGCATCATCGGCAACGGCGCCGGACTGGTCATGTCCACGCTCGACGTCGTCGCGTACGCCGGCGAGAACCACGGCGGCGTCAAGCCCGCCAACTTCCTCGACATCGGCGGCGGAGCCTCGGCGGAGGTCATGGCCAACGGCCTCGGCATCATCCTCGGCGACCCGCAGGTCAAGAGCGTGTTCGTCAACGTCTTCGGCGGCATCACCGCCTGCGACCAGGTCGCCAAGGGCATCGTCGGCGCGCTCGCCGAGCTCGGCTCGACCGCGAACAAGCCGCTCGTCGTGCGCCTCGACGGCAACAACGTCGTCGAGGGCCGTCGCATCCTCGAGGAGGCCGCGCACCCGCTCGTCACCCTCGCCGAGAACATGGACCAGGGCGCCGACAAGGCCGCCGAGCTCGCGAACGCCGCGTAGTAGAAGAAGGACTGCAGAGCAATGACGATCTTCCTCAACAAGGACTCCAAGGTCATCGTCCAGGGCATCACCGGCGGCGAGGGCTCCAAGCACACCGCGCGCATGCTCGCGGCGGGCACCCAGGTGGTCGGCGGCGTGAACGCGCGCAAGGCCGGCACCACGGTGCTGCACACGGATGCCGCGGGCAACGCGGTCGAGCTGCCCGTGTTCGCCTCGGTGGCCGAGGCCATCGCGGCGACCGGCGCAGACGTGTCGATCGCGTTCGTGCCGCCGGCATTCACGAAGGACGCCGTGGTCGAGGCCATCGACGCCGCGATCCCGCTCCTCGTGATCATCACCGAGGGCGTGCCCGTGCAGGACTCCGCGGAGTTCTGGGCGTACGCCAAGGAGAAGGGCGACGCGACGCGCATCATCGGCCCGAACTGCCCCGGCATCATCAGCCCCGGTGAGGCCCTCGTCGGCATCACCCCGGCGAACATCACGGGCAAGGGTCCGATCGGCCTCGTCTCGAAGTCGGGCACCCTGACCTACCAGATGATGTACGAGCTGCGCGACCTCGGCTTCTCGACGGCCATCGGCATCGGCGGCGACCCGATCATCGGCACGACGCACATCGACGCCCTCGCGGCGTTCGAGGCCGACCCCGAGACCAAGGCCATCGTGATGATCGGCGAGATCGGCGGCGACGCCGAAGAGCGCGCTGCCGACTTCATCAAGGCCAACGTCACGAAGCCGGTCGTCGGCTACGTCGCGGGCTTCACGGCCCCCGAGGGCAAGACCATGGGTCACGCCGGTGCGATCGTGTCCGGCTCGGCCGGCACCGCGCAGGCGAAGAAGGAGGCCCTCGAGGCCGCCGGCGTCAAGGTCGGCAAGACGCCGTCCGAGACCGCGCAGCTGCTGCGCGAGGTCTACGCCGCCCTCTGATCCCAGGTGGGCGGCCGGCGCTCGAGCGTCGGCCGCCCCACCACCCGAGAACGCCCGTTCCCACCGTTCCGTGCCTCGCACGGCGGCCGGGGCGGGCGTTTTCGCGTCTCCGCGGGTCCGAATCGCTGTGCTCGCCGCATCCGCGCCGATATGGTGTGGACAGGTGGAGTCCGAGGGGGACGGCATGGCTGAGACGCGCGACCAGGAACTGCTTGCACGCATCGATGCGCTCGAGGCCGAGAACGCGCGACTGCGCGTCGAGGCCGAGGCGCCGCGGGAGGCCGCATCGGGTTCGCCCGCGAAGACGAGGCGATCGGGGCGCGGCCGGGCCGCGGCCGCGGTCGTGCTCGTGCTCATCGGCGTGCTGCTGACGCCCATCGCCGTGCTCGGCGGGTGGGCGAAGAACCAGCTCGTCGACACCGACACGTTCGTCGCGACGTTCGCGCCGCTCGCCGACGACCCGCAGGTGCAGGCGTACGTCTCGGAGGAGGCGACGGCGGCGATCCTCGACTCAGTCGACATCGAGGGCTACACGACGGCGGTCTTCGACGCGATCAAGGACCTCGGCCTGCCGCCCCGCGCCGAGCAGGCGCTGCTGCTGCTCCAAGGGCCGGCCGTACAGGGCATCGAGTCGCTCGTGGGGCAGCTCGTGAACCGGTTCGTCACCTCCGACGCGTTCGGCGACATCTTCGAGCAGGCGCTGCGCACGACGCACACGCAGACGGTCGCGGCGCTGCAGGGCGACCCCGATGCGGCACTGCAGATCACCGGCAAGGGCGAGATCGGCATCCAGCTGGCACCGATCATCGAGGAGGTCAAGCAGCGTCTGGTCGATGCGGGCATCGGCTTCGCCTCCCAGATCCCGGCCATCGATCGCACGATCATCGTCGCGAAGGCGGATTCGCTGGTGACGGTGCAGCTCGCGTACGGCCTCGCCGTGTCGGCGGGCACCTGGCTGCCGTGGATCGCGCTGGCCTTCCTCATCGCCGGAATCCTCGTGGCACCCCGTCGTCGGCGTGCGATCATCTGGACGACGTCGGCGATGGCCGTCGTGCTCGCGGTGCTCGCGAGCGGCTTCGGCATCGGCCGCCTCTACTTCATCGGCAGCGTGTCGCCGGCGTTCATCCCGAAGGGCGCCGCCGAGGTCATCTACGACCAGATCGTCGATCGCATGTTCGCGACGACGGTGGCGCTCATCGTGTTCGCGGTCTCGGTCGCGCTCATCGCGTGGCTCAGCGGGCCGACGGCGACGCCGACGAAGCTGCGCGGCTTCGTCGACTCCGGGTTCGGGGCGGTGCGCCGCTCGGCCGCCGCGCGCGGGCTCACGACGGGCTCGTTCGGCGCGTGGCTCGGCCGGTATCGAGGGGTGGTCTTCGCGGTCATCGCGCTCGGCGCGGTCGCCGTGATCCTGTTCACGAGGCCGATCTCGCTCGGGCTCGTCGTGTGGACCATCGTGATCGCCCTGCTCCTGGTCGCGCTCGTCGAGATGCTCCAGCGTCCGGCCGACGAGGTCGCCGCGGCGAATGCGGCCCGGGCCGCGGTCGACGGGGGCGGTCCGGATGCCTCCGGCGACGCCGACACGCTCGTGATCGACGATGTGGTCGTCGTCGACGAGGTGGTCGTCGACGAGCGCGACGCGGAGCCCGACGAGCGCCTCGACCTCGGCGACGGGGTCGACGCGGCATCCGTCGAGCCGTCGGATGCGGGTGCCGGCGCCACGGGAGCCGGAACGACCACGGCCACTCGACCGAAGAAGACGTCGGGTCCGAAGGATCGCCCGAAGCCTGTCGAATGACGAGCGCCGTCCGGGCTAGGCTCCCGGAGGAATGAGACGCACCACGATCGCCCTGCTCGCCTCGCTGGAGGCGTTCGTCGCGGCGCTCATCGGCTTCGCGCTCGCGATCGTGCCGCTCATGCTGCTGTGGGCCGTGCACTTCGGGCTGACGGTCGACGCCATGGTCTTCGTGCACGCGGGGGCGGGCGTATGGCTGCTCGGCCACGGCGTGAACCTCACCGCCCAGATCGATCCGGTGACCGCCTCGCGCACCGGCCTCGAGGGCGCCGGCGACCCGTTCACGATCTCGATCGCGCTGCTCGGCATCGCGCTGCTGTCGCTCGCGGCGGGCGTGCGCGTCGGGCGTCGCTCGGCCGCGGCCGGCCACGCGCTCACGGGCGCGATCGCGGCGATGTCCGTGTTCGCGCTGGCAGGCGCCGGTGCCGGGCTGCTCGTCGACTCGCCGGCCCTGCACGCGAACCCGTGGTGGTCGGTCGGCCTGCCCGCCTTCGTGGTGGGCCTCGGCGCGCTCATCGGCTCGGTGGGGGAGTCGGTGCGCAATCCGTCGACGGATGTCGCGCGCGCCGGGTTCGTGCGCCGCGGAGTCGCCGCGCTGCCGCCCCTGCTGACCGAGCTGGTCGGCGTCTCGGTGCGCGTGGGCGCGGGTGCCGCGTTCGGCGTGCTCGCGGTGGCGGGCGTGCTCGTCGCGGTCGCCGTCATGCTCGACTATGCGACGATCGCGGGGCTCTACCAGGCACTCGATCCGGGCATCGACGGCGGCATCGCCATCACGATGGCCGAGCTCGCACTCCTGCCCAACGTCATCGTCTGGGCCGCGGCCTGGCTCCTCGGGCCCGGTTTCGCCCTCGGCACGGGTTCCGTCGTGTCCTCGGGCGCGACGGTGCTCGGGCCGGTGCCCGGCATCCCGCTGCTCGGCGCGCTGCCCGAGACCTCGCCCGCGCTCGGCGGGCTGTGGCTGGTGGTGCCGGTGCTGCTGGGCTTCGTCGGAGCCTGGATCGTCGCCACCGCCCGCGGGCGCGCGGCCTCGGGCGTCGGCACGGAGTGGTGGCGCCCGCTCGCGATCGCCGCGGGCTCGGCCCTCGTTGCGGGCCTCACCCTCGGACTGCTCGCATGGTGGTCGGCGGGCGCGGTCGGGCCGGGGCGTCTCGCCGACGTCGGCCCCGACGGCCTCGCGGTCGGGCTGGCCGGTGCGACCACGGTCGGCATCGGCGCGCTCGTCGGCGGCTTCGCGGCACTGCTGCGTCGCCGCGAGGAGGTCGAATCGTCGTTGGTGCTGCGGGACCGGTCCGCCGAGCGCGAACCATGGGTCGACGAGCCGCGCGAACCGGCGGGTCGTCGGGTGCCGGCCGCGCGGACGGTTCCGGCGCAGCGCGAGCCCGCGTCCACGCCGCGCACGTCGGTGCCGCGCGAGCCCGCGCCGCGCGAATCCGCACGGCCCGCGTCCGAGTCGCGCGAGACGCCGACGAGCCGTCCGGCACCGGCGCACCCTGCACCGGCCGACCCCGACGCACCGTGGTGGCGTCGAGGCTCGGCACCCGATCGCGATGCCGACGACGGCGGCCACGACGGCGATGCTCACGACACCGAGGCCTTCGACACGACCCGGTAGGCTCGTATGGTGCTGAAGCTCGTGGTGCTCATCTCTGGCACCGGATCCAACCTGCGTTCCCTCCTCGAAGCCTCGCGAGACGCCGAGTTCCCCGCTCGGGTCGTCGCGATCGGCGCCGACCGCGACGCCGACGGGCTGGCCCTCGGCGAGGAGTTCGGCATCCCGACCTTCACGGTGCCGTTCACGGCGTTCCCCGACCGTGATGCGTGGGGCGCCGAGCTCATCGAGCAGGTGCGGCTGTGGGAGCCCGACCTCGTGATCCTGTCGGGTCTCATGCGGCTCGTGCCGCCCGCCGTGGTCGATGCGTTCTCGCCGGCGCTCATCAACACGCATCCGGCCTATCTGCCCGAGTTCCCGGGCGCGCACGGCGTGCGCGACGCGCTCGCGGCGGGCGTCGACCAGACGGGCGCGAGCCTCATCGTCGTCGACAACTCGGTCGACGGCGGCCCGATCATCGCGCAGGAGCGCATCCCGGTGCTGCCGGGCGACACCGAGTCGTCGCTGCACGACCGCATCAAGCCCGTGGAGCGCCGCCTGATGATCCAGGCCGTGCTCGACATCGCCAACTCCCATCTCGACCTGAAGGAACTCGCCCGATGAGCGGACACACGATCGACCCGAGCCTCTACCGACCCCGCGACGTCGTTCCCGTGCGTCGTGCGCTCATCGCCGTGAGCGACAAGCGCGGCCTCGTCGAGCTGGCGACCTCGCTCGTCGCCTCGGGCGTCGAGCTCGTCTCGACCGGCGGCACGGGCAAGGCCATCTCCGACGCGGGCCTGCCGGTCACGCAGGTCGCCGAGGTCACGGGCTACCCCGAGCACCTCGACGGCCGCGTGCGCACGCTGCACCCCGCCGTGCACTCCGGGCTGCTCGCCGACCTGCGACTCGAGCACCACGAGACGCAGCTCGCCGAACTCGACATCAAGCCCTACGAGCTCGTCGTCGTGAACCTCTACCCCTTCGCCGAGACCGTCGCATCGGGGGCGGGCGAGGCCGAGGTCGTCGAGCAGATCGACATCGGCGGCCCCGCGATGGTGCGTGCGTCGGCGAAGAACCACGCGAACGTGGCCGTCGTCGTCTCGCCCGACCGCTACGCCGAGATCGCGGCCGCCGTCGCCCGCGGCGGCACCACGCTCGCACAGCGCGCGGTGCTCGCCCGCGAGGCGTTCCGGCACACGGCGTCGTACGACGTCGCCGTCGCGTCGTGGATCGGCTCCGTCGTCGCGCCCGACCAGCCCGCCGAGGAGTCGCCCTTCCCCGCGTGGGTCGGCGGCACCTGGTCGAAGGACGCCGACCTCCGCTACGGCGAGAACTCGCACCAGAAGGGCGCGCTCTACGCCTCGAACGGCGGGCGCCCCGGCATCGCGCAGGCCGTGCAGCTGCACGGAAAAGAGATGTCGTACAACAACTACGTCGACGCCGATGCCGCCGTGCGCGCGGCGTTCGACTTCGACGAGCCCGCCGTGGCGATCATCAAGCACGCGAACCCGTGCGGCATCGCGGTCGCGTCGGCCGGGGCATCCGACCCCATCGCCGACGCCCACCGCCGCGCGCACGAGTGCGACCCGGTCTCGGCCTACGGCGGGGTGATCGCGGCGAACCGCATCGTCACGCTCGAGATGGCGCAGACCGTCTCCGGCATCTTCACCGAGGTGCTCATCGCACCCGCCTTCGAGGCCGAGGCGCTCGAACTGCTGACCCAGAAGAAGAACATCCGCCTGCTCACGCTGCCCGAGGGCTTCGAGCCGACGGCCGTCGAGCTCAAGCAGGTCTCGGGCGGACTCCTGCTGCAGCAGGCCGACCGCCATTTCGCCCCCGCCTCCGAGTGGACCCTCGCCGCGGGCGAAGCCGCCGACGAGGCCACGCTCGCCGACCTCGAGTTCGCGTGGCGCGCGTGCCGTGCGGTCAAGTCCAATGCGATCCTGCTCGCCTCGGGCGGCGCCTCGGTCGGCGTCGGCATGGGCCAGGTCAACCGCGTCGACTCGTGCAAGCTTGCGATCGAGCGGGCCGGCGAGCGTGCGACGGGTTCGGTCGCGGCCTCCGACGCGTTCTTCCCGTTCGCCGACGGCCTGCAGATCCTGCTCGACGGCGGCGTGCGCGCGGTCGTGCAGCCCGGCGGCTCGGTGCGCGACGACGAGGTCGTCGAGGCGGCCCGCGCGGCCGGCGTCACGATGTACTTCACGGGCGAGCGCCACTTCTTCCACTGAGGCGCGTCGCACGGCGACGACGACAGCGGATCCCGGATGCCGCGGGCGGCCGCCCGCGGCATCCGTCGTTCCCTCGGCGAACCGCCGATCGCAGTACTCTTGAACGGAACGGCGCTCATGAGGCGCCGGCACCGTTCCGCCCACAAGGCGGATGAACAAGGAGAACGATCGATGACGATCACCCACGCCCCTGCCGACCCCCTCGCAGCCCGGGCGACCATGACAGCCCTCCCGCTCGAAGCCCCCGATCACGAGCGCGTGCTCATCTCGCACGGACGCCGATCGGGGCTCACCGTCATCGTGGCGGTGCACTCGACCCGACTCGGCCAGGCCCTCGGCGGCGCACGCCTCTGGCGGTACGCCAGCTGGACCGACGGCCTCGCCGACGCGCTGCGCCTGTCGCAGGCGATGACCATGAAGAACGCCGCGGCCGGACTCGCGCGCGGCGGCGGCAAGGCCGTCGTCGTGATCCCCGACGGCGCACCCCTCGACGGTCGGGCCATCCACGACGCCATGCTCGACCTCGGCGACGCCGTCGAGTCGCTCGGCGGCGCCTACATGACCGCCGAAGACGTCGGCACGAGCGCCGAGCTCATGGCCGTCGTCGCCGAGCGCACCGCGCACGTGTGCGGCCTCCCGCCCGAGCAGGGCGGCGTCGGCGAACCGGCCGACGCGACCGCGGCCGGCGTGCACGCGTCGATCCTCGCGACGCTCGAGCATGTGTTCGGGTCGCGCGACCTGGCCGGCCGTCACCTCGTGATCTCGGGTCTCGGCCAGGTGGGCGGACGCCTCGCCCGGTCGCTCGCGGCGGGCGGGGCCGAGCTGACGGTGACGGATGTCGCACCCGAGAAGCGCGCCCTCGCCGACGAGCTCGACGCCGCCTGGGTCGACCCGGCCGACGCGCACCTCGTCGAGGCCGACGTCTTCGTGCCGTGCGGACTCGGCGGCGTGCTGACGCCCGAGGTGGTGCGCGACCTGCGGGTCCGCGCCGTCGTCGGCGCGGCGAACAACCAGCTCGCGTCGCGCGAGGTCGCCGGGCTCCTCACCGAACGCGGCATCGTCTGGGCTCCCGACTTCGTCGTGAACGCCGGCGGGGTCATCTACCTCGACGTCGCGAGCGGTGAAGACGCCGACGTCGAGGCGCTCGACGCCCGCATCGCGGCGATCGGCGACACCGTGGCATCCGTGCTGCGATCGGCCGACGAGCACGGCACCACGACGCTCGCGGCAGCCGACCGGCTGGCCCACGCGCGCCTCGACGCCGCGAACTGAGCGCGCGGCGGGGGCCGCTAGGCTCAACCCCATGACGTCCCCCGCCGCCACGCCCGCCGCCCCTGCCCGGTTCAAGCCCGAGCCGACGCTCGGACGCCGGGTTCTGGCGGTGTTCCTCTCGTCGGCTGCGGTCGCCGGCCTCGCGGGCCTCGTCGCCGTGGTGGCCTTCTTCATCGGCAACGGGCAGTCGCCGCAGGCGTTCGCGCAGGTCTCGGGGCACTTCGCGCTCGTGGCGTTCATCGCCTGGGCGCTGCTCTCGGTGGGCAACGCGGCCGGCGCGACCCGCGCGTGGTTCCTGACGCTCATCGTGGGCTTCACCTCCGCCTGCCTGGCGGCGCTCGTCGGCACCACGGTCACGGCGACCTCGATCGGCATCCCGTTCTCGGGGCCGCTGTTCCTCTTCGTCGTCGGCTCGCTCGTGAGCCTCAACCTGATCTTCATCGCCGCGGTCGTCGTGGGCGAGATGCTCCTCGCGCCACGCGTGCTGAACGGCATCCTCGCCTACGCGCCGCAGCGCGATCCGCGGCGCATCGCGCTCGTGCGCATTCCCGCGACGAACCTCGACGAGGGGCTGCTCACGCACCTCGACCGACGGCCCGTCGATCACGCACTCGCCGACGACCAGTGGGACAACTACTGCGCCGCGCTCGTGGCCGAGGGCTGGGAGACCGTCGAGGTCGACGCCGCGCCCGACCTGGCCGACTCGGTCTTCGTCGAGGACGCGGTCGTCATGTTCGGCGACCTCGCCGTGATCGCCCACCCGGGTGCCGAGTCGCGTCGCCCCGAGACCGAAGCGGTCGAGCGCGCGGTGCGCAACATCCCGGGCATCACGGTCGCGACGATCCTCGCGCCCGGAACGCTCGACGGCGGCGACGTGCTGAAGGTCGGCTCCACGGTCTACGTCGGCGCGAGCTCCCGCACGAACGCCGAGGGCATCCGCCAGCTGCGCGCGCTGCTCGCACCGCACGGGTACGAGGTCGTCGCAGTGCCGCTGACCAAGGCGCTGCACCTGAAGAGCGCGGTCACGGCGCTGCCCGACGGCACCGTGATCGGCGACCCCGAGCGCGTCGACGTGCCGAGCCTGTTCCCGCGGTTCCTGCCGGTTCGCGAGCCCGAGGGCGTCGCGGTCGTCGCGCTCAGCGACGAGTCGCTGCTCATGTCGTCGGCGGCTCCCGAGACCGCGGCGATGCTCTCGAACCTGGGCTACCGGGTCGTGACGGTCGACATCAGCGAGTTCGAGAAGCTCGAGGGCTGCGTCACGTGCCTGTCGGTGCGGGTGCGCTGACCCGCTTCACGACCCCGTCGTGCAGTTCGAGCACGCGGTCGGCTCGACGCACGAGGGCCGGATCGTGCGTCGTGACCACGGCGGCCACACCTCGTGCGTGCACGAGCTCGCCGATGAGGTCTATCACCGTCGCCGCGGTGCTGCTGTCGAGCTGGCCCGTCGGCTCGTCGGCGAGCAGCAGGCTCGGTCGCGCCGCGAGCGCGCGGGCGATGCCCACGCGTCGCTGCTGACCGCCGGAGAGCTCGTACGGTCGCTGCGCTCCGTGCGCGCCCAACCCCACGGCCTCGAGCGCCTCGACGACGCGCGCGTCGCGCTCGGCCGGCGGCATGCGGAGCAGGCGCAGCGGCACCTCGACGTTCTCGGACGCCGAGAGCACCGGGATGAGTCCGAACGACTGGAACACGTAGCCGAGTCGCTCGCGGCGGATCGCCGCGAGCGCGTCGTCGTCGAGCGTCGAGAGGTCGGCGTCGCCGAGCAGCACCCGGCCCGAAGTGGGGCGGTCGAGGCCGCCGAGCAGGTTCAGCAGGGTCGTCTTGCCGGCGCCCGACGGGCCGGTGACGACGAGCAGCTCGCCGGGGCGCACCTCGAGCGAGACATCGACCACCGCGTGGACGACACCGGCGTCGGTCGCGAAGTCGCGGCTCACGTGTTCGGCGGCGAGCGTGGTCATCGTGACTCCTCATCGTCGGGCGCGGCGTGCCGCGGGGCGCGCCGTGGGGCGCGCGATGCGTCGCTGAGCAGGTCATCGGCCGGGTCGGCGAGGGAGTCGCCGGTCGGGGCAACGCTCCCGTCGGCGGGGAGGCCGGCTGCACTCGGCTCGGCGGCGGCGTCGTCGGATCGACGGCCGGCTGCGGCATCCGCCCCGCTCGCCGTGCTGCCCGGCCAGACGCCGACGTGGTCGGGCTCGAGCGCGAGGCGCACCCGGTCGCGCAGGTCGAGGCGCTGCACGAACTCGTGCGGCAGCTGGAGGCGCCCGACGCGGTCGAGCACGGCGAACTCTTCGGCGACGTGCTCCTCGGCGCCGTGCTCGTCGACGCGCGTCGAGCGCAGCACCTCGGTCGAGGTGCGGCCGTCGCGGATCTGCACCGTGCGCCGTACGTGCCCCGACACGGTGGGGTCGTGGGTGACGATGAGCGTGGTCACGCCGAGCTCCTCGTTGACGCTGCGCATGGCCTCGAGCACGGCCGCCGAGGTGGCCTCGTCGAGTTCGCCCGTCGGTTCGTCGGCGAGCAGCACGAGCGGGTCGTTCGCGAGCGCGACCGCGATCGCGACGCGCTGCTGCTGACCGCCCGAGAGTTCGGCCGGGCGGCGATCGCGCACATCGTCGACGCGCAGCAGCTCGAGCAGCTCATCGACCCGCGCGGCCCGTGCCGCACCGCGCGAGGTGCCGGCGACGTTCATCGCGAGGGCGACGTTCTCGGCGGCGGTGAGATAGGGGAGGAGGTTGCGCGAGGTCTGCTGCCAGACGAAGCCCACGGTGCGCCTGCGGTACTGCACCCGCTCGCGCGAGCGCATGGCGAGCAGGTCATGGCCAGCCACGCTCGCGCTGCCCGCGGTCGCGGTGTCGAGGCCCGACAGGATCGTGAGCAGCGTCGACTTGCCCGAGCCCGAGGCGCCGATCACGGCCACCATCTCGCCGGGCTCGACCCGCAGGTTCAGCCCCTGCAGCGCCTGCACCTCGACTCCGTCGGCCGTGAAGATGCGCACCAGGTCGGTGCACAGGATGTGCGGGCCGGTCAGCGTGTCTGCCACGTGATCATCCTTCCTCCTCCTTGCGCATCGCGCGTGCCACGTCGATGCGCGACCCGAGCGAAGCTGCGAGCGCCGATGCGACGACCGTCACGACGACCGAGGTCGCGAGCACTCCTGCGATGAGCCACGGGTCGTAGGCGACCGCGGGCTGGGCATCGCCGCCGGTGAACGAGCTCAGGTCGATGCCGCCGAGCACCACGAACGGCAGCACGGCCCCGAGCGCGGCGCCCACGACGAGCGACACGGCCGTGACGGGCGCGATCTCCCAGGCCACGAGCGCGCGCTCGCCGCGGCGGTCGAGGCCGAGGGTCGCGAGCAGGGGCAGCAGGCGCTCGCGGGCAGGGCGACCGACGATCAGCGTCAGGACGATCGCGAGCGCGGTGAGCAGGCTCACGAGCACGATCGCGGCGATGAGCGCGGCGACGAGACCCTGCACGGTCGGCCGGGAGCCGAGGTCGTCGGCGACGCGCTCGGGCGTCTCGACGGTGCTGTCGGGGGCGATGCGCTCGAGGTCGGCGACGACGGCCTGCGTGTCGGCTCCGGCGTCGAAGCGCACGAGCACGGTGCGCGGCACGAGCGTGTCGGTGTAGGGGCGGGCGTTCGCGGCGTCCATGAGCATCCAGTTCGCACGGGGCGAGTACGCGGTGGTGCCGTCGACGACCCCTTCGACCGAGAACGGGTCGCCGTCGATCTCGACGTCGGTCGCGCCGGCGGTCACCGCGGCGACGACGCCGGAGACGAGCACGGGCACGCCGTCGGCGCCCGGGGGCTCGGCGAGCGTGTCGGGCAGGGGCGTCGCGTCGGGCCGCCCCTGCTGCACGACCTGCATCTCGGCGACGTCGATCACGATGAGCGTCGTGGTGCGCTGCCGGCCGTCGATCGTGATCGACGCATTGCGGGTCGAGTAGACCGGCGCGATCGCCTCGACGCCGGGCACGGCCCGCAACTCGTCGAGCTGCGCCTGCGTGAGCGGTCGACCGGCGACCGAGGCATCCGCACCGACCCGGTGGGAAGCCGCGGCCTCGACGCCCGAGCCGATCGTGCCGAGCAGCACCGACGAGAACACGGCGACCGCGACGCCGACCACGACCGCGAGCACGGGCACGAGGCCGGCCGAGGGGTCGCGGAGGGCCCGCGCCGACCCGAGGAACCCGACGAGTCCGGGCTTGGCGGCCATCGATCGCACGATGCGCGCGAGCGGCAGCGGGTAGACCCGCAGCACGACGAGGCAGGCCACGAGCGAGAGCAGCAGCGGCACGGCGGCGAGCAGCGGGTCGACGCCGACCGAGGCGGACGAGGCGAGCCCGCGCCGGAACAGCAGCACCACGGATGCCGCGGCGAGCAGCACGAGCACGAGCTCGCCGATCCAGCGCAGACGCCCGCCGTTCGCGGAGCCGAGGTCGGCGCGGACCCGCCTGAGCGGGCTCAGCGACGGGGCGGAGGCGATGAGCAGGGCGGCGGGCGTGACGGCGAACAGCGCGGCGACGACCCAGCCCGCAGACCCGCCGTCGGCGTCGAACGCCAGGGTCCCGACCACACCGCCGACGATCGCGGCCGGCAGGCCGATGAGGCCGCCCTCGAGCGCGAGGATGCCGCGCAGCTGCCCGTTCGACGCTCCGCGTGCGGCGACGAGCTCGAGGCCCTCGCGCCGGCGCTCGAAGACGACGCGCGCGCCGAGCACGAGCACGGCGACCATCACGCCGATGGGGCCGGACGCCACGGTCGCGAGCAGGGCGTCGCTCGCGGTGGCGGCAGCGGAGGCGAGCGCGAGTTCGTCGCGCAGGCTGCTCGAGAAGGCCAGGCCGGCCACGGTGTAGTACTCGTCGACCCACCCGCCCTCGCCGACCGCGTGCAGGTCGCTCGAGAACTGGCCGAGCATGGGCGCGAGCTCGGCGGAGGCGTCGGCCGTGATGCTCGCCGTGTCGATCGGGATCCAGACCTCGAGCGTGAGCGGCACGCTGACCCGGGCGAAGTCCGACCACGAGGCCGGGTCGAGGAACGCGACGGCGGTGATCTCGGGCGGTGCGAGGCCGTTGTCGACCACCGACGCCTCGAGGGCGGGCACGATGTGCGTCCAGACGCCGTCGCCGGCGTCGACGGGCGCCACCGTGCCCGAGAGGACGACGGGCTGCGGCGTGCCGTCGATGTCGATGAAGCGCTCCTCGCCGAGGGCCCAGTCCATGCGCTCGGCGACGGCGTCGGTGAGCACGAGCTCGATGGGCGTGCCCGACGGGACCGCCGCCTCGATGGGGGCCGGCCACGCGCCGGCGGTCAGCGTCACGTGCTCCCGGAGGCGTGGGTCGAATCCGGGCATGATGCGGTACGACGGCGCACTCGGGCCCGCGCCGGGCACCTTCGCCCGCACCGGGGCGACTGTGAGCATCGCGAGCGGCGGTTCGGTGATCGCGGCCAGCGGTGCGGGCATCTCGTCGACGATCGCCGCGAGGTGGTCCTCCTGCGCGCCCCAGACCGCCTCGACGTCGGGGGCGAGCGTGGTGCCGTTCGCCGACGGGCCGACGCCGGGGCGCTCGCGAGCCGAGGCGGTGAGGTCGAGCTCGGCCGCCGGGAGGTCGGCGAGCTGCTCGTGGAGCGCCTCGGTGTGCAGCGCGGTCGCGGCGCGCGGCACCGCGGTGGCCAGCAGCGCCCCCACGAGCACGAGCAGGGCGAGCGCGATCGACGCCCCCGGCGAGGTCGTCAGCTGTCGGCGCAGCAGCCCGGCCGTCGAGAGCCGCGAACGGTGCGAGCCGCTCATCGTTCCTCCTCGCGGATGCCGGGCGTCGCCGCCAGTCGTCGAACGGATGCCGCGGCGAGGCGGCCGATCAGGGCCGTCGCCGCCACGAACGCGACGAGCCCGATCGCCCAGGGCAGCACGTCGAGCGTCAGGTCGACGCCCAGCGAGGCCGGGGCGCCGGCGACCGCTGCGCGCGCGAGCTCCCTGGCCGTCGCGACGGCCGTGAGCGCGCCGACGACCGCCCCGACGACGACGGCCGTTCCGAGCGCCGCCGCGAGCTCGGCGGACCGCGCCCTGGCCTGCAGCCGCGCGGGCATGCCGAGCGCGCGCAGCACGACGACCTCGCCGAAGCGCGCGCGGGAGAGCGCGGCGCTGAGCGCGGCCACCGCGACCGCGGCGAACAGCAGCGCGCCGCCCGCGCCCGCCCAGAGCGCAGCGACGGCCGGGCCGATGAGCGGCTCGGACGACGCGTCGGCCCGGGTCGTCGTGGTGAGCGCCGTGCTGCGCTCCCGACTGATGCCGTCGGCCACCGCCGCGGGCTCCGAGGTCGAGATCCAGCGGTCGGTGTACGCCGGTACGCCCGCGCCGGAGACGAACGCGGCCCGGGAGAGCTCCGCGAGGTCGACGAGCAGGCCCGAGCCGCCGGCGCCCGCCACGGCGGGAGCGATGTCCGAGACGACGGCCGCGACATCCGCGCCGCCCGTGAGCACCCGGAAGGTGAACGCATCGCCGCGCTGGGCGTCGATGCGGGCGGCGAGGGCTGCGCCGAGCACCGCGGACACGGGCGCGACGTCGGTCGCACCGGCGACGGGCGCGCGCCCCGTCGGTGCCTTCGCGCTCACCAGCACGACGGCATCGGCGAGCAGGTCGGATGCCGCGGGCGCGCCGTCGACCAGGACGTCGCCGAAGCGCACCTCGACGGTGCCGAGGCCCTGCGATCCGTCGAGCGTCGCGTCGAAGCCGAGGAGCCGCAGCCCGTCGAGGTCGGGCAGGGCGACCCGTCCGGCGCCGCCGCCGGAGGCGACGTCGAACGAGCCCGCCGGCAGCCGGCCGGCATCGCCGTCTGGTCCGAGCACCCAGGCCGTGACCGCGACGGAGCCCGGAACGCCGGACGGGGCCGAGACCTGCACGTCGACGTCGAGCGTCGAGGCACCAGGCGGGAGCTCGGGCGCGACCTGCGCGGGCGCGAGCGCGGAGCGCGCGTCGGCCGCGGCCGACGATCCCGCGTCGGCGGCCACGGCGGCCGCGGGCAGTGCGATGAGCGTCGCGGGGTCGGAGCCGATGCGCCCCTCGCCGAGGACCACGGGCAGGCTCGCGTCGACGCCGGGCGCGCCCGAGAACGGGTCGACGAGCGCGAGCGGATCTGCGTCGTGCACGATCGAGCGGCCGGCGTACGCGACCCGGACGTCGCCGCCGACCGCGATCGCCGAGGCCGCCCGGTCGAAGCCCTGCCAGCTTCCGGCGAACGCGGCGGCGAGGGTCAGGCCGCCGACCGCGAGCACGGTCACGAGCGACGCGGAGGCGTAGAGTCCGGCGCGCCGTGCGAGCTGGCGCATCGGCAGCGAGGGCACGAGCCCGGGACGGGCGACGGCGACCCGCTCGAGCACGCCCGCGACCGGACGGGAGAGCGCGTTGCCGACGAGGGCGAGTGCCACGAGCACGAGCACGGGCGCGAGCACCGCGACGGGATCCACCTCGAGCACGCCCGACGCGTTCGCCACGAGCGGGGATCCGTACAGCCGGAACTGCCACAGCGTCACGGCCGCGGCGACCACGACGAGCAGCACGCCGCCCGCGACGGCCGCCCGCGGCATCCGCCCCACCTCGTCGCCCGAGCCGCGCAGCAGCGGACGCGTGGCCTCCCACCAGGCTCGCCCGGCCACGAGCGCGACGGTGCCGAGGGCCGCGACCCCCGCGACGAGCGCCGCGATCGCCCACGACCGGGCCTCGTCGGGGCGCAGGGCGCCGAGCCCGGCCTCGGCGAGGGCGGCACCGGCGAACGCGGTCGGCAGCGCGAGGATCGCGACCTCGCCCGCCGTGCTCGACGTCAGCCGAACGGCCGAGGCCCCGCGGGCCCGCAGCAGCTGCGTCTCGCCGCGTCGCCCGGCCGCGAGGAGGGCCGCGAGGCGGTCGACGGCCGCGAACCCGGCGAACCCGAGCAGCAGCACCGGCAGCGGTGCGACGGCCCGCACCGTCGTGAGGCCCGCGAGGAGGCGGTCGAGCGTCGCGACGAGCCCGCCCGAGGTGCCGAGCCCATCGGTGCCGATGCCGTCGGCGGCGCGAAGGGCGGGTTCCACGTTCGGGAGCACGGCACGCAGGTCGGCCGCGATCTCGGGGGTCGACGAGGCGGGCGTGGCGGTCGCCGTCCACCGCACGACGACCGCCGCTGGCAGCTCGGCGAGCGCGCCCTCGTCGGCGACCACGAACGGGCCGACCGCCCCCTCGACCGCGCCGGCCGAGACGACCGGGTCGTCGAACCAGACCGGATCGGCGGCGTCGTCGGGCGTCCAGGTGCCGACGACGACCAGCGGCAGGGCGCCAGGGGCGCCGATCCCGCCGACGTCGCCCACCTCGACGACATCGCCCAGCTCGAGCCCCTCCGCCGCGGCGGCGGTCGCCTGCACGGTCGTCGCGATGCCGCCCGATGCCGCGCGCTCGACGACGGCGGCCGCGGCCGGGTCGTCGGGCCACACGCCGCTCGCGAGCGAGGACCGGTCGGCGAGTCCGTCGTCGGCGAGGACCACCGCGTCGAAGGCGGCGCCGCCCGCGCGCGCGTCGACGGGGAACGCCTGCACCGATCTCGACCACTCCGCGCCGCGGGGAACGAGCATGCGGTCGAGCACGGTCGCCGCGGCATCCGCCTGCTCCACGGGATCGTCGGAGACGCGGATCTGCCACCGCGCGGCACCGTCGCTGCCGGTGGTCGCCGCGAGCCCGCTCCGCAGGCCGCTGAGCGAGGCGCTCGCGAGGGAGTCGACGACCGCCGTGCCGAGGAACGCGAGCACGAGCACGACCGCCGCGACGGCCGCGAACACGCCACGATGCGCACCGGCGCGCGCCGCAGCGGTCGATATCGCTCCCACGCGATCTCCTCGTGGTGTTCGGGTCTCGCCGGCGGGACGCATCGGGGCGGAACGGTGCAGGGGCCCGCGAGCGCATGACGAGTCCGCACAGCCTACTCGCGCAATCGGTGTTGCATGCGAGGCGTCGGGCGTCGTATTCTGGAGGGCTGGCTGCGCTCGACGCGGCCGGCTGGTGAGAAGACGACGATGACGCAGGAGGACACTATGCAGACAGACAGCTACGCCCGCCCGTTCGTGGCCGGTAGCGCTCTGCGTCCGGTCTCCCGGGTCATGGGCATCTCAGGGTAGTTCGCACCCGGCCCCGCAGGCTCCGCCTGCCTGATCAGCGGTAGCCCCGCACCCGCGTCGCACGCGACGCCGTTCCGCGCCACGACCTCACGGTCCGCCGCGCCGCCGACCCGCTCACGCGCGCGGTCGTCTCGAAACCACTCTCGAAAGGGACACGGCTTTGCCCGCCACCCAGCACCACCCAGATCACATGCCCGTCGGTTCCGACCTCAATGCGGTCCGCGCGCTCTGGCGCCTCCGCGTCTTCATCGGCCGCGCCGCGCCGGCGTTCGTGCTGAGCGCGGTGTTCGCCTCGGCCGGACAGCTCATCGGCCTGTCCATCCCGCAGGTGCTCGAGTCGATGGTCGATGGGCCGCTTTCCGACGGCGACGCGAGCGCGGTCATGCCGTTCGCACTGCTCATCCTCGGCCTCGGCACGCTCGAGGCCGTGTTCTACGCGCTCCGTCGCTGGGTCGTCGTCGGCCCCGGCACGCGCGTCGAGTCGCGCATGCGCAACGCCCTGTACGCCAAGCTGCAGGACCTGCCCGTGAGCTTCCACGACAAGTGGCCGAGCGGTCAGCTGCTCTCGCGCGCCGTGAGCGACCTCGGCCTCATCCGCCGCTGGCTCTCGTTCGGACTCGTGTTCACGTTCGTGAACCTGCTCACGATCGTGGTCGGCACCGGCATCCTCATCTCGATGAACTGGATGCTCGGGCTCGTGTTCCTCGTGTGCGCGATGCCGCTCTGGATCGTCGGCTTCCGGTTCGAGGGTCGCTACTCCGCGCTCTCGCGCCGCAGTCAGGACCAGGCCGGCGACCTCGCGACCGCGGTCGAGGAGTCGGTCCACGGCATCCGCGTGCTGAAGGCGTTCGGTCGCGGCAAGCACGCACTCTCGAGCTTCCGGGAGCAGGCGGAGTCGCTCCGCAGCACCGAGATCGAGAAGGCGCGCCTCGACGCGAACATCTGGGCGTGGCTGCTGCTCGTTCCCGCGCTGTCGATCGCGCTCTGCCTCGGCCTCGGCATCTGGCTCACCGCGAACGACCAGATGAGCGTCGGCGCGCTCGTCGCGTTCTTCGCGACCGCGACGATGCTCGCGTGGCCGATCGAGTCGATCGGCTTCCTGCTCGCGTTCGCGCTCGACGCGCGGACCGCGACGGACCGGTTCTTCGAGGTGGTCGACAGCGAGAACACCGTCGTCGACCCCGAGCAGGCGCGCGAGCTGGGCGACCCCGTCGGCGCGCTGAGCTTCACCGGCGTGCGATTCCGGTACCAGGACTCGCCCGAGCGCTTCGGCGACCTGCTGCAGGGCGTCGACCTCGACATCCGTCCGGGCGAGACCATGGCGCTCGTCGGGCTGACGGGCTCCGGCAAGACCACGATGACGGCCCTCACCACGCGCCTCTACGACGTCACGGGCGGCTCCATCACGCTCGACGGCGTCGACGTGCGCGCCTTCACCCGTGAAGAGCTCCGCCGGCACATCGCGATGGCCTTCGAGGACGCGACGCTCTTCAGCGACTCGGTTCGCGCGAACGTGCTGCTCGGCCGTCCGGAGCTCGAAGGCGAGGAGGCCGAACAGGTGCTGCACGAGGCGCTGCGCATCGCGCAGGCGGGCTTCGCGTACGACCTGCCCGAGGGCGTCGACACCAAGGTCGGCGAAGAGGGCATGAGCCTCTCGGGCGGCCAACGTCAGCGGCTCGCGCTCGCGCGAGCGGTCGCGGCCAGGCCGGCCGTGCTCGTGCTCGACGACCCGCTGTCGGCGCTCGACGTCGCGACCGAGGCCCGCGTCGAGGCCGAACTCCGATCGGTGCTCGCCTCGACCACGGCGCTCGTCGTCGCGCACCGGCCCTCGACGGTCATGATGGCCGACCGGGTCGCACTGCTCGAGGACGGCCGCGTCACCGCGGTCGGCACGCACTCCGAGATGCTCCGCGAGAGCGAGCACTACCGCTTCGTCATCTCGAGCCTCGAGGACGACGCCGTGAACCAGCCGGGGTTCGGCGACGTCGCGGCATCCGACACCGAGGCGGCAGGGCTCGAAGCCGCCGAACGAGAACGCAGACTGCAGAACACCATGACCGGACCGATCAGCACGGGAGGCGCATCATGAGCGTGAGCGGCGTCCAGGGCGAAGAACGCCTCGACTACACGCGCGCCGAATCGCGCGAGATCCGACGCCGTTCGGTGCGCCTGCTCGGGTCGCTGCTGCGTCCGCAGCGTTCGCGGCTGTGGCTCACCGCGCTCGCGGTCGTGCTCTCCTCGGCCGCGCAGGCCGCCGGGCCTGCGATCATCGCGTACGGCATCGACAGCGGCATTCCCGCGCTCGTCGAGCAGGACTGGTTCCCGGCCGGGCTCGCGGTGCTCGCGTACCTCGCGACCGGGGTCGTCGGGGCGTTCCTGATCGCGGTGTACATCCGACTGTCGGCGCGCGTCAGCCAGGCGGTGCTCATCGACCTGCGCACGCGGGTGTTCCTGCACACGCAGCGACTGAGCCTCGAGTTCCACGAGTCGTACACGTCGGGTCGCATCATCTCGCGGCAGACGAGCGACCTCGACGCGATCCGCGAACTCCTCGACGAGGGGCTCGTGGTGCTCGTGCGCTCGTTCACCTACATGGCGTTCACGGCCCTGGCGCTCGTGCTGCTCGACCCGATGTCGGGGCTCGTGCTGCTCGGCGCGCTGATCCCGATGACGCTCGTGACGCGCTGGTTCCAGGTGCGCTCGCAGGCGCTGTTCCGGCGTTCGCGCGTCGCCTCGGCGAGCCTCATCGTGAAGTTCGTCGAGACGATGACCGGCATCCGAGCCGTGCAGGCGTTCCGCACCGAGCGCCGCAACGCAGACGAGTTCGGCGGGCTCGTCGAGGACTACCGCGACGTCAACGCCCGGGTGCTCGGGCTGTTCACGGTGTTCAACCCGGCGCTCGCGTTCATCGGCGCCGTGTCGGTTGCGGCGACGATCGTGCTCGGCGGGTACCGGGTGGTCGAGGGTTCGCTCGCGATCGGCGCGCTGCTGGCCGCCGTGCTCTACGTGAAGCGGTTCTTCGACCCGATGGAGGACATCGCGGTGTTCTACAACGGGTACCAGTCCGCGTCGAGCGCACTCGAGAAGATTTCGGGCGTGCTCGAGGAGGAGCCGAGCGTGCCCGATCCGGCGCACCCGGTCGACCTCTGGAACGCGAACGGCCACGTGCGGTTCGAGAACGTGGAGTTCGCCTACACGCCCGACCGCGTCATCCTGCCGCGCTTCGACCTCGACCTGCCCGCGGGCCAGACGATCGCGCTCGTCGGGTCGACCGGTGCGGGCAAGACGACGCTCGCGAAGCTCATCGCCCGGTTCTACGACCCGAGCGACGGCGTGCTCGAGCTCGACGGCGTCGACCTGCGCTCACTGCACCCGAAGGACCTGCGCCGCGCGATCGTCATGGTCACGCAGGAGGCGTATCTGTTCTCGGGCTCAGTGGCCGACAACATCGCGCTCGGCAAGCCCGATGCGACGTTCGCCGAGATCGTCGCGGCGGCGAAGGCCGTCGGCGCGCACGAGTTCATCGAGGGCCTGCCGAACGGCTACGACACCGACGTGAACAAGCGCGGCGGCCGTGTGAGCGCCGGGCAGCGACAGCTCATCTCGTTCGCGAGGGCGTTCCTCGCGAACCCGGCCGTGCTGATCCTCGACGAGGCCACCAGCTCGCTCGACATCCCGAGCGAGCGCCTCGTGCAGGAGGGCCTGCAGTCGCTGCTCGCCGACCGCACCGCGATCATCATCGCCCACCGGCTGTCGACCGTCGCGATCGCCGACCGCGTGCTCGTCATGGAGCACGGTCGCATCGTCGAGGACGGCGCCCCCGCCGACCTCATCGGCGGCGAGGGCCGGTTCGCGGCACTGCACGCGGCCTGGCGCGACTCGCTGGTCTGAGGCCACCAGAGCAGCACCCCGTCGGGCGCCGCATGCTCGACCCCGCGGCCGCCCGCGGCATCCGTCACCATCGTCTGATGGGCGGATGCCGCGGGCGGCCGTCGTCGGGTTCGGCGGCTGTCAGTGCGAGACACCCTGCTCGTCGCGCACGAGCACGTGGATCGGCGTCGGTTCGAGGCCGTTGAAGCGCGTCGCGGTCGCCGACGTGTAGGCGCCCATCATTGGGCTCACGAGCAGGTCGCCTGCGGCGAGCGGGGGCAGGCGCAGCGAGCGTGCGACGACGTCGACGCTGTCGCACGTCGGGCCGGCCAGGGTCACCGGCACGTACGCGAGCTCGCGCAGGCGCCGCACGGCCCGCTCGGCGCCCTCGTCGGCGGGCGGGCGGTGCGCGAGTTCCGACGCCGCGAACACGAGCGCGTGCACGCCTTCGGCGGGGATGTTCGAGTAGGCGCCGTAGACGCCGTCGTCGAGGTACGCCCACAACCCGTCGGGCCTCGTCGCCGTGCCGACCACCCTGGTGACGAGCGTCATCGCGGGCGCCGCGACGAACCGCCCTGGCTCGACCAGCACCCGGTAGCGCGACGGCACCTCGGCCAGCGCCTCGCGGATGCCGTGGGCGATGACCGCGAGCGCGGGCACCGGCTCGTCGTAGGCCACGGGGAACCCGCCGCCGAGGTCGAGCGTGTCGAACTCGACGCCGAAGCGGCCCTCGAGATCGCGCATGAGCTTCAGCGTGCGGGCGATCGCGCGCCGCCACGGCTCGGCGCTCGTCGTCTGGCTGCCGACGTGGAACGTGAAGCCCGCGACCTCGCGGCCGGTGCGCAGGCAGTGCTCGACGAGGTCGGGCGCCGCCTCTGGCGTGACGCCGAACTTCGCGGAGAGGTCGGAGACGGCATCCGGATTCGGGAACGAGAGGCGCACGAGCACGCGTGCGTCGGCGGGCAGGCCCGCGAACCGGTCGACCTCGCCCGGGGCGTCCACCACGAAGGTGCGGATGCCGCGGAGGTAGGCGCCCGTGAGTTCGGCGACCGACGACACCGGGTGCGTGTGCACGCAGCGGGACACGTCGACCCCCTCGCCCTCGAGGAGGTCGAGCTCGCCGCGCGAGGCGACGTCGAAGCTCGCGCCGAACGCGTCGACCGCCCGGATGAGCGCCGGGTGGGGGAGCGCCTTCAGCGCCACGTGGATCTCGACGCCCGGCAGCTGCCGCCGCAGCTCGAGCAGCTGCGAGGCGACGCGATCGGCGTCGAGCACGAGCAACGGGGTGCCGAGCCGGTCGGCGAGGCCCAGGAGGTCGATCCGGCGCGCGTCCTCTGCGAGCCGGCGTCGCTCGAGTTCGCGGTGGGGCGGGAGCTCGGGCGGTGCCGCGCGACCTGCCGCAGGCGGCGACCCGTTCGGCGTGCTCGGCCCGTGATCGGCGGACGCGGCGTCGGCCCGGCCAACGGACCGACGTTCGGCCCGGCGTTCGGCCCGGCCGCGACGCGGTCGGCGTTCCGGATGCGGGGGCTCGGCGTGGCGTCCGTGCTCGGTGGTGGTGACGGTCATCGTGGGGCTCCAGAGATCAGCGGCCGGGCGATCGGCCGATCGACGGATGCGGGGGACTGGGCGGGTGCCGACGCGCCCGTCTCGGCGGGCAGGATCACCCGGCGGCCGAGTTCGAACGAGACGATCGCGATCGCGTAGAACACGGCGTCCGCGGCGAGCTTGCCGACGAGCCAGGCCCACGGGTGCGCCCCGAGGGCGGCGCTCGCGGCCCAGAGCAGTGCCGGACGCACGAGCACGGAGTCGACGATCTCGGCCGGCCCGAACTCGACGGCGACGCTCCGGAGCGTCAGCCCGGCCGTGACGAGCGCTGCGCGTCCCCGTCCGTCGCGGCCCCTCACCCGGAGCACGCGCGCCGAGGCGGCGTGGCCGCGGACGGCCCGAACCACGACGAGCGTGTAGTACCCGACGGATTCGGCCAGGCTGCCGGCCAGGGCCGCGATCGCGAGCGAACCGCTCGCCTCGTACGCGTACCAGGCGCCGAGCAGCGCGGCGATCGTGCCGCACACCTCCAATGGGAGGTAGCGCAGCAGCCAGACGCGTGCGCGGCCGCGATTCGTGGTCATGACGAGGAGCCTGTTCGAAGCGGCCGGGCGCCGCATCGGTGCCTCCACCCAGTCGGCGTCTGGGCAGGCACTGAGGGCCCTCCTAGGGCGGCACCCCCAGTTTGGGGGTACGGGGCGGGGGTGCGCGGGCGGTATCGTCGCACCAGCGGACGAGCCACCGCTTTCCTGCGTGCCTGAGGACCGGAGGGTACCCCGATGAACGATGCCCGCCCGCTGCGCGTCGCCGTCGCCGACGACGCCCTCCTCCTGCGCGAAGGCATCGCGAAGGTGCTCGAGGGCGGCGGCATCGAGGTCGTCGCATCGGTCGGCACGGGCGACGAGCTCGTCGAGGCCGTGCGCGGCGGCGGCATCGACGCGGCCGTGCTCGACATCCGCATGCCTCCGACCCACCGCGACGAGGGCGTGCGCGCCCTCGAAACGATCCGGGCGAGCGGCTCGACGATCGGCGTGCTGCTGCTGTCGATGTACGCGACCCCCGAGTACGCACTGCGGGTCATGCAGGCCGGCAGCGGCACGGGCTACCTGCTGAAGGAACGCGTCTCCGAACCCGAGACCCTCGTGCGCGCGATCGAGACCGTGGCCTCCGGCGGGTCCGTCGTCGACCCCGAGGTCGTCGAGCAGCTCGTCAAGCGCACGCGCGCCGACGACCCGATCTCCCGGCTCACCGAGCGCGAGCGGTCGGTGCTCGAGCTCATGGCGCAGGGCTACTCGAACGGCGGCATCGCCCAGACCCTGTTCCTCGGCCTGAAGACCGTCGAGACCCACGTGCGCAGCATCCTGCAGAAGCTCGACCTCGAGGAGTCGCCCGAGCACCACCGGCGCGTGCTCGCCGTGCTCACCCTCCTCGGCGAACGGTGATGGCGCCCGGCCGCAAAGGCCGGATCATCAGGCGCACGATCACCATCGCGCTCGCCGTGGCGCTGAGCCTCGCGATGGAGATCAGCGGATTCCTCGCGACGCCCGCAGACGAGCGCCCCGAGGTCTCGTACACGACCCTGCACGCGCTCGTGCCGCTCGTGTTCGCCGCCTGCGCGGGCGTGGCATGGCACATCGGGCCGGCGCGAACGCCCGCACGGCTGATGATCGCGTTCGTCGTGACCTGGATCCCGCAGTCGTTCTACTACGTCATCGGAGGCTGGCAGTGGGTCTGGCCGGTCCTCCGCGGCGTCGACCTCGCCTGGGCGGTCGTGGCCGGCATCCTCGTGCTCGTGTACCCGAAGGGCCGCCTGAGCGGCCGGTTCGACCTCTGGATCGCGGGCATCGCGATCGTGTCGTTCGTCGTGAACCTGCTCGTCGTCGTGCTGTTCGCCGGCCCCGACGTGAATCCGTGCGGCTGCGCGCCGAACGGGTACCAGCTCGCCGAGGCCCCATTGCTCTTCGCCGTGACCGACATCGCCTACCGCATCATCGGCGTGGGGCTCGCGCTCGTCATCGCCGGCCGCCTGCTCGTGCGGTGGGTGCGCGCGAGCGTGCCGGCGCGCACCGTCGCGTTCCTGATGCCGGTCGCCCTGTTCGCCTGGGCGACGACCCTCGCCGCGCAGGCCGTGGCGTACGCGGTCTCGCCCGCGTCGGCCACCACTGCGGCCTCGGCGCCCGACACGGTCGCGACCGACACCGCCATGGTGCTCGGCACGTTCTCGCTCATCGCGATCGCGTCGATCCCCGTGAGCTTCGACGCCGGGGTCTCGCACGCCCGCAACATGCGCGCCCGCGTCGCCGACCTGATGCGCATCACGCGCGAGGGCGCCGACCGCGGGCTCTGGGCCGAGTCGCTCGCCCGCACGCTGCGCGACGCCTCGGTGCGCGTCTTCTGGTGGGACGAGACGCGGGGCAGGTATGCGGATGCCGCGGGCGACCCGATCTCCGACGAGGATCTCGGTTCGCGGGCGGGCCACAGCATCCTGCCCGTGGCGTCGCCGCTCGGGGCGCCGATCGCCCTTATCCGGCACGACCGGGTGCTCACCGACAACATGCGGCTGCTCGACGGCGTCTCGAGCGCCCTCCGGCTCTCGGTCGACAACGGCCGCCTCCGGTCCGAGATCGAGCGCACGCTCGAGCAGGTGCGCCAGTCGCGTCAGCGCATCGTCGAAGCGGGCGTCGAGGCGCGACGGCGCATCGAGCGCGACCTGCACGACGGCGCCCAGCAGCACCTCGTGTCGCTCGGCATGCAGTTGCGCCTGTCGGCGAACGCCGCGAAGGCGATCGGCGACGCCGACCTGGCCGCCGACCTCGAGCGCACGATCGTCACGCTCAACCAGGCGCTGCGCGAACTGCGCGAACTCGCGCACGGCATCCACCCGAGCCTGCTCAGCTCCGGCGGGCTCGCGCTCGCCGTGCCCGAACTCGCGGGTCGCTGCCCGGTGCCCGTCGAGGTCGAGGTGCAGGGCGAGGGGCGCCTGCCCGAGCTCATCGAGTCGACCGCGTACTTCGTGATCGCCGAGTCGCTCGCGAACGTCGCGAAGCACTCGTGGGCGACCCGCGCATGGGTTCGCGCCCACGTCGTCGACGGCGACCTGGTGCTCGAGGTGCGCGACAACGGGGTCGGCGGCGCCTCGATCGACGCCGGCACGGGCATGCTCGGCATCGGCGACCGCATCGACGCGGTCGGCGGCACGCTCTCGGTCGAGAGCCCGGCGGGCGCGGGCACGACGCTCACCGTGCGGATCCCGCTCGGCGAGGCGAAGTGGGCGGCCGCCGAATGGGGGCTCTGAGCCTCCGCGCCGGTCTGCGCGCTCTGGGGCCTCAGGCCCGCCAGCGCGCCGCGCGCAGGTCGATGCGGTACCCGTCTTCGTTCTCGGCCGGCAGCAGTGGCGTGCCCTCGGCCTCGTAGTGCTGCCGTGCGGCTTCGGCGTGCCCGGCAGGCGGGCGACCGCCGGCACGGATGACGCGCCACCACGCGACCTCCGACCCGTAGTGGGCCATGACACCGCCGACGGCGCGCGCGCCGCGGGAGCCGAGCAGCGCGGCGACGTCGCCGTACGTGGCCACCTGCCCGGACGGGATGTCGGCGACCACGACGAGCACGGCCTCGACGAAGCCGACGGGGTGCTGCGGCATCCGCTCGCCCTCGCTCATCGGCATTCGGCTCGGAACCCGGTCGCGGGCGTGGATCGGCGCCGCGCGCTCAGAGCGCGAGCGCGCCGATCACGTCGCCGTACGCGGTCTCGCCGACATCGGCGAACCCGATGCGGTGGAAGAACGCCTCGGGCCCGTCTTCGCCCGGCTCCCACAGCACCGTGATGCGGTCGAAGCCGCGGCTCTTCGCCTCCTGCGCGAGCGACTCGGCGAGGAATCGGCCGACGCCCTTGCCCTGCGCGCCGGCGTCGACGTTGATGCGCCAGATGCACGCGCGGAACTCCTCGTGCGAGTTCTCGGGGTCGAAGTTGCCGTGGATGAAGCCGACGACGCGATCTTCGAGCGTCACCACGCGCTGCCACGAGGTGGCCGGATTCACGACCGTCGCCTCGGCCGAGTAGGTGACCGGTGCGATGAACTGTTCCTGGCCCGGCTTCAGCGAGAGCGAGTTCGCCGCAACGATGTTCGACGCGGACAGTTCTTCGAGTCTCAGCTCAGCCATGCAGCCAAGGCTAACCCGACGAGGCCGCGCCGAGGTAGCGCAGGTCGTCATGCCGGCAGCGAACGCGTCGTGAACACCGGGCGGATGGCGTGTCTCCGGGCCTCCGAAGCGGGTCGGATGTCTCGATGTCAAGACATTCCGGCCGACACGGTAAACTGCTCGATGGCGTTCGCGCGCCCTCTCGAGGCTTCCTCGATTCTTCCCGAACGACCGCAAGGAGAACACGCACGTGTCCAAGATCAAGGTTGAAGGCACCGTCGTCGAACTCGACGGCGACGAGATGACCCGCATCATCTGGCAGGCCATCAAGGACCAGCTCATCCACCCGTACCTCGACGTGAACCTCGAGTACTACGACCTCTCGATCCAGAAGCGCGACGAGACCGACGACCAGATCACGGTCGACGCGGCCCACGCGATCCAGAAGCACGGCGTCGGCGTCAAGTGCGCCACGATCACGCCCGACGAGGCGCGCGTCGAGGAGTTCGGCCTGAAGAAGATGTGGCGTTCGCCGAACGGCACGATCCGCAACATCCTCGGCGGCGTCATCTTCCGCGAGCCGATCATCATCTCGAACATCCCGCGCCTGGTGCCCGGCTGGAACAAGCCGATCATCGTCGGCCGCCACGCCTTCGGCGACCAGTACCGCGCCACCGACTTCCGGTTCGAGGGCGAGGGCACGCTCACGATGACCTTCACCCCGAAGGACGGCTCCGAGCCGCAGCAGTTCGAGGTCTTCCAGTCGCCGGGCTCCGGCGTCGCCATGGGCATGTACAACCTCGACGAGTCGATCCGCGACTTCGCGCGCGCCTCGCTGAACTACGGCCTCTCGCGCAACTACCCGGTGTACCTCTCGACGAAGAACACCATCCTCAAGGCCTACGACGGCCGCTTCAAGGACCTCTTCCAGGAGGTCTTCGAGTCCGAGTTCAAGGAGGCGTTCGACGCCGCCGGCCTCACCTACGAGCACCGCCTCATCGACGACATGGTCGCGGCATCGCTCAAGTGGGAGGGCGGCTACGTCTGGGCGTGCAAGAACTACGACGGCGACGTGCAGTCCGACACCGTCGCGCAGGGCTTCGGCTCGCTCGGCCTCATGACCTCGGTCCTGGCCACGCCCGACGGCAAGGTGGTCGAGGCCGAGGCGGCGCACGGCACCGTCACGCGCCACTACCGCCAGCACCAGCAGGGCAAGCCCACCTCGACGAACCCGATCGCCTCGATCTACGCCTGGACGCGCGGCCTCGCGCACCGCGGCAAGCTCGACGGCAACCAGGAGCTCATCGACTTCTCGCTGACCCTCGAAGACGTCGTCATCAAGACGGTCGAGTCGGGCGCCATGACGAAGGACCTCGCGGCCCTCGTCGGTCCCGAGCAGCCCTACCAGACGACCGAGGAGTTCCTGCAGACCCTCTCCGACAACCTGAAGGCCCGCGTCGCGGCCTAGTCGGCGGTTTCGAATCGGAGGGGCGGATGCTGCGGCATCCGCCCCTCCGTCGTATCCGCCGGGCGTCGGATGTCGCGCGTGACGGCCGGAGGTCGGGGCAGGATGGAGGCATGGCACGCCTGCTGAAGCTCGCCCGCCGCTATTGGGCCGTCACGCTCACGATCGCGATCGGATGCCTCGGCATCGTGCTCGCCCTCGCGGGAGCCGGCAGCGCGGTCGCCTGGCTCTTCAGCGGCTACGCCATCGCGATCGCCGCCTGGCAGGCGGTCGGCATGGTGCGCGACATGCTCCGCGGGCACTGGGGGCTCGACGTGCTCGCGATCACCGCGATCGTCGCGACCGTCGCGGTCGGCGAGTACATCGCCGCGCTGCTCGTCGTGCTCATGCTCACCGGGGGCGAGGCCCTCGAGGACTACGCCAACCGCAGGGCCAAGCGAGAACTCGACGCGTTGCTCACGCGGGCGCCGCAGCTGGCGCACCGGGTCGAGGGCGACGGCATCGTCGAGATCCACGCCGACGAGGTGCGGGTGGGCGACGTGCTCCTCGTGCGGCCGAGCGAGATCCTGCCCGTCGACGGCACGCTTCGGTCGAGCTCGGCGACGCTCGACGAGTCGTCGATCACGGGCGAGAGCGTGCCGGTCGAGCGGCACGAGGGCGATGCCGTGCTGAGCGGCGCGGTCAACGGCCAGGTCGCGGTCGAGATCGTCGCGACCGCCACAGCGGCGGAGAGTCAGTACCAGCAGATCGTGGCGCTCGTCGCAGAGGCGGCGGACTCGAAGGCTCCGGTCGTGCGCCTCGCGGATCGGTACGCGGTGCCGTTCACGGTGTTCTCGCTCTCGCTCGCGGCGGTCGCCTGGTGGGTGTCCGGCGACCCGGTGCGGTTCGCCGAGGTGCTCGTGCTCGCGACGCCGTGCCCGCTGCTCATCGCCGCTCCGGTCGCGTTCATCGGCGGCATGAGTCGCGCGGCGCGCAACGGCGTCATCGTGAAGGGCGGGGGAGTGCTCGAGCTCCTCGCCTCCGCGCGCACCGCGGTGTTCGACAAGACGGGCACGCTCACCCGGGGCCGGCCGGCGCTCGTGGCGATCAGGGCCGCCGACGGCTTCGGCGAGGACGAGGTGCTCGCCGCCGTGGCATCCGCGGAGCAGTACTCCTCGCATGTGCTCGCGGCCTCGATGATCGAGGCCGCCCGCGAGCGCGGCCTGCCGCTGGTCGAGGCGACCGGCGCCCGCGAGACGGCGACGAACGGCGTGCAGGCGAGCATCGGCGGTCGAGCCGTCGTCGTGGGCAAGTTCGCGTTCGTGCTCGAGCACGCCCCCGACGCGGTGCGCACGAGCATCGCCCCCGGCGAACTCGCGGTCTACGTCGCGATCGACGGGCGCTTCGCCGGCGCCCTGCTGGCGAGCGATCGCCTGCGCGACGACGCGCGGGAGACCCTCGTCCGCCTCGATGCGCTCGGCGTGCACCACGCGGTCATGCTCACGGGCGATGCGAAGGCCACGGCCGACCACGTGGCCGCCGAGCTCGGCATTACGCGCGTTCGGGCGGACTGCCTGCCGGCCGACAAGGTGGACGAGGTCCGGGCGATCGTCGAGCGGCCCGTGATCATGGTCGGCGACGGCGTCAACGACGCACCGGTGCTCGCCGCGGCCGACGTCGGCATCGCGATGGGGGCGAGGGGAGCGACGGCCGCGAGCGAGTCGGCCTCCGCCGTGATCCTGGTCGATGAGATCTCGCGGGTCGCCAAGGCCGTCGAGATCGGGCGCGACACGGTGCGGATCGCCCTGCAGAGCATCTGGGTCGGCATCGTCGTGAGCGTCGGACTCATGCTCATCGCGGCGTTCGGCGTGATCCCGGCCACGGTCGGGGCCGTGCTGCAGGAGGTCGTCGACCTGATCACGATCCTGGCCGCGCTGCGGGCGATCGGCGGCCGGCTCGACGATCGCGCGCCGCGGACCGTCGTGCCGGCTCCGGAACCCGGAGCCGCACTCGGAACCCGGCCCGCCGGATCGAGCTGATCACGGTTCGATAACAGCCTGGAAAACCTCAGGCGAACTCTTGCGCGATGTTTGTTCGTAAGCTTTACTAACAAACATGTCAACGGAGGCGCAGCGAGGTCAGACCCTCGAAAGCCAGACCCCCACCGGGGTCGGCGCAGACGTGCTCACCGCGCCGTTCGACAACGCACCGATCTTCACCAGGTCGCGTGCCCTGCGCCCCACCGGCAAGGTCCTGCCCGAGCACGCTCGCAGCCACAACCGTGCGCTCGTACTGCAGACGCTCTACACCGCAGGCGCCCAGAGCCGCGCCGACGTCGCCCGCGAGACCGGCCTGACCAGGGTCACCGTCTCCGACCTCGTCGCCGAGCTCATCGCCGAGGGCCTCGTCGTCGAGCTCGGTCACCGCGAGGACTCCCGCCCCGGCAAGCCCGCGATCCTCATCGACGTCGACCGGGCCGCGTTCCAGATCGTCGGCGTCGACCTCTCCGACCACGAGCGCTTCCTCGGCGCGATCGTCGACCTCGACGGCGGCATCGTCGCCCGCGCCGAGGTGCCCCGCGACGGCGCCACCGGCGAGGCCGCCGCAGCCCTCGTCGACGCCCTCGTCGCCCGTCTCGTCGCAACCGCGACCGCCCCCGTGCTCGGCATCGGCGTCGGCTCGCCCGGTGTCGTCGACCCCCAGGGCGTCATCCGGTCGGCCCCCAACCTCGGCTGGCGCGGCCTCGACCTGCAGGGCCGACTGCACGCCGCATCCCGACTGCCCGTGCACGTCGGCAACGACGCGAACGTCGCCGTGCTCGCCGAGCACGGCTCTTCGACCGCCGACGACCTCCTGCTCGTCAAGATCGGCCACGGTGTCGGCGCCGGGCTCATCATCGGCGGACGCCCCGTCATCGGCGGCGGCTTCGCCGCGGGCGAGATCGGCCACGTCACCGTCGGCACCGACGGCGGTCCCCGCTGCGCGTGCGGCAAGCACGGCTGCCTCGAGACCTGGCTCGCCGTGCCCCGGCTCACCGCACAGCTCGACGCCATCGAGAGCGGCGAGCACGCGGCATCCGAGCGCGAGGCCATCCTCACCGAGGCCGGTCGCCGGCTCGGCATCGTGCTGGCACCCGTCGTGGGTGCCCTCAACCTGTCGGAGGTCGCGCTCAGCGGCCCCGCCGAACTGCTTGACGGCCCCCTCGCCCTGGCGGCCGTCGAAACGCTCCGGACGCGGACGATGGCGGAACACAACCGTGATCTGAGGCTCCGGATGACCGAGCAGGCGCAGGACATCGTCCTTCGCGGCGCGGCCGTCATGGTCCTCTCCGGACAACTCGGGGTCTCCTAGAGACCCTACGCACCAAGGGTGCGGCGAACCCCCGCCGCGACCCACCCCCCATGAAAGGAAACGCAAATGAGGAAACTCGGCATCGTGGCCCTCGGCGCCGCTGCTGCGCTGACCCTCGCCGGTTGCAGCACCGGTGGCGGCGAGTCGACGTCGGCTGACGGCGGCGACATCACCGTCTGGGTCGTCGGCACCGACACGCCCAAGGAGGCGCGCGCCTACCTCAAGGACACGTTCGAGTCCGAGAACGACGGTTGGACCCTCACGGTCGAGGAGAAGACCTGGGCCGACGTGAGCGACACCTACGCCGCAGCGCTCCAGTCGAACGACTCGCCCGACGTGGTCGAGGTCGGCAACACCCAGACCGCGAGCTTCGCGGACCAGGGCCTGTTCCTCCCGCTCGAGGACTTCGCCACCGACGACTACCTCCCGGGTCTCGTCGAGTCGGCGACGTACGACGGCGACCTCTACGCAGCCCCGTACTACGCCGGTGGCCGCATCGTCTTCTACAGCCAGCAGATCCTCGGTGACACGGCGATCCCCACGACGCTCGACGAGTATGTGGAGACCGGCAAGGCGCGCAAGACCGACACCCTCTCGGGCATCTGGGCTCCGGGTCGCGACTGGTACAACGCCCTTCCCTACGTCTGGTCGCACGGCGGATTCATCGCCGAGCAGGATGGCGACACCTGGAAGGCCGGCTTCTCGAGCGAGGGCGGCATCGAGGGCCTGACCCAGCTGCAGGACGTCTACCTGAACGCGTCCAACGCGGCCAAGGACGGCGACGAGACCGACCCCCAGGTCCCGTTCTGCGCCGGTGAGGACCTGTTCCTCTCCGCTCCGGCATGGGTGCAGTGGTCGATCAACGCGCCGGCCGACGCCGACGCGCCCGGCTGCCCCGACACCTACGGTGCAGACCTCAAGGCCTTCGCCCTCCCGGGTGAGACGGCCGGCGAGACCGCCCCGATCTTCGCCGGTGGCTCGAACGTCGCCGTCGCGACGAAGAGCGCCAACCCCGAGCAGGCCCGCGCCGCGCTCGACATCATGGCGAGCGCCGGCTACCAGGACCTCCTGGCCGCCGGTGGTCTGACCCCGGGCCTCACGGCTTCGGCGGCGAACCTGCCCGACACCGAGATCGCCAAGGCCCAGGCCGTCGCGCTCGAGAACTCGAAGGTCACGCCGACCACCCCGAAGTGGGCCGAGGTCGAGGCCGCGCAGATCATCCAGGAGGCGCTCGTCAAGATCGCCCAGGGTGGCGACGTGAAGTCGATCGCGACCGACCTCGACGCGCAGATCGAGGACATCCTCAACAGCTGACCTGTTGAGCACGACGCGGGGGGCGGAGTCCCACACAGCTCCGCCCCCCGTTCCCCTGCCGGGAACGCTCCCGTGCCCGTACCATCAGTCCCACCCGCGATCCCCTCGCGACCACCCCGAGGAGCAGCCGATGAGCGCAACCCTCACGGAACACGACGCAGCGCCGCGCACGCCCGGTACCCGCCCCCCGAAGCCCGAGACCTCCGCAGGCCGCAGCCCCCGGAAGAAGAAGTTCCCCTTCGCCCCGTGGATGCTGCTCGCCCCGAGCATCGTCCTGCTGGCCGTCATGGTCGTCTACCCGACGATCGTCATGTTCATCACGTCGTTCACCGACCTCGAGATCAAGAACAAGATGCTCGACACTCCGGCGAACTTCGTCGGGTTCGACAACTACGTCGAGGTCTTCACCGCATCGGATTTCCCGGCCGTCCTCGCCCGCAGCCTCGGCCTCATGGTCGTCCTGACGGTGATCATTGTCGCGGGTGGAATGCTGATCGCGCTCCTCATGCTGCGGCTGACGAAGGGCTGGCGACTCCTCGTCTCCGTCGGTCTCTTGCTCGCCTGGGCGATGCCGCCGCTGTCCGCGACCGTCGTCTGGGGTTGGATCTTCGACACCGATTACGGACTGGTCAACTGGGCCCTGAACACCCTCACCGACTCGCAGGACTTCCGCGGCCACAGCTGGCTCGCCAATCCCTGGTCGTTCATGATGGTCCTCGTCATCATCATCGTCTGGCAGAGCCTTCCGTTCGCTGCGTTCACGTTCTACGCCGGACTCGGCCAGGTGCCCGACGAGGTGCTCGAGGCATCGCAGCTCGACGGCGCGAACGCCGTCCAACGGTTCCGCCTCATCGTGCTGCCGTACCTGCGCAACGTGCTCACGGCCGTGATCGTGCTCGAAACGATCTGGAACCTCCGCATCTTCACGCAGGTCTACGCACTGCAACAGCAGGGCGGCCTCGTCTCCGAGACGAACGTGCTCGGCACCTATCTGTTCAGGCAGGGCTTGGGCGAATTCGGCGTGACCGCCGCCATCGGCGTGTTCATGGTCCTACTGCTCATGGGCATCTCCTACTACAACGTCCGTTCCAGCCTGAAGGAGGAGGAGGCGTGACCACGCAGATCTCTCCCGCCGTCCAACTCGCCGAGACACCTGGGCGCATGACGCCAGGCCCCCAGAAGCCCCGTCGGACGTTCCGCGGCAGTGCACCGCGCGCCGTGGTCAACACGGTCGCGATCCTCGTGTTCCTCTGCTCCGTGTTCCCGGTCTACTGGATGGTGAACATGTCGTTCACCCCGTCGAACCAGATCATCAGCCGCAACCCGAGCTTCTTCCCGCTCGAGTTCACGTTCAAGAACTACATCACCGCCTGGACCCGCGAGGCGGCGCCCGGACAGACCGACTTCCCGCACGCGCTCGCCTCGAGCCTGATCGTCGCGCTCTCGGTCGTCGTGGTGTGCGGCATCTTCGCATTCCTCGCCTCGATCGCGCTCGCCCGGTTCGCGTTCCGCGGCCGCTACGTCTTCATCGTGAGCGTGCTCGTCGTGCAGATGGTGCCCGGCGAGGCCATGATGTACACGATCTACAACATGGTCGACGACTGGCGCCTCATGAACACCCTCATCGGGCTGTTCATCGTGCACCTCGCCTCGGTCGTGCCGTTCACGATCTGGACCCTGCGCGGCTTCGTCGCCGGCGTCCCCGCCGATCTCGAGGAGGCGGCCCAGATCGACGGCTGCACCAAGGCGCAGGCCTTCTGGAAGGTCACCTTCCCGCTGCTCGCGCCCGGCCTGGTCTCGACCGGCATCTTCGCCTTCATCCAGAGCTGGAACGAGTTCCTGATGGCGCTCCTCTTCCTCAAGGGCTACAACCTCACGCTGCCGCCGTGGCTGAACTCCTTCCAGTCGGCCACCGAGGCGACGAACTGGGGTGCGGTGATGGCCGGATCCACGCTCATCGCACTGCCCGTCGTGATCTTCTTCCTCTTCGTGCAGGGCCGCATGACCGGTGGTCTGGTGAGCGGAGCCGTCAAGGGATGAGCGCGCCGCACCACACCGACGCGGTCGCGGAGCTGCGCCGGGACATCCATACGACCCTGCTCCCCGGATTCGCCGGCACGAACGCCCCCGACTGGCTGCTCGCCCGCCTGCGCGACGGGCTCGGCGGAGTCTGCGTGTTCGGCCCGAACATCGTCGACGCCGCACAGCTCCTGGCCCTCAACGTGAGCCTCCGCGAGGCGAACCCGCTCGCGGTCGTCGCGATCGACGAGGAGGGCGGCGACGTCACCCGCCTGTTCTACGACCGCGGGGCGCCGTACCCGGGCAACGCCGTGCTCGGCCGACTCGACGAGACCGAGCTGACCGAACGGGTCGCCCGCGAGGTCGGCGAGGCGCTCGCGGCCACCGGCTGCACCGTCACGTTCGCGCCCGACATCGACGTGAACTCCAACCCCGACAACCCCGTGATCGGGGTTCGCAGCTTCGGGTCGGATCCCGAGCTCGTCGCGCGCCACACCTCCGCGTGGGTGCGCGGCGTGCAGTCGGCGGGCGTCGCCGCCAGCGCGAAGCACTTCCCGGGCCACGGCGACACCGCCACCGACTCGCACCTGGCCCTGCCGATCGTCGACGTCTCGCTCGAGACGCTGCGCGAGCGTGAACTCGTGCCGTTCCGTGCCGCGATCGCGTCGGGCACGCGCACGATCATGACCAGCCACATCCTGCTCCCGCAACTCGATGCGGAGAACCCGGCCACCCTCTCTTCCCGCATTCTGCAAGGCCTGCTCCGCGGGGAGCTGGGGTACGAGGGCGTCATCGTCAGCGACGCCCTCGACATGAAGGGGGCGAGCGGCGTGCACGGCATCCCTGGGGCTGCCGTGCTCGCCCTCGCCGCCGGTTGCGACCTGCTCTGCATCGGCTCCGACAACACCGACGCGCAGCTCGACGAGATCGTCGAGGCGGTCGAGGCCGCCGTCGCCGCAGGGAGGCTCCCGGCCGAGCGCATCCGCGAGGCCGCGGCCCGGGTTCGCGCGTTGGGCGCCGACGCGCCCGCGATCCCGTCCGCGGTGGCGGTCATCGAGCCGGCCCACGACGACGGCGAGGTCACGGCCTTCGCCGCCTCCTTCGAGGTGTCGGATGCCGCGCGCACGCGCCTCGCGTCCGCCTCGCGCATCGGCACGATCGTCCGCGTCGACACGATCGCGAACATCGCGGTCGGCGTCGCGCCATGGGGCCCCTTCGCGTCGTCGCTCGTCGACGGCGTGCCCGCCTGGTTCCAGGATGCCGCGGTCGTCCCGATCTCCGAGGCCGCGCCCCTCGCCGAGGTCGCCGACCTCGCAGGACCGGTGCTCGTCGTCGGAAAGGACCTGCACCGGCATCCGTTCGCCGTCGACGCGATCGACCGTCTGCGTGCGGCGCGTGCCGACGTGGTGACCGTCGACATGGGATGGCCGTCGAACGACCGCGCCTACGCCGACGTGTCGACGTTCGGCGCCTCGCGACTCATCGGATCGGCCCTGCTCGCGTTCGTCGGTTCGACGCTCTCCGGCTCGACGGTTGGGGTGGCATGAAGCTCGGCATCGACATCGGCGGCACGAAGACCGCCGCGGTCGCGATCGGCGCCGACGGCGAGCTGAGCGACCTCGTGTCCCTGCCCACCGGCTTCGGTGCGCCCGAGGTCGTCTCGACGGCCCTGCAGGTCGTGTCCCGCATGAGCGAACTCGCCGGCGTGCACGTCTCGTCGTTCTCGTCGATCGGCATCGGCATCCCCGGGGCGGTCGACAGCTCGACCGGTCGGGTCGAGCACGCCGTGAACCTCGGACTCGAGGGGCTCGATCTCGGGCCGCGGCTGTCCGACGAGCTCGGCGTGATCGTGCGCATCGAGAACGACGTGAAGGCGGCCGCGCTCGGTGCGCATCACCTGCTCGGCGTCGCCGACGGCATCACCGCGCACTCCATGGCGTACCTGAACCTCGGCACCGGTCTCGCCGCGGGCATCGTGCTCGACGGCGAACTCCTGCGCGGCGGACACGGCGTCGCGGGCGAGATCGGGCACATCCCGGTCGACCCGGCGGGCGTCGTCTGCGGCTGCGGTCAGCGCGGATGCCTCGAGACCCTCGCGTCGGGCTCGGCGATCGCACGCATGTGGCCGACCGCGCACCCGCTGCCCGCCCGCGAGCTCTTCGAGCTGGCCGAGGCCGGCGACGAGCGTGCCGTCGAGGTGCGCGAGCAGTTCCTGCGCGGTGCGGCTTCGGCGGTGCGCCTGCTCGCGCTGACGACGGATGTCGACGACATCGTCATCGGCGGCGGGCTCGCCTCGCTCGGCGAACCGCTGCTCGTCGGCATCCGCCGTATCCTGAACGAATGGGCAGGGAGGTCGCCCTTCCTCGCCTCGACCGATCTTGCGGAGCGGGTGCAGGTCATCCCGCTCGGATTCCCGGCGGCCGCCGTCGGCGCCGCCCTCGTAGGAGAACCCTCATGGCAGAACTCGTAATCGTCGAAGACGAGCGTGCGGCCGGCGAACTCGTCGCCGGATCGATCGTCTCGCTCATCCGTCGCAAGCCCGACGCGGTGCTGGGTCTCGCGACGGGCTCGACCCCGCTCGCCACGTACCGCGCCCTGGCCGGCCGTATCGCCGAAGGCTCGATCGACGTCCGCGGCGTGCGCGGCTTCGCGCTCGACGAGTACGTCGGCCTGCCGGCCGGCCACCCCGAGAGCTACCGCTCGGTCATCACCCGCGAGGTCGTGGAGCCGCTCGGACTCACGCCCGAGCTCGTCCGGGTGCCGAACGGCGATCCCGAGCAGATCCAGCACGCCGGTGCCGACTACGAGGCGGCCATCGTCGCGGCCGGCGGCATCGACATCCAGATCCTCGGCATCGGTCGCACGGGGCACATCGGCTTCAACGAACCCGGTTCTTCGCTCGCCTCGCTCACGCGCGTGAAGACGCTGACCGCGCCGACCCGCGCCGACAACGCGCGGTTCTTCGATTCGCCCGACGACGTGCCGATGCACTGCATCACGCAGGGCATCGGCACGATCCTGCGCGCGCGGCACCTCGTGCTCCTCGCGTTCGGCGAGGCCAAGGCCGAGGCGATCGCAGCGGCCGTCGAAGGCCCCGTCACGGCGAGCCAGCCCGGTTCGGCCGTGCAGTTGCACCCGCACACGACCGTGATCGTCGACGAGGCGGCCGCCGCGCGGCTCGAGAACCTCGACTACTACCGCCACGCGTGGAACAACAAGCCGGAGTGGCAGGGCATCTGAGCCCGATCGGGGCGGGCCCGAGCCGTCAGCGGGGGAGCAGCCGGGGCAGCATCGCGATGTAGGCGTCGCCGTCGAAGTCGTCGATGAGCGCCCGTTGCAGCAGGAAGCCGGGCCCGAACCCCAGCACGACGGGCGCGGCCCGCTTCGCCCACTCGGCCGGGTCGCCCTCGATGCGATCGGGGTTCGCCAGCGCCCACGCCAGCACGCCCGACTCGAGGAGCCCGCGGAGCTTGGCGAACACGCCCTGCACCATCGAGCGGATCTCGGGGTCGATGGCCGCGTCGCCCCAGAGCTGCACGACGACGTCGGCGAACGGCTCGCGGCTCATGCCGCCGAGGAGCGAGGCCATCAGTTCGCCGGGGGAGGGGATCGCCCCGCCTTCGCCGAGCGCCTCGAGTTCGGCGGTGCGGGTGCCGAGCACGCGTTCGGCGACCGCGGTGAAGAGCTCCTTCTTGCCGGCGAAGTGCCCGTAGATCGCGCCGGCCGAGAGGCCGGACGACTCGATGACGTCGGCCATCGACGTGCGCTGGATGCCGCGCTCGGCGAAGCTCCGCAGCGCGGCCTCGATGATCTCGTCGCGGCGTGCCGCGCGGTACTCCTCGGTGACCTTCGGCATCGGTGCTCCCCTCGAACGTGCACCCGGACGCGCAAACCGAACGGGCGTTCTTGACAATCATAGAAGCTCGGCTCACAATAAAGAACGAATATTCGTTTTTATTGGAGGAACCATGTCGCATCCGGATGCCACGACGGCGCACACGTCGCTCGGACGCGTGGTCGGGCTCGCACTCGGGCTCGTGGCGCTCGTCGGCGTGCTCGTGCTCGCCTTCTCATGGCCGACCGTGACGATCGACCCGAAGGACCTGCCGGTCGCGATCGCCGGGCCCGAACAGGCCGTCACCGCGGCCACCGAGGCGATCGACCAGCAGGCCGACGGTGCGGTCGCGCTCGAGACGGTCGACGACCGGGCCGCGGCCGTCGACGCCATCGAGCGGCGCGAGGTCTACGGGGCCGTGATCCTCGGCGAGAAGCCCGAGGTGCTCATCGCCTCGGGCGGCGGCCTCGCGGTCGCGCAGATGCTCACGGGCGTCGCCGCGAACCTGCAGGAGGGCGTGAACGCGCAGGCCCAGGCGGCCGCAGCGGCCGCTGGTGCCCCTGCGCCCGACACCATCGTGGTCGCGGTCACCGACATCGTCCCGCTCGCCGAGACCGACGCCCGCGGCACGGGCATCGCCACCGCGATGTTCCCGCTCGTGCTCGGCGGCATGATCGGCGGCATCGCCGTCTCGCTCGTCGTCATCGGCGCCCTGCGCCGCGTGCTCGCCGTGGTCGTCTACGGCGCCGTCGGCGGTCTGCTCCTCGCGTGGATCCTGGGCGGCTGGTTCGGCTCGCTCCAGGGCGACTACTGGGCGAACGCCGCGGCCATCGGGCTGACGCTCGTCGCGATCGCCGCGCCGATCACCGGGCTCGTCGCCCTGATCGGCCGGGCGGGCATCGCGTTCGGCCCGGTCGTCATGCTGCTCTTCGCCAACCCGCTCTCGGCCGCGGCCGTGCCCAAGGAGTTCCTGCTCGCACCGTGGGGGGCGATCGGCCAGTGGTTCCCGCCGGGGGCGGCCGCGACGCTGCTCCGCGACCTGTCGTACTTCCCCGAGGCCGATGCGACGTTCCCGTGGCTCGTGCTCGGGTCGTGGGCGGTCGGCGGACTGCTGCTCTCGGTCGTCGGGCACTTCCGCACCGCGGGCGGGGCCGAGTCCGACGCCGAGGCGGCCGTGGCGGCCTGAGCCGCAGCGCGCGAGCGCACGACGCACGAAGGCCCGCGACATCCGATGCACGGATGTCGCGGGCCTTCGTCGACGCTCGGGTCGCCGTTCAGTCGGCGAGCTGGCTGCGCCCGTGCAGGATGCCGCTGATCGCGGCGACGACGGCGAACACGATGGCGACGATCGGCTGGCCGAGCATCCACCAGGCGATCGCGACCGTCGTGAAGATGACGATCTCGACGAGGGCGCGGCCGAACACGTCGATGCGGAACACCGACTTCGGCGAGAGGAACAGGGCCCAGGCGAGCACCGCGAGCAGCGGTGCGCCGAGGCCGACGAGCACGCCGGGCCACGGCAGCGGGAACGACAGGAAGCCCCAGATGCCGAGGCTCACGAACGCGAAGAGCTCCAGCAGGAAGCGGAGGATGTCGTTCGGGCCGACCTTGGGCTGGGACTGGGGGAGTGCACTGCTCACGGGAGACCAGCCTACTTCGCCTCGCGCTGTGCAACCGCCTCGAACGGTGTCGTGGCCCGTCGACGCCGGCCAGCGGCATCCGCCCCCCGACCTGCTCGGACGGCGCGGAGCGACCCGACCGGCGGACCGGCTCAGCGGAAGATGATCGTCCGCGCGCCGTCGAGCAGCACCCGGCGCTCGGCGAACCACTTCACGGCCTGGCTGAGCGTGCGGCTCTCTTCGTCTTGACCGATCGCGACGAGCTCCGACACCGAGCGCGAGTGGTCGACGCGCACGACGTTCTGCTCGATGATCGGCCCCTCGTCGAGATCGCTCGTGACGAAGTGCGCGGTCGCACCGATGAGCTTGACGCCGCGCGCGTGAGCCTGACGGTAGGGGTTCGCGCCCTTGAACCCGGGCAGGAACGAGTGGTGGATGTTGATGCAGCGCCCCGCGAGCGCCGCGCAGAGCTCGGGCGAGAGGATCTGCATGTAGCGGGCGAGCACGACGAGCTCGATGTCGTGGGCGTCGACCGCCTCGAGCACGCGCGCCTCGAACGCCGCCTTCGCCGCCGGGTCGGTGACGGCGGACGCCTCGAACGGAACCCCGTAGAAGTCGACGAGGTCGCGAAGCGTGCCGTGGTTCGAGAGCACGAGCGGGATCTCGATCGGCAGCTGCCCGGCGCGCTGACGGAACAGCAGGTCGTTGACGCAGTGCCCCGCGGTCGACGCGAGCACGAGCGTGCGCAGCGGACGGCCGACCTCGTCGAGGTCCCACGTCATCTGCCAGCGCGCGGTGACCGGCTCGAGCGCGGTCTCGAACTCGGCGCGCTGCGAGGGCGACTCGATCTGCACGCGCATGAAGAACCGGCCGGTCTCGGTGCTCGCGAACTGCTGGCTCTCGGTGATGTTGCCGCGCGCGGCCACGATCGCCCCGCTGATCGCGTGCACGATGCCGGGAGAGTCGACGCAGCTGAGGGTGAGGACCCAGTGGTTCAGGTGTTCGGTCGAGGCATCCGAGGTCATCCGCCCAGCGTACCGGGGCGGCACGGCACGCCCGTGACTCAGCTCAGCCAGGTGATGCCCGAGGCCGGGCCGGTGCGGTCGTCGGCGATGTAGCGCACGGTGACGTCGAAGAACTCCGAGATCAGCGAGAGCAGGAACCCGGATGCCGCGGCGCGGCCGTCGCCGTCGAGCCGGACCTCGGTCGTGAACCACCCGCCGATGCGCACCTGGACGACGGCGTTCGCCGCGCCCGAGTACTCGCCCTGCCAGCCGAGGCGTCCGCTCGTGAGCACCAGCTGTGGACTCGACAGCGTCACGTCGACCGCGGCGGCCTCGGACACGTTGCCCGCGGTGTCGGTCTGGACGACCGCGAGCGCGGTGGTGCCCGCCGGCAGTCCGTCGACCATGAGCGACCAGGCGCCGTCGGCCGCTGCCGTGGTGGTCCACGTGCCGGCGGACCCGGCGGCCTGGGCGGTCGCCGCCTGCGCGATCGCGTCGTGTGCGATCGTGACCTGCACCGTCGCGCCCGGCTCGGCGGTGCCCGAGAGGACCGGGTCGACGAGGCCGCCGGCGGTGTCGACGGCGGCGACGGACGGCGGGAGGGCGATCGTGTCGACGGGGTCGACGGGATCGACGGGGTCCACGGGGTCCACGGGGTCGACGGGGTCGACGGGGTCGACAGGGTCCACCGGGTCGACGGGATCGACGGGGTCCACCGGGTCGACCGGGTCGGGGGTCGGCTGGGTGACCGGCGGCGTCGTGGGGGTCGTGATCGGCGTCGTGACGACCGGAGGGGCGACGGGCGCGGCCTCGGGTGCCGCCTGCCGGCGTGGCGCGGGTGCCGGCGTTTCTTCAGCCGGAACCGGTGGCGCCGGCGTCTCGGTGACGGGAGCGACGGCCGCGGGCGCCGCGGGCTGCTCAGCCGGCTCGGCTGCGATCGCGGCTGGGGGTGCCGGTTGCTCGGGACCCTGGCCGAAGTTCGGTGCGATCACGACGGCCGCGGCGACGGCCGCCGCGGCGAGGGTCAGCACGCCGATGCCGGTGCCGATCGCGACGCCGCCGATGCCGGCGGAGCCGCCCGATGCGGCCGCGGTGGCGGCGGCGGTGCCTCCGGCGGCTCCG
>NZ_WBIN01000007.1 GCF_009749385.1 Agromyces allii | reverse complement strand
GGGCGCGGGCGCTGCGGCGGGCGCGGCGGGCGGCGGGGTCGGCGCGGCGCCGTACGGCTGCGGGGGCGTCGGCGGCTGCGCCGGAGGACTGGGGGGATTGGTGGGATCTGACATAAGCCGGCCTCTCGGTGGAACGGTGATTGCTGCGTGCTGAAGAGCTGCGATGCTGCTGAGCGTGGAATCGCTCCCGACTGGGAGCCTCCTGAAAGCTAGCGATGACGAACGACACCGGATGCCGCTTGCCCCCGCGAGATCACGTTTCGCGGAGCGTCACGGCCACGACACCCGCGCCGTTGCTGGGCGTCAGGACTATCACCCCCAGTCAGAGGGTCACGCCCGTCTCGACGGGTACGCGCAGCGATGTCGGTGGCCTCATCTAGCGTCGTGATCTTCGGCCATCGGCTGGAGTCGGCAAGGACACTTCATGGGTTCGGACTCTCACCTCGCGGCGATCACGACGACCACCACCGGCGCGACCGGCACGGCTCGCGCAACTCGCACGGCGATCGACCTCGGCCTCGTCAGGGCGGCGCGCAATGGCGAGCGCGCGCGACTGCTCGACGACATCAACGCCCTCGAGCTGCGGCTCGCGCTCATCGACGACCGTTTCGAGCGGCTCGCGCGCCGCGGCGACGACCCGTACCAGGCCTGGCGCCGTGACACCGTCACGAAGACGCGCGACCTCGCTGTGCGGGCTCGATCGCTCGAGGTCGACGGCCTTATCGAGGCACATCATCGCCACCGGGTCGCAGCCGTGCTCGTGACGATCCGCGCACGCATCGTCGCGCTCGACGAGCGTCGAGCGGTCCTTCGCGATCGGCGGCCCCGCGACGTCGGGGGCGCTCAGTAGGTCAGAACCCAGTGCACAGATCAGTGGCCGGCAGGCAGAAATGGATGCATCTCGTGAAACCGTCCTTCCAGTACTTGATCATGCGGTGGGGCGCCCGAAGGGTTGAGGGACGAATCCCTCGCAGGCAGACGTCCTATGTCGGCGGCCCCCACTACGTTCTCCTCAACACCCGACACCTCGGCCGGAAGGAGGGCGTGCGATGAGCTGTACCCGAGTGGGCGACTCACAGGCCGTGTGCGAGCTCGCGCGCGGACTCTTCGACCCTGAGCGCGACCGCCCATGGGTGGTCGTCACCTCGCCGTTCGGTGCCGTCGAGCCCGAGCTCGATGCGGCGGCGCTCGTCGAAGAGGTGGGCGATGTCAGCCGCGTGTTCGCGATCGAGACCGGCCCGCTCACGCGCGAGCTCAGCGCGCTGCTGCCCGACCGGCTCGACGTGTACGGCGGCGCGGGCCGCTCGTATCCGGTGGGCTTCACGACCGAGACGTCGATGCAGGAGTCGCGGCTTCGGTTTCCGCAACCGACTCCGCGTCATGCGACCGAGCGCCTCATCACCGATGTGCTCGCGCATGCCCAAGCGGCTGGACTGTTCGAGATCGCGCCGAAACGTGCCGTCGCAGCATCCGGAACCGTCAGTGGCTTTCTCATGGACGGCTCGCGGGCCTTGGTCGCGCTCGACGGGCAGGGCATGGCGACGGTGTGGCAGGAGCTGACCTACCCGCCGGTACCGCTCGACTGGACCCTCGCCAAGGGGCAGCGCATCTCGGGCCTGCTCGATGTCGAGACGCGGCGCCTCAACGTCGAGCTCGAGACACCCTCGCTCGAAAGCGTCGCGGCCCGATTCCCGCACCGTGAGGTGACGCTCGCCCTCGTCGAGTCGACGAGTGATCGTCGTGCCGTCTTGGCGCTGCACCCGCAGGTGCGAATCGAGATCACCCGCGAGGATGTCTCGCCGAACCCACTCGATCGCGTCGACGCGCTGCTCTCGGTGGGCGACGTCGTGGCCGCGCGGGTGCTGCACCTCTCGGGCGATCGTCTGCACCTGAGCCTCAGCGATGTCGACGACGACGAGCCGATCGTGCCGCCGTTCACGCTCGTCGCGGGCGGCCTGCCCTGGCTTCGCGAGGATCGCCCGCTCGTCGCCGTCGATGACGAGCCGGTGCGCTCGGTCGCCTCGGTTCCGGATGGCGCGACTCAGGCTGTTGCGACGGCCGCGGTGGCGACGGATGCTGCGGTGAGCCCGATGTTCGAACCAGCCGCCGCGCCGACCAGGCCGTCGCCGATGCCCGGGCCAGGCCTGCATCGAGCGGAGCCGCCGGCGGTCGTTGCGGCATCCGAAGCACCGATCGTCGTCGGTGCTCCACTGCACCAGGAGTCGAGACACGGCACTCTCGCCCAATCGCAGCAGCTCACGATCACCCGACTGCAGGGGCAGGTCGCCGACCTCACTGCACAGCTGCGCGACGCGGGCGCCGACTCCGGCGCGCACGCTGCGCTGCGCAACCAGGCGCTCACCGACCGCAGTGCGCTCCGCGACGCTCTGGCAGAACTCGGCGAGGTGCGCGCGCACGCTCGCGACCTCGAAGACGAGTTGCGTGCCCAGCGACGGCACCTGCGCGAGTCGCGCCGAGTCTCGTCGGCGCCCGAGGCGCCCCGATTCGCCGACCGCCGTGCTCAGTGGCTCGACGCCGACGACTGGGTGCGTCACGAGATCCTGCTCGCCTGGGTGGATCGCGTCGCACCATCAGACCGCGCCTCGCGCGCGTTGCCGACCGACTACGCGATCGGGGCCGACTTCGCGCAGTCGCTCACCGCCCTCGACGACGGCCAGCTCGCCAAGGCATTCAAAGCCGTGGTCGACGTGCTCGTCGGTCGGGCCGGCGAGGTGGCCGGTCGCCGCCTGCACACCCTCCGCACGGGCGACGGGGCGTCGGCGTCCGACGTCGTGCGCCCCGCCGACGGTGCCCGCTGCTTCCGCGCCTCGATCGAGCAGAACACCCCGGCGGCCCGCCGCCTGCACTACTGGGTGTGCTCAGACGGCTCCGTCGACCTTAGCCGGGTCGTCACTCACGACGACATGGCGGCGTGAAGCGGGTAGTGCTGGGCGCGACAATCGGGTGCTGGAGTGGGACCGCATCGCCTCCCGCTTCGATTACCCCTGGACTGGGGTCATCGCGTCCATTTCCCCTCGCCGAACGGAATGCGCCCGCTGGATAAGGTCGACGCAGCGTATTCAACCGTCAGATGGTCGGGTGAGCGGACTCCTACGAGTGTCCGACGCCGTTCGAAGATGGGAAGGTGGCGGCTTGGCAGCCGGCTATCGGTCGGTGCTCCGGCTCGGAGATCAGGTCGACGCAGTCGCGACGGCGGAGTCGCAGCTACGAAGCTGGCTCGCCGAGAAGGCCAGGGGTCGAAGCGCGCTCGTTCGCGCCGACTGGGATGGTGCCGGCGCAATCGACCTTGGCGCCGCGGCTCGGCTGATCGTCACCCACGCCGACCGTGCTGAAGATTCGAGTCGCCGTCGGCTGTACCGTCTCGAGGAAACGAACGCCGCGGGCACCTTCATCGTGTCGGTATTCGCGCTGTCTCTCCCTCACGCACACGAAGATCGCCGCCAGACACTTGTCATCGATGTCGCGATCGAGGGAACCGACGACACCGATGTCGTCGACCGTGTCGATCCTCCACGTCTGGTGACGGCCTTGCTCGAGACGGTGGACGCATGGGATGGATCTACCCGTCTCTCCGGGAAGCCCCGCGCGATCCGATCGGCCGATGTCCGCGAGCTTCTCGACGCGATCACGGACCCGGAACGCTCGGCCACCGTCATCGTTGCCGGATCGCTGGGCCCGGAAACCGACGAGGTCTGGAGTCGCACGGTCGAGTCGCTCACGAAACAAAGCGTGGGAGTCGCGAGCACGTTCGTCGTCTACGCGGACGCCATGGAGGAAGTCCTGCATGCGCTTCCTCCGTCGCACGAGGTGCGTCCAGGAAGCGTTCGGACGTACGCGCCGCGAGTCGAGCTCGATGATCCAGACGATGGCGTCCGCCATCGATTCCTAGGACCCGCCACGCTCGCACGATCGGTTGCTGGAACGCGGGTTGCGAGACCGCTGACGAAGATCCATGCCGCGGCAGCGAGGCGGAGGCTGGTCGAGCAAGACCTTCCCGCCGACATTCGTCGGGGCGTCGATCTCCTGCGGAAGGCCGCGGTAACGCAGGAGCGGCTCTCGAAGGTCGACCGAATTGTCGCGACGGCGCGCGAAACACTACCCGTGAACGCAGCGGGAAGCAGTCCGGTCGTCGAGTCGACAGCTGTTGCCCAAACGCAAGCCATGACGGGTGCCGCGCAGGTGCCCGTATCCGAGTCACTCGTCGCCAAGCTGGCGAAGATGGTCCGGAGGTGGTTCGATCGAGAGCTTGCGGGTGTCGACGATCTCGAGGCACTCGACGCGCTGCTCACGACTCAGAACAGCGAAGTTGCCGTCGCAGTTGAACAGTTGGATGAGGCCGCCGACCGCCAGCTGCAGCTTGAAGCAGAACTTCGTGACGCTCGGGTTCGACTCGAAGAATTGGATCTCGAGCTCGCACTCGTCACGGACGACCTCCGCGAAGCGGCCAGAGAGACGCAAATCCTCCGGCGCAATCTGATCCTCGCCGACCGCGCCGAAGACACCCACGTCGGTTTCGCCCCGGTGGAATGGCAGGCGCCGACGACAGTGGAGGAGCTCGTGGCACGGATTACGTCAGGTGAAGAAGAACACGTTGCATTGGAGCGCGTCGTCTTCACCGGCGACGTAGATGCCGCGCTCGAAGTCGACAAGCGAGACCCGCACGGGCGCTACGCCGCAGCTCTTTGGGACTACGTCCACGTCCTCTATGACTACGTCGGCGCGCGGACGAGTGGCGACCTGGCAGGGAACGTACATACGTATCTGACGGATGACCGAGTCGATGGCTACAAGTGTTCACCCGAACGGCACGCCGGGACCGAGAGCGAGTCCGTCTTGAGCAATCGTGCTTGGCGTGAGGAACGGGTTCTTCCCGTGCCTGGTGGGAAGGTGCTCATGGACGCCCACTTCAAGCCGACGCATCGTGACACCTTCGCACCTCGGATGCACTATCACGATGATGTCGCCGAGAGTGGCCGGGTGTACATCGGATACATCGGCAGACATCTGAGCAATACCAAGTCGTAGCATCGGAGCACGCCGGGCCAGTTCAGCGAAGACCGTCGAGCAGAATCCCGCTCTCCGATCGAACAAGCCGCCCTGATTCGAGGGCGAAGCCGAGACCTTCGTCGAGCCGCGCCTCGATGGCGGTGGTCATGCGCTTGCCGCCGAAGAGACCGAGCGCCTGGCGCTTGATCTCATCCGGACGCATTCCGCCCGCCGTCGCAGATGCGATTCGCATCGCGTTGGCGATCTCGACGGTCGGCACCTCGTCGATGGGTCGATTCGTGCGTGCGTCGGGGATCCGCACCTGCAACCACGCCGTCACATCGAGATCGGCCGGCCAGTAGAACGTCGATTCGCCGTCGCGGCGTCGGAATTCATCGGGGACGACGCGTCTGATGGACGTGACGCGATCTCGCGCCACTCTGTTCAGGCCGAATGAACCCGCCACGAGCCTGACCAGGCGCGACGCGGGGATCGGCCCCTCGGTCGCGATCGCGTCGCGGATCGCCGACTCCACCTTGGCGTGTGCGGAGCGGTGCGGGAGTGCGTCGAGGTCGGCGAGTGTGCCGAGGCGGCCGGGCTGCCATTCGATGAACTCCTCGAGATTCGGATGAGTTCGCGGTGAGTGTACAGGCGAAGCGGGCGGGCCGCCCGCAGTGCCGATGCGGATCGCACGCGGGTCTGTCAGCGGCGCGGGCATGACCGATGCCGACGAGCCATTCTGAAGTGCGGGTAGGTCATCGTGGACCCCCTGCCCCTCGAGCTCGACCGCCGTGTCGTCCGACGAGGCGGACGGAAGATCCGGCACGTCAGCGGGATCCGCCTGGCGGCTTCCGTGTGCCTTCGCCTCGGCGACCGCAAGGTTCAGACGGCCCAGTGTCTCCTCGCGGTGGTGCAGCCACTCCGGCAGCCAGACCCGCTCCACTCCGGGCCACCGCATGAGGCCCTTGAGCACGTCGACAGGGAGACCGTCACGGTCGGCGACGGTCTGCCGCGCCCGCCAGACCGGCCCATCGAGGAGCACCGCGACGAGCGGCACATCGGGGGCGTCGGCTTCGGCGATGCTGATGTCGACACGGAAGTCCGAAAGGCCGACATCCGTTTTGATCGCGAAGCCCGCGAGCCGCAGCTCATCCGCGATCTCGTCGCGGTGCCGATCGATGTACGCTTGTCGCCGACCGTCGTCGCTGACCGCTTCGACGCCGCGCGCCGCCATCTCGAGGTATGCCTTGAGGTGCTTGATGCCGATCGAGCTGGTCTGTTCGGCTCGCAAAATCTCGGGATCAAAGCTCGCGTAGAGCACGACCTGACGCCGGGCACGCGTGACGGCGACGTTGAGTCGCCGTTCACCGCCCGCTCGCGAAAGCGGGCCGAAGTTCAACGGGAGGATTCCGTTCGCGTTGACGCTGAAGGCCACGGAGAACAGGATGCAATCGCGCTCGTCGCCCTGCACGTTCTCGAGGTTCTTGACGAACAGGCCGTCAGGCTCGTCGAGTGCCTGCCGGATGCGATCGTCGTCGCTGTCGCGCAGCAGGTTCTCGACGAGGTCGCGTTGCGGAGCGTTGAACGTGATCACGCCGAGCGACGGAGTCGCATTGGGCGACGCCCAGAAGCGCCGCTTGATGTCGTCGACGATCGCCTCTGCCTCGACTCGATTGGTGCGGAGGGCCTTGCCCTTGCCGGTTCGTTCGAAGTGTCCGTTGACGCGCACGAGCGAGATCCCGTGCCCATCGACGGTGTCGCGCGCGCGTGAGCCGATCGGTGCGGGGAAGGACGACAACCGATTCTCGTAGTAATGATGGTTGCTGAACGCGATGAGCGACTCGTCTTGGCTGCGGTAGTGCCACGAGAGCCATTTGCTCGGCACCTGCGCCTGTACGCACTCGGTGAGGATCGATTCCTCGTCGACCACCGTCTCCGGCGTGTACTCCGTGTCTTCATCGAGGTTCGCGCCGGCGTCGGCGAAGCTGGTCGGCGGCATCTGCTTGCTGTCGCCGACGACCACGACCGAGGCACCGCGCCCCATGGCGCCGACGGCGTCGGCAACCCGGATCTGGGATGCCTCGTCGAACACGACGATGTCGTACAGGTCGGAGCGCGCAGGGATGAATCGCGCGACCGATTCGGGGCTCATGAGCGTGCACGGCATGACCTGGGTGATGATGTCGCCGTACTGCTCGAGCAGGGCCCGAACGCTCAGTCCGCCGCGTTGCCGATCAAGCTGTCGTCGTAGCCCGCCGATCTGCCCGCTCGTCGACGTGGTTGCGAACGTTCGTCCCGCCAACAGTTCGGCGGGGATCGCCCTCGGCAGTTCAGCCCGCACCGCGTGCGTCGAGGCCGTGAACCGGTGAATCGTCTTGTTGTGAGCCGCGATGTCGAATGCGTTGAGGGCGGTTGCATCTTCGCGTTCGACGATCGACGCGAGCGCGACGCCCTTGTCGAACGCGAGCGCGGCGTCTTCAGCTGGCATTGCGCCTTCGAGGATCGCGACACGTGCGGTGATCAGGCCGTGGCGGCGCAAGGGCTCGACATGTCGGATGAGCTCGAGCCACCGCACGAGCGTGACGGGCTCGCCTGTCGCGAGATTCCTTGCAGTTCGGGTGGAGTGCCAGCGAGTGAGGAAGTCGACCTCGCCTGCCCAACTTGCGGCGTCGCCCGGTGCGACCGCGGCCACGGCGATCAGACTCCGCCAGGTCGCCGCGAGCGACATGAGTTCGGCCTGGCCCGATCCCACTGCTGTGGAAGAGAAATACCGGCGCAGTTGCTCAGCATGCGGATTCGTCGATCCATCGAGTGCGTGGGCAGCGAAGCGCACCCAACTCAATCGAGCGTTGAACGCGTCGACGTCAGCCTGGACGAGGACGTTCCACCCCCCGTCGATCAGTGGCAGGGGGACCTTCGCGATCGCGGCGCGGAGTTCGGTGAGCTTCGCGTTCGTCGCGGCGATCCGACCTGTCAGTTCGGACAACGTCTTCAGCTTGATCGCTGCCGGCTCGCCGACGAGCGCGTCCGCGAACATCGCGAGCACCCCACGTCGGCGCTTCCTGCGTCCGAAGAATCCTGATGCGTCGGCCGCGAGCGCTGCGGCGTGGATCGCGTCGACGTCGCGGCTGAGCACGGTCGGTTTCACTTCGGAGAGCCACGTCGGGCCGGTGAAACCGGTGATCCGGCGTTGAAGATCGTCGAGGTAGCTCTGCCATGCAGGAGACTGCAGGGCATCGAGGGTGGCCATGGGATGCCGCGGGGCGCGGGCGAGCTGGGCCCACGCGTCGAGCAGGTCCGGCGAGTCGGCGCGACCGAGGTCGATGAGGGCGAATCCGGACAGCATCGCAGCGTCGATTGCGGCGTCGAAGTCGCGGGCTGCGGCGTGCACGGCCCGCGCATCGATACGGGCGGGCGGGAGCTCGTCGACGAACGCCCACGGGTGCGCCGGTGTCGGCCGTGCCAGGTCCGCGGTCTCGGGGAGTCGTCGCAGCACGTCGCGGACCTCGGCGAACACCGTCTCGTCTGCGGATGCCACGAGACCGGTCGAGACCTCGAGCGGGTCGATTCCGGGGTCGGCGGCGAGCTCACTGGTTCGTGCCGAGTAGAGGGACATGCCTGCTGCGTTGGCTTCATGGAGGCGCGACGCATACCGTGCCAGCGATCGGCGACTCGATTCGGCGGCTTCTGCATTCGCGTGGAGAGCCGCGGCATCCGTGCGGACCACGAGGTCGAGTGCCCGTTTGATCTGTGCTCGGGCCGCGGCGGGCCGCGCCGACTTGTCGTGGAGGTCGAGCGAGAACTCTCCGAGGCCGACCGATTCGAGGCGTTTCTTCACGACGTCGAGTGCTGCGCGCTTCTCGGCGACGAACAGCACTCGCCGGCCCGCGGCCAGAGACCGGGCCAGCAGGTTGGTGATCGTCTGGGACTTGCCCGTTCCGGGTGGCCCCTCGAGCACGAATGTTCGTCCGCCGACCGCTTCGGCGACGGCCTCGAGCTGCGATGCGTCCGCTGGCACCGGCACGACGGCGCCGAGTTCGTCGAGATCGACCGGCGGGGCGGCAGAGGTCGGGTCCTGGAACGCGTCGAGCGGGGTGTGGATGAGATGGGAGACCAGGGCGTTCTCAGCGAGGGTCTCCCAGTGCTCGTCGAGGTCCTTCCACAGGCGGAACTTCGCGAACTGGAGAATCGCCAGGTCGACGGATTCCTCGACGCGGAAGGGGAGCCCGGCCGACGAGATCGCTTCTCTGGCAGCGCGGAACGCCGCACCGAGGTCGATGCCGGACTGGTCTTCGACGGGATTCTGCAGCCCCGGGATCTCGAGACCGAAGCTGACTCGGAGTTTCTCGAGCAAGCAATAGTTCGGCGTCGACGCACCGGCTTCGTCGAGAGTGAGGCGATACACCTCGCCGCGGCTCGCGGTCGTGAGATTGACCGGGACCAATACCAGCGGCGAACGCAGATCACGGTCGTTGACTCGCCAGTGCAGCATGCCGAAGGCCAGGTAGAGGTTGTTCGCGCCGGTCTCTTCGGCGATGGTCTTCGCCTTGTAGGCCAGATACCGGAGCTTCGAGGTGTAGGAGGCGCTCGTGATGTCGACGAACGCGCTGCGCTTCTCGGCGAGCAGAGTCTCTCTCGTCTGCTCGGGCAGATCACGACCGAAGCGGATGCCGCGAACTTCGTCGACCGACTGCACGCGGTCAGAGGCGAGCAGCGTGATGGGTGTGCCGGCGTTCACGGCATCCTCGAGGCGGGAGACCACCGGCGGCGGGACTTCGAGACGATAGCCGGATCGGTCGGTGTAGTTGATCAGCTTGTTGCGGAGGCTGAGGTCGAGCAGCGCGTTCTTCCACTGCTGCACGCGCCGTGGAACGGTTGCAAGTTCTGGAGCGATTCCGCCCGCGGCCGGCGCTCCGAAATACGGGGCGATGGTGGGCCCCGAACCCGGCTCGTAGACGGTGACGATGGTCTCGCCGTCGACACCGCGCGACCGGCTCGGCAGCGGGTAGATGCCCGAGAGCCGCGCCTGGCGCACGTCGGTGATGCCTTGAACCCAGTCGATGCCCTCGGCGAGGTGCCTGGTCCGCGGTGCCCGATTGGCGTCGCCGAAGCTCAGGGAGTCGTTGCCCCCAGTGAGCAAGGTCGTCTCAACGAGTGCGAGATGGCCGAGATCGACGAGGTTGATGACGTCCATCGCATCGGTGGAGGCGACTGCTCCAAGCGAGTTATCGGTTCGCCAGTAACCGAGGAAGATGTGGCCCTCAATCAGCCACAGCGTGGTGTTGATGCCGGCTTGTTCGAGCACGGCCGCCAGCGTCACGGTCGTGTCGAGACAGGTGCCGAGCCGGCCCTCGAGCACTTCGGCCGGAGTGCGCACCTTCTGACCGATGGAGTCCCAGCTGGCCGGAGGCTCTGCGTATCGGATGTCGCGGGCGCGCATTGCGTCGTAGACCGCGGTGACGATCGAATCGACGCGTCCGGGATTCTCGGACTGGTATCCGTCGAGAGCCGAATTGCCTGTTGCGCTCTTCAGCCGATCGGATGCCTCGATGAGTAGCGGAGCGATGGCTGCCGCATTGGGCTGTACGTGGGCGGCGAGCAGTTCGAGTCCGAGGTGCAGCGGTGCGGCGATCCATTGGTTCGAGGCGAGGATCTGCACATCGACCGACGACTCGACGATCAGATCGCCACCGGCGTCGCGCAAGATCGCCCGGATGAGGCCCGGCCGCTGTTCGTCGACATCGAGCATTCGAGCGGGGTCGAGTACGAGATCGACGCTGCGCAGAATCGTCGACTGCTCCTCGCCGAGATCGAGGAGCAGCACCTTCGGCCCGCCCAACGACCCGTCTGCACTCACCACGTCGATTTCCAGCGAGGCCCCTCGCCGTTCGCCGGCACGGTTCTCGATCGATATCTCGTCGATGATCGGAATCCGACAGTGCGCCATCGCGTAGCTCAGGTGGCTGACCGCTTTGATGGTGACGCTCGCAGATGCCGGCGCGAGCGTGACCGGTTCCGGCAGCATGCCGGCAGCGGGGCGAATCACGACTCGCTCGGTGGTTTCCTCGTCGATCGCGTCGTTCACGGGTCGGTCGGTCGGTGACGCTGCTTCACCCGCGGCGCGGTCGGGGAGCAATTCTGACTTCAGGTGCGCGATCTTCATCGCCTGCTCGGTCGCGCCGATCATCCGGAGCAGTAGTCCTGCTGAGTCCATCGCACGGAACGCGGTCTGCGCAGAGAACTCCCCATTGTGTGCCCAGAGGTTTCGCACCTCTCGGAGTTCGCTCGCATAGTTCTGCCCTTGTCGGGGGAGCTCGCGGTCGAACGGGTAGCCGAGATCGCCGAGGCGCTCGGTGAGGGCTCGCAGTAGCAACGAGAGATCGCGTTTCGCGTACACACCGCCCCGTCGCCCGGCGAGCTTGTCTTTGCGTTCGATGATCGTGGTCCACTCGAGGCCCGCGGGAAGCTTCGCCACGAACACCCGCTCGACGAACGGGGAAAGCCCGTCGATCAGCAGCGCGAGCGCATCGCCGACTTCGGAGTGATAGTCGACCTCTTCCATGGGGCCTCCGGATGTCGCGGGTTCAAGCAGGTTCTACTGCGGCACGCAGTGTCACGAGTCTAGGCAGTGCCGCCCACGTGCAGCGGGCGCGCCTGTGCATGGCCCCAGTTCTGGGTGCAACCCCTTCTGCGTTGTCGCCGTCATCGCAAAACTGAAGGGGTCCTTCGAGGCGGTCTGACCTCGTAGCTCCCGCTCACTCGCCCGATGCGACGCGAATTCAGACGATAGCCCTTGCCTGGGCCCGGTACTCGCTCGGCTCGAGCGCGCAGGTCGAGGCGAGCGAACCGTCGAGAATGAAGAGCTTCGGCTTGGGGCCGAAGCGGTGCACACGGTACAGGCTGAATCGGTCATCGACCTCCGCTGAGAAGCGCTCTTCGTTGGCGCTGACGAAGAACGGGACCTCGGCCGCGAATCGAGTGGTCTTGACCTCGATGAACCGATCTCGCCCACCTCTGTGGAAGGACCTGATGTCGTAGCCGAGTCCGTCACCGTCGAGTTCGGATGCATGTCGAACCCGCTCGGCGAGCTCACTCCGGCCGGCGACGCGCAGGCGAGATCGCTCGAAATCGAGCACGGCGAGCTCGCCGCTTCGTCCGAGTGCCGCGTTCCGTTCGGCCTGCAGGAGGTAGTCGCGGAAAACTCCGTCGCGTCTGGGCGTCCATCCTGAAGCATCGATGATCAATCGGGGCGCCGTGACCAGGTCGAGGCGGCCGCTCGTCGACGGGAGCGACTCCACGGCCGCGCGCATCGCCGATTCGATCTTGGAGTCGTCGACGAGGGCTGCTGCCACGGCCGCGCGGAGAGCGGATTGCACGTTGGAGTACGGCTTGTACCCGGCGATGGGGATCCAGCCGAGCTCGATCAGCACCGCGCTGATGTTCATGAACTTGTACTCGACCGAGCCGCGTGACCGGTTCACGGATTCGCGCACTCGCGCATTCTCCGCGGCCTTGTTGTACCGCTCACCGCGGAGCTCCGCGCGGAGCATTCTCATGTAGCTGTCGGTGACGACGCGGACTTCGGAATCGGACCAGTCGGTGCCCTTCGTGAGACCTCCCGACTGGGCGTCATCGACGGTCAAAGGTACGGCTCCAGGTGCCGTGCAATCGCCGCACCCAGCGGAATCGGCACCGCATTTCCGATCTGCTTCGCGATCGCGGTCTTCGATCCGACGAAACGATGTGTTTCAGGAAATCCTTGGAGAACGGCCGCCTCATAGTGCGTGATGGCACGGTCAGCGGTGGGGTGCAGGTATCGGCCCTTCTCGGGCTTGAAGAACTCGGTGCGGATCGTCACCGAGGGCTTGTCCTTGTGAAGTCGACCCATGACATCGCCGGACCCGCTCGTGTGCTTCTTCCAGCAGTCGGCCTTCAGGTCCTCGGGGAGGTTGAACCTGTTCCCGCCCTCCGGGATGGCGGCGAATCGTCGACGCGAGATGGGCGCGTACGAGCGTCCGAGATGGAGCTGCCGCGCGGTGAACGGACCGGCGAAGTTCTTTCCGCCGAACGACACGGACGCGGAAGCCGGGAGTTCGGTGCCGGTCGTTTCTTCAGAGATTCCGCGAAACGCCTCGCCCACGGTCTGGTGCACTGCATGCGTGGGTTCCGGAAACCCGGGGAATCCGAGATCGAGCCGGTATCCGATGATGACCGTACGTTTGCGCGCCTGATACGCACCGAAATCTGCGGCGTTGAAAATCTGCCACCGGAATCCGTATCCCTCGAGCAGCCCGCCAGGCGAAGTCGCCTCTTCGAAATCGCGGAACTGGCGAGACTTCGCGAAGGCTGCGACGTTCTCGACCACGAAGTACTTCGGCTTCGCTCGGACGATCGTCTCGGCGTAGTACCGCCAGAGGGAGTTCCGCTCGTCTTCTTCGTCTTGCTTGCCGAGGGTCGAGAACCCTTGGCACGGTGGGCCGCCGACGATCACGTCGACTTCCGGCACGTCTTCTTTCTCGAGCCAGGACTGAATCGTGCCCGCAAACACGATGTCCTCGCCGAACGTGGCCTCATAGGAAGCGGCGGCCGCGAGATCCATCTCGACGGCGCGTACCGTGGTGTAGCGGTCGGATGCCGTGTGGAATCCGGCAGTGAGCCCACCCGCGCCGGCGAAGAGGTCGAGGACACGGATACTGTTGCTGCTCACTCCGATGAGTGTAGCCGGCACTGGCGACAAGCGCCGGTCATGGGGTCGCGTGTGTGCGCCTCATCGCAATTCCGACGCACGCGCGTTTTTCATGTGGGCTTTGGTCACATGCACCGGTCGCTTCGGATTATCGAGCAGGCTCCATGCGATCGCGAGTCGGGTTCTTGCATGGTCGGCGGCGATGCGGTCGATCGTCGATCCGCTTCGATATGCGACCAATACTCGCTCGCGTTCGGTCGGATCCCAGGGCAGACCGTGTCGGGCTGCCATCGCCGCATCGTCCACGTCGTCGCCGACGTCGAAGAGGTTTCCGGCAAGGGTGATCGCCACTGCCCGCGGATCGAGTTCGACGGCCGCCGCGATCGCCGTGACTGTGGATCCGCTTCGATATCGCTGAAGGATGTCGCGTGCACTGCCTTGTTCAGCGTTCGGGCGTTCGCGTTGCCGGGGTGTAGGCGGCGTGAGAATGACAGGATCGGCGCTGCCGGGCACGTTTAGAGATCCAGGCACGCCGTCGTCTCGCATCTTGCCCGCCGGGATGACGACCCTCGGTGTTCCGCCGGCGCCGCGACCGGCCACGAACGGCGGCTGCAGCGCATCAAGCGTCCGTACTCCGATCCGATCGAGCTCGAGACCGAGATAGTCGCGGAGCCGGGCAGCCCGAGGCTCTTCACGCAGGGCGTCGAGGGCCTTCTTCTCGATCTGCCGGATCCGCTCGCGGGTCACGTTCATCCGGTCGCCGATCTGGTCGAGGGTGAGCGGCGCCTCCCCATCGATTCCGTATCGCAGGCGGAGGACCGTCGAAGGACGTTCGCCGAGCTGGTCGAGCGCATCCTCAAGCCGGCCGACGAACTCGGCGGATTCGAGCGATTCGAGGGGGTCGACGGCTGTGTCATCGACGAGGAGGTCGCCGAGGGTGATCTCCTCGCCGAGCTCGCTGTCGAGGGAGGCGTAACTGTGTATCGCCGCGCGGATCGACTTGAGGTCGGACCTGTCGATCTCGAGCCGTTGGATGAGCTCTGCGTCGGATGCAGCCCTGCCGAGCTCCGTTTCGATCTGTCGAGCGACGGTCTGAAGCCGCCTGATCTGTTCGACCATGTGCACCGGCACCCTGATCGTCGCACCTCGATCGGCGATCGCTCTGGTGACCGCTTGACGGATCCACCAGGTCGCGTAGGTCGAGAACTTGTTTCCCTGCATGAAGTCGAACTTTTCTACGGCCCGGATCAGACCGGCCGAACCCTCTTGGACGAGGTCGGCGAACTCCAGCCCTTGGCTTTGATACCGGCCGGCGATTGAAAAGACGAGCCGCATGTTCGAGCCGATGAAGTGGTCGCGCGCGGCTCGCCCATCCTCGACGACGCGTCGGAGTTCCATCGCGAGGGGACGATCTACCAGGTCGTCGCCACGCTGCTCAAGTCGTTCGCCCGCGATGAGGCCGGCCTCGATCTGCTTCGCGAGCCGCACCTCGTCTTCGGCGTTCAGAAGCGGGTACCGATCGAGATCACGGCGGAGGTAGGTCAGCGGGTCTTCGATCGAGGGGAGCGCCGCGAGGATCTCCATGCGCTCGCCTGCATCGGTGAGCTGCCCGCGCGCGGCGTCCCGAGATCGTCGCTCCTCTCGTGCGCGTTCCTCGTCTTCGCGGCGGGCTGCACGCTCGAGTTCGATGGCGGCGTCGCGCGCCTGTCGCTCTGCCATCGATCGTGCGACGGATGCGGGGGAGGGTGATGTCGGCGACGAGGCCGAGGGTGACGAAGGCGGCGCTTCGGGCGCAGTGGATGCATCGGGCTCCTGCTCGCCGAACAAATCCAGCTCGTCGTCATCCGTTTCGCCGGCGACCGGGTCGAACGCGCTCACGCCGATTTCGGCGAGAAGCGTGAGAGCGAGCGCGCGTTGCCAGGTCTCGATCTGGTCGATCGTCGACTGTTGGGGGCGCTCCTTGGCGAAATGCTGCTCGACGAGCAGGTAGATCGCCAGCGCGAGTGCATCCGCGCCGGCGAGTGCTGAGCGGTATCCGGCGTTCATCCAGACGGTTCGTGCGAGGTGGTCGAAGCGGAAGAGGCGATCCTCCTCGAGAACGCGCCACCGGATACGCGCGGGGATGACATCCGGCCGGATACCGACGACCTCGTTGACTGCTGCCCGAACGGCGTCGGGCAGTCCACCTGCAAGAGCGGTGAGCGGCTTCGGGCCCAGACGGCGCGCGTTCGCGGTTCGAAGCGTGTCGCGTGCGGCATCGAGGTACGCACGGAACCCGGTGCCGTGCTCGCCGTCGATCGCTGACTCCAGGGCGTTGACGAAGTCGGGTCGCAGCACGACGCCCCGTTTCTCGGGGTTGATCGCGACAGCCGCGAGCGCGGCTTCATCGAGATCGATCGCGATGCGTGCGAGCTGGAAGTCCGCGCGTTTGTCATCGAGCAGGCCGAGCCAGCCGCCGGCTTGCAGCAGCCTCGAGTTCCGGTAGATGTAGAACCCTTGGCCGTCGATCCGTGAACGGCCGAGGAGACGTGCCGCAGCCGACTGCGAGTTCGGCGGAAGGATGTGGCAGTCGGCGATGACTTCACCACCCGATGGGAGGTTCGCGGCGATCGCGAGCGGATAGCCCGAACGCCCGGAAATGTGGAAGTCGAACGGATCGACGGCTTCGACGGTTCGGGGTGCGCCGGCCTCCTCGTACTCGAGGTCGAACACCTCGACCTCGATTCTGGCCGAACGCTCGGTGAGCAGACGGTGGAAGATCAGTCCGAGTTCTCCTCGGAGTCGGGTGATCGTCTGGTCGAGCCATGCTTGTCGCGCCGATGGCAAAGCTGCGCTCGAGGTGTTGTCGAGCGCGGACCACTCGACGACGGTGCCCGTGGTGTCGATGCCAGGTCGGCTTCCGAGTTGGGAACCATGCCACGCGGCGGATTCCGTGAGCACCTCCACATCGAAGCCGCCTCCGGCATCGTCGCGCTTCATCCGCATCGCGTGCATCGGTTCGAATCCACACCGGGTGAAGACCGTGAGGATTCGGCCTTGACTCATCGACGCCGACTTCAGGCCCATTCCGAAATGGCCGAGATCGGTCTTGCCGTACTTGCGGCGCTTCCCGAGCGTCATGGCGTCGTTCAGCTGGCTGAAGCTCATGCCGACCGCGTCGTCGATGATGCGGACCCGGCGAAGGAAGCCCTGCGCGACCATGAGCTGAACGACGATCTGGGATGCGCCGAAGTCGATGCTGTTGTCGATGAGATCCGCTGCCGCGCTCTCGAACGAGTGCCCGCGACCGATCGCGCGCAGCACGGACGGGTCGGGCTCCAGGCGGATGGTTCGAGCGACATCCTCGTCACGCTGGGCGGCGTCGATGCCGCGCAGCACGTCGGTCATGGTTGGAATCGTATGGATGTGAACCGACATTCGTCGGCCGAGGAAGGCCCTTGGCCCCCGTACTGGGGGAGTGTCCTCGATGTGAGCCCAGCGTGTGATTCGCCAGGCTGGAGCGGTTCGCCTACTTGCTGGAGCCCCATGACTGCCGACGAAGAACTGGTTCTGAAATTCGACCCCCAGACGGTCGATCACCTCGGGGCGAAGATGTACTCGCATCTGCCGAACGCGGTCGCAGAACTCGTCGCGAATGCCTATGACGCCGATGCCTCCACAGTGTTCATCACCATCGGCGACGGTGAGATCGCTATCGAAGACGACGGCCACGGGATGACTCGTTCCGAAGTCGCAGATCGGTACCTGCGCATCGGGCGAAATCGCCGAAACGAGCTTGATTCTGCGCGCACGGAGAGCGGCAAACGGCCGGTTTCCGGAAAGAAGGGGCTTGGGAAACTGGCCCTGTTCGGCATCGGCAAGAGGGTCGAGCTCACGACGACACGGCAGGGAGCGGACTCGGCAACACATGTCGTGCTCGATTACGACGCGATGATGGCGTCGGATCGGGAGTATCGTCCGGGCGAAACGCAGGTCGCGAGCCCGCCTGCCGAGCACGGTACGAAGGTACGACTGAGCGAACTCAAGCGGAATACGCCCGTCGACTCTGTGGATCTGGCGAACTCGCTGTCGAAACTCTTCAACTACGTCGACGACGGTTTCCAGATCCTGGTGATCGGCCAGGACGGGGTCTCCCATCAGGTGACCGCGGACCGCCGTTTGGGTGCGGTGAATGTGGAGTTCGATTGGGAGTTCCCGGATTGCCTCGATTCGTCCACCGACTGGGCCATGATCGCCAAGGGGGTCCGTGGGCGCGTCGTCTCGGCGAAGACCCCCCTTCGCCACGGCATGCGAGGGATCACGTTGTACGTGAACGGACGCCTCGCGAATGAACCCGAATACTTCGGCGCCAGCGAATCGAGCTTCGCGTTCTCGTACTTCACCGGCTACCTCGAGGTCGACTTCCTCGACAACCTCGAACCCGACGTCATCGCCACAGACCGGCGGGCGATCGACTGGGAGACCGACGTCACCATCGAGCTGCGCGAGTGGTTGCAGGCGCTGATGCTCAAACTCAATCAGGAGTGGCGACGGCGGCGAGCTGAGGCGGGCAAGAAGAAGACCGAGGAGACGCTCGGAGTGTCGACCGAAGAGTGGGTGGGCTCGATTCAAGGCCCGAAGCGGACCGAGGTCGAGGCTCTGGTCGAAGCGGTGACCTCGGAAGACGTTGCACTCGAAGTGGAGCAACAGACCAAGATCCTCGAGATTGTGAAAGGGATCGCACCACCCCACGCCGATTATGTGTGGCGCAATCTACACCCCGCGATCAAGTCCGTCACGCATGACGACTACGAGAAGGGCGACTATTACCGTGCGGTGATGGAGGCGGTCAAGCGCTACGTAGGCACGCTTCGGAATCTGCACGAGAGCCTCGATGACGTCGCCGAAGGCAAGCTCTTCAACGAGGCGTTCTCGGCCCAGAGCCCCAGGCTTGACGTCTTCAAGAAGTTCACCGAGGAGTACTCGTTCACGTCTGATACGGGCGACAACATCCATGCAGGGCAGCGGGGCATCTCACAAGGCATCTGGCAAGGCTTTCGGAACCCGCTCAATCATGAGGAAATCGGGAAGCTCAAAGCGAGTGGGGCTTTCACCTACGAGGACTGCCTGGATGCGCTGGCGATCATCTCCCATCTGATGCGCCGCATGGACGGCGTGGTCGTCCGCGAGGACTGACGGCCCCAGAACAGGGGGAGTCCGGCCTCCGCGCGACGCGGCGGATGCGTCGTGGGATAGAAAGGACATACGCCCTGGCCGGAGGGCCCAAGGTCGCGCACTCCCGGTCAACCCTGCCGTACTGGAGTACCACGTGCCGAAGAAGAAGCTCATCGAGGTCGCCCTGCCGCTCGAGGCCATCAACGCGCAGTCCGCGCGGGAGAAGTCGATCCGTCACGGGCACCCGTCGACGCTGCACCTGTGGTGGGCGCGCCGGCCGCTGGCGACGGCGCGTGCGGTGCTCTTCGCGCAGTTGGTGGACGATCCGAGTGAGCGTGCCGACGAGTTCCGCGAGGAGGCGGAGCGCCGTGGCGAGCACGACGTCGACGGGTACGTCGAGCGGCGGGTCGACGCGGAGCGTGAGCGGCTGTTCGACCTCATCACGCGGATGGTCGACTGGGACAACCTCGGCGACGAGGAGCTGTTCGACCAGGTGCGGGCCGAGATCATGCGGTCGACCGACGGCAAGCCGCCGGCGATCCTGGATCCGTTCGCGGGCGGCGGCACGATCCCGCTCGAGGCGCAGCGGCTCGGGCTCGAGGCGCACGCGAGCGACCTGAACCCGGTCGCGGTGCTCATCAACAAGGCGCTCATCGAGATCCCGCCGAAGTTCGCCGAACGGCCGCCGGTGTTCCCGGATGCCGCGGGCCAGCGCAACTCCTGGCCGAAGGCCACGGGGCTCGCCGAAGACGTGCGCCGGTACGGCGAGTGGATGCGCGACGAGGCCGAGCGACGCATCGGCCACCTCTACCCGAAGGCGACGCTGAAGGACGGCACGAAGGCGACCGTCATCGCCTGGATCTGGGCTCGCACCGTCACCTGCCCGAACCCGGCGTGCGGCATCGAGATGCCGCTCGTGCGGTCGTGGTGGCTCGGCAAGAAGAAGGGCAAGGAAGCCTACGTCGTGCCCACAGTTGTCGATGGGAGGGTCCAGTATTCGGTCGGACACGACCCGAAGTTCGCCCCTGCGAAGGATGTCGATGGCACGATAGCGCGAGGCGAAGGAAAGTGTGTGGCCTGCGGCTCTACGGCGAGCAACCGGCACATCCGAGCCCAAGCTGTTTCGGCTGGGCTGGGTGCGCGGCTTCTCGCGGTCGTGGCAGAAGGCAAGCGACAGCGCCTCTATGAGACGCCGACGGCCGAACATGAGCTTGCCGCGGAGGTTTCGCGTCCAATTGAAACTCCCGATCAATTGGTCACGACGCCGAACCATGATGTCGACCGGTTGCCAATGTATGGGATGCCTCGTTGGAGCGACGCCTTCACGAATCGGCAGCTGACCACGCTCACGACGCTTACTGACCTCGTCGGCGAAGCACGCGAGAAGGTGCTACACGACGCCCGTGCGAGCTTCGCTGAAGGCGAACGGCTTGAGCGGGGCGGCGCTGGCGCGGGTGCTTACGCAGATGCTGTCGCCACCTACCTAGGCCTTGGCGTTTCTCGGATGGCGGACATGGGTAATTCCCTAGTCACGTGGTCGAGTTCCCGGGATCAGGCGACGCACCTCTTTACACGACAGGTCGTCCCGATGGCGTGGGATTTCGTGGAAATCGGCCCGTTTGCCGACGCTTCCGGCGATCTGAGAGTCTCACTGAAGTCGTTGACTGACGCACTCTCCAGGACGCCTGCTATTGGCATTGGGTTCGCCAGCCAAGCCGACGCCGCAGCGGCGGACTACTCCGGTGTCGTGATATCCACCGATCCGCCGTACTACGACAACATCGGATACTCCGACCTTTCAGACTTCTTCTATGTGTGGCAGCGTCGCGCGCTCCGAAGTGTCTTCCCAAGCCTGCTTGCGACGATGCTTGTCCCGAAGACCGAAGAGTTGGTGGCGAATCCGCATCGTCATGGTGGCGCCGATGGCGCGAAGAAGTTCTTCGAGAACGGATTCGAGCACGTTTTTACACGAGCACGAGAAGCAGCTTCCGACAGCTATCCCATCACTGTCTACTACGCCTTCAAGCAGTCGGAGCTCGATGCCCACGGTACAGCCTCCACTGGTTGGGAGACGATCCTGTCAGGTATCGTGCGGTCCGGTTGGGAAGTGACAGGCACATGGCCTGTTCGTTCCGAAAGAACGGCCCGAATGATTGGCATCGGGACGAACGCGCTGGCGTCCTCAATCGTCCTCGTGCTTCGCCCCCGCGATGAGTCCGCGCTTGTGACCGACCGAAAAGGCTTCCTCGCGATGCTGAGAGCGACACTGCCCGAAGCCCTTCGAAATCTTCAAAAGGGGAGTGTTGCACCGGTTGACATGGCCCAGGCCGCGATCGGCCCAGGTATGGCGATCTTTTCGAAGTACTCGAGCGTGGTCGAACCATCGGGCGAAGCGATGGGCGTCCGCGATGCGCTGCGAGCGATCAACGCAGTCCTCGACGAAGTGCTCTCACACCAGGAAGTCGACTTCGATGACGACACACGTTGGTGCGTCGCCTGGTTTGAGACCCACGGATTCGATACCGCTGCGTACGGCGAGGCCGAAACCCTGGCGAGCGCGAAGAACGCGTCGGTGGCGGGCCTTGCTCGATCGGGCGTGGTCTCGACCGGCGGCGGCAAGACGAAGCTCTTCGCGCCCGAGGAACTCCCCGAGGACTACGACCCGCGCACCGACGACCGCATCTCGTTGTGGGAGGTCGTGCTCCAGATGGCGAAGTCGTTGGATTCGAACGGGCTCGACGCGGCTGGTCGTATCTTGGCGGGTGCTGAGGCACGCGGTCTCGACATGACCGCGGCACACGAACTCGCCTACCTTCTCTACGCAATCTCTGAGAAGCGCGGGCTCACGAAGCCCGGCATCCTGTTCAACACCCTCGGCTCGTCGTGGCCCGAGGTGCGCGCTGCAGCAGCCGCGGCGGAGCAGGCTGCGCCGCGCTCGGTGACGTCCACGCTCGACTTCGACGGACTGGAGGACTGATCGTGGCGATGTCGAACATCGACCGGGTCGGAGCAGCGCTAGACGTGCTGGCCGCGGAGCTCGAGCCGTTCATCTCGCGGGTGCTCGGTCCGCAGCTTCCGGACGGGGCATCCGACTGGACGATGCTCCTCGCGATCAAGGACGGCGTTCCGGGCAAGGAGTACTCGCCGACGGATCCGCAGACGCAGCTGCGGGTCATCACCGAACCGCTCGGATCGCTCAAGTACGCGTTCAACGGTGCCCTCTCACGTGCCGAGCAGAACCTCGCGAGCGAACTCCGCGGTGTCCGGGACGCTTGGGCACACCGCAAGCCTTTCTCGGCAGACGACGCGTACCGCGCGCTCGACAGCGTCGAGCGGTTGCTGCGTGCGATCGGCGCAGCGAAGTCCGCCGACGCCGTGCGCAAGGCCCGGCTCGACGTGCAGCGAGCCGCCTATGCCGATGAAACGCGACGCGACACTCGTGCCCAGGCCGACATGCCCGGTCTCGCGTCGGCCGAACTCCCGCCGTGGCGTGAGGTGCTCCAGCCCCATGCCGACATCGCGGCCAACGACTTCGCGCGGGCCGAGTTCGCCGCCGACCTGCACCAGGTCGCGACCGGCGCCGAGGCATCCGTCGATTACAACGACCCCGTGGAATTCTTCAACCGAACCTTCCTCACCGAAGGACTGAAGAACCTGCTCGGCATCGCGGCGAAGCGTCTGTCCGGCGACATGAACGCGGCGCCGGTCGTCAACCTCCAGACCGCGTTCGGCGGCGGCAAGACGCACTCGATGCTCGCGGTCTGGCACCTCTTCAGCGGACGCACGATCAGCGACTACCCGCAGGGCGTGCAAGACCTCGTCGCGGACTCCGGTGTCGATACTTCTGTCGTTTCCGCCGAGGTGCGCCGGGTGGCGATCGTCGGTAACGAACTCTCACCCGGCCAGACGTGGGAGAAGCCCGACGGCACCGTCATCCGCACCGTCTGGGGCGAGCTGGCCTGGCAGCTCGGGGGGGCCGACGGGTTCGCCATCGTCGCCGACGCCGACCGCACCGGCACGAACCCCGGAGCATCCCTCCGCACGCTCATCGAACGGTTCGCTCCGGCGGTCATCCTCATCGACGAATGGGTCGCCTATGCCCGAGGACTGTACGGGCAGGACGACCTCGTCGGGGGCACGTTCGAAACCCAGTTCACCTTCGCGCAGCAGCTCACCGAGGTCGTGAAGTCGGTGCCGGGTGCCTTGCTTCTCGTGTCGATCCCGGCATCCGATGTGCGTCGCGACGACGACTCGCCCGTGGCATCCGATCTCGAAGTCGGTGGTGCACACGGCCGCGCGGCCCTCGAACGACTGCAGAACGTGGTGTCGCGCGTCGCACAGCCCTGGACGCCTGCGTCGAGCACGGAGTCGTTCGAAATCGTGCGGAGAAGGCTCTTCCGCGAACCCGACGCCGAGGCCCGCCGCAAGATCGATGCCACCGCGAAGGCGTTCGTCGAGTACTACCGCAAGAGTGTCGGCGAGCTGCCCGCCGAGACCCGTGAGACCGCATACGAGTCGCGGATCCGCGACGCGTATCCGATCCATCCCGAACTGTTCGACCGCCTGTACGGCGACTGGTCGACCCTCGAGAAGTTCCAGCGCACGCGTGGCGTACTGCGCCTGATGAGCGCGGTGGTGCATGCGCTGCACACGGCCGGCGACGACTCGCCGCTCATCATGCCGGGGTCGATCCCGCTGGCCGCGGCCGCTGTGCGCGATGAGCTCACGGGCTACCTCGACGACGGCGACCGGTGGAAGTCGATCAGCGAGTCCGACATCGACGGCACGAACGCGACGTCGGTGCACATCGACCGTGAGAAGCCGCTCTTCGGCAATCGCGCGCTCACGCGACGCATCGCCCGAGCGACGTTCATGGGGTCGGCGGCGACCCTTCGCTCCAGTCACAAGGGCGTCGAGCGCAAGCGCATGTTCCTCGGGGTCGCGATGCCGGGCGACACGATCGGCAACTTCGGCACCGCGTTGCAGCTGCTCAGTGAGCGGGCGAACTACCTCTACGCCGAAAGCGACCGGTACTGGTTCGATCTGCAGGTGTCGCTCAACCGCACGGTCTCCGAGCGGGCGAACGCAGTCGACACCGCCGACGTCACGCGGTTCCTCATCGACCGGCTGCGACGACAGTCGAAGCATCCGACCGCCTTCGCCGACGTGGTGTACGCACCTGACGAGTCGCTCGACGTGCCCGAAGCCGAGAAGGTGCGGCTCGTGATCGCCGGACCCGAGCACACGCACGACGGCAAGAGCTACGACTCGAAGGCGCACGTCTTCACGCACGCCGTCGCCTCGACGCGGGGGAACTCGCCGCGCATCGGCGTCAACACGATCGTCGTGCTCGCACCCGACCAGACGCGATGGGTCGACCTCGATGCGTCGGCGCGCCAGTACCTGGCGTGGAAGGCGGTGTACGACGACCGCAAGCTGCTCGATCTCACGCAGGGGCAGGTCGAGACCGCCGAGCAGCGCATGACGTCGTTCAACGGCACCGTCGACCAACGGATCCGCGAGACATGGATCTGGGCGCTCTACCCGCAGCAGACCGACGGCGCGACCCCGTGGTCGACCTCGCAGACGAAGGCCGACGGGGCATCCGACTCGGTCATCCGGACGGTTGGCGACCGTCTCGAGAAGACCGACGTCGTCATCACCCACTTCTCGATGCAGTCGATCGCCATCGAACTGCAGAACCACCTGCGCGCCAAGTGGAACGACGGTCGCATCGGAGTGGGCGAGCTGTGGGAGTACCACGTCAAGTACCCCTACCTCGCGCGGCTCCGAGACAAGCAGGTGCTGCTCGATGCGATCGCGGGAGCGATGAGGGATGCGGCGTGGGAGCAGATCGGGTTCGCGCTCGCCGATGGGTACGACACCGCGAGCGGGGACTTCCTCGGATTGCGGCTGCCGCTCGAGGACTCGGCACCGGCGGCGATCGTCGACTCGATGCTGCTCGTGAACCCGGCGTTGGCTCGTTCGCAGCGGGAGCGGGAGCAGATCGCATCCGACGCGGCCGCTGCGCGTGCTGCTGAGCAGGCATCGACCACTTCTGAGCCTGCCACTTCGGGGTCCGGGGGGAGCGGATCCGGCACCGGATCCGCGTCGGCGCCGAGGCCCGAGCCGACGGTCGTGGCGAATGCGCGGTACACCGGCGCCATCGACATCACGCCGGGCGGCGACATCCCCGCCCAACTTCGGAATCTGGCAGAGGAACTCCTCGTGCATCTGCAGGGCGCCGACCCCGACACATTCGAGATCAGGGTCACGATCGACGCCGACAAGCGATCCGGGTTCCCCGACGGCACGGTGCGAACCGTGCGCGAGAACGGCGGGCAGCTGGGACTCACCAAGAACCGGTTCGAGGCGCTCTGATGGTCGAGACCGCACCACGGATCGCGCGGACCCGGGACATCCCTCCCGACCCTTCGATCGCGCGTGCGGTCGGGCGCCACCACACCTTCGAGACCGCGATCGCGGACCTCATCGACAACAGCATCGACGCAGGGGCACACAACGTGCTCGTTCGATTCGTGGGGCGCGGAGGCGCCATCGTCGGTCTACGCGTCGTCGACGACGGCAAAGGCATGGACGCCTCGTCGATCGATGAAGCGATGACGTTCGCCAAGAAGCGCGCCTACGGTTCCGGCGATCTCGGACATTTCGGGCTCGGGCTCAAGGCCGCCTCGCTGAGCCAGGCCGACGTGCTGCGGGTGTACTCGCTTCGCCATGGCGCACCGCCCGCCGGCCGGATGATCGAAGCGTCGCGGCCCACACGTGTCGCGGAACTCGAAGGCGACCAGGTCGGGTCGCTGTTGGCAGACCTCCGCGTGGATTTCATCTTCGATAACGGAACGGTCGTCGAATGGGGGGAGCCGCGGACGTTCCTCAGCAGCACGGACGCAGGGGACAGGGCGCGATGGATCGACGAGCGCGTCTCGGCGCTCATGTCGCACCTCGGCGTCGTCTTCCACCGAAAGCTGGCATCGGGCTCGATCCGCATCACGGTGGACATCTTCGATGCCGACTACGGGGAACCCGGCGCACCCCGTAAAGTGGCGCCGATCGACCCGTTCGGCTACGACGGCCTGCCGAACGATGAGTTCCCGGCTCCGCTCCGTGTGTCGGTGGACGGGATGTCGGTCACAGGGTCGGCCCATATCTGGCCGGCGGCGCAGTCGGGTCGACCGGAGTTCCGCCTCGGCGGGAGGCCGGGCTCGCTGGCCCAGGGAATGTACTTCTACCGTGAAGACCGGCTCCTGCAGGTCGGCGGATGGAACACGCTCACCGTCAGCCGGCCGGAGCTCGAGTACGCGCGCATCGCGGTCGACCTCTCGCCTGCGCTCGTGCCGCACATCACCATCAACCCGGAGAAGGCGGGTCTCGAACTCGACTCGGACTTGAAGCAGGCGCTGCTCGAAGGCTCCGTGGGGGATCGCGGGCTCACGTTCTCCGGATTCCTCGCAGAAGCCACCGGGGCTCGCGAGGAATCGAGGAGATACACGAAACGTCCCGTTCAACTCGTCGAACCCGGTCGAGGATTCGGTGCAGAGCTCATCGAGGCGTTCGACGCATCCGTCGACCGAGCCGACGCCGATCCGGTGGACATCCGGTGGCGGGTCGATCGCTCGGAGGCGCCGCTCAGGGTGGATCTCGAGCGCCGAACCATCTGGCTCAACGAGCAATACCGGGACGTGATCGCGGGCGCGGGCAGCATGGATGCCGCCGACGCGCCCTTCGTGAAAACGTTGCTCATGATCGCGTACTCGAAGTACTTCGAGGGTGCACACCTCGGCTCGCGGGAGAAGTCGGAGCTCGCGGCGTGGGAAGAATTGCTCACCGCAGCGTTGCGGGAGGAACTCGCGCGGCAGGCGCGGGAGATCGGGGATGCAGATGGGTGAGCGCGATCTGACGCCGGACACCGTCGAGGAGTACTTCACGGCCGGCGTCGAAGCCGCGTTCGTGTTGAGCGATGCCGTCGGTGCGATGTTGGAGATCGACCCGACGCGGAACGAGCTGCGTCTGATCAGCCCTGCGCTCGGGGCAGACCCGGACGTGACCACGTATGAACGGATCGGTGTCGAACGGATCAACATCATCGGCAGACCCGGCGACTGGTTCCGGTTGACGGTGGACGCCACTCGGATGCACTACGAGGCGTATGTGCTTCTCGTCTCGATCGTCGACCAGCTCGAAAGCGGAGCCTCGTTCCGTCATGCGGTCTCGGAGTCGCTTTCGGGCCTCAAAGGGTTGTTGACCAGCCGCCGGAGAATGACCGACGAAAAGGAGGCCGGTCTGGTCGGCGAACTCCTGGTGCTCGGTCACGTCGTCGAACAGGCCGGCGAGGAACTGGCGATCCAGGCATGGCTGGGCCCGCTGGCAGAAGAACACGACTTCGGATTCGAAGGTTTCGATGCCGAGGTGAAGACGACGCGATCCGAAGCACGTGCCCATGTCATCGGGACCGAGTCCCAGTTGCAGGCCACGGCCGGACGGCCGTTGTTCCTCGTCTCGATCCAGATCACTCTCGCCGGCGCGGCCGTAGAGGGGTTCACGCTCCCCGAGCTCATCGACCGTACTCGGCGGCGCCTCGATCGAACGCGCAGAACGTTCGACGCTGCGGTCGAACGGGTCGGGTGGTCCGACGAAGACGCCGATCTCTACCGCACGCGCTTCGCATACCGTTCGGTCCCCAGGGCGTTGCTCGTCGACGACGGATTCCCGGCGATCACCGGGCCTCGCCTCGATGAGGTCGTTCCGCAACGCACGCTCGTCAGTGGCGTCTCATACCGTGTGGATGTCACCAACCTCGCCTTCGCGTCGCCCCCTGCGCCGCTCGCCGACTTCTGTGAGGAGCCTTCATGAGCCCGACCGACGCGCTCGAGACCGCGATCCGTGCCGCATTCGACGGGATGCGCGAGGTCGGGCCGGGCAAACTCCTGCCGCGAGTGAACGTCGTCCTGGAGGATGACGACCTGGCTGCGACCGAGTCGGAGATCGTGCACGCCATCGTGAGCGGTGACGGAAATGCCAGTGCGAAGAAAGCCGCGCACATGAGCCTCGCGAAGTGGGACGCGCAGGCTGATGCCGCGTGGGCCGGCGCGACCGAACGACACAGCCCTGAGCGCCGGGTGCTCGTGTTCGACAAGCTCGGACTCAGCACAACAGCTCGCGAGGCGCTCGATGACGCGTTCCCGAGCGTCGCCCAGCGGGATATCGTCATCGCGAACCCCGGCCCGTGGGACCCCTGGTACACGGCCGAGCGGAAGACCGCGCACGACTTCTATTGGAACGCGTACAAAGGCGTTCTCAGCCGCAGCGGGTGGACTCCCGAGACGATCGCGAACCTCGACGAGTCCACGTCGGACATCGTCGGGCGGCTGGCCGATCCGGCGGGGGAGACCTCCTACCAATCCAAGGGGTTGGTGGTCGGCTACGTGCAGAGCGGCAAGACCGCGAACTTCACCGGAATCACCGCGAAGGCGATCGATGCGGGATATCGCCTGATCATCGTGCTGACCGGCACGATCGAACTCCTCCGCGGGCAGACCCAGCGGCGCCTCGATCGCGAGCTCGTCGGCGAAGAGAACATCCTCGGCGGTCGTGATCGGAACAATCCGGACGCGGTTCGCGGCGTCGACTACATCGGCGACGGCGATGCCGATTGGCTCGATGGAAAGTTCCTACGTCACGAGATCGACATCAATTCCCAACCCGACGTGCCCGCGATCAAGCGACTCACCAGCGCGGCGGGCGATTACAAATCGTTGAAGGCCGGTCTCGACACGCTCGACTTCCGTCGGGCGGGTGAACTCAAGGATCCGCTCAAACCGATGTACGACCCCGCGAACCTGTTCGGCACCGACGTCCGGCTGGCGGTCGTGAAGAAGAACAAGAGTGTGCTCGAGAAGCTCCTTCGCGATCTCCACGACGTGCACGCATCGCTCCAAGAGATCCCGGTGCTGGTGATCGACGACGAAGCCGACCAGGCATCGGTGAACACGACCAACCCCAACCGGGCGAAGACCAAGGAAGAGAAGGAGCGGACTGCCATCAACAAGTTGATCTCGCAGATCCTCTCCGAAATGCCTCGAGCACAGTACGTCGGATACACCGCGACGCCGTTCGCGAACGTTTTCGTGTCTCCTGAAGACGCCGTCGACATCTTCCCGAGCGACTTCATCGTGGCACTCGAGCCGTCGCCGGCCTACATGGGGGGCAATAAGTTCCACGATCTCGATCCGCTCCCCGACGACGAGCCGATCGATGCATCGAACTCGAACGAGGCCGCGTTCGTTCGAAACCTCTACGCGGAGACGGATGAGGCGGAGCGGGCGGAGATTCGGAACGCGCTCGACGCATTCGTGTTGAGCGGAGCGATCAAACAGTGGCGGTCCGACAATGACCCGGACCTCACCTTCCGGCATCACACGATGCTCGTGCACGAATCCGTGAGGCAGGCCGAACACAAAGAGCTCGCCGACCTGATCGAAGACGTCTGGGCGACCGCTCAATACAGCCATCCAGCCGGGATGTCGAGACTCCGAGGGCTGTATGAGAGCGACTTCAAGCCCGTGCATGACGCACGGGACGATTGGGACGCGGAGCTGCCACACAGCTTCGATGAGTTGAGGGTCTACATCGGCGAGGCGCTCAATCTCATCACCTCGGCCGGCAGCCCCGTCGTCATCGTGAACGGGTCGAAAGAGAGCGACTACAAGGCGATGGATTTCGCCACAGGCCGATACTGGCGGGTCATGGTCGGAGGGGCGAAGCTCAGCCGCGGCTTCACCGTCGAGGGACTGACCGTGTCCTACTATCGGCGCCGCGCGAACGCGGCGGACACACTCATGCAGATGGGGCGCTGGTTCGGCTACCGGCCCGGTTACCGCGATCTTGTTCGGCTCTACATCGCCCGGGACGTCGTGGACGGCCGGGGCAAGACCTACGACTTGTACGACGCGTTCACCGCGATCATCCAAGACGAAGAAGCGTTCCGCTCGCAGCTCCGTCGTTTCGCCCACCTCAAGGAAGACGGTCGCCCCGAGGTCCGGCCGGTCGATGTTCCGCCGCTGGTGTTCCAGCAGCTTCCATGGCTCAAGCCGACCGGCGCCAACAAGATGTACAACGCCGTGCTGGACTTCGAGGGTGACGGTGGCGAACTTCGCGACTTCCCCAGACAGGCCGATCGCGGTGACGGATCGGCGAACGCCGCCCATTTCAAGGCCGTTCGAGGCTGGCTGGACGAGCTCGGCGAAACGATCGAGTTCGAGTATGCGGAGGGCCGCAGCGGTACCGAGCCGAAGATCAAGACGTTCGATGCCCGGGTCGCGATCATCGACGCCGAGTCGGTGTACTCGGCACTCGAGAAGTTCTCCTGGACGGAGAACTACGCGTTCGCACCGACGTTGCGGTTCATGAGGCAGGCGATCGACAAAGGGACGCTCGTCGACTGGGCGGTGATGCTTCCCGAGCTCAAGGGCATTCGACGGCGCGACGTCGACGGTGCATCGATCCAGCTCCTCAGCCGGTCGCGACGCGGTGACCGCGGCGGATTCTCGGGCAGCTCGTTCCGGCAGCGAGCCGCGATCGAGCGGATCGCGGGGAAGATCAAGGCGCCGGGCGGGCCAGAGGCGGCCAAGCTCAGTACGCCCACCCGAGGAGCGATGCTCCTCACCTTCGCGGCCGATCCGGTCTCATTGGAGAAAGCCGAGCGCGACCCCGAGATGCTCACCGACCCGATCGCGACGGAAGACGTGGCGACGCTCTTCTCGCTCGCGGTGCCGTTCAAATCCGCTCCCAGAGGAAGGATCGGATTCCGCGTGATCGACAAGTCGAAGGAAGACGAGGCGATCATCGACGCCACGTGATGCACGATGGGAGCATGCGTGGATCCGAGTCGTGGGCGTCTTCTGAAGGCACCCGCCGATCGATGCAGTCGAATCGCGGACGCGATACCAAGCCCGAGCTCGCCGTTCGCCGCATGCTTCATGCTGCAGGTCTTCGATATCGGGTGAACGTTCGCCCGGTTCCGGAGTTGCGGCGAACAGTTGACGTCGTCTTCACGCGAGCGAGGGTCGCGGTCTTCATCGACGGCTGCTTCTGGCATGGATGTCCTGAGCACTACCAGCGGCCAGGGCGCAATCAGGAGTACTGGGATGACAAGAAGGCGCGAAACCAGGAACGGGACGCGGAGACCTCAGCCGTGCTGACGGAACTCGGATGGACGGTGCTCCGATTCTGGGAGCACGAACACCCCGACGGCATCGCGGGATCTGTCATTGCGGTTGTGTCTGCCAAGCGATCGCGAACCTAGAGCCGATCGATCCAGGTCGGCTCGTCTCGGTCGTCCCACGAGTTGCCGGTGTGCGTGCGGGCCGATGTCGCGATCTTGCCCGGGAGCATACGGATCACCAGCTGGGCGGTTGGTTCGTCGAGCTCGGTGACCGACCGGATCCTCACACCGGTCAGTTCTTCGACGAGTGCGAATTGTCCGGCGGCATCGTTCACGCCGAGCCGAGCGAACAGCGCTCGAATCGCCTGACGTTGGGCAGGCGACATCGGGTCGAGATCGGTACTTCTCTTATTGATGCCGGGGTCGTCGAGCGAAAACAGTCCATCGTCCACTCGACCAGTCTCGCTGATTCCCGACAGAGCAACGGTTCTGGCCACGGCCCCGCACGTTTCAGCGATACGTTCTCGTCGTGGAACTCCAACTTGCACCGATGCTGGCTTTGCTCGCCGATGCGGCAACGATCGTCACAGGCCTTGCAGTGCTTTTCGCGGTCGTCCCGTACTTCCAGAGCCGGAAGCAGCGCAGGCAGGAGAACGATCAGTGGTACGTGGAGCGATATTGGCACCTGCAGGACAGAAAGCGGCCCACCAAGCATTGGAACGGATCGATCACCGTTGTGGTTCCGTTCGCGGTCCGATACGCGGAGCTGAAGCTGTGCGAGGACGAGCTCGATGCCCGCGCTCACGGCTGGGTGACGAATGACAGTTGGTCGGTCTGGAAGGGCTCGATCTACGCGCATCGCGACGATGAAATGATGATGGATATCGTCGAGCGAACACCCAGGCTCGAGCTCGTTCGGCTGAGGGAGTATTTGAAGACCGGCGTTGATCCGATCGAGGTCGGGCAGTGGCGCCAGTTCTGGCGTGGGTTGAGGTAGCCGAGCGAAAGCCGTGTGCGGCCCACGGTTGCACGGGCGCCCTCTTCCTGTGGCGACTTCCTCCTCGGGGTATCACCGAAGCGCTTCCGACTCGTGCGCCTTTCGGCAAGTAAGCAGACGGTGTGGTCACACGCCGGTCCTGCAAGTCCGCGACGGTCAGGCTTCTGGCGATACCGCAAGACACGGCGCCCGTGGCGGCCGCAGATCGATCGTCGGCACGCCATCGCTATCGACTCCGCGCTTCGCGAGCAGCTCGACCATGTCCTCCTGCCGAGGCTGGCCGAGCGTCAGCCGGTAGAGCGTCAGCGCGTCGCGCAACCGCTCGTACTTCTGGATGTCCCGGCTGAGGGGGTATCGCGCCAGCACGCGGTCGATGCGAGTGCTTCCCGGGTACATCCACCACGGCGAGAACTCGCCGAGATCGTTGGAGACCCTGGTCGCGGCATTGAACGCCGCCCCCCACGCAGACTGATCGTCTGATGCCAGAACGTCACCCCAATGCGCCTCGGCGACGTTCTTACGTACCGCGTGGCCGGCGAACCGGTTGACCCGTCCTTCACGTTGCTCGAAGTCGACCGGGTTCGTGGGCAGGTTCCAGTGCACCACTGAATGGCTCCACCAGTGGAAGTCGATCCCCTCTTGGCCGACGCTCGTCGAGGCGAGCACGAACGGGGCGAACGGGCTGTTGAAGGCGGCCCGAACCTCACCTTGGCGAACACCCGACTGGTCGTCATCGGTCGCGAGACGCCCACCGTACCTCAGCGCGAACCGGGCCATGAGCGGAATCTCGTTCCGCTCCGGTGCGTTGTCGCGGGCCAGGTATCGCGCGGGGCGAAGCTCCAGGGCCTCGACGGCCCGGCGAGCCAGACTCAGCAACCCGTCGTCGCCGAGGTCGCCACCACCTTCTTCGCTGTGCAGCTGAAAGAGGTACTCGTCGAGAACCGACTGCAGGTTGCCGTCAGCGCAATAGTCGAGCACGCTCTGCCAGTACGGCTGCGTGTCGCCGTAGAGGGTGACCAGCAGGGCCGTCGACTCCGTTCGGTTGAACAACGATCGGATGCCTCGTACGAGCGCGAATGCCGCGACCCAGACCCCCTCGTCGGTGCTGTTCGGTCCGGCGATGCTTCGCACCGCCCGCCAGGCGATCGCACCGGGCGCATGGGCGGCGAGCCTCGCGAGGCCTGGATGCGAGGTGGGCGTGTGCGCCGAAGCATCCAGTGCAGCGCGGACGTGCTCGACGAGGCCGCCGATGCGTTCGGCTTCGCCCCGGAGCTGTACGAGCGCCTCTGGGTCGAGGCGGTGCAGACCAGGGGGGAGCGAACCGGGGTATGCGAAGAACGCGTCCGCTGCTTGGTCGGCGGGCTCCCCGGCGAGGAGGCGTTCTTCGAGCTCGGACTCGAGTGCGGCCGACGAGACACGGCCACTCTGTTCGCGCGCCGCACGGAGCGGATCGCCGAGTGCCGCCAGGGTGGGGTGCGGCCAGAACAGCGCCAAGGTCGACATGGCTGCCGGCCGTGAATCCTCGGCGAGGCGGTACATCAAGCGGGGGCGAACACTCAGACGGGCTTCCGGAGTGTTCGCACGCAGGAGCGATCGGTCGCCGGCCGCGAGACGGTCGGCTTCGTAACTCAGGAGCCCGGCGACGGCGGTGGGCACCCCGCTCCAGGCTGAGAAGATCACCTGCTTGGTCACACTTCCCGTCGAGAACGGGCTGAAGACCGGGCCCGGGTCGAGGTACGGCATCGTCGGCGGCACCCAGAGCAGCCGCCACCAGCCCTGCCCGACGGTCTCCTCGGCAAGCGCACGCAGATGGCTGTTGCCGAGGTCGACCGGCTCGAAGGCTTCGACGCGGTCGGCATCGAGTGATCGGGTCGAGGCGAGCGCAGCGGCCACCGCATCGCCATCCGGCCCCTGAAGCGTGGCCTTGAGGCGCTCGGCCGGCTTATAGCCGTCCATGAACCCGGCGAAATACGGGATCGACTTCCAGTACTCGAGGTCGATCGGTGAACCCACTGCGCGCCCGAGTTCGCGGAGCGACGCCCATTCGCGGAGGTCTGTCGCGGTGGGTGCCGCGGTAGCCAGCTCACGGACGCGCACCAGGTCTTCACGCACGCCGATCGGTGGGCGCTCCGAACGGCTCATGTATGGCAGGAGGGCCTCGCGCACACGTCGCGCCGCGGCATCCGCGTCGTGACCGAGCACCAGAGCTTGACGGTATTCCCCCAATGTCGACGCGACCTGTGTGGTGATCTCGGGTGATCCGCCGGCGAGGAATCGGATCGTCGCGAGAAAGTCCCGGGCATGGTCGTCATCTCCGTCATCCCGATTCGTGAACGGTTTGTACGGCGTCGCCGACAGCAGCAACACCTTCGCATTGGGGTGTTCGAACAGTGCATGGGCGAGCTCGGCGGCATCCCCCGACTCCGGATCGAGGAGGTGCCGGAACCGCTGGAACTCATCGAGGATGATGAGGTCGGGTTCGAGCGTGTCCACGCCCGACTTGGCGAGCGACTGCCTGAACTGCGCGATGAGGTCATGGTTGCGATGCCAGAGCTCGTCGGGCACCGATCGCTTGCGGCGAACTTCATCGCGGAGTTCCACGAATCGCGCGAGCGAGCCATCTCGCTCGATGTGGTCCCGGAACGATCCGACAATGCGGGGGTCCAGCTCACCGCGGATCTCCCGGCGCAGAGGCTTCACGTACCAATCGTCGAATCGCTTCGGGCTCTGGACGGTGCCGTGCATGAGCAGCCGGGTGACTCGGCGGTCGGAGTCGGTGACGTTGGCGAACTCGTCGAGCATGAGCGTGAGCATCGCACGTTCGGTCGCGTTTCCTTGCCGCCATCCGCCCTCGCTGAACGAGGTTCCCGGGGTGAACGACACGAGGTTGACCTTCTTGCCCGGGCCGTCGGATACTTCCGCGAGCCGGGAGCTCTCCTTCGCGAGCAGGGTGAGGCGGGTCGCCATGCCGATATGGCGGTCGCCGGTGACGTTGAGTCGGCGCAGATTCTGCGCTGCGAGGTCGGCGTTGCTGCAGACGTAGACGACGTCGATTCGCTGCACCGAGTCGTCGACCTCGAGCTGCTCGATCGCACGGGCGATCACGCCGCGCGCGACGATGCTCTTGCCGAGGCCCGTCTCGTCGGCGACGAGGAAGCGACCGGATGCCGCGCCCGAGCCTTCGCCGTAGAACCGATCGATCACGTGGTCGACGGCGTCCCGTTGAAACCCCTTGAGGCCGGCCATGACGGCGTCGGCGTCGACCGCGGTCATGCGTCTGCCCCTGCCAGTTCGAGGTGTGCTTGCCAGACCTGTTCCCACAGTTCCTCGAACCCGTCGGGGAGGATGGCCTGCTCGTCGTGTGAACGGAGGAAATCGACGATCCGGCGCGCGTCGGCGAGCCCGCGGTGCCCATCGCCGACGGCTCGGACGAGTGCCTCGAACAGACCGGCTCCGTCGCCCGATGCGTCGGCCGACCCGAAGAATCCCGCAGCTCCCGACCCCGATTCTGCGATCCACCCGCCGGAGAGTTCGAGCAGCAGGGTGAGGAGTCGCACGAAGGACGCTCGATCGATGAGTTGTCGAGCGATCACCGCGTCACGCCTCGTGGCGACATCGTCGAGAAGCCGGGCCAGCACGATCGTGCGCCGTTCTCGGCCGGATGCATCGCGGCCGACGAGCACGATGAACGGGGTGATATCGGCGAGCGGCACGCCGGAAATCACGGTCGACTCGGCCTCGCTCTGAGCGAGTGCCGTGTCCCCGAGGTCCGGTCGGGTGAGCAGGTGCCAGCGGAGCGAGAATTCATCGGATGCCGCGGCACGGGCGGCCTTCGTCGCTCGCTTCGTCGAGTGCTCCGGTGCGTCACACCAGACACGCAGGTCGTGACGCTCGCCCGATACCACCCGGACGTTCAACCGCAGGCTCGCGAACGAGCGCATGAATCTCTCGAGTCGCCTATTTGCCTCTTCGTTCTCGTCGGGTGCCTGGCCGCCCGTGGTCTCATACGTCTGCTTCAGGTCTCCGAGGGCCACCAGGCTGGCCTGAACGCCCACTTTCGCGACCGAGCCGACCAACTCGACCATGACCTCGACGTTCTGCTGCCACGCCGGGAGCGTCGCGTTCGCCGAGCCGAGGAACAGATGGGCGCCGTCCATCCGATCCACGATCACGGCCTTGGCGTGCAGGCCGGCGAGCCGCTCGGTCGGGGCGACGTACGCCGATGCGGCACCTGCGTCGGCGTCGAGGTCGGCCTGCGTCGCGGCATCGTCGAGGGCGTACGTCGAGAGCCGGGCATCGAGGGACCCGGGAGACAGACGATCGAGGCCCTCGGTTCGGGAGAGGAGATGCGTCTCCGCGCGCACGCCGGAGCGGATCATCCGAAGGCCATCGTCGGTGACGAACGGTGAGATGATCAACGCCCGCTGCCCTCGCAGGTCCGGCACTTCGCTCCCTTGAACGCCGAAGGCATGGAACTGCATGCGCTTGATCGAGTCGGGATGCTCCCACACGACCGACCGCCAGCGGTCGGCGAGGGCCTCGATCCGCTTCTGGCGGTCCGCCGGGAGTGAGAGCACTGCCATCGTCGGCAGAACCCGGAGCAGCCCGGACAACGGCTTGTTCGTTGCCGCAGACTCACGCCGCTCCCCATCGGCGGCGGGGCGGCCGTCGAGGCGCACGACGAGGTCCCAGCTGCGATCGCCGGTGAGATTGCGGCTCGCGCAGAGGAACCGATATGCGAGCTCATCACCCGACCGGTACTCGAGGAACCACACCTTCGGGTGGAAGAGGCCGCGCCGAACGGTCACGGGATGCACCATTGGTTCGAGGAACGCGACGAGGTCAGAGCGTGCGCCCATGGAGATCTCACCGGCCTGGCCGAACACGTCGATGCGGTCGGCCGCTCGTCGGATCGCGTCCAGGACCCCCAGTGCGTCGTCCGCGGTTGCGAGTCGATGCGACGCGAACGAGAGCGGGATCGCGAGTGCAGTCGCGAGATCGAGCGTGAAGCTCGTGCCGACCGCATGCGAAAGCTCGAACCCCGACGGAGGTCTGAGCTGTTCCGTCAGCGCCGCACGTGATTGTGGCTCAAGCATCGACCACACCGTTCTCTCGCTGCAGACCATCGTGGATGTCGAGCAGGATGCCCCGGGCCTGTGGCCACCGATACACGAGGGCGCCCGCGCCCGAGCTCCCACCCCAGCTCGCGAGTCGCGCCCGATTGCCGATGCGCGCCTGCGCTCCCTTGTGTTCGCGTTCCCGACGCTCCATAAAGGATCGGGCGGCCTCGTGGCCGGCCAGCGCCGCCGGGTTCGACTGCTGCACCAGGCTGAACCAGTCGCGCACGAACGCCCGGGTCTTGAAGTGGATCGGCGTGCCGCGCACCAGCTCGACCCGCGCGAGCATGCCGTCGAGGTTCCACGTGTTCAGATCCACCAGCGAGGGGAGTTCCGCTCCCCAGTCGGCGACCTGCTCGCGGAACCGGGATGTCGGCTCGGTGACCCGGTCGTATCCGGCGTCCTCATACTCCTCCGCGAGCAGGAGGTTGTAGATGAGTTGCGCGCCGTGCATGAGTGCCGAGAAAGCCCTGGCGTCGCTCAGCACCTGCGTCGCGTCGCCGCCGAGGCCGTGGATCGCAGGGTCCGCCCACGGTGCGAAGCTCTCGCGCGAAGGCTGCTCGATCGCGAAATGGGCGAACAACGTCCCTGGAGCCTCGTTGAGAATTCGATCCCGTAGCCAGCCGGCTTCGTCTGTGGAGAGCCTGAACCCATCGGGGATCGTCTTCGGGAATCCCTCAGGGGCAGGGGGCAGCTCGCTCGACCATGCCGAGAATCGTGCCGGTGCAGCCGCTCCGAGATCTGCTGCGCCGGTCGGCATTCCATCGAATCGAAGCACGTCTGCACGCGAGAGCGACTCATCGGCGAGGATCCGATAGTGCCGCAGCATCGACCAGTAGATGAGCGACGGCAGGTTCTTGAGCGCCTCGCCGGCCTGCATGCCGAGCAGACCCGCGTAATCCCCGGAGGCCTTCAACGCGTGGATGACATCGCGCTCAGCGCGATCGGCGTCGGCGCTCGGGTTCGGGCGCCCAGCTGCCTTCTGATAGGCCCACGGAACGAACAGGAGGTATCGGGCCCTGGTCAACAGTGTCGACGTTCCCGGAAAGAGTGCGTCGGAGAGCGCATCCCTGATCTGACCGAGCCCCAGCTCATCGCGGCTTTCGCGGTCGCTGAACAATCGGATGATGTCGCGCATCCGACGCTGCTCCTCGCTCGATGCGTCGAGCCAAGCGATGAGTGACGGCATGTGCTCAGTGTTCCGGCCCGGACGGCTGTGCGGCAACCCACGCGTATGACTTGCTGCGCATCGATCGGCCGTATGCCAGCCTTGGAACGGCGGTGAACGCCGAACGACGCTGGCTTCGCTGAGGAGGAACTCCGTGATTCCCGATTTCCAAGCGCTCATGCGTCCCGTGCTAGAGCTGACGTCGGATGGTGCGGTCCATCCGATGAAACAGGTCATCGACGATCTCGGTGCCGAGTTCGACGTCAGCGATGACGAGCGGGCCGAGCTCATCCCGAGTGGGCAGCGACGATTCGACAACAAGGCGCACTGGGCCGTGTCGCACCTGTTCCAAGCGGGTTTGCTCGAGCGCCCACTGCGGGCGCACATCAGGATCACCGATCGTGGACGTCAGGCCCTCGTAGAGATCCCCGAGCGGATCGACGTGAAGGCGCTTGGGCGCTACCCGGAGTACGTCGCATTCAGGTCCCGATCCCGAATTCGAAAAGCCGACCTGAGCTCCAACCCGACCGCAGAGACCGACGACCGCTCACCGCTCGAGCTCGCGCAGGCTGCGGAGGCCGAGAATCGTGCCGCAGTCGAGGGCGAAATCCTCGAGCGGGTCCTCGCGGTCTCGCCTCGAGACTTCGAAGTACTCGTCATCAAGCTCCTGAGCAAGATGGGATACGGACAGCACGGCGTCGTCGAACACTCGGGGCAGCCAGGTGACCGTGGGATCGACGGCATCATCAGCCAGGATCCACTCGGTCTTGACCGGATCTACATTCAAGCGAAGCGCTACAACGGAACGGTCGTACAGCGCCCGGAGATCCAAAAGTTCGTCGGCGCGCTGATGGGTGCTCAAGGCGATCGCGGAGTCTTCATCACCTCGAGCCGCTTCACGCAGGGCGCGATCGAGGAAGCTCGCAGGGTCAATGCGAGGATCGAACTCATCGACGGAGACCGCCTCGCGCAGCTCATGGTGCGGCATGAGGTTGGAGTTCAGGCGGATGCACCGATCGTCCTGTATCGCGTCGACGAGGACTTCTTCGAGGCGCTCTGAGCCGGCGATGCGAACACATCACACCGGATTCGGCTCCGCAGCGATCGAGAAGCTTCGTGCCGTCGTCGCGGAGGCGAAGCAGGGCAACCCGCTCGCCCCCGTCACGATCATCGTCCGCGACAACATTGCGGCGATCAGTGCTCGCCGAGCACTTGCGAGCGGAATCGGCGATCACCCTGGTGTCGCCGCCGTCAACGTCCTGACGCTCCGCCGGCTTGCCGAGCAGCTGCTCGCTGCTGCGAGTGCGACGTTGCCACCCGTGACGTCTGCTCGACTCACGGCGATCTGGCGGAGTCGGCTGGCTCAGGCAGGCGGATGTTTCGAGCCGGTCGCGCATCACTCAGCAACCATTCGGGCGCTGGTTCGCGCGCACCATGAGCTTCGCGGATTGGACGAGGACTCATTCGCCGCGATCACCGCCTCAGGTGAGCTCGGTGCCGACCTCGTTCGCCTGCATCACGAGGTCACACTGCGTGCGCTCGACGGGCGGCGAGACGAGGTCGCGGTCCTCGAGGCCGCGGTGCAGCTTCTCCGCCAGCGCGATATCGACGTCGCGCTCGCATTCGGGCGGGTGATCGTGTACTTGCCCGGCGAGCCGTCTCCCGTCGAACGCGCCTTCCTCCAGGCGTTGGACGGCTCGGCCGCGCCACCGGTCATGACGATCCTCGGCATGACCGACCTCACGGAGGTCGACGAGCCGCTCGCCGCAGCCTTCGGCCAACTCAGGGCGGCAGATGGCACAGATTCAGCCCAGCAGCCCGATCAAGCCCACGCCACCCGCATCCTCCACGCTTCCGACTCCGATGACGAGGTCCGCGCCGTCACCCGCGAAGTGCGCGCACTGCTCGCCGACGGCGCAGCCGCCCATCGGGTCGCCGTCCTCCATTCGCAAGCGGTGCCATACTCTCGGCTCCTTCACAACCATCTCGCGGCCGCCGGGATCGCCGCCAACGGCCCCGGCGGGCGACCTCTCCGCGACCGCGCCGTCGCCGATGCGTTCCTCACCCTCCTCATGCTGGATCCAGACGACCTGCGTCGGGTCGCATTCTTCGATTGGTTGGGGCGGGCCCCGATCCGGCTCGGCGAGGACGGGGCATCCGTTCCGCGCACGCGCTGGGAGCGACTGAGTCGCGAGGCCGGTATTACGGGCGGGGACTGGGCCGGGCGGCTGGCCGATCACGAGGCGCGCCACCAGGCGAGGCTCGTGTCAGACCGCGACGATCCCGATGCGAGCCCCGGCTCCATTGCATATCGGGAGCGCTCGATCGCCGAGTCGCAGGCACTCGCAGTATTCGTCTCCGAGTTGCGCCGACGTCTCGAGGAAGGTCGCGCGCTCGGAGGTTGGGCGGCGTTCGGCGAATGGGCGCTCGCGCTGTTGCACCGGTACTTCGGGCGCTCCGACGCGATGAACCGGCTCCCCGAGGAAGAGCAGCGCGCCGCGACGGCGATCGAGCAGACACTCGGTGGGCTGGCTGAGCTCGACGGCATCGGGATGCCACCGACACTCGGCTCCCTGGTCGAGATCCTCGAGGTCGACCTCGACGGGCGCACGTCGCGGGTCGGCCGGTACGGCGACGGAGTGTTCGTCGGACCGATCGACGCCGCGCTCTCGCTCGACGCCGACCACGTCTTCGTGGTCGGGCTCTCCGAGGATTTGTACCCGGGCCGCGCGCACGTCGACCCCATCCTGCCTGACGCGGTGAGGGTGCAGACCGCCGGCGCCCTCGATACCGCGGGTGACCGACTTCGTCGCAGGCATCGCGCACTGCTCGCGGCGTTCGCCGCCGGCGATGTCACGGCGAGCTTCCCGCGGGGCGACCTCCGGCGCGGTGCCGAACGACTGCCGAGCCGGTGGCTCATGCCGACGCTTCGCGCGATCACGGGCAGACCCGACCTCGAGGCCACGCGATGGAGTGAGGCATCCGGCACCCACATGCGTTCGGTCGCGTCGCACTGGGAGGGCGTCGCGCGCGCCGACCGGCCCGGAACCGAGCAGGAGTGGCGGCTTCGGCATCTGGTGGGGGAGAGCGCAAACGGCAGACAAGTCGGCCTCCCAGGCGATACGGCGTTGACCGCCGCGCTCGACCTCATCCGTGCCCGTGGCGTCGATGCGTTCACCCGCTTCGACGGCAATCTCGCGGGCACGACCGGTCTGCCCGACTATGCGAGCGGGACCGACCTCGTCTCACCGACGGCGCTCGAGAAGTACGCCGATTGCGCACATGCGTTCTTCGTCGAGCGTCTGCTCGGCGTGCGCCCGCTCGAGACGCCGGAGGAGATCATCCGGATCCGGCCGTGGGACCTCGGCTCGATCATCCACACCGTGCTCGATCGGCTCACCGAGGAGTCGCCGAGCCTGCCCGATTTCGGGGAGCCGTGGACGGCCGCGCACCGTGCGCGCATGCACGAGATCGCCGAGGCGGTCATGGCCGACTTCGAGCGGCGAGGGCTCACGGGACATCCGCGCCTCTGGGCGCCGGAGCGCGTGCAGGTGCATCGCGACCTCGACCTCGCGCTTGATCTCGACGACGCCGCGCACGCCGCTCGCGACTCGCGGATCCTCGAGAGCGAACTGCCGTTCGGCATGCACGGCAAGGCCGCGGTGCGGGTTGAGGTCGAGGGCGGCGTGGTCGCGATGCGTGGCAGTGCCGACCGTGTCGACGTCACGCGCGACGGCACGCTTCTCGTGACAGACTTCAAGACCGGCAGCGCGCGCGGATTCAGCGATATCCCGAAGGATCCCGTCGTCGCCGGCACTAAGCTACAGCTTCCGCTCTACGCGCACGCGGCGCGCGACGCGTTCGGAAACGAGCGGGTCGAGGCTGGCTACTGGTTCATCGGGCGCAAGAATCGTGGCGACCGCATCGATGTCGTGCTCGACGAACAGCTTGAGCGAACCTATGTCGCCGCGCTCGCCACACTCGTCGCCGGCATTCGCGACGGGTACTTCATTGCGAAGCCTCCGTCCGCCGATGACTTCGCGTGGATACAGTGCCCGTTCTGCAACCCTGACGGCGTCGGATACGGTCACGTGCGCGGCCCCAGCGAGCGCAAGCGAACCGATGCTTCGCTGCGGCGCCTGTACTCGCTGATCGATCCGTCGGCGGTGCCTTCTGACGCGTCGGACGGGGTGCGCGGATGACCCCGGCCGCTCGCCTCCCGCTCGCCGACGATCCGGCTCGCTCGGAGATCCGCGAGAACCTCGCGGAGAGCCTGTTCGTCGACGCTGGCGCGGGTACGGGCAAGACCTCAGCGCTCGTCGCACGTGTCGTCAACTCGGTGCTGCACGACGGCGTGCCGCTCGCGAAGACCGCGGTCGTGACCTTCACCGAGAAAGCGGGCACCGAGCTCCGTGATCGTTTGCGCGCCGAGTTCGAGAAGGTGCACCGTGAGGCGGCCGCCGAGGCCGCGGCGTCGGCTGTCGCGGGTACGGATGGGCAGGGCGTGGGTTCATCGCTCGAGCGCATCGTCCAGCAGGCCCTCGACGACCTCGACGGCGCTGCGATCGGCACACTGCACTCGTTCGCCCAGCGCATCCTCGCGGCTTTCCCGATCCAGGCCGCCATGCCGCCGCTGGTCGAGGTGCTCGACGAAGTCGGGTCATCCGTCGCCTTCGACGACCGCTGGACGACGATGTGGCGCCGCATGCTCGACGACGACGATCTCGCCGACCCGCTGCAGCTCGTGCTCGAGGTCGGCACGACGCCCGACCAACTCCGGTCACTCACCCGCGCCTTCGGCAACGACTGGGACCTGATCGAGTCGCACGTGCTCGCGCAGCCGCGGGGCGCGATGGTCCTGCCGGACACTGACGGCCTGCTGCGCCACGCGGTGCTCGTGAGCGAGGCTGAGGCGGACTGCCGTGACGACGCCGACCTGTTCCTCGGCGTCATCCGGAACGTTGCAGCGTGGGTCGAGTCATTCCGGCAGGCTGTCGACCACGGCGAGCAGTTCGCGCGCGTTCGCGAACTGGCCGACCTCGGGATCGGTAGGGGCGGCAAGGGCGCGAACTGGCCGGACCTGCCGGGCCTCAAAGACGAGGTCAAGGCCCTCAAGGCGAATGCCGCGGCCGTCGCCGGGCAATACGGTGATGCTGCGCTGCGGCCCATTGCGCGGTGGATCGCACAGGCCGTGCTCGACGGTGCGCGCGAGCGCGTGGCATCCGGTTCGCTGGAATTCCACGACCTGCTGGTTGCGTCGCGCGACCTGCTGCGGCGCGACGCTGACGTGCGTGCCCGACTCCAGGCCGAGTACCCACGGCTGCTGCTTGATGAGTTCCAAGACACCGACCCGATCCAGATCGAGCTTGCGGTGCGCATCGCGGGCGGACGAGCTGCGGATGCCGCGGACTGGCATGACATCGAAGTGCCGGCAGGATCGCTGTTCGTCGTCGGCGACCCGAAGCAGTCGATCTATCGCTTCCGCCGCGCGAACATCGCGACCTACCTCGAGGCGGGCGAGTGGTTCGGCCGCCGTCTGTCCCTGGTCACGAACTTCCGCACGGTGCCCCCGGTCGTCGACTGGATCAATGAGGTGTTCGGTCGGGTCATTCGTGAGCAGCCGCGGATGCAGCCCCCGTATGAGTCGCTCGACGCGCACCGGTCCACCAGGTCGAACGACGGCCGCCTCGAGGGGCCCGCTGTGACCCTTCTCGGCGTCGAACCGCACCCGTCGAAGACGACGGTCGGGCCGCAGCGCGAAGCTGAGGCATCCGATGTGGCTGCCGTGATCACGACCGCGCTCGCCGAGGGGTGGACCGTGTTTGACCGGGTCGCGAAGCGGTGGCGGCCGCTCACCGCGCGCGACATCGCGGTCTTGATTCCGTCGCGCACCTCGCTGCCGATGCTCGAAGAGGCCTTGGACGCCGCAGGAATTCCGTACCGTGCCGAGTCGAGCTCGCTCGTCTACCAGTCGATCGAGGTCCGCTCGCTCATGGCCGCGGCGCGGGCGATCGCCGATCCGAGTGACCAGCTCTCGGCGGTCACGGCGCTCCGATCGGCGCTGTTCGGATGCGGCGACGACGACTTGTTCGCGCACAAGCGCGATGGAGGGAGCTTCACAGTCGGTGCGCCGGTGCCGGACGAGCTGACCGACACGGCCGTCGGCCGCGCGATGGGGTACCTCGGTAGCCTGGCCCGACGGAGCCGATGGATGTCGCCCGCAGATCTGCTGACCTGCCTCGCGGTCGATCGGCGAGTGCTCGAGGCGGCTTCCGTCACCGAGCGTCCGTCGCGCGTGCGCGACCACTGGGGGAGGATCCGGTTCGTCATCGATCAGGCGCGGGCCTGGTCGGAGGTCGAGCACGGCGGACTGCGCGAGTACCTCGCCTGGGCCGGGCATCAGGCCCAGGATGCCGCGCGCGTCGCCGAGTCGCTACTGCCCGAGACTGACCTCGACGTCGTGCGGATCATGACCGTGCACGCGGCGAAGGGGCTGGAATTCGGGATGGTCGTGCTGTCCGGCATGACCAGCCATCCGCGGCGGTCGTCGGGCGTACGCCTGCTCTGGACCGCGGAAGTGGGCTATGCCGTCAGGCTGTCGGGGCCGATCGAGACGAACGACTTCGCCGATGCCGCACCGCTCGATGAACAGATGGACGGCGAGGAGCGGCGCCGCCTCCTATACGTCGCGGCGACCCGAGCGCGGGACCACCTCGTAGTGTCGTTGCATCGAGCGGCTCGGCCGGTGGTCGCGACGGCCGCCGAGATCCTGGTCGATGCCGGAGCGTTGGATGTGCCAGGAGCCGTTGGGTTCTCGGCGGCGGATGTGACCGCCGGGTCGAGTGATGCCGGGGGCCGACCGTCGCCGGCGGCTCAACCCGGGACGTCGTTCGAGGAGTGGACACAGGAGACAGTCGCTGCCCGTGAACGATCGCAGCAGCCCTCGGCCCGAACCGCATCAGGCCTCGAGGGAACCGAGCCTGAGGTGGTGTGGGCGATCTCCGATGCGCTCGAGTCGGGAGATGAGCCAGGCGCCGAAATCGCGGCCGGTCGGGCGAAGGGCGGGCGCGACATCGAACTCGCGCCCTGGCTGAAGGGGCGATACGGCAACCTCATCGGGCGGGCGGTGCACGGCACGTTGCAGGCCGTCGATGGGAACGCTTCGCTGGTCGAATCGGTCGCGGAATCACAGGCCCTCGCAGAGGGGGTTCCTTCGCTTGCTTCGACCGTTGCGGGATACGTACGGTCTGCACTCGCGACCGAGGTCGTGGAGCGGGCGTTCGCGTCGGAGCACTGGAGCGAACTCTACGTCGGCACCTCGGAAGACGACGGCCTTGTGCTCGAGGGATTCATCGACCTGCTCTTCCGCGACGTCGATGGATCGCTCGTGATCGTCGACTACAAGACCGACACAGTCGCCGGCGCGGATGCGCTCGAGGAGCGCGCAGTGCATTACGGACCCCAGCTGCGGGCGTATGTGCGTGCGCTGGAAGCGGCGACCGGTGAGCGTGCTTCGGCGCAGTTGGTGTTCCTCGACGGCGGTGGACTGCCGGGCAGGGTCGTCGGGGTAGAGGCGGACAGGGAGGTGTGATGACCACACGGCCGCACGCCGAGCCGATCTGATGCTCCGTTGGCGCGCTCACTGGTCGAGAGAGGCACGGAATAGCGCTCCTCATCCGTTTCCACACGGGTGTGCGGGCGGAATCGTTAGCGGCGGCCGGAGTGGGCGTTACGGCCTCCGAGGGGAATGTCGGTGGGTCTCCGTACTGTTGTGATCTTCGGCCGAGTCCGGAGTCATCTCAGGAGACGACCATGGTGTTGGACTCGTATCTCAGCCCAGCGATGGCGCAGCAGCTCCGGGCGGCCGGTGTGTCACGGCACCAGGTCGACCGGACGGCGTTCTTCGCCGATGTCGCGGCCCTCGAGCTGCGGCTCGCGATCATCGACGACCGGTTCGAGCGGCTCGCGTGCCGGCCCGACGGCCCGTATCAGGACTGGCGTCGCGACACGCTCACCAAGGTGCGCGCGATCGCCTCGAGAGCGAGGGTGCTCGAGGAGGCTCGCGACCTCGAAGCTCACCATCGCCGGAGAGTTGCCGCACTGCTGATGGCCATGAGCCGGCGCCTGGAGTCGCTCGATGTTCGTCACGCCGCGTTCGGGGATCGCCGTGCGCGCAGTGCAGCGAATGCGAAGATCGGCAGAGCCCTCGGCGTATAGCCCGCGGAGCGCAACGAAGAGGAGAAAGGTCGGCTGATGATCGACACCACGTTCGACTTCCGCAATGACGCATCGGGCAAGGACCCCGACAAGTACAGCCCGACGTTGCGGAGGTATCACCGCGCGCTTTGGAGCAAGCCCCTGCCGAATGGGCGTGTGTTCGACCTCGACGACTCAACACAAGGCGCGTACCTGCATCACAAGTCGGACCTCGGTGAGTTCGTCCTGGCAAGTGACTCGTGCATTCCCACCTTCACGACTTGGGTGACGATGCGGCACATCCTGGAGCAGATTCCCGCGGAGGAGGTGCTGGCGTTCAGGCGAGCCGCGTACACCATCGGCGGTATGATGGTCTTTCCGGGCAACAAGGTCGACGGGAGGCAGACTCTCAACGGCGCCCGTGGCTTCACGAGGAAGATCGCCGATCGGCTCGACCTTACTCTGGAGTGCATTCGTCGGTACTACTTGGACGAACCGAGCCCGCTCGCTGCGGTGCTCGCCCGGTATGAGGACTTCTTCGAACTGTTCGAGGACTTCACCGGGTACGTCGATTTCTTCCTCCTGCAGGACCTCGTGTCCGCCGACGGTTCGGGCGTCCGATTCCTCATGCGCTTTGACGACTTTAGCGGCCGGTCGGTTCCGGGAGCGCTCGACGAGTACGTCGCGTATCGGAGTGCGACGCTCGAATTCATCGAGGCACGTAACCGACGTATCGCGGCCCTCGGCCTTTGACCGGCGGCGTGGCGTGGGCGGCATCGCGGCGATGACGGAGTGACGCGGCCCGAATCGGAGAGGAGCCTCGGCTGCTCACTGTCGCATCGCCTGACTCGACGCAAGGCCCGCGACTCACTGCGCGCGGCGCGCAAAGCGGCGAGACCAACGGGTGCGCCCCCGGCGTGCCGACGTCGACGCGGCAACGCAATCGTTCGATACAGAGGTGGCAACCGTGATGACATGGATTCACGGCAGCATCCGTGGGAGGCTGAGCCACACCGCTCGCGAGGCGGGAGTCCGGGTGACTGAGGATGGCACCAGTTCGATGACGAGATAGGCGGTCCCATGACCTTCGACGACCGGGAAGTCGAACCGATGGAGATGCTCGCGACGCTGGCCTCGGCCGGGCTCGTCGTGCCGCCGACGGGCGACACCGACCTTCGCGATATCACGAAGATCGGGCCGTGGAACTGGGCCAGTACCGACCGCATCGGACACCTCGATGCAGGCGATGACCTCTACATGTTTCACGTGAAGGCGGTGCTGGACAGGCTGCTTGAAGGTGGTGCAATGTTCGATCTCTGCCACGCTGGGCACGGTATGAACTCGTACGGGCTCAATCTCGTGACGACGAGCGGGCCGATCGCCGCATTCATCCAGCACGGCTGGGGTGGCGTCTACATGGATCCGCTGAGACAACGATTCCGAATCAACGCGACGTACTCGCGACTTCATGAACTCTTTGGACGGATCGCTGAACCCGATGCTCCACTCCGTTGGGTGCTGCTTTACTCGGAGTTCCGAGGTGTCTGCGGCGTCGTAGATCTCGTCAAGTATGCGTCTGGAAGGTCGCTCGACGAGGCATACCTGCCGTCACTCTCGGAGCCTGCAATGGACCGCGACGATGCGTCACTCTTCGAGGACCTCGCTACTCAGCCAGGGCTCTTGAATCCTCCGTTCAGCGGCGAGCCCGCGTGGAGATTCTCCGAGGTCCACTGACCAGCCTTACCCGCGAAGCCGATGTGCTCGCTCGCCTCAAGCGCGGTGAGCGAGCGAGCCTCACTCGGGCAATCACCCAACAAGAACTACGCCTGGCCGTCCGACGTGACCGAGGCGGCATCGATCGCGTCGAGGAGCGCCGGGGCGTGGGTCGAGACGGTCTCCCAGAGGCGGGCGTTGTCGAGGCCGGCGTAATTGTGCGCGGCGATGTTGCGGGTGGCTCGGAGGCCGTCGCGGGCGAGTCGGGGCAGGGCGGCCGCGATCTCGTCGGGGAGTTGGCGGTTCACCAGATCGGCGAGGTGGATGACCGCGAGCATGCCGATGTCGTAAGCGTCGGATTCGGTGTCAGCGAACGCCTCGCGGCCGTCACGAGTGGCGCGCTCGAAGCGCGAGCGGAGTCGGGCGACCTCTGCGGCGAGGCGTTCACGTGAGCGCTCAGAACCATCACCGTCGGTTCTGGGGCGAGCGGTGAACCGGCCGCGAGGTGCATCGGAGTCGCCGCCGGTCACAGGGGCACTGCTTCGCGACGAAGGGCCCGCACGACCGGGTCCGAGTCATCGTCGACCACGGCGTCGACCGGGAAACCGATGAGGTCAGCCACCTCTTGGCGGAAGGCGGCGAGGGTCAGGAAGTCGACCTCGGGGCCGGCCTCGACGAGGAGGTCGACATCGCTGTCGGCGGTGTCGGTTCCGCGAGCGGCCGAGCCGAAGACGCGGATGTCACTGACGCCGTACTTGGGGGCGAGTTCGAGGATGCGCTCGGCGAAGAGTTCGAGGGGAATCGATGGCCGCATCCGGGCGGCGCGCAGGATTCGCTCCCGGAGTTCGTCGCTCGGCACCCGGGCGCCCGACTCGATCATCGCGAGGTTCGGCTGCTTGATGCCGGCCAGGGTCGCCAGCGCGCGCTGCGAGAGCCCGGCGTCTTCGCGCGCGCGCCGCACGAGCGTTGCGGCATCCGGCTGTCTGGCGGTCACACGCCGAGTATATCGCGGTGATATCGCGGCGGCGAGGGAGTGACGCGGAGAGGAATCCTCGGTCGGGGTTGTTGTGCTGGTTGCGGTGGAATACCATTCCAGAAATCGGCACGGGTCGCGCATTGATAGGGAACACGCGAATCGGTTGGTGGGGGCACCCGGAGAAGTTGCGAACCGGATTCACGGCGAAGTGGATCTTCGGGCGCGAGGGCGCTGGGCGATGGAGGTCGTCCAGCGCCCTGTCTATTCCCCCGATCGAGCTCGCCGATCCTCCGAGCGAAATCTGGGCCGTTCGCGCCGTTGGCTCATCTGACCCCGCCAGTGCCGCCGCTCGCAACGACTCGTCCGGCCGAGCCCGCTCACCAGGACCACTTGTCCCGCCTTTTGAAGTGACTCTTGCGGCTTTCGAGAATCTTGGAATACCATTCCAAAATCGCAACGACGAGGGAGTGGTGACGAGTGACCGGTGGTTCGGAACAGGGTGGCGTGACGCCGCTGCTCGAGGTGCTCGACTCGTCGTACGGCAGCGTCGACGTCGAGTCGGCGGCTGCGGCATCCGTCGGTGTCAGCGTGCGCGATGCTCGAGACGAGCGCGCGACGGGCGACACTCCGTCCCCCGCCGACGGCGTGCTCGTGCAGTACGCCGACATCACGGCCGAGGTCATGGACGCGAACCCCACGTGGAAGGTCATCGGCCGGTACGGCGTGGGGGTCGACACGATCGATCTGGCCGCGGCATCCGCTCGGGGGATCGCCGTGGTGAACGTGCCCGACTACTGCGAGGAGGAGGTCGCGACGCACGCGGCCGCGCTCATGCTCGACGCGAACCGGCGCATCACCGCCGCTGACGCGCTCGTGCGCCGCGGCGAGTGGGCCGACTGGGCGCAGCTGCGGCCCATCGCGCCGCTGTCGACGGCGACGCTCTCGCTCATCGGGGTGGGGCGCATCGGGCGCGAGGTGATTCGCCTCATGCGTCCGTTCGTCGGGCGCATCATCGCGCACGACCCGTACGCCGGCGCGATCGAGGGTGTCGAGCTCGTCGACCTCGACACCGCGCTCGCCGAGGGCGACGTCGTGAGCCTGCACCTTCCGCTCAGCGCGGCCACGCATCACCTCATCGGCGCCGACGCGATCGCGCGCATGAAGCCGACCGCGACGCTCGTGAACGTCTCGCGCGGCGGACTCGTCGACGGCGCCGCGCTCGCCGCGGCCCTGCACGACGGGCGCCTCGCGTTCGCCGCCCTCGACGTGCTCGAGACCGAGCCGCCCGCGGCCGACGACCCGCTGCTCGCCGCGCCCAACGCGATCATCACGAACCACCTCGCGTGGTACTCCGAGGCCTCCGAGCAGCGCCTGCGCGCGCGCCTCGCCGAACGCTGCGCGGCGGTGCTGCGCGGGCGCGACATCCCCTCGCTCGTCAACCGTCAGCAGCTCGCGGATGTCGCTGCCGCCGCATCATCCGCAGCCGGCCGCCACGCGGCATCCGTCACCACCGAAGCCACCGCCGCCACCGCCGTCCCCACCCTGGAGCACTCATGAGCCTCGCCGCCGACTACACGCCCGCAGAACTGCGCGACCTCGCGCTCGAGCCGACCGGGGCACCCGCCCGGGTGCTCGCGGGCGACCCGCAGACCGCCGAGCACGTGCTCGCCGTGCGCGACGGGCTCGAGATCGGCGTCTGGGAGGTCACGCCCGGGGAGTTCGCCTCGGCCAAGCCCACGAGCGGCGAGGTCATGCAGTTCCTCTCGGGGGAGGGCTCGATCACGCACGCCGACGGGTCGGTCACGCGCATCGCGCCCGGCTCGGTGCTCGTGCTCGAACCCGGCTGGACCGGCACCTGGCGGGTCTCCGCGACGGTGCGCAAGGTCTACACGATCTTCGACGCGGTGCCGGCTGCCGCTACGGAAACCCCCGCCGCAGCCTCCTCCGAGGCATCCGAAACCCAACGGAACACCGCCGACATCTGACCGAAATCAGATTTCGGTACGGTGTTTCAAAATCATGAACGAGAGGAGCTGACATGACCGCGACGACGGACGCCCCGACCCCCACGACCCCCCTGGCGATCAACGCCGCCCCCGTCATCCGGCGACGCATCGGCACCATCGCCGGGCGCATCGCACTGCTCGCCCCCGTCGTCGCGATCTACCTGGTCTTCTTCGTCTGGCCCGTCGTCAGCGTGCTGCTGCGCTCGCTCAGCCCCGACGGCAAGTTCGACGCCGCGGCGCCCGTGATCGACTTCTCGAACTACCAGAAGATCTTCATCGACGACTTCCTGCTGCGCATCGAGTGGCGCACGGTGCTGCTCGCGATCAACTCGACGCTGCTCACCGTGCTGCTCGGGTTCCCGACCGCGTACTTCATCTCGCGGCTCTCGAAGCGCACCGCGGGCCTGCTGCTCCTGCTGATCCTCGTGCCGTTCTGGGTCTCGATCGTCGTTCGACTCTTCGCGGTCACGTCGATCCTCAGCCCGAACGGCATCGTCAACCAGTTGAGCCTCGCGCTCGGGTTCGGCGAGACCTCGCTCCTCTACACCCAGGCGGGCACGCTCGTCGGCACGGTCATGTACCTGCTGCCCTACATGGTGCTCGTGCTCTACGCGGGCATGACCTCGGTCGACGACAACCTCGTGCTCGCGGCCCGCACGCTCGGGGCTTCGTCGGTGCGCACGTTCTTCACCGTCTACCTGCCCATGGTGCGCGGATCGCTCGTGAGCGGCGCGCTGCTCGTGTTCATCCTCGGGCTCAGCTTCTTCCTCGTGCCGGCGATTCTCGGCGGACCGCAGGAGCAGACGATCTCGGTCTACATCCAGCAGCAGATCGACGTGTACCAGTGGGGCATCGCGAGCGCCATGGGCATCCTCCTGCTCATCGCGACGATCATCTGCTACGTCGGCGTCGTGAAGGTGGCCGGCAGCTTCCAGCCCGGCGGCATCGGTCCGTCGCAGGCCAAGGGCGTCAGCACCTCGCTGCCGTTCCGCTGGTCGCCGTGGATGGCCGTCTCGGCGGTGGTGAGCTTCATCACGATCGCGTTCCTCGTCATTCCGGTGCTCTTCGTCTTCCCGCTCGCGGTCGGCGAGACCGGAACGGTCGTCTTCCCGCCGCGCGGGTTCACCCTGCGCTGGTTCGGCGAGGTGTTCACGAGCCAGGCGTGGCTCGGCCCCATCTGGCAGAGCATCATCGTGGCGACCGGCACCGCGGCGCTCTCGGTCGGCATGGCGCTCATTCTCGCGAGGGTGACGAGCCGCATGACCTCGACCACGTGGAAGGCGGTCATCGGCGGACTCGCGTTCGCGCCCATCGTGACCCCGGCCATCCTGCTCGCGATCGGCATGTTCGACGTGCAGCTGAAGCTCGGCCTCACGGGCTCGGTGATCGGCCTGATCCTCGCCCACACGATCATCGCGGCGCCGCTCAGCTACGCGCTCATCGTCGCGGCCATGAGCTCGGCCGACCGCGGCATCGAAGCCGCCGCCTGGACCCTCGGCGCCTCGCGGGCCAGAGCCTTCTGGACCATCGTCGTGCGCGGCATCATGCCGAGCGTCATCGGCGCCTTCGCGATCGCGTTCGTCACCTCGTGGGACGAGGTCGTGCTCGCGCTCTTCATCCAGACCGGCCCGACCAAGACCCTGCCCGTCACGATCTACAAGTACCTCGAGAGCGGCATCGTTCCCACGGTGCCCGCCGTCGCCTCGCTGCTCGTGCTCGTCGTCGTGGCCATCGTGGTCGTGCGCAGCGTGACCAGCCGTGCGACCAGCCGCCGAACGGCCCAACTCTCGGCCCGACAGGAGAAGCCATGACCCTCTCGACCGCCCGCCGCACACGCGGCGCCGACGCCACCACCGCACCCGGGCTCTCGGGCGAACGCCGGGGCGAGGTCGTCGTCTCCGACATCGGCCTCGACTACAACGGCGTGCCAGCCCTCGCCGACACCGACCTGCACGTGCACGCCGGCGAGTTCTTCACCCTGCTCGGCCCGAGCGGCTCGGGCAAGACGACCCTGCTCCGCATCATCGCGGGCCTGCTCGACCCCGCGCGCGGCACGCTTCACATCGACGGCACGGATGTCACGCGCACGCCCACCCAGAAGCGCGACATCGGGTTCGTCTTCCAGAACTACGCCCTGTTCCCGCACCTGACGGTCGCCGAGAACATCGAGTACGGCCTGAAGGTGCGCAAGATGCCGGGCGCGAAGCGCGCCGCCCGCGTCGCCGAGATGGTCGACCTCGTCGCACTCGGCGGGTTCGGCGACCGATACCCCGCCCAGCTCAGCGGCGGCCAGCAGCAGCGCGTCGCGCTGGGCCGCGCGCTCGCGCAGAACCCGCGCGTGCTGCTGCTCGACGAGCCGCTCGGCGCCCTCGACCGCGGACTCCGCGAGGAGCTCGGCGCCGAGGTTCGACGCATCCAGCAGGAGTCGAACACGACCGCCGTCTACGTCACGCACGACCAGGAGGAGGCGTTCATCCTCTCCGACCGCATGGGCGTCATGCGCGACGGCCGAATCTGCCAGCTCGGCACGCCCGAGCAGCTCTACCGCGAGCCGAAGGATCTCTTCGTCGCGAAGTTCCTCGGCAAGACGAACCTGTTCCCAGGAAGCCTCGTCAGCAGTGACGGCAGCACCGCGACCGTGCGGGTCGGCGACCACGACCTCGTCGCTCGCGCCAACCCGGCCATCATGGGTGACGACGTCGTGTGCTCGGTACGCCCCGAGCAGCTCGTGCTCGGCGCGGCCGGCGCCGCCACGCCCGTGCCCGCCGGACTCACCCGGCTCGCGGGCGCGGTCATCACCGAGGTGCGCTTCCTCGGCCAGCGCCGCAGCATCCACCTCGACGCCTCGGGCATCGCGTGCTCGGTCGACCTCGATCCGGCCGCACCCGCGCCCGCGGTCGGAGACCACGTGTCGCTGCTCGTGCGGCCCGGCGAGGTCGCCCTCGTGGCGGCCGAGCCGGAGCCGAAGGCCTAACGCCCGCGGCCTAGCGCCCAGACACGCACCAGCCGCTGACGCCGCGCCGCGGCATCCGCCCCTCGACCCTTCCCGCAGCACCTTCGGCACCACGCACCACAGGTCGCCACCCGCACCAGAACGGCACCACCGCACCACGGCAGAGCATCACCAGCACCGCATCACAGCCCGAGCACCACCCCAGCGTCACGAGAAATCTAGGAGCAGCAATGAGAACCATCCGTCGTCACCGCCTCCTGTTCGCAGGAGCCGCGACGATCGCCTCGGCGATCGCCCTCACCTCGTGTTCTTCCGAAGGCACCAGCGCCCCGTCGGAGGACGGCGCCATCAGCGGCGACATCCTCTTCTACGACACCAGCGGCGGCCAGGTCTGGGAGGAGCTGAACTCGACCCTGTTCGCCGACTTCACCGCCGACACCGGCGTGACGGTCACCGACGACTACAACGAGGCCGCGACGAAGTTCTTCGCCGCCTCCGAAGCCGGCCAGGTGCCGTGGAGCCTCGCCTTCCTGCCCACCGTGAACGACGCCGAGAAGGCCGCCGACGAGGGCTACCTCGCGAAGATCGACACCTCGATCGTGCCCGTCGACAAGCTCGTCGAGGGCACCTACAGCGACTACGGCATCGAGGTCGGCACGTTCGGCATGGTGCTCACGTGGGACGACGAGGCCTACCCCGACGAGAAGCCGTCGGAGATGGCCGACCTGTGGGACCTCGACACGTTCCCCGGCAAGCGCTGCTTCTTCAACAACCCGCAGTACGGCTGGACCCTCGAGGCTGCCCTGCTCGCCGACGGCGTCGCGCCCGACGAGCTCTACCCGCTCGACGTCGACCGCGCGCTCGGCAAGCTCGACGAGATCAAGAGTGACATCACCTGGTGGACCAGCGGCGCCCAGTCGATCGAGTCGTTCGAGAACGGGTCGTGCGACATCGGCATCCTCTGGGCGAACCGCGCGTTCGTCGCGGCCTCCGAGAACGGCTTCCCGGCCTCCATCACCTGGAACGAGGCCGGCTACTCGAACTCGGTGTGGTCGATCCCGGCCGACGCCCCGAACGCGGCCGCCGCGCAGCAGCTGCTCGCGAACGTCATCGAGAACACCGACGGCCAGATCGCGTTCGCGAGCAAGGTGCCGACGCCCATCCCGGCTTCGGTCATCGGCCTCGAGCCCTCGTCGTTCCCCGACGACGTGCAGCAGTTCCTACCCATCGGCGACAACGTCACGAACTCGATCAAGCAGGACGTCGGCTACTACTCCGAGAACATCGACGCCGTGCTCGACCAGTTCAACCGCTGGCTGGGCGAGTGATCAACGGCTGAGCGGATGCCGCGGCCGGCCGTACGTCGGCCGCGGCACCCGCTCGGCTGAACCCCCGGGTCGCCTCGTGCGGCCCGCACCGCCTGCACGACCTGCACGACGAGACATCCGCACCACGAAGACCTGAACCACCTGACCACCGCCGGACACACGAAGGAGCCGCCCTGATGCGCATCGTCTGCATCGACACCGAAGCCCAGTACCGCGAGATCGTCGAGCGCGACGTCGTGGCGCCGCTGCGCGCCGCGGGCCACGAGTTCGCGTGGATCGAGGGCGGCCGGTTCGACCGCCCCGACGACGCCATCGCGGCCGCCCGCGGATTCGACGCGCTCTACGTCATCGGCGACCAGGGCCCCCTGCCCGCAGGCCTGCTCGAGCAGAACCCGAGCCTGAAGCTCGTGAGCTTCGTCGGCACGGGCGCTCGTCGCTTCGTCGACATGGCTGAGGCCGAGCGCGCCGGCGTCGCCGTCACGAACGTGCCCGACTTCGCGAGCCAGAGCGTCGCCGAGCACGCGATCGCGCTCATGTTCGCGGTCGCGCGCCGCATCGTCGAGGGCGACGGCATCGTGCGCTCGGGCGGCTGGGCGAAGCACCAGGGCGCGAAGCTCGCCGGTGAGCGCATCGGCGTGATCGGCGCCGGCGCGATCGGCGGCCGCGTCATCCGGCTCGCGAAGGGACTCGGCATGGAGCCCGTCTACTGGAGCCGCACCGTCGACCCCGAGCGCAGTGCCGAGCTGGGCGCCGAGCAGGTGAGCCTCGAGGAGCTCGTCGCGACCTCCCGCGTGGTCTCGGTGCACCTGACGCACTCGCCCGAGACCGACAAGCTCGTGAGCCGCGACCTGCTCGAGCGCCTTCGCGCCGACGCGATCTTCGTCAACACCGCGCGTGCCGAGGTCGTCGACGGCGAGGCGCTCGACGAGTTGCTCGCCGCGGGACGCATGTTCGGCGCCGGCATCGACGTCTTCACCGAGGAGCCGCCGGCCGTCGACGGCCTGCCCTCGATCTCGAGCAACGCCGTGCTCACCCCGCACATCGGGTTCCACACGAACGAGGCCGACGAAGTGTTCCGGCTCGCCGCCGAGAACATCCTCGCGTTCGCCGCGGGCCGACCGACCAACGTCATCCACTGAACTGGAGCACCACATGCAGATCCGACACGCCTCACACCCCGCCGACGTCGGTGGGCTGCCCAAGGCCGCCCTGCGCGAGCGCTTCGTCGCCGACCAGCTCTTCGTGCCCGGCGAGCAGGTGCTCGTCTACACGCACGAGGACCGCATGGTCATCGGCGGCGTCGTGCCGCTCGCCGGTTCGCCGATCGAGCTCGAGGCTCCCGCCGAACTCCGCACCGAGCGGTTCTGCGAGCGCCGCGAACTCGCGGTCGTGCAGATCGGCACGTCGGGAACCGTCACCGTCGACGGCGTCGAGTACACGCTCGAGCACCGCGACGTGCTCTACGTGGGCCAGGGCACGCGCAGCGTGACCTTCGCCGCAGGCGCCGACGGCGCCGAGGCCGCGTTCTACCTGGCCTCCGCGCTCTCGTTCGGCGGCCACCCCACCAAGCTCGTGCGCCTGCAGGACGCGAACACGACCCAGACGGGCGACGCCGCGACGGCCAACCGCCGCACGGTGCACAAGCACATCCACGCCGACGGCGTGCGCAGCGACCAGCTCGTGCTCGGCATCACCTCGCTCGAGCCCGGCAGCGTGTGGAACAGCATGCCGCCGCACACGCACGACCGCCGCACCGAGGTCTACCTCTACTTCGGCCTGCCCGAGGGGCACCGCATCCAGCACGTCATGGGCGAGCCCGACGACACGCGCACGCTCGTGCTCCAGGATCGCGACGCCGTCATCTCGCCGAGCTGGTCGGTGCACTTCGGCTCGGGCACGACGAACTACGCGTTCGTGTGGGTCATGGCCGGCGAGAACCAGTCGTTCACCGACATGGACCAGATCCCGGTCACCGCGCTCGGGTGATCGCCGGCCGGCCCGGCCTCCGGGCCGGCCGGGATCGCCCGCGCGGCCCGCCACGGGCTGCCGCTAGCGTAGGGGCACCACCCACCCTGCGACATCCGCTCACCACTGAATACCGAAAGGGATGCCTCGATGGTCGACACGTCGGAGAGCCGGCGCGACGCCGGAGCCACGGCCGGCACGCAGAGCGTGGACCGCGCACTCCAGGTGCTGCTGCAGATCGCCGAGAGCCCGCCGCCCGGGCTCACGCTCGCGGCGTGCAGCTCGATCCTCGGGTATTCCAAGCCGACGACGCTGCGCATCCTGCGCACGCTCGAGGCGCGGCAGTTCCTGCGCTACGACGACGAGCTCGGCGTCTACACGCTCGGCGTCGCGAACGTGCAGCTCGGATCGGAGTACCTCGACCGCCTCGACCTGCGCGCCGCCGCGCTGCCGTCGATGCGCAGCCTCGTCGAGCGCACGCAGGAGACCGCGCACCTCGGCGTGCTGAGCGGCACCGACGTGGTCTACATCGAGCTCGTCGACAGCCCGCACCCCGTGCGCGTGTTCAGCCGCGTCGGCGCCTCGGTGCCGGCGTACGCCACCGCGATCGGCAAGGCGATCCTCGCGTGGACGCCCGACGAATCCCGCGATGCGCACATCTCGCGCCACCTCGAACCACGCACGGCGCACACGCTCGTGACCGAGGCCGATCTCGCCACTGACCTCGCCGCCACGCGCGAGCGCGGCTTCGCGATCGACAACCAGGAGAACCGCGAGGGCATCAGGGGCTTCGCCGCGCCGGTCTTCGACTTCCAGGGCCGCGCGATCGCCGCGGTCAGCATCGCCGGCCCCGCCACGCGCGTGCTCCCCGAGGCGGCCGACGAACTCGGCGCGCACATCGTCGAGACGGCCGCCGAGATCTCCGCCTCGATGGGGGCGCCGCGGAGGGCGTCGTGAGCGGTGCGGCCGGGGCTGCCGCGGTTGCGGCTGCCGGTTCCGATTCCGGTGCCGATTCCGGCACGGTCGGCGTCACGCGGCTCGCGGTCGTGACCGGCGCGAGCCGCGGCATCGGGCGCGCGATCGCCCTGCGGTTCGCCCGCGACGGCTTCGACCTCGTCGGGGTCGGCTCCTCGATCGAGGGCCTCACGGATGTCGCGGCAGAGGTCGCAGCGCTCGGCCGCCGCTTCGATCCGCTCGCCGCCGACCTCGCCGATCCGGATGCCGCACTCGACCTCGCGGCGCAGATCACCGAGCGTCACGGAACGCCCGACGTGCTCGTGCAGGCCGCCGGCATCAACCGCCGGGCGCCCGCCGCGGAGCATCCGACCGACGACTGGGACGCCGTGCTCGGCGTGAACCTGCGCTCGCCGTTCATCCTCGCGCGCGAACTCGGACGTGGCATGGTCGAGCGCGGTAGCGGCAAGGTCGTGTTCGTCGCCTCGCTGCTGAGCTTCCAAGGGGGGCTCACGGTGCCCGGCTACGCGGCGAGCAAGGGCGGCATCGCCCAGCTCACGAAGGCGCTCGCGAACGAGTGGGCCGCGCATGGCGTGAACGTCAACGCCGTCGCCCCTGGCTACGTCGCGACCGACATGAACGAGGCCCTGCAGGCCGACCCGGTGCGTTTCCGCCAGATCTCGGAGCGCATCCCCGCCGCGCGCTGGGCCACGCCCGACGACATCGCGGGCGCTGCGGCGTTCCTCGCCTCAGCCGACGCGGCCTACGTGCACGGCGTCGTGCTGCCCGTCGACGGGGGCTGGCTCGGACGCTGAGCTCTCCCGAGCCAGCCGACGGACATCGCGGCGTCAACCGTCAGCCGACACCCGTCACCCCTCGGTCGCCAGCGCGTACGCCCCCTCGGCGCACGCCGTGACGACCCATCCGCCGGGCTGCGGCTCGACCTCGAGACGGGTCAGCCCGCTCGAGTCGGCGATCGTCGGCTCGGCCGAACCCGGAACCCACACCGTCAGCCCGCACGTGGGCCCGTCGACGACGCCCGTGAGCGACATCCGCCCGCCGTCGTCGCCCGCGACACCCGCACTGAGGCTCGTGAGCGTGCCGGGGGCCGCCTGCGGGTAGGCGCGGCTCAGGATGCCGAGGAGCTGCTCGTTGCGCGGCGCGTCGTCACCGGTCGCGCAGTCCTCGGGCACGAGCCCGATGCCGAACTCGCCGATGCCGTTCTGCGGGTCGCCGCACGACTGCTTCCACACCCAGTACGCGCTGCCCTGCATGCGCCGGTCCTCCTCGGCGGCGTACCGGGTGAGGCGCGAGCCGATGGAGGCCGCGTCGCCCCAGTAGCCGTACTCGCCCGACCACATCGGCATGCCGTGCTCGTCGGCCACGCGCTGGGCGAGCTCGAACTGCCGTTCGGTGCTGACGATCGTCGGGATGCCGAGCGAACGGTCCATCGTGATCGACTCGGCGTACAGGTGCGGCGAGAACACGACGTTCGGGTCGTCGGTGAAGCCGAGCGAGGGCCCGCTGTCGATGCCGAGACCCGACCAGAGGATGCTCGGCTCGACGAACACGATCTGGGGAGCGCCGGCCTCGCGGATGGCGTCGATCGCGGCATCCGAGAACTCGCCGAGCTTCAGTGACGTCGTGACGGGCGCCGTCTCACCGAAACCGGGCTCGTTGAGCAGGTCGAAGCCCGCGACCGCCGGCTCGTCGCGGAACTCGCCCGCGAGCTCGCCCCATGTGCGCACGAGCGCCTGCTGCACGCCGTCGGTGTCGAAGTAGAAGTGCTCGAAGGCCCGGTCGCCAGCGGGGGAGATGTCGCGGCCCGTGAACGAGCAGCGCGGGGCGCCGTCGAACCGCGTCGCCCACTCGGGTGCGCCGTCGTATCCCCACATCGGGTCGGTGCCCGGGCGGCACTCGGTGCCCTCGGCGGTCGCCGCGTTCGACCACCCGTCCTGGTGCATGTCGAGCACGGTGCGGATGCCGTGCGCCTTCGCCCACCCGACCGCCCGCTTCACCGTGCCGAGGTAGGCGGCGTCGAGTTCGCCCTGCACCGGCTCGAGCGCCGACCACGAGAGGTTCAGGCGCACCACGTTGAACCCGTACGACGCCATGTCGGCGAAGTCGGCCTCGGTGAGCGGGCGCGTGACCGGCACCTCGGGGCGCGCCTGGTAGAAGTCGACGAGCTGGTTCACGTTGACGCCGCGCAGCAGCACCTGGTGTCCGTCGCCGTCGGCGATGCGGCCGTGGTCGACGCGCAGGAATTCGGCGGGGGCGGATGTCGCGGGGCGGCCGGCTGCGCTCGCGGTCGCCGGGTCCGACGCTGCCGTGACGAGCGATGCGGCCAGCGCGGTCACCGCGATCACGGCCACGGCGATGCCGGCCGCGGCGACGACCTTCGCGGGCCTTGCGGCTTCGGGCGTCGTGGCTTCGGACGGTGCGGATGCCTCGGGGGTGCCCGCCGCGGCATCCGCGACCGTGCGCTTCGCCTGAACGCGGTCGGCGACGAGTGCGACCACGGCGACGATCCAGCCCGTGCAGGCGCCGAACGCGAGGCCGTCGGCGACGTGGAGGTATGCGGCCAACAGGGGCCACAGGTCGCCCGCGAAGCCGTCGTCGACGACGAGCCCGATGAGCGACTGCGCGAGGCCGAACAGGCCGCCCGCGACGAGCGCGGCGAGCCAGACGCCGAGGAAGCCGCGCACGCGTCGGCGCATCCAGCGAAGGCTGATCCAGCCCGCGCCGACGAGCAGTGCGACCGCGACGAGCATGAGCACGGGGCCCGAGTCGGCGCGCGGTGACGGGATGAGCGGAGCGTACGCGGCGCCCGTCCACCAGGTGCCGGCGAGCAGCGGCGCCATGGCGCCGAACGCGATCGCGCCGGGCCACACCGAGCCGCGTCTGTGAACGCGGAGGTCGCGCGGGCCGCCCGCGAATCGCACGACGGCGGCCACGATGAGCGCCGACGGCACGGCCTTCGCCGTGATGAAGCCGCCCGCCCACGCCGCGAGTGCGATGTCGCCGGCCATCGCGAAGCACCCCGCCGCCTGCGCGAGCAGGGCCGCGAGCACGGCCCCCGCGGTCATCGTCCAGAAGCGGTCGCCGGCCCGTACGGCCGCCCACCACACGACCGCCAGCATGACCGGCACGAACACGAGATATCGCGCGACTGGCCAGCCGAGCTCCACCAGCGGTAGGCCACCCGGCCAGCCGACGAGTGCGAGGAGCCCGGTCGGATCGATCACCGCCTGAAGCAGGAGGAGTGCGGATGTCGCGGCGACAGCGACGATCGGACGGCGGGCCTGACGCATGACACTCCATCGTGACGGGGGTTCGGGTCAGATCAGCATCGGGACTGCGCTCGCTCCGGTCAATGGCTGAGTGGGACAAGTGACCCAGTTGTGACCTTCGGAGATCGCCGGGATGCCTCGGGCCGAGCGCCCGGACCGGCTCTTCACGCCATGTTCCCGGCTCGCAACTCGCGACCTTCGACGAACGACTTTTGCAACCGCCGCGGCCTCTGTCGGTGTCTCGGTCGTCGACACGCTCAGCGTCTGACGTGCGCGCCGGACGGTGGCATCCGCCGCAAGATGCGGTGCCGGAGTGCCGGAGTGCCGGAGTGCCGGGGTGCCGGAGTGCCGGAGTGCCGGAGTGCCGGGGTGGTGCGGGTCAGCAGCCCGGATCGCGTGGCGAGGCGAGGCAATCGCCCCGCGTGAGGACGGTATCGATCTCGCCGACCACCACGGTGCGCGGGTCGCTGGCGACGCTGAGCGTGCCGGCGATGGGGAGCCAGCCGGATCCGGCGAATCGGTACTCCGCCTCGAGCGCCACCTCGAGGGTCACGGTGTACTCGCCCGATGCGACGTAGACGTGGCTCGTGTCCGTCGGGGTGAACTCCCGCTTGCCGAGTTCGGCCCACGTCGCACCCGGGCCGGCGCTGGTGACCGAACCGCCGTCGCTGTGCGTCCAGCGGTAGCCGACGGGCGTGAAGCGCACGTCGGCCGGTTGACCGAGCAGCGTGCCCGTCACGATCTGGGCGGATGCCGCGGCGACGAAGTTCGCCGGAAGCCCCGTCACGGCCCACCCGCCCGGTTCCATGTCGTTGCCCGGCACCGCCGGACGGAAGGACGCGATATCTCGCAGCGTCACCACGGTCGGCGCAACCCCGGGAGCCTGCGCCACTGGAGGTCCCGTCGGGACGGGAACGTCGACGCACTCGACGTGCCCGGCCTGGCACACCTCGGTCCATGGGTCCGGGATCCGGACAGGCTTTTCGAAGTTGCCGATTTCGTCGATCGTCTCGGTGGCGTCGCCCGCTTTCGAATCGCCGGAACCGGCACCGGGAGCGGACGAATGGTCGATGGCCCAGAGGTCGGCCTTGCCCTCACCGACTTCAGCGCCAGAGTCGGTTCCGCACCCTCCTGCGATGATCTCTGAGATTGGACAAGCAACCGCCGCGGTTGGGGCTGAAACCAGCGTCGCCGTGAGCAGAAGGGCGACGCCGGTCGTTAGCAGAAATCGTCCCCGGACCATACGTCACTGTCAGCGACAAGCAAAGTGTCATTCTTTGCTTCAAAGGAGAGTTGGAGCGGGATGGTAGTCGGACGCTCCGATGAAGTGATGTCTACACCTGACGCATCGAGCACTCGAGTTGTGCCGACGCCGACGCAACCGTAGATACGTACGACCGACCCTGACCGCTCCATCAATCTCGGTGCATCGATAGTCCCGCGACCGACCACACGGTACTCGTGCTGAGCGAGACTCTCGTAGTTCGGAATCTCTTGATTTGCGTAGTCCTGGGTAGCCACCTCAAGGATGCGCTCGGCGTTAGCCCCACCGTCCTCGCCGATCTGTTGCGTGACATCAAGGTAGCGATCGTACGCGGCAACCGCGGCCGCGAGTGCCTCCTCGTCGGACGCGAAGATCGGCGCCGCCTCGGTCGGGGCGGGGCTTGCCGATGGGGTCGGCTCGGCGTCAGCGCTGCACGCGCTCAAAGCGAGTGCAAGCGCTGCGGCGGTAGCGACGAGCGCGAGGTGACGCGCACGGGGGATGGGCATGGTGACCACCATAGGCGGGTGCGGCGCGGGGCCGATTCGGCTGTCCACACCCGGTGGGAGGCCACGACCGCCGAGCTGTTGCAAAGTTGCCAAGTTGCATGAATCCCGGGCACGGAGTCCGGTCGGCACGCGGGGTCGTCGCTTCGTGAGAGCGGCAGGTACGCGGCCCGCGTGCAGTTCGACTGCTCCTCCACAGTCCGGCACGCTGACCCGGCGACGGGCGGTTCTCGCGAGCGACGGAATCGTGCGGGCGGCAGTGAATACGTTCTGCGCATGTCTTGTGAATCCGCGATCCCGGGCCGCCGACTTCGCGTCAGCGCGGCGGCGGCCGCCCTGCTCGCCGTCCTCCTGTCCGGCTGCGTGCCCGCACCCGTCCTTCGTCCGGCCGAGCGGCCGGCATCCGTCGTAGATGAGTACGATGACGGCCTCACGGTCACGAGCGGGAGCGATGCGGCCTATGTCGAACTGGTCGACGGATATTTCGCCGACGACGAGGATGCACTCGCCGTTGCGGTGGCGACGCTCGAGGAGTACCTCGACGAGCGTCACTCCGTCGCCCGCGACGGAGACCCCGACGTTGGAGATCTGAACAGCATCCCGGTGCCTCCGATGGGGCTGGATGTCCGACAGCTCCTCGCCTCGGAGATGTTCGGATCGACGACGGACGGGGTCCGAGTCGATGTCGAGAATGCGTTCATCGTGCGGCGCACGGAGGATGCGCACGGGGCCATCGTGAACTTCGCGTTCTGCCGCGTCGATACCGCGACCGAGCCTCCGCTCGCCACAGTGCGGCGCGAGTTCGCCGCCTCCGCGGTTTCGACCGCCGAGGAGCCGCGCCGCTTGCAGCTGACGTCGATACTCACCTGGGTCGGCGAGCCGTTCTGCTGAGCACGGACGGTTGCAGAGTTGCGAAGTTGCACGCATCCCGGGCACCAAGTCCGATTCCCGCTGCCGGGAACGGCCGAGGCCGACCCGCAGGGCGCGATCATTGAGTCATGACCAGGCGACACGCGTACCTGCCGACCGCGCTCGGCGAGCTGCTCGTCGTCGCCGACGGGGACGCGCTCGCTGGCATCACGTTCGAAGGGCACTGGCATCCGTTGCCGGCGGACAGCCTCGGGGTCGAGGTCGACGCTGCGTCCGACCCGGTCGTCGTCGCGTTCGGCGTGCAGCTCGCCGAGTTCCTCGCGGGGGAGCGCACGACCTTCGACATGCCGCTAGCGCCGACCGGCGACGAGTTCCAGCATGCGGTGTGGGCGATGCTGCGCGAGATCCCGTTCGGCGAGACGGTGACCTACGGTGAACTCGCCGCCCGGCTCGGCGACCGCAACCTCGCGCGGCGGGTCGGCAACGCCGTCGGACGCAATCCGATCAGCATCGTCGTGCCCTGCCACCGCGTGGTCGGCGCCGACGGATCGCTCACGGGCTATGCGGGCGGGCTCGAGCGCAAGCGGTTCCTGCTCGAGCTCGAGGGCGCACCGGTCGTCGCGCAGGCCCGCTTGTTCTGACGCACGAGTGCGGGCGGTGTCGAAGAGGCCGGCCCGGAACGCGAACGTGTGCCGGTCGCCGGTCGCGATTCGCCGGTCTGAGGGCGGATGCCGCGGCATCCGTTCCGAAAGCGGCTCGGCTACGGCCGGCGGCTGCTGGGGCGGCGGTGTGTGAGGCGGTAGACGCGGTGACCGATGCCGAGGCCGAAGCCCGTCGAACCGTGCGGGCCATAGGGCTCGTAGGCGCGCATCTTCGTGATGCGCTCGCCGTCGGAGTCGATGACGAACACCTGCGGGAAATCGAGGTGCTTCGAACCCAGCTTCAGCACGTGGTGCGTCGAGGTCTCGATGACGGTCGACGTGCCGTCGGCACCGAAGAACCACCGATCGATGTCGAAGCGCATGCTCGCCATCTGCGTGAACGCCCACGCGAGACCCTCGCGCACCGCCTCGATTCCGACCATGTCGGGATACGGGTAGTGCGGGTCGTAGAGCACGATGTCGTCGGACATGGCTGCGGTCGCGGCCTCGACGTCGAGCGCCTCGACGCCGGCCAGCATCGACTCGACGAGGTGCTGCACGGAAGCGGACATGCGGCACACGCTAGCAGCGGACATCGTGGCGGGGCAGGACGCCGCGCACCCTGCAGCGCGCGACTGCCCCGCCTACGTCAGCGGGGCCGGCGCCGGATGGCGCACCAGGAAGACGTCGATCTCGTCCTCGGACTCGAACACGAACCCGTGCCGCTCGTAGAGCGCCCGCGCCCGGCTGCCCTGCAGCACATCGAGTCGCAACAGTCCGTCGCCCGGCTCAGCGAGCACGCGTTCGAGCACGGTCGACCCGAGGCCGCGCCCCTGCATCGACGGCTCGAGGTAGAAGAGCTCCAGCCACCGGCCGTCAGCCGCCGGGCGAAGCGAGATGCTGCCGATCGGCTCGCCGTCGAGCTCGATGATGCGCGTGTGCTCGATCGAGAACGCCGCGAGCACTCGGGCGCGCGACCGATCGGAAGCCCAGCGGCCGAGGCGCTCGAGATCTGCACGCATCGTGCGCTCCTTGAGCGCGACGACGTACTCGGCATCGATCGGGAGGCTCGGTCGGATCGTCAGCGCGGCGTGCATCCGGCAAGCGTGCCAGCCTGCCGCGCCTCGACGAAATCGGCCGGAGCGACGCCCTACTTGGCGTGCTTCCCGCCCTTGCCGAGGTCGCTCTCGGTGTACTCGCCCTTGCCGCCGGTGGGCGGCTGCGCGCCGTCGCCGAAGTCGGTCTCGGTGTACTCGCCCTCTCCGACGTTCGGCTTCTCCTTGCCGTCGCCGAAGTCGGTCTCGGTGTAGTCGCCGGGATCTCCGACGGTGTCGGCCTCGCTGTAGGAATCGGGGGTCTTGTCGGGGTTGGTCATCATTGCTCCATCCGTCGCCGCGCGATCCAGCGCGTGCCTCCACTCTCCCGCGCGAGGGGGCCGGCGGCAAGAGGCTCCACCAGGGTGGGCGGATGTCGCGGGCGGGCCTCGAGAGGGCACCGGCGCGCCTCCTCGATCCGCGGGTGCGGCGCGGAGCGGGTCTCGATACGGGCGCGGGGCGCCCTCCTCGACCGGCGGCCGAACGTGACGGCGCGTGACCGCCGGTGACATCGCGCGTCGCATTCCATTCGACGCCGGCGAACGCGCGACCGAAGATTGGGCATGCCAATCCGACCAGCGCACGACGAGCCGGGCTTCGCCGCATCCCACCCCGGCTACGCCGCGCACGACGACGGCTTCGCCACGCACGGCTTCCCCGCGCACGGCTTCCCCGCCCACGGCCTCGCCCACGAGCCGGGATTCGCCACGCAGCAGGTGCACGCCGGCGAGCACGACGAGGCCGCGTTCGGGGCCCGCATCACGCCGATCTACCTGAGCGCCGGGTTCCGCTTCGACAACTTCGCCCAGGCGCGCGACCGGTTCGCGGGCGACGACCAGGGCTACGTCTACACACGTGCCGGCAACCCCACGAACTCGGCGCTCGAGCGCAAGCTCGCCGAACTCGAGCGCGGCCGAGACGCGGTCGTCGTCGCCAGCGGACAGGCGGCCCTCACGGTCGCCGTGCTCGCCATCGCCAAGGCCGGCGACCACGTGCTCTCGGCGCAGAGCGTCTACTCGGGCACGCGCTCGCTCTTCACGCAGGGCTTCGGCCGGTTCGGCATCGAGGTCGAGTTCGTCGACGACGCCCGCGACCTCGACGAGTGGCGCCGCCGCATCCGCCCGAACACGCGCGCGCTCTACGCCGAGTCCATCGCGAACCCCACGAACGACGTCATCGACCTGTCGGGCGTCTCCGAGGTCGCGCAGGCCGCTGGCGTGCCGTTCATCGTCGACAACACGCTCGCCACGCCCTACCTCGTGCGCCCGATCGAGCACGGCGCCGACCTCGTCGTGCACTCCGCGAGCAAGTTCCTCTCGGGCCACGGCGCCGCGCTCGGCGGCGTCGTCATCGACGCCGGAACCTTCGACTGGTCGGCCACGCCGGGCGCCTTCCAGCACCTGACCGAGCCCGACACCGGCCTGCAGGGCGCGAGCTACCTCGAAGCCCACGGCGCGGGCGCCTACACGGCGTACATCCGCGGTGTCACGGGCGCCCTCTTCGGCCCGGTGCTCTCGCCGTTCAACGCGTTCCTGATCCAGCAGGGCATCGAGACGCTCTCGCTGCGCGTCGGCCGCCAGTCCTCGACCGCCGCCGCGCTCGCCGCGTGGCTCGAAGACCAGCCCGAGGTGCTCTCGGTCAACTACGCCGGCCTGCCCTCGAGCCCGTCGCACGACCTCGCCGAGCGGTACCTGCCGCGCGGCCAGGGAGCCGTGCTCTCGTTCGTGCTCGACGGCGGCGAGCCGAGTGCCGAGGCGTTCTACGACGCGGTCGACCTGTTCAGCCGCATGAGCCATATCGGCGACACACGCTCGCTGATCCTGCATCCGGCGACGACCACGCATGCCCACCTCGACGACGAGACCCGCGCCCGCGGCCGCATCTCGGGCGGGCTCCTGCGCCTCTCGGTCGGACTCGAAGAACCCGAAGACCTCGTGCGCGACCTTGAGCGAGGTCTCGCCGCACTGCGATCGACTCGATCGACTCGATCGACCGGATCGACGCGGTCGGCGACGCAGGAGCGCCGGCCTGCGGCATCCGCCCCACTGCTCGAAGGGAGCACCCGATGACCCGCCTGCAGCACTTCGGCTGGTTCTTCTCCCGCGGATTCGGTCCGCAGGGGTGGGGGCATCCGTCCTATCAGTGGAACTACCGCTGGACCGAGCCGCACCTCTACCAGCAGTCGGTGCGCGAGCTCGAGCAGGCGGGGCTCGACCTCGTCATCATCGAGGACGGCCCCTCGATCGGCACGCCCGACACCATCGAGCTGCGCGTGCGCAAGGCCTACGGCGGGCCCAAGCACGATCCCGTCGCGCTCACGCCGTACCTGCTCGCCGCGACCCAGCACATCGGCGTCGCGCCCACGGTCAACGCCGGCATCTGGCCGCCCTACCTCGCAGCGCGCCAGTTCGCGTCGCTGCACCACCTGAGCGGGCACCGCGTCGGCATCAACGTGGTGACGGATGTCTCGAGCACGCGTCACAACGGCCTGCCGCCCGTGTCGCACGACCAGGCCTACGACCGTGCGAGCGAATGGCTCACCGCGGTGCGCGGCCTGTGGCACAGCTGGGACGACGGCGCGCTCATCGAGGATGTCGAGACCGGGCGCTTCGCCGACGGGTCGAAGATCCGCGAGAGCCGCTTCACGGGCGAGTTCTTCGACGTGCCGGGCCCGCTGAACGCGATCCCGTTCACCGACGGCGACCCGGCGATCGTCTCGCCCGGCGGGTCCCCGAAGGGGCTCGCGTTCGCCGGTACGCACTCCGACGTGCAGCTCGCGTACGCGCCGCTCGACCTCGACGTCGTGCGCGCCTACCGGCAGAAGATCATCGACGCCTCGCTCGCGCACGGCCGCCCGGCCGACGCCGTCAAGACGCTGTTCGTGTTCAAGCCCGAGATCGTCTCGAGCCAAGAGGAGGTCGACCGGGTCGTGGCCGCCTCGCTCGACCCGAGCGACGATGTGCTCTCCGCCATCCTCGAGGGCCAGTCGAGCGACCTCGAGACCGACCTCACCGGGCTGCCGCTCGACCAGCCGCTCGACCCGTCGATCTTCGGCGACCACGTGTCGCAGGGCACGATCAAGGGCCTGCTCGGCAAGACCGCGCCGAGCTTCGCGGATGCCACGCTGCGCGAACTGCTCGTGGCCAAGGCGCGCAAGGGGCGCATCAGCGACCACGCGGGCTTCGTCGGCACCGCCGAGCAGGTCGCCGACTTCATCGAGGAGTTCGGCGAGGAGGCCGACAACGACGGCTTCATCTTCTCGGGCGATCTGCACCCCGTCACGGTGCACAAGTATCTCGACGAGCTCGTGCCGATCCTGCGCCGCCGGGGCGTGCTGCGCAACGAGTTCGGCGGCGGTGGCATCCAGGGCAACCTGCGCGACTTCTAGCCGCGTCGCCGATCGCCGGCCGCCCGACCGCACTGTGTTGCAGATTGTTGCAATCTGCAACGCGAATCGGGAATGCCCGCGGCGCGGCATCCGTTGTCCCACACCATGACAACGATCGGAATCATCGGAGCAGGACACATCGGCAGCCAGGTCGCACGCGCGGCCGTGGCGAACGGGTACGAGGTCGTCATCTCGAACTCGCGCGGCCCTGAGACCCTCGCCGAGCTCGTCGACGAGCTGGGCCCCAACGCCCGTGCTGCGACCCCCGCCGAGGCGGCCGCGGCAGCGGACTTCGCCGTCGTGACCGTGCCGTTCAAGGCCTACGAGGCCGTGCCGGTCGAGCCGCTCGCCGGCAAGATCGTCATCGACACGAACAACTACTACTGGGAGCGCGACGGCCGCATCGACGTGCTCGACGAGGGCCTCGACACCGTCAGCGGCCTGCTGCAGCAGCACCTGCCCACCAGCCGCGTCGCCAAGGGCTTCAACCACATCGCCGCCGCCGACATCACGACGACCGGCACTCCCGCCGGCACGCCCGGCCGTCGGGCGCTCGCGACCTCGAGCGACTTCGCGGATGCCGCGCAGCTCGTCACCGACCTGTACGACCGTTTCGGCTTCGACACCGTGAACGTGGGCCCGCTCGCCGACAGCTGGCGCGTCGAGCGCGACCAGCCCGCCTACGTCGTCGTGCAGAACCGCGAGGAGCTCGTCGCGAACCTCGCCAAGGGCGTGCGCACGGGCGCTGCCGCCGCGTAACCCGGAGCACATCGAGCGGCGACTCCCGGATGCCGGGGGTCGCCGCTTTCGCGTCGGCAGGCGGCTTCGATCGGCGGAGGCCGTCAGTCGAGGGCGCCGAGGGAGGTCGCGAACGCGCGCAGGCGCTGGGCGAGCGCCTCGGGCACCTCGGCGGCCGTGAAGTGCCCGCCTTCGTCGAGGCGGGCGAAGTCGCGCAGGTCGAGGTAGTGCCGACGCGCGAGCGACTCGGGGTAGGCCGACTCGTGGCGCTGGATGTACACGACGGCGGGCACCGTGGCCGGCGGGATGGGGTCCGGCTGGTCGGCGCCCTCGGAGTAGGGGCGGAACGAGGTGCCGATCGACTGCGTGATCCAGTAGATCATCGCCTCGGTGAGGATGCGCTCGCGCGAGATGCGCTGCTCGACCGCCGACGGATCGCCGGGAGGCGTGTCGCTCCACTCGACGAGTTTCTCGGCCAGCCAGGCGAGGAGGCCGACGGGGGAGTCGTTGAGCGCAACGGCGAGCGTGTCGGGCCTGGTCGACTGCACGTGACCGTAGGCGCCGTGCTCCTCGTGGAACGCCGCGATGCCCGCGAAGAACGCGATCTCGTCGGGGTCGGTGAGCGCGGCGCGCTCGGCGCCGTTCGGGAAGTGCGCGTGCGTCGCCATGATGCCCGCGACCTGGTCGGGGTAGCTCGCGGCGATGAGGTCGCTGACGTTCGCGGTGACGTCTTCGCCGTACGTGAAGTACCGCTCGTAGCCGAGCACCTCGGTCATCAGGGCGTGCATGGTCGCGGCGATGCGGGTCTCGCTCATCGGGCCGTCGGCGTAGGGCGACGAGAACGCGAAGCCGGGCAGGCTCGCGACGACGACGTCGAAGTCGGGCAACCGGTCGGCGAAGTCGAGTTGCAGCGCGAACGTGTGCGGCCAGCCGTGCATGACGAGCAGCGCAGGCGCGCCGGCGCGGTCGGAACGCAGGTGGGCGAAGTGGAGGGCGGTGTCGTCGATCTGCGCGATGAACTGCGGGTGCGCGTTCAACCACGCCTCGCGGGCGCGCCAGTCCCAGGCGAGCCAGGCGTCGACGAGTTCGCGCAGGTAGCCCGCGCTCAGGCCCGACGCCGGCTTGCGCGGGGAATCGGCGAGCAGCCGGCTTCGCTCGAGCCGAGCGCGCAGGTCGTCGAGCACCTCGTCGGCGACGTGCAGTTCGAACGGCTGCACTGAGGACCGCTGCGGATCGGTCATGCGCCGAACCTACTCGCCGCCACCGACACCTCCGGCGGCACGGCATGGAAACCCGATGAGCAGGTTCGCGGATGCCGCGGCTAACCTGCTGAGCCCGTCGGGGCGGCTTCGCCGTGAATACGGACGGGAAGCGCTCGGATTGCCCCCTTCTGGGGTCACGAAAGCGCCTTCCCGAACCCCGCGAGACGTATAGCTTCGAATGCATACCGACACTCGCTTTCGGCGTCGGAGCCGCGAGCGGGACCCGACGTCGGTCACGCACCCCTGGTGCCCTGGCGCGCTGCCCCATGCGCGAACCCGCGGCGACCCGGCGGTGTTCGCCATGCCCTCGCGGCACCGCTCCGCCCCCGGCCCTGGGGCGATCGAAGGGAACGCACTTGAAGAAGCTCATCGCGAGCGTCGCCACCACGGCGATGCTGGCCGGAGGCCTGGCCGTGCTGGCCGCCGCCGCGCCGGCGACCGCCACGGAGGTCGCACCCGCGGCATCCGCCACCTGCGAGGTGCTCACGATCGACCTCGCCGGCTACGCCGCGAAGCCGGCCACGGGCGAACCGCAGCTCGAGGTCGCGAACCCGGCCTACGTGCCGGCCGTCGCCGCCGTGGCCGAGGTCGCTCACACCGACTACGAGTACAAGACGCTCGCGGGCCTGTTCCCGATCACGTGGACGTACCGCACCGCGCACAAGAACAGCGGCGCCGCGGTGCTCTACGACTGGAAGATCTGGACCGCCACGGGCAAGACCTCGAAGCACGTCGAGGTGCCGGGCGTGGCCGCGGTGCCCGCCGTCGGCACGCCGACCGTCTGGGTCGCGAACCCCGCGTACGTCGCCGCCGATGCAGCACCGAACACCGTCACCGTGACCGTGAACGGCGTCACCGAGGTGACCGCCGCGTTCGGCGAGAGCTACGCGAAGACGATCACGTTCGCCGACAAGGCCGTGCGCAACGCGTGGGCCGTCGACGTCACCTCGTGGAACGGCGCCCCGACGCACCTCGAGGGCCTCTCGACCGCATGCGTCACGCCCGTCGCCCCGACATGGGTCGACGACTGCGGCGTCGCGGACAACGGCCACTGGGTGCTGCCCTCGGTCGTCGGCTACACCTACAAGGTCACCGACCACTCGGCGCTGAACGGCAAGGTCGGCGTCGTCGCCACCCCCGATGAGGGCTACCTCTTCAATGCCGGCGCGCGCAAGCAGTGGACCTCGACGCAGAACAACGACCGCTGCGGCAAGACCGCGCCCGCGGTCGTCTTCACGAACGCGATCTGCACCCCGCCCGTCGGCTACGGCGCAGGCGTCGTCACGCCCGCGAGCCTCGTCATCACGAACCCCGACGGCGTGAAGGTGCTCGTCAAGCGCAAGTCGGACGGCGCGGCCATCACCGACCTGTCCAACCTGACGCCCGGCCACTACGACGTCATCGCGACCGTGAAGAACGAGAGCACCGACGCGTTCACCGCCGGCATCGAGGGCTGGACCCTCTTCGCCAAGGACGGCTTCACGTTCAAGGCCTCGAAGGGCTTCGACGTGGTCGCCCCGGCACCGTGCGACAAGCCGGTTCCCGTCTCCACGATCACCGCGGCGCCCCAGGGCATCGACGTGTGCGGCGCAGCGAACGACGGCATCGCCTGGGACGGCATCGCGACCGGCGGCACGTGGAAGATCGCGAGCAAGGTCGTGAACGCGCCCGAGCACCCGAACACCACGCGCTACCGCGTCGTGTTCACGCCGGCTGCCGACCACCTGCTGCCGACGGTGCTGCCCGGTGACGGCTTCGTCGTCGACGGCAAGGCTGTGTGGCTCGTCTACAACAGCAACGAGGACTGCACTGCAGGTCTCGCGGCATAAGGCCTGACGACTCGAATCAGGCGCGCGGCGGCTCCCGGGGGAACGGGGCCGCCGCGTTGTCGTCTCCGCCGCGCTTCGGGTGCTGCCCGACCGGACGGGCGGCGCACCATCGCCGCGCGGCACGCCCGCGGCATCCGCTCAGCTCACCAGGCGATGAGCTTCTCGGGCGTGACGCGGATGATCGTGCTGTACTTGGCCGCCATCGACTCGAGCGTGAGCTTCAGCGGCGGCAGGTCGTGCTCGTACTTCGCGAGGTAGGCCTCGCCGATGGCCGGGAGCCACGAGGCCGCGGCGTCGCCCAGCACCTCGGCGGTGCCCTGCAGCACCGTGAGTTGCTCTTCGTCGTGCCCTGATTCGAGGTGCACGAGCGCACGCGGATCGCGGGACGCGTTGCGCACCTTGACCGCGCCGGGCTCGCTCAGGATGACCACGGCGCCGTCATGCCAGAGGAACCACACCGGCACGGCGTGCGGGTAGCCGGATCGGCTTGTGGTGCCGAGCCAGGCGATGCGTTCGCTCGCGAGACGCGCGAGGGCTCGGGCGTGCACCTCGTTCTCGGCGTCGAACGCGAACGGCGCGGGCTCGGGCGAGGTGGATGCTGCGGACGTTGCGGTGTCGGTCATCGGCGGTCCTTCCGTGGAGTTCGAGCCTACGTTCGAACGGCGACACCCGGGCCGCCGGTCGAGGAGTTGCTGCGCTGCTCCTCGACCGACGGGCGCGCCTACTTCGCGCGCTTGAGCTGCAGCACCGCCTTCGCGATGACCGCCGTGGCGAGCACGACGTCGCGCTGGGTCGCACGCGAGCCGTCGAGCACGACCTCGCCCACGGCGACCGCGTCGTCGAGTCGGGCGACGGATGCCGCGGTGAACCGCTCGCGGTCGATGCGCGCCGCGCCGGCGAGTGCGACGTCGAGCAGCTTCGTCTTCACGGTGCTCGCGGGCTCGACGGCGACGAGCCGCACGTCGTCGAACACGCCCCACGCCCCGCCCGAGAGGCTGAACGCCGCGGAGACGGTGACCACGCCGTCGGCGCCGACCACGACCGAGGGCACGGTCGCCGTGTGGAACTCGTTCCACGCGGTGAACGACATCGGGGCGCTCCAGGTGCCCTTCGACGTGGTCGCCGAGAGCGTTCGAGTGTCGGTCGCCGGACTGTTCGTGCCCTGCGTGGTCGCCTGCAGCGAGTAGGTTCCGGCGGGCACCCCGGTGATCGTCTGCGTCGCCGACGCCTGGTAGGGCGTGCCGTTCCAGAAGGTCACGGCCGTGCCGCCGTCGGGGGCATCCGACGTCGGGTTGGGCCAGGCGTAGCCGCCGAACGTCCAGGCGCTGTGCGAGGCGTCCTCGAAGCTGTGGTCGCGCACGAAGTTCTTCGCGAGCACGGTGACGGTTGCGGTGACCTTGAGTCCGGCGGCGGTCGTGCCGGGGATCGCGTACGCGCCGGGTCCGCGGATCCACGAGACCGCGGTGCTCCACGTCACGGCGGGGTGCTCGACCGTGCCGTCGTTGTACGACACGTCGAGCGTGCTCGGCAGCACGACCGGCGAGCCGTCGGTCACGGTCACGTCGACCGCGCCGACCTGCGTGATCACGCGGGGTGCGACCGCGCCCGTGCGCACGTACTCGAAGGTGCGCAGCGACTCGAGGGCCGTGCCGTCGAAGCCGAAGAGCGCCTGGTTGTCCCACGCCGATCCGCCGTAGAACTCGCCCACGTGCACGGGGTCGTAGCCGGACGCGGCCGAAGTGGCCCAGCCCGAGCCGTCGCGCTCCCAGAGCACGGCGTTCGCCGCGGCATCCGACGGGGGACCGACCGGAAGCCACGCGGGCTCCCAGTAGAAGACGCCGATGCCGGCGGAGCCCACGGCCGAGACGGCCGCGATGACCTCGCGCAGCTCGGTGGCCTGCCCCTGCACGCTCGCCGGGTAGTCGTCGGTGATGGTGCCCGCGCCGATCACGTTGCCGTACCCGTCGCCGTCGTCGAGGGTGTGCGCCCACGACGTCTCGGCGACCATGACCCGCTTGCCGTAGGTCGTCGCCACCTGCGACAGCGCAGCCGTGAGGTTCGCGGTGCTGCCGTGCCAGTACGGGTAGTACGAGCTCGCGAAGACGTCGTAGTCGACGCCGTAGGTGTCGAGGCCCGCGGCGTACGTCGCGTACCGGTTCGGCGTCTCGGGGTTCGTGAAGTGCACGGCCACGAGTGCGTCGGGCAGCACCTCGCGCACGGCGCTGCTGCCCGCCTGGATCAGGTCGGCGAACGTCTCGTCGATCGCCGTGCCGGCGCGGGTGTACCCCGCGATCGCGTTGTTCGTCTCGTTGCCGACCTGCACCATGGTCACGTCGACGCCCGCGTCCTCGAAGGACTGCAGCGTGTCGGCCGTGTAGTCGTGCAGGGCCTCCTCGAGCTCGGGGATGCCGAGCCCCGCCCAGGCCTTCGGCGCGAGCTGCCGGCCGGGGTCGGCCCAGAAGTCGGAGTAGTGGAAGTCGACGAGCACGCCGAGCCCCGCGGCGGTCGCACGCTCGCCGATCTCGACGGCGCGGGCGGCATCGACGTTGCCACCGCCGTACCCGCGACCCGAGGCATCGAACGGGTCGTTCCACACGCGGATGCGCACGGTGTTCACGCCGCTGTCGGCGAGCACGTCGAAGAGGTCGGCCGGTTGCCCCGCGGCATCCCGGAACACGACCCCGCTCTCCTCGAGCGAGAGCACCGACGACACGTCGACGCCGTTCACGAAGTCGGGCGAGAGCCCGTCGACCTTCTGCACGAAGATGCCGGCGTCGACCGGGCCGGCGGCGGCCGGGTCATCGGCCGCCCAGGCTGCGGGCGTGAGCGCCGCGCCGGTCAGCGCTGTCGTGAGCGCGGCACCGGTCGCGACCGCGCCCCACCTCGCTCGTCTCATCGATCGGTTCTGCATGGTGCCACTCCATCTCGTTCGGCGCCGCGGGCGAACGATCGGATCGACGGATGCCGCGGCGCTGCGGTGATGCGCATCCGACACGGTGCCGGGGCGCGGTGGTGCTGGCATTGCGTGCCGGTCGAGACGGCGCAGGGGCGCCTCCTCGACCGGCGGGGTGGGTGATCAGCTCACGGCTGCTCCAGCCAGAGCGGGGCCTCGACGAGTCGCACGGACTCGAGCGAGACGAGCGGGGTGCCGGGCGTCTCCGTCTCAGCGGTCGCGCGTCGGCCGGCGGCGCCATCCGGCAGGTGCACGGATGCCGCGGGGTGCAGCGGCACGATGCGCAGCGTCAGTCGGGCCCCGGGTGCGAGGTCGAGTGCGTCGAGTCCGACGGTCCAGGTGGTGCCGTCCCAGAAGCGGTCGGCCACGATGACACCGTCGACCTCGAGGCGTGCGACATCGCCCGTCCACTCGATCTCGAGCGTGCGGCTCGCGTCGCGGCCGGCCGGAAGCCGGAACGTCCAGGCGGTGCCGTGCCGCAGCACCTCGTCGCGCGAGGGTGCCGAAGCGCGTCCGTGGCGCTCGCCGAAGCTCGCGGGCGGAGCCTCGCCGGGCGTCGGGGCGCCGACGTCGATCGTCGTCGCGCCGCCCGTCGACGACTCGACGACCTCTACGACGAGCGGCTCGAACCGGCCGAGCAGCGGCAGGTACTCGCGCACCTCGGGCCGTTCGACGGCACGGGCGGCGATCCACCCGTCGGCGTCCTCGAAGAGGGCCTCTGCCGAGAGCACGAGCCTGCGGCCGCCGCTCGCCTCGAGCACCCACGTGTCGTCGGCGGAGGCCGAGGGCAGCACGAGCACCGAGAGCCGGCCTTCGCCCTGCGCGAGGTCGACGCGGCGCGGCCGCGACGCGTCGACGAGCAGGATGCCGGGGGCGGGCGAGCTCACGACACCACCGGTGTCTGCGGCATCCGCCGTCGTGTCGACCGCGAACGCGCCGAGCACCTCGGCCGTGGTCGCGAGTTCCACCGGGATTCCGGCTTCGGCGACGAGCACGAGCGTCGGCGACTGCGCGTCGAGGAGCCCGTCGGCGCCGAGCGCGGATCCGGCGGCCGGCAGCACCGTCAGCGGCGAGGCGGTCGCCCAGTCGAGGTGCACGCCGCCGAGCTCGAGGTGCAGCGGCCAGCGTGCGATCGTGCCGGGCGCGACGGTGACGGGCGCGTGCGGCAGCACGAGCGAGCCGGCGGGCGGGGCGTCGTCGCCGAGTCGCTCGGCCGCGGCATCCACGACGTCCGAACCGTGCGGCTGCAGGCCGATCTCGAACTGCACGTCGTGCACGGGCTCGAGCGGCACGTGCGGCTGCTGCCAGGTGATGAACAGCCAGCCGGATGCCCCGTCGCTGCGCAGCGCCCAGCGCAGCGTCTCGGCGTCGTCGACGTTCGACGGGTGGTGCGCGGGCAGCGTCGAGGGCATGGGCGCGAGCCGGTCGCCGAACGCGGCGAGGAACGCGTGCTGACGCCGGAGCGCGGCGTGGCTCGGGCCGAGACGCCCGGCGGCCCCGATCGGCGCGTGGAAGTCGTAGTCGAACTCGGGCAGGTCGTTGGGGTAGCCCGTGGCGTGGGACTCCTGGAGGCCGGGCGCCGGGTTCAGGCCGCCGGCGTACATGTAGTAGCCCTGCCAGCCCGAGCCGTTGCCGATCTTGGTGTTCGCGACGGCCGCGATGTCGGCGCCGCCCAGCAGCGGACGCCGGTGGTATGCGGTCGCCATGCCGCCGCCGAGCTCGCACGTCGCGGCCGGGAACGACGCCGAGGGCAGGCGCGGCGTCTCGGGGCGGCGCCCGATGCCGGGGTGCGCTCGCAGGTCGGCGCCGATGCCGGGGTCGTCCCACGTGTGCGAGAAGAAGAAGTGCTCGCGGAACGTCGTGTCCCAGTCGTGGTCGGCGTCGACCCAGAAGCCGTCGCCGTAGCCGCCGTAGAGGGGGAGCACCTCGCCGTCGGGCAGCTCGGCGCCGCCCCACGCGGTCGCCGTGTAGATGGGGGCGACGAGTCCGTGCCGGCGCGCGATGGCCTTGAGCGTGGTGAGATGGCCGGGCTGGTCGTAGAGCTCGTTGTCGAGCTGGATCGCGATGACGTTGCTCGACGGCCCGCAGAGCGGCGCGAGCTGCTCGCCGAGTGCGGCGAACCACGGCTCGACGAGCGCGAGGTAGCCGGGGTCGTCGGTGCGGTGCGCGACGGGTGCCTGCTGCACCCAGTCGGGGAACCCTCCGTTGCGGGTCTCGCCGTGGATCCACGGGCCGATGCGCAGCACGACGTCGAGGCCGGCGTCGGCCGCGAGCCGCACGAACTCGGCCGCGTCCAGGTGGCCCTCGAAGCTCGGGGCGTCGGGCGTCGGCTGGTGGTGGTTCCAGATCAGGTAGGAGGCGACGACGGTCACGCCGCCCGAGCGCATGAGGCGCAGGCGTTCGCTCCACTCGGCGCGGGGCACACGGCTGTAGTGCAGCTCGCCCGAGACCGGGATCACGGGGATGCCGTGCTGCTCGACGTAGCGGTTCGTGAGCGAGATGCGCTCGTGCCGATCGACCTCGGTGCCCATCGCGGGGCGCGTGAGCGGCTCGGCCCACGGTTCGTGCGCCACCGTGAAACGCGCGGTCTGCAATGGCATGGGCATTCTCCCTCGAATCTGTGTGCGCTCACAGTTCTAGCACAGGATGCCAGCCCTGCAACATCGTGAATGCCAGAGTTGACAGCGAATAGCTGCCTGTGTATTACTGGGATCGCTCACAGGCACGCTGACGTCCTTCTGGTCGCGCGGGCCCCACGGGGCATCCGCAATCACAGCTTTCGACAAGGAGGACGAATGCGTTCTGCAATCCGCACGGGTGCGATCGCGGCGATCGCCGCCGCAGCGCTCATCATGACCGGCTGCTCGGCCGACACCGGCTCGACGGGCACCGCCGACGACCCGATCGAGCTCACCTACTGGGCCTGGGCGCCCAACCTCGACAAGGTCGTCGACATCTGGAACTCCGAGCACCCCGAGATCCAGGTCACCGTCAACAAGCAGGACGGCGGCGACCCCGCCATCACCAAGCTGCTCACCGCCATCAAGGCCGGCGTCGGCGCGCCCGACCTCATCCAGGCCGAGTACCAGAAGATCCCGACGCTCGTCGCCTCCGACGCGCTCGCCGACATCTCGGGCTCGATCGGCGACGACGTGGCCGGCCAGTTCCCCGACGGCGTGTGGCAGTCGGTCACCCTCGGCGGCGACGCCCTCTACGCCGTGCCGCAGGACACCGGCCCCATGATGTTCTACTACCGCGCAGATCTCTTCGAGCAGTACGGCCTGACCGTGCCCACCACGTGGGACGAGTACGCCGAGACCGCCCGTGCACTCCACGCCGCAGACCCCACCAAGTACCTCGGCACGTTCTCGGCCAACGACGCCGGCTGGTTCGCGGGCCTCGCGCAGCAGGCGAAGGCCGAATGGTGGTCGATCGACGGCGACAGCTGGGGCGTCGGCATCGACGAGGAGCCCACGCAGAAGGTCGCCGAGTACTGGGGCGGCCTCGTCGCCGAAGGTGCCATCGACAACAAGCCGATGTACACGCCCGAGTGGAACGCCGCGCTCAACGACGGCTCGCAGGCCGGCTGGCTCGGCGCCGTCTGGGGCCCCGGCGTGCTGAGCGGCAACGCCGCCGACACCGCAGGCCTCTGGAAGGCCGCGACACTGCCCACGTGGGACGGCGACGTCTCCAACGGCAACTGGGGCGGATCCTCCACGGCCGTCACCTCGCAGTCGAAGAACGTCGACGCCGCGACCGAGTTCGCGACCTGGCTGAACACCGACCCCGAGGCGGTCGCCGCGCTCGTCGAGCAGACCGGCATCTACCCGGCAGACACGGATGCCGCGGCATCCGTGCTCACCGAGGCGCCCGAGTTCTTCAGCAACCAGCCCGACTTCTACGACGTCGCCGCCGAGGCCGCCCAGGCCGTCGCCCCCTTCACCTACGGCCCCAACGTCAACGTCGCGTTCAGCGCGTACAACGACGAGTTCGCCAAGGCCGCCGAGGCGAAGACCGTCGACGCGTTCCTCGCCGCCGTCACCGCGATGCAGACGACGACGATCGACGACCTGAAGGCCGGCGGCTTCTCGGTCTCCGAGTAGGCCGACACCGAGCCGCCGGTCGCCGGTCGAGTAGGCGCGCCAGCGCCGTATCGAGACCAGCCTCGAACGCTGGTCTCGATACGCTTCGCTACTCGACCGGCGACCGGCACATCCGTTCCACGTCAGGAAGGACCCGAACATGACCGCCACGGTCGACGCCCCTCGCGGCGACACCACGCCCGCGCCGCGGCATCCGCTCGCCCCGCGCAGCCCGAAGGGCCCGAAGCGCCGCCGTGCGAAGGGTGCGCTGACGCCCTGGATGATGCTCGCCCCCGGCATCGTGCTCTTCACGGTGTTCATGGCCGCGCCGATCTTCTACACGCTCGCGCTGTCGTTCCAAAAGGAGCAGGTGAAGGGTCTCGGCCTCGGCGGCGACTCCCGCACGCGCGAGTTCGCCGGCCTCGAGAACTACGTCTCGACCTTCTCCGACCCCGAGTTCCTCGCGAGCGTCGGGCGCGTGCTCGTCTACGGGCTCATCCTCGTGCCGACCATGCTCGGCCTCGCACTGCTCTTCGCCCTGCTGCTCGACGCCCGCCGCACGGGGGCGAAGGGGTTCAGCCGGGTCTCGATCTTCCTGCCGTACGCGGTGCCGGCCGTCATCTCGTCGCTGCTCTGGGGCTTCCTCTACCTTCCGGCCGTAAGCCCGTTCTACTGGATCTTCGAACAGCTCGGCTGGGACGACGTGCCCTCCTTGCTCTCCCCGGGCCTCGTGATCTTCGCGATCGCGAACATCGGGCTGTGGGGCGGCGTCGGCTTCAACATGATCGTCATGTACACCTCGCTCAAGGCCGTGCCGAGCGACATCTACGAGGCCGCGCGCATCGACGGGGCATCCGAGGTGCAGATCGCGTGGCGCATCAAGGTGCCGATCATCATGCCCGCGCTCATCATGACCGCGCTGTTCTCGATGATCGCGACCCTGCAGGTCTTCGCCGAGCCGATGACGCTGCGCCCGCTCACGAACAGCCTCTCGACGAGCTGGTCGCCGCTCATGTTCGTCTACCGCGACGCGTTCACGCGCGACGACATCTACTCCGCCGCGGCCACCTCGATCATCATCGCGCTCGCGACCTTCGCGATCTCGTTCCTCTTCCTCCGCGTCGTGCAGCGACGCGCCTTCGGTCAGGAGGACTGAACCATGTCCGTCACCACCGAGACCAGGGCCGCCCTCGTGCCCGAGCTCGCCGGCAGCGCAAGCCGCCGCGCGCCGAAGGACGCGCGCGTGCCCATCGCCGTCGGCTCGACCGGCGTGCTGCTGCTCGGCGCGATCTACTGCCTGCTGCCCGTCGCCTGGGTGCTCATCGCCTCGACGAAGGACGCCTCCGAGCTGTTCTCGACGTTCACGTTCGCACCGTCGACCCACCTCTGGGACAACATCGTCGACCTCACGGCCTACCGCGACGGCCTCTACTGGCGGTGGATGCTGAACACCGCGCTCTACGCGGGCATCGGCGCCGTGATCTCGACGTACATCTCTGCCCTGTCGGGCTTCGCGCTCGCGAAGTACGTGTTCCCGGGCAAGGCGACGGTGTTCCGCATCCTGCTCATGGGCGTGCTCGTGCCCGGCGTGATCCTCGCGATCCCGCAGTACCTGCTGCTCGCGCAGGTCGGCCTCACGAACACGTACTGGTCGGTGCTGCTGCCGCAGCTCATCAGCCCGTACGGCATCTACCTCGCCCGCATCTACGCGGCGGCGGCCGTGCCGACCGAGATCGTCGAGTCGGCCCGCACCGAGGGCGCACGCGAGCTGTACATCTTCCACCGCATCGCGCTGCCGATGATGGGGCCGGGGCTCGTGACGATCTTCCTGTTCCAGTTCGTCGCCGTGTGGAACAACTTCATGCTGCCGTACATCATGCTCGGCGACGACCGGCTGTTCCCGATCACGGTCGGGCTCTCGGGCCTGCTGAACCAGGGCGCGTCGCTGCCCGCGATGTACACGCTCGTGATCACCGGCGCGCTGCTGTCGATCGTGCCGCTCATCGCGCTGTTCCTCATGCTGCAGCGCTACTGGCGGGTCGACCTCGCCGCCGGCGCGGTCAAGGCGTGAGTCGGGCGGATGCCGCGGGCGGGCGCTCGGGCACCGGGCGCACCTACACTGGCCACGTGAACGAGCACGCGCCGAAGCGGCGACCGACGATCGAGGATGTCGCGCGGGAGTCGGGCGTCTCGCGCGGCACCGTGTCGCGTGTGCTCAACGGCGGCCACTGGGTGAGCCCGCCCGCGCGCGAAGCGGTCGAGCGGGCCATCAAGAAGACCGGTTACCGCATCAATCCGCACGCCCGCAACCTCGCGACGGCCCGGGCCAACTCGGTGGCCTTCCTGCTCACCGAGTCGCACGACCGGCTCTTCGAGGACCCGAACTTCTCGGTGCTGATGCGTGCGGCCGCCGATGCGCTCGCCGAGCGCGACCTGCCGCTGGTGCTGCTCATGGCCGGGTCCGACGACGAGCAGCGCCGGGCGACCGACTTCATCATGGGCGGCCACGTCGACGGCGTGCTGCTCGTGTCCTCGCATCGCGGCCGAGAGGGGTTCCTCAAGGGGCTCGTCGAGGCCGAGGTCCCGGTCGTCTCGTGCGGCGTGCCGCTCGGGTACGAACGGCGCATCGGGTTCGTCTCGGCCGACGACCGCGAGGGCGCGCGCGACGTCGTGTCGTACCTGCGCGACCGGGGTCGCGAGCGGATCGCGACGATCACCGGCCCGCAGGACACCTCGGGCGGCGTCGGCCGACTCGAGGGCTACCGCGAAGAGCTCGGCGACGACTACGACGAGCGGTACGTCGCGTTCGGCGACTACTCGCGCTCGAGCGGCGCACGCGCCATGGAGCAGCTGCTCGAGCAGGCGCCCGACCTCGACGCCGTGTTCGCGGCGAACGACATGATGGCGGCCGGCGCGCTCGACGTGCTCCGCGCACGCGGACGCCGGGTGCCCGACGACGTCGCCGTCACCGGCTTCGACGACGCGCCGATCGCGACGCGCCTCGACCCGCAGCTGACGACCATGCGGCAGCCGTTCGACCGCATCGCGCACGAGATGGTGCGCATGCTGCTCGACGTGTTCGACGGGCGTCCGGCCGGTCGCATGACGCTGCCGACCGAGCTCGTGGTGCGCGAGTCCGCGTAGTCCGTTCCTTCGGCGGGCATCCGGTCGGCATCCGGTGGGCGGATGCCCCGACCCCCGGTGAACGGGTGAGCCGACCCGCTCAGTCGGGCGCCGTGTTCGGGCGTCGGCGCATCGCCCCAGTGTCGCATCGCGGCATCCGGAGCACCGATCTCTCGTGGATGTCGCAGGCGAGGTCGATCCGCAGCCGCGGCGTTCGTCGAACAGGTATGACGAAGCATGCAGATCTGCCGCCCGCCCTGGCCCGCGAGTACCGCATCGACGTGGCCGAGATCAGCTGGATCGCGTCCAAGCGGGCCGCCGCCATGCGCGCGAGGGATGCCGACTGGCTCGCCGCCCGCTACGTGCCGGGCGCTCCCGTGGTGGGCCCGACCCCGCCCATCACGCGCATCGCCGATGCAGGCCGTGACGCGGTGCGCATCTGGGAGTGGTTCGAGCTGCTGCAGGGGCGCATCCGGTGGTCGGTGCGCGTCGAGGCCGTGGAGCTCGAGGGCGACCGCGCGGTGTGCCGCACGGTCGAGCGGGCGTCGTACCGGGTGCTCTGCGGCCGTCGTGTGCATCTGCACCTGGCGACCACGATCGGGCTGCGGCGCGACGCCGACCGCTGGCGCATCGCGTACGAGCACGCCGTCGACGCGTGAGCGAGTGCGGCCGGGCCCGATCGGGACCGACCGCACCTAGGCTGGTGCCTCTCACTCCAAGGAGGATCCGTGGCGCAGAAGGTCATCGTCATCACCGGCGCGAGCGACGGCATCGGCCGGGCCGCGGCCCGCAGGCTGAGCGCCGACGGGCACCGGGTCGTGCTCGTGGGGCGCTCACCGCAGAAGACGCAGGCGCTCGCCGACGAGCTCGGGGCGCCGTACCATCTCGTCGACTTCGCCGACCTGGCCTCGGTGCGCGAGCTGGCCGCGGAGCTCGCGGTGCGGCATCCGCACATCGACGTGCTCGCGAACAACGCCGGAGGCGTGTTCGGCAAGGAGCGAACGCTCACGCGCGACGGGCACGAGACGACGTTCCAGGTGAACTACCTCGCGCCGTTCCTGCTGACGACCGAGCTCATGCCGACGCTCGTCGCGTCGAAGGCGACCGTCGTGAACACGTCGAGCCTCGCCAACCGCCTGTTCGCCCGGTTCGACATCGACGACCTCGAGTCCGAGCGCTCGTATCGGCCGGTGCGCGCCTACGGCAATGCGAAGCTCGCGCAGATCCTCTTCACGAAGGAGCTCGAGCGCCGCCACGGCGGCGAGGGCGTGACCTCGACCGCGTTCCATCCGGGCGCGATCGCGACGAACTTCTCGGCCGAGCAGGGGTCGGGCATGTCGGGGCTGTACCGATGGCGCCTGCGCGACCTCGTGCTCGCGACGCCCGAGCGCGGTGCCGAGACGCTCGTGCACCTCGCCGAGGGCGAGCCCGGCGTCGACTACCCGACCGGGCTGTACTTCACGAACTCGAAGCCCGCGCGGGCGAACCGGCTCGCCGACGACGTCGACCTCGCGCGCGAGCTCTGGGACCGCTCGACGGGCATGCTCGAGCTCGCGCCGCGCGCCTGATCGCCGTTCGGGAGATCGGGCGGGCGGATGCCTCGGGCGGCCGCATTCCGCGCGGCCCGCGCGCGGCATCCGCTCGCCCGTCGGTCGCTCTCCGCTCAGGCCGCGATGCCGGGCACCTCGTCGAGGCTGAAGTAGACGGGCAGGTTGCGCGAACGGGCGATCGCGACGTCCTGGTCTGCGCCCCGGGATTCGCCGGGCAGGCGCAGCACCGCGTCGCAGCGCTGCAGCAGGCGTTCGGCCGTCGGGTACATGACCTGTTCGGCGAGCGGGTCGGTCGGGCCGGTCGCGCCGGCGCTCGCGAGTACGGGCAGTGCGACCCATTCGCCGATCATCGGCACGTGGCCCGCTCGGAAGAGCGGCCATGCGGCTTCTTCGAGGCGCTCGAGGTTCTGCTGCATGAGGGCGGGGTCGCCGTCGGTGCCCGAGGCGTACGGGCCGGCGATCAGGATCATCATCGAGGTGGTCATGCTCTGCAGAATAGTGCAGAATGTGTAGAAACGTGCAACAACGTGAAGGAGTGCGAATGCTGACGGCGACACGACGAGCCCTCCTGCTCGACCGGCTCGACCGCGATCGGCGCATCGTCGCCAAGGAGATCGCGGTCGAACTGGGACTGTCCGAAGACAGCATCCGTCGCGACCTGCGCGAGCTCGCCGCCGAGGGGCTGCTGACGCGCGTCTACGGAGGAGCCGTGCCGGCGTCGCCCGCCGTCGCCGACTACGCCGCGCGCACGGCCATCGCCTCCGACAGCAAGGGGCGGGTGGCCGCCGCCGCCGCAGCCCTCGTGCAGCCCGGATCGACGGTGATCCTCGACGGCGGCACGACCACCCTCGCCGTCGTCGCGCATCTGCCGCGCGCGCTCGAATGCACGATCGTCACTCACAGCCCGACGATCGCCGTCGCGCTGCTCGAGCACGCGGCCGAGGTGATCCTCATCGGCGGGCGGCTGTTCCGCCACTCGATGGTCGCCTCGGGTGCCGCGGCGGTCGAGGCGGCGAACCGCATCAACGCCGACCTGTTCCTGCTGGGCGTCACGGGCATCCACCCGATCACGGGCCTCACGACCGGTGACGCCGACGAGGCCGCCATGAAGCGCGTGCTCGCCGCCCGGGCCGGCGAGACGTACGCGCTCGGCAGTGCCGAGAAGATCGGCGCCGCATCGCCGCATCAGGTGCTGCCCCTCGACGCCGTCACGGGCCTCGTGCTCGACGCCGAGGCCGACCCGACCTCGCTCGCCCGCCTGCGCGGGACGGGCGTGCGCATCGTCGAGGCCCGCTGAGGGGGCGGATGCCGCGGGCGGGCGTCGGCGGCACGTGCGAGCATGAACGGGTGACCGACTCGCCGCCGCAGACCCCCTCGCGGCGCGCGGGCGACTGGCGCGAGGCGCTCGCACCGCTCGGCGCCCTGCCCTCGACGGCGGGCGCGCGCGGATCCGGTGCCGGCCGGGGTGACGCAGACGGCGGGCCGGGCAAGCGGCTCGGGCTCCAGTTCGAGCTGCGCCGCAAGGTGCAGCGCCGCAGCGGCCAGTGGCAGGGTCCGCGCGACGAACCGGCCCGGCGCGCGACATCCGTCGACCGACTCGCGGTGCGGCCGGTCACGCAGGGTGCCCGCGGCGCCTGGATCAAGGGCGCGCTCACCTGGCAGAACATCGCCTATCAGGGCGAGGCCGGCGGCTTCGACCCTGTGCAGGCGCGCTGGTTCGCGCAGTTCGCGCTGCTGAAGGGCAGCTCGCCGAGCGTGTTCACGACCTACGGGTCCGAGTGGGTGACGCTCGACGAGTTCGAGAGCCCGCTCCTGTGGGCGCTGCTCGCCGAGGCTGAGAGGCTCGGCATCGGGCTCGTCGGGTCGGATGTCACGCCCGAGGTCATCGTGCACGGTGCCGCGGCGATCGCGCTCGACGCGCACGAGGCGGCCGACGGCGCGCTGACGCTCACGCCGGAGCTCGCGTTCGACGGCTCGCCGAGGGCGCTCGCCGACGTGCGCGCGGTGGGCTCGCACGGCGTCTACCGCTTCGACTTCGACGACGGATGCCTCGAGCTCGCGCCGTTCGTCGAGCCCGTCTCTCCGGCGGGCCGCGCGCTGCTCGAGTCCGTGTCGGGCGGCACCGTGTCGGGCGGCGCCGTGTCGGGCGGCGGCGCGTCGGCCCCCGCGGGTGCGGGGGCCGTCGAGGTGCCCGCGGCCGAGCGGGCCGAGTTCCTCAGGGCGTTCCCGTCGCTCGCCCGATCGATCGACGTGACGAGTCGCGACGGGTCCTTCACCCCGCCTCCACCGGTGCCGGCCGTGCTCGTGCTCGCCGCCCGGTTCGAGCCGAAAGACGTGTTGCGCCTCGAGTGGCACTGGGAGCACGCCGACGGGCGCACCACGCTCGTCGGCGCATCCGACGGGGTCGACAGCAGCGAGGCGGTCGCGGCATCGATCGCGGCCGCGGTCGACGACCCCGACCTCGACGACGACCTCCTCGCACGCGTCGCCGACGTGCTCGGCTGGGTTCCGCTCGACACCGTGCTGCTCCGCGGGGTCGACGCAGCGGAGTTCTGCGCCGAGCGGCTGCCGAAGCTCGAGGCGCTCGCCGACCGGCATCCGCTGCGCATCGAGGTCGAGGGCGAGCGCCCCGACTACCGGCTGCTCACCGAACCGGCGAAGGTGCGCGTCACGACGGTCGAGTCGCGCAAGACCGACTGGTTCGACCTCGGCGTCATCATCACGATCGACGGCAGGTCGGTGCCGTTCATGCCGCTGTTCCGCGCGCTCGCGAAGGGTCAGCGCCGACTGCTGCTCGTCGACAAGACCTACCTCATGCTGAACCAACCGGTCTTCGACCCGTTGCGGGAGCTCATCGAAGAGGCGGGCACGCTCGACGAGTGGCAGACCGGGGTTCGCATCCACGCGAGCCGCACGAGTCTCTGGGCCGACTTCGAAGACCTGGCCGACGAGGCCGAGCCCGCGGTCTCGTGGCGCGCGACGGTGGCGGCCCTCGAGCACGGGCGAGTCGAGGCGCTGCCCGAGCCCGCCGGGTTGGCGCTGCCGCTGCGGCCCTACCAGCTCGCCGGATTCCGGTGGCTCGCCTACCTCTGGGCCAACCGGCTGGGCGGCATCCTCGCCGACGACATGGGCCTCGGCAAGACCGCGCAGACGCTGGCGCTCGTCGCGCACACCGTCGAGCGCGGCTCGACAGCGCCGTTCCTGGTCGTCGCGCCGACCTCGGTCGCGTCGAACTGGGCGCGCGAGGCGGCGCGGTTCACGCCGGGCCTCCGCGTCGCATCCGTCATCTCGACGCAGGCGAAGCGTCGGGGCAGCATCGCGGATGCCGCGGCCGACGCCGATCTCGTCATCACCACGTACGCCGTGCTGCGCCTCGAGGCCGAGGCGTTCGGCGCGCTCGAGTGGGGCGGGCTCGTGCTCGACGAGGCCCAGTTCGTGAAGAATGCGGCGACGAAGGTGCACGCGGCCGCGCGCGGCATCCGCGCGCCGTTCCGCCTCGCCGTCACCGGCACGCCCATCGAGAACGACCTGGGCGAGCTGTGGGCGATCCTGCAGATCGTCGCACCCGGGCTCTTCCCGTCGCGTCGCCGCTTCGACGAGCAGTACCGACGACCCATCGAGCTCGACCGCAACCTCGAGCGACGCGACCGGCTGCGCCGCCGCATCCGGCCGCTCATGCTGCGCCGTACCAAGGAGGACGTCGCGCCCGAGCTGCCCGCGAAGCAGGAGCAGGTGCTCGAGGTCGCCCTCGCGCCGTCGCACCGGCGGCTCTACGACACGATGCTGCAGCGCGAGCGGCAGAAGCTGCTCGGCCTCATCGACGACCTCGACCGCAACCGCTTCATCGTCTACCGGTCGCTCACCCTGCTCCGCATGCTCGCGCTCGACGCGACCCTCATCGACGACGAGGCGTACGCGAACGTGCCCTCCGCCAAGCTCGACGCGCTGTTCGAGCAGCTCGACGACGTGCTCGCCGAGGGGCACCGGGCGCTCGTGTTCAGCCAGTTCACGTCGTTCCTCGGGCGTGCGCGCTCGCGGCTCGAGGCCGCCGGCGTGCCGTACGCCTACCTCGACGGCTCGACCCCGGTGCGCCGTCGCGACGCCGAGATCGAGCGGTTCCGCTCGGGCGAGGCATCCGTGTTCCTCATCAGCCTGAAGGCCGGCGGCTTCGGCCTGAACCTCACCGAGGCCGACTACGTGTTCCTGCTCGACCCGTGGTGGAACCCGGCGAGCGAGGCGCAGGCGGTCGACCGCGCACACCGCATCGGCCAGACGAAGCAGGTCATGGTCTACCGCCTCGTCGCGGCCGACACGATCGAGCAGAAGGTCATGGCGCTGAAGGCGCGCAAGGGCGAGCTGGTGGCCTCGATCCTCGACGAGGGCACCGATGCCGCAGACCCCCGCGCAGCCGAGGCGCTCACGGCCGACGACCTCCGGGGGCTGCTCGAGGCGTGAGGTCGGGGCCGTGGCGGCGTCGACCGCCGCGGAGACGACGGATGCCCCGAGCCGAGGCCCGGGGCATCCGTTCACCGGTCAGGTGAGCTCGATCACCAGATCGATCAGGCGGTGCGACGTCTCGCGATCACAAACGTGATGCCGGCGGCGGTGATGAGCGCGCCGGCGCCGATCGCCAGCGGGAGCGCGTCGAACCCGGTCGACGCGAGTCCGGCCTTCTCCGCGGTGGTCGCGGCGGGCGTCGCCGTCGGCGTGACGACCGGAGGCACGACGTTCGACGAGTCGTCGCCCTCGGGCTGCGTCGGGTCGGTCGGATCGGTCGGGTCGGTCGGGTCGGCGGGATCGATCGGATCGGCAGGGTCGATCGGCGTCAGCGGGGTCGTGGGGTCGGTGGGGTCGGTGGGATCCGTCGGGTCGGTGGGATCGGTGGGATCGGTCGGATCCGTGCCGCCCTCGGGGGTGCAGTCGAGGCCGTGTCCGCCGATCCACGGGTAGTTGTGGTGTTCGAGTCCGCTGCCGCTCACGGTGAGGTCGCCGCCGATGAGCAGGCGGCCGTTGGTCGAGGTCTTGACCTGCGCATTCGCATCGGGTGCGAGCACGGTGCCGATGAGCTGGCCGTTCAGGCCGAGCTCGACGGTGGTCGCGTCGGCGACGTTCCAGGCGAGGCGCGACGACCAGGTGCCGAACATCGCGCCCGACGGGTCGTCGAATCGCACCGGCCCGTCGGCGAAGTAGTTCGGAGCCCACGCGAGGCTCGAGCCGGTCACGTTGACGAGCACGGGTGCCGAGTCGGACGCGAGGTCGAACACGACCTCGCTCGCCGAGCCGAGCGCGGCGGCCGAGACGGTGAAGACGTAGAGCGCGCGGTCCTCGGTGCTCCGGAAGAGCACCTGGTTGCCGCCCGTGATCGCCATGTCGGTCGCGGCCAGCGCTGCGAGGTCGTCGGATGCGCCCTCGAGCACCGCGGCGAAGCCGGAGTTCGGGCTCATCGCCGTCGCGGCGCCGAGCTCGTCGGTGGCGCTGCCGCCCCAGAGGTCGAACGTCGTGCCGTCGGCGATCGCGCCGCCGACCGTGACGTCGCCGCCGCCGTCGAGGTTCGCGCCGATGTGCAGCTGCGTGCCGTTCTCGGTCGTGAGGTCGCCGCCGACGGCGAGCATCTGCGTGCCGCCTGCGGGCGTGATGCCCGAGCCGTAGCCGGCCGAGCCGACGTTGAAGACGCCGCCGCCGGTCTTGGCGAACGTCGCGTCGCCCGCGACGAGCAGCAGCCCCTCGGACTCGGCCGCGCCGCCCTGGGCGCGGTAGTCGCCGCCGGCGAAGACCGCGACGCTCGAGTCGGTGAACACGGGCAGGTGGCCCATCGGCGGCATCTCGCCGCTCGGCGGGCAGGTCGCGGCGGGCGAGCCGGCCGCGGTGTGCGTGGCGGCGGTCGCGGGCGCGGCGCCGATCACGGAGATCGCGGCGGCGCCGGTCGCGGCGAGGCCGGTGACGGCGAGCAGGCTGAGGCTCTTGCGCAGGCGGGTGCGTCGAGGCGCGGGGGAGTGCACGGTTGGCTCCGTTCGGGTCGGGGCGGTACTCCGCGGGATGGGTGCCCGTCATCGACGGATCCCGCGGTGGAGCAGCTTCGTGCTCCGTGGGGCGCGGTCCGCGGGTGCGAACGGCCCTCACTACGAGAGACGACGGAACCCGCGAATCATGACGCGAGTTCGTCAGGTTTCTTTACTATCACGTCGGACTGACCGTGCGCCATGCGTCGAAGGTGCGAGAAGCGACCGTTTCGATCCGATCGGCGGATGCCGCGTCATCCGTTCATCGCGCACCGACGCCCTTCTCCCGCTTTGTTGCGGAATGCAACACACGAGCGTAGCGTTGTCTCAAGCAACAGGAGGACGACATGACCGGCACGACGGCACCACGCGAGACCGCGACATCGGACATCCTCGGCGCGCTCATCGTCGTCAGCCGGCGGGGCGTCGCCGATGCGCGCACCGCGAACCTCAGCCTGAGCATGACCGACCAGTCGATCCTCGGCTTCATCGTCGACAACCCCGGCTGCCGATCGGTCGACATCGCGCAGGCCTACCGCCTCAACCGATCCACGGTCTCGCGGCAGCTCGCGGGCCTCGTCTCGCTCGGGGTCGTCCGCGAGGTGGCGGATGCCGCGGGCCGAGGTCGTCCCCTCGAGCTCACCGAGACCGGGCAGGCCGCCTACGACGAGGCCATCGGCATCCTGCACGGCATCGTCAGCCGCCAGCTCGACGGCTGGAGCGACGCCGAGGTCGCCCGCTTCGCGCGCGACCTGCAGCGATTCAACGTCGGACGCACGGGCGAGACCCGCCCGCGGCATCCGCTCGAGACCCGGGTCGGGTCTCACGAGAACGCCCCACAAGGGACATCAGAAGAGAAGGAACAGCAATGACCGCCATCGCGAACGTCACCGTCCTGGGCACCGGAGTGCTCGGCTCGCAGATCGCCTACCAGACCGCGTTCAGCGGCTTCGACGTCGTCGCCTACGACATCAGCGACGCCGCACTCGAGGCCGCGAAGCAGCGCTTCGCCGGACTCGCCGAGACCTACGTGCAGGAGGGCGTCGCGGGCGCTGCCGACGGCGCGCAGGCCGCGCTCGGCCGCATCACGTACTCCGCCGACCTCGGCGAGGCCGTCGCGAACGCCGACCTCGTCATCGAGGCGATCCCGGAGCAGCTCGCGCTCAAGCAGTCGACGTACGAGCAACTCGCGACGCTCGCCCCCGAGCGCACCATCTTCGCCACGAACTCGTCGACCCTGCTGCCGAGCGACCTCGCGCCGTTCACCGGCCGCGCCGACCGGTTCCTCGCGCTGCACTTCGCGAACCGCGTCTGGGCGCACAACACCGCCGAGGTCATGGGCACCGACGCCACCGACCCGGCCGTGTACGCGACCGTCGCCGAGTTCGCCGGCCAGATCGGCATGGTCCCGATCGAGATCAAGAAGGAGAAGGCCGGGTACCTCCTGAACTCGCTGCTCGTGCCGTTCCTCTCGGCCGCGGGCGAACTGCTGGTCGACGGCATCGCCGAGCCCGAGGCGATCGACAAGACCTGGCGCATCGGCACCGGCGCGCCCATGGGCCCGTTCCAGATCTACGACATCGTCGGCCTCACCACGGCCTACAACATCTCGAAGGCCGGCGGCCCGAAGCAGCAGGCGTTCGCCGACCTCATCAAGGAGCGCTACATCGACCAGGGCAAGCTCGGCGTCGCCACGGGCGAGGGCTTCTACACCTACCCGAAGGCCTGACCGGAGCGGGGTTCGCCCCGCTGTCGAGCCGAGCGGATGCCGCGTCGAGACGCCTCGACGCGGCATCCGTCGTCTTCAGGGCGTTGCCGTCTCGCCGATCTCGCCGGCTCAGTCGAGCGGGAGCTCGTCGCCCGGGGTGTCGCCCGCCGACGCGAGCGGATCACGACGACGGCGCCTCACGCGCGGCTCGTCGAGGCCGAGGTGCACGCGCGTGCGACGGCGTTCGACGACGATGAACGTCGCGCCGAGCACCCAGAGCGGCACCTGCGTGAGGAAAGCGATGCGGAACGCGTCGAGCGTGTACGCGTCGGGCGTTCCGGCGCCCTGGAAGTCCATCGCGAGACCGATGAAGAGGATCGCGAGCAGGGCTGCGAGGAACCCGCCGACGTTCACGATGCCGGTCGCCGTGCTGAGGCGGTGCGCCGGGTTGAACGTGCGCGCGTGGTCGAAGCCGATCATCGACGCGGGGCCGCCCGTGCTCATGGCGAACGCGAGCACGAAGAGCAGCCACAGCGGGGCCTGCCCCGGCCAGCCGATGACGACGAGCCAGACCACGGCCTGCAGCGCGATGATCGGCAGCACGAGCATGCGGGAGCGGCGCATCGGGTGCCGGCTCGAGAGGGCGCCGATCACCGGCCCCGAGAGCATGCCGCACACGACGTAGACGCTGAACACGAGCGAGGCGACGGGCGGCGTGAGCCCTTGGCCGACCGTGAGGAACGGGAAGCCCCACAGCAGCATGAACGCCGTGCCCGAGAACGGCGTCGTGAAGTGCGACCAGAACGCGAGCCGGGTCGCGGGGTGCGCCCACGACTGGCGGAAGCCCTCGCGGAAGTCGACCGACGACCGGACGATCTGGATGGCACCCGTCTGCGTGTCGACCGAGACGTCCTCGGCGCGGTCGGGCGGGCGATTGCGGATCACGGCGAACGTCAGCACCGTGAACAGCACGCCGAGCCCGGCGAGACTGCCGAACGCGATCGTCCACGTGGTCGCGTGCAGCAGCGCCGCGAGCGGGAAGATCGCGGCGAGCTGGCCGAACTGACCCAGGATGCCGGTCATCTGCACGAGGAACGGCGCCTGCCGGGCCGGGAACCACACGGCGACCACGCGGAGCACGCTCGGGAAGACGGCCGCGTCGCCCGCACCGACGAGCATGCGCGCGACGATCGCCCACCCGACATCGGGAGCGAATGCGAGCACCGCCTGCCCGATCGCCATGAGCGCCATTCCGATGGTGATCATCGGTCGGGCGCCGATGCGGTCGAGCAGCACGCCGACCGGGATCTGCATGCCGCCGTACACGGCGAGCTGGATGACGGCGAACATCGAGAGCGTCGAGGCATCGGCGTCGAACCGCACGGCCGCGTCGACGCCGACGGCCGAGAGCGACGTGCGGTTCGTGATCGAGAGCATGTACGCCGCGACGCCGACGCCCCAGATGAGCCAGAGCCGCCACGGCGGCACCGTGGAGAACGGGGATGCCGCGGGGGTGGGAATGCTCACCCATCCATCTTCACCCCGCTGAGCGGAAGCTTCGGACACGACGATGCGGGCTTGGTGACATACCGTCTAGTCGGTATGCTGGCTCCATCACACGACCGCGAACTCGAAGGGGAGACGCGTGCAGAGGTTCGAGAGCAGCGTAGCGCTCATCACGGGCGGCAGCCGGGGCATCGGCCTGGCGATCGCGAAACGCCTCGCCACCGAGGGGGCGAAGGTCGTGATCACGGGGCGGTCCGAGGAGTCGCTCCAAACGGCCGTCGCCGAGATCGACGCCGCCGCCGGGGCCGGGCGCGCCACCGGCATCGCGGGCAAGGCCGACGATCCGGCGCATCGCGCGGCGGTCTTCGCCCACATCGCCGACGAGCACGGCCGGATCGACCATCTCGTGAACAACGCGGGCATCAACCCGGTGTACGGGCCGGTGCTCGAGGTCGAGCCGTCCGCGATCCGCAAGATCCTCGAGGTCAACGTCATCGCCGCACTCGAGTGGACCCGTGACGCCGTGGCGGCCGGGCTCACCCGGTCGATCGTGAACCTCTCCTCGATCTCCGCGGTCTCGGCGGCCCCGGGCATCGCGTTCTACGGCGTCTCGAAGGCGGCGCTCGTGAACCTCACGATCCAGCTCGCGCACGAGCTCGCGCCCGGCATCCGCGTGAACGCCGTCGCGCCCGCGGTCGTCAAGACCGCGTTCGCCCGTGCGCTCTACGAGGGCCGCGAGGCCGAGGTCGCCGCCGAGTACCCGCTGCAGCGCCTCGGCGTTCCCGACGACGTGGCGGGTCCGGTGGCGTTCCTGCTCTCCGATGATGCAGCGTGGATCACGGGGCAGACGCTGCTCATCGACGGCGGGGCGAGCCTGCGGCCGATCGGCTGAAGCGCAGCCGTCGCGACCCGCCCGGCCGCGACATCCGCCACCGGCATCCGCCACCGACATCCCGAACCCGACTTCCCGAACCCGACAGAGACGAGAACCACATGAAGGACACCAGCGTCGCCGACGACGTGATGCGAGCGGCCGTCGAGCTGTTCGCCGCGAACGGGTACGCGAACACGAGCGTGCAGCAGGTCGTCGAGGCGGCCGGCGTCACCAAGGGCGCGATGTACCACTACTTCCAGTCGAAGGACGATCTGCTCTTCGGCATCTACGACCGCATGCTCTCGCTGCAGAAGGAGCACCTCGACGCGATCATCGAGCGCGGCGGCGCGGTCGACGAGGTCGTGCGTGCCGTCTGCGTCGACGTGATCGAGACCTCGATCGACTTCCTGCCCGAGGGCACGGTGTTCTTCCGCAGCATGCACATGCTCACCGCGCCCAGACAGTCCGAGGTCACACGGCGGCGCCGCGAGTACCACGACGCGTTCGCGGCGCTCATCGAGCAGGGGCAGGCCGAGGGGCTCTACCGCAGCGACATCCCGCGGCCGGTGCTCATCGCGAACTTCTTCGCCGACGTGCACTACCTCTCGCACTGGTACTCGCCCGAGGGGCCGGAGGGCAAGACGCTGCTCGCCGAACAACTGACCGCCCTGTTCCTCGCCGGCATCGATGCGCGGGCGGCCGACGGCGGACCGGAATGAGTGGGCGGATGCCGCAGGCGAGCGCCGCGGCGACCGCCGCCGTCGAGGTCGGGGCGCTGCCCGAAACGATGCGTGCGTGGCGCGTCGCGCGGCACGGCGAGCCCGTGGATGTGCTCGAGCTGCACGACGTGCCGGTGCCGTCGCCGGGGCCGGGCGAACTGCTGCTGCGCACGGGCGCCGTCGCGGTGAACTTCCCCGACGTGCTGCTCTGCCGCGGCGAGTACCAGGTGCGGCCCGAGCTGCCCTTCGTGCCGGGCATCGAGCTCGTCGGCGAGGTCGTGGCGATGGGCGACGGCGTGAGCGACGCAGCCGCCGTCGCGGGAATCCGTCCCTTCGTGCCTGGCGACCGTGTCGTCGCGTCGCACATCGGCGTGCTCTCGGAGTACGCGCTCGTGCAGGCGGAGGCCGCGCACCTCGCGCCCGACTCGCTCGACGACGTGCAGGCCGCCGGCCTCGTGATCGCGTACCAGACGGCGTGGTTCGGGCTGCACCGTCGGGCCGCGCTGCAGCCCGGCGAGACGCTGCTCGTGCACGCGGCGGCCGGCGGGGTCGGCACCGCGGCCGTGCAGCTCGGCGTCGCGGCCGGCGCCAGGGTCATCGCCGTCGTCGGGTCGACGGCCAAGGCCGAGACGGCGCGCGCGGCCGGCGCCGACACCGTGATCGTGCGCGCCGAGCAGGAGGACTTCGCGACGGTCGTCAACGACCTCACCGGCGGCCGCGGCGCCGACGTCGTGTTCGATCCGGTCGGCGGCGACGCGTTCACGCGCACGACGAAGTGCATCGCGTTCGAGGGCCGCATCGTCGTGGTCGGCTTCGCGAGCGGCGAGGTGCCGCCCGTTCGCGCCAACCACGCGCTCGTGAAGAACTACTCGGTGCTCGGGTTGCACTGGGCGCTCTACCAGCAGCAGCGGCCCGAACTCGTGCGCGAGGCCCATGCCGAGCTCGTGCGCCTCGCGGAGACCGGAGCGATCTCGCCGGTCGCGGGCGGAGTGGTCGAGTTCGGCGAGGCGCCGGCCGCGATCCAAGAGCTCGCGGGCGGCCAGACGGTCGGCCGCCTCGTCGTCCGGGTGGGGGCGTCGGATGTCTGAGCGCACCACGAGCCGCACGACGAGCATCGACCTCGACGGGCGGGTCGCCCTCGTCACCGGCGGCGCGCGCGGACTCGGCGCCGCCTACGTGCGGGCGCTGCACGCCGCCGGCGCCCGCGTGGTGATCGCCGACCTGCTGCGCGATGAGGGCGAGGCGCTCGCCGCCGAGCTCGGATCCGACGCGCGATACGTGCACCTCGACGTGACCGACGAGGATTCGTGGGCGCTCGCGACCGCCTCGGCGCTCGACGCCTTCGGGTCGATCGACGTGCTCGTGAACAACGCCGGCATCGCGAACGCCGCCCCTATCGAGCACCTCACGCTCGCGAAGTGGGACGCCGTGATCGCCGTGAACCTCACCGGCGTGTTCCTCGGATGCCGCGCGGTCGTGCCTGCGATGAAGGCGCGGGGTTCGGGCTCGATCATCAACATCTCCTCGGTGGAGGGCATGCGCGGATCTCCCGGGCTGCACGGCTACACGGCCTCGAAGTTCGGCGTGCGCGGGCTCAGTCAGTCGCTCGCCGTCGAGCTCGGCACCTTCGGCATCCGCGTGAACTCGGTGCATCCGGGGCTCATCCTCACCGACATGACGACCCGCATCGATCCGTCGAAGCTCGACATCCCGCTCGGCCGCCCGGCGGTTCCCGACGAGGTCGCCGGCACGATCGTGTTCCTCGCGAGCGACGCCTCGGCATTCACGAGCGGCGCGGAATTCGTCGTCGACGGCGGCATGATCGCGGGCATCCCGCACCACTGAGCGCGTGCTCACGTCGCGAGCCGCGCCGGGTGGCGCCGCACTGCCTTGACTGCACGCGCTCCTCGCCTGCACGCACTTCCTCGCCTGCACGCACTTCCTCGACTGTACGCGCTCCTCGCCTGCACGCCTGCACGCGCGGACGCGAATGGTCGCCATCGAGGCCGGATTGCGACCATTCGCGTCCGCCCCGCGGTGAGGACGCGCGTGGTGGAACGCCGAGTGGTCGCGAAGCGCCGATTCGCGACATCCGGATGCCGAGTCCCGCGACCCGCGGCGAGCCCCGCAGGCCGGCGAGCGCTACGCCTTCAAGGCTGGGAAGGTCCAGCTGCCGTCGGCGATCTCGGGGCGCGGACGGTAGAGCCGCACGAGGTAGTTCCAACCCTCGGTGATCGGGATCGCGTTCGGCACGTCGGCGGGGAAGTCGCCGAAGCGCACGGTCGTCGAGCCGTCGGCGTTGCGCACTCCGGTGATGTTGTTCACCGTGTACGCGCCGCGCTCGTTGGGTTCGAAGAAGCCCTTGGCGTTGTACACCGAGATCGACCAGAAGCCGTCGACGGGGACGTCCGTCACCGTGAGCTCGTACCTGCCGACGGGCAGTCGAGGGTCGACGCCGATGTAGGCGGCCTCGCTGCTCGGGAGGCCGCCCCATCCGGCGGCAGTGCCGATGAGGTGGCGCACCGGGTCGACCTCGTCCTTCGAACCGAACATGTGGTCGAAGTCGCGGAGATTCCGGGCGAGGGCGAGCAGGGCGTCGCGCGTCTCGTCGAATGAGGCGGTGTCGTAGTCGGGGAACTCGAAGGCGGTCGGCTCCGCGAGCGGGGCCAGGGAGATCGCGTCCTGGAGGGCGACGACCTCGGCGAGATCGGCCGTATCGGCGGGGTCGACGAGGATCCGCACGGCGAGCACGACATACGGCGTGCCGAAGCGGTCGGCGGTGATCTCGTACTCGCCGGGGTCGTGGAACACGGCATCGATGTGGTGGTCCTCGTTGACGACCATCGCCGAGAGGTAGCGATCGCCGTGCTCGGGGAGCGTCAGCGTGGCGCCGGCTGCGGCGTCGACCACGGCGAAGCTGTAGAGCGTGTCGCGGTTCAGGCGGATCACCGCCTGATCCTCGACCGAGGCCGGCTCGCGGTTGTGCAGGAACCGGCCGACGCCGCCCGCGTTGCGCTGCAGGTCGTGGAACATGCGGTCGGTCTCGGCGCGGGCGAAGTTGTCGACGTTCACGTGGATGCTCACCGGTCGATCGTCGCACGCCACCTCGCGAGGGACGTCGAGGCAGCCGTCGCGGCGCGTCGCGATCGGGCTTCGATTCGGCATACCGTCTGGTCGGTATCTGTTGTACAGTGACCTTGCAACCGACACGAAGAGGTGCCGATGAACCACACGCCCGTCGGCGTGGAGCCGGGCTCCACCGCCGCATCCCCTGCAGCAGCATCCGCCGCATCCGCCGCCGCTCCGCGACTGCGGGTCGACCGCCTGACCGTGCGCTTCGGCGGACTCACCGCGCTCGACGACGTCTCGTTCGAGGTCGGTGCGGGCGAGGTCGTCGCCCTCATCGGCCCCAACGGCGCCGGCAAGACCACAGTCTTCAACGCCGTGTGCGGGCTCGTGCGGCGGGCGGCCGGCGAGATCAGCCTCGACGGTGCCTCGGCCGCCAACGGGCCGACCGGGCTCGTCGCCCGCGGCGTCGCCCGCACACTCCAGGGCCTCGGCCTCTTCGACTCCATGAGCGTGCTCGAGAACGTGCTCGTTCCGCTCGAGTCGGGAACGGTGCGCCGCGTGCAGCATGCCGAAGCGGCAGCGCAGGCAAGCGGATGCCTCGAGCGGCTCGGCATCGCGCACCTCGCCGCCGTGCCGGTCGCCGCCCTGCCCTACCCCGAACGCAAGCGCGTCGCACTCGCCCGGGCGCTCGGGACGGATCCGGCGTTGCTGCTGCTCGACGAGCCGGCGGGCGGGCTCGGTGAGGACGACATCGACGCGCTCGCCGACGTCGTGCGCGAGGTCGCGGCATCCGGATGCTCGGTGCTGCTCGTCGAGCACCACGTCGACTTCGTGATGGGCGTCGCCGACCGCATCATCGTGCTCGACTTCGGGCGCGTGATCGCCTGCGGCACGCCCGACGAGGTGCGTGCCGACCCCCGCGTCGAAGAGGCGTACCTCGGGATCGAGCCGGCCGCATGAGCGCGCAGCCGCAGAGCGCATCCCCTGCCGCCGGCACCGGTTCCACGGCGACCGGCGCCCGCGCCGGCGGCACCCTCGAGCTCGACGGCCTCACCGTCGGCTACGGCGGGGCGCCCGTGCTGCGCGACGTCTCGATCCGAGTGCCGGCCGGCGCGATCGTGGCGCTGCTGGGGGCGAACGGGGCGGGCAAGACCACGCTGCTGCGCACCGTCTCAGCGCTCGTGCCGGTGGCATCCGGCCGCATCGTGTTCGACGGCGTCGATCTCGCGGGTGTCCGGGTCGAGGACCGTGCCCGAGCCGGCCTCGCGCAGGTGCCCGAGGGGCGCAGCGTCGTCGCCGAGCTCACGGTCGACGAGAACCTCCGACTCGGCGGGCTGCAGCGATTCCGCGGGCGCCGGCTCGCATCGGCGGTCGACGGCGTCTACGACCTGTTCGAGCCGCTTGCGCGCCGCCGCCGGGCCGCCGGGCACCAGCTGTCGGGCGGCGAGCGGCAGATGCTCGCCCTCGGCCGGGCGATCATCGCCGAGCCGCGGGTGCTGCTGCTCGACGAGCCCTCGCTCGGGCTCGCGCCCCGCGTGGTCGCTCAGATCATGGCCGTGCTGCGCGCCCTCCGCGACGAGCGGGGCCTCACGGTGCTGCTCGCCGAGCAGAACGTGACGAGCGCCCTCGCCGTCGCCGACCACGGGGTCGTGCTGAACCTCGGCGAGGTCGTCGCCGATCGCCCGGCCGAAGACCTCCGAACCGATTCCGCCCTCCGCCACGCCTACCTGGGATTCTGATGGACCGCCTCCTCTTCCTGCTCGCCACCGGACTCGCGCGGGGCGCGATCTTCGCCCTCTTCGCGCTCTCCCTCGTGCTCATCTGGCGGGCCGCCCGCGTCGTGAACTTCGCCCAGGGTGCGATGGCCGTGGTCGCCACCTACGTCGCCTTCGCCGTGACCGGGCTCACCGGCTCGTACTGGATCGGCCTCGCGAGCGCCCTCGTCGCCGGCGGTCTCATGGGCCTCATCGTCGAGCGCGGGGTCATGCGCTTCGCGTCGCACGCGTCGCCGCTGTCGGGCGTCATCATCGCGATCGGCGTGGTGATGGTGCTGCAGTCGCTGCTCGGCATCGCGTTCGGGCCGAACGCACGCCCCATGGAGGCGCCGTTCCCCGAGACGCCGATCGTGCTCGGCGGGGTGCCCGTGCTCTCGCCGTACGACCTGTTCGTGCTCGTCGTGGCGATCGGGCTCATGGGGCTGCTCGCGCTGATCTTCACACGCACCTCGCTCGGCCTGCAGTTGCGTGCCTCGGCCTTCGCGCCGGAGGTGTCGCGCCTGCTCGGCGTGCGTGTGGCCCGCATGGTCACGGCCGGCTGGGTGCTCGCCTCCGCGGTCGGCGCACTCGCGGCGCTGCTGCTCGTGCCGACCGAGCTCGGCCTGAACCCGCACTCGGCCGACATGCTCTTCGTCTCGGCGTTCACGGTCGCCGTGGTCGGCGGGCTCGACTCGCCACCGGGTGCGCTCGTCGGCGGCCTGGTCGTCGGCGTGCTCATCAGCCTCGTGACCGGATACCTCGGCGCGACCGTCGCCCCCATCGCGGTGCTCGGGCTGCTCGTGGCCGTGCTGCTCGTGCGCCCCGGCGGGCTCTTCGCCGCGACCGAGGCGAGGACCGCATGAGCGCCCGCACGCAGACGCCCCGCCCGCAGACGCCCCGCACCGCCGGACCGCTCACGACGAGCATCCGCGCGGCGCGCCCGGGCGCATCGGCCCGCCGCCCGACCTCGCGCCTGCTCGCCACCGCGCTCGTGCTCACGCTCGTCGCGATCGGCGCGACGTTCCTGCTCGACCCGTACCGCAACTACCAGTTCGCCCTCATCGCCGCGACGTTCTGCGCGACCGCCGGACTCACACTGCTCATCGGCCTCACGGGTCAGCTCTCACTCGGACACGCCGCGCTCATGGCCGCCGGCGGCTACGGGTACGCGCTCGCGGCCAACGCGCTGACCGACGCCGGGGTCGACGGCGTGCCGCGCTTCGTGGTGTCGCTCGCGGCAGCGGCCGCGGCATCCGCCCTGCTGGGTCTGCTCCTCGGGCTCGCCGCGGCGCGACTCAAGGGTCCGTACCTCTCCGGCGTGACGCTCGTGCTCGTGATCGCGCTGCCCGCCTTCACCGCGGTGTTCTCGGGCGTGTTCCGCGGCGACCAGGGCGTGCAGATCGCGTACGACGGCGTGCCGCCCGCCCTCCGCACGCTCATCGCGGTCGAGCAATGGCAGGCCTGGGTCGCGATCCTCGTGGCCGCGGCGGTCGTGACCTGGCTCGCGGTCCTGCGCAACGGACCCGCCGGACTGCGCATGCGTGCCGTGCGCGACGACGAGACCTCCGCCCGGTTGCAGGGCGTTCGGGCCGGGCGCGTCAAGGTGCTCGCCTTCACGGCGAGCTCGATCGCGGCCGGCGCGGGCGGCGCGGTGCTCTGCTTCGTGACCCAGTCGGTGAGCCCGGGTGCCTACACGCTCGCGTTCTCGCTGCTGCTCGTCGTCGCCGTCGTGATCGGCGGACTCGGCAGCCTGCTCGGCGCGTTCCTCGGCTCGATCGTGATCGTCCTGCTGCCGTGGGTCATCCAGACCGCGACCGGTGCGCTCGATCTCTCGGCCGACGCCGCGCAGCGCCTCACGGGCAACCTGCCCGTGCTCGTGTTCGGCGTGCTGCTCATCGTCGTCACGGCGGCCTGGCCCGGCGGTATCCGCGCGGCGCTGCCGAAGCGACTCCGGACGAAGCGGATGCCGCGGCGCGGCGCCCCGCCCATGCAGACGTCGACGGTCGCCGCCGCAGAACCCGCAACCGTCACGCCGACCGCCGCCCCGCGGCATCCGGACCCCGAACCTCGCACCAGTCCCGCAGCAGAACCCATCCCCACCACAACAGAGAGGTGATCGACATGTCCCATGCACCAAACCGCTCACAGCACCGCCGCACCGTCGCGGCCGTGGCCGCGGCATCCGCACTGCTCGTCGCGATGAGCGCGTGCAGCACCCCGGCGGCCGGCGGCGATCCGGCCGAGGCCGCGCCCGGCGTCACCGACGACACCGTGACGATCGGCACCCACCAGCCGCTGACCGGGCCGGCCGCGGCCGGCTACTCGTCGATCTCGGCCGCGACGACGGCGTACTTCGCGTACCTGAACGAGAACGGCGGCGTGAACGGCCGCTCGATCGAGTACCTCGTGAAGGACGACGGCTACAACCCGGCGAACACGCAGACGGTCGTGCGCGAGCTCGTGCAGGACGACGAGGTGTTCGCGATCCTCAACGGGCTCGGCACGCCGACGCACACCTCGGTGCTCGACTACCTCAACCAGAACGAGGTGCCCGACCTGTTCGTGGCCTCGGGCTCGACGAGCTGGAACCAGCCCGAGAAGTACCCGTGGACCTTCGGGTTCAACGCCGACTACGTCACCGAGGCCGAAGCGCTCGCGCAGTACGCCGATGACGAGTTCGCGGGAAAGAGCATCTGCGTGCTCGGCCAGGACGACGACTTCGGCGACGAGTTCATCGAGGGCCTCGAGAACGTGCTCGGCGAGGGATCGCTCGCGAGCGTGCAGCGCTACTCGGTGTCGAATCAAGACGTCGTCGCGCAGATCGGCGCCATGCAGGCCGCCGGCTGCGAGGTGAACATGCTCGCCACGGTCAACGGCTTCACGGCGCTCGCGATCGGCACGGCCGCGAAGCTCGGCTATCAGGCGAAGTGGATGTCGTCGTCGTCGGGCGGCGACTACGTGACCCTCGCCGGGTTCCTCGGCGAGGCGGCCCCGGTGCTGCTCGAGGGCTTCGTGACGACGAACTACCTGCCGTACGCGCCGGGCAACGAATGGGACGACCTGTTCCGCCAGATCAACGACGAGTACAACGACGGCGCCCCGTTCGACGGCAACACCGTGTTCGGGATGTCGGTCGGATACCTCTTCGCCGAGGCCCTCGCCAAGGCGGGCGAGAACCCCACCCGTCAGGGCATCGTGGATGCGATCACCTCGGGCGACCTCGTCGGCAACGGCCTCGTGCCGCTGTCGTTCGGCGCCGACAGCCACGCCGCCTACAAGGGCGTCTCCATCACCACGGTGGCCGACGGCGTGCAGGACTTCATCGGCGTCACCTACGTGAGCGACGGATCCGGCGGCGTCGAGCCCTTCGACGGCGACGCCGTGCCGCTCGAGAACGACGGCCTCCCCACGTCGTGATCGCCCGGCAGTGAGCGGCGGATGCCCCGGACCCACGAGGTCCGGGGCATCCGTCGTGCTCGTGAATCCGAACGCAGCCCGGGCGGTTGCGAGGCGTCATCGCGCGGCGAAGGAATACTGCTCCAACCCGCAGCGCTGAAGATGAGCACCGGATCACATGAATCGATTGGATGACGGATGACCAGCGTCTCGGAACTGCTCGCGGCGAACCTGCACGACGTGTTCGGCAATCGGGACGCCGTCACCAGGCGCGAAGCGATCGAGCGCGTCTACTCGGACGACGTCGTCTTCACGGATCCCGACGGCACCGTGCGCGGGCGGTCGGCCGTCGAGGACAAGGTGGAGTCGCTCCTCGCCGAGGCCCCAGGCGACTTCGTGTTCTCCGAAGACGGGGAACGGTACATCGGTGCAGGCATCGGCGCGCTCGCCTGGGCGTTCGGCCCGGTCGACGCGCCGGTCGTCCGGGGAATCGATGTGATCACGGTAGTCGACGGGCGCATCTCGAGTGTGCGCACGTTCTTCGCGGAGCCCGTGGCGTAGTCGCCGCGGTTCTGGTCGTGCGGGCCCGCCCGAGCGTTGCCCGTCCTCCGCTCACCGCTCCTGGCGCACGGGCGAGTACTCGTCGACGAGCTGGCGCTTGAGCACCTTGCCGCTGCCGCCGAGCGGCAGGGCGTCGGCGACGTGCACGACGCGCGGGTACTTGTAGGCGGCGATCCGATCGCGGGTGAAGGCGATGAGCGCCTCGGGGTCGATCTCGTGCCCGTCGAGGGCGACGACCGCGGCGTGCACCTCCTGGCCGCGGGTGTCGTCGGCGACGCCGAAGACGGCGGCCATGGCGACATCCGGATGCCGCATCATGACGGCCTCGACCTCGGTCGGGTACACGTTGTAGCCGTTGCGCACGATCATGTCCTTCTTGCGGTCGACGATCGTGATGATGCCGTCGACGATCGTGCCGAGGTCGCCCGTGCGGAACCAGCCGTCGACGACGGCCTCGGCCGAGGCATCGGGTCGACCGAGGTAGCCCTTGAAGAGGTTGTGGCCGCGCACGACGATCTCGCCGAGCGCGCCGGGCCGGTCGACGAACTCGATGCGCCCCTCGACCTCGGAGTCGGCGATCGCGGCGTCGATGCCCCAATAGGTGCGGCCGACGGTGCCCGGGCGGATCGGCTCGCCGACCATGTTGAACGACACCGTCGGCGACGTCTCGGTGAGGCCGTATCCCTCGTGCACCTCGGCGCCGTAGGCCCGCTCGAACGCCTCGAGCAGGGCGACCGGCAGGGCTGCGCCGCCCGAGACGGCGTAGCGCAGCGGCGGGCGCGCGTCGGCGCGGGCCGCCGCCTCGATCATGCCCACGAACATCGTCGGCACGGCCGTGAACACCGTCGCGCCGTGCTCGTTCATGAGCTCGAGCGCCTCGTCGGGGTCGAACCTGGGCAGCAGGATGATCGACGCGCCCTTGCGGAACGCGATGTTCATGACCGCGGTCTGCCCGAACGTGTGGAACAGCGGCAGCCCGCCGAACACGACGTCGTCGGCGCGCATGTCGAACGCGTCGATGAGCGCGCAGTGCACCTGCTCGACGATCGCGAGGTGCGAGCCGACGGCGCCCTTCGGCGTGCCGGTGGTTCCGCTCGTGTAGAGGATCGTCGCGGCATCCGTGGGGCGTACCGACACGTGGCGTTCGATGGGGGCGGATGTCGCGGCGAGCGCCTCGAGTCGGGGGAGGTCGGGTCCGCCGGCCTCGACGGGCGGCGTGAGCACGGTCAGGAGCGGCACGCCGGCGGCCGTCGCGGCGGGCACGGCCTCGCCGAGCAGCGGACCGGCGGCGACGAGCACGTCGGCACCGGAGTCGCGCAGCACGTACCCGATCTCCTCGGCCTTGAAGAGCAGGTGCACGGGCACCACGACCGCCCCGAGCGCGAGCGCGGCGTAGTAGACGCGGGCGAAGTCGGGCACGTTCGGCACGAGCATCGCGACCCGGTCGCCGCGGCCGATGCCCTGATCGCGCAGGGCTCCGGCGTACGCGCGGCTCTGGTCCCACAGGGTGCCGTAGTCGATCGTCTGGCCCATGAAGTGCAGGGCGGCGCGGGCGGGCGTGCGGGCGGCCGACTCGGCGAGCATGCTCGCGACCGAGAGGGTGCCGAAGCCGTCGCCGTCGACCGCGGGGTCGGCGGGGTGGGGAGCCGTGGGGGTCATGCGTGGGGTCCTTTCATCGTCGTTGATGGTGCGGGAGTTCGTGGGTCGGCGAGTGCGCGGTCAGCCGCGCGGTGCCTTGCGCAGCTCGGCCCGACCGAGTGCGTTGAGGTGCACCTCGTCGGGTCCGTCGGCGAGGCGGAGGGAGCGGGCGCCGGCGAACATCTCGGCGAGAGGCTGGTCGCCCGAGACGCCGGCGGCGCCGAACAGCTGGATGGCGCGGTCGAGGATCTGCTGCACGGCACGGGGCACGGCGATCTTGATGGCCTGGATCTCGGTCATGGCCTTCCGGTTGCCGACGGTGTCCATGAGCCACGCGGTCTTCAGCACGAGCAGTCGCAGCGACTCGACCTGGATGCGGGACTCGGCGACCCACTCGCGCACGACGCCCTGGTCGGCGAGCGGGCGTCCGAACGCGACGCGCGCGTTCGCCCGTTCGGTCACGAGGGCGAGCGCGCGCTCGGCCATGCCGATGGCACGCATGCAGTGGTGGATGCGCCCGGGTCCGAGCCTGGCCTGCGCGATCGCGAACCCGTCGCCTTCGCCCGCGATGAGGTTGCTCGCGGGCACGCGGACCTCGTCGAACGCGATCTCGGCGTGGCCGCCGTGGTCGCGGTCGTCGTACCCGAACACCGTGAGCGGGCGCACGATGCTCAGGCCGGGGGAGTCGCGGGGCACGAGGATCATCGACTGCTGCCGGTGGCGCTCGGCATCCGGATCGGTCTGCCCCATGACGATGAAGATCGCCGCGTCGGGGTTCATCGCCCCGGTCGACCACCACTTGCGGCCCGTGATCACGTAGTGGTCGCCATCGCGGCGGATCCGGGTGGCGATGTTCGTGGCGTCGCTCGACGCGACTTCCGGTTCGGTCATGCAGAACGACGAGCGGATCTTCCCCGCGAGCAACGGGCGCAGCCAGTCGGCCTGTTGTTCGGGCGTGCCGAAGTCCGCCAGGACCTCCATGTTCCCGGTGTCGGGCGCGGCGCAGTTGAACGCCACCGGGGCCAGCCGCGGCGACCAGCCGGTGCGTTCGGCGAGCGGCGCGTACTGCACGTTCGACAGGCCCGCGCCCAGCTCGCCCGGCAGGAACAGGTTCCACAGGCCCTCGGCGCGGGCGGCCTCACGCAGCTCGTCGACGACCGGCCGGAACCGCCATTCGCCCGGCGTCGCTGCGAGCTGTGCGTCGAGCACCGGCTCGGCGGGGATCGCCCGCTCGTGCACGAACGCCTCGACCCGATCGATGAGGTCGAGCGTCCGATCGTCGTGACTGAATTCCATGCGTCAGGCTCCCGTGATCGTCGAGTTCGTGGTGGCGTGGCTCGTGGTGCCGTGGTTCGTCATGCCGTGGCTCGTGGTCGCGTGCGCGAGACCGGTGCTCGCGAGCGGTTCGACCAGCTGGCCGATGCGGTCGAAGCCCTCGCCGAGGGTCTGCCCCTGGCGGTAGCGGTAGTGGATGCCCTCGAGGATCACCGCGAGCTTGTAGGCCGCGAAGGCCCGGTACCAGGTGAGGTCGGGCGTGCGGATGTCGGCGGCCTGCGCGTAGTGATCGACGAGCTCGTCGAACCCCGGGTAGCCCGCGGCGGGGTCGACCGCGCTGCGGGTGAGCCCGACGGCGTCGGGCGCGAGTGACGCGATGTTCCAGTACATGCCGAGCATGCCGAGGTCGACGAGGGGGTCGCCGAGGGTGGCCATCTCCCAGTCGAGGATCGCGGCGATGCGTGGGCGGTCGCCGGGGCCGGCGATGATCGCGTTGTCGAGGCGGTAGTCGCCGTGCACGATGCCGCTGCGCAGGTCTCCGGCCGGCGGCATCCGCTCCTCGAGTCGCTGCTGCAATCGGTCGAGTTCGGGCAGCTCCCGGCTGCGCGAGGCCTCGAGCTGTCGTCGCCAGGTGCGCAGCTGGCGGTCGAGGTATCCGTCAGGCCGGCCGAAGTCCTCGAGGCCGACGGATACCGCGTCGAGCGTGTGCAGTCGGGCGAGCGTCGCCGCGAACTCGAGTCCGAGGCCGTGCAGTCCGGATGCCGTGTAGTCGGCGTTCTGGCGTGGACTCGCGAGCACGACGCCTTCGACGACGCGCATCACGAAGAACGGGGTGCCGGTGACGCGTGCGGCCTCGGTGTCGTCGACGAGGTCGACGGCGGGCGGAACGGGAACGCCGGAGCCTTCGAGCGCACTGATCACGCGGTGCTCGCGCCCCATGTCGTGGGCGCTCGCGAGCACGTGGCCAAGCGGAGGCCGGCGCACGATGAGCGGCACGCGCGGGCCGTCGATGCGGTAGGTGAGGTTGCTGCGGCCGCCGGCGATGAGTGTCGCGGTCGGCTTCGCGCTCGGCGAGCCCGTGAGGTCGGGGTGCGCCTCGGAGAGCCACTCGGAGAAGCCCGCGAGGTTCAGCCCTGGGGTGTCGGTCATCGTCGATCGCCTTTCCGGCACCGCCCTGGTGCCCGCACCGCCATGGTGCGCGAGGGTCCGTGCATCGACCCGTCACGACAGCATACCGCGCGGTCGGTATGTTGGGGAACGGATGCCGCGGCATCCGCTCGCCTCCATGGCTCACGCGAGCAGGCGAGCCTCGACCTCGGAGCGGATGCCGGTCGGGATCGGCACGGGGCGACGCGACCCGGCGTCGACGAACACATGCACGAAGCGGCCCTCGGCGATGGGCTCGGCCTCGCCGCTGCGGTGGATGCCGAGCGACCACGTGATGCTCGACGACCCCAGGCGCTCGACGCCGATCGCGACCTCGAGCGGCTCGGGGAACGACGCCGATGCGCGGAACTCGCAGCTCGACGACACCACGAGGCCGATCGGCTCCTCGCCGTGCGGGTCGAGGCCGGCGTGCTCGATCATCCACGTGTTCACGGCCGTGTCCATGGCTTCGTAGTAGACGGTGTTGTTGACGTGGCCGTACTGGTCGTTGTCGTTCCAGCGCGTCGTGAACGGGCGGCGCTCGGGGCGGTGCGTCACGGCGCGACCTCGGCCGCGGCATCCTCCGCGCTATTCGTCGCCGCGGCATCCTCCGCCGCGGCATCCGTCGCCTCGGCGAGGTCGGCCCGCAGCAGGATGCGGAACGCGCGCCGCGCCCGAGCCGCACTCGGGGTGTCGCCCGCGATGAGGTCGGCGTAGGTGAACGATTCCGAGACGCGCACGAGCAGGTAGGCGAGCTCGTCGGCCGTGATCGCACCGCCGAGCGGGCGTTCGCCGAGTTCGCGTTCGACGAGCCAGCGGGCGGTGGCGACGTAGCGGCGCTGGATCTCGCTCTCGGTCGTCGTGAGCAGGCGAAGGGCCCTGGCGGGCTCGCGGCGCAGGAAGTCGCGGAAGTACTGCGCACTGATCAGGGCGCCCGCGAAGCTCGAGAGCTGCTCGGCAACGCGCTCGGCACCGTGCAGGCTCTCGGTCGCGTGCTCGGAGAGCACGAGCGTCGGCACGGCGAGCGACCACAGCACCTCGGAGAGCAGGGCGTCGCGGTTGCCGACCCAGCGGAAGAGCGAGGTGCGGTCGACGCCGAGGGTCGTCGCGAGCGAGCCCATGTCGATGCGACGGCCGCTGATGAATGTCTCGCGTGCGAGCTCGAACGCGCGGACCGCGTCGGCGTGCCCGCCGTCGGCCAGGCGGTCGGAGAGCCACGAGGGTGCGGCGCGCAGGCCGACCTCGGCGATCTCGTGGGTGGTTCCGGTCGTCGTCGGCATGCCGGAACTCTACTCGTCTCGCCCACCGGGCGTGCAACATTCTCGAAAATGATGCATAGTGGGAGGAGTTCACCGACGAACGGAGAAGCGATGACGCTCACACTCGACCCCCAGTCCGAGGCCGCGACGGCCGCCACCGTGCTCGACGCCGACTTCTACGGCTTCATGGGTCGGCTCACCTCGGCCGAGCGGGCCTCGGTCGCCGAGATCCGCGACTACCTCGAGCGCGAGGTGCGGCCCGGCGCCGACGACCGCTGGGAGGCGACGACGAGCCCGCGGCACCTGATTCCCGGCTTCGCCGAGCTCGGCCTCTTCGGCTCGGGCATCCCCGAGGTCGCGCACTTCGAGAACTCCGCCGTCTACCGCGGTTGGATCGCCCTCGAGATCGCGCGCGTCGACCCGTCGACGGCGACCTTCATCGGCGTGCACTCCGGACTCGCGATGAACGCGATCGCGGTCGGCGGTTCGCCCGAGCAGAAGGCCGAGTGGCTCGAGCCGATGGCGCGCGGCGAACTCATCGGCGCCTTCGGACTCACCGAACCGCTGCACGGCTCCGACACCGCGAAGGGCCTCGAGACCACGGCCACTCGTCGCACGAACGCCGACGGCACCGACGAGTGGGTGCTGAACGGCGCCAAGCGCTGGATCGGCAACGCGACCTTCGCCGACGTCGTCGTCATCTGGGCGCGCGACACGGCCGACGACCAGGTCAAGGGCTATCTCGTTCGCCAACCGGCCACGGGCTTCACCGCCACGAAGATCGAGCGCAAGCAGTCGCTCCGCGCCGTCGAGAACGCCGACATCGTGCTCGAGGACGTGATCGTGCCCGAGTCCGATCGGCTCCAGGAGATCCACGGGTTCCGCGACGTCGCGATCGTGCTGCGCCTCACCCGAGCGGATGTCGCGTGGCAGGCGATCGGCGTCGCCGTGGGCGCCTACGAGGCTGCCCTCGCCTACACGAAGACCCGCGTGCAGTTCGGGAAGCCCATCGCCTCGTTCCAGCTCGTGCAGCAGAAGCTCGCCGACTCGCTCGCCGACATCACGGCATCGATCGCGCTCTGCGTTCGCGTCAGCGAGATGCTCGACGAAGACGCCCAGAAGGACCACCACTCCGCTATGGCCAAGGCCTTCGCGACGAAGCGCATGCGCGAGGTCGTCGCCCGCAGCCGCGAGCTCATGGGCGGCAACGGCATCCAGCTCGACCACGGCGCCGCGCGCTTCTTCGCCGACGCCGAGGCCGTCTACACGTTCGAGGGCACGTACGACATGAACACGCTCATCGTCGGCCGCGCCATCACGGGCATCGCCGCCTTCGTCTGAGCTGGTTCGCCGGTCGAGTCGGCGCGCCAGCGCCGTATCGAGACCAGCGAATGGCACGCGCACTCGCGACGCTCACCGCGTGACCCGACCGGCCGAGCCCCGACATCCGAACCACTCCCGAAAGGAACACCGCATGACCGAGGCGTACATCGTCGCCACCGCCCGCTCGCCCATCGGCCGCGCCCGCAAGGGGTCGCTCGCCGGCATCCGGGGCGACGACCTGACCGTGCAGATGGTCGAGGCCGCGCTCGCGAAGGTGCCCGCGCTCGACCCGGCGCGCATCGAGGACCTGCTGCTCGGCTGCGGCCAGCCCGGCGGCGAACAGGGCATGAACCTGGCGCGCATCGTCGCCGTGCTGCTCGGACTCGACGGGCTGCCCGGCACGACCGTGAACCGGTACTGCTCGTCGAGCCTGCAGACGACGCGCATGGCCTTCCACGCGATCAAGGCCGGTGAGGGCGACGTGTTCATCTCGGCGGGCGTCGAATCGGTGTCGAACATGGGCGTCGGCTCGGCCGACTACATCCCGGGGGCGAAGCTCACCAACCCGAGGTTCGACGAGGCCGAGGCGCGCACGCAGGCTCGCGCCGTCGGTGGGGCGGATGCCGCGGGCCTGCGCCCGTGGCACGACCCCCGCATCGACGGCCTGCTGCCCGACGCGTACATCGCCATGGGCCAGACCGCCGAGAACGTCGCGGAGCTCCGCGGTGTCACGCGCGACGAGCAGGACGCGTTCGCGGCCCGCAGCCAGCAGCGTGCCGAGGCGGCGATCGCCTCGGGCTTCTGGGCGAACGACATCACACCCGTGACCCTCGCCGACGGCACGGTCGTCGCGGCCGACGACGGACCGCGCGCGGGCGTCACGGTCGAGGCACTCGCGGGGCTCGACCCCGTGTTCCGGCCCGACGGCACCGTGACCGCGGGCAACTGCTGTCCGCTCAACGACGGCGCCGCAGCGGTGGTCGTCGTCTCCGACCGCATCGTCGACGAGCTCGGGCTCCAGCCGCTCGCCCGCATCGTGTCGACCGGCGTCAGCGGGCTCTCGCCCGAGATCATGGGACTCGGACCCGTCGAGGCCTCGCGCCGGGCACTCGCCCGCGCCGGACTCTCGATCGACGACATCGACCTCGTCGAGCTCAACGAGGCCTTCGCCGCGCAGGTCATCCCGTCGGCGCGCGAGCTCGGCGTCGACCCCGAGCGCCTCAACGTGCACGGCGGCGCGATCGCCGTGGGCCACCCCTTCGGCATGACGGGCGCGCGCATCACCTCGACGCTCATCAACGGGCTCGCCGCCACCGGCGGACGCTACGGCCTCGAGACCATGTGCGTCGGCGGTGGCCAGGGCATGGCCCTCGTGCTCGAGCGCGTGTGACGCCGGCGCCGCACACCTGAGGACGGTTCGTGCGCACGAGGCCAAGCGGTGGTCAGGCGGGCACGAGGAGCGTGACCCACTGGGCGATGAGCGCGGGGCGCTCGGATCCCTCGATCTCGATCGTGAGGTCCTGCACCACCCGGATGCCGCTGCCGGTCGGCTCGGCCGAGGCGAGCGTTCCGACGGCTCGCACGCGCGAGCCCGCCGTCACCGGCTGCAGGAACCGCACCTTCTCGAACCCGTAGTTGACGCCCATCGCGACGCCCTGCACCTCGATGAGCGGGGTCGCGAGTGCGGTGAGCAGCGAGAGGGTGAGGAACCCGTGGGCGATCGGGGCGCCGAACGGGCCGGCGGTGGCTCGGTCGACGTCGACGTGGATCCACTGGTGATCGTCGGTGGCCTCCGCGAACTGCTCGATGCGCGCCTGGTCGACCTCGAACCACTCGCCGGGGCCGATGGCCGTGCCGACGGCGTCGAGCAGCGCCTCGGGCGAGGCGAGCCGCAGCGGGGAGTCGATCGCCGCGCTCATGCCTTCGGCCCGCCCGCCACGTAGAGCACCTGGCCCGAGACGAACGACGCGGCATCCGAGCAGAAGAACGACACGGCGGCCGCAACGTCCTCGGGCTGGCCGACGCGGCCCACCGGGATCTCCTTGGCCGCGCCCTCGAGCAGTTGCTCGTTCGTGATGCCCATGCGCTCGGCCGTCTGGCGCAGCATGTCGGTCGCGATGAAGCCGGGCGCGACCGAGTTCGCCGTCACGTTGTAGCGTCCGAGCTCGATCGCCAGGGTCTTGGTGAAGCCCTGCATGCCGGCCTTCGCCGCCGCGTAGTTCGCCTGGCCGCGGTTGCCCAGCGCCGAGGTGCTCGAGAGGTTCACGATGCGACCCCACTTCGCCTCGACCTGGTGGGCCTGCACGGCGCGCGTCATGAGGAACGCGCCGCGCAGGTGCACCGCGAGCACGGCGTCCCAGTCGTCGTCGGTCATCTTGAAGAGCAGGTTGTCGCGCAGGATGCCGGCGTTGTTCACGAGGACCGTCGGCGCGCCGAGCTCGTCGGCGATCCGTGCGACGGCCTCGGCGACCGCGGCCGCGTCGGCCACGTTCGCGCCGACGGCGATCGCGCGGCCGCCGTCGGCCTCGATCGCGGACACGGTGTCGGCGCAGGCCGACGCGTCGAGGTCGAGCACGGCGACGGCGTACCCGTCGGCGGCGAGGCGTCTCGCGGTGGCGGCTCCGATGCCGCGCGCGGCTCCGGTGACGATGGCGGTGCGGGTCATGCGACGTTCCTTTCGTCGAGGTGATCGGCCGTGGGCCGGCCGATCCTGTGCAGTGGAGCGGGTTCGGTCGAGTTCGGTCGAGCGAAGTTCAGGGGGTTGCGGTGAGCGAGCGCGGTCGACCACGTCGGGTCGAGCGGGTTCAGTCGAGCGTGATGAGCTGTCGGAGCTCCCCGCCAGCGGCGAGGCGATCCATGGCCGCGTCGAGTTCGTCGAGGCGGATGCGCGACGACACGAGCCGTTCGAGCGGGAGGCGCCCCGCCCGCCAGAGCTCCACGTAGCGCGGGATGTCTCGTGCCGGAACGGCCGAGCCGAGGTAACTGCCGATGACGGTGCGCGCCTCGGCCGTGAGCGTCAGCGGCGAGATCGTCGCGCGGGCGTCGGCCGCCGGCAGGCCGACGGTGACCGTCGTGCCGCCCGGCGCGGTGAGCGCGAGCGCGGTTTCGAACGCCCGGGCCGAGCCGGCGGCCTCGATGACGAGCGGGGCCAGCCCCGCGGCATCCGACTGGCCGTCGCCGTTGCCGTTGGCGGGTTCGGATGTCGCGCGCAGCGCCTCGTCGGGCGCGTAGGCCGCGCTCGCCCCGAGCTCCATCGCGGTCGCGAGCTTGGCGGGCAGCGCGTCGACGCCCACGACCTCGTGGCCGAGGGCGACGGCGACGAGCAGCGCGGCCATGCCGACGCCGCCGAGGCCGACGATCGTCACGCGCGTGTCGGGTGCGGGGCGGCCGGCGTTGATCACCGCGCCGCCGCCCGTGAGCACCGCGCAGCCGAGGAGTGCGGCGATCTCGGCCGGCACGTCGTCGTCGACCGGCACGACCGAGGTGCGGCTGACGACCGCGTGGCTCGCGAACGCCGAGACGCCGAGGTGGTGGTGCACGGGCGTGCCGTCGCGCTGCAGGCGGATGCCGCCGCCGACGAGCGCGCCCACGGCGTTCGCAGCACTGCCGGTTCGGCAGGGCAGGCGTCCGTCGCTCGCGCATTCGGGGCAGTCGCCGCAGCGGGGGAGGAACGTCATGACCACGCGTGTGCCGATGGCGAGGTCGGTGACGCCGTCGCCCGTCTGCTCGACGATGCCGGATGCCTCGTGCCCGAGCAGCATCGGCGTCGGCCTGCGGCGGTTGCCGTCGACGACGCTGAGGTCGGAGTGGCAGACGCCCGCGGCTTCGATGCGCACGAGGAGCTCGCCGGGGCCCGGCGGATCGAGCTCGAGCGGCCCGACCGTGAACGGGCGCGAAACCGCGAATGGCGCCTCGGCGCCGGATGTCTCGAGCACCGCCCCGATGATCTGCATGCACGTCCTCCTCGACGGCCGAGCGGGTCGTGGCGACACCGCGCGTGACAAGCATACCGACCGCGCGGTATGCTCGCGAATCGAACCGGGAACCCGCCGTTCGCGGCACGCACCCGACCGCCACTCGACCCGAGGAGCCTCGACGATGAGCCTTCCCATCCACGGACACGTGCACGACGACTTCGCGGGACTCCGCGACGAGTTCGAACGCCGACTCGCCTCGGGCGCCGAACTCGGCGCCTCCCTCGCGGTGATCGTCGACGGCGAGCCGGTCGTCGATCTCTGGGGCGGCTGGTCCGACCCCGAGCATGCGGCCGAATGGCAGCAGGACACGATCACGAACGTGTGGTCGATCTCGAAGACCGTCACGGCGCTCGCCGCACTCGTGCTCCTCGACCGCGGCGAACTCGACCCCGAACTCCCGGTCGCCCACTACTGGCCCGAGTTCGCCGCAGCCGGCAAGGAGGGCGTGCTCGTCAAGCACGTGCTCATGCACACGTCGGGCGTCTCCGGATGGGCGCAGCCGATCACCGGCGCCGACATCCTCGACACGGATGCCGCGGCCGCGCGCCTGGCCGCGCAGCCGCTGTGGTGGCCGGCCGGCGCGGCCTCCGGCTACCACCTGCTCGACTACGGCCACCTGGTCGGCGAGCTCGTGCGCCGCATCACCGGCCGCTCGCTCGGACGCTTCGTCGCCGACGAGATCGCCGGGCCGCTCGGCGCGGACTTCTGGCTCGGACTCCCCGCCTCCGAGGATCACCGCGTGAGCAACGTCGTGCCGCCGCCGCCAATCCAGTTGGACGTCTCGGCCATGCCGCCCGAGTCGCCGGCGTTCAAGACCTACAGCGGCCCGCCGCTCGATGCCGAGGTGACCTGGACACGCGAATGGCGCGCCGCGGGCGTCGGTGGGGCCGGCGGCCAGGGCAACGCCCGCTCGGTCGCGCGCATCAACGCACTCGTCTCGAACGGCGGCGAGCTCGACGGGGTGCGCCTGCTGTCGCCCGCGACGATCGATCGGATCTTCGCCGAGCACACCGACAACGTCGACCTCGTGCTCGGCCTGCCCTTGCGGTTCGGCCTCGGGTTCGCGGTGTCGAACCCGGCCAGCACGCCCTGGATCCCCGAGGGCCGCGTCGCCTTCTGGGGTGGCTGGGGCGGGTCGATCGTCGTCAATGACGTCGATCGGCGCACGACGTTCGCCTACGTGATGAACCGGATGTCGCCGGGCATCATCGGCTCGCCGCGATCCGACGCCTACACGCGTGCGGTCTACGCCGCGCTCGGCGCGAACGCTCGCGCCTGACGCGGCCGTCGCCGAACGGCCGCGAGCTACGCGAGCCGTTCGACTGGGAACAACTCCGTACGCGCCACGACGCGATCGCGCTCGTCGGCCAGCGCGAGGCGTTCCGGGTCGTTCAGGTATGCGTCGAGGGATGCCTGCGAGGCGAACCGGTACGTCTGCACCTCGTGAGGGTGCCCGGCCGCGCCGTCGCCCCGCAGGCGGGTGAGCACCTCGCCGCCGTGACCGGCGATCAGGGCGAGCACGTGATCCTCGTACGCCGTCATCGCGGCCTCCTGGCCGGGGTGCGCCCAGAGCAGGCAGCAGAGCACGAGTGGCTGATCGGCTGACATGCGAGGCAGCCTAGCGAACGACGGAGCCCGGGTGCGGCATCCGAAGACGCCCCACCCGGGCTCGTGGTGTTCGAGGGCTACCCGATCAGAGCTCGGGTTCCAGAGCCTCGGCGGCCGCCTCGACTCGAGCCTCGAGCGGATTCGTGCCGGCCTCGGCCGCGCCGTCGGCGACCAGGGCCGCCGCCTCGGCATCGAAGTCGGCCGCGGCCTGCTCGAACTGCGAGTTGTACAGGCGCCAGTACGCGCCCTCGCGAGCGATGAGCTCGTCGTGGCTGCCCTGCTCGACGATGTCGCCGTGCTCCATCACGAGGATGAGGTCGGCGTCGCGGATGGTCGAGAGCCGGTGCGCGATCACGAACGACGTGCGTCCTTCGCGGAGCGCGGCCATGGCGTGCTGCAGCAGCAGCTCGGTGCGGGTGTCGACCGAGGACGTCGCCTCGTCGAGGATCAGCACCGACGGCTGCGCCACGAAGGCGCGGGCGATCGTGACGAGCTGCTTCTCGCCCGCCGAGACGTTGGACGCCTCTTCGTCGAGCACGGTGTCGTAACCGTCGGGCAGCGAGTGCACGAAGCGGTCGACGTAGGTCGCGCGGGCCGCCTCGAGGATCTCCTCATCGGTCGCCGTCTCGCGCCCGTAGCGGATGTTCTCGCGGATCGAGCCGGCGAACAGCCACGGGTCCTGGAGCACCATGCCGGTCTTCGCACGCATGTCGCGTCGCGTGAGCTCGGAGATGTCCTGGCCGTTGAGCAGGATGCGACCGCCGTCGAGCTCGTAGAACCGCATGATGAGGTTCACGAGCGTCGTCTTGCCCGCGCCGGTGGGCCCGACGATCGCGACCGTCTGCCCCGGCTCGACCCGGAACGACAGGTCGCGGATCAGCGGGTGCTCGGGGCTGTACGAGAACGAGACGTGCTCGAACTCGATGGTGCCGTCGCCCTCTGCGGGCTTCGGGGAGTCGACCGCGTCGGGGTCCTGCTCGTCGGCGTCGAGCAGCTGGAACACGCGCTCGGCCGAGGCGGTGCCGGACTGCACGACCGCGGCCATGCCACCGAGCTCGGAGAGCGGCTGCGTGAACTGCTGCGAGTACTGGATGAACGCCTGCACGTCGCCGAGGCGCAGCTGGCCGCTCGCGACCATGAGCCCGCCGAGCACCGCGATGCCCACGTAGGTGAGGTTTCCGATGAACATCATGCCCGGCATGATGATGCCCGAGAGGAACTGCGCCTTGAACGAGGCCTCGTAGAGTTCCTCGTTCTCGGCCTTGAACTTCGCGTGCGAGTCGGCCTCGCGACCGAACACCTTGACGAGCGCGTGGCCGGAGAAGGACTCCTCGACGCGCGCGTTGAGCCGACCGACCTTTCGCCACTGGATGCCGAACGCCTTCTGCGACTTCGGGCCGATGACGCCGAAGATCACGGCCATGAGCGGCAGCGACACGAGCGCGACGATCGCGAGCTGCCACGAGATCGAGAACATCATGATGAGCACGCCGACCACGGTGAGCACCGCGGTGATGGCCCCCGACAGGGACTGCTGCATGGTCTGCGTGATGTTGTCGATGTCGTTGGTCACGCGCGAGATGAGCTCGCCGCGCTGCACCTTGTCGAAGTAGCTGAGCGGCAGGCGGTTGAGCTTGGCCTCGACGTCTTCGCGCAGCTTCCACATCGTGCGCACCATGATCACGTTGACGACGTAGCCCTGCACCCACGTGAGGATCGCCGAGACCACGTAGAGCAGCAGCACGGCGATGAGGATCTGGCTGAGCTTGACGAAGTCGATGCCCTCGCCGGGCACCGCGTTCGCCGTCTGAACGATGTTGGCGAAGTCGTCTTGGCCCTCGGCGCGCAGCATCTCGACCGCCTGCTCGTTGCTGAGGCCGGCGGGAAGCTGGGCGCCGATGAAGCCGGCGAACAGCACGTTCGTGGCCTCTGCGAGCACCTTCGGCGCGATGACCGCGAGCACGACGCCTGCTGCGCCGAGCAGCGAGACGAACGTGAAGGCGACCGCGTGCGGCTTCAGCCGCCCGATGAGCCGACGGAAGCTGGGGCCGAACTTCGAGGCCTTGCCCGGAGCGACGCTGTCCCAGTCGCCCGAGTTCACTCGGGCCTGCTCGGCGAGCTCGAGCTCGTACTGCTCCTCTTCGGAGATCTGGGTGGGTTCGGTGGTCATCGGGCTGCCTCCGCGCCGAGCTGGGATTCGACGATCTCGCGATAGGTGTCGGATGTCTCGAGCAACTGCTCGTGCGTGCCGACGCCGACCATGGCGCCGTCGTCGAGCACGATGATGCGGTCGGCATCGGTGATGCTCGAGACGCGCTGGGCGACGACGATCTTCGTCACGTCGGGCAGCTCGCGCCAGAGCGCGTGCCGCAGGTTGGCGTCGGTCGTGAGGTCGAGCGCCGAGAAGGAGTCGTCGAAGACGAGCACGTCGGGCTGGTGCACGATCGCGCGGGCGATCGCGAGGCGCTGCCGCTGGCCGCCGGAGACGTTCGTGCCGCCCTGCGCGATGCGCGCGCCGAGCTGGCCCTCCATCTCCTCGACGAAGTCGCGACCCTGCGCGATCTCGAGCGCGTGCCACAGTTCTTCGTCGGTTGCCTCCTCGCGCCCGTACCTGAGGTTCGATGCGACGGTGCCGCTGAAGAGGAACGGCCGCTGCGGCACGAGGCCGATCGAGTCCCAGAGCACGTCGAGGTCGGCCTGGCGCACGTCGACCCCGCCGACCGCGACCGAGCCGCCCGTGGTGTCGAAGAGCCTCGGGATGAGCGAGACGAGCGTCGTCTTGCCGGCGCCCGTCGACCCGACGATGGCGACGGTCTCGCCGCGCGCGGCGCTGAAGCTGATGCCGTCGAGCACGGGGTGCTCGGCGCCGGGGTAGGTGAACGAGACATCCGTCAGCTCGATCGTTCCGGGCGTCGGCAGTTCGTGGATGGGGTTCGCCGGGCGCTCGAGCGTGCTCGTGCTGTCGAGCACCTCGGCGATGCGGTCTGCCGAGACCGCCGCGCGCGGGATCATGATCGTCATGAAGCTCGCCATGAGCACGCCCGTGAGGATCAGCATCACGTACTGCATGAAGGCGAACAGGGTGCCGATCTGCGCATCGCCGGAGTCGACGGCGAAGGCGCCGAACCAGACGACCCCGACGATCGTGACGTTGAGCACGAGCATGAAGAGCGGGAAGAGCAGCACGAACAGGGATCCGACCCGGCGGCCGACGATCATGATGTCGGTGTTCGCCTCGCGGAAGCGCTCCTCCTCGATGGGCTCGCGCACGAAGGCGCGCACGACGCGCACACCCGTGAGCTGCTCGCGCATGATTCGGTTCACGTTGTCGAGCTTGTGCTGGAAGCTGCGGAACAGCGGCACCATGCGGCTGATGATGAGGATCGCGATGACGAGCAGCACGGTCACGGCGACCGCGATGATCCACCCGAGCCCGACGTCTTGACGGAGCGCGAAGTAGATGCCGCCGATCGCGAGGATCGGGGCCGTGACGAGCATCGTGGCGCCCATCATCGCGAGCATCTGCACCTGCTGCACGTCGTTCGTGTTGCGCGTGATGAGCGAGCCCGGGCCGAACTTCGAGACCTCGCGCTCGGAGAACCCGCTGACCTTCTCGAACACGTCGTTGCGGATGTCTCGACCGAGCCGCATCGCGGCCTTCGCGGCGAAGTAGGTGGCGATGATCGAGGCCGTGATCTGCCCGAGGGAGATCAGCAGCATGACGGCGCCGGTCGACCAGATGTACTCGGTGTCGCCCTTGGCGACGCCGTTGTCGATGATCTTGGCGTTGAGGTCGGGGAGGTTGAATGTGGCGATCGCCGAGAGGATCTGGAAGACCAGCACCCCGACGAGCAACCACGAATAGGGCTTGAGATAGCGGATCAGAAGTCTGCCGAGCATGATTCTCCGAAGGAACGAGGTGAGCGGGTCTCGATGGCCAGCGTGCGCGATCTCCGAGCAGAGCTCGGGGCTGCATCGCAATATTGTGCATCGTCTCAGGGACCGCCGACATCACCCGAGCGGCTGATATCGCTGCCAGCGCAACTCATGCGTCTGCATGGTGCCACGTCACCGCGCCAGCGGGTCGAACGGGTGCCGCGGCTCAGGCCAGGTGGGCGAGCAGCGCGTCGAGCGCGGGCCGCTGGCCCTTCACGAGTCGCGCGCGGGCGTCGGCCACCGGCATCCATGCGGCCGAATCGAACTCGGGGAACGACTGGCGGCGACCGGATCGCGGCGGCCACTCGAGCTCGAAGGTGTTGCTCGTGATCGCCGACGCGTCGAACTCGGCCTCGCCGGTGAACACGGCGACGGTCTTGCCCGAGGTGTAGCGGAACACGCCGAGCTCGACGTACGGCACGTCGGGCGCCGGCGCGCCGAGCTCCTCGGCGAACTCGCGCAGGGCCGCGTCGAGCGGCGCCTCATCGGTGAAGCCGCCCTTGGGGATCGACCACGCCGCCTCGTCGCGCCCCTGCCAGAACGGGCCGCCCATGTGCCCGAGCAGCACCTCGAGCCCGTGCTCGGCGCCGCGCTCGCCATCGCGAGGGCCGGATGCCGCGGCCCGCCGCCGATGCAGCAGGATGCCCGCGCTCGTCTCGACCATGCGCTCACGCTAGCCGTCGCCGCCGACACGCGTGCGCGCGAATCGGCCCGGGGCACGTGGCGTCACGGTCGACGGGGGATCGCGGTCGGCCGGCTCCGGGCGTGTGCATCCGAGGATGTCGGATGCCGCGCGTACCGTGTCTGCCATGACGAAGCTGATGCAGCAGACCCTCGTGCCGGCCCCGGCCGTCGAACTCTGCCCGCGCTGCGGCTCGGCCGCGGTCCGCGTGGCCGACGGCGTCACGCTGAGCGACGACGCGCCCCTCTTCGACTGCCGCGAGTGCGGCTTCGAGTGGGGCGAGCTGCTGCGCGACCGCATGGCCTGACGAGCGCCCGCGCTCGGGCCGCCGCGCTCAGAGGTCGAGCACCGTCAGCGAGACCGCGACCTCGCCGCCCTCGACCAGCCCCTCGGCCACGCGTACGGACTTCTTGATCGGCAGCACGTAGCAGCCGACCGTCGAGTCCGGGAAGATCGAGGTCGCCCACGACGACCCGCCGACCTGCACGCGCACGCGCACCGAGCCGAATCCGCGCGGCGGGCGCGGGATCTCCCGTATGTCGGCCGACGCCTCGTCGGGCACCGTGACGAAGTACCACTCGGCGCGCGCCGTCCACTCCCAGAGCGGCGACGTGAATTCGAACCTCATGCGTCCGTCGTCGTGGTCGAGCCAGGCTCGGGGGCTGCGTCGCGGCGACGGCGGCGCGCCCGCGCATCCTCGAGGGCGAAGCTGACCACGACCGCCATCATCAGCGCCCAGAGCACGAACTGCGCACCGATGGCGACCGGGCCGGGGTCGGGCGCCGCATGGCCGGTCGCCGCGCTCCACTCGTCGCCCTGCAGGTAGAGGGCGTAGTCGGTGATCGCGTGGATCAGCACGGGCACCCACAGCCGTCCGGTGGCACGGAACGCGACGTAGTACAGCGCGCCGTCGAACGCTGTGACGGCGACCTGGAAGGCGATCGTGCCGGCGGGCACGCCGTTGAGCAGGCTGCCGAGCGAGTGGCTGAGTCCGAAGAGCAGTGAGGTGACGACGAGGGTGACGAGCTCGCCGTGGTGCGCGCGCAGGCTGACGCGCAGGATGCCGCGGTAGAACAGCTCCTCGCCGAGGCCCACGAGCAGGCAGCCGAGGGCGAGCAGCAGCACGAGCCCGATCGAGCGCTCGCTCCACGGCACGTCGAAGAGTCCGAGCACCGGGCCGACGAGCAGCAGCATCGGGATGGCGAGCATCCAGCGCCGCCGTGGCGGCTCGGCCGTCACCGGGGTCTGGGTCCAGATGTCGCTCCACCATCCGGACCAGCGGGCGAACCAGAGTCCGAGCGCGATCGCGACCGGCAGCGGCACGAGGTGCGACAGGGCGAACTCGAGCTCGGGCGAGTCCGTCGGCACGAGCACGTCCATGAGGTTGCCGAGGCCGGCGGCGAGCAGCACGTAGACGGCGGCCGCGGCGAGACCCACCCAGAAGGTGCGCGCGACCCGGTCGGTCGTGCGAACGGGATCCGGCTCGAGACCCGCGCCCATCTCAGGTGCAGTGGGCGAATCGGCTGGCATTCATGCTCCTCGAGGCATTGTGAGGCGCCGGTCCGCGCCACGACGAGTCTTCCAGAGCGGAAGCGCCCGGTGCGAGCGCCCGGCCGGGCCGACGGGGATCAGGGCGCGCCGACACCCGCGATGAGGTTGGCGAGCAGCACCACGACGCCCGCGCCCAGCACGACGGCGGCGGAGGCGATCCACGCGATGCGGCGGTACGACGGCCGGCCGGCCGGCACGTACGCCGGATCGCCGGCCGTGGTCTGACGGGCGGATGCCGCGCGGAACCCGGTGGGCGGCAGCGGCACCGTCGTGTGCTCGTTCGGTGCCGACGGCATGCGCACGAACGACGGTGGGGTCGAGAACGACGGTTCGGCGGCGAACGAGGGCGCCGCGGGGAACGACGGTGCCGTTGGGAACGACGGCGGCGCCGTGGCGACCGGCGCCGGTCCCGATGCGATCGGCGTGACGGACGGCGTCACCCCGGCGCGCATGCTCGTCATCTCGCTGATCGAGAAGTCGTCGACGAGCGTGTCGACGGGCACGGGGGTCGTGCTCGCGCCGCGCGTTCTCGCCGTACCGCGCCCATGCGCTGCGCCGCGCCCGCCCGTGCAGCCGCCTCGTGCGCCCGCGCCGCGCAGCGCCGTCACGCCGATCGACATCGTCTCGGCGGGCGGGGCATCGGCGGCGAGCGTCGTGTCGTCGGAGAAGGCGCTCGCCGCATCGGCGCGCGCGACGGTGTGCGGCGTCCACGAGGCGCCGTCCCAGTAGCGGAGCGCCGCGGCATCCGCCTCGTCGTCGTACCAACCGGCGACGCGTCGCGACTCAGGCAAGGTCGTCACCGCGGGTGAGGCCCGACTCGCGTCGCTGCGCGCGCACCGCACGAACGGCGAGCTGCGCCGCGGCGATCACGATGAACGCCGCGAACAGGCGCGCCGACCATTCGGGCGAGAGCACGAACGCGATCGCGACGCCGGCGAACGAGGCGACGGTCGCCGCGATGCCGACGACGAGGGCCTCGCGCAGGTCGACGAGCTTCGCCCGCGAGTTCGAGACGGTGCCGCTGATGGCGGTGGGGATCATGACCGCGAGCGAGGTGCCCTTGGCCATGAGGTCGCCCATGCCGAAGAACGCGATGAACGCGGGCACCATGATCGTTCCGCCGCCGATGCCGAACAGGCCGGACGCGACGCCCACGACGATGCCGATGCCGAAGAGCAGGAGGTTCGGCAGCAGGTCGAAGCCCACGTGCCCGCCCGCGCGCTCGGGCACCACGAGCAGCATGCGCACGGCGACGGCGACGAGCAGCGCGATGAACAGCCACCTCAGCCACGTGATGGGCAGGCGTCGCAGCAGCCAGGCGCCGAACCATGACCCGATGATGCCGCCGAGCGCCATGATGAGGGCGGCGACGAGGTCGACCTGGCCGTTCGCGAGGTACGTGATCGAGCCGGCGATCGAGGCGGGCACGATCGCGGCGAGGGAGGTCGCGGTGGCCCGCCGCTGGTCCATGCCGGCGGCCACGATGAGCAGCGGGACCATGAGGATGCCGCCGCCCACGCCGAATGCGCCGGACAGGAGTCCGCCCGCGGCGCCGACGAGGGCGAGTGCCAGGTACCGGCGCGACGACGCGGGCGCGTCGGTCGCGTCTGGCGTGGCGGGGGAGGGCACCAGCCCACTGTAGTCGCCGGGTCGCACGACGCCCGCGGTGGTCGGGAGGTCAGGCCGCGCGGTCGCCCGCGCCGACGAGCTCGTCGAACGGCACCTTCACGTGCGGGGCCGAATCGGAGCGAGCGGATGCCGCGGCCGCGGCGGCCGCGCCCGTCGCCGTGCTGCCGTCGGCCGTGCCGAGCGCCGGGCCGGATGCGACCGCCGCCGCACGCCGCACGCCGCGCGCGGCCATCACGAGCAGCACGCCGAGGCTCGCCCCGAGCGTGTTCATCACGAGGTCGCGCGGGTCGGAGACGCGGTCGGGCAGCAGGAGCTGCACGAGCTCGATGACGGTCGTGAGCGCGAAGCCCGCGACGAACGCGAGCGGCCAGTGACGTCGGTGCAGCAGGAGCGCGGCGAGGACGCCGATCGGCACGAACATGGCGACGTTGAAGGCGATCTCGCTGATGTACCCGGTCGACCAGGTGACGTCGGAGGTCCAGGCCTCGGGGTTCAGCACGCCGCCCGCGAACTCGTGCCCCGACGTGCTCCAGGGCGCGGGGCCGACGGTCAGCCAGAGCACGCCCAACGTCAGCACGACGGCGGCGAATCGCAGGGGGCGGCGGTTCATCCCACGATTCTCCACCCGTTCGCCGGGTTCCGGGCGCCATCCGGAGCATGTTCACAGAACCCGTCCGGTTACCTCATATATCACGAAGTGGTCTCGTGCTCTGTACTCTCAGGGAGAACCCGGTAGGCTGAACACACGATTCCTCCATCAAGCGGGCGCTCGCCCGTGATTTTGACTGATTGCCCGGAGGCGGATTTTCCGCGTGGCATGACCCGATTAGAGGCGACGGATGCCGTAAAGCACCCCCGTCCCTCGCCCCAAACTTCGTCGGCACCGAGTCGTCGAGGTCGCGATCGAGAGTCGATCGCATCGGGTCCGCACGTGCGGCCCGCAAGACAGAAGGACAGCAGTATGGCAACCGGAACCGTCAAGTGGTTCAACGCCGAAAAGGGCTTCGGCTTCATCGCTCCGGACGACGGCTCGGCCGACGTCTTCGCGCACTTCAGCGCCATCACGGGCAACGGCTACCGTTCGCTCGATGAGGGCCAGAAGGTCGAGTTCGAGGTCGCCCAGGGCCCCAAGGGCCTGCAGGCGGAGAACATCCGCGGTCTCTGACCCGCGACGTTCGCATCACCGAACGCCGCCGCCCCACTCACGTGGGACGGCGGCGTTCGTCGTTTCCGGGCGGGTGCCTGACGTGTCCGGGCATGTCCGTCGTGTGCGGGACGCGCCTGACCGCGCCTGACCGCGCCCGACCGACGAGTCCGGGCCGGCCGACGCGCGACCGACCCGAACCGTCAGCGCCCGATCAGCCCTTCCAGACCTGCACGACCGCGGGTCGGGGCCCGCCCCAGGCACCGTTCGCGAGGGTTCCGGGAGCGACGTAGTCGGGGAACATCGAACGCTGCGCCGCCCACGAGCCGTTCTCGCCCGGATGCTGCACGGCGACGTAGACCATGTTCTGCCGATCGCGCACGACCGGTCCGCAGGTCTCCGCCTCGGCGGGCACCGACAGGAACTGCTGCACGCGGCCGCGCTCCGGGCCCTCGAGCGGCACCTTGAACAGGCCGTCGCCGTACGCGATCGTGCTCGGCGCGCCATCCGTCGAGATCCAGAGGTTGCCCTCGGAGTCGAACGCGACGTTGTCGGGGCACGAGATGGGCGAGACCTGCTCGGGCGGGAAGCCGGCGAAGTAGGTCGTCGGGTTCTTCGCGGGGTCGCCGCAGAGCAGCAGGATGCTCCATCCGAAACTCGTCGCCGTGGCGTCGTCGCCCGCTTCGGTGATCTCGATCACGTGGCCGTCGCGGTTGACGTTGCGGGGGTTCACCTCGGTAGCGGTCTCGTTCGCTCCCGTGCCGCGCGACGTGTTGTTCGTGCAGGCGACGTAGATGCGACCGGTCTTCGGGTTCGGCTCGACGTCTTCGCAGCGGTCCATCTTGGTGGCGCCGACGGCGTCGGCCGCGAGGCGGGTGTTGATGAGCACCTCGGCCGCGGTGAAGCCCGGCACCTTGCTCACGCCGTCGACCACGAGCGGCACCCAGGTGCCGGTGCCGTCGAACGCGCCGTCGGAGGGCAGCGCTCCGGTGCCGGTGATCTCGGCCGCAGGGGAGTCACCGCTGAACCGCGCGACGTACAGCGTGCCCGCGGTGAGCAGCGACTTGTTGTGCTTGCGCGCGCCGCCGCCGACGCCCTTCTTGAACTTGTCCTTGGAGACGAACTTGTAGAGGTAGTCGAAGCGCTCGTCGTCACCCATGTAGGCCGCGACGTGCCCGGTGCGACCGACGATCACGTTCGCGCCCTCGTGCTTGAAGCGGCCGAGCGCCGTGTGCTTCACGGGCGGGTCGTTCGGTGCGAGGGGGTCGACCTCGACGATCCAGCCGAAGCGGTTCGGCTCGTTGCGGTAGCCGGGGTTCGTCACCGCGTCGAAGCGGGGGTCGACGGCGCGCCACCCGCGGGTGTCGCCGCTCGTGCCGACCCCGTAGCGCTTCTCGGCTGCGGTGTCGCCGGGGCTCACGAAGTACTGGTTGAAGTTCTCCTCGCCCGAGAGCACCGTGCCCCACGGCGTGGTGCCGCCGGCGCAGTTGCCGAGCGTGCCGAGCGCGCTGCGGCCGGTCGGGTCGTCCTGCGTCTGCAGCAGCGCGTGACCGGCGGCCGGGCCCGAGAAGGTGAACGGCGTGTGCGCGGTGATGCGGCGGTTGAGCGGTGCACCGACGAGGTACTTCCACGGGCCGTTGCGGCGCGTGCGGTAGAGCTGCACCACGGCCATGCCGTGCGCGGCCTGCCCGATGCGGCGCTGCTCGTTCAGCGCGGCCGGGTCGGTCGTCGGCGGGAACATGATGTTCTCGTTCGTGTACTCCTGGTTCGCCACGAGCACGGCGGTGAGGCCGAGCGGGCCCTCGATGATGTCGAGGTAGTCGTTGTTGTAGCCGAACTGGCGGGCCTGCAGCGCCGCGGTCTGCGCGTTCGGGTCGAACCGGTCGTTCTTCGAGAACAGCGGGTCGCCCCAGCGGATGATCGACGACCAGCGGTATCCGGCGGGCACGGTGAAGGCGTCGACGGATGCCGCAACGGGGGCGATCGGCGTGAACGGCATCGTCTGCCCGATCTTCGTTCCGAGCGTGGCCGCGGATGCCGCGGGAGCGTCGCCGCCGACCCCGGCGCCGATCACGATCGCGGCCGCAGCGGCGACGCCGCCGCCGAGGAGCGCCCGCCGGCTGAGGCCGGCGCTCGCGATGTCGCGGAAGTACTCGTTCGTGGTGGTGTTCGGCACGGGGTGGAAGCAGGCGTCGCCGCACTTGAGGTGGCAGGTGACGGCGCTGCGCTTGCCGAACGTGTGCCCGTCCATGGCCAGCAGCGGGAGCATGGGGCGGTCGGCCGCCGAGACGCGCTCGTCGCGGCTGCTCGCAGGTTCGTGGATCAGGGTCATCGGCGGGTCCTCCTCGTCGGCCTGCGACGCGCGACCGCGACGCACGGCCACCATGCCAGCGACCCGGTTCTCCCGAACGGATGCGGAGTGTCCGTTCGGTGAACCTCCGTTGAACGTGGGCTCGGCGGCGGCCCCCGGGCGACCCGTGCGAGCCGGATCAGGCGGGTCGAGGCCCGCCCGCGGCATCCGCCCCGACCTGATCGCGCCAGGAGTGCACGGGTTCGAAGCCGAGCAGGCGACGGGCCTTGTCGATCGAGAGCAGCGTCTCGTTGGTGCCCAGGTCGCCGCGCACCTCGACGCCGGGGAAGACCTCGGCGACGAGTTCGGCGTTCGGCCGCGACATGACGGTGTCGGCCGCGGCGATGATGAACCGGTCGAATCCGGGGCGTGCGGCGGCCAGTGCGCGGCTCACGGCCTGGGCGCCGTCGCGGGCGTCGATGTAGCCCCAGAGGTTCCACTTGCGCAGGGTCGCGTCGGCGTCGAAGTCGGGGAACGCGGCGTAGTCGTCGGGGTCCATGACGTTCGAGAACCGCAGTGCGGTGACCGAGAGCTCGGGGTTCCAGCGCACGAGCTCGATCGCCATGGTCTCCTCGAGGTGCTTCACGAGGGAGTAGGTCGACTCGGGCCGGGCCGGGTACTCCTCGTCGACGGGGATGTACGGCGGCGGCACGTCGAACGGCAGGCCGAGCACCGTCTCGCTCGAGGCCGTGACGATGCGCGTGATGCCGAGGCGCTTGGCGGCCTGGAAGACGTTGAACGTGGCGAGCATGTTGTTGCGGAACGTCGCGACGTCGCTCATGAGCCCGGGCGCCGGCACGGCGGCGAGATGCACGATCGCATCGGCCCCGTCGTGCTGGTCGTCGACGCCCGCGACGGCGTCGATCACCTGCCCGTAGTCGGTCAGGTCGACGCGCACGAGGGTGCCGCGCTCGCCGTGCTGGTCGAGGTTCACGACCTCGTGGCCCTCGTTGCGGAGTGTTGCGACGACCGTGCGGCCGAGTTTTCCGGATCCTCCGGTGACGATGATGCGCATCGGAACAGTCTTGCAGCCAGGGATCGAGCCGAAGAGACTACCCGATAGATTCCGCGTCAGGAATATGTCGAGGTCGTATTCCCAGCCCGTTCACATGCTCAGGCCATAGCGTTCGACCCATCTTCAGCGGGTGATCGCCCGTGACCCACGGCTGGGAAGTCGATGACCAGCTGGGACCCCCATCATCTCTCACGCCGATTCCCTCGGTGCGATCCGGGCCACCAAGCCTCGCACCGGCTCCCTTGACGTCACCCGCAGCTTCACCGCCCTCTCCCGGGTCGTTCGCGAATCCGGTCTGCTGGCCCGCACCCGCTGGTTCTACGCGGCGCTCGTCGGCACGCTCCTTCTGGCCCTCGGCGGTGTGATCACCGGGTTCATCCTGCTCGGTGACTCGTGGTTCCAGCTGCTCATGGCCGGAGCCCTCGGCCTGATCCTCACGCAGTTCGCCTTCCTCGCGCACGAGGCCTCGCACCGGCAGGTGCTCGAGTCGGGCCCGGCCAACGACCGGGTCGGCCGCATCCTCGCCGCCGGCGTCGTCGGCATCAGCTACTCGTGGTGGATGACGAAGCACACGCGTCACCACGCGAACCCGAACAAGATCGGCAAGGACCCCGACATCGAGTGGGACACGATCTCGTTCACCGAGACCGATGCCGCCAAGCAGAAGGGCCTGCTCGCCGCGATCACGCGCAAGCAGGGCTACCTGTTCTTCCCGCTGCTCACGCTCGAGGGCCTCAACCTGCACATGCGCTCGATCGCCACGCTCATGGAGCGCCGCCCGGTCAAGGGCCGCTGGATCGAGCTCAGCCTCATCGCCGTGCACTTCATCGTCTACTTCGGCGCCCTGTTCTGGGTGCTGCCGCTCGGCATGGCGTTCGCCTTCATCGGCGTGCAGATGGCCGTGTTCGGCGTCTACATGGGCGCCTCGTTCGCGCCGAACCACAAGGGCATGGCGCTCATCCCGGCCGATTCGAAGCTCGACTTCTTCTCGAAGCAGGTGCTCACCTCGCGCAACATCTCGGGCGGGCTCTGGGCGAGCGCCCTGCTCGGCGGACTCAACTACCAGGTCGAGCACCACCTGTTCCCGAACATGCCGCGCCCCCACCTCGCCAAGGCGCGCGAGATCGTGCGCGAGCACTGCGCGACCCTCGACGTGCCCTACACCGAGACCACGCTCGTGCAGTCGTACGGCATCGTGATCCGCTACCTCAACCAGGTGGGCCTCTCGGCCCGCGACCCCTTCGACTGCCCGATGGTGAACCAGTTCCGTCGGGTCTGACGACCAAGAACCTCCGGTGGCGGATTTCGCGACCGGAACACGCACGGCCAGGCCGTGCACACCGCGCCCGCTTCGGTGGGTGCGGAATGAATGAAGGAATACAACATGGCTACCGGAACCGTCAAGTGGTTCAACGCCGACAAGGGCTTCGGCTTCATCGCTCCCGACGACGGCACGGCTGACGTCTTCGCGCACTTCAGCGCGATCGCATCAGACGGCTACCGCTCGCTCGACGAGAACCAGAAGGTCGAATTCGACACCGCCCGCGGACCCAAGGGCCCGCAGGCAGAGAACATCCGAGTCATCGGCTAGTTCTCCGACGCACTGATCGGCGCCTCGCGCCGGTCGATGAGCGGATGCCACGGTCGCCCGCCTCTTCGTGAGGCGCGCGCCGAGGCATCCGCTCGTCCTGTTTCCGGGGGCGAACGGCAGGGCTCGGCGCGGGTCGGTGCCGGTCTGGGCGTCCTCGGAGCTTCGCTGCCTAGGCTCGGCCGGGACCCCTTGCAACCCCGAACGAGGAGCCCCCATGCAGTGCCCCAACGACGGAGCCGTGCTCGTGATGAGCGAGCGCAGCGGCATCGAGATCGACTACTGTCCGACCTGCCGCGGCGTGTGGCTCGACCGAGGCGAGCTCGACAAGATCATCGAGCGCGCCGCGAACGACAGCGGTGCAGCTCCGGCCGCCCCCGCTCCCGCCCAGCCGGCGTTCCAGCAGCCCGCTCCGCCGGCCTACCAGCCGCCCGCGCAGCCGCAGTACGGCCAGCCCGCGTACGGCCAGCAGCCGCCCGCGCAGCCGCAGTACGGCCAGCCCGCGTACGGCCAGCAGCCGTACGACAACCGCGGTCAGGACGGTCGCGGGTACGACAACCGCGGCTACGGCGACCAGGGCTACCGCAAGAAGAAGAAGGACAACTGGCTGTCCGACCTCTTCGACTGACGGCGGTCGGCCACGGCCGAGACGACGAACGGATGCCGCGGCGCGGCGCTCATGACGGGCGCGGCGCCGCGGCATCCGTCGTCGGCCGGGTGCTTCGGCAGCTGGATGTCGACGCCGGGGCAGGCGAACGGCCGCCGGTCAGGACGATCGCGGGGATCGCGTCCTGAGGTGCGGCCGTTCGCCTGAGCTCGGCGCCCCGCGAGAGGACCCGGACGGACCGAGGTCAGCCGCGCGCGGCGAGGGCCTCGAGCACGCGGCGGGCGACCGAGGCGCTCGACTGCGGATTCTGGCCGGTGATGAGGTTGCCGTCGACGACGACGTGGTCGCTCCAGGGTGCGGCCGAGTCGATGAGGGCGCCGCGCTCGCGGAGGCGGCTCTCGACCCACCACGGGGTGTTCTCTCCCGTGCCGCCCGTGCGCTCCTCCTCGTCGGTGAAGACGGTGAGACGGCGGCCTGCGAACGCGAAGGATCCGTCGGCGAGGCTCGCCGAGAGCAGGGCTGCCGGTCCGTGGCAGAACGGCGCGATGATCGTGCCGGCCTCGTTCGCGGCGACGAGCACACGGCCGGTCGCGGCGTCGGACGCGAGGTCGCTCATGGGGCCGTGTCCGCCCGGCAGCACGACGGCGGCGTACTCGGCCGCGTCGACGTCGGCGATCGCGACGGGGGAGGTGAGCTCGCCCGCGATCGCGTCGAGGTAGTCCGCGAACTCGCGGGCGCGCGCCTCGCCGCCGGTCTGCGACGGGTCGAGGCTGCCCGCGTCGACGGTGGGCGCGACGCCTCCCGGGGTCGCGATGGTCACGGTGTGCCCTGCGGCGACGAGGTCGCGGTGCGCGGTCACGAGCTCCTCGGCCCAGAAGCCGGTGGGGTGCTCGGTGCCGTCCTTCATGGTGAGGCTCGTGGCGGCGGTGACGATCATGAGGATGTCGCTCATGGAGTGGTTCCCTTCTCGTGCGGGTCGTGCGGGTCGTGCGGGTCGTGCGGGTCGTGCGGCGCCGGCGTGAGGTGCCTGCGCCAGGTGCCGGGCCGGCTCAGGCGGCGTGGAACTCGACGGGGTGCGGTCCGGTGCGTCCGTCGCGGTCGAGGGCGTCGATCGCCGCGAGTTCGTCGGCCGCGAGCTCGAAGCCGAACACGTCGAAGTTCTCGGCGATGCGGCGGGGCGTGACCGACTTCGGGATCACGATGCGCCCCTGCTGCAGGTGCCAGCGCAGCACGACCTGCGCGGGGGTGCGGCCGTGGCGCTCGGCGATCTCGACGACGGAGGCCTCGCCGAGCACGGCGCCCTGCGCGAGCGGGCTCCACGCCTCGGTCGCGATGCCGTGCCTCGCATCGGCGGCGATCACGGCGCGGTTGGCCATGGCGGGGTGCAGCTCGACCTGGTTCACGGCGGGCACGACGGTGCTCGCCTCGACGAGTCGGTCGAGGTGCTCGGGCTCGAAGTTCGAGACGCCGATCGCGCGCGTGCGGCCGTCGGCGAGCAGGCGCTCGAGCGCACGCCACGTGTCGAGGTAGCGGCCGCGGTCGGGCGTCGGCCAGTGGATCAGGTAGAGGTCGAGCTGCTCCAGCCCGAGCTTCGCGGCGCTCGCGTCGAACGCGCGAAGGGTCTCGTCGTAGCCCTGGTCGGAGTTCCAGACCTTCGTGGTGACGAACAGCTCGTCGCGCGCGAGGCCCGACTCGGCGATGGCCCGTCCGACGCCTGCCTCGTTGCCGTAGACGGCGGCCGTGTCGATGCTGCGGTAGCCGACCTCGAGGGCCGTGGTCACGGCCGCGGCGGTCTCGTCGTCGGGCACCTGGAAGACGCCGAAGCCGAGCTGCGGCATCCGCACGCCGTTGTTCAGGGTGATGGTGGGGACCGTGGCGGTCATGGGTGTTCCTTTCGGGAGGGGTTGAGGAGGGGGATCAGAGGGCGGATGTCGCGACGGACCCGGTCGTGGTCGTGACGCGAGGCGCGGCATCCGCTCGCTCGATGCGCGGCGCACCGGCCCGGGCCGTGGCCCACGCGACGACCATGACGAGGAGCGCGGCGGCCGTGATGATCGCGCCGACCCAGATGGGCGAGGTGTAGCCGAGGCCGGCCGAGATCGCGAGGCCGCCCGCGAAGGCGCCGAGGGCGTTGCCGACGTTGAACGCGGCGATGTTCGCGCCCGAGGCGAGCGTGGGCGCCTGGTCGGCGTACCGCATGACGCGGCTCTGCAGCGCGGGCACCGTGCCGAACCCGAACCCGCCCATGAGCACGAGCAGCACGATCACGGCGACGGGGGATGCCGCGAGCCAGCCGAGCAGGGCCAGCACGACGACGAGCGCGGCGATGAAGCCGAGCAGCGTGCCGTCGATCGAGCGGTCGGCGAGCTTGCCGCCGATCCAGTTGCCGACGACGAGCCCTGCGCCGAAGAGCACGAGCAGCCACGGCACGTCGGTCGCGGCGAATCCGCTGACCTCGGTGAGCGTGTAGGCGATGTACGTGAACGCGCCGAACATGCCGCCGAAACCGAGCACGGTGACGGTCAGCGAGAGCCAGACCTGGCCGGAGCGGAACGCGCCGAGCTCGCGGCGGAGGCTCGGGGCGGTCGCCGTCGCCGCTGCCGGGACCGACTTCGGCACGAGCGCGGCGATGCCGATGAGCGCGACGACGCCGATCGCCGAGATGACCCAGAACGTGGAGCGCCAGCCGTACTGCTGCCCGAGGAACGTGCCGAAGGGCACCCCGAGCACGTTCGCGGCCGTGAGGCCGGTGAACATGATCGCGATGGCTCCGGCGCGCTTCGCGGGAGCGACGAGGTCGGCCGCGAGCACCGCGCCGATGCCGAAGAAGGCGCCGTGGCAGAGTGCGGCGACGATGCGCCCGACGAGCATGGCCTCGTACGTCGGTGCGAGCGCCGAGATGGCGTTGCCCGCGATGAACAGCCCGAGCAGCCCCATGAGCACCGGCTTGCGGGGGAGGCGGGTGGCGGCCGCCGTGAGGGCGATCGCCCCGACGGCCACGGCGAGGGCGTAGCCCGAGATGAACCAGCCGGCCGCGGCCTCGGTGACGCCGAAGTCGGCGGCGAGGTCGGGCAGCAGGCCCATGATGACGAACTCGGTCAGGCCGATGCCGAAGGCGCCGATCGCGAGGGCGAGCAGTCCGAGTGGCATTGCGAGGTTCTCCTGTACACTGAGGAAAGTAGTTGCACGCGCCGACTATTGCGAACGCAGGGTCAATAGTTGCACACGCAATTACCTAGCGCAAGCAACTACTTTTCCCGGGCGTGCCGCGACGGCGCTTCCGGAGCCCGTCAGGGGCGCAGAACCGCACCGCACAGCACCGCATCGAACCGCATCGAACAGCACCGCATCGAACCGCACCGCATCGAACCGCACCGCGAGATCAGGAGACGACATGGGCATCGCCGACGACGCCGTCGAGGTTCGCGCCCACGGCTGGCGCACACTGGCCGCGCTGCACGGCCTGATCGAGAGCGAGCTCGAGCGGGCGCTCTCGGCCTCCGTCGACCTCTCGGTCGTCGAGTACACCGTGCTCGACGCGCTGAACCGCCAAGACGGCTGGCACATGCGCATGCAGCAGCTCGCCCGCGCGACCGCGCTCAGCCCGAGCGCGACCACGCGACTCGTGAACCGGCTCGAAGACCGGGCGCTGCTCACCCGCGTGCTCTGCGCCGACGACCGGCGCGGCATCTACACCGAACTCACGCACGCCGGGCGGGCGCTGTACGAGAAGGCGCGGCCCATCCACGACGAGACGCTCGAGCGCGTGCTCGCCGACGCGCAGGCGCAGCCCGAGCTCGCGCCGGTCGTCGAGGCGCTGCACGCGATCGCGCTGCCGGTCGCCGCGGGCTGACCCGCGCGACCTGCGCCGCGTGCGGACCCGACCGCGACCTGCGCCGCGTGCACGACGGGCGGACGGGTGCGCGACGCGCCCGCGACCCGCGACGGGTGCGCGACGCACGCCGCCGGGCCGCGGCACCCGTCCGTCGTCCGTCATCGGAGCGGAGGAGATCGGCGCGGGCGGAGGAGGCCTTCGCGCGAACGGTCCTCCGCTCGCGCCGAACTCCTCCCGTCGGATTGCACGCCCAGTGAGCCGAGGAAACCCGTGATTCAGGAGGACGTCGCCGGCTCAGGACGATCTCGGCAACGCCGGCCTGACGAGCGTGCGTCTGCCTGACGAGCGTGCGTCGGCCTGACGAGCGTGCGTCGGCCTGACGAGCGTGCGCGACGCGCCCGCCGTGGTCCCGGAGGCGAGGGCTACGCCGCGGTGCCGGAGATGTTGACCAGCCAGCTCGCGCCGAAGCGATCGAGCAGCATGCCGAACGCGTCGCCCCAGGGCGCGACCTCGAGCGGCTGCAGCACGGTCGCGCCGTCGGAGAGTCCGTTCCAGTAGCCGCGGATCGTCGCGTCGTCGTCGCCCGAGATCGACACCGAGACGCCCGAGATGCCGTGGTACTCCATGTGCGCCGGCACGTCGGCCGCCATGATCGTGAGCCCGTCGGGCGCATCGATCTGGCCGTGCATCACGAGGTCGGCGTCGGCGGGGCTCTCGGAGGCCTGGAAGTCGGCGAACGTGCTGATGTTCAGCGTGCCGCCGAAGATCGCGTGGTAGAACTCGAGCGCCTCGCGGGCGGTGCCGCGGAAGTTGAGGTAGGGGTTCAGCGTGACGGGCATGGCGTGCTCCAGATCGTCATCGGTCGTGGGTTCGTCGTCGATTCTGCTCCGGATGCCGCGGCGACGCGAGGAATTCTCGAAGAACACTTGACCCGCTCGTCGTTGCGGCGTACCTTGTAATCAATCAAACAGTTGATCAATGGAACGGTTGGTTACACCGCATGATCCTCGATCCGAGCGCCGACGACCGGCTCGACCGCGCATTCATGGCGCTGGCCGATCCGGTCCGCCGGGGCATCATCGCGAGGCTCAGCCGCGGATCGGCGACCGTCAACGAGCTCGCCGAACCGTTCCGGATCACGAAGCAGGCCGTGTCGAAGCACATCCAGGTGCTCGAGGCGGCGGGGCTCGTCACGCGAACGCGCGACGCGCAACGTCGCCCCGTGCACCTGGCGCCGGCCCAGCTCGAAGCACTCACCGCGTGGATCGACCGCTACCGGCTGATCCACGAGCAGCGATTCCGCTCTCTCGACGCGCTGCTCGCCACCGAACGCGACGACGACCCAGCCGCCGCACCCGCAGCGACCGCGCATGACGCCGGTCCCGCACGCAAGGCACAGGAATCATGACCACCACCGATCCCGCCGACACCGGCACCACCACCAACGCCGTGACCATCACGGCCCCTGAGGGCCTGCCCTTCATCGACATCGTCCGCGACTTCGACGCACCCGTGAGCGCGCTCTTCGAAGCCCACCGCGACCCCGAGCTCGTCAAGCGCTGGCTCGGCCCGAACGGCTACGACATGCAGGTCGAGCGCTGGGACTTCGTCCCGCAGGGCGGCTACCGCTACCTGCACGTCGACCCGTCGGGCGAGGCGTACGCGTTCAACGGCACCTTCCACACGGTGCGCGAGAACGAGTTCGCCATCCAGACCTTCGAGTACGAGGGCTTCCCCGACGTCGTCGCGATCGAGTCGATGGCGTTCGAAGACCTGGGCGGCGGGCGCACGCGCCTGCGCATCCACTCGACGTACCCGAGCGTCGAGGCACGCGACGGCATGATCGCATCGAACATGGAGCAGGGCCTCACCGAGGGGTACCAGCGCCTCGACGGACTGCTGAGCTGAGGCCCGACATCATGGACTGGACCCTCGAAGTCGTCATCGTGCCGGTCAGCGACCTCGACCGCTCGATCGCCTTCTACCGCGACCAGGTCGGGTTCGAGCTCGACCACGACACCCGCAACGAGCACATGCACATCGCGCAGCTCACCCCGCGCGGCTCGGGTTGCTCGATCGTCATCGGCAGCCTGCCCTCGCAGAACGAGATGGCGCCCGGCTCGCTGCGCGGCGTGCAGCTCGTCGTCGCCGATGCCGAGGCCGCGCGCGCCGAGCTCATCGAGCGCGGGGTCGACGCCGGCCCGATCACCGTGTTCGACGAGCGCGACGGCGGCACGTTCTTCGGCTTCTCCGACCCCGACGGCAACTCCTGGGCCGTGCAGCAGCTCAAGGCCAGGGCGGCTCGACCGCTCATCCCGGTCGACGCGCGGCAACGGTTCGGCGCCGAGCAGGAGCAGCAGGAGCCCGCACAGCAGGAGCCCGTGCAGCAGCCCTGACCCGCGCAGTCGGGCGAGCGGATGCCGCGGCGCGCGCCCATCGCATGAGGGCCGCCCGCGGCATCCGCTCGCCCGAGAGCCCTGCGGTGGCCGCCGGATCGGCGAGGCCGCGCCGCCCGTGCGACGATCGAGGTATGACCAGCGCGCCCGAGATCCTCCGCTACGCCGCCTTCGCCGACCTGCCGACGGGCGGCAACCCGGCGGGGGTCGTGCTCGACGCGTCGAGCCTCGACGACGCGCAGATGCAGCGCATCGCCGCCGAGGTCGACTACGCCGAGACGGCGTTCGTCACCGGGCGCGACGGCGAGGCCTACGTCGTGCGGTACTTCTCGCCGATCGCCGAGGTGCCGTTCTGCGGGCATGCGACGGTCGCCACCGCGGTCGCGCTCGCCGAGCGCTCGACGGCGGGCGACGCCGGGGCTGGGGCGCTGCGGTTCAGCACGCCCGTCGGGCCGATCGAGATCGCGACCGAGCGTGCACCGGGTGGCATCACCGCCGCGTTCACGAGCGTCGGCACCGACCTCGCCGAGTTCGAGCCCGCCACGCTCGCTCGCGTGCTCGGGCTGCTCGGGCTCGAGGCGTCGGCCCTCTCGACCGAGCTGCCGCCGCGCCTCGCCTTCGCGGGCAACTGGCACCCGGTGCTCGTGGTCGACGACGCGAGTGCGTTCGACGGGTTCGCGTTCGACCCGGTCGCCGTGCGCGCGCTCATGGACGAGCAGGGCTGGCCAGCCACCATCACGGTGCTGCACCCCATCGCACCCGGCCACGGCGAACGCGACGAGGAGGCGGATGCCGCGGGCCAGCTCCGCTTCGAGGCGCGCAACCTGTTCCCGGTGGGCCGCATCACGGAGGACCCGGCGACGGGGTCGGCCGCCGCGGCCGTCGGAGGCTACCTGCGCGCGCTCGGCGCGGTCGCCACGCCGACCCGGATCGTCATCGAGCAGGGGCGCCACGTCGGGCGCCCGGGCGAGCTCACGGTCGACATCCCGACGGCGGGCGGCATCACGGTGAGCGGTCGCGCCGTGCCGATTCCGGCCCCCGGGGACTGAACGCGCGGCACGACCACGAGATCGGACGGTCACATCCGTTCGGGGGCATTGCGTCGAGCGTGCCGGACGACGATCATGAACCGGGGGGATTTGCATGGGACGACAAGCACGCGCGACCTGGATCGGCGACGACGGGTTGGCCGCCGTCACGCTCCACCTCGAGTCGGGCGGGCTCCAGGTCTCGGGTGAGCGTCGAGCTCGTCTGCCGCGCGCGGCGCTGACGCAGGTGCAGGCGACCGACGGGGTCGTCTCGTTCGTGGCGCAGGGCGACACCTACCGGTTCCGGCTGGGCGCTGCGGCATCCGCCTGGGCCGATGCGCTCGTCGCCGCCCCGCCGACGCTCGCCGAGAAGCTCGGCATCGCCGCTGGTCGCACGGTCGCCGTGCGCGGCGAGCTGCCGGTCGCCGAGCTCGAGGACGCGCTCGCCGAGGCCACGCGCGTGGCACCGTTCGAGGCCGAGCTCGTGGTCGTGGTCGTGCGCGACCAGGGTGAACTCGCCTCGCTGCCCGTCTGGTTCCGCGAGTGCGGCGTCGCGTCGCCCGTGTGGGTCGTGCACGGCAAGGGCCGGCGCACGACGGCGCCAGGCGACAACGCCGTGCGCAGCGCGCTCCGCGACAGCGGGTGGCGCGACACGAAGGTCAGCGCGATCGCCGACGCGTGGTCGGCCACGAGGTTCCATCCGGCCAAGGCGTCCTGAGGCGGCTCCGGCGTCAGCGACGGCCACGCCGTCCGCGGTCTCCTGCGAAGGGCGGATGCCGCGACGCGGCGTAGGCTCGGAAGGCAGCCGCGTCGGCGGCTCGCACGACGGCCGCACGCGGCATCCGTCATCGCATCGATCACGTCTCGCTCGTCGTCACGCACCGCACTCGTACCCCTGGAGGACTCCCATGCAGCGTCGCACGCTCGGCCGTACCGGCCGCTCGGTCTCGGTCATCGGCCTCGGCACCTGGCAGCTCGGCGCCGACTGGGGCGACGTCGACGAGGCCGACGCGCTCGCCGTGCTCGACGCCGCGCACGAGGCCGGCGTCACGTTCTTCGACACGGCCGACGTCTACGGCGACGGCCGCAGCGAATCGCTCATCGGCACATGGCTGCGCGCGAACCCCGACTCGGGCGTCACGGTCGCCACGAAGATGGGCCGCCGCCTGCCGCAGGAGCACGAGAACTACTCGCCCGAGCACTTCCGGGCGTGGGTCGACCGCTCGCGAGCGAACCTCGGCGTCGACACGCTCGACCTCGTGCAGCTGCACTGCCCGCCGACCTCGGTCTACGGCGACGACGCGGTGTTCGACGCGCTCGATGCGCTCGTGGCCGACGGGTCGATCGCCGCCTACGGCGTGAGCGTCGAGAAGGTCGACGAGGCGCTCACCGCGATCGCACGCCCGAACGTGGCGACCGTGCAGATCATCCTCAACGCGTTCCGGCTGAAGCCGCTCGACGCCGTGCTGCCCGCCGCCGTCGAGGCCGGCGTCGGCGTCCTCGCGCGCGTGCCGCTCGCGAGCGGACTGCTCTCGGGCCGGTACACGAACGAGACCGTGTTCGCCGCGAACGACCACCGCACCTTCAACCGCCACGGCGAGTCCTTCGACGTGGGCGAGACGTTCTCGGGCGTCGACTACGAGACGGGCGTCGCCGCTGCGGCCGAGTTCACGTCGCTCGCGAGGGCCGCCGCCCCCGACGCCACGGCCGCCCAGGTCGCGCTCGCGTGGATCGCCGCGCAGCCGGGCGTCAGTTCGGCGATCCCGGGTGCGCGCAACGTCGACCAGGCGCGCGCGAACGCCGCGGCCGGCTCGCTCGAGCTGCCCGCCTCGTTCGACGCCGCGGTGCGAGAGCTCTACGACCGCAGCATCCGCGCGCAGGTGCACGCCCGCTGGTGAGCGGCATCTTCACCGGCTTCGCGGTCATCGCCCTCGCCGTCTTCGTCGGATGGCTCGCCGGGCGCCTCGGTGTGCTCGGCCCGAGCGCCCGCCCGGTGCTCGCGCAGCTGAACTTCAACGTGCTCGCGCCGTTCCTGCTGTTCTCGGTGCTCGCGACGGCCGACGTGCACGCCCTGTTCTCGGTGCTGCTGCCCGTCTCGGCGATCGTCGCCGTCGTGATCATGGCGTGCTTCGCGCTCGTCTCGCTGCTCGTCTGGCGCCGCGGCGCCGCCCGAACGGTCATCGGCTCGCTCGCCTCGGGGTACGTCAACGGCAACAATTTCGGCATCCCGATCGCGGTCTACATGCTGGGGGATGCCGCGTACTCGGCGCCCGTCGTGCTGCTCCAGTTGCTCGTGTTCGTGCCGATCGCGCTGTCGGTGCTCGGCGCGAGCGTCGAGGGCCGCACCTCGGTCGGCCTCATCCTGCGCACGACGTTCGGCAACCCGATCATCATCGGATCCCTGCTCGGCGTGCTCGTCTCGGTCTCGGGCATCGAGCTGCCGCCGGTCGTGCTCGACCCGATCGAGCTCATCGGCCACGCGGCCGTGCCGCTCATGCTCATCGCCTACGGCCTCTCGTTGCACGGCCAGCGACTGCTCGAGCCGGGCACCGGTCGGCGCGACGTGCTGCTCGCGTCGACACTGAAGCTCGTCGCGATGCCGCTCGCGGCGTGGGCGCTCGGACGCTTCGTGTTCGGGCTCGACGGCATCGACCTCTACGCCGTGACGGTGCTCGCGGCGCTGCCGACCGCGCAGAACGTGTTCGTGTTCGCACAGCAGTACGACACGGCCGAGATCGTCGCGCGCGACACCGTGTTCATCACGACGATCGGGTCGGTTCCGGTGCTGCTCGCGGTGGCGCTGCTGCTGGGCTGACCGGTCGCCGCCTCGCCTGCGAGGCCACCGAGAAGCTCACGACGGCGACCGCGGCGACCACGAGCATCGCGTTGCGGGCGCCGACCTCGCTCGCGAGCAGGCCGAGCAACGGGGGAGCCGCGAGCGACGACACCGTCGAGAACGACGTGACCACGGCCACGCGCGGGCCCGAGTGCGCAGGGTCGTCGGATGCCGCGGAGATCGCGATCGGGTTGCCGAGCGCCGCGCCGCAGCCCCAGAGGAGCACGCCGATCCACGCGGTCGCGAGGCTCGGCGAGAACACGAAGACGAGCACGCCCGTGAACGTCGCCAGGCCCGACACGCGCAACACCGCGACGCGGCCGAAGCGGTCGATGAGCGGCGTTCCGAGGAAGCGGAACACCGTCATCGCGGCGACGAACGTGCCGTAGGCGAGGGCACCGGCGGCCTCGGCGGTCGCGAAGCCGTCGACCACGGCGAGCGAGAGCCAGGTGATCGCCGTGCCCTCGGCGAGCGAGGCCGCGAGCAGCACCACGCCGAGCAGCAGGGTGCGGGGCTCCAGCCAGGCGCCGTGCGCCTGTCGCACCGCGCCGCGGTTGCGGTGCCTCGTCGCCTCGGCCGAGATCGAGCCCGTCTCGGTCGTGACGGGAACGTGCAGGGTGAGCGCCGTGGCCGGGCGGAACAGCACGAGCCGGGTGATCGTCACCGCCGTCAGCACGACGAGGATCTGCACGGTGATCGACACGTGCAGCGCCGCGAACCCGGCTCCGACGACCGCGCCCGTCGCCGCACCGATCGAGAAGCAGGCGTGGAAGTGCGGCAGGATCGCCTTGCCGATGCGCCGCTCGACCTCGGCGGCGTTCGTGTTGATCGGCACGTTCACGAGGGCGCCGCAGAACCCGTTGACGAACGCGCCCGCGATGAAGAACCGCAGGTCGCCGGTCGCGGTCGCGAACGCGATGGAGCCGAAGCCGAGGACGTTGCCGATGGTGCCGCCGAGCAGCGCCCTCCGGCCGCCGAAGCGCGCCACGATCACGCCGATCGTCAGCGCACCGGTCAGGGAACCGAGCCCGCCAACGACCAGGAGCCCGCCGAGCTGGGCGGCGTTCACGTCGAGCGCCTCACGGATCGACGGCATGCGGCTGAGCCACGACGACATGATGAGCCCGAACAGCGCGAACTGCACCAGCAGCGACCAACGGGCGGCCCGTACTTCGTTCGACATGGTAAAGAATCCTGCCAGTAATCCGGATGCTTCGCAGGCAAGATGGTGGGATGATCCGCACCGAACCGCTCATCGTCGTCATGGGCGTCTCCGCCGTCGGCAAGTCAACGACCGGAACGCAGATCGCCGATCGCCTCGGCGTCCCCTTCCAGGACGCCGACGACCTGCACCCCGCGGCGAACGTCGAGAAGATGCGCGCGGGCACCCCTCTGGACGACGAAGACCGGTGGCCCTGGCTCGACATCGTCGGGCGAGAACTGCAGTCGGCCGCGGCATCCGGCCTCGTGATCGCGTGCTCGGCGCTGCGGCGCGCTTACCGCGACCGGCTGCGCGTGCAGGCGCCGACCACCGCGTTCGTGCACCTGCACGCCGACGACGCCGTGCTCACCGCCCGCGCCGCCGGGCGCACCGGGCACTTCATGCCGCCGAGCCTGCTCGCCTCGCAGCTCGCGACGCTCGAATCCCTGGGCGACGACGAGCTCGGCGTGCTGGTCGACGTCGATGCCTCGATCGAGGACATCGTCGACCGCGCCGTGGCGGGCCTCCGCGCGGCCGGCGTCACACCCGCGTAGGCGCGCTCTCCCTGGAGTCCTCGGTGGCGGAGTCCTTCGCCGCGGCTGCGCCCGCTGCGTTCGCGGTGGACGCCTCGGCGCGTGCGGCGGCCATTGCTGCCGCCTGCTCCTGCTTCGCCGGCCAGCCGTGGAATGTCCGCGCCCACGTCACGGCCCACAGCCCCCGTGGCTCGAGCAGCTCCTGCCGCTGCTCGAGCACGTCCAGGTACGTGCTGCTCTTCCGGGTCTCGTGCAGCGTCAACGGATGCTCGCCGCCGACCCGCACCCCCTCGACGTCCTTCTTCGTCGTGCGCGCGGGCACGACGACGGGCACCGGCGCGAACCGGGCCTCGAGGAACGCCGAGAGCGCGACGATCGCGATCACGGCGATGACCCAGATCTGCGCCGCGCCGTCGAATGCGAACCACTGGTCCAGCGAGAACCACACCACCGCGGCGGCCCCGGCCACGTAGGCGAGCCTCGGAAGGCTCGTGAGGGCGAGCCACCAGCGAACCGGCAGGGGGCACCGGTCCCAGAGCAGCGTGCGCTCGATGTATCCGCAGATGGCCTCGTTGATCCAGATGAGCAACGCCGCGATGAGGGCCGATGCGATGAGCCAGCCCCATCCGGTGAGGTACCCGTCGGCATGCAGGAACCCGACGCTGCTGACGGCGCCCGCGTCGGAGGCATCGCCGCCCGTGGAGCCGCCGCCGAAGAGTCCGGCGACCCGGTCGAACCAGCCGGCCACCGTGACGACCAGCCCGGCGAAGAACGCCGAGGCCGCCGTGATGCCGGGAAGCAGCACCGCGATGATGACCGCCGCGATCATGTTCGTGCCGAGTGCCTTCTTGTTGATGACGTTCAGGCGGTTGTCGATGTACGCGACCTCGTCCGGCGGGCCGGGCAGGTCGGGGCCGAGCAGGTTGCGGATCGTCGGCTCGACGACCTGCAGCGTGTTCTTGTAGTAGTACGTGTGGTCGAAGATCGGCTGGCTCACGTTGTGCACGGCATGCTCCTCGGGCCCCTCGGCCCCGCCCGCGCGCTTCGGGAAGTACGAGGCGCGCCACCGCTGTCGTGCCCTGCGGGCGTCGTCGGCGATCGGCCCGGCCGAGAACGGGTCCCAGATCGCCCAGTGGTTGGCCCACCCGACCGTGTGGGTATCGCCCGTGCGACGCCGGATCCAGTTCGCCACCGGCGTGTAGGAGTCGACACGGCCCCGCCATCCTTCTCGTCCGAGCAGACTGACGGCGGCCCCGACCGTGGTCAGCTGGCGCACGTTGTAGGCGTGCGGGTCCATCTCCTCGAACAGCGTGAACGTCGAGACGGCCGCACCCTGGGAGTGCGCGAACACGTGCACGTCGCCGTCGCCGACCAGGCCCTTCGCCCTGACGATCGCGTCGCGTACGACGAGCCGCATCGCCGTCGCGCGAACGGGCGTCTCCTTCCAGGCCGTGACGTCGCCGATCGACCCGGCGACGCCGTCGATGATCGAACCGGCGGCCTTCTTCACGGCCGGGATCAGCAGCAGGGGGCTGATGAGCGGCAGCACCACCGTCAGGACGGCGGCGAGCAGCAGGGCGCCCGCCGCGACCGGCACGTAGACCGCGAACCCGACCACGAGGCGCACGAGGTCGACCAAGGCGGTCGGCGTGTAGAACTTCAGGGCGAGGTGCTTTCGCGGCGTGCGCGGGTGCTCGATGAGCGTGTACCAGGGCAGCAGCACCATCGTCGCCCAGAACAGCCGGAGCATCCGGATGACGGCACGCCACATGAACGGCCCGGCCCAGCGGAAGATCTGGCTGCGCGAGAGCGGGACGAACTCCTCCGACCAGCGGGCCTCGACGATCGCGACGCGTTTGGTGACCGGGACGACCGGTCCGATCGGCCGGCCGCGTTCATCGGTCGTCCGGCGCTTCGGGAAGGTCACCGTGGCCCCCACGATCGGCTCGTCGCCCGCGAGGTCGGAGGCCTTCAGCTGCACCCCGTACGTGTCGTCGGCACCGTAGATCCTGTCGCGGGCCATCCAATCCATGCGCGACAGGATCGGCTCCGCCCATTCCAGCAGGATCTGGCTCTTGTAGGCCGCACCCATGCCGTGCACGACCACGAGGGCGACGTCATACTCGGCGTCTGCGGCGGGGGCCGTCGATGCAGGGTCGGGGGAGGTCTTCGCGCCGACCCCGGGGGGTTCGGTCTCGGAGGCCGCGGCTTCGGCGGCCTCTTCTGCGGCGGCCTCGGCCTCGGCGGCTTCGGCCTCGCCCGCGGGGTTCGGTTCGGTGATCGGGACGAGACGCATGGCAGCCTCCGGGGCTCGCGGGACGCGATCGGTGCAGGACGATCCGAAACTAGCGCTGCGCGGGAGCACCCGACAAGTGAGATCCGCGGAATTCCGGGCCAGCACTGACCTCCCGTTCGGGTGGCGGATGCCGCGGCGCGCGTTCGATCACGGGCGGGGCGGATGCCGCGGCGCGCGTTCAGCCTCGACGTGCGGCGCGGCGACGGGCGAGCCGCCCGTGGGCCTTGAGCAGCTGCGGCACGACGAGGTACACGGCGAGCGGCACGACGACGAGCGTGAGCACGAGGGAGCGGACGACGGGCGGCCACGCCTCGGCGAACGGGGCGATGACGGTCAGCCCGAGGGTCACGAGCGGGAAGATCGCGATCCAGGTGAGCAGTGCGCGCACGTGGATCGAGGGCGGGGTGACGGCCGGCGCGCTGGCAGCAGCAGGAACAGCGGCAGATGTGGGAGCGGCCTCTGCCGGAGCGGCGGCGAGCTCGAGTTCGGTGGTCTGCGTGGTGGTCATGATGTCTCCTCATTCGCCAACCGGATGGTTGGTTCCAACTGAATGGTTGCTATTGAAGCACGCCGATCGAACCTTTGCAACCAATCAGTTGGAATTGCTACACTCGGGCCATGGCCTGGGACACCGAACGCACGAAGCGGCTGCTGCTCGACGCGGCGACGGCCGAGTTCAGCGAGCACGGGCTCGCCGGCGGTCGCATCGATCGCATCGCCGCCGCGGCCGGGGTCAACAAGGAGCGCATCTACCAGTACTTCGGCAAGAAGGACGACCTCTTCGCCGCCGTGCTCGGTGCGCAGCTCCGCGATTCGATGGACGCCGTCGCCATGGACGGCGAGGGGCCGGAGGCCGCGGCCGACTACGCCGGGCGCCTGTTCGACCATCACCTCCTCGACGGCGTCATCCCGCGCCTCGTCTTCTGGGAGGGCCTCGAGCGAGCCGAGCTCGCCGTCGCCGACCAGGCCCGAGCCGAATACCACCACACCAAGGTCGAGCGGTTCCGGCAGATGCTCCCCGGACTCGATCACGCGGGCGCGGGCGAACTGCTGCTCACCCTCGTCTCGCTCGTGAACGCGTGGCCCGTGCTCTCGCACCTCGACACGCTCATGGTCGGCAGCCCCGATCGCGGCGAGGAGCGCGTGGCCGCCCGCCGCGCGGTGCTCGTGCGCACGATCGAGGTGCTCGCGCGCGATGCGCAGGAGCGTGCGGCCGCCTCGGCGTGAACCTCAGGGGTAGCACTGAGGCGCGGCATCCGTCGCCCTTCTAGGTTTGTACCGATCGCAGGCGGACCGCAGGGGGAACTGTCACCGCAGTGCGATCGTGAGCCGGCCGGCTCCGCGTCCCGATCGCGGAGCAGGCCGGCTCCCCCTTTGCCACGAGACCCCGGCTGACGGGGCGGGCGGCAGCTCGGCGGGCTCGCGCCCAGCCGCTGTACGGCAGACTCGGGGGATGACCCAGTCACTGCTCGAGCGAGCGCCGCGACCCTACGACGCCGACGCCATGTACGTCGCGTTCGTCGACTGGGCCTCCGATCGGGGGCTGGAGCTCTATCCCGCACAGGACGAGGCGGTCATCGAGATCGTGTCGGGCGCCAACGTGATCCTGTCGACGCCGACCGGTACGGGCAAGTCCCTCGTCGCGGTCGCCGCCCATGCTGCATCCGTCGCCTCCGGTGGCCGCACCTATTACACGGCGCCCATCAAGGCGCTCGTGAGCGAGAAGTTCTTCCAGCTCGCCGACATCTTCGGGGCCGCGAACGTCGGCATGGTCACGGGCGACAGCTCGGTCAACCCCGACGCGCCGATCATCTGCTGCACGGCCGAGATCCTCGCGAACCTCGCGCTGCGGCACGGCGCCGACGCCGACGTCGACCAGGTCGTCATGGACGAGTTCCACTACTACGGCGACCCCGACCGCGGCTGGGCGTGGCAGGTGCCCCTGCTCCTGCTGCCGCGCGCGCAGTTCATCCTCATGTCGGCGACGCTCGGCGACGTCACGTCGATCGCCGAGGACCTCGAGCGGCGCACCGGCCGCACGACGGCCCGCGTCACGGGCGTCGAACGCCCCGTGCCGCTGCACTACTCGTACGCGAAGACGCCCGTGCAGGAGACCGTCGAGGAACTGCTCGGCACCCGGCAGGCGCCGGTCTACATCGTGCACTTCTCTCAGGCCGCCGCCATGGAGCGCGCGCAGGCGCTCTCGTCGATCCGCGTCGTCACCCGCGAGCAGCGCGACGAGATCGCCGAGGCCATCGGCGGGTTCCGCTTCACGACCGCGTTCGGCAAGACCCTCTCGCGACTCGTGCGTGCGGGCATCGGCGTGCACCACGCGGGCATGCTGCCCCGCTACCGGCGCCTCGTCGAGACGCTCGCCCAGCGCGGCCTGCTGCGCGTGATCTGCGGCACCGACACGCTCGGCGTCGGCATCAACGTGCCCATCCGCTCGGTGCTGATCACCGCGCTCACGAAGTTCGACGGGCAGAAGATGCGCCAGCTCAGCGCGCGCGAGTTCCACCAGATCGCCGGCCGCGCGGGCCGCGCCGGCTACGACACCGCCGGAACCGTCGTCGTGCTCGCGCCCGAGCACGAGATCGAGAACGAGGTCGCCGTGCGCAAGGCCGGCGACGACGCGAAGAAGCTCAAGCGCATCGTGCGAAAGAAGGCGCCCGCCGGTCAGATCACGTGGGGCGAGGCGTCCTACGACCGGCTCGTCGCCGCCGAGCCCGAACCGCTCACGCCGCAGCTGAAGCTCACCGCGGCGATGCTCATCAACGTGATCGGCCGTGGTGGAGACGTCGTCGGCGGCATCCGCTCGCTCGTGTTCGACAACCACGAATCGCGCACCCGCCGCTTCGAGCTCGCCCGCCGCGCACTCGAGATCCTGCGCACGCTCGCCGATGCGGGCGTCGTCGAGCTGACTCCGGATGCCGCGGGCGGCGGTCTCGGCGTGAAGGTCGCCCTCACGGTCGACCTGCAGCCCAACTTCGCCCTGAACCAGCCGCTCTCGCCGTTCGCGCTCGCCGCGATCGACCTGCTCGACCCCGAGGCGGCCCCCGGAACCGGCATCGGCACGGGCCACTACGCGCTCGACGTCGTGAGCATCATCGAGTCGACCCTCGACGACCCGCGCCCGATCCTCTCGCAGCAGCAGTTCAAGGCGCGCGGCGAGGCCGTCGCCGCCATGAAGCAGGAGGGCATCGAGTACGACCAGCGCATGGAGCTGCTCGAGGAGGTCACCTGGCCGAAGCCTCTCGACGAGCTGCTCGCGCAGGCGTTCGAGACGTTCGCGTCGAGCCAGCCCTGGGTGCGCGACTTCGAGCTGTCGCCCAAGTCGGTCGTGCGCGACATGTTCGAGCGCAGCATGTCGTTCGGCGAGTACGTCTCGGCCTACCAGCTCGCCCGCAGCGAGGGCCTCGTGCTGCGCTACCTGTCCGACGCGTTCCGCGCCGTGCGCCAGACCGTGCCCAACGACGCGAAGACCGAGGAGCTCCTCGACCTCATCGAGTGGCTCGGCGAGGTCGTGCGCCAGGTCGACTCGAGCCTCGTCGACGAGTGGAACGAGCTCGTCGACCCCAGCGCGCACCTGCCCGAAGACGAGACGGCCGTCGTGCCGCCCGCCCCGCCGAGCGTCGTCACCAACCGCCGCGCGTTCACGGTGCTCGTGCGCAACGAGCTGTTCCGCCGCGTGCAGCTCGCCGCCCTCGAACGCGACGACGAGCTCGCCGCCCTCGACCCCGACGTCGGCTGGCCCGATGCACTCGACCGCTACTACGCCGAGCACGACGACCTCGGCACGGGCGCCGCCGCGCGCTCGCCGCAGCTCGTGGTCATCGACGAGACGGATGCCGCGACCGGCCTCTGGCGCGCAGAGCAGATCCTCGACGACCCGGCCGGCGACCACGACTGGCGCATCCGCGCGGAGGTCGACCTCGAGGCGTCGGCCGAGGAGGGCACGGCCGTGCTGCGCGTGACGGAGGTCGTGCGCCTGTAGGCGCCTTCGCCACCGCCGAACCGGCACCTCCCGACTCGTCCACGTCGCGCCACCTGCACGCTGCACGTGCGGGTGGTCGGGCCCCGCCGACGTTGAAATGCCGGTTCCGCCTCATCGTTGAGGCGGAACTGGCATGCCCCGTTCGAGAACGTATCGGACCGTCGGAACACCGGGAGGCGAAAACGCCACATGTCTCGCGGGTCCCGGTGCGGTGTCGGGCGGTGCGGTGCCGGGGCCGGGGGGCGGCGCAGGGCGGTGCGGTGCCGGGGCCGGGCGGAACGGTGCCGGGCAGGGCGGGCCGGGTGCGGGCGCTCCGGTCAGGCCACCGCGAGCATCGCCGCGGCGGCGAGGGCGAGCACGAGGCCGGCCCACTGCACGGGCGCGATGCGCTCGCGCAGCACGAGCGCCGCGAGCAGGATCGTGCCCGCCGGGTACATCGCGCCGAGCACGGCGGCGATCGAGAGGTCGCCTGCGCGGATGCCGAAGAGCAGCAGCGCGTTCGCGGTCGCGTCGACCAGGCCGCAGGCCACGGCAAGCCGGATGCCCGCGGCCGGAGCCGGGCGGGCCGCCCGCGGCATCCGCTGGGCCGAGGCTTCGACGGCCGTCTTGCGCGCCCGCACGGCCGCGACGACGGCGACGACCCCGACCGCCGCGAACATGAGGGCCGCATTGACCCCGCGGTTCAGGATGAGCGGCACGATGCCGCTCTCGTGCGAGGTCTGGTCGATCGCGATGTAGAACCCGCCGATGGCCGCACCCGAGCCGATCGCCATGAGGATGCCGCGGAGCGACGGACGCACGGCGCCGCGCTCTGGCACGAATCCCACGAGCACCACGGCGACCAGCGCGAGGCCGAGGCCCCAGTAGCCGATCGCGTCGAAGCGCTCGCCGCCGACCACGAGGCCGTAGATCACGGGCACGACCGCCGAGACCACGGCCGTCGTCGGCGAGAGGATGCTCATCGGGCCGATCGCGAGGCAGGCATAGAGCAGCGCGATGCCGATGCATCCGACGACGCCCGAGATCGCGCCCCAGAGCACATCGTGCGCGCTCCACTCGCCGCCGATCAGGGGCAGCGCGAGGAACAGCAGCACGACGCCCGAGAGCGCCGCGATCGCCGTCGCGAGCAGCGCGCTGATGCGCTTCGCCGCGAGTCCGCCCAGGAAGTCAGCAGCACCGAACACGAGCGCGCCCGTGAGCGAGAACACGGCGGTCAGCATGAGGCCTCATCGTAGCGAGCGAGCGATCGCGACGACGGATGCCGCACACCGACCCATCGGAACCCACCCACAACCCACGCTCGCCGCACAAGACCCAGCCCCGAATCTGCTCATCTGAGCACCGATTTTCGACGGGTTCGCTCGCGTGCGCGGGGATTCGTAAACGACTCGTGAAATCGGGTCGCCGATTCGCGGCAACCCCTTGGCATCGGCACAGCGCGCTCATAGGCTGACGCCCGAATGCCCCCGGAAGGGGGTAACGATGCCCCAGTTCGGGGCACACCGGCGCGCCGCGTCCAGACGGTGCGATACGACTCAGGGGAGCGTCATGCAGGGTGGTCGAACGGCCCAACGCCTGTCCGCCGTCGCAGCTACGGCTGCAGCGGCACTGTTCGTCGGATTGCTGGGGGCGCCACCGGCGTTCGCCGCGACCGACGGCTCAGGCGTGGTCATCAACGAGGTCTACGCGCGCGGCGGCAGTGCCAACCAGCCGTTCACGAACAAATTCGTCGAGCTGTACAACCCGACGAACTCCGCCGTCTCGCTCGCTGGGTGGTCGGTGCAGTACCGAGCGGCCGCGAGCACGACCGCCTCGACGGGCGTCATCGAACTGAGCAAGTCCATCCCGGCCAAGGGGTACTACCTCGTCGGGCTGAACAGCAACGGCGCCAACGGCGCGGCGCTGCCGACTCCCGATGCGTCCAAGGAGGTCGCGCTGAGCGGCACCGGCGGCTCGGTGATCCTCGCCAACGTCGCGACCGCACTCAATCCCGGCACGGGCTCGATCATCAACGCCGCGAACGTGGTCGACTACGTGGGCTACGGCACGTCCTCGAACTTCGAGGGTGCAGCCGCCGCGCACCCGAACGCGAACACCGTCCCCGGCAGCATCTCCCGCACGGCCGGCGCCGACACCGACAACAACGCCGCGGACTTCGCGTTCGGCTCCACGCCGACCCCGCAGAACTCTGGCTCGGTCGTCGACCCCGAACCCGAACCCGAGCCCGAGGTCTCGACCATCGCCGAGGTGCAGGGCTCGACCGACACCAGCCCGCTCGTGGGCAAGACGGTCACCGTCGAAGGCGTCGTCACGGCCGACTACCGCACGGGCGGCTACAACGGCGTGACGATCCAGACGCCCGGCGCCGACACGACCCCCGGAGTCTCCGACGGCCTCTTCGTGTTCCGCATGCCCGCAGTCGGCCAGGTCGGCGACCTCGTGCAGGTCACCGGCGTCGTGAGCGAGTACTTCGGCCTCACCCAGATCACGGCCGACGCCGCGAGCGCGAAGGTCCTGACCGCAGGCGTCGGCGTGCCCGACGCGCAGCCGCTGCCCGACTCCACGGTCGGAGGCGCCCGCGAGGCGCTCGAGAGCATGCTCGTCGCGCCCACCGGAACCTACCTGCTCTCGAGCACGCACGAGGTCTACAACTACGGCTCGCTCTGGCTCGCCGCCGGCGACAAGCTGCCGGTCAAGAGCACCGAGCTGGTCGACGCCGGAGCCGACGCGAACGCGATCGCCGCTGCGAACCGCGGCCGACTGCTCGTGCTCGACGACGGCTGGAACAGCGCGGTCACCTCTGCAGCGCACCCGAACGAGCAGCCGTACCTGACGAAGGACCAGGTCGTCCGCAACGGCGACCGCGTCATCCTGCCCTCGACGCCGTACGTGCTGAGCTACGGATTCGACGCCTGGCGCCTGCAGCCGACGACGCCGATCGACAGCACCAGCCCGGCCTCCGTGAAGCCCACCTTCGAGACGCTCAACCCGCGTGTCGAGACGGCACCCGCGGTGGGCGGCGACCTCCAGGTCGGCGTCTTCAACGTCCTGAACTACTTCACGACCCTCTCGAGCGAGAACTCCAACGCGCGCGGCGCCGCCACGGCCGAGGAGTTCGCCCTCCAGGAGAAGAAGATCGTCAAGGCGATCATCGCCCTGAACGCCGAGGTCGTCGCACTCCAGGAGATCGAGAACTCGTTCAAGCTCGGTGAGGCACGTGACGAGGCGACCGCCACGCTCGTGGCCGCGCTGAACGAGGCCCAGGGCTCGGACGTCTGGGCGTACGTCCCGACGCCGTCCGTGCTCACGGCGGCGACGACCGACTACATCCAGAGCGCGATCATCTACCGCACCGACGCCGTCACCCCCAAGGGCGACGCGCAGACCGTGGTCGACGAGAGCGTCTGGGGCAACGCCCGCGAGCCCATCGGCCAGGTCTTCACCCTTCCGAACGGCAACGACTTCTCGGTCGTCGCGAACCACTTCAAGTCGAAGAGCGGCACCGGCACGCAGCCGGCCGACGGCCAGGGCTTCTTCAACGCCGACCGCGTCGCGCAGGCGACGTCGCTCCTGACGCTCGCCGACTCGCTGGCCGCCGAAGCAGGCGAGGTGTTCCTGCTCGGCGACTTCAACTCGTACTCCGAGGAGGACCCGATCCAGGTGCTGACCGAGGCCGGGTACTCCGACCTGCTGCCCGACCGCACCGACGACCAGTACACGTACACGTTCGACGGCGAGCTCGGCTCGCTCGACCACGCGCTCGGCAACGCCGCGGCCGTGCAGGGCGTCACGGGCATCGGCCGCTGGGCGATCAACTCGCCCGAGTGGAGCGACCGCCAGTACGAGAACGGCTCGCCCGACGACTCGGTGTTCCGCTCGAGCGACCACGACCCCCAGGTCATCGGCCTCGACAGCGCGAAGCTCACCGACGTGGTCGACATCAGCGTGATGACGATCAACGACTTCCACGGCCGCATCGAGCAGTCCGCGCCCGCCGCGGGCGCCGCGGTGCTCGCGGGAGCCGCGGACGCCGTCCGTGCCGAGAACCCGAACACGGTCTTCGCCGCGGCGGGCGACCTGATCGGCGCCTCGACGTTCACCTCGTTCATCCAGAAGGACTCGCCGACGATCGCCGCCCTCAACGCGGCCGGACTCGACGTGAGCGCCGCCGGAAACCACGAGTTCGACCAGGGGTGGGCCGACCTGCGCGACCGCGTGCAGGGCGAGGCCGACTTCGAGTACATCAGCTCGAACGTCTTCCTCAAGGGCACCGACGAGACGGCGCTCGCGCCGTACTACACGCAGACCTTCGAAGGGGTGACCGTCGGCTTCATCGGCGCCGTCACCGAGGAGCTGCCCTCGCTCGTCAGCCCGGCCGGCATCGCCGACCTCGACGTCCGTCCGATCGTCGCATCGGTGAACGCGCAGGCCGACAACCTCACCGACGGCGACCCCGCCAACGGCGAGGCCGACGTGCTGATCCTCCTCGTGCACGAGGGCGCGGCCACGGCCGCGAAGGAGGCCGTCACCGACGGCTCGGTGTTCGGCAAGATCGTCGCCGGCGTCGACCCCGAGGTCGACGCGATCGTCTCGGCGCACACGCACCTCCCGTACAACCACGTCGTCGACGGCCGCCCGGTCGTCTCGGCCGGCCAGTACGGCGAGCAGTTCGGCCTCATGAAGCTCGAGGTCGACGGCAAGACGAAGGAACTCGTCTCGATCTCGAACGAGCTGAAGCCGCTCATGACGACCGCGACGACGAACCCGCCGGTGCCCGCCAAGGCGCTCTACCCGGCCGACCCCGAGGTCGCGGCGATCGTCGGCGCGGCCACCGCGAAGGCGAACGAGCTCGGTGCAGTCAAGGTCGGCGACATCACGGCCGACTTCAACCGAGGCCAGATGCCCGGCAAGGACGCGAACGGCAACCCGATCACGGTCGAGGCGCGCGGCGCCGAGTCGACGATCGGCAACTTCGTCGCCGATGTGCAGCTCTGGGCCGCCAAGCAGGACGGCACGGCCGACATCGCGTTCATGAACCCGGGCGGCATGCGTACCGACCTGAAGTTCAAGAGCACCGGTGCCGCCGACCCCGACGGCAACGTCACCTACCGTGAGGCCGCCAACGTGCAGCCGTTCGCGAACACCCTCTTCACCCAGACGCTCACGGGCGCCCAGGTCAAGCAGGTGCTCGAGGAGCAGTGGCAGCTCGCTGCCGCGTCGCGTCCGTTCCTGAAGCTCGGCGTCAGCACCGGCCTCGAGGTCGTCTACGACCCGACCGCTGCGGTCGGATCCCGCGTGACCCACGTCTCGCTCAACGGTGTCGAACTCGACCCCGCGGCGAACTACAAGGTCGTGGCCAACTCGTTCCTCGCAGCGGGCGGTGACAACTTCTTCACCCTCGGCAAGGGAACCGGCCGCGCCGACACCGGCAAGGTCGACCTGCAGGCGATGGTGGACTGGTTCACCGCGAACAAGACCGCGACGCCCGACCTGGCGCAGCGGTCCGTGGGCCTCGTGCTGCCGGCTCCCGCCAACGGCACCGCGTACGTGCCCGGCGAGACGCTGAACCTCGCGCTCAGCTCGCTCGACTTCAGCACCACCGAGGTCGCCGCGGGCGAGGTCACCGTCTCGATCGGCGGCATCGCCGTCGGCACCGCGCCGGTCGACCGCACGGTCGTCGCGACGACCGACGAGGGCGGCCGTGCCTCGCTCACCGTCACCGTGCCCGAGGGCATCGACGGCGCGACCTCGCTCGAGATCGCCGTCGCCTCGACGAAGACGAGCGTGAGCGTTCCGATCACGGTCGAAGCGCCCGAGCCGCAGGCTCCGATCGCGACGATCACGCTCGGTGCACCCACCTCGCTCCTCGTGCGTGCCGGGAGCTCGGTGACGTACAAGGCGCAGGTCTTCGCGACCGACGGGTCGAAGCCGGTGGGCACCGTCTCGGTGTTCGACGGATCGAAGCTCGTCGCCACGGTCGAGCTCACGGCAGCCCAGAACGGCCGCGTCAGCGTGACCGTGCCGAAGCTGTCGCGTGGCGTGCACCTGCTGCGGGCCACGTTCGACGGCACCGAGCCCTACACGGACTCGCGCATGTTCCAGGTTCCCGTCCTGGCCTGGTGATCCGACGGAGGGCGGCGGGCCTCGTGCCCGCCGCCCTTCGGCGTACCCGGCGCCCGCTCGGCCGGTCCGCCTCGTCTAGGCTGGTGCGCATGACCTCGAGGTGGGCCCGCGTCGCACGCGGCGGCGTGATCGCCGCCTTCGCGACGTTCGTGGCTGCCGTCTCGCACACGGTCGGCGGCGGCAGCGCCCCGGGCGGCCTCGCGATCGGGTTGTCGTTCGCCTTCTCGGCGCTGCTCTGCATCGCGGTGGTCGGAGCGAAGCTCTCGGCCGTTCGCACGGTCGTCGCCGTCTCGATCGCGCAGTTCGCGTTGCACGCGCTGTACTCGGTGCATGGCGCGAGCGGCGGTGCCGCAGCCGTCGGCTCGAGCGTCGCGAACGCGGCCGGCGCCCATCACCACGCAGCCTTCGCGCTGCCCGCGGCCGTGACCTCCGCCGCCCCGTTCTCGTACGACCTCTCGATGCTCGCGACCCACGTGGCCGCCGTCGTCGTCACGGTGCTGGCGATCCGCCACGGCGACGCGGCACTCCGGGCGGCGCTCCGCGCGGGCGGCCTGCTCGCGGCATCCGTGCTCCCGTCGATGCCGGCTCTCGTCGTGCTCGCGCCGAAGGCGACCGTGGCGCCCGCCGCCCGGTTCGAGGCCCCGCGCATGCTCGCGGGCCTGCTCCACCTCTCCGTGATGCGGCACCGTGGGCCGCCGCAGGGGTTCGCCGCCGCCTGACGTGTCCGGGCCTCCCGCCCGACGTCGGCGACGCCGTCGTCCGCCCGCAGCCCGCCTCGTGCATCTGCTCGGCCGACGGCTCCGAACCACCTGCATCGCACCACCAGATCCGCGACCGCCGAGCGTCGGCGCCGTCGCGCACCCACGAAGAGGAACCCCATGACCTTCCGCACCGCTGCCATCGCCTCGTCCGCCCTCGTAGGAGGCGCCCTGCTCGCACTCGGCGCCCCGCTCGCCGCGAGCGCGCACGTCACGGTCACGCCCACCGACACGGCAGCCGGCAGCTACAGCGTGCTGACCTTCTCGGTCGGGCACGGCTGCGAGGGCTCGCCCACCACGAGCCTCACCGTCGACATCCCCGACGAGATCGAGTCCGTCACGCCCACCGTCAACCCGAACTGGACCATCGAGAAGGTGGCCGACGGCGAGCGCACGAGCCAGGTCGTGTACACGGCGGTCACGCCGCTCGCAGACGGCTACCGCGACACGATCGCGCTGCAGATGCCGCTCCCCGAAGACGCCGCGGGCACGACCCTCGAGTTCCCCGTGCTGCAGACCTGCGAGACCGGTGAGACCGACTGGAGCGAGCCGATGGTCGAAGGCGAGGCCGAGCCCGAGCACCCGGCGCCGAGCATCACGGTCACCGAGGCCGTCGCCGGCGGCCACCACGGCGGCTCGGCCGATGCCGAGGAGTCCGACGAGCACGAGGCGGATGCCGCAGCCGACGCCGACTCGAGCGACACGGTCGCGCGGGTGCTCGGCATCGGCGGCCTGGCGGTCGGCGTCGTCGGCCTCGTCGTCGCCCTCGCCGCACGCCGCCTCCGCAAGGACGCGTGATGCCCGCCGGGGCAGGCGTCGGTCGTCGGCCGCGCACCCGCGGTGCCGTCGGCGCGATGCTGCTCGTCGCGGCATCCGCCCTGCTGGCGACCATGCCGGCGGTCTCGGCGTCGGCGCACAATTCGGTGATCTCGACGACGCCGGCCGACGGTGCGGTCGTGACCGAGCAGCCCGGCACGGTCTCGCTCACGACCAACGATGCGCTGCTCGACCTCGGAACGGGCGCCGCGCTGCTCGTGCAGGGCCCGGACGGCCTGTCCTACGGCGACGGCTGCGCCGTGATCGACGGTGCGACGGCCTCGTCCGTGGTCGACCTCGGCGAGCCGGGCACGTACACGGTGATCTGGCAGGTCGTCTCGACCGACGGCCACCCGATCTCGGGTGAGTGGACGTTCGAGTGGCAGCCCGCCGAGGGCACCGAACTCGGCACCGGCACCGACGCACCCGCCTGCGGCGGCGACGCGACGGGCGCCGGTGAGCCCGATGCGTCCGGCACGGATGACGCGACCGACGCGGCAGCAGACGGCGGGGCGGATGCCGCGGCATCCGGTTCGACCGACCTGCTGTGGCTCGGGGCGGGCGTCGTCGTGGTGCTCGTCGCCGGCGTCGCGACCTGGCTCGTGGTTCGCCGCCGCGACTGAGCGGCCGAGCCTGGGGATCGTCCGGCTCACCCGTCGGGGGTGCTCGTTACACTCGACGGGTGAGCCGCAATCCCGAACCCGATCCCTACGACGACGTGCCGTGGCCGCTCGACGAGTTCGCACCGCCGGCCGACGAGTGGGCGCCGCCCGCCGACGATGGCTGGGTGCCGCCGGCCGATGACGAGTTCCGGGCGTCGCCGCGTTCGACGCCGGCCTCGGCTCCCACCTCGACGACCGCGCGGTTCGCGTCGGTCGACCCGAGCTCGGTGCGTGCAGCCCCCGCGCAGTTCGCGACCGCCGAAGAAGCGCTGCACACGGTCTTCGGGTACGACAGCTTCCGCGGCGAGCAGGCCGAGATCATCGCCCAGGTCGCCGGCGGCGGCGACGCGGTCGTCCTCATGCCGACCGGCGGCGGCAAGAGCCTCTGCTACCAGATCCCGTCGTTGCTCCGCGAGGGCACGGGCATCGTCGTCTCGCCGCTCATCGCGCTCATGCACGACCAGGTCGATGCGCTCCAGCGCAACGGCGTGCGCGCCGCCTACCTCAACTCGAGCCAGCAGTCCTTCGAGCGCGACGAGGTCGAGCGGGCGTACCTCGCCGGCGAGCTCGACCTGCTCTACATCGCGCCCGAGCGGCTGAGCTCCGAGCCCGTCAAGCGGTTCCTGCAGCAGCGCACCGTCGCGCTGTTCGCGATCGACGAGGCCCACTGCGTCGCCCAGTGGGGTCACGACTTCCGGCCCGACTACCTCGCGCTCTCCGAGCTCAGCGAGCGCTGGCCCGACGTGCCGCGCATCGCCCTCACGGCGACCGCGACCGAGGCCACGCACCGCGAGATCACGACGCGACTCTCGCTCGAAGACGCCCGGCACTTCGTGTCGAGCTTCGACCGCCCGAACATCCAGTACCGCATCGCTCCCAAGTCCGAGGTGCGCAAGCAGCTCCTCGACTTCGTCCGCACCGAGGGCGTCGACGCCGACGGCACCCCCGTCGCGGGCATCGTCTACGCCCTCTCCCGGGCGAGCACCGAGAAGATCGCGGGCTTCCTCGCGCAGAACGGCGTCAACGCGCTGCCGTATCACGCAGGCCTCGACGCGGGCGTGCGTCGCCGAACGCAGGAGCGGTTCCTGCGCGAAGACGGCGTGGTCGTCGTCGCGACCATCGCGTTCGGCATGGGCATCGACAAGCCCGACGTGCGCTTCGTCGCCCACGTCGACCTGCCGAAGTCCGTCGAGGGGTACTACCAGGAGACGGGGCGCGCGGGCCGCGACGGCCGTCCGGCCACGACCTGGCTCGCCTATGGACTGCAAGACGTCGTGCAGCAGCGACGCATGATCGACGAGAGCCCCGGCGACCTCGCGCACCGGCGCCGCATGGCCTCCCACCTCGACGCGATGCTCGCGCTCTGCGAGACCGTGCAGTGCCGCAGGCAGAACCTGCTCGCCTACTTCGGCGAGCAGAGCACGCCCTGCGGCAACTGCGACACCTGCCTCGAGCCGCCCACCGCGCTCGACGGCACGGTTCCGGCGCAGAAGCTGATGTCCACGATCGTGCGCCTCGAGCGCGAACGGCGCCAGCGCTACGGCGCGGGCCACCTCATCGACATCCTCCGCGGCAAGCAGACGCCTCGCGTGACCCAGTACGGCCACGACACGCTCGCCACCTGGGGCATCGGCGCCGACGTCTCCGAGCAGCAGTGGCGCGGCATCGTGCGACAGGTGCTCGCGCAGGGGCTGCTCGCGACCCAGGGCGAGTACGGCACGCTCACGGTCACCGAGGCCGGCAACGAGGTGCTCGCGGGCACGCGCACGGTCATGCTCCGTGCAGAGCCCGAGCGCGCGGCCTCGCGACGCGGCCCGAAGGCGGCATCGGCCGCCGCCGACCTGAGCGCAGACGACGCCGAGCTGTTCGAGGCGCTGCGTGCCTGGCGCGGCGCCGAGGCGCGCGAGCAGGGCGTGCCCGCCTACATCGTCTTCGGCGATGCGACCCTGCGTGCGGTCGCGACCGAGCGTCCGCGGTCGATCGCCGGGCTCGACGGCATCTCGGGCATCGGGGCGAAGAAGCGCGAGGCCTACGGCGACGCGCTCGTCGCGGTCGTCGACGCGCACCTCGCGCGCTGACGATCCCCTCGTCGATGCGCACGTCGCGGTAGCGAACTCCTCGCCGACACGCGGCTCGCGGTAGCAAGCTCCCTGGGCGAAGGAGATGTATTTCTTCTCGTCGAGTATTTGATCTGATACAGTACTAATCGAGATGAACAACATGACGATGTCGTGACCTCCGTCGACACACGACGAATGGCCCGGCATCAGAAGGCGGCGGCCCGAGTGCTGCAACACCCGAGCCGCCCACGCAACCGAGTCGTTCAGTGCGAAGCCGAACGCGAGACCAGTGCGCGCCGCCAGCGTACCGCCCAGCGCTGAACCGACTCCGATGAGCGCGCTCGACCGAGCGCGCTCCACCGAGATCGGAGAACACCATGTCCACCGCGACACCGGGGCTGGCCCTCGAGGCCAGGAACCTCGTCAGACGCTATCCGCAGGGCCGGCGCAGGCCGCCTGTCATCGCCCTCGACGGGCTGAGCTTCGGCATCGAGGAGGGCACCGTCTTCGGCCTCCTCGGGCCGAACGGCGCCGGCAAGTCGACGACCGTGAAGATCCTCGCCACGCTCAGCGCGGCCGACTCCGGCGAGGCCTTCGTCGCGGGCTTCGACGTGCGCACCCAGGCCGCCGCGGTGCGCCGCTCGATCGGCTTCGTCGCCCAGAAGCAGGTCTCCGACCCGATGGACACCGGGCTCGAGAACCTCGTGCTCGCCGGCCAGCTGCACGGCATGGCCACGCGTGACGCGAAGTCCCGCGCCGGCGAACTGCTCGAGCGCTTCGGGCTGGCCGCTGCGGCGCGACGCCAGGTCAAGACGTACTCGGGCGGCATGGCCCGAAAGCTCGACGTGGCGATCGGTCTCATGCACCGTCCGCACGTGCTGTTCCTCGACGAGCCGACCACCGGCCTCGACCCCGAAGCGCGCACCGAGATGTGGGCCGAGATCGAGCGCATGGCCGCCGACGAGCGCACGACCGTGCTGCTCACGACGCACTACCTCGAGGAGGCCGACCGGCTGGCCGACCGCCTGGCGATCGTCGCGAACGGCCGGGTCGTGACCGAGGGCGCACCCGACGAGCTCAAGTCGGCGCTCCGCGGCGACGCCGTGGTGCTCGAGCTCCACGATGACGCCGCGGTCGAGGCCGCGTTCGTGCTCATCGGTCGCACCGAGGCGTTCCGCGACGTCGTGCGCGAGGGCCGCACCGTGCGGGCACGCACCGACGAGGGCGGCCAGGCGCTGCCCATCGTTCTCGCGCTGCTCGATGCCGAACAGGTGCGGGTCGCCTCCGCGACGGTCGCGAGGCCGAGCCTCGACGACGTCTACCTCGCCCACACCGGGCGGTCGTTCTCATCGGCGCATCTCGCGGGCTCCGCACCCGCCCGCGCCGCCGAATCAGAGGAGCGTGCAGCATGAGCGCCACCACTCCAGTCCTGTCTCGTCCGACCTCGACGCTCCCGTCGACCGCCGGCACGGGCTTCCTCCGCCACACCGCGGTGCTGACGCTGCGGCAGCTGCGGGCGGCCGTGCGGGTTCCGGCGTTCGTCGTCATGAACCTGGTGCAGCCGCTCATCTGGCTGCTGCTGTTCGGGCAGCTCTTCAAGTCGGTCGTCGAGATCCCGGGCTTCTCGGGCGGCGCCGACTACCTCGAGTTCCTGACGCCGGGCATCGTCGTGATGATGGCGCTGTTCGGCAGCGCGTGGGCGGGCACCTCGTTCATCGAGGACATGAACCGCGGCGTCATGGATCGCCTCCTCACCTCGCCGACGCATCGCGGCGCGCTCATGGTCGCGTCGCTCGTGTACCAGGCGGTGCTCACGTTCGTGCAGACGCTCATCGTGCTGGGTGTGGCGTGGCTGCTCGGCGCGCGCTTCGACGGTGGCATCGCGGGCGTGCTCGTGCTGCTCGCCGCGGCGATGCTGCTGACGGCGTCGTTCTCGGCGCTCTCGAATGCGGCGGCGCTCCTCGCGCGCGACCAGAACGTGCTCATCGGGCTGTCGCAGCTCATCACGATCCCGCTCATGTTCCTGAGCTCGGCGCTGATGGACACCTCGCTGTCGGCCGACTGGGTGGCGGATGTCGCGCGCTTCAACCCGTTCGAATGGGCGGTCGTCGCCGGGCGCGAGGCGCTGCTCTCCGCCGACCCCGACTGGGCGAGCGTGTGGTCCCACCTCGGGTTCCTCGCGGTGTTCGCGCTCGTGCTGGGCTGGCTCGCGACGCGGGCGTTCCGCACCTACCAGCGGAGCGCCTGAGTCGCAGCGCGACCCGCGCCCTCGGTACGGTGACGGATGCCGCGGCCGCCCGCCCGCGGCATCCGTCACCGCCTCTGCCGTTCGAGGCCCCCGGCTCGCTACGATCATCGTGAAGCCGGGTGGCAGACCCGCGGCCCGGCGGAGGGGGAGCCACCATGTCTCAGAGCACCGGCCGTCCTGCCGGCGTCACGATCGTCGCCGTCATCGCCTGGATCTCGGGCGCGATCGACATCGTCGTCGGCACGATCCTGTTCTTCCAGGCGAGCGCCATCGCCGTCGCCCCGCAGTGGGGCGGTGCGGGCACCGTCTACTCGTCGGCGATCGTGTCGATCGTCCTCGGCCTGATCACCGTGATCGTGGCGTTCGGCCTGCTCCGCGGCAACATGGCGGCGCGCCTCATCGTCACGGTCGTGCAGGTGCTGTCGATCATCTCGTCGCTGTTCATCGCGGTCGCGAACCTCGGCAACCCGGTCGGCGAGTGGCTCAGCATCCTCGTCTCCTTCATCGCGCTGATGCTGCTGTGGACCAAGCGGGCGAGCGCGTTCTTCAACAGCTGAGTGCGACGGGCGGATGCCGCGTGCCCGGCGCCGTTGTGTCGACCGCATAGGGCCCCGGCATCCGTTTTGTAGCAATCGCACAGTCGCCGCCGAGCCGTCTCCGCGCGCCTTTGTCGTCGTCGTACCCCGCGCTTGGGGTGTTCGGAGGCCGGTCATACCGTGGAATGAGCTGATCCCGCGCAGACGAAGGACGTAACCGACGATGGTTGACACGGCATCCCGAACCACCAAGAACGACGCGACGACCGTTCCCGCCACGCCCGCGCGTGAGGCGGCCGCGGCCCCGATCCCCGCGCCCGCGGCGAGCGCCCGTCCCGCCGGACCGCGCATCGACGTGGCCTCGCTCAGTCACCAGCTGCTCGGCTCGTGGCCCGAGATCCGCCTCGAGGCGCGCAAGCGCGCCGGCGAGCCCGAGCTGCAGCGCATCGAGGGCCAGTCGATGGACGAGCACCGTGAGCGCGTGCTCGGACAGCTGAGGATCCTCGTCGAGCAGGGCGCCGTGCACCGCGCCTTCCCGAAGTCGGTCGGCGGTCACGACGACCACGGCGGCAACATCGCCGCATTCGAGGAGCTCGTGCTCGCCGATCCGAGCCTGCAGATCAAGTCGGGCGTGCAGTGGGGCCTCTTCGGCGCAGCGGTGCTGCACCTCGGCACCGAGTACCACCACGAGACCTTCCTGCCGGCGATCATGTCGCTCGAGGTTCCCGGTGCGTTCGCGATGACCGAGACCGGTCACGGGTCGGATGTCGCGGCCATCGGCACGACCGCCACCTACGACGAGGCGACGCAGGAGTTCGTCATCGACACCCCGTTCCGCGGGGCGTGGAAGGACTACCTCGGCAACGCCGCCGTGCACGGCACGGCCGCGGTCGTGTTCGCACAGCTCGTCACGAAGGGCGTCAACCACGGCGTGCACGCGTTCTACGTGCCGCTTCGCGACGCCGACGGCGCATTCCTCGAGGGCATCGGCGGTGAGGACGACGGCCTGAAGGGCGGCCTCAACGGCATCGACAACGGCCGTCTGCACTTCACCGACGTGCGCGTGCCGCGCGCGAACCTGCTCAACCGCTACGGGTCGGTCGCCGAGGACGGCACGTACTCCAGCTCGATCTCGAGCCCGGGCCGCCGCTTCTTCACGATGCTCGGCACGCTCGTGCAGGGCCGCGTCTCGCTCGATGGCGCCGCGACCGCGGCATCCGCAGCGGCCCTCGCGATCGCCGTGACCTACGGCAACCAGCGCCGCCAGTTCAACGCCGCGAGCGAGACCGATGAAGAGGTGCTGCTCGACTACCAGCGCCACCAGCGCCGCCTGCTGCCGAAGCTCGCGACGACCTACGCGCAGATCTTCGCGCACGACGAGTTCCTCGTGAAGTTCGACGCCGTGTTCTCGGGCAAGGCCGACACCGACGACGACCGCCAGGACCTCGAGACGATCGCGGCATCGCTCAAGCCGCTGTCGACGTGGCACGCGCTCGAGACCCTGCAGGAGGCGCGCGAGGCCTGCGGCGGCTCGGGCTTCCTCGCCGAGAACCGCCTCGTGGGCCTGCGCCAGGACCTCGACGTGTACGTCACGTTCGAGGGCGACAACAACGTGCTGCTCCAGCTGGTCGCCAAGCGCCTGCTCACCGACTTCTCGAAGCAGTTCGCGAAGGCGGATGTCGGGGCCATGGCCCGCTACGTCGTCACCTCGACGGCCGAGCGCGCGTACCACGGCACCGGCCTTCGTCGCCTCGGCCAGAACATCGCCGACCTCGGCTCGACCGCGCGTTCGGTCGCGGAGCTCCGCGACGCCGACACCCAGCGCTCGCTGCTGACCGACCGCGTCGAGACGATGATCTCCGACATCGCCGGCCGGCTGCGCGAGGCCCGCAAGCTGTCGAAGGCCGAGGGCGCGGCGCTCTTCAACCGCAACCAGAACGAGCTCATCGAGGCGGCCCGGGCGCACGCCGAGCTGCTGCAGTGGGAGGCGTTCACGCGCGGCCTCGCGAAGGTCACCGACCCCGGCACCAAGCAGGTGCTCACGTGGGTTCGCGACCTGTTCGGGCTCGGCCTCATCGAGCAGCATGCCGCGTGGTACCTCATCAACGGCCGGCTCTCGCCGAAGCGCGCGCAGTCGGTGACGGCCTACATCGACCGTCTCATCGAGCGCCTTCGTCCCCACGCCCAGGACCTCGTCGACGCGTTCGGCTACGGCCCCGAGCACCTGCGCGCGAAGATCGCGTCGGGTGCCGAGCAGGAGCGTCAGGACGAGGCGCGGGCGTACTACGCCGCGAAGCGCGCCGACGGCACGCTCCCCGTTCCGGAGAAGAGCAAGAAGTAGGCACGAGCGTCATCCGCCGAGAAGGGCGGGCCCCCGCGGGGGCGGGGGGCGAGGGGGCCCCCCCACACCCCACCCCCGACCCCCGCCGGTGGGGTTGACTCCCAAGAAGTAGGCACGAGCGTCATCCGCCGAGAAGGCCGGACCCGATCGGGTCCGGCCTTCTCGCTGCCCCCAGAACAGCAGACCGACTACCGGCGCAGGTGGCGGTAGGCCGTGGCCGTCAGCGGCAGGAACACCAGGGCGATCACGAGCGGCCAGACGGATGCCGCGAGCACGGCATTCTCGGCCATCCACCCGCTCGTGACGCCGGTCGGGTTTCCGAACAGCTCGCGGGCGGCCGTCGCCGTGGCCGACACCGGGTTCCACGTGGCGATGACCCCGAGCCATCCGGGCATCGTCTCGGCCGAGACGAACACGGTCGAGAGGAACCCGATCGGCCAGACGAGCACCTGCACGGCGGTCGTCGCGCCCGTGCCTCGGAAGCTCAGGCCGAGGAAGATGCCGAGCCAGAGCAGGGCGAACCGGAGCCAGAGCAGCAGCACGACGCCGAGCGCGATCTCGGCGGGCCCGGTGGTCGGGCGCCAGCCGATGAGGAGCCCGCCGACCATGAGCACCCCGAGGCTCAGCGCCGAGTTCGCGAGGTCGGCGATGGCCCGCCCGAGTGCGACGGCGGCGCTCGAGATGGGCAGCGAGCGGAAGCGATCGGTGATGCCGCGCTTCGCGTCCTCGGCCATGGTGGTCATCGTGCCCTCGAGGCCGAACAGCATCGTGAGCGCGAACATGCCGGGCAGGAGGAACGCGATGTACTCGCCGCCGCCCGGCACTTCGATCGCCCCTCCGAAGAGGAAGCCGAACAGCAGGATCAGCATGATGTTGAACGCCAGCCCGAAGACGAGTCCCCAGGGTTCGCGCACCCAGTGCAGCAGGTCGCGCCCGGCGATGAGCCAGCCCTCGCGGAGCGCATTGGGCCGCCGGTCGCGTCGGCCGGTCGCGGCGATGGTGTCGGTGGTCGTCATTTCGCCTCCAGGTCGGTCTGCGCAGGGTCGCTTGCGACCGCGTCGGTTGGCGGAGCGCCCGTCAGGTGCAGGAACACCTCGTCGAGGGTGGGGCGTCGAAGTGCGAGGTCGTCGACCGCGAGGCCCTCGGCGTCGAGTGCCCGGACGATCGGGGCGAGTGCGGCCGATCCGCTCTCGACCTCGACCGTGAGGGTCGACGAGTCGGGATCGACGGATGCCTCGGCGCCGACCGCTCTCGCAACGACGGTCGCTGCCCGGTCGAGGTCCGCGGCGGCGAACGCGGCCGTGATGCGGTCACCGCCCAGCCGTCGCTTCAGCTCCGATGGCGTGCCCTCGGCGATCACCCGGCCGCGGTCCATCACGCTGACGCGGTCGGCGAGCTGGTCGGCCTCGTCGAGCAGTTGGGTGGTGAGGAGCACGGTGGTGCCCATCGACGCGACCTCCCGCACCGCCTGCCAGACCGTCGCGCGTCCGCGCGGATCCAGTCCGGTGGTGGGTTCGTCGAGGAACAGGACGGCCGGCGTGAGCACGAGGCTCGAGGCGATGTCGAGCCGTCGCCGCATGCCGCCCGAGAAGCCGGACACCGGGCGGCTCGAGGCATCCGTCAATCCGAACGCCTCGAGGAGCTGATCGGCCCGTGACTTCGCACGCGGCTTCGAGAGCCCGCTGAGCCGCGCGAAGAGCACGAGGTTCTGGTGCGCGGTGAGGGCCTCGTCGACGGCGTGGAACTGCCCGACGAGCCCGATGCGCTCGCGCACCGCGGCCGGATCGCGGCGCACGTCGATGCCGTCGATCGCCGCGGAGCCCTCGTCGATGTCGGTGAGCGTCGTGAGGCAGCGCACGGCGGTGGTCTTGCCTGCGCCGTTCGGGCCGAGGAGGCCGTGCACGGTGCCGGCGGCGACGTGCAGGTCGAAGCCGTCGAGCGCCTGGGTCTTCGCGTAGCGCCTGCGGAGTCCGACGGCCTCGAGGGCGGGGCGTGGTGGAACCGGTCGGGGATGCATCGCTTCCTTTCAACGTACTGCGTACGGAGTTCTTGGGGGATTAACCGTACACCATACGGAGAATGTATGCTGGCGTGCATGCCGACCGAATCCACGGGGCGGGGAGAGCCCGATCGCACCCTGCGCCTGCTGTGGCGCGATCGCCTCGGCGATCCCGTCGGATCACGCGGCCCGAAGCAGCGCACGAGCGTCGACGCCGTCGTCGACGCCGCCATCGAGATCGCCGACGACGAGGGCGTCGAGGCGCTCTCGATGCGACGCATCGCCGAGCGCCTCGGCCTGAAGCCCATGTCGGTCTACACCTACGTGCCGGGCAAGGCCGAGCTCATCGACCTCATGGTCGACCGGGTCGCGGGCGAGCAGGCGCTGCCCGAACTCGACGGCCCGCTCCGTGAGCGGCTCGCCCGCATCGCGCAGCTCGCGTGGAACGAGTACCTGCGGCATCCGTGGCTGCTCTCGATCGACACCAGCCGCCCGCCGCTCGGGCCGAACGTCTCCGATCGCTGGGAGTGGAGCCTGCGGGCCATCGACGACCTCGGCCTCGACGACCTCGACATGGACCAGGTCATCACGCTGATCACGGGGTACGTCAGCGGACCGGCACGGGCCTACCTCGACGCCGAGCGCCTGCACCGGGCCGTCGCCGAGACCGACGAGGAATGGTGGGAGCGCAACGCGCCCATCCTCGAGGAGATCATGGACCCCGCCCGCTACCCGATCTCGGGCCGGGTCGGCCTGGCGGCAGGGGAGGCGTACGGCTCGGCCTCGGACCCCGAACGCAGCTTCACGTTCGGCCTCGAACGGGTGATCGACGGCATCGAGGCGTACGTGCGGGGGCGCGCTACTCCGTAGGCGGCTTCATGATGGCGCCCGTGGCGAGGCCCATGACCACGCCGGCGGCCAGCCACAGCCAGAAGCCCGTGATGAAGCTGATCACGAGACCCACGATGATGCCCATCACGAGTCCGACGATGAGCTGCTTGCGACGCGCGGGCGTGATCGGCTTGGCCATGCGTCAAGCCTACGTCGGTCGGATGTCACGGCCGACCGGCCTCGTTCGCGGGTCTCGCGGGCGCGAGCTCAGATGAGTCCGAGCGCGCGCACCGCCTCGCGCTCCTCGACGAGTTCGGCGACGGATGCCGAGATGCGGTGTTCGGCGAACGCGTCGACCTCGAGCCCCTGCACGATGCGCCACGCGCCGTCGACCGACTCGACGGGGAACGACGACACGAGTCCCTCGGGCACGCCGTACGACCCGTCGGAGACGACGGCCGCGCTCGTCCACCCGTTCGTCGTGCCGTGCACCCAGTCGCGCACGTGGTCGATCGCGGCGCTCGCCGCCGAGGCGACCGACGAGGAACCGCGCACCTCGATGATCTCGGCTCCGCGCTTGGCGACCCGCGGGATGAACGAGTCGACGAGCCACTCCTTCGCGGTGTCGACGCCGCCGAGGCGGGCGGCGAGCAGGTGCGGCACGGGCTCGCCGTCGACCGTCGCGTGCGAGACATCCGGGAACTGGGTCGCCGAGTGGTTGCCCCAGATCGTGACGTCGCGGAGCGACCCGACCCGAGCGCCCAGCGTCGCGGCGAGCTGGCCGAGTGCACGGTTGTGGTCGAGGCGGGTGAGCGCCGTGAACCGGTCGGCCGGGACATCCGGAGCATGCGAAGCGGCGATGAGCGCGTTCGTGTTGGCGGGGTTGCCGACCACGACGACTCGGACGCCGTCGGCCGCTCCGGCGTTGATCGCCGCGCCCTGCGGGCCGAAGATGCCGCCGTTCGCCGCGAGCAGGTCGCCGCGCTCCATGCCCGCGGTGCGTGGACGGGCGCCGACGAGCATCGCGATCTCGGTGCCCTCGAACGCGGACCTCGGGTCGTCGTACACCTCGACGCCGTGCAGCAGCGGGAACGCGGCATCCTGCAGTTCGAGCGCCGCGCCCTCGGCGGCTCGCACGCCCTGCGGGATCTCGAGCAGGTGCAGTCGCACCGGCGTCTCGGCGCCGAGCATCGCGCCAGAGGCGATGCGGAACAGGAGGGCGTAGCCGATCTGGCCGCCCGCCCCCGTGATGGTGATGGTGACCGGTTTCACGCTCATGTGCCGAGCCTACGCCGCGCGCGGGCGACGGCTCGCTACCGTGTGGTCATGAGAGACCTGTATCCGGAGATCGAGCCGCTCGAAACGGGCATGCTCGACGTGGGGGACGGACAGCACATCTACTGGGAGATCTCGGGCAACCGGGAGGGCAAGCCCGTGGTGTTCCTGCACGGCGGCCCCGGGGGCGGCACGAGCCCGGCGCACCGACGCCTGTTCGACCCAGAGAAGTACCGGATCGTGCTCTTCGACCAGCGCGGCTGCGGCCTGTCGATCCCGCACGCGAGCGAGCCCGACGCCGACCTCTCGGCGAACACGACCTGGCACCTCGTCGCCGACATGGAGCGGCTGCGCGTGCACCTCGGCGTCGACCGATGGCAGGTGTTCGGCGGCTCGTGGGGGAGCGCGCTCGCCCTCGCCTACGCCCAGACGCACCCCGAGCGCGTGAGCGAGCTCGTGCTGCGGGGCATCTTCACCCTGCGCCGGCAAGAGCTCGACTGGTTCTACGAGGGCGGGGCCTCGGCGATCTTCCCCGACCTCTGGGAGGACTTCCTCGCCCCGATCCCGGCGGTCGAACGCGCGCACCTCATCGAGGCGTACGGGCGACTGCTCGCCGACCCGAACCCCGAGGTGCACCAGTCGGCCGCGGTGGCCTGGTCGCGCTGGGAGGGCACGACGATCACCCTGCTGCCGCAGATCGAGACCATCTCGAAGTTCGTCTCGCCCGAGTACGCGACCGCGTTCGCGCGCATCGAGAACCACTACTTCCGGCACGGCGGATGGTGGGACGAGGGCCAGCTCATCCGCGACGCGCACCGACTCGCCGGCATCCCGACGGTCATCGTGCAGGGTCGCTACGACATGTGCACCCCCGTCATGACGGCGTGGGACCTGTACCGGGCGCTGCCCGAGGCGGAGCTGCGCATCATCGGCGACGCCGGGCACGCGTTCGACGAGCCGGGCATCCTCGACGCGCTCATCGAGGCCACCGACCGGTTCGCCGAGGTCCGCCACGACGCCGTGATCGAGGACGACGCCGTGATCGAGGACGACGCCGCGATCGAGGACGACGATCTCATCGACGATGTCGACGAGGACGTGTTCGGCGACGACGGGGCCGAGGCCCGGGCCGATGCCGAAGCGGACCGGGATGCTGCGCAAGCCGATTCCGGCCCAATACCAGAAGTCGGCCCCGACGTCGACGACACCTCTGCCGGTTCCCGCGAGGAGTAGCTTCGGGGCATGACCTTCAACCCGAACGCCGACATCAGCGGCGGGAAGGCGTCCAAGCGAGGGCGCAACACCGGCATCGCCGTCGGCGGAGGGCTCGGCGTGATCGCGCTCGTGATCGTGTCGCAGCTGCTCGGCGTCGACCTCACGGGTCTGCTCGGCGGGGGCGGCGAGCCGTCGACGCCCGACGCCAGCATCGAGGAGTGCCTGACCGGGCAGGCGGCGAACGAACGGGTCGACTGCCGCATGAAGGGTGCCTCGGCGTCGCTCGAGACCTACTGGGAGCAGGCGGCGCCGGAGGAGCTCGGCGTCTCGTACACCGCTCCGCAGGACTTCGTGCTCTTCGACCAGTCGACGAGCACCGCATGCGGCGGCGCGACGAGTGCGACGGGCCCGTTCTACTGCCCGCCCGACCAGACGATCTACGTCGACGTGACGTTCTTCGACGAGCTCGAGACGCGGTTCGGTTCGAGCGGCGGTCCGCTCGCGCAGATGTACGTCGTCGCGCACGAGTGGGGTCATCACGTGCAGAACCTCGCCGGCACGCTCAGCGCCGCCCAGGACGGGCAGACCGGGCCGACCTCGAACAGCGTGCGAACCGAGCTCCAGGCCGACTGCTTCGCCGGCGCTTGGGTCGCGAACGCCGCGTACACGACCGACGACAAGGGCGTCGCGTTCCTCGTGCCGCCGACGGCCTCCGAGGTCGCGGATGCGCTGAGCGCGGCGGCCGCGGTGGGCGACGACCGCATCCAGCAGGCCGCGCAGGGCCAGGTCACCCCGCACACGTTCACGCACGGCACGAGCGAGCAGCGACAGCGCTGGTTCACGACCGGGTACGAGCAGGGTGCGGCCGCCTGCGACACGTTCGGCATCGACGGCTCGCAGCTCTAGCAACGGCTCGGCGCCCGGCTCGAGCGGCCGGCTTCGGCGGCCCGGCGGGATTCGTCGCGACATCGGCGTCATGATCGGACCGGATTCGCGTCTCTCAGGTGAGGGCACGCAGTCGGCGTGCCGTGAGCGACGGGAGCAAGCCCCATGCGCCGCCAGAGCACCCCTACCGTGCCGCACCGTGAACTCTTCAAGGCAGCCGGTCTCCAGGAGACCGTCGAACTCGCCTGCACCTGCGGTCGAGGCGTCGACCACTGGTACTCGCGGCCGGGCGGCCCCATCGACAGCGTGCAGCCGGGGCAGGCGAACGCCGGTCGGGTGACGACCCGGCAGGAGATCCGGCCGACGGAACTCCGATCGGCGGAGAACCGCCAGGCGGAAACCCGCCAGACGGAGAACCGCCAGACGCAGACCCGAAGCGTCAGCGGATCGCCGCGGCGATCGCCTGCCCCAGCTGCACTGGCTTCGTGAACTGAGGCCAGTGCCCCGTGGGCAGATCGACGTAGTCGACCTGCCGCACCCGGGAGAGCTCGCGCGTGAAGGGCGCGTCGGACGCGAGGTACTCCTGCAGGACGGAGCTCGGGAACTCGCACGCGATCACCGTGATCGGCACGTCGTAGCGGCGCTCGTCGTGCAGCACGAGGGGGTCGTTCGCCACCGCGGCGGGCTGCGGCACCGCGCGCGCCCGGAACGCCCCGCGGAGTTCGTCGTCGAGGTCGACGAGGTCGGCTTCGTCGAACTCCTCCCACTCGGGCAGGGGGATCTCGCCGTCGACCACGGGAAGCGCGTCGTTGATCGCCTGGCCGTCGGCGAGGGGGCCGGCGTCGACGTAGACGATGCGGGCGACGCGGTCGGGGCGACGGTCGGCCACGCCGTACGCGATGGCGCCGCCGCCGGAGTGGCCGACGAGCACCACGGGCTCGTCGAGGCCGTCGACGAGCCGTACGACGGCGTCGATGTGCTCGCGCAGCCCGATGCGCGAGCGGTCGGCGTCGACCGACTCGAGCCCTGGCAGGGTCACTGGGTGGGTGCGGTGCCCCTGCTCGTCGAGGAGGGGGACGACGTCGTTCCACGATGAGGCGTCGAGCCAGAAGCCGGGGATGAGGATGATGTCCATGTCTTCGAACGTACGTTCGACCTCCGACATCCGCTCGACGCGAGCACGACGATGCCGGCCCCGAGGATCGCGAGGCCGAGCACCGATCCCGCCGCGAGGGTCTCGCCGAGCACGAGCACGCCGAGCGCGCTCGCGGTGATCGGCTCGGCGAGCGTGAGCGTCGAGACGACGGCGGGCGAGAGTCCGGCGAGCCCCGCGCCGAACAGCGTGTAGGCGAGCGTGGTCGCGACGAGGCCGAGCCACAGGGCCATCGCGAGACCGGGGCCGGTGGTCAGCCACGCGGCATCCGTCAACAGCAGGATCGGCAGGCTCGCCGCGGCCGCGGTGCCGAACAGTGCGCCCATGCTCCCGGCGGGCGACCAGCCCCGGTCGAGCAGGTGCTTCGCCGCGAGCGTGTAGACCGCGTAGGAGGCGCCCGCGGCGACCGAGGCGGCGATGCCGAGCGGGTTCGACGCGGCCTGCGAGGGGTCGGATGCCGCCGCGAGCACGGCGACGCCGACCGTCGCGATCGCGGTCGCGACGAGCCAGCGGCGACCCGGGAACCGTCGACGCAGCGCCCAGTCGAACGCGCCCGTGATGACGGGGGCCGATCCGAGGGCGACGACCGTGCCGATCGCGACCCCGTTCGAGGCCGTGCCGGCGAAGAACGCGGGCTGGTAGGCGAGCACGCCGGCCGCGCCGATCGCGATCACGACCACGGTGCCGAGCGGATGCCGCGAGCGGGCCCCGACCGCCGGCCTCGCCGCCGCAGCCGCTGCCCCGGATGCCGCCCCTGTCGCCCCGGTCGCCGTGGACGTGCGGCGCCGCCAGGTCGTGAGGCCGGCCACGAGGGCGAGCGCCCCGCCGCCGATGAGGATGCGCGCCGCGCCGATCGAGACCGGGTCGGCGTCGGGCCCGAGCGCCTGGGCGGCACCCGTGGTGCCGAAGCACACGGACGCGAGCAGTACGGCCACGACGAAACGCATGTGCGCGATTGTTCCACAATTTCATCCGAGTGTCACCAGCCCAGCCCAGCACGAGCGCGCGCGCCCGGCCCGCGCGGGCCGGTAGGCTCGCATCCTGTCGCCAGCGAAGCCGCGTGGCGGATGCGCGTCCCCCAGCGCCCCGCCGACCCCGACGCGGCCCGCCCGTTCAGCTGCGACATCCGTCGACCCAACGGAGGACCCGTGCGTGCCGTGCTCTTCAGCGAATTCGGCGAGCGACCAGAGCTCGCCGACGTGCCCGAACCCGAATGCCCGCCGCGCGGCGCGGTGATCAGGGTTCGCGCGACCGGCGTCTGCCGCAGCGACTGGCACGGCTGGATGGGCCACGACGACACCATCTCGCTGCCGCACGTGCCCGGCCACGAGTTCGCAGGCGAGATCGCCGAGCTCGGCTCCGAGATCGACTCCGACTCGGGCTGGGCGGTCGGCGACCGCGTCACGGCACCCTTCATCTGCGCGTGCGGACGCTGCTCAGAGTGCCTCTCGGGCAACGAGCAGGTCTGCGACGCCCAGTCGCAGCCCGGCTTCACGCACTGGGGCTCGTTCGCCGAGTACGTCGTCGTCGACGAGGCCGAGCTCAACCTCATCCGTCTGCCCGACGCACTCGGCTTCGTCGAGGCCGCCTCGCTCGGCTGCCGGTTCGCGACGGCCTACCGCGCGATCATCTCGCGCAGCCGCCTCGCACCGGGCGAGAAGATCGCGGTGCACGGATGCGGCGGGGTCGGCCTCTCGGCCATCATGATCGCCGTCGCCGCGGGCGTCACGGTCTACGGCGTCGATGTGTCGGATGCCGCACTCGACGCGGCCGAGAAGCTCGGCGCCGTGCCGGTGCGCGGCGGCGAGGGTGCCGCAGAGCGCATCCTCGCGGCATCCGGAGGCGGAGTCGACGTCTCGGTCGACGCGTTCGGCAGCAGCGAGACGGCGTTCGCCTCGGTGCAGAGCCTGAAGAAGCGCGGCCGGCACGTGCAGATCGGCCTCATGGTCGGCACGAGCGCGCTCGCCGCGATGCCCATGGACGCCGTGATCGCGGGCGAGCTCGAGATCCTCGGCAGCCACGGCATGGCCGCGCACGAGTACCCGTCGATGCTCGGCGCCGTCGCCGAGGAGTTCTTCCGCCCGATCGAGCTCGTCGGCCGTCGCATCAGCCTCGACGAGGTGCCCGACGCGCTCGCCGCGATGGGCACGGCCGGGGCCGCAGGCTCGGGCATGACGGTCGTCGAGCTCTAGCCCGCCCGACACGTCCGCGCCAGAATGGGCGGATGGACCCGATCGCGGCACTCGAGGAGATCGCGTTCCTGCTCGAGCGCGACCGGGCGTCGGCGTTCAAGTCGAAGGCGTTCCGCAAGGCGGCCGGCATCATCGGCGACATCCCGGCGGCCGAGCTCGCCGAGCGGGTGCGCGACGGCCGGCTGAAGCGCACGGCGGGCATCGGCGACACGACGTTCGCGGTCATCGCCGAGGCGGTCGCCGGCGAGGTGCCGACCTACCTCCTGGCGCTCCGGGAGAAGAGCGGGCCGGCCGCGGGCGCGGCGCCGACGGGTCTGCGGGCGAAGCTCCGCGGCGACCTGCACAGCCACACCGACTGGTCCGACGGCACGACGCCCATCTCGACGATGGCCCGCGCCGCCGAACTGGTCGGGCTCGAGTACCTCGTCGTCAGCGACCACTCGCCGAACCTCACGATCGCGAACGGCCTCAGCGTCGAGCGCCTGCTCGACCAGCTCGACGTGCTCGCCCGCCTGAATCGCGATGCGCGGCCCGGCGGAGGCATCCGCCTGCTCTCGGGCATCGAGGTCGACATCCTGCTCGACGGCTCGCTCGACCAGAGCCCCGAGATGCTCGAGCGGCTCGACGTGGTCGTCGCGAGCATCCACTCGAAGCTCCGCACCGAGTCGAAGGAGCTGACCGAGCGGATGCTGCGCGCGGTGCGCAACCCGCGCACGAACGTGCTCGGGCACTGCACCGGGCGGCTCGTCGAGGGGTCGCGCGGCACGCGCCCGCAGTCGACGTTCGACGCGAGGGCCGTGTTCGACGCGTGCGCCGAGCACGACGTGGCGGTGGAGATCAACTCGCGCCCCGAGCGACAGGACCCGCCCGACGACCTGATCCAGCTCGCGCTCGAGGCCGGATGCCGCTTCTCGATCGACAGCGACGCGCACGCTCCGGGGCACTTCGCGTTCCTCGAGCTCGGAGCCGCCCGCGCCGAGGCCAATGGGGTGCCCGCCGAGCGGATCGTGAACACCTGGCCGGTCGAGCAGCTGCTCGACTGGGCTGCGGCGCGCTGAGGCATCCGCCCCGGTCAGGCCGGTCGGACGGACGAGCGGACGGACGGACGGACGGTCAGACGGTCGCGCGTGCCGGGGTCGACGCGGCGAGCGACCGCGCCATGGCCGGCACCGGAACCGCGGGCGCCGGGGCACCGGGCATCTGCGGCTCGGGCAGCGCCGAGAGGCCGGCGTTCGACGACGCGGCCTCGGCGAGCTGGTGCAGCCAGGCTCGGTTGAGCGACGGCACGCGCCCGCCCGAGTACACGAACTCGAGCGCGATCGACGGACCGAACCACACGGTGGACTCGCGGCCACCGAGCTCCCAGGTGAAGGCGAAGAACTCCTGACGGCGCAGCTTGTCGATGATCACGACCTGCAGGTGCGCGAGCAGGCGGTCGTCGATCGGGATGCTGCCGTTGCCGTTGTAGACGAGCGTGCCCACGGTGGGCCTCCGGTGGGTTCAGGGGTGATCCGCGACGACGGGCGACGCCGGGATCGGGAGGGGCGAAGGCGTACGCCCTGTTCTCGAACCCCGCCCCCGGGTACGTTCGCAGGCCCGACCCGCCCGAGCATCATACGGGTAACCCCGATCGCTGGTTTTCCGTTCTGCACAGCCAGGCGCACGGGTGCCGCTCAGTCCTCCAGGTCGTCGGGATCGATCGGCGCGTGGTGATCGAAGCCGACGGTGCCGCGCTTCCAGTAGCCGCTCAGCGCGTACTGGTCGCGGGGCAGCCGCAGCTCCGCCTTGAGCAGGCGCCGGAGGCCCACCAGCCGGGAGGCCTCGCCGGCGGCGAACACGAACGTACCGGCGTCGACGCCGAGTCGCAGCACCTCGTCGGCGAGGTCGCCGGAGCTGCTGCGCACGGAGGCCTCGCGGCCCGAGGCGCCGCGGAGGTACGTGCGCACCCACACGAGATCGCCCTCGGCCTCGGCGGCCGAGTCGTCGAAGACCACCTCGACCGCGGTCGTCGCGGGAACCTCGGCGAGCCAGCGGCCGGCGGCCGGAAGCGACGTGCCGTCGACGACGCACAGCACGCGTGCGGCGTTCTGCGGCGCCGCCTTCGATCCGCGCGGGCCGACGACGACGAGCCGATCGCCGACCTTCGCGGCGGCACCCCAGCTCGCCGCGGGCCCCGGGTCGTCGTGCAGCAGGAAGTCGAGGTCGAACGAGCGGGCGCCCGTCGCCGTGTCGGTGCGCGGCGCCAGCGGGGTGAAGTCCCGCGAGACCACGGGGCCGTCGGGGCGCACGATGCCGTCTTCCCCGGGGCCGGCCGCGACCGGGGCCACGAGCTCGCCCGTCGCCGGGTCGGGGAAGAACACGCGCACGTGGTCGGTCGGCCCGTTGCTCTCGAAGTCGGCCAGATCCGCGCCGGAGAACGTCACGCGCACGTACTCGTCGACCGGTCGCGACACGGCCGACACGACCACCTCGCGAGCCGTGAAGCGCAGGCGCCCGCCGGCGCGGAAGAAGGGCGAGGCCGGGTCGGCCGGCGCACGGCGGGCATCGGACGCCCCGCGTGCAGCCGGTGACGTCGGCCTGGTTCGTGCCGTCGCGGCATCCGTCATCGTCGTCTTCTCCTTCGTGTCGCTCGTGAGCAGAGCGGCCCGTTCCAGCAAAGCATCCGCCGCGAGCGCATGGGCCCGATGAGCGTGCACGATGCGTCAACTAAAGGTGCGTCGCCGAGGCTGGAACCGCGTTCGACCCCGGGATAGCTTCGCTTCACCGGCCCGAGCTCGATGGGTCGGTGGGTGCCTGCCGCGGAACCGCGGCACCGAACGGCGCTCCCTCACGACCTGAAGGAAAGACCCCGTGTTCATCGTCGACTCGCAGATCCACCTCTGGAAGGAAGAGACGCCGGATCGCCCCTGGGTGCCCGGCGCGCGTGAGCGCATCCGTCTCAACGGCCACCGTGAGGAGGCGTTCCTCGCAGAAGAGGCCGTCTCGCTCATGGATGAGGCCGGCGTCAACCGCGCCCTCATCCTCCCGCCCTCCTGGGAGGGCGACCGCATCGACTACGCGCTCGAAGCCGCCGAGCAGTACGACGGCCGCTTCGGCATCATGGCGCGCGTGCCGCAGAACGACCCCGAAGAGGGCGAGCGACTGCTGCACCTCATCAAGGACAGCGAGCACATCAAGGGCGTGCGCCTCACGTTCCACCGCCCGCAGGACCGCAACTGGATGATCGACGGCACCAACGACTGGTACTGGCCGCTCGCCGAGAAGCTGGGCATCCCGACCATGGTGCACGCGCCCATCTGGAAGGCGGAGCTCGGCCAGATCGCCGAGAAGCACCCCGACCTGAAGATCATCATCGACCACATGGGCATCATGGCCCGCTGCGTCGACGACGCCATCGGCTACTGGGTGCAGGAGACCGCCGACCTGCACGTGCACCCCAACATCTCGGTCAAGGTCTCGGCGCTGCCCGGGTACTCGACCCAGCCCTTCCCGAACTACAACATCGAGAAGTACGTGCACGAGGTCGTCGACAAGATGGGCCCCGAGCGCGCGCACTTCGGCACCGACATCACGCGCCTGCTCGGCCACGGCCTGACGTGGACCGATACGATCGAGCAATTCACGAAGTACTACTCCTTCTCGCCCGAGGAGCTGGACTGGATCATGGGCAAGGGCATCTGCAAGGTGCTCGACTGGGAGATCCCCGCCGAAGCCGAGGCGGTCACGGTCGGCGCGGCAGCCGGGAACTGACATGACGAAGACGTACGACGGCGGTGAGCTGCTCATCGATGCGCTCACCGACCTCGGCGTCGACGTGGTCTTCTCCTCGCCGGGGTCCGAATGGGCCCCGGCATGGGAGGCGTTCGCTCGTCGCCAGGCGGAGGGCGAAGCCGCACCCCGCTACCTCGACCTGACGCACGAGACCGTGGCGGCCGGCATGGCCACGGGCTACGGACTCGTGACCCGTCGCGTGCAGGCCGTACTGCTGCACGCGGCCCCAGGCCTGCTGCAGGGCTCGATGGCCGTGCACGGCGCACTGCTCGCCGGCGTGCCCATGGTGGTCGCCTCGTCGGAGTCGCTCACCTACGGCGACGGGCCCGGCCAGGACCCCGGCGGCCAGTGGTACCGCAACCTCTCGATCGTGGGCGGCACGCACCAGATCGCGCAGCCGTTCACGAAGTGGTCGCAGATGGCCGGTTCGGTGTCGACGCTGTACGACCTGGTCAAGCGCGCGGGGGAGCTCTCCGAACGCCAGCCCGCAGGCCCCGCCTACCTCAACGTGCCGCTCGAGGTGCTGCTCGAGGCGGGCGAGCGCCCCGTGCGCAAGGCCGTCGTGCCGCGCGGCCGCCGGCAGAGCGACCCCGCCGACATCGCGGCCGTGGCCGACCTGCTCGCCGCGGCCGAGCGCCCGATCATCATCACCGAGACCGCCGGCCGAGAGCCCGGCGGATTCGAGGCGCTGCGCGCGCTCGCCGAAGACCTCGGCATCGGCGTGATCGAGCCCACCTCGGCCGTCTGCGCGAACCTGCCGAAGGACAGCCCCGTGCACCTCGGCGGCGAGCTCGAGCCCTACATCGACGACGCCGACCTGATCCTGCTCGTCAACTGCCGTGCCCCGTACTACCCGCCGAGCCGCAAGCCCGCGAAGGCGAAGACGGTCGTCATCGACGAGGTTCCGCAGCGTCCGCACATCGTCTACCAGGTGCTGAACGCCGACCACTACCTCGAGGGCGCACTGCCCGAGACGCTCGAGCAGCTGCGCGAGGCGACGCTCGAGCGCGGCGGCGATTTCGCGGCGCGCGGTGCGCAGTTCGCCTCGGGTCGTGATGCGTGGCGGTCGGCGACGGATGCCGCAGAGCAGCGTGCGCTCGCGGCGGCGGGTTCCGGCGGGGCGGGCGGGTCCGGCGCGTCCGGCGCGTCCGGCATCGACCCGGTGCTGCTCGGCGTGAAGCTGCGCGGGCTCGTCGAGGCCGAGCGGGCCGTGGTCGTCGACGAGACGATCACGCACAGCCGGGTCGTGCAGCGGCACGTCGGCTGGCAGCGCCCCGACTCGTACTTCTACGTGCAGGGCGGGCTCGGCCAGGGCATCGCGGTCGCGCTCGGCGTGAAGCTCGCGGTGGCCGACGGCTTCGTCGTGCTGACCATCGGCGACGGGGCGTTCCTCTACAACCCGGTCGTGCAGTCCCTGCTCGCGTCGAAAGACCTCGGGCTGCCCCTGCTCATCGTGATCTTCAACAACAGGAAGTACCTGTCGATGAAGATGAACCACCTGCGGTTCTACCCGGAGGGCTCGGCCGTGGCGACCTCGAACCACCTCGGCGTCGACCTCTCGACCCAGCCCGAGCTGTCGGCGTTCGCCGCGCCGTTCGGCATGTTCCACGCGGCCGTCGACGACGCGAGCGAGCTCGATCGTGTGCTCGCCGAGGCCGCGGCGGCCGTCAAGGCCGGCACGACCGCGATCGTGAACGTCGCCGTCAGCCGTTGAGACCCGGAGCGGGTCGGCGCGATCGCCGGCCCGTTCCGCACCATCGTTCGCACGCTGCGAACCGACACCCACTCGTCGTCCCGTACGTCCCGCACCTCCTGCCGCATCGCTGCGGCACCTTCGAAAGGCCCTCACATGCCCGGCTCCGTGAACGTCACCCCGGCTGCACTCGAGCAGTTCATCACCGATCTCTTCGTCGCCGCGGGCGTCAGCGAAGCGGATGCCGCGGTCGCGGCGCCCGTGTTCGTCTGGGCGAACCTGCGGGGCGTCGACTCCCACGGCCTGGCCCGCGTGCCGCGCTACCTCGAGCTCTTCACGAGCGGCGAGGCGAACGCGACGCCCGACATCACCGTGGATTCGTCGAAGCCGGGCGTCGTCGTGGTCGACGCCGACCGCGCACCGGGCCCGGTCGCGCTCACGCGCGCGGCCGACCTCGCGATCGAGCGGGCGCGCGAGCAGGGCATCGCCCTCGTGAGCGTCCGCGGCACCGTGCACACCGGGGCCATCGGCTACTACGCGTCGCGCATCGCCGACGCCGGCCTCGTCGGGCTCGGCATGGTCGCGGGCATGCCGAACATGGCCTACGAGGGAGCGGCCGGGGCATCCGTCGCCACGAGCCCGCTCGCGATCGCCGTGCCGGGCACGGGCGCGCACCCCACCGTGCTGCTCGACATGGCGACCGCGGTCATCGCGCTCGGAAAGATCGCGCAGTTCAAGCGGGCAGGCACGCCGCTGCCCGAGGGCGCCGCGACCACGGCCGACGGCACGCCCACGACTGACCCGAACGAGGCGAAGATCCCGCTGCCCGTGGGCGGCGCGAAGGGCTCCGGCCTCTCGCTCATGTTCGAGCTGCTCACGTCGGTGCTCGTCACCGCGCCGATCCTCACCGGCTTCCACGGCGGAGCGCCCGACGGCCGCAAGCACCGCCAGAACGCGACGCTCATCGCGATCGACCCGTCGGCGGTCGGCTCGCCCGAGGAGTTCGCCGCCAACGTCGACGAGACGGTCGAGACGATCCAGGCGCTGCCGGTCGCCGCCGGCTCCGACCGCGTGATCGTGCCAGGCCAGCGCGGAGCCGAGACGTTCGACCAGCGTTCGGCCGACGGCATCCCCGTGGGCGAGAAGCTCTGGGACGAGCTCGTCGAGGTCGCCGGAACGCTGGGCGTCGCGGTGCCCGCACCGATCGAGGTCGGCTGAGCATGGCGCGCAGGTGGGTGCTGCCCGAGTACGGCGGCATCGACGCGATCGAGTTCGTCGACGTGGAGGTGCCGGCTCCCGGGCCAGGTGAGGTGCGCATGCGCGTCACGGCGGTCGGGGTCAACCCGTCCGACGCGAAGTCGCTCTCGGGCGGCTGGAACGCCGACCCGTCGCTGCTGCCGGTCGGCATCGGCCAGGAGGCATCCGGCATCGTCACCGCCGTCGGCGAGGGCGCCTCGATCGCGACGGGCGACGTGCGCGTCGGCGACCGGGTAGTGGCGTTCAAGATCGCCGGCGCGTTCGCGACCGAGCTGACCGTGGCCGCGAGCGACGTGTTCGCGCTGCCCGACGGCGTCGACGACGTCACCGCGGCGGGGCTCCTGCACGTCGGCGTCGTGGCGGCCGAGCTGCTCGCGCTCTCGGGCGCGGAGGCCGGGCAGACGTTGCTCGTGCACGGCGGCGCGGGATCGGTCGGCTCGCTCGTGGTCCAGCTCGCGCGACGCGCGGGAATCCGCGTCGTGGCGACCGCCTCTGTCGCGAACCAGGAGCGGCTGCGCGCGCTCGGCGCCCTGCCGACGACCTACGGCGACGGGCTCGCAGGTCGCGTGCGCGCACTCGCCCCGGAGGGCGTGGATGCCGCGATCGATGCTGCGGGCACCGACGAGGCGCTCGACGTCTCGCTCGAGCTCGTGGCCGACCCCGCACGGATCGCGACGCTCGCGCCCGGTCCGCGGGCGAAGGACGCCGGCGTGCGGATCTCGGCGGGCATGGCGCCCGCGAGCATCGCGTTCCGGATGCCGCAGCGCGCCGTGGTGCTTGGCCTCGCCGCCGACGGCGAGCTCGAGCTCGCGATCGCGGGCACGTTCCCGATCGCCGAGGCGAAGGACGCGCTGCGGCTCGTGGCCTCCGGGCACGCGGGCGGCAAGGTCGTGCTCACGGTCTGAGCCGGAGTACACGCCGAAGCGGCCCATCGAGAAGGGGGCCGCTTCGGCATCTCGGCGGGGAGTGGCTCAGCGACCGCCCATCGCGTCCTCGGCCGTGAGGTGCTCGACCGTCACGCCCGTGTCGCCGAACGTTCGTGTGACGTACGCCTGCGGGTAGATCCAGAGGATGCGCATGGGCGTCTCGCCCGTGTTCTGGTAGCGGTGGAACGTGCCGGCCTTCACGTAGGCCGTGTCGTCCTTCACGAGGTCCTTGCGCAGCACGCCGCTCGCGACATCCTTGCCGCCCTCGTGCACCTCGACGAAGCCCTCGCCCTCGAGGATCAGCACCTGCTCGTCGCAGTTGTGCGAGTGCAGGGGAGCGCCCGCGCCGACGGGGTAGATGCTGATGCCGGTCGCGAGCTCGTTCTCGCCGCGGCTCGTCTCTGAGGTGATCAGCGGCCAGGTGCGAACGGCTCCGCCGCGGTCGAGCACCTCGATGTCGGCGAACGTGATGATGGTCGTCATGCCTCAACGCTAGGCAGCCGATCGCGTCGGGTGATGCACGCTGAGCTTGCTCAGCAGGGCATCCCGAAGCGGATGCCGCGCGCCTACGCTCGCCAGCGGAGAGACCCTTCTCCGCACACTCCACACCCGCACCACGAGCACCCCGGAGGCCGAGCATGCGACTCGACGTCATTCCCGAAGCCGAGATGGACGAGCGTCAGCGCGCGCTCGCCGACCGCATCATCGCCAAGCGCGGCAAGATCGGCGGACCGTTCAAGGTCTGGCTGCACAGCCCGGAGCTGTGCGACCGGGTCGAGGCGCTCGGCGCGTTCGTGCGCTTCGACTGCAGCATGCCCGAGCGCATCCGCGAGTACGCGCTGCTCGTCGCCTCGCGCCACTTCGACGCGCAGTTCTCGTGGAACTCGCACCTCGACAAGGCGATCTCCACCGGCATCCCGGCCGAGGCCGTCGAAGCGCTCGCGACGTGGGGCGAGCCCGACTTCGGCGACGACGTCGAGCTCGCGACGTTCCACGCGTTCGCGACCGAGCTGCTCACGACGCACTTCGTGTCGGACGAGACGTTCGCCCGCGCCCGCGAGGTGTTCACCGACCAGCAACTCGTCGACGCGATCGGCCTGCTCGGCAACTTCACGCTGCTCTCCATGTGCCTGAACACCTTCCAGGTCGACCTCCAGGCCGACCGCGTGCCGCCGTTCCCCGACGTGCGCGGGTACGCGAAGGTCGACCCGACGACGCTGGAGGCCCGCACCCGGTAGCTCCGACGAGCGGTCGGGCCGAGGCTTGCCCGCTCCGGAATCCGCACGTGCCCGGACGGCGCGCATCGACATCCGATGCGCGCCGTTTCTGCATTCGTACGTGCACGATCCTGCATCGCAAACCCTTGTGCGGTTGAAGTCGGATGGTAATGTTTCAGTCAACTGAAACAAAGAAGGAGCGCGAACAATGACGATCGTCGCACCCCGCACGCCCAACCTCGGCCTGCGCCTGCCCTCCGACGAGGGCGTCCTGCTCGTGCACGGCGAAGACCGCCCCGGCCTCGTGCGGGCCATCTCGTCGGCCCTCTCCGAGAACGGGGCGAACATCGTCTCGCTCGACCAGCACACCGACGACCCCGAGGGCGGGCGCTTCTTCCAGCGCACGGTGTTCCACGTGAACGACTACGCCGCCGTGCGGCCCGCGCTCGAGGAGTCGCTCGCGAAGCTGCTCGGCAAGGGGCTCGGCCTCACGTGGACCCTCTCGGACCGCTCGGTGCCCAAGCGCGTCGCGATCCTCGCCTCGACGAGCGACCACTGCCTGCTCGACCTGCTCTGGCGCCAGCGCCGCGGCGAGATCGCCATGACCGTGCCGCTCGTGATCGCCAACCACACGGATGTCGCCGACGACGTGCGGTCGTTCGGCATCCCGTTCGTGCACGTGCCGTCCGGCGGCGTCGACAAGTCCGCCGCGGAGGCCCGCATCGTCGAGCTGCTGAAGGGCAACGTCGACCTCGTGGTGCTCGCCCGCTACATGCAGATCCTCTCGGGCGACTTCCTCGAGCAGATCGGCGTGCCCGTCATCAACATCCACCACTCGTTCCTGCCGGCGTTCATCGGCGCGGGCCCCTACCGCAAGGCCAAGGAGCGGGGCGTCAAGCTCATCGGCGCGACCGCCCACTACGTGACGCAGGACCTCGACGAGGGCCCGATCATCGAGCAGGACGTCGTGCGCGTCACCCACAGCGACACCGCCGCCGACCTGCAGCGCCGCGGCGCCGACGTCGAACGCGCCGTGCTCGCCCGCGCCGTCACCTGGCACTGCCAGGACCGCGTCATGCGCAACGGCCGCGAGACGGTCGTCTTCTAGCCCGCGGCGGCGGGCGGCCGGGACCCGCCCGTCGTCGCTCGCCGCACCCCACCCGCCGCAGTCGCACGGCCGAGGCCCGCGGCATCCGGTGTTCTCACATCCGACGTTCGAAAGGCTCTTCAATGACGAAAGTGCTCACCCCCATGGACCTGCTCACCGATTTCTCGCTGGAGATGACCGGCAAGGACGTCGACGACCTGCGTCAGGCGACCCCGCTCATCCCAGCGGGCACGCGCGTGAACGTGACGTTCCTCGGCAACGAGGACCTGCCGATGCGCCTCGCGGCCGCCCGCGCCGTGCTCGAGAGCGGCTTCGCGCCCGTGCCGCACATCTCGGCACGACGGCTCGCCAGCCGCGCCGAACTCGAGCAGTACCTCGGTGCGCTTCGGGATGCCGGCGCGAGCGAGCGCGTCTTCGCGGTCGGCGGCGACCCCGCGACCCCCGCGGGTCCCTACGCCGACTCCGAGACCGTGATCCGCTCGGGCCTGCTGCCCGAGTACGGCGTGCGCCACGTCAGCATCGCCGGATACCCCGAGGGGCATCCCGACATCGACGACGAGCTGCTGTGGGACGCCCTTCGCGGCAAGGCCGACTCGCTCGCCAAGCAGGGCCTCGACGGCACGATCCTCACCCAGTTCGCGTTCGACGACGAGGCCGTGCTCGCCTGGATCGAGCGCGTGCGCGCCGAGGGCATCGACCTGCCGATCCGCATCGGCGTGCCGGGGCCGGCGGGCGTCAAGCGCCTCATCGCGTTCGCGACCCGGTTCGGCGTCGGCGCCAACGCCATGATCATCAAGAAGTACGGCTTCTCGCTCGCGAACCTCGTGGGCACGGCCGGCCCCGACAAGCTCATCACCGGCCTCGCCGCCGGATACGACGAGGCCCGCCACGGCCGCGTCGGCCTGCACTTCTACACGTTCGGCGGGCTCACCGCGACGTCGGAGTGGATCCAGGCGTTCCGCGCCAAGTGAGCCCGACCGGCTGAGCCGGCCCTGGCGAACGCTCGCCGGCCCGCGGCATCCGCCAGCACTCCGCCGCCCCGCGGCATCCGCACCATCTCGAGGAAGAGAGCACCACCATGACCGCACCCGCCAACGCCCCCACGCTGCAGGAGGCCATCGATCGGGCCGGCTCGCCCGTGCGCCTGCTGTGGCAGCCGGGCACCGCCCCGTGGACCGTGCCGGTCGTCGAGCCCGAGTACGACGGCTGGGCGCTCGAGCAGGAGGCGTGGCGGTCGGCCGTCGCGATCTCGGACCTGTCGTTCCACATGTCGGACACCGTCTACGAGGGGCCCGACGCCACGCGTCTGCTGAGCGAGGTGAGTGCGAACAACTACGAGTCGTTCGCGATCGGCCAGGCCAAGCAGTTCGTACCCGTCGCGCACGACGGCAACATCATCGTCGACGGGATCCTGCTGCGCGAGGCCGAGCAGCGCTACGTGCTCACGGGCGTGCCCGCATCGCAGAGCTGGGTGAACTTCCACGCCGACCGCGGCGGCTACGACGTGACGCACACGACCGACCCCGACTCGTCGGTGCGTCGCGGCGGCGACCCGAAGGTGTTCCGCTTCCAGATCCAGGGGCCCGCCGCCCTCGAACTCGTGGCGTCGGCCTTCGGCGGACCGCTGCCCGAGACGAAGTTCTTCCACTCGCTCGTCACCGAGCTCGACGGGCGGCCCGTGCGCGCGCTCCGCCACGGCATGGCCGGCCAGGCCGGCTACGAGTTCATCGGCGACTTCGCCGACTACGACGCGATCAAGGGCGCGCTCATGCGGGCGGGGGAGCCGCTCGGACTCCGACACGTCGGGGGACTCGCGTACTTCACGAACGGCGTCGAGAGCGGCTGGATCCCCACGCCGACGCCCGCGATCTACACCGACCCCCGCCTCGAGGACTACCGCCGGTCGCTCTCGGCGTTCTCGTACGAGGGCAAGAAGCCGCTCACGGGCAGCTACTACTCGGAGCGCATCGAGGACTACTACATCTCGCCGTGGGAGCTCGGCTACGGCCGCTCGATCTCGTTCAACCACGACTTCATCGGCCGCGACGCCCTCGAGGCCGCACGCGACGAGGTGCGCCGCACGAAGGTCACGCTCGAGTTCGACGAGGACGACGTGCGCCGCGTGTTCGGCGCCGACCTCGGCCATCTCTACGACTACGGCCGGTTCCGCATCGAACGCGACGGCGAGCTCGTCGGCATGACGTTCTGGACCGCGAACATCGCCCCCGTCGGCCGCGTGCTCGCGCTCTCGCTCGTCGACACCGTCGCGGCGACGCCCGGCACGCAGGTCGAGGTCGTCTGGGGCGAGCACCCGGGCCACGGCACCGCGCCCGACGCCGACCTCGGCTTCGAGCGCATCCGTGCGACCGTGCAGCTCTCGCCGTACAACGAGTACGCCCGCACGGCCTATCGCTCGAACGCGACCGTGTGAGAGACTCGCGGCCCGGGGTGACGTCTCCCCGGGCCGCGGAACCACCCGCCGCACCGACTGCGCACCACCCGGCCGACGCGAAGGCGAGCGACATGACCCCGACCGGCAGAATCCACGTCCGCGACTTCCACGACGACGACCTCGACGGCATCGTGCGCCTCTGGGAGGACGCCGACGCCCACGGGTCGAGCCACGTCTACTCGCTCGCCGAGGTGATCGCCTCGTGCCAGGCCGACCACGCCGTCGTCGCCGTGCGCGACGACGAGCTCGTGGGCGCGGCCGTCGGGCGTGCGGCGCACGCGCAGGGGTGGATCGTGTTCTTCCACGTGCTCGAGCGGTCGGGCGACGAGAGGCGGAGCGACGAGGGCCGCGGCGACGACGGAGGCGCCGGCGGCGGACTGCTCGACGCGCTCGAGCGGCGCATGGCCCCGCTCGGCCTCGGCAAGCTCTCGGTGCTCGTCGCCGACGACGGCGCGGGCTTCGACAGCCTCACGGCCAACGGCTTCGAGACGCGGCATCCGCTGCGCTACCTCGAACGGCGGATGCCGGTGCAGCGCCGTGAGCTCGACCTGCTGAAGTCCGTCGGCGGCCGCGTGCTGCCGCGCCACCTCTGGCGGAACGTCAGCGGCATGCGCCACGAGAAGGAGTTGCTCGAGGAGCGCCTCGTGACCCCGCTCTCGCGGCCCGAGATGGCCGACCGGTTCGGGGTGGTGCCGCCTCGCGCCGTGATGCTGTTCGGGCCGCCCGGCACGGGCAAGACGACCTTCGCGAAGGCCGTCGCGTCGCGCCTCGACTGGCCGTTCGTCGAGCTGTTCCCCTCGCGCATGGCCGACACCCCCGGCGGGCTCGCGGCCGCCCTGCGGCAGACGTTCGAGCAGGTCGCCGAGCTCGAGCACGCCGTCGTGTTCATCGACGAGGTCGAGGAGATCGCGTCGCGCCGCCGCGGCGACCCGCCCTCGCCGACGCAGGGGGTGACGAACGAGCTGCTGAAGCTCGTCGCCGAGTTCCGCGAGCGCGACGGCCGGCTGCTGATCTGCGCGACGAACTTCATCAGGGCGCTGGATGCCGCGTTCCTCCGCCACGGCCGGTTCGACTACGTGATCCCGATCGGGCTGCCCGACGCCGAGGCGCGGGTCGCGATCTGGGGCCGGTACATCCCCGCGGTGGTCGCCGGCACGATCGACGTCGACAAGCTCGCCGCCGCGAGCGAGGGGCTCACGCCCGCCGACATCGAGTACGCGGCCCGCCGCGCCTCGCAGGAGGCGCTCGCCCGCGCACTGCGCGCGGAGGCGGCATCCGTCAGCGAGGTGTCGGGCGACCTGCGCACCGAGCACTACCTCTCGGCGCTCGCCGCGACCAGGGCGACCGTCTCGGCCGAGGCGGCGCGCGAGTTCCTCGAGGACATCGCGACCATCGCGCGCCTCTGACGGCGCGGCCCGTGCCGGGCGTCAGAGCTCGGTGCGCGCCCCGTTGCGTCGGGCGTCGCCCACCGTCGGCCAGAGCGTGCCGACGGGCAGGTCGTCGCCCAGTTCGCCGGTGATGAGGGCGAGCGCCTCGACGAGCGCCGCGCGGGTCTCGGGGCCGAGCAGGGCGTCGACCTTCGCGTTGACGTGCGCCACGCGCTCGCGCCCGTCGACCACCGCGGCGAGGCCGGCCGGCGTGAGCTCGTACCAGATGACCCGCTTGTGCACCGGGTGCGGAAGGCGCGTGACCCAGCCGAGCTGCTCGAGGTGGCCGAGCGCGGTCGTCACGCTCTGCGGCGTGAGCCGGAAGAGCCTCGCGAGGTCGGAGGCCGACATGTGGCCGAGCTCGTCGAGGTGCACGCAGATGCCGAGCTGGGTGACGGTGACGCCCAGGTCTTCGATCTCGGTCACGACCTGCCGGTGCAGGGCCTGGTTCGCGCGCCAGAGCCGGTAGGGCAGGCCGTCGAGCCACGCGGACGGCTCGGAGCGCCCTGCGGTGGCGCTGGCGGTGGCGGATGCTGCGGTCTCGGCGGTCATGTGACTCCCTAGTGTCTGAAGACATTATCCACTACGGAAATTCTTGGAGAAGGATGCAAAGGTTTCAGATGACTGATAACGTGACGATCGTTCCCACGATGTCGTGCGATCCGAGAACCCCGAAAGGACCACCATGGCCACCCTCGAAGAAGAGATCCAACAGGCCGGCGGAGCCCTCGAGCTCCTGCGCAGCGGCCGCTCCGGCGCCTACGTCTTCCCCGTCAAGCCCGAGTTCACGAACTGGCGCGACGAGATGGAGTCCTGGCGCACCACGGTCGCCCTCATGGACCTCTCGCTGCACATGCCCGACCTCATCGTCGAGGGCCCCGACGTGTTCCGCCTGCTCGAGCACATCGGCGCGAACAGCTTCCGCAACTTCGGCCCGATGAAGGCCAAGCAGCTCATCGCCGTCGGCCACGACGGCAACATGGTCGGCGACGCGATCCTGTTCTGCCTCGGCGAGAACCTCGTCCGCATCGTCGGCCGCCCGCCGGCCCTGAACTGGGTGCAGTTCCACGCCGAGACCGGCGACTGGAACGTCACCGTCCGCAAGGACGAGCGCGCGATCCTCAACCCGAAGGGACGCGAGCTCTACCGCCTGCAGTTGCAGGGCCCGTTCGCGAACGAGATCTTCGAGAAGGTCAACGGCGGCCCCATGCCCGAGATCAAGTTCTTCCACATGGGCCAGTTCAGGATCGGCGCCTACGAGGCGACCGCGCTGAACCACCGCATGTCGGGGTTCCCTGGCCTGGAGTTCTTCGGCCCGTACGAGGACCTCGAGGGCGTGCGCGCCACGCTGCTCGAGGCCGGGGCCGAGTACGGCATCACCCAGATCGGCGGTCGCGCCTACGCCGCGGTGGCCACCGAGTCGGGCTGGATCGCGAACACCCTGCCCGCGATCTACACGCAAGAGGCGATGAAGCCCTTCCGCGAGTGGCAGAACGCCCGCTCGTTCGAGGGCACGCTCGCCCTCGGCGGCAGCTTCATCGGCGAGCGCGTCGAGGACTACTACGTGACCCCCTGGGACATCGGGTACACCCACATCGCCAAGTTCGACCACGACTTCATCGGCCGCGAGGCGCTCGAGGCCCGCCAGGGCGAGAAGCACCGCCGCAAGGCCTGGATCGAGTGGAACCGCGACGACGTCGCCGCGATCTACGCCTCGATGTACAACACGGGCGCCGACCGCTTCAAGTACCTCGAGACGCCCATGGCGACCTACACGGCCAGCCAGTTCGACCGCGTCGAGAAGGCAGGAGAGCTGGTCGGCCTCATGAACCTGTCGGTCTACTCGCCCAACACGCGCAGCTTCATCTCGCTGGGCTCGCTGCACGACGAGGCGCAGGTCGGCGACGACGTCGAGCTCGTCTGGGGCGAACCGAACGGCGGCTCGCCGAACCCGGCGATCGAGCGGCACGCGCAGACCAAGGTGCGCGCGAAGGTCATCGAGCGTCCCTTCGCCGAGAGCAAGGAGGGCTCGGGCAACCGCAGGCTGCCCGCGCTCGCGCACTGAGCGCTGCTCGACGGATCCCGAGGGGGCGATTCCGGAACCGCGGTTTCGGGTATCGTCCCCTCGGTGCGTCGGCGGGTGGACGACGGCGGCGCCCCGGTCTCCGTCGCCTTCGCGTGGGGTGCGTTCCCTGCACGGTTTGCTTGCAGGCTCGGGTCTCAGTCGTTGAGCGCGTGCGGGCTACCGTGGTGGCACGCGCTCCCGCCCGGGGTGCGTGCCCGCACCCACCCAAGAGCATTGCAATGACGCAAAGGGGGCGTCCTCTCATGAAGCCCATCATGAAAACCACACTCATCCCAGCCGCCGTACTGGCGCTCCTGCTCACCGGCTGCACCGCCGGCGGCGACGACTCGGCCGACACCTCGGCCGCCGACACCACGCTCAGCGTCAACTGGGGCGGTTTCCCCCAGACGTGGGCGCCCGGATCCCAGGCGATGGAGCCCGGGGTCATGCGCATCCCGTACGAGACGCTCCTGAAGCGCCTGCCCGACGGCACCATCGAGCCCAACCTCGCGACCGAGTGGACCTTCGGCGACGGCGCACTCTCGCTCACCCTGAAGCTCCGCGACGACGTCGTCTTCCACGACGGCACGCCCTTCGACGCCGAGGCCGTGAAGACCAACATCGAGTACGTGAAGGATGTCGTGGGCGGCCAGTTCGGCGGCCCGCTGAAGGCCGGCGTGAAGGCCGTCACGGTCGTCGACGACACGACCGTGCAGATCGACTTCACCCGCCCCTACGGCACGTTCACCACGCTCCTCTCGCAGCGGAACCTGCCGATGGCGAGCCCGGCGGCCATCGCCGACGGCTCGATCGAGACGACCCCCGTCGGCACGAGCCCGTGGGCCTACGACGAGTCGGCCTCGATCGAGGGCACCATGATGGCCTTCAACAAGTTCGACGACTACTGGGGCGACCTGCCCGCGATGGAGAACATCGACCTCTACGCGATCCCCGACGACACCGCGGCCGTCGCGGCCGTGCTCTCCGGCGAGATCGACGTGACCGACACCGAGAGCGAGCAGACCTCGCGCATCGAGTCCTCGGGCGTCGCCGACTGGTACCAGTACCCCGCGATCCGCAACAACGTGACCTTCTTCGACCGCGCCACCGGCGGCGTGTTCGGCGACGAGAAGGTGCGCCAGGCGTTCTGCTACGCGCTCGACGCCACGGTGTACACGGCGCTCGACCCGACCACGCACGCGGCCGACCAGCACTTCATCGAGGGCGAGCAGGGCTACAACGCCGACATCGTCGGCTACCCCGTCGACCTCGACAAGGCCGAGTCGCTCCTCGCCGAGGCGGGCAGCCCGACCATCGAGACCGTGTTCCCGGCCGCGCCGTTCAACAAGCAGCAGGTCGAGGTGTACGCCGAGGCGTTCAACCAGCTGCCCGGCGTGAACATCACCGTGCAGGAGCTCGCACCGGCCGACTACATCGCCACGTGGGCGAGCGGGCAGTACGCGCTCGGCATCGGCCAGCACGGCCAGATCACCCCGCAGGACTGGTACGGCGCCTGGTGGTCGGAGACCGCGGGCAACAACCCGTCGAAGACCGCGAGCGACGAGCTCAAGGGCCTCGCGGGCAAGGCGTTCGGCGCGGCGGGCACCGATGGCGCAGAAGCAGCCTGGGAGGACGTCATGGCCGAGGTCACCGACGAGGCGCTCACCTGCGGTCACGTGCAGGTCGACCAGGTCATCACCTACAACACGAACCAGGTCGCCAACGTGCAGCAGTCCGACTCCGTCTGGGAGCCGAACCTGATCGACTACTGGGCCGTCACCCCCGCGGGCCAGTGACCCCGGTGCGCGGCGCCGCCCCCACGGCGCCGCGCAACCACCGCACGCACCGCGTGCACGACGCACCACCGGCACGACGTACCATTCGCACCACACGCACCACGGAAGGCAGGCGACACGATGGATCCACGCGCGACGAGGCGGGAGGGCAGGCCGTGATCAAGCTGATCGCAACCCGACTGCTCCTCGCGATCCCGCAGATGTTCATCGTCGCGATGCTCGTCTTCCTGCTCGTCTACCTCGTGCCCGGCTCGGCCGCCGCCGTCGCCCTCGGCGACGCGGCGGCCGACGCGGACGAGGTCGCACGTCTCGAGCAGCAGCTGGGCCTCGACCGACCGATGCTCGAGCAGATGATGACCTGGTTCGGCAACGCGCTGCACGGCGACCTCGGCACCTCGCTCATCTACGGTCGCGACGTGACCGGCATGGTGCTGGACCGCCTGCCCGCGACGCTCTCGCTGGTCGGAGCCGGCCTGCTCGTCGCCATGGTCATCGGCGTCGGACTGGGCGTGCTCGCCGGAACCCACGCACGCCGCCCGGTCGACCGCGGCGTCACGGCGTTCAGCTCGATCATGCAGGCGGTGCCCGAGTTCTGGCTCGGACTGATCCTGATCCTCGTCTTCGTGATCCAGCTCGGCTGGGCGCCCGTCGTCGCCTGGGTGCCGCCCGCGGTCGACCCGGCGAAGTGGGCCCAGGGGCTCATCCTCCCGGCGCTCGCCCTCGGCGTCGGCGCCTCGGCGCTCATCGCCCGGCAGACGCGCACGGCCGTGGCATCCGCCCTCTCATCGAAGTACGCCGACACCCTGACCGCGGCCGGCGTACCCCGGCACCGCATCATCTGGGTGTACTCGCTGAAGAACTCGATGATCCCGGTGCTCGCGGCCTCCGCTCTCGCGGTGTCGATCCTCTTCGGCACGAGCCTCGTCATGGAGCGCGTGTTCGCGTTCCCCGGCATCGGCACGCTGCTGCTCTCGAGCGTCATCTCGAAGGACTTCCCCGTGGTGCAGGGCGCTGCGCTCATCGTCTGCGCGCTCGTGATCCTCGTCAACCTCGTGGCCGACATCAGCTACGGCATCATCAACCCGAAGGCCAGGCCGCAGTGAACAAGCCGACCCCTCCCAAGACCGAGGCGTTCCGCGCGCTCGCACCGCCGAAGGAGCGCTCGGAGGCCTCGCGCGTCGTACGCCGCATCACCCGCCAGCCCTTCGCGATCATCGCCTTCGCCTGGCTGGCCGTCATCGTGCTGTGGGCGGTCTTCGCCGACGTCCTCGCGCCCTACGACCCGCTCCAGAACAACTTCACGCCCGACGAGGTGCTCCAGGGGCCGAGCGCCGAGCACTGGCTCGGCACCGACGAGAACGGTCGCGACGTGCTCAGCCGGATCATCTTCGGCGCCCGCGTCGCGCTCGCGGTCGGCTTCGGCTCGGTGCTCGTGGCCATGCTCATCGGCGTGCCGATCGGCCTGCTCCTCGGGTTCCGCGGCGGTTGGTCCGACCGCATCGGCACGCGCTTCGTCGACATCTTCGACGCACTGCCCGGCATGCTCGTCGCCTTCGCGGTCATCGCGATCCTCGGCCGCGGCCTGCCGTCGCTCATGCTCGCGATCGGCCTCATCTTCTGCATGAACTTCGCGCGGATGTCGCGGGCCATCACGCTCTCGGAGCGCTCGAAGCTCTACATCGACGCCGCCAGGGTCTCGGGCATCCGGGAATCGGCGATCCTGTTCCGCCAGATCCTGCCGAACCTCGCGGGCCCGCTCGTCATCCAGGCCGCGATCCTCACGGGCTCGGCGATCATCATCGAGTCGGCGTTGAGCTTCCTCGGCATCGGCCTCGAGTCGGCAGTGCCCTCGTGGGGCGGGCTGCTCGGCGTCGCCGCGGCGAAGCAGGCCATCCAGCCGTTCCTCGCGTTCCCGCCGGGCCTCGTCATCATCTTCACGGTGCTCGCGTTCAACATGGTCGGCGACGCGGTCAACGACGCGCTCGCGGGCGACCAGCACAAGCGCATCAAGCCCGTGCGGCGCTCGCGTCGAGCCGGGGCGGCCGTGGCATCCGTCGTCCCCGCGACCGACCCGTCGCCCGACGCCGTCGTGAACCCGCTGCCGATCTGGCCCGAGCCGGTCACCGATCGCGACGTCGAGGGCGAACCCGACGCCGACCGTCGCGAGCCCGTGCGCGCCCTGCCGCCGCTCGGCGTCGCGCCCGACCGCTCGAGCGGGGACATCCTCGAGGTGCGGGGGCTCGACGTCGAGCTGCGCCCCGCCAGCGGACCTCACGTGCCGCTGGTGCGCGACGTGAACCTCACGATCGGCCGCGGAGAGATCGTCGGCCTGCTCGGCGAGTCCGGCTCGGGCAAGTCGATGCTCGCCCGCTCGATCCTCGGCCTGCTTCCGCCCGGCATCGGCGTGGCCTCCGGCCGGATCCTGCTGAACGGCGAGGACATCGCCGGCCGCGGCGAGAAGGACCTCCGCGCGATCCGCGGCACCGAGATCGCCGCCGTCTTCCAGGACCCGATGGCCGCGCTGTCACCGGTGCACACGGTCGGCAAGCAGCTCATGGAGCCGCTGCGCGTGCACCTCGGCCTGTCCAAGAAACAGGCGCGCGTGCGTGCCGCCGAGCTCCTCGACCGGGTCGGCGTGCGCGACGCCGCGAACCGCCTGAACGACTATCCGTTCCAGTTCTCGGGCGGAATGGCGCAGCGCGTCGCGATCGCGATCGCCCTGGCCGCGGGCCCGAAACTCGTGATCGCCGACGAGGCGACCTCGGCGCTCGACGTGACCACGCAGGCGCAGGTGCTCGACCTGCTGCTCGACCTGCGCGACGAGTTCGGCATGGCGATCCTGCTCATCACGCACGACCTCGGCGTGGTCGCCGAGGCGTGCGACCGGGTCGCGGTCATGTACGCCGGCGAGATCGTCGAGGTGGCCGAGGTCGACCGCATGTTCGACGGGCCTCGGCATCCGTACACCGCGGCGCTGCTCGCCGCGAACCCGACGACCGAGGCGCAGGTCGACCGCCTGCCGACGATCCCGGGCCGCGTTCCGCTCGCCGGCAGCTGGCCGACCGGATGCCACTTCGCCGGCCGGTGCGCGTTCGCCACCGACGCGTGCAGCGAGGGGTCCGTCGCGTTCGTCGACGACGTGCGGTGCGTGCGCGCCGACGAGCTCAGCAAGGAGTTGGTGGTCCGATGAACCCGCAGGTGGAGTCCGCCGCGCCCGCCCCGGTGCCGGCGTCGGTCTCGGGTTCAGCGCCCGAGGTATCGCCGCAGCAGGCCGGCCCCGAGGCATCCGCGCCCCGTTCGCCGCTGCTCTCGGTGCGCGACCTCGGCATCTCGTACGGCGCCTCGAAGCGAAACCCGAAGCTCGTGGTCGAGGGCGTCACGTTCGACATCTTCCCGGGCGAGACGCTCGGCCTTGTGGGGGAGTCGGGCTCCGGCAAGAGCACCACGGGCCGCGCCGTGCTCAGGCTGCTCGACGTCGCGGCGGGGTCGATCGCGTTCGACGGCGTCGACATCACGTCGTTCGGGCGCTCGACGCCGCTGTCGTACCGACGCGACGTGCAGGCCGTGTTCCAGGACCCGTCGATGTCGCTGAACCCGCGTCAGCCCGTGCACATGGCCCTCACCGCCGCGCTGAAGCGGCACGGCATCGGCGACGCCGCGAGCCGTCGCGCGAAGGTGCACGAGGCGTTCGACCTCGTCGGGCTCCAGGCCGCGCACCTCAACCGGTACCCGGCAGAGCTCTCGGGCGGCCAGCAGCAGCGTGTCGCGATCGCCCGCGCGCTCGTGCTCGACCCGAAGCTCGTGATCTGCGACGAGGCGGTGAGCGCACTCGACCTGTCGACCCAGAGCCAGATCATCAACCTGCTCTCCGACCTGCAGGAGGAGCTGGGCATGAGCTACCTGTTCATCGCCCACGACCTCGGCATCGTGCGGCACATCTCCGACCGCATCGCGGTCATGCGCACCGGGCGGCTCGTCGAGCTCGCGACGGCGCACGACCTGTTCGAGCATCCGCAGCACGCGTACACGCGGCGCCTGCTCGGCGCGAGCCCGGCCGAGCACCCCGAGGGGCGCGTCGAACGGCGGGCGCAGCGCACCGCCTACGCGAAGCTGCACGCGGAGGGGCTCATCGAACCGTGAGCGGGTCGGGTGCGGCTCGTCCCCGCCGCATCCGTCTGCTCGCCCTCCCGAGCGCGGCCTGCCCGAAGGCCGGCTCGGACGGCGACGGCCCGGGCCGACATCCTCAGCAGCCCGGGCCGTCGTGCCTCCTGCGCGGTCAGTCCTGCCGGTAGCCGGTTCGCGCGTACTCGTTGTAGGGCGCGGGCCGCACGGTCGCCCCGATGCGCGCGAACCCGAGGTCGGCGTCGGCAGGCGTGCCGTGTCCGGGATGCTCGCCCCAGACGACCTCGACCCTCGTGCCGGGCTCCGCCGCGGCGTGCTCCACGAGCGCGAGGGCGAGCACGGTTCCCACCGGCGCGATCCGCGCGCTCTGGAACGTCGTGCCGACCAGGCGGCCGTCGACCTCGATGCGGTGGCGGCCGTAGTCGTTCAGGTACGCCGAGTCGTCGCCGAGCAGCTCGGAGGCATCCGCCCGGTCGAATTCGAGCGTGACCTTCGTGCGGCGGACCTCGTCGCGTGCGGCCTGCAGGGCGTCGCGGCCGATGAAGTCGTGGTTGAACGAGATCGAGCGACCGTAGCCGAGCTCCCACGGCGAGGTGTAGTAGTCGGCGATGTCGTCGGAGTAGTAGCTGCCCGAGAGCGGGTTCTGGCCCTCGTAGGTGAACAGGCCGAGCCCGGCGCGGTAGGCGGCGAGCGTCGGGTCGGTGTAGATCGCGGGCGTCGGTGCGGGGATCCAGCCGCTCTCGATGCCGTTGGTCGCATAGGCGAGGGCGCCGACGTGCACGACGCCGAGCTCCGCACCGGCGTCGAGCAGTGCGCCCTTGACGAGGTCGTGGTGCTCGTACGAGCCGATGAACTCGTAGCCGGGCTGACCGGCCATGCCGTGGCGCAGCGCCCGGAACGTGACGCCGCCGAGCGAGACCTCCGTCGAGTGGAAGAACCTGATCTCGGGAAGCGGCCCGCCGAACGCCCGCTCGACGAGCTCGAGCGCGGCCGGGCCCTGCACCTGCAGTCGGAACAGGCGCGGGTCGCCCGGCGTGAACGATCGGTCGGGGTCGGTCTCGAACTCGACGTCGTAGCCGCCGGCCGCGGCGTGGTGGGTGACCCAGTTCTGCGCGGCGGGCACGCCGCTGAGCTTGTACGAGGTCTCGCCGTCGCGGAGCAGGATGCCGTCGGTGACGAGGTTCCCGCTCGCGGTGACGGGCACGAACTGCTTCGCCTGGCCGATCGCGAAGACCTCGATGTTGTTGGCGCTGACGTCGCTCAGCAGCCGCGCGGCATCCGGTCCGTTCAGGAACGTGTCGGACATGTGGAACGAGAGGTCCGAGATCGTCACGCCCGAGCGCCAGGCCGTCTGCTCGGCCGCCCAGCCGGCGTACTCGTCGTCGACGATCGGGGGCTTCCACGGTGCTGCGCCGGGCTTCCAGAGCAGTCGCACGGGCGAGCCCGCCTGATCGATGGCCTGTTGCAGACTGACGAATTCCCACGACATGGACGGGCTCCTTTGCCTCGACGGTGAGCGTCGTCGCGGTCGGGCGGGTCACCCGACGCATATTCAGACGACTGAAGAAGTGTAAGCCGACTGAAAGAATCCCGCCACAGGGGCCGTGGTTAGAATGATGCGCCGCACCGCAGCGCGCACCACCCGAGGAGGGGTCGCATGGACCGTCTGGTCGTCATGAAGACATTCGTCACCGTCGCCAAGTCGTCGAGCTTCAGCGGGGCGGCGCGCGAACTCGGCATCTCGGGCTCGCTCGTCTCCCGCCATGTCGCCGACCTCGAACGCCAGGTCGGCGTGCGGCTCGTGAACCGCACGGCGCGCTCGGTGAGCCTCACCGAGGCCGGCCAGCGGTACGCCGAGTTCTCCGACCGCATCCTCGACGAGATCGACGAGGAGGACGGCCAGCTCTCGCATTCGCAGGATTCGCCCGAGGGCACGCTCTCGGTGATCTGCCCCAAGTGGGTCGGCATGCTCGACGTCGGCGATGCGATCGCGGCCTTCGCGCGCGAGCATCCGAAGATCAGCCTGCGCTTCGAGCTCGGCGGCATGAGCGACCGCAACTACGACTTCCTCGACCGCGGCTACGACGTCGCGTTCCACACGCGCGACCTGCGCGACTCGAACGTGCTCATCCGCCGGGTCTCCGAGCTGCCGTTCTCGCTCATCGCCTCGGCCGACTACCTGCGCCGCAAGGGCACGCCCCAGACCGTCGCCGACCTCGCCGACCACCAGTGCCTGCTGCACCCCAATGACCCCGTGTGGCGGCTCGGCGAGGGCGCCGACTCGATCCACCACAAGGTGCAGAACGCGGCCGTGACCGCGAACACGTACCTCGTCATCGAGAAGCTCGTCGAGCAGGGTTGCGGCATCGCCCTCATGCCCCGCCGGCCCGCCGAGTCCCGGCTCGAGAGCGGCGAACTCGTCGAGGTGTTGCCGCACCTGAAGCCGCCGGCACGAGCGCTCTACGCCGTGCACGGCCCCGGCGGGCAGACGCCCGAGCGCGTGCGCATCTTCCTCGACTTCATGACGGCCTGGTTCCGGGCGCGCGCCAGCACGCAGCGCTGAGTCCGGTCGCGGGCGTCGACCCGCGACATCCGCAGCTCGTCTCCTTGCCTGATTTCAATGATTATGTTTTGATAATCAAATCAGGCAAGGAGGCCATGTGAACGTCGAACCCCGCGACAGCGTCGAAGACTCGGACTTCCGGGTGCTCGCCGATCTGGTGATCGACGTCGCACGCGAGATCCAACTGCGCGCAGCCCTGACCACGCCCGTCGTGCCGCTCACGCAGACGCAGGGCCAGGTCATGCGCTTCGTGCACCGCAACCCCGGCTGCTCGGCATCCGACATCGCCGACGGCAGCGGCCTGCAGCGCACGAACGTGAGCACCGCGCTCCGCGACCTGCGAGGCCGCGGCTACATCACCTCGAGCCGTGACGACGTCGACGGGCGGGCCATCCGCATCCACGCGACCGAGCTCGCCGACGACACCATCGGCACCCTGCGCACCGCATGGGCCGGTCACCTCGAGCGCGCCTGGCGTTCCGACGGAGCTTCGGATGCCGCGCCCGACGCCGCGATCGAGGCACTGTCGCGCCTCCGCGCGGGGCTGCTTGCAGACCGTGCAACGAATGGCTTCCGAACCGCCCCTCCCGCCGACGAGCTGCCGGGCGCAGGCTCGAAGGCATCCGCCGTCGCCGACTGATCGCGCGAGCCCGGAACCGTCTGGAAAGCCTGGAGCATGTCAATCGAACGCATCGAATCCGTCACCTACGGGGTCGCCGACCTCGACGAGTGCACCCGCTTCTTCACCGACTTCGGGCTGACGCCCGTCGAGCGCACGCCCGACCGCGCGGTCTTCACGACGCAGGTCGGCCAGCGCGTGGTGCTCCGCCACCTCGACGACCCGGGTCTGCCCGCGCCGATCGAGGAGGGCTCCGGCATCCGCGAGGTCGTGTGGGGCGTCGACTCGCAGGAGGCGCTCGACGCGCTCGTCGCCGGGCTCCGCACCGACCGCGAGGTGCAGGTCGACGACGACGGCGTCGCGCACACCGTCGACGAGACCGGGTTCGGCCTCGGGCTCGCGCTCACCAGCCCCGAACACCTCGACTACGACCCGCGCCGCTACAACAGCTCGGGCCGCGTCGACCGGTGGAACCACCCGCACACGCCGATCGCCGACGTCGTCCCGATCCGGGTCTGCCACGTCGCGCTGAACATCCCGAAGGAGGGCCGACAGCGGGCCGTCGACTTCTACCTCGACCGCCTGAACTTCCGGGCGACCGACATCGTCGAGCCCATGGGCGTGTTCATGCAGATCGAGGGCGACGACGACCAGCACAACTTCCTGCTCTGCCACCGCCCCGACCGCGCGGGTACGAACCACACCTCCTACGAGGTCTCGGGCTTCGACGACGTCATCGAGGGCGGCAACCACATGATCGCGAAGGGATGGCGCGAAGCGCGTCGACTCGGCCGGCACACGGTCGGCTCGAACGTGTTCCGGTTCATCCACAACCCCGCCGGCGGTCGCGTCGAGCTCGCCGCCGACATGGACCGCGTCGACGACACGTACGGCCCCAACGTGCACGCCGAGACCCCGCCGCATCACATCTGGGTGCTCGAGACGAACCGCGACACCCCAGCCCCCAACACCTCGGAAGGAACGGCCCTCGCATGACGATCACCACCGAAGCCGCCACCACGGCCCCCGCCACCCCTGCGACGACGGCTCCCACCACCGCGGCCGAGATCTACGCGACCGCCCGACTCGGGCTCTACATCGACGGCGAATGGCGCGACGGCGCGGCCGGGCGCTCGTTCGAGGTCGTCAACCCCGCGACCGAGGAGGTCGTCGGGCATGTCGCCCGCGCCGAGGCATCCGACCTCGACGACGCCCTCGCCGCGGCCGAGCGCGCGTTCCCGCTGTGGCGCGACACCTCGGCGTTCGAGAAGGCGCGCGTGCTCATGAAGGCCGTCGCGCTGCTGCGCGAGCGCGCCCCCGAGATCGGCCGCCTCATGGCGATCGAGCAGGGCAAGCCCGTGAAGGACGCCACGATCGAGGTCATGCGCGTCTCGGGCACGCTCGAGTGGTGCGCGCAGGAGACCCGTCGCCTCTACGGGCGCATCATCCCGACCGACGTCGACACCTCGCTCGAGGTGCGGTACGAGCCGGTGGGTGTCGTCGGCGCGATCGTGCCGTGGAACTTCCCGGCGGGTTCGCCGATGCGCAAGATGTCGGCGGCCATCGCGGCCGGCTGCTCGCTCGTGATCAAGGCCTCCCAGGAGGTCCCGGCGACGGTGTGCGCGCTCGCGCAGGTCTTCCACGACGCCGGGCTGCCGAAGGGCGTGCTCAACCTCGTCTTCGGCCGCGGCGCCGAGACCGCCGAGCACCTCATCGACTCGCCGACGACGCGGCTCATCGCCTTCACCGGGTCGGTGCCCGTCGGCAAGGAGCTGAACGCCCGCGCCGGCGCGCTCATGAAGCCGACCATCATGGAGCTCGGCGGCCACGCTCCCGTCATCGTCGCGGCCGACGCCGACCCGATCCAGGCCGCGCGTCGCGCCTCGGCGGCGAAGTGGGCCAACGCCGGCCAGGTCTGCACCTCGCCCAGCCGGTTCCTCGTGCACGAGTCGATCGCCGCCGAGTTCACGGCCGAGATGGTGCGCCAGGCCGAGGCGCTCGTCGTCGGCGACCCGCTCGACGAGTCGGTGACGATGGGCTCGCTCATCAACGCCAAGCGTCTCGAGTCGATCGCCCACCTCGTCGACGACGCCGTCGCGCACGGCGCGAAGGTCGCGTCCGGCGGCCACCGCATCGGCGCCGCCGGCTTCTTCTACGCGCCCACGATCCTCACCGATGTGCCGCTCGACGCCGAGGTCATGTCCGAGGAGCCCTTCGGCCCGATCGCGCCGATCACGACCTTCACCGACCTCGACGAGGCGATCCGCATCGCGAACTCGCTGCCGTTCGGCCTCGCCGCCTACGGCTTCACGGAGTCGGCGTCGACCGCCGACCTCCTCGCGCGCGGCTTCGAGGCCGGCATCCTCTCGATCAACCACTGCGGCGGCTCCGTCACCGAGGCGCCGTCGGGCGGCGTGAAGGAGTCGGGCCTCGGCCGCGAGAGCGGGCCGGAGGGCGTGCAGGCCTACCTCGTCACCAAGCGCATCAGCCACCGGCTGCGCTGAGACGACCGAGACGGAAGCAGGCGGGCGAACGATGGGGCACGCACGATGAGGTACGCACGATGCGCGGTCGACGGGCGCGAGTTCGACGCGATCGTCGAGCACGACGAGGTCGTGGAGCTGTCGGGCTCCATGCTCGGTGCGCACGAGCGCGGCCCGCGGCATCCGCTCGCCTCGGTCGTGCTGCTGCCCCCGGTGATGCCGCGCACGTTCTACGCAGCCGGGTTCAACTACCGGGCGCACAACCGCCACCACACCGACCTCGGCTACGACCCGATCAAGGTCGGCCCGCACCCCGAGGTCGGGTACCGGGCCCAGAGCGCGCTCGTCGGCGACGGCGCCGACATCGTGCGACCGGCGGATGTCTCGGGGCGCTTCGAGACCGAGGCCGAGGTCGTGGCGGTCATCGGTTCGACGCTCCGCAACGCGACACGCGACGACGCCGTCGCCGGGGTCTTCGGCTGGACGATCGGCAACGACGTGAGCGCCCGCGAGTGGCAGCACGCCGACCGCACCCTCTGGCGCGCGAAGAACGCCGACACGTTCAAGCCCATGGGCCCCTGGATCGAGACCGACGTCGATCCGCTCGCCTCGACCACGACCGTGCGCCGCAACGGCGTCGTCGACGCGGTCTTCGCGACCGGCGACATGATCTTCGACCCGTACGACTTCATCGTCGAGATCACGAAGTACATCACGATGCACCCGGGCGACGTGCTCTGGATGGGGGCCGACGGCAACACCGCCATGGCCCCCGGCGACGTGATCGAGATCGAGATCTCGGGCATCGGAACCCTGACCAACCACGTCGCGAGCCCGGTGCCCGCGGCGACACCCGACGAACACCTCGAACACCTCGAACACCTCGACCACGAAGGAGCACGACGATGAGCACCACGGCAGCACCCGGCACCGCAGCCGGCACCACCGCAGCACCCAGCAAGGACTACGCCACCAACCAGCCCGCGGGCGTCGAGCCCAACGGCCGGCTCTCGTTCATCCACCACGTCAACTTCCCGACGACGGACGTCGACCGCACGAAGGAGTGGTACGGCCGCGTCTTCGGCCTGAAGCACGTGCCCGCGAAGAGCAACACGCGCGTGCTGCTGCTGACCCGCGGCAACTTCGACATGCACTTCACCCCCACCGAGGAAATGGACCGCATGGCGCCGTACCACTTCGCAGTCGAGGTCGACGACTGGGACGGCTTCCTCGCCCACCTCGACCAGCAGGGAGTGCGCCACACCCGCCCCGTGCAGCGCCCCGAGAACAACTCGTGGTTCTGCTACATCCACGACCCCGACCACACCATGATCGAGGTCGTCTGGCACGCCGACCGCCGCCCCCTCGACCAGCGGGAGCCCGGCAGCCGTCCCGGCTACGCGAACTGACCTCCGCACCCGCTCCACGACCCCGCATCCCGAAGGAATCCCTCATGCCCATCGCCGATTCGAACGGCACCTCCATCTACTACGAGACCCACGGTGAGGGGTCGCCGATCGTGTTCGTGCACGGTTCGGGCGGCAACCACGCCGCGTGGTGGCAGCAGGTGGCCGCGCTCCGCGACCGCCACACCGTCGTCACGATCGACCTGCGCGGCTTCGGCCGCTCGGACTCCGAGGGCGACGTGTTCGACGCCCTCGCCTACCCCGGCGACATCCTCGCCGTGCTCGAGCACGCCGACCTCACCGATGCCGTGCTGCTCGGCCAGTCGATCGGCGCGGCCGCGGCCCTGAAGACCGCCCTGCTGGCGCCCGAACGGGTTCGCGGCGTGATCCTCGCGCACTCGCTCGGCGGCATCGACTCGGGCGAGCTCGTCGATCTCGTGCGCGCCGACCGCGCCGAGGCCGAGAAGCTGCCGGTCATCGACCGCCTGCTCTCCAAGCGCTTCCAGGAGGAGGAGGCCGCGAAGACGTTCCTGTTCCGTCAGATGGGCACCTTCAACGTCGCCAAGATGCAGGACCTGCGCAACCTCGCGACCGACGGCCCGACCGTCGAGCGGCTCGCCGAGGCCGGCATCCGCGTCGCGTTCCTCGCCGGCGAGAAGGACGCCGTGCTCGGGGTCGCGACCGTTCGCAAGGCGCACGAGCTCGTGCCCGGCTCGCTGCTCGAGGTGGTTCCGGATGCCCCGCACTCGATGTACTGGGAGCGCCCCGACCTCTTCAACGCGGCCGTCGCGAAGCTCGCGGCCGAACTCGCGGCCGAACTCGCGCCGGCGCTCGCACCGGCCGGCGCCTCCACGGAGGTGAACGCCTGATGTCGAAGCTCACCGCAGACGAGGTCGCGCGCATCATCGACCTCGCCACGTTCGAGGCCGAGCGCCTCGGCAAGGCCCTCAGCATCGCGGTCGTCGACGGCGGCGGCTTCATCCTCGGCGTCGTGCGCATGGACGGCGCGCGCCCGATGACCCCGTCGATCGCGATCTCCAAGGCGTACAGCGCCGCCGTGATGCAGCGCCCGACGCGCATGCTCAAGGGCTGGTCGAAGTCCGACCCCGTGTTCTTCTCGCAGGTCGCGACCATGGGCATGCACCCGATCGTCGCCACGCTCGGCGGCCTCACGCTCAAGCGCGACGGCGAGATCGTCGGCGCGGTCGGCATCTCGGGGGGCAGCCCCGAAGAAGACGAGCACGTCGGCGCCGAGATCGTCGAGAGCTTCGGCTTCGACGAGGACTTCGAGGAGCTCGCGCTCGTGAAGCAGCAGCAGGCCGCGTCGGCCGGCAACGGCGGTGGTGCGGATGCCGCGACGGCTGCCGCGGCATCCGCGACGCCGAGCCTGATCACGCCCGACAACCCGTACGGTGCGGCCGAGACCACGGCGAGCCGTGCGCGGGCCGAACTGGACGCACTCGAAGCGGAGGACGCGGCGCGACATGGCTGACACCTACATCTTCCGCATCGACCACCACGGCAGCCTGATCCGTCCTGCGGGGCTGGTCGCCGCACGCCAGGCGCATCGTGACGGCGAGCTCGACGCGGCCGCGTTGCGCGAGGTCGAGGACTCCGCGATCACCGAGGCCGTGCGCATGCAGCGCAAGCTCAACCTCACCGCCACGACCGACGGCGAGTTCCGCCGCGACGACTTCCGCGCCGCGGTGCTCGGCGCCGTCACCGGGTTCGCCGACGAGGGACTCGATCGCGGCGGAATGGTCGACTTCGTGTCGAACGGCCCCGTCAGCCGGGTCGAGGGTGCGGGCGGCGGCCTCGTCGTCGAGGACGCCCTGTTCGCGGCGGCGCTGAGCGAGATCCCGGGCAAGGCGAGCCTCCCGTCGCCCGCGTTCCTCGTGGCGCGTGCGTACCGTGACGGCGTCGGCCCGTACGAGAGCCCCGAGGCGCTCGGCGAGGCGCTCGCCGCCGTCATCCGCGACGAGGTGCGTGCGCTCATCGAGGCCGGCATCCGGTACGTGCAGATCGACGACCCGAACCTCTCGGCGTACTACACGGGCCGTGGCGGCGACGCGGTGCTCTCGCTCGAGGCCGCGCTCGCGCTCGACGCGTCGGTGCTCGAGGGCCTCGACCGCCCCGACGACGTGCGCGTCGCGCTCTGCCCCGACTGGGGTCGTCGCGGTGACGGCCCGATCGACGAGGGCGTGTTCGAGCAGATCGTCGGTTCGCTGCCGTACGACCGCTACCTGCTGCCGTACCACGAGCAGCGGCACGTCGACGAGGCGCTGCTGCGTTTCGTGCCCGAGCAGGTCGACATCGCGCTCGGCGTCGTGAGCGCGACCGCGCCCGAGCTCGAGGACGTCGACGAGGTCATGCTGCGCCTCGACCGCGCGTTCGAGCTGAAGGACCTCGATCGCATCGCACTCGCGCCGCACCGCGGGTTCCAGCTTTCGGCCTTCGAGACGCCCGCCATGACGATCGAGCAGCAGCGGCGAAAGCTCGAGACGGTCGAGACCCTCGCGCGCATGTGCTGGGGCAACGAGCTGTGAGCGCGGATGCCGCCGCCGTCGTCGTGCACGCGGTGATCACGCCTGCCGACGGCCGTCTCGAGGCCGCGCTCGCCGCGGTCGCGTCGGCGGTCGACGGCATCCGGGCCGAGGTCGGCTGCGAGCTGTACGCGCCGCACGTCGCGCCCGACGGCACGATCGTGATCGTCGAGAAGTGGACGAGTCGCGCCGACCTCGAGGCGCATGACACGGGGGAGCCCGTGGGCGTGCTGCGTGCCGGGCTCGCCGGCCTCACAGGTGCGCCGACCCGGGTGACGGTGCTCGAGCCGGTGCTCGTGGGCGGCCAGGGCGACTCTGCGAAGGCGGCCCTGTAGGCGGGCGGATGCCGACCCTGCGTGTGTTCCGAACGGCCCGTCCTCGCCCCATGCGAGGGCCGGCCGTTCCGCGCGCACAGTGCGTGCCGCTGTCGGGTGCGCGTGCTAGCGTTCCAGCGATCGTGATCGTTCGACAGGAGGTGGACCCCATGTACGCAGCATCAGCAGTGGGCGCTCCCTCGCCGTCCACGATCGTGCGACCCAGGTAGTCGCCGTCGGGAGCGCCGCACCGGCACCTCGCGAAAGGCGACTCCCATGAACATCGACTCATCTTCTTCCCCCTCTTCCTCACGCCCGGCTCCGGCGCACTCTGCCGCACCTGCACCTGCACCTGCACCTGCACCTGCACCTGCACCCGCACCCGGGCTCGCGCATGCTCAGGTCGATGCGACCTCCCGTGTTCCCGCCTCGGGCGAGCGGGCCCTGGTGCTCGGCGGCGGCGGATCCACCGGCAACGCGTGGCTGATCGGCGTCGTCGCCGGCCTGTCCGAGGCCGGGCTCGACGTGTCGGCCGCCGACCTGACGATCGGCACCTCGGCCGGATCGACGGCCGCGGCCCAGTTGGCCTGCGCGAGCCCCGCGGAACTCCTCGCGGCGGCCGTCGCACCGGTCGTCGCCCGGGCGCGGCCGGCTGCGGCTTCGGCCGCAGCACCGACCGGATCCGACGGCGGGCGGGCGCCCGCCCGGCCGGTCGTGAACCACCTCGAACGCCTCGGGCGCATCACCGCCGAGGCCGAGGACCCGGCCGATCTGCGCCGTCGGCTGGGCGCATCGGCGCTCGAGCTCGAGTCGACGTCGGACGGCTCGTGGCAGACCCAGTGGCGCGCGACGGTCGCCTCGCGGTTCGCCGAGCACCCCTGGCCGGACCGGGCCGTGGTCATCACGGCGATCGACGCCGAGACGGGGGAGCCGGTGGTGTTCGATCGCGACAGCGGCGTCGACCTCGTCGATGCCGTGGCCGCGAGCTGTTCGAGCGGACTCCCGTACCGGATCCACGGGCGGGCGTACCTCGACGGCGGCTTCCGCACGAACGCCGAGAATGCCGACCTGGCCCGCGGATCCGCACGCGTGCTCGTGCTCTCGCCCTTCGGCGGCCGAACCCGGACCCCACCGGAATGGCGTCTGGATCTCGGGGCGCAGGTCGCCGAGCTCCGAGCCGCGGGCAGCGTCGTCGAGACGGTGGTCCCCGACGAGGCGGCCGAGCACCTGTTCGGCGCGAACGCGATGAATCCCGCGCTCCGCGAACCCGCCGCACGCGCGGGTCACGCGCAGGGCATCGCGCTCGCCGAGCACCTCACGGAGTTCTGGGCCTGACGTCGGGCGGTCGCACCGCGCGCGTCAGCGCCGCGCGCGGTGCGGCACGTACCGCGGCACCGCGCGCCAGAACCCCACGGCGCCGAGCAGCCCGATCACGCCGATGAGTCCGGTGGCGACCGACAGCGACGCGATCGCCGAGACGCCCGCGATGAGCAGGGGCGCCGCGGCCGCACCGGCGTCGGTCAGCAGCCGCCACGAACCGAGGAACGCGGCCGGATCCGCCCGCGGCGCGACATCCGCCCCCAGGGTCATGAGCACGCCGCTCGAGAGGCCGTTGCCGATGCCCACGCCGATCGCGGCCACGAGGAACCAGGCGGTCGCGTCGGGCAGGTCGTGCGTGAACGCGAGCACGAAGAAGGAGGCACCCATGACGAGCATCGACGGCATCGAGGCCCAGAGGCGGCCCCAACGGTCCATGATCTGGCCGCTCGAGTAGAAGAGCGCGAACTCGAGCGCGCCCGTGACGCCCACGATGAGCGAGATCGTCTGGGCATCGAGTGCGATCGACACGCCCCAGATGGGCAGCAGGTAGACGCGCGCCTGGCGGATGCCCGAGAGCGTCGCGGCCGCGAGCCCCAGCCGGGCGAGTACGCCGCGGAACCGCCACATCGTCGCGAACACGCCTTCGCGTTCCCCGGCGACGCCGGGCGCGGCCGTCGCGGAGACCGGCGTCGACGCCGTGTGCGGCTGCGCATGCGGCAGCATGCCGAGCTCGTCGAGCTCGGACTCGGGGTCGCGACCGAGCAGCACGAGCAGCACGAGCGCCACGAGGCATCCGATGAAGAACCACGCCGTCGCGAGCGGATCGTCGAACAGCGTCAGCAGCGCGGCCGCCACGAACGGCCCCATGAACATGCCGAGCCGGAACGAGCCCCCGAGCAGTGACAGGGCGCGCGCCCGGAACGCCAGGGGCGCCCGCGTCGTCATGAACGCGTGCCGGGCGAGCCCGAACGCCGCCGCGCAGAAGCCGACGCCGAACACCGAGACGCCGAGCACCACGAGGTTCGGCGCGAGCAGGATGCCGACGGCGCCCGCCATGGCCGCGACGCCCGCGACGGCCATCGTGTACCGCTCGCCGATGCGGTCGACGAGCCATCCGGCCGGAAGGTTGCCGATCATGCGCGCGACGACGATGGCCGCGGCGATGAGGGCGGCCTGCGGCACGGTGGCGCCGAGCCGGGTCGCGATGACGGGCAGCACCGGCAGCAGCGCGCCCTCGGCGAGTCCGAAGAGCAGCGTCGGACCGTAGATCATGGGCGCGAACCGCCAGAGCATGCCCGCGGTGCCCACCTCGGGCCGGGTCATCGGCTCAGGCCGTGGTCGCGGCGAGATGGTGTTCGAGGAGGTACTCGGCGATGGCCATCGAGCTCGTCGCGGCCGGCGAGGGCGCGTTGCGCACGAGCGTCACGGGCCCGACCTGGTCGACCGCGAAGTCGTCGAGCAGCTCGCCGCCGCGACCCCATGCCTGCGCCCGCACACCCGCCGCGCTCTTGTGCGCGAGGTCCGACATCCTCAGCTCTGGGATGAACCGGCGCGCCTTGCCGTAGTACAGCGGCTTGATGAGCGACCCGCTGATCTCGTCGACGCCCATGCGCCAGTGCTGCTTCGCGAGCGAGCCCGCACCGGGCCAGGTGAGCGACTGCCATGTGTCCTTCGGCGAGATCGTGAGCCAGCCGTAGCCCTCGCGCGCGAGGGCCGGAACGGCGTTGGGGCCGACGTGCACGTTGTCGTAGACGCCGCGCGTGAAGTGTACGCCGAGGAACGGGAACCGCGGATCGGGCACGGGGTAGATCATGCCCTTCACGAGGTCGGTGCGCTCGGGCGCGAGCTCCCAGTACTCGCCGCGGAACGGCAGGATCTTGGGCGACGGGTCGGCGCCGACGAGCTTCGCGACGACGTCGGACTGCAGCCCGGCGCACACGATGAGCCGGTCGAACACGTCGTCGGAGACGGGGGTCGTCACGCGCACCCGACCGTGCTCGAGGCGGATGCCGGTGACCTCGTGCCCGAGGCGGATGCCGCCGCCTGCGGCGCGCACGTCCTGCGCCATCGACTCGGTGATGCTCGCGTAGTCGACCACGGCGGTGTGCGGGGAGTGCACGGCGGCGATGCCGGCCACGTGCGGCTCGATCTCGCGCAGGCGCCCGACGTCGTCGATGCGGGCGAGGTCGGGAACGCCGTTCTCGATCGAGCGGCGTTCGATGTCGGCGAGGGCGCCGAGCTCGGATTCGTCGACGGCGACGACGAGCTTGCCGACCTCGCGGTAGGGCAGCCCCTTCTCGGCGCAGAAGTCGCGCGTGAGCACGCGACCGGCCGCGCAGAGCTCGGCCTTCAGCGATCCGGGCTTGTAGTAGAGGCCGGCGTGCACGACGCCCGAGTTGTGGCCGGTCTGGTGCTCGGCGAGCCTGGCCTCCTTCTCGAGCACGGTCACCTCGTGGCCCCGTTGCGAGAGCGCCCGGGCGAGGGCGATGCCCACGATGCCGCCGCCGACGATGCCGATGCGGTCGCCGCGGCCGGAGCGGCCGGCGGCGCGCCCGCCCATCAGCGGCTCCTCACGGCAGCGGTCTTGATGCGCGTGTAGAACGCGAGGGCGGCGACGCCCTGCTCCTTGAACGCCGACCCCGAGTCCTTGAACCCGCCGAAGGGCTGGTGGATGTCCCATCCGCTCGTCGGCTGGTTGACCGAGACCTGCCCGGTGTCGGCCTCGTCGATGAAGCGGAACGCGGCGTCGAGGCTGCGCGTGTAGATCGCGCTCGAGAGCCCGTAGGCGGAGTCGTTCACGGCCGCGATGGCCTCGTCGAGCCCGTCGACCTCGATGAGGCTCAGCACGGGGCCGAAGACCTCCTCGCGCCAGAGGCTGTTCGTGGGCTCGACCGACATGAGCACAGGTTCGACGAACGCGCCCTGCTCCGCAAGCCCTTCGGCGAGCGGCGCCCGGGCGATGACGCTCGCGCCCTCGTGCAGGCCGGCTTCGACGCGGCTCCGGATGTCGCGCTGCGCCGCGCGGCTCACGACGGGTCCGACGTGGGTGCCGTCGGCGCTGCCGGGGCCGACCGTGAGCGCGGAGAGCGCGGTGCCGACGCGGTCGCGCAGCTCGGCGGCGACGGCGCGGTCGACGATGAGGCGGCTCGTGGCGGTGCAGCGCTGCCCGGCCTGGCCGAAGGCGCCGGCCACGACGATGCTCGTCGCGAGTTCGAGGTCGGCGTCGGCGAGCACGACGGCGGCGTTCTTTCCGCCCATCTCGGTCTGCACGCGCACGCCGCTGCCGGAGAGGCGCCGCTGCAGGCCGAGGCCGACGGCGGTCGAGCCCGTGAAGGACACGGCGGCGACGCGGGGGTCGGCGGTGAGTGCGTCGCCGATGTCGGCGCCGCGGCCCGTGACGGTGCCGAGCACGCCGGCGGGAAGCCCGGCCTCGTGCAGGATGCGGGCGAGCTCGAGGGTGATGAGCGGGGTCTCGGTCGCGGGCTTGACGACCACGGCGTTGCCGGCGATGAGCGCGGGCGCCATCTTGCGCGCCGGGGTCAGCAGCGGGTCGTTCCACGGGGTCACGAGCAGCACGACGCCGATCGGCTCGTGCACCTGCATCGCGAACGTGCCGGCGCGGGCATCGGGAATGACCTCGCCGTAGGCGCTGCGACCCATGCCGCCGTAGTACTCGAAGAACTCGGCGGCCTTGCCGACCTCGCCTCGGGCCTCGGCCCGGGTCTTGCCCATCTCCTGCACGATGAGCTCGGTGAGTGCCGGCGCCTCCGCGCGGATGCCCGCGGCCGCGTCGAGCAGCACGCGGCCGCGGTCGATGTGCCCGGTGCGCTTCCAGACGGCGGCGCCCGCGACGGCGGCCGTGAGCACGACGTCGACGTCGGCGGCACCCATCGCCGGCACGCGGCCGACCAGTCGGTCGTCAGCGGGGTTTCGAACCTCGATGGGGTCGCCGGAGGCTTCGGCGGTGAATCGACCGCCCACGAGGTTGGCGGCGACGGTGTGGCTCACGCGGTTCTCCTTGACGGGCTGTTCGAACGGGTCGACTGTCAGCCCGTCCGAGGCCCGAGTCTAGGAACCGGTCGCGGCGCGGGGGAGTGGCCCGCGGTTCAGCAATGCGTGCGCGATCGCATGCATGGCGTGCGCCGCATGCCTGCGCCGCATGCCGGTGTCGTGCGCCTGTGCCGTGTTCTGTGCGCGATCAGCCGTCGACGAACTCCAGCAGGGCCGCGTTGACCTCGTCGGCGTGCGTCCAGAGCAGCCCGTGCGGTGCGCCCTCGATCTCGACGACGGTCGCACCGGGCAGCCGCTTGGCGAACTCGCGGGCCGTCGCGTCGATCGGCAGGATCCGGTCGGCCGTGCCGTGCAGGATCAGCGCGGGCACGTCGATCTTCTCGATGTCGCCGCGGAAGTCGGTGAGCCAGGTGTCGACGCAGGCCGATGCGGCGAACCACGATGCACCGGCCGCGACCTGCCAGCTGCCGCGCACGGCGTCTTCGGAGATGCGGGTGCCGAGGTTCTCGTCGAGGTTGTAGAAGTTCTCGAAGAAGCCCGTGTACCAGGCGAACCGGTCGCCGGTCGCGGCGGCCTTCAGGTCGTCGAAGTCGGGCGCTGCCCCCGCCGGGTTCTCATCGGTCTTGCGCAGGTACGGTTCGAGGCTGCCGAGGAACGCCGCCTTCGCGACGCGCCCGCTGCCGTGGGTGCCGAGGTAGCGGCCGACCTCGCCCGTGCCCATCGAGAACCCGACGAGCGTGACGCCCTGCAGGTCGAGGGTCTCGAGCAGCGTGTTCAGGTCGGCGGCGAACGTGTCGTAGTCGTACCCGGTGGTCGGCTTGCTCGACGCGCCGAAGCCTCGACGGTCGTAGGTGATCACGCGGTGGCCGGCGTCGAGCAGCGCCCGCGCCTGCTTCTCCCACGACGCGCCGTCGAGCGGGTACCCGTGGATGAGCACGACCGGCGCGCCGGCTCCGTGGTCTTCGTAGTACAGCTCGATCGGTGCTGAGTTCTCGGTCCCGACGGTCACATACGGCATGAGGTCCCCTGGTTCTCGTGGTGGATGCCGTCAGTCCACCACCGGGGCGCGCGCGGCACAAGGGCTTGCGATCGATGAGCGGATGCCGCGGCATCCGCTCATCGCACGAAACCGCGCCGACGGCTCAGGCGATCACTCGCCGGGGTGCCCGTGCCCGAACAGCGGCCGCTCGGGGGGCTTGCGCCCGGTCTCCTGCTCCCACGCCTCGAGCTGCTGGGTGAGCGCCTTGGCGAGCTCGAACACCTGCTCCGGTGGAATGCGGATGCGGCTCACGACCTGCCCCGGCACGGCGACCGCACGCGACCCGTCGGGGTCCTCGACGGTCGACGGCGGCTGCGTGAGCGCGACGTAGTCGATCACGAACACGTTCGGCGTGTGCCAGACGCGCGCGAAGTCGGCGAACACGCCCTGCGCGCGGTCGGCCGGCAGGTCGATCTGGAATCGACGCGGAAGATGGTCGTCGCTCACGGTGCTCCTTCGCTCGCGGCCCCGGTTGCGGGGGCCGGATCTCACCGGATGCCGTGCGCCGCCGGTGCTCCGAAGCTACACGTGCCCCGCCCGGCCCACGCCGGCAGGGGCCGAAGTTCAGCCCTCGGCGGAAACGGCTGCCGTGTCCTGCTCGCTCGCCTCGAGCGCACGGATCAGCGACTGCGCGTCGTACGGGCCGGTGTGCCGGCGCCCGTTGACGAACAGCGTCGGCACCGAGCTGATGCCCATGGCCTCGGCGTCGAGCATGTCGTCGCGCACGCGCCCCGCGACCTTCGAGGAGGTGAGGTCGCGCTCGAACTTCTCGACGTCGAGCCCGAGATCGCCGGCCAGCCGCACGATGTCGGTGGGCCGCTGGTTCTCCTGGTCGGCGAAGAGGCCGCGTTCGAACTCGAAGAACTTGCCCTGCAGCGACGCGGCCTCCGACGCCTCGGCGCCCGCGAGGGCGTTGGGGTGCACCTGCTCGAGCGGCGCGTGCCGCCACACGTAGCGCAGCCGGTCGCCGAGCTCGGCCTTGACCTCCTGGATCGATCCGGACGCCTTGAGGCAGAACGGGCACTGGAAGTCGCCGTACTCGACGATCGTGTACGGCGCGTCGGCCGGGCCGAACACGTGATCGCGAGCGGGGTCGATGGGGCGCGCGAGCGTCTGGCCGGTGTCCTCGTCGGGGCGCGCGGCATCCGAGATCCTGAAGACGATCGTCGCGAGCACGAAGGCGATGACGGATGCCGCGAGCACGCCGACCCTGGCCTCGTTCTGCGCGGCCTCGTCGGTGATCGCGAGGTCGACGATGAAGAGCGAGATCGTGAAGCCGATGCCGCAGAGCGCAGCGCCGCCGAGGATCCGGTCGAGCGTGAGGCCTGGCCCGAACTCGCCGAGCTTGAGGACGCGGAGGAGCGCCGTCGACCCGAACACGCCGATGAGCTTGCCGAGCACGAGCCCGATGACGATGCCCCACGTGATCGAGGAGCCGAGCGCGTCGGTCAGGATCGCGGGGGAGAGCTGCACACCCGCGTTGGCGAGCGCGAACAACGGCAGGATCACGTAGGCGACGTACGGCGCGTACGCGGACTGGAGCCGTTCGTTGATCGAGATCGACTCGCGCAGGCTGTTCGCCGCGGCACGCGCGTACTCGGTGTTCGGCGACTGACGGAATGTGCGCGCCAGGTCGAGCGCGTGCTCGACGTCGCGGCGGTTGGGCCGGTACACGGGCACGAGCAGGGCGATCGCGACGCCCGCGAGCGTCGGGTGCACGCCCGACGCGAGGAACGCCATCCAGACGATGATCGACAGCGTCGCGTAGACGGGCCCCCGCCCGCCGCGCAGGTAGCGCGTGAAGTAGACGCCCGCGAGGCCGATCGCCGCGATGATGAGCGGCATCGGGTTGAAGTCCTCGGTGTACACGAGCGCGATGATGCTGAGGGCGCCGATGTCGTCGACGACCGCGAGCGCGAGCAGGAACACGCGCAGGCGGCCGGGCACGCGCGGCCCGATGAGTGCGAGCGCACCGACGAGGAACGCGGTGTCGGTCGAGATGACGACACCCCACGCGTGCTCCTCGCCCGAGCCCCGGGCGATGAGCACGTACAGCACCGCCGGCACCACGAGGCCCGCGAGGGCGGCGACGACCGGAACGACCGCGCGCGACCAGCTCGTGAGCTCGCCGATCGCGAACTCGCGGCGCACCTCGAGGCCGACCGTGAAGAAGAAGATCGCCATGAGCGCGTCGTTCACGAGGGCGTGCAGGGTGAAGTCGAGGGTCAGGTCGCCGACGCCGACCGAGAGATGCGTCTCCCAGAAGCTCTCGTACGAGGCGAACGACACGTTGGCCCAGACGATCGCCGCGACGGTGGCCAGCAGCAGGAGCAGCGCGCCGATTCGGTTCTGCCCGACGGCGTGCACCTTCTCGGCGATCGACCTCCGCGATCGCTGCCCCCGGCCCCTCGTGGCGCGGGCGGGCTCGGTCGAGCGGCCGATCGTGACGTTGGTCATCGTCGAATTCTCGCGGACGTGCGCCGGGGCGACAAGCGATCAGCCGGTTCGCATTCTGAGTTCGAGACTTGACAGTTAGATATCTAACAATTAGCCTTTTGAGTATGGATGCTCAGGGACCTCGGCTCACCAGTGCGCTCGAACTCGTCCGTTGGATCGGGTGGGCGCAGATGAAGGCCGGCGAAGACTGGACCCGCGAACGCGAGCTCAGCCACGCGCAGAGCTTCGTCCTCGGGTACCTGGTGCAGAATCCCGGCGCCATCCAGCGCGACATCGCGCAGATCACCCGCACGAGTGCGGCGAGCGTCACGAGCCTCCTGCAGGGACTCGAACGCCGGGGCCTCGTCGAGCGTCGAACCGATGCCGGCAACGAACGCAGCAAGCGCGTGTACGCGACGGATGCGGGGGCCGAGCTCATCTCGGGCTTCGAATCCGCCATGGCGGCCGCCGACGAGACGATCCTCGCGCCGTTGAACCCAGACGAGCGGGCAGAACTGCTCGCACTCCTCCAGAAGATCACCGCGGAACTCCCGCAGCCCACCCGGTCGTAGACCGGCACGTCGCCGAGCCCGGCTCGGCCGCGCACCCACCAGTTCCCCTCGCCGTGCCGGCGCTCGTCGGCGCGCGCTCGAACCTGCCCGGAAGGGAGCAGTCATGAGCACCACGAACCTCGAGACGCCGGTCGATCCGGCTCCCGCCACGACGGAGGCCGGCGTCGCCGGCACCGACCGCTGGTACCTCGCATCCGCCCCGATCGTGCGCGCCCTCGTGCACCTCTGCGTGCCCATGGCCGCCGCGATGATCGTGGGCGCGATCTACAACGTCGTCAACGCGGGCTTCATCGGCTCGCTGCACGACGCGACCCTGCTCGCGGCGATCACGTTCGCCGCCCCGCTGCTCGGCCTCGTCATGGGCGTCGGCGGCGTGTTCGGCGTCGGCGGCGGCGCGCTCATCTCGCGCCTGCTCGGCGCCTCGGAGCACGACCCGGCGAGGGCCGACGAGATCAGGCGCGTCTCCTCGTTCGCGCTCTGGGGCTCGGTGATCACGGGCGCCGTGCTCGGCGGTCTCGGGCTGATGCTGCTGCATCCGCTCGTCTCACTGCTCGGTGCGGATGCCGCCGCCGTGCCGGCGACCAGCTCGTTCGTCGGCGTGATGCTCGCGTTCGTCCCCGTGCTCGCCGCCGCGTTCTGCCTCGAGCAGCTCGTGCGGGCCGAGGGCGCCGCACGTCAGGTGATGGTCGCGCTCATCGCGTCGACGGTCGCGAACGTCGTGTTCGACATCCTGTTCATCCTGGTGCTGCCGTGGGGCGTCGCCGGTGCGGCCCTCGCCATGGGCCTGTCGAACCTCGGCGTGGTCGCGTACTTCGCGATCTGGCTGCACCGCCGCAGTGCGCACCTGAGTCTCGCGCCGAAGTGGTTCACGCTGTCGCCCGCCGTGCTGAAGCCGGTCTTCGGCGTGGGCGTCGGCGAGCTGCTCCAGTCGGGCTTCCTCATCGTCACGGCACTCGTGCTCAACAACCTCGCGGTCGCCTACGGCGACACCGCGCTCGCGGCCATGGGCGTCGCGGTGCGCATCGCGCAGGTGCCCGAGTTCCTCGTGATGGGCGTCACGCTCGGCGTGCTGCCGCTGCTCGCCTACGCGTACGGCAAGGGCGACCGGGCCAGGCTGCGCTCGGCCCTTCGCGTCTCGGCGATCACGGTCGGCGGCATCGTGGCGATCTCGGCGACGACCCTGATCGTGTTCAGCGAGCAGGTGTTCTCGGTGTTCGTCGACGACCGCTCGGTGCTCGCGCTCGGCGCCACGATCCTCACGGCGCAGCTCGTGGCGATGGTCGCGAACGGCTTCGCGGGGCTCATCACCTCGTTCTTCCAGGCCACCGGGCGGGCGAGCGCGGCGATCGTGATGTCGCTCGCGCAGGGAGTGCTGTTCATCCCGATCGTGATCCTCGGCAACCTCTGGTTCGGGCTGGCGGGCATCATCTGGGCGCTGACCCTCACCGAGGGCATCGTGCTCGTGGTCGGCATCGTGATGTGGCTCGTCTCGCGGCGCGCGATCGAGCGCGGACTCGTCGAGAGCGCTGCGGACGGCACGCGTGCCGAGGACGGCACGCGTGCCGTGGATGCCGAAGGCGCCGTCGCTCCGGTCGTGGCCCCGATCGAGGCGAGCGCGAACGCGTGACGATGCGCGTCGCGCTCGCCGGATCGGGGTCGTGCCTCAGCCGTGCCACTCCCGCGCGATCGACTCGAAGCTCGCGATGCGGTCCTCGGGGTCGTGCGTGATCGTCGTGAGCACCAGTTCGTCGGCCCCGGTCGCCCGCTGCAACGTGTCGAGGCGGGCGGCGACGTCGGCCGGGGTGCCGACGAACCGGGTGCGCACGCGGTCGTCGACGAGCCGTCGGTCCGCGTCGGTCCAGGTGAGTGCGGCCGCCTCGTCGGGCGTCGGGTAGGCGATCGCGCCGAGGCCGTTGCGGATGCTCCGAACCCACGCGGGGTACCCAGAGGCGAGCTCCCGGGCGCGCTCGCCCGTCGGCCCCGCGACGACGTCCGCCGACACGATGACGTGCGGCCGGTCGAGCCGCTCGGAGGGCAGGAACGCCGCGCGGTACTCGTCGATCGACACGAGCACGCCCGAAGGGGCGCTGTGGTAGTTCGCGGCGAACGGCAGGCCGAGTCGACCGGCGAGCTGCGCGGTGACGGTGCCGCTGCCGAACAGGCGCAGCTCGGGGCCGGAGACCCCCGGCGCCGTGCCGAGGTCCACGCGCCCGTCGCCGTCGCCGATGCCGTCGCCCAGCAGGGCGAGGATCGTCTCGACCTGGTCGGCGAACGTCGAGCCGCCCTCGCCCCGCACGAGCAGCGCGGCGAGCGTGCGGAACTTCGGCGCGTCGAACGTCCGCTCGAAGTGGTACGGCTCGGGAATGAGCAGCCCGTCGGGCGTGACGGTCTCCGGTGCGTCGGCCGGGCCGATCGGGCCGCCGCCGCCGAGTGCCGATCGGCCGATGCCGAGGTCGATCCGCCCGGGGAAGGCGGTGGCGAGCAGCGCGAACTCCTCGGCGACCACGGCCTCGGTGTGGCGGGGGCTGAGCTGCACCGCGGCCGAACCCAGGCGGATGCGGGTGGTCGCCGCTCCGGCCAGGGCGATGAGCACGGCGGGGGAGGAGCCGATCACCCCGGGGTTGAAGTGGTGCTCGGCGAACCAGTAGCGCGCGTACCCGGCGGCCTCGGCGCTGCGCACGATCCGCAGGCTGGCCTCGAGCGCTTCGCGCGGCGTCGCTCGGCTCGGCACCGGAACGAGGTCGAGCACGCCGAGCGGCACGCGGGTCACGACGCGACCCCCTCGAGCTCCGCGCGGCGTTCGCCCGCCCGCGGCCGATCGCCCAGACCGAGGTTCTCCCGCAGCGTCGGGTGCTCGTACGACGTGCGCAGCACGCCGCGCTCCTGGAGCAACGGCACGACCCGGTCGACGAACTCGTCGATGCCGTGCGGCACGACCGAGCCCGACAGGACGTAGCCGTCGGCCGCCCCGGTCTGCACGGCGTCGTCGAGCTGCTCGGCGATCCTCGAGGGCGTGCCGATGAACTCGTGACGCGTGGTCTTCGCGACGACGAGCTCGCGGATGCTCCACTCCCGCTCCACGGCCTCGGCGTGCCAGGCGCGCGCAGCGGCCGAGGGGTCGTCCACGCGGCGGGCCTGCCCCTGCGTGAGTTCCGCCTCCACGTTCTCCGGCGGGGTCGGCACGGGCCCCTCTGGATCGTGGGCCGACAGGTCGGTGCCCCAGACCTGTTCGAGCAGGTGGATCGCCGTCTGCGGCGTGACCTGCTGGAACTGGATGTCGCGAGCCCGCTCCTGCGCCTCGGCTTCGGTGTCGCCGAGCACGACGCTCACGCCCGGCAGTACCAGGATGCTCTCGGGATCGCGGCCGGCCGCGAGCGCCCGCGCGCGGACGTCGGTGCGGAACGCGCGTCCGGCCTCGGGCTCGCCGTGGCGGCTGAACACGACGTCGGCCGTCTCGACGGCGAAGTCCCGTCCGTCGCCCGAGTCGCCGGCCTGCACGAGCACCGGATGCCCCTGCGGTCCGGGCGGCACCGGGAACCAGCCCTCGGTGTCGAAGAACTCGCCGGCGTAGCGGTAGCGCGCGGGCTCGCCGTCGCTCCAGCTGTCCCAGAGCGCGCGCGAGAGCTCGACGAACTCGGCCGCCCTGCGGTACCGGTCGGGATACGCGAGGAACCCGCCCCGACGGAAGTTCGCCCCCGTGAACGCGTCCGACGAGGTGACGATGTTCCAGCCGGCCCGGCCTCCGGAGAGGTGGTCGAGCGAGGCGATGCGCCTGGCGAGGTCGTACGGTTCGTTGAACGTCGCGCTCGCCGTGCCGACGAGCCCGATGTGCTCGGTCACGGCCGCGACGGCCGCGAGCACCGAGAAGTTGTCGGGCCGTCCGGCGACGTCGAGCTCGTGCAGGCGCCCCTTGTGCTCGCGCACCCGGAGCCCCTCGGCGAGGAAGAAGTAGTCGAAGAAGCCGCGCTCGGCGGTGCGGGCGACATGCTCGAAGGTCGAGAAGTCGATCTGGCTTCCGGCGCCGGGCGCGCCCCAGATCGTCCAGTGATTGACGCCCGGGACGCCGGCGGCCAGGTGCAGGCGGCGCTTGGTGGGGTGTGACATCGGTCTTCCTCTCTCAGGCGGCGTAGCGGTTGGCGGGGCGCTCGAGGCCGAGCCGACTGCGCAGGGTGCCGGTTGCGGGTGCGGCGCTCAGCGCTCGGCGTCGGTGCAGTTCGGGCACGAGCTGCTCCGCGATCGCGGGCAGATCGAGGTGCACGGATGCCGGGCGCAGGCGCACACCCTCGATGCCGGCCACCTGGAGCGACTGGATGCGGTCCGCGAGCTCGTGCGCCGTGCCGGCCACGATGGCGGCGTCGCTCTGGTACACCTCGCCGTCGAGCGCGTCCCACGCGTCGAGCCGATCGCGAGCTGCCCGTGTCGACGGGCCGAGTGCCACGACGAGGTCGGCGACGATGCGCAGGGGCGTCGGCTCGAAGCGGTCGGCCTCCTCGATCGCTCGGACGGTCTCGACGATGTGCGCCGCATCGACGTCACCGGTCGGCGTCACGAACACGACGTCGGCCGTGCGCGCCGCGAGGCGGTACGGGATCTCCGAATGCGCGAGCGCCGTGACCACGGGCTGGCCCTGCGGCGACCGCGGGGTGATGGAGGGCCCGGCGATCCGGAACGCGTCGCCCTCGAAGTGCACGTGGTGCAGCTTGTCGCGGTCGAGGAACCGGCCGGTCGCGACATCCCGGATCACCGCGTCGTCCTCCCAGCTGTCCCAGAGCTGGCGCACCACCGTGACGAACTCGGTCGCCTCGTCGAAGAGCCTCGAGACCTCCGCCTGGCCCTCGGGAGTCGACAGCACCGCGGGGTCGAACACGAGGGCGTCGCGGCGGCCGAAGTTCGCGCTCTCACCGGGCCGCGTCGCCTGCACCTTCCAGCCGGCGCGACCCTCGCTGGTGAAGTCGAGCGTGGCGAGCTGGGTCGACGCGTGGAACGGCTCGGTCTCGAGCACGCTCGTGGTCGGCACGAGTCCGATGCGCGAGGTGCGGCGGGCGACGAAGTTCGCGATCTGCACCGCATCGAGCCGCCCGTGGAGTCGGCCGGCCCGCTCGGGCGCCGCGACGCTCAAGGCATCCTCGAACGTGACGAAGTCGACGCCGGCCTCCTCGGCCACGCGCACCTGGTCGACCCAGTACGCCGACTCGAACACGGCCGATCGTGCAATGCCCGCATCGCGCCACGCGGCCGGATGCCAGCCCGCCCCGTCGAGTGCGACCGCGAGGATGAGGTTCTCGCTCATGGTCCGTTCTCCTCTCCTATGACGCCGCAGTCGGCGCGAGGTGTGTGATGCGAGGCAGACTCGCAGACCACCCGGTCTCGGAGAAGGGCGCCCGTCACGAACGCGACGGATCGGCAACGCGGCGTAATGCGCCGGGGCACCCGGGAGCGGGGCACCCGCGAGAGGGAACGAAAAAGCCCCGTGCGACCGGAGTCGAACGGGGCTGGTGGTGGCTCCGACGGGCGTCGATCCCGTGACCTCACGATTTTCAGTCGTGCGCTCTACCAACTGAGCTACAGAGCCTCAGACTCGAAAAGAAGCCTGATAAGGAGAAAGCCCCTTCTCTCGTAAGGGAAAGGGCTTGTCGCCTGAGCGACCCTGACGGGACTTGAACCCGCGACCTCCGCCGTGACAGGGCGGCACGCTAACCAACTGCGCTACAGGGCCTCGATAAGTGCTTTCGCACTCGAGCTATTCAATTGTACTTGATGTTCTGAGTGGCTTTTGACCTTCAGATTTCGACCTTCAACAGTGACCCCAACGGGATTCGAACCCGTGCTGCCGCCGTGAAAGGGCGGTGTCCTAGGCCACTAAACGATGGGGCCGGAGGTCTTGCCTGGGGCATGACCGCCGAGAAGCAAGCATACGAGACGTTTCGCAGAATGGCAAAACGAGCGCGACGGGGGTGGTTCCGGCCCTCCGAGAGGGCTGCCGCGGCATCCGCCACACGCGCGTCGAAATGCCCGAATCGCGTGTGAGGCGTGCCTAGGGTGAGGCTGCCACCCTGCACGGAGAACTGAGGAGCGACGGGCCTCGCACGCCCGCACGACATCCATGGAACACACCACGTCACGCACGTCGACCGGCCGCACCCGCCGCTTCATCGCGGGACTCGCGGTGCTCGCCGCCGCGCTCGTGGGGGCGGTGCAGCCGATCTCGACGCCGCCGTCGGCGTGGGCCGTCGACTACCCCTCGTGGGACGACCTGCAGGCCGCGAAGGCGAACACCGAGGCGGGCGCCGCGGCCGTGCAGGAGATCACGTCGCTCATCGCGCAGCTCGAGGCGAACGTCGAGGTCACGCGTGCCGAGGCCGAGAAGCGCACCGACGAACTCCTGATCGCGCAGCAGGCCTACGACGACGCGGTGCTGCGGGCCGATCAGATCCAGGCGCAGGCGGATGCCGCGGCGCAGGCGGCGGCGACGGCCGAGGCGAACGCCGGGCAGGTCGCCGCGCAGTTGTACCGGGCCGGCACGACCGACGTCGGCATCACGCTGTTCCTCGACGCCGGAGACTCGGTCGCCACCGAGACGCTGCTCGGCAAGCTCGGCAGCATGGAGAAGATGGTCGAGCGCACCTCCGCCATCTACGACGGGGCGAACGAGGCTGCGAACACGGCGACGGCCCTCGCAGGGCAGGCCGACGTGGCCCGTGGCGAGCGCGAGAAACTGCGCCTCGCCGCCGAGGCGGCGCTCGTCGCCGCGCAGGAGGCGCAGGCCGCGGCCGAGGCCGCGCTCGCCGAGTCCGAGGCGAAGAAGATCGAGCTCGAGCAGCAGCTGAAGTTCCTCAAGGACACCGAGGCGAAGACCTCCGCCGCCTATGAGGAGGGCGAGCGCATCCGCAAGGAGGAGGGGCGCAAGCGTCGCGAGGCCGAGGAGAAGCGGCGTCAGGAGGCATTGGCCAACGGGTCGCCCGGCGAGGTCGCGAGCTCGGGCTGGGCGCTGCCCGCGTGGGGCTCGATCACGGGCAGCTACGGGCCGCGATCGTCGATCTGCACCTCGGGCGGCTGTTCGAACAGCTTCCACTACGCCACCGACCTCGGCACCGGATGCGACGCCCCGATCTTCGCGGCGAACAGCGGCGTCGTGCGCTTCGCGGGCTGGTCCGGCACGTACGGCAACTACATCCAGATCGATCACGGCGGCGGCGTGTGGACCGGCTACGCGCACATCCGCCCCGGCGGCACCTTCGTGGGCTACGGGCAGTGGGTCGAGGCCGGGCAGAACATCGCGGCGAGCGGCACCACTGGCGCATCGACCGGCTGCCACCTGCACTTCGAGGTCTACACCGATGGATACCGGATCGACCCGGTCCCGTTCATGGCGGCGAGGGGGGTCGGCCTTGGATGACAACCGCACCAGGCCGCTCTCGCGCGTGAAGCCGGCGACCCTGTTCTCGACCGTCGCGGTCGGCGCGGTCGCGGCATCCGTCGCCGCTGCCGGAGGCCCGGCCATGGCCGACCCCGACTACCCGTCGTGGAGCGACATCGAGCAGGCCAAGGCGAACGAGCAGACCAAGCAGGCCGAGATCGATCGCGTCGGCGAGTTGCTCGCGGGGCTGCAGACGGCGGCGGATGTCGCGGCCGAGGCGTCGATGCGCGCCGACGAGGCGTGGCGGGTCGCCGTCGACGAGCGCGACCGGGCGGCCGATCGCGAGCAGAAGCTCGCGGCCCAGGCCGATGAGGCCGATGCGGTCGCCGAGATCTCGAAGATGCGCGCGGGCCTGCTCGCCGCGCATCTCGCGAAGACCGCCGGCAACGACCTGTCGGCCGAGCTCGTGCTGTCGGGCGACGATGCGACGAAGCTCCTGCAGCAGCTCGGCATGGCGTCCAAGCTCGGCGAGCAGGCCAACGACCTCTACGAGCAGGCCACGAGCGACCGCAACACCGCCGATGCGCTCCGGGCCCAGGCAGCGGATGCCGCGGCCGAGCGCCAGCGGCTCGCCGCCCTCGCCGAGACCCGTGCCGACGAGGCGGCGGCCGCCGCGGATGCCGCGAACGCGGCCGTGGCCGAGCAGCAGCAGCGCTCGGAGGAGTTGTACGCCCAGCTCGCGAGCCTGCAGGGCACGACGGCCCAGCTCGAGCGCGAGCGGGCGGAGGGGCAGGCGCGCGAGGCCGCTGCGGCGGCCGCCGCAGCACGGGCGGCAGCGGAGGCCGCAGCGGCTGCAGCCGCCGAGGAGGCCGCGAACGGCGGTGGCGGAGGAGACTCCGGCGGCGGCGGCGGTGGCGACGGCGGTGGTGGCGACGCGGGCGGCGGCGGTTCGGTCGACCCGGCTCCGGGGCCGCCCAACGCCGGTGCCGTCGAGACGGCGATCTGGTTCGCGAGCCAGCAGCTCGGCGAGCCCTACGTGCTCGGCGGAGCGGGCCCCGACGTGTGGGACTGCTCGGGACTGACCCAGGCGGCCTACGGTTCGGCGGGCATCGGCATCGGCACCCACTCGGCGACGAACCAGTACTACACGCTCGCCGCGCAGGGCAAGGCCGTGCCGCTCTCGCAGATCCAGCGCGGCGACCTGCTCTTCTGGGGTGGAGGCGGCGACTACTACCACGTCGCCATCTACCTCGGCGGCGGACGCATCCTCGAGGCACCGCGCGAGGGCGTCCCCGTGCGCGAGTACTTCATCTGGGGCTCGCCCGCCGCGGCCGCCCGCCCCGCCGGCTGACCCGCTCGGCCGGTCGAGCAGCGGAGCGTCTCGAGACCGACGTCGGCGCGCCTCGCGTCGAGTCGACGGGAGGCGTCCGCGCCGAGCGGAGGACCTGTTCCGCAGGATCTTCCTCCCATGGGCCCGATCTCCTCCCGTCGGGTTGAGCGACCGACGTCGCGAACGCCGAAGGGGCGAGCCGTCACGGCTCGCCCCTTCGGGTTCACGGATGCCGCGGCATCCGCTCGACTGCGCCGGTCTCTGCGACCGCGCTCGGTCTCAGTGACCGGGGAAGGCGGCGATGCCCGCCTGGATGATGGCGTCGGCCTCGGCCGCGTCGCCCCAGCCCTCGGTCTTGACCCACTTGCCGGGCTCGAGGTCCTTGTAGTGCTCGAAGAAGTGCTCGATCTCCTTGCGCGTGAACTCGGGGATCGAGTCGACGTCCTGGATGTGGTTCCAGCGGGGGTCGCCGGCCGGCACCGCGATGACCTTGGCGTCGCTGCCGCCGTCGTCGGTCATGTTGAAGACGCCGACGGGGCGCACCTTGACGCCCACGCCCGGGTACAGCGGGTAGTCGAGCAGCACGAGCACGTCGACGGGGTCGCCGTCGAGGCCGAGCGTGTTCTCGAAGTAGCCGTAGTCGGTGGGGTACACGAAGGTCGTGTAGAGCACGCGGTCGAGGAAGACCCGGCCGGTCTCGTGGTCGACCTCGAACTTGTTGCGGCTCCCCTTGGGGATCTCGATGACGGCGGCGTACTCGCCCATGTGGGTTCTCCTTGATGTCGGAAGCTCGGTGTCACGTTCGCCGGAGCCCGCTTCGGGTGCCCGGCCGCGATCGGCGGAATAAGGTTACTCGATGCCTCCTGCCACCGAACCGGGCGAGTCGACGGATGCCGCGACGAGCCGTCGCCCGCGTCTGACCCCGCCGATCGCCGACGTCCGACGGGCGGTGCGGGCCGTGCTCGACCCGCTGGCTCCCGCGCAGGCCGACGCCGGTCGAGGAGCGCAGCGTCTCGAGACACCGCCCGATGCGCCGCTCGTGCTGGTCGCGCTCTCCGGCGGTCCGGACTCGCTCGCGCTCGCCGCGGCGACGGCGTTCGAGGCGCCGCGCGCGGGCCTGCGTGCGGGCGCCGTGGTCGTCGACCACGGGCTCCAGGTCGGGTCCGCCGAGGTCGCGGCGCGCGCGGCCGGGCAGGCCCGCGAGCTCGGGCTCGACCCCGTGCTCGTGCAGCGCGTCGAGGTCGACGGCGCGGGCGGCCCCGAGGCATCCGCCCGCCGTGCCCGCTATGCCGCGCTCGACGAGGCTGCACGGTCGACGGATGCCGCGTGCGTGCTGCTCGGGCACACGCTCGACGACCAGGCCGAGACCGTGCTGCTCGGCCTCGCCCGCGGATCGGGGGCCGCGAGCCTCGCCGGCATGCCCGCCCGCTCGGGACGCTACGCCCGTCCGCTCCTCGGCGTCCGCCGGGCCACGACCGTCGAGGCGTGCGCCGACGCGGGGCTCGAGCCGTGGAACGACCCGCACAACGCCGACCCCTCCTATGCGCGCGTTCGCGTGCGCGACCGGGTGCTGCCCGTGCTCGAGGCCGAGCTCGGGCCGGGCATCGCCGAGGCGCTCGTGCGCACCGCCGAGCAGCTGCGTGAAGACGACGACGCGTTCGAGGCCCAGATCGAGGAGCTCATCGAGGAGATCTGCGAGCCCGCCGAGGCCGGCATCGCCGTGTCGATCGGCGTGCTCGCCGCCAATCCGGCGGCCCTGCGCCAGCGCATCATCCGGCACGTGATCGGCAGCGAGTTCGGGGTCTCGCTCTCGCGCGTGCAGACGCTCGAGGTCGCTCGGCTCGTCACCGACTGGCACGGCCAGGGGCCGCTCGACCTGCCCGGCGGCGTGCGTGCGACCCGCGCCGGCCGGTACGTCGTGTTCTCGACGACCGGTTCGACCGAGGTGCTGCCGCACGACCACTGAGCCGGTTCGAGCGGCCTCGCCGGCCCGATCGGGCGGAACCCGCCCGCGATCAGGGGGGACGCCTTCAGGAACGGGGGTTTAGGCTCGTGGCATCCGTTCGTCGAACACCATCGATGCGCGAGAACCCCTGACCACACCCCGCCCAGGAGGAGCGCCAATGTACGCGAGCGAGATCGAAGCCGACCTGACCGAAGTCCTCGTCACCGAAGCCGAGATCCATGCGAAGCTCGCCGAGCTCGCCCGCCGCATCGAGGCCGACTACGAAGGCGAGGACCTGCTGCTCGTCGGCGTGCTGAAGGGCGCAGTCATGGTCATGGCCGACCTCGCGCGCGAACTCCGCACGCACGTCAGCATGGACTGGATGGCGGTCTCGAGTTACGGCGCGGGCACGAAGTCGTCGGGCGTCGTGAAGATCCTGAAGGACCTCGACACCGACCTCACCGGCCGCCACGTGCTCATCGCCGAGGACATCATCGACTCCGGCCTGACCCTCTCCTGGCTGCTCGAGAACCTCGAGTCGCGCGGCGCGGCCTCGATCGAGATCTGCGCGCTGCTGCGCAAGCCCGACGCCGCCAAGGTCGAGATCGACGTCAAGTACCTCGGCTTCGACATCCCGAACCAGTTCGTCGTCGGCTACGGCCTCGACTACGCCGAGCGCTACCGCAACCTGCGCGACGTGGCGATCCTCGCGCCGCACGTCTACTCCTGATCCGGCGCGCGGCGACGCGCGAGCCCTAGAGTTCTCCACATGGGCGATGGTCGTCGCCGCGGCAGGCTGCACGACGCTGTCGCAGCGTTCACGAGCAACTGGCGCAACCCGAACCTGCGTCGCGCCCAGCTGAGCTTCCTCGGCGCGTGGACCGCCGAGTGGGCGTTCACCGTCGGGCTCGGCATCGTCGCGTACCGCGACGGCGGCGCGGCCGCCGTCGGACTCGTGGGGCTGCTGCGCATGCTGCCGTCGGCGATCCTCGCGCCGCTGCTGTCGCCGCTCGCCGATCGCGGGCGCCGCGAGCGCGTGCTCGTGCTGGTGTCCGTGGTGCGCGGCGTCGCGACGGCCGGCGCCGCGGTCGTGATCGCCGCCTCCGGGCCGACCTCGGTCGTCTACGTGCTCGCCGTGCTCTCGACGATCGCGGCGACCCTCTACCGTCCGGCGCACTCGGCGCTGCTGCCCTCGCTCTGCAGCACGGGCCACGAACTCGCGAGCGCGAACATGGTGCGCGGGCTGCTCGACTCGGCCGCGACGCTCGTCGGGCCGCTGATCGCCGCGGTGCTGCTCGGGTTCACCGGGGTCGACGTCGTCTTCGCGGTCGCGGCGTGCGCCTCGTTCCTCGCGGCCGCGCTGCTCGTCGGCATGCGGTACGACGCGCCGCCGCGTCCGTCTGCGACCGGCCGGCCCAACCTCGTCGCGGAGGCGGTCGAGGGCGTTCGCGCGGTCGCGCAGCATCGCGGACTCCTCCTGATCCTCGGGCTCGCGGCGGCGCAGGCCCTGACGCGCGGCGCGCTGACCGTGTTCTCGGTCGTCGTCGCCATCGAACTGCTGGGCACCGGAGAGCCGGGCGTCGGAGCGCTCATGGCGGCGGTCGGCGTCGGGGCCGTGCTCGGGTCGCTCGGCGCGTCGTTCCTCGTCGGCACCGGTCGGCTCGGCGCGTGGTTCGCGGTCGGGGTCGGCCTGTGGGGGCTGCCGCTGACGCTCGTCGGACTCGTGCCGCAGCAGTCCGCGGCGCTCGTGATGCTCTCGTTCATCGGCGTGGGCAACGCCCTGATCGACGTCGCCGGGTTCACGCTCATCGCTCGTCTGGCGCCCGACGAGGTGCTCGCCCGGGTCTTCGGCGTGCTCGAGAGCCTCGTCGCGGTGTTCACGGGCATCGGTGCGGTCGTCGCGGCCGTGGCGAGCGACCTGCTCGGCGTCCAGGGTGCGCTCATCTCCATCGGGCTGCTGTGCCCGGTGCTCGCCGTTATGTGCTGGCGGCGGCTGCGCCGGCTCGACCGCTCGGTCGGCGTGCTCGATGCGGATGTCGCGTTGCTGCGCAGGGTGCCGATGTTCCGCACGTTGCCGCTGCCGTCGATCGAGCAGCTGGCCAGGAGCCTCGAGCCCGTCTCCGTCGAGGCGGGCACCGCGGTCTTCGAGCAGGGCGAGGTCGGCGACCGCTACTACGTGGTCGAGGCGGGCGAGGCCGAGGTGCTGGGCGACGGCCGCGTCGTGGCGACGCTGGGCTCGGGGGAGGGCTTCGGCGAGATCGCCCTGCTGCGCAGCACCCGGCGCACGGCCTCGGTGCGCGCCTGCACGGCGCTCGACCTGCGCGCACTCCGGTCGGAGCGCTTCCTCGCCGTCGTGCTCGGCTACACGGCGAGTGCGCGCGAGGCCGCCGAGGCCGTCGACGGACGGCTCCATCGGTACGCGCCCGATGCGCCGTCGGACGGCCCGCCGTCGCCTCCGCCGGTGCCGCCGAACCGAGCTCCGGATGAACCCCCGAACTGAGGATTGAGAAAGTCTCAGGTTGGTGGGAGGGTGACGGCATGACCTCCGGCCGTGCCGTCCTGCTGATCGCCGACATCGGCGGGTACACCGACTACATGAGCTCGCACCGCATGAGCCTGGCGCACGCCGAGGTCAACACGGCCCGCATGCTCGACCGCATGATCGATGCGGCCCCCGGATTCGACCTCATCGAGATCGAGGGCGACGCCGCCTTCCTCTCGCGCACGGCGCGATCCAGCGGGGCGGGCGACGCGGACATGACCGACATCCTGCAGGCCGCGGCCGCGATGCATCGCGCCTTCCACCTCGAGCGCCGGTACGTCGCCGCCAACCTCTGCCCGTGCAGCGGCTGCAAGGGGCCAGACGGGCTGAAGCTCAAGTTCGTGGCGCATGTGGGCGACGTCGCGACCCAGACCATCCGCGATCGGACGAAGCTCGTCGGCATCGACGTGATCCTCGTGCACCGGATGCTGAAGAACCCCGTCGACATCCCCGAGTACGTGCTGCTCTCCGAAGACCTCTACCGCAGCGGCGAGCAGTCGGTTCCCGGGGCCGTGCACGAGGTCTCGCCCGAGCTCGAGGGATTCGGGCCGACGCGCGCCTGGTTCGTCGACGTCGGCGATCTCGACTACCCGGTTGCGACGGCATCCGCCCCGACCTGGCGCGGACGACTCGGCCGCACGTTCTCGGCGGTCGGACGCGGCCTGCCCTACATGGTGGGCGCCCGCAAGCATCAGCACATCCCGGCGCGCGAGCCTGTCGCAGCGGCCTGATCCAGCCCACAGCGAACATTCGGCCGACGGTCGGTGACGCCGGGGTAGCCTTGCAAGACCATGAACATGAAGAAGATCCTGCGCGGGCCGATCATCTACATCCTGCTGGCGATCGTCGCCGTCTGGATCGGGACGAGCCTGATCACCGCCTCCGGTTTCAAAGAGGTGTCGACGCAGCAGGGCCTCGAGTTCCTGCAGGACGACAAGGTCGCCTCGGCCAAGATGGTCGACGGCGAGAACCGCGTCGACCTCACGCTCACCACGGCCGACGACGAGTTCGGCAAGCAGGTGCAGTTCTACTACGTGACGCCCCGCGGCGCCGACGTGGTCGCCGCCATCGACGAGGCGAACCCGAAGGACGGCTTCAACGACGAGGTGCCGCAGCCGAACTGGTTCCTCTCGATGCTCGGCATCCTCCTGCCGCTGGTGCTCATCGGCCTCTTCTTCTGGATCATGCTCTCCGGCATGCAGGGCGGCGGCAGCAAGGTCATGCAGTTCGGCAAGTCCAAGGCGAAGCTCGTCACGAAGGAGAGCCCGAAGGTCACCTTCGACGACGTCGCCGGCAGCGACGAGGCCATCGAGGAGCTCGAGGAGATCAAGGACTTCCTCAAGGATCCCGCGAAGTTCCAGGCCGTGGGTGCCCGCATCCCCAAGGGCGTGCTGCTCTACGGCCCTCCCGGCACCGGCAAGACCCTGCTCGCCCGCGCCGTCGCGGGCGAGGCCGGCGTGCCCTTCTACTCGATCTCGGGCTCCGACTTCGTCGAGATGTTCGTGGGCGTCGGCGCGAGCCGCGTGCGAGACCTGTTCGACCAGGCCAAGCAGAACGCGCCGGCCATCATCTTCGTCGACGAGATCGACGCCGTCGGTCGTCACCGCGGTGCCGGCATGGGCGGCGGCCACGACGAGCGCGAGCAGACGCTGAACCAGCTGCTCGTCGAGATGGACGGCTTCGACCCCAAGACGAACGTCATCCTCATCGCGGCGACGAACCGCCCCGACATCCTCGACCCCGCGCTGCTGCGCCCCGGTCGCTTCGACCGCCAGATCGGCGTCGACGCGCCCGACCTCAAGGGCCGGCAGAAGATCCTCGAGGTGCACTCGAAGGGCAAGCCGCTCGCGAAGGGCGTCGACCTCGAGGTGCTTGCGCGCAAGACGCCTGGCTTCACGGGCGCCGACCTCGCCAACGTGCTCAACGAGGCCGCGCTGCTCACGGCGCGCTCGAACGCGCAGCTGATCGACAACCGCGCCCTCGACGAGGCCGTCGACCGCGTGATCGCCGGTCCGCAGCGCCGCTCGCGCGTCATGAAGGACAAGGAGAAGCTCATCACGGCCTACCACGAGGGCGGCCACGCCCTCGCTGCGGCGGCGATGAACTACACCGACCCCGTGACGAAGATCACGATCCTCCCGCGCGGTCGCGCACTCGGCTACACGATGGTGCTGCCGCTCGAAGACAAGTACTCGATCAGTCGCAACGAGCTGCTCGACCAGCTGACCTACGCGATGGGCGGTCGCGTCGCCGAGGAGATCGTGTTCCACGACCCCTCGACCGGCGCCTCGAACGACATCGAGAAGGCCACGTCGACGGCCCGCAAGATGGTCACCGAGTACGGCATGAGCTCGACCGTCGGTGCCGTCAAGCTCGGACAGGCGCAGGGAGAGGTCTTCCTCGGCCGCGACATGGGCCACCAGCGCGATTACTCCGAGGAGATCGCGATGCGCGTCGACGGCGAGGTGCGCACGCTCATCGAGCAGGCGCACGACGAGGCGTGGCAGGTGCTGAACGACAACCGCGACATCCTCGACCGGCTGGCGGCCGAGCTGCTCGAACACGAGACGCTCGACCACAACCAGATCGCCGAGATCTTCAAGAATGTGCGCAAGCTGCCCGAGCGCCCGCTGTGGCTCTCGAGCGACAAGCGTCCCGTCTCGGACATCCCGCCGATCACGTTCCCCGAAGACAAGCTGCCCATCGACGAGGGCATGGTCGACGGCGGCGTGGACTCCGAGGACACCCCGATCGAGGAGCCCGCCTCAAAGCGCGCACCGCGTCAGAACCCGCGACCCGCGACGGCCTAGGCCGTCGCGGCCTCCGCGCCGACCTGAGAGGGTGCACATGGCCGGTGTCGACACCGAGCGCATCGAACGCGCCGTGCTCGAGATCCTCCTCGCGATCGGCGAGGATCCCGAGCGGGCCGGGCTCCGGCGCACCCCCGCCAGGGTCGCCGAGGCCTACGCGGACTTCTTCGGCGGTCTCGCCGTCGACCCGTTGAGCCACCTGGCCGATGCGGTGCCCGTCGGCACCTCCGACTCCGGTGCCCCCGCGACCTCCGACGCCGTGGTGCTTCGCGATCTCGCGTTCCGCTCGGTGTGCGAGCACCACCTGCTGCCGTTCGTCGGCACGGCGCACGTCGCCTACCTTCCCGGCGACCGGGTGGTCGGCCTCGGCCGCATCCCGGCGGTCGTCGACACGCTCGCCGCCCGCCCGCAACTGCAGGAGCGGCTCGCCGAAGAGATCGCCGACGCCCTCGAGACCGGTCTCGAGCCCAAGGGCGTGCTCGTCGTGCTCGACGCCCAGCACCGGTGCGTGACCACCCGCGGATCCCGCCAGGAGCGCAGCTCGACGATCACGGTCGTCGCGCGCGGCGCGCTCTCCGATCCCGCGGCCCGCGCCGAGATCATCGCCCTCATCGGGGGCGTCGCCGCGTGAACGCCGGGGCCGCGCTCGTCATGGGCGTCGTCAACGTGACGCCCGACTCGTTCAGCGACGGCGGCGACTGGTTCGACGCCGACCGGGCGATCGCGCACGGCCTCGAGCTCGTCGCCGAGGGCGCCGACATCCTCGACGTGGGCGGCGAGTCCACGCGCCCGGGTGCCGCACGGGTCGCGCCCGACGAGGAACTGCGTCGCGTGGTGCCGGTCGTGCGCGAGTTCGCGCGCCGCGGCATCCGCGTCAGCGTCGACACCATGCGCGCCGCCACCGCGGTCGCCGCGGTCGAAGCGGGCGCCGAGATCATCAACGACGTCTCGGCGGGGCTCGCCGACCCCGCGATGGTTCCGGCCGTCGCCGACACGGGTGCGCTCTACGTCGCGATGCACTGGCGCGGCCACTCCGACCGCATGGACGTGCTCAACACCTACGCCGACATCGCCGTCGAGGTGCGCGACGAGCTCGCGCAGCGCGTCGACGTGTTGGAGGCCGCCGGCGTCGCCGCCGACCGCATCATCCTCGACCCGGGCCTCGGGTTCTCGAAGACCGGGCACCAGAACTGGCAGGTGCTCGGGCGCCTCGACGTGCTCGCCGAACTCGGCCTGCCGGTGCTCATCGGCGCCTCGCGCAAGCGGTTCATCGGCTCGCTGCTGCCCGACGGCGCCGACATGGCCGAACGCGACCTGCCCACGGCGGTCGTCAGCGCCCTCGCAGCACAGGCCGGCGCCTGGGGCGTCCGCGTGCACGACGTGCGCGCCACGCGCCGCGCCCTCGACGTCGTCGGAGCGTGGCAGAGTGGAAGCCGTGGCTGAGCAGCGCAATCGACGACCGGGTGATCGGATCACCCTGACCGGCCTGCGGGTCACGGCGCATCACGGGGTCTTCGACTTCGAGCGCGAGCGGGGCCAGGAGTTCGTCATCGACGTCGCGGTCGTGGTCGACCTGCGGGCAGCCGCCTCGGGCGACGACCTCGCGCGCACCGTGCACTACGGCGAGCTCGCCGAGGCGGTCGTCGCCGCGGTCGAGCGCGATCCGGTCGACCTCATCGAGACCCTCGCCGAGCGCGTCGCGGCCGTCGCGCTCTCGTGGGCGGCGGTCGAGCAGGTCGAGGTCACCGTGCACAAGCCGCAGGCGCCCATCACGGTGCCGTTCGCCGACGTCTCGGTGACGATCGTCCGGGAGCGCCCGTGAGCCGCGCCGTCATCGCGTTCGGTGCGAACCTCGGCGACCGCGAGGCCACGATCGCCGGCGCCGTCCGCGAACTGGCCGAGGTGCCCGGCGTCGAGCTCGCGGCCGTCTCGCCCGTCTACGAGACCCCGGCCATCACCGACGACGGCGTCGATCGCGACGCCCCCGGCTACCTCAACGGCGTGGTCGTCGTCGAGACCACGATCACCCCGCACGCGCTGCTCGCGGCCCTGCACGAGATCGAGGCCGCGCACGGCCGTCAGCGGCTGAAGCACTGGGGCGATCGCACGCTCGACCTCGACCTCATCGACGTCGACGGACTCGTCATCGACGACACCGGGCTGCAGTTGCCCCATCCGCGGGCGTGGCAGCGCGCCTTCGTGCTGCAGCCGTGGCTCGACCTCGAACCCGACGCCGTGCTCCCCGGCCGCGGTCGCATCGCCGACCTCCGCGCGCAGGCCACCGACGAGGTGACCAGACGATGAAGCGCACGCACCCGAGCGCGATCGTCGCCGCCGTGCTCGCGGGCATCGTGATCGGCTACCTCGTCGATCTCTTCATCGTCTCGGCCGGCGGCAAGGCGATCGTGCCGCCGATCTCGCTCGCGATCACGCTCGTCGGCGTCGCCGCGATCGTCGTCGCGCTCGCGTGGCCGATCCGCAGGGCGGTCAAGCAGCGCGCGACCAAGCACCTCGACCCGTTCCGGGCGATGCGCACGGCGGTGCTCGCGAAGGCCAGCGCCGTGAGCGGAGCGCTCCTGCTCGGGTTCGGCCTCGGCGTCGCGACGTTCCTGCTCACCCGCAGCGTCATGCCCCCGTTCGGCACGGTGTGGCCGGGGTTCGCCACGGCCGTCGGAGGCGCGGTGCTCCTCATCGGCGGCCTCGTCGCCGAGCACTTCTGCACCCTGCCCCCCGACGACACCGACCCCGAGCACGAGGAGCCCGCACATGCCTGAGCGACCCGAGGCGGCGGCTCCCGAGGCTGCAGAGCTGCCCGACGCGCTCCGAGCGCGCGAGGCGACGGTCGACGCGGCGGCCGCACCCGACGTCGAGCCCGCACCCGATCAGGTTCCGGATGCCGGTGGTGCACCGGCATCCGACGGTCCCGAGGTCGTCGAGGTCGCGCCCGAGCACGGGGCGCCCGAGCACGAGGCGCCCGAGCATGCGGTGCCGATCGACGAGGACTGGCGTCGGGTCTCGCCGAAGTACGTGATCGTCGAGGTCGTCGGCTCGCTCATCGGCACGGTCGTCTTCGTCGGGGCGTTCCTCGTCGCGTACTTCTGGTTCGGCTGGTGGTGGGCGCTCTGGGCGGCCGTCGCGGTCGGCGTCGTGTCGCTCGTCGCGATCGCGTTCGAGCCGCGTCGCGTGCGCTCGATCGGCTACCGGCTGCGCGCCGACGACCTGCTGTTCCGCCGCGGCATCATGTTCCAGCGACAGGTGGCCGTGCCGTACGGCCGCATGCAGCTCGTCGACGTGACCCGCGGGCCGGTCGCCCGCGCGCTCGGCCTGGCCGACCTCAAGTTCGTCACCGCGGCCGCCGCGACCGCCGTCACCGTGCCCGGCCTGCCGATCGACGACGCCGAGCAGCTGCGCGACGAGCTCGTGGCCCTCGCCGAGACGCGACGGGCGGGGCTGTGACCGCTCCGGTCGCGCCGGTCACCGCGCTCGCCGACGGCGAGTGGCACCGGCTGCACCCGGCGAGCCCGCTGCTGCGCGGCGGCCTCGTGTTCATCGCGGTGCTCGGCTTCGTGCTCGCGAACCTGCGCGAGCGGCTGCTCGACATGTTCGTCTTCGTGTTCGTTCCCGGCGCCGGCGACGAGTTCGACGGACGGTACGGCGACTGGCAGAACGACTGGGCGAATGACCCGGTCGGCGCGATCGTCACGAACGGCCAGATCGGCTGGGCGCTGCTCGCGGTGGCCGTCGTGGTCATCGGCGTCATCGTCGGCTTCTGGCTCTCGTGGCGCATGCACACCTTCCGCATCACGCAGGAGGCGGTCGAGGTGCGCAGCGGCATCCTGTTCCGCTCCCATCGTTCGGCGCGACTCGACCGCGTGCAGGGCGTGAACATCAACCGCCCCGTGTTCGCCCGTCTGTTCGGCGCGGCGAAGCTCGACGTGTCGGTCGCGGGGGAGTCGGGCAACGTGCAGCTCTCGTACCTCGGCTCGGCCCTCGCCGACGGCCTGCGCGCCGACATCCTGCGCCTCGCCTCGGGTGCTCGCGCCGAGAAGTCGCGCACCGCGGGGCCGGCGGCATCCGGTGCTGCATTGCCCGGCGTTGCGGTTCCCGGGGTCGAGCTTCCGAGCGCTCCGGCGACGGATGCCGCGGGCGCGCCGCTGCCCGTCTCGACGGCCGGGGCCGCGGGCGGCCCGCCACCGGCATCCGCCCAGCTGTCGGCCGTCGTCGGCCGTCGGGTCGACGAGTTCCTCGCGCCCGAGCTGGACCCGAACCTCGCCGCGCCCGAGTCGGTCGTGCACCTGTCGGTGGCGCGCGTCGTCGGATCGACGCTGCTCGGCGGCACGACGATCTCGATCATCGTCTTCGTCGCGATCATCGTCGCTGGCGTCGCCGCGGGTCAGGAATGGGTGATCCTCTCGTTCATCCCGGCCGTCATCGGTCTCGTCGGCTACCTGTGGTCGCGCATCACGAAGTCGTTGCGCTACTCGATCGCGGGCACGCCCGACGGGGTGCGCATCGGCCACGGCCTGCTCTCGACGGCGAACCAGACGATCCCGCCGGGGCGCGTGCACGCGGTCGAGGCCACGCAGTGGATCCTGTGGCGGCCGTTCGGCTGGTGGGCGGTGCGGGTGAACCTCGCCGGCCAGTCCTTGAGCGCATCGAGCGAGGCCGTGCAGCGCACCATCGTGCTCCCCGTCGGTCGGGTCGACGACGTGCGCCGGGTGCTCGCGCTGCTGCTGCCCGATGCCGAGGCGGCGATCGAGCCCGTGCTCGGGGCGGGCCTGACCGGGCGGGGCGCCGCCGGCGGATTCTCGACGACCCCGCGCCGCGCGGCCTGGCTGCGTCCGTTCTCGTGGAAGCGCATCGGCTTCGCCACGATCGGCAGCGTCGCGATCTTCCGGAGGGGCGCGCTCACGCGGTCGCTCGCCGTCATGCCGCTGGCACGGGTGCAGTCGGTCGCGCTCGGCCGCGGTCCGGTGGGGCGGATGCTGCGGCTCGCCTCGGTGCGCGTGCACACCCTTGCGGGCCCGGTGACCGTCGAGCTCCCCGTGGCCGACGCCGACGAGGCCGCGACCGTGTTCGAACGCCTCGCGGGCGATGCCGTCGTGTGGGCCGGAGCCGACGAGTCGCACCACTGGGGCGCCGCGCGCGAGCACCTGGCCGCGGGCGAGCCGGTCGAGCCGGGTGAACCGGTCGAGCCGGGTGCACCGGTCGGTTCGGGTGCTCCGACCGCCGAGGTCGTCTCGTGAGCGACCGCGCAGGCCGGCTCGGCGTCGGCACGATCGGCGCGGGGCGCGTGGGCGCCGTGCTCGCGTCGGCGCTCGCGGGAGTCGGACACGCCCTCACCGGCATCTCCGCCGTCTCGGAGTCGAGCCGCGAGCGCGCGGCCGCGATGCTGCCGCAGGTGCCCGTGCTGTCCGTGCCCGAGATCATCGAGCGCAGCGAGCTCGTGCTGCTGGCCGTGCCCGAGGCCGAGCTCGGCCCGCTCGTCGCCGGACTCGCCGACGCGGGCGTCTGGCAGCCGGGGCAGCTAGTGCTGCACACGAACGCCCGCCTCGGCACCACGGTGCTCGACCCCGCCCGACGCGCCGGCGCCATTCCGCTCGCAGTGCACCCCGCCATGACCTTCACGGGCACGAGCATCGACCTGGCCCGGCTTCCGGGCACCTGGTTCGCGGTGACCGCGCCGACGCCGGTGCTGCCCATCGGCCAGGCGCTCGTGGTCGAGATGGGCGGCGAACCGTTCGTCGTCGCCGAGGCCGACCGCGCAGCCTACGGCGAGGCGATCGACACCGCGATCTCGTTCTCGAGCGCGATCGTCGACCAGGCCAGCGGCATCCTGCAGGGCATCGGCATGCCGCGGCCGGGCGCCGTGCTCGCGCCGCTCGTGCGCAGCGCCGTCGAGAACGCCCTCGCCAGACACGACCCCGGGCCGCGGCCCGAGGGTGCGAGTACGATCGACGGGGCCGCAGACGAGCGGTCTCTGGGAGGTGCCACGTGACCGAGGTGGCGACGAGCGAGGTGGCGACGAGCACCCGCACGGTGAACACCATCGCCGACCTGCGGGCCGTGCTCGACGAACGACGCCGTGCCGGGGCATCCGTCGCCCTCGTGCCGACCATGGGCGCGCTGCACGACGGCCATCTCGCGCTCGTGCGCCGGGCCCGCGAACTCGCCGACGTCGTCGTCGTGTCGATCTTCGTGAACCCGCTGCAGTTCGGCCCCGCCGAAGACCTCGACCGCTACCCGCGCACGCTCGACGCGGATGTCGCGGCGCTGGCCGGCCTCGGCGCCGACGTCGTGTTCGCACCCGACGTCGCCGAGATGTACCCGAGCGGGTCGGCGGCCGGCACGAAGGTGAGCGCGGGCCCGGTCGGCTCGCGCTACGAGGGCGCGCATCGCCCCGGACACTTCGACGGCATGCTGACGGTCGTCGCCAAGCTCTTCTCGATCGCGCAGCCCGACGTCGCCGTGTTCGGCCAGAAGGACGCCCAGCAGGTGTTCCTCGTGACGAGCATGGTCGCCGATCTCGACCTGCGCCTGCGCATCGAGGTCGTGCCGACGGTGCGCGAGGCCGACGGGCTCGCGCTCTCCAGCCGCAACCGCTTCCTCGACGAGCGCGAACGGGTGGCGGCGCTCGTGCTGGCCGAGTCGCTCGACGCCGCGCGCACCTCGGCCGTCGACGGCGTGTCCGAGCTGCTGGCCGAGGGCGTCGCGGCGTTCGGCGACCACGACGGCGTCGACCTCGACTACTTCGTGGTCGTCGACCCCGACACGTTCCTGCCGGTCGACGACGCCTTCAGCGGTCGCGGGCTCGTGCTCGTCGCCGCCCGCCTCGGAACGACCCGCCTGATCGACAACGCGTTCGTCGAGATCGGCACCGACGCCGGCGCCGACACCGACGCCGGCGCCGACACCGACACCGGGGCCGATCCCGGCGCGGACGCCGCCGCCGATGCCGGCGCGGAGCTTCCCCCCAGCCCGGCTGAGTAGGCTTGACGGGCACGTGCCCCGCGATGAGAGAGAACGATGGCCGAGACCCAGACGGATTCCGCCCTGCCCGCCGATGAGCCCACTGCGGCCGAGATCTCCGAGCAGAAGGCCGTTCGCCTCGCGAAGCGCGAACGCCTGATCGCGGCATCCGACGACCTCGGTGGCGGTGCCTACCCGGTGCGACTGCCGATCACGACGACGATTCCGCAGGTGCGCGCGCAGTTCACCGACCTCGAGGCCGACGTCGCGACGGGCGAGCAGGTCGGCATCGCCGGCCGCATCGTGTTCTCGCGCAACACGGGCAAGTTGTGCTTCGCGACCCTCCAGTCGGGCGACGGCAGCCGCATCCAGGCCATGGTCTCGCTCGCCGAGGTCGGCGAGGAGTCCCTCGCGGCCTGGAAGGAGCTCGTCGACCTGGGCGACCACGTGTTCGTCGCCGGCGAGGTCATCACGAGCCGCCGCGGCGAGCTCTCGATCATGGTGAGCTCGTGGCAGATCGCGGCGAAGGCGATCCTGCCGCTGCCGAACCTGCACAACGACCTCAACGAGGAGACCCGCGTCCGCAGCCGGTACCTCGACCTCATCGCCCGCGAGCAGGCGCGCAAGAACGTGCTCGACCGCGCGAAGACGAACGCGAGCCTCCGCCGCACGTTCGAGGGCCTCGGCTTCGTCGAGGTCGAGACCCCGATGCTGCAGGTCATGCACGGCGGCGCCTCGGCGCGGCCGTTCGTGACCCACTCGAACGCGTTCGACACCGAGCTGTACCTGCGCATCGCTCCCGAGCTCTATCTCAAGCGCGCAGTGGTCGGCGGCATCGAGCGCGTGTTCGAGATCAACCGCAACTTCCGCAACGAGGGCGCCGACTCGACGCACAGCCCCGAGTTCGCGATGCTCGAGGCCTACGAGGCCTACGGCGACTACACCACGATGGCCGACCTCACCCAGCGCCTCATCCAGGACGCCGCGCTCGCGACGAGCGGCTCGCACGTCGTGACCTGGGCCGACGGCACCGAGTTCGACCTCGGCGGCGACTGGGACCGCATCTCGATGTACGGCACGTTGTCCGAGGCGGTCGGCGAGCAGATCACGGCCGAGACCCCGATCGAGCGGCTGAAGCAGCTCGCCGACGAGGCCGGCATCGAGATCGAGCACCCGCTGCCCGGCAAGTACGTCGAGGAGCTGTGGGAGCACCACATCAAGGGCGGCCTTGTGCGCCCCACCTTCGTCATGGACTTCCCGCTCGACACCTCGCCCCTCGTGCGCGCGCACCGCAGCACCGCCGGCGTCGTCGAGAAGTGGGACCTCTACGTGCGCGGCTTCGAGCTGGCCACGGGCTACTCCGAGCTCGTCGACCCGGTCGTGCAGCGCGAGCGCTTCATCGAGCAGGCGAAGCTCGCCGCCGACGGCGACCCCGAGGCCATGCGCCTCGACGAGGAGTTCCTGCGCGCGCTCGAGTTCGGCATGCCGCCCTCCGGCGGCATGGGCATGGGCATCGACCGCCTGCTCATGGCGCTCACGGGTCTCGGCATCCGAGAGACCATCCTGTTCCCGCTGGTCAAGTGAGTCGGCCGGCCATGATCTCCACGAGCGGATGCCGCAGATGAACGACTACCTCCCCAAGAGCGAGCTCGAGCCCGACCCCGACCCCAAGCGCCCGTCGAACACGCGCGTCGCCATCTGGATCATCGTGGGCGCGGTCGGTGCCTATCTCCTCGGATCGGGCATCTGGGGCCTGCTGACCTGACCCGAACGGATGCCGCGGGCGGCCCCCGAGCGATGGCGGCGCGCCGCGGCATCCGAATTCTCAGGAGAAGCACGTATCCTGAAGACCTATGGACGAATTCTGGGCGAATGCGATCTGGTCGCTCGCGCCGACGGTGCTCATCGGACTCATCTTCTGGTTCGTGATGCGCGCGATCCTGCGCGCCGACCGCACCGAGCGTGCGGCGTACGCCCAGATCGAGGCCGAGGAACGCGCCAGGCTCGGCCTGCCCGCTCGCGCCCCGCGCAGCAGCGCCGAGCGTCCCGCCGACTGACTCGATGAACTCCGAGCAGACCGCGACGGTCACGGCGATCGTGACCTTCACGCTGCTCGCGATCGACCTCGTGATCCGCGTGATCGCGATCATCGTCGTGCCCCGCAACCGCCGTCCGACGGCGGGCATGGCGTGGCTGCTCGCGATCTTCTTCATCCCGTACATCGGCGTGCTGTTCTTCCTGCTCATCGGCAATCCGAAGCTGCCGAAGAAGCGGCGCGAGAAGCAGGCCGAGGTCGACGAGTTCATCCGCGAGTCGACGCACGGCGTCGAGCGGGTCAGCGACTCGAGCGGCTGGCCGGCCTGGTTCGAGGGCGTGGTTCGCCTGAACCGCAATCTCGGGTCGATGCCGCTCATCGGGTCGAACAGCGCGAGCCTCATCGGCGGCTACCAGGACTCGCTCGACGCGATGACGGCCGCGGTGGCGGGCGCCGAACGCTACGTGCACGTCGAGTTCTACATCCTCGCGCTCGACAAGACGACCGAGCCGTTCTTCGCCGCCCTCGGCGACGCGGTCGAGCGCGGCGTGCAGGTGCGCGTGATGCTCGACCACATCGCCTCGCTGCGGTCGAAGGGCTACCGGCGCACGCTGCGGCGGCTCGACGCCATCGGCGTGAAGTGGCAGCTGATGCTCCCGGTGCAGCCGCTCAAGGGCCGGTACCAGCGCCCCGACCTGCGCAACCACCGCAAGATCCTCGTCGTCGACGGCGAGGTCGCGTTCATGGGATCGCAGAACCTCATCGACCGCAGCTACAACAAGCGCGGCAACATCCGTCGCGGGCTCAAGTGGAAGGAGCTCGTGACGCGCCTCGAGGGGCCGATCGTCTCGGGCCTCGACGCGATCTTCCGCACCGACTGGTACCTCGAGACGGGCGAGGAGCTCACGCGCGACATCCCCGACGCGTTCGACCAGCCGAGCGAGGCCCAAGACCTCGACTGCCAGGTCGTGCCGAGCGGGCCGGGGTTCCCGAACCAGAACAACCTCAAACTCTTCCTCGCGCTGCTCTACGCGGCCAAGCAGAAGCTCATCATCACGAGCCCGTACTTCGTGCCCGACGAGGCGATGCTCTATGCGATCAGCGGCGCGACGCAGCGCGGCGTGCACGTCGAGCTCTTCGTCTCCGAGATCGGCGACCAGGCGCTCGTGTATCACGCGCAGCGCTCGTACTACGAGGCGCTGCTCCGCGCCGGCGTGAAGATCTACATGTACAAGGCGCCGTACATCCTGCACGCGAAGCACTTCACGATCGATGAAGACGTCGCGGTCATCGGCTCGTCCAACATGGACATCCGTTCGTTCGAGCTGAACATGGAGGTCTCGCTGCTCGTGCGCGGCCGCTCGTTCGTGCAGGAGATGCGGGCCGTCGAAGACGGCTACCGCGCCGACAGCCGCGAGCTCACGCTCGAGGAGTGGATGCGTCAGCCGATCCGGTCGACCGTGCTCGACAACCTCGCGCGGCTCACGTCGGCGCTGCAGTAGTCGAGCAAACGTATTCCGTCGTATTCCGGCTGTCACCGCCGTGTAACACGGCGTCCGTAGCGTGCTGAGGAGTTGCTCGCCGGATCACCCTCGCACGGCGATCTCTTCGTCGCGCTCGCGTGCTACAAGCCATGCAACAAAACGCAGCCGATGTGCGCAAATCAGCAAGAATCATGCGGGAAACGAAACCATCTGCACCTTTGATGCGTGATTGACTCGTTCCCACGCACGATCATTGCCACCTCGATGGTCTGCGGGTTCCACCGCGTGCCTGCGATCCAGCGCCGTGTCTTCGACCCTCGCACTCGAACTGGAGCACCATGACGTTCAGACACGTCCTCTCCGGTGTCGGGGTGGCCGCCATCGTCGGCGCGACCCTCGTCACCGCATCCGCACCGGCCGTCGCCGCGACGCCGACGCCCGGAGCACTCCCCATCAGCTATCCGATCTCCTCGCTCGTCGACGCACCCGCGTCGTACCCGAGCCAGCCGAGCCTCGCCGTTCCGGAGGACAACCCGGCCGACGCCTCGATCGCCAGAGGCGCCGTGCCCTACGACGAGATCGCGCCGCGCCTGAACACGCTCATGGCGCAGAGCGACCGCATCTCGGTGCAGGTGGTCGGGCAGTCCGTGCTCGGCCGCGACATCCACCTCGTGACCATCACGTCGCCCGAGACGGCCGCCGAGACCGCCCAGCAGGCCGCCTGGCGCGACGAGATCAAGCACGACGCCGCCGGCGCGGCCGCCGACGACGAGCTCATGTCCGGCTACAAGGTGCCGGTCTGGTTCAACGCGAACATCCACGGCAACGAGTGGGAGGGCACCGACGGCGTCCTGCCGTACATCGAGCACCTCGCGACCGCGCCGATCGAGGAGGTCTCCGACGTCCTCGACGGATACCGCCTCTACTTCACCGTCACGAACAACCCCGACGGCCGGGCGCTCGGCCAGCGGGCCAACGGCGACGGGTTCGACGCCAACCGCGACATGATCACGGGCGTCACCCCCGAGGCGCGCATCATCCGCGACCTCTCGGGCATCATCCAGCCCACGTTCTACGTCGACCTGCACGGCTACACCAACGTGCTGCAGATCGAACCGTGCGGTCCGCCCCACGGCGAGAACTACGAGTACGACCTGTTCCTGCCGCACGCCTACGAGGCAGCGCTGGCGATCGAGGAGGCCGTGGTCGATGCGAACATCCCCGGCAACACCTACCTCGCAGCCAACGGCGGGGCGACCACGGAGAACACCGGCAAGGTCAAGATCCCCTACCGCGACATCCGCTCGGGATGGGATGACTGGCCCCCGATCTTCACGCCCCAGTTCATCGCCTACCAGGGTGCGATCACGAACACCGTCGAACTGCCCCTCGGCCGCACGAACAACGCCGCCCAGAACCAGGCCAACACGCTCGTCAACGTCGAGGTCGCCGAGCTCGTCATCGAGACCTCGGTCGACTACGTGGTCGACAACGCCGCAGCCCTGCTCGAGAACCAGATCGAGATCTTCCGCCGCGGCGACGCGGGCGAGGAACTGCGCACCATCGCGGCCGACGCCGACCCGACGACGATCCCCGGCCCCGATCAGTGGGCCGACATCTGGGACGAGACCGATGTGTACCGCGCCGAGTTCCCCCGCGGCTACGTGATCCCCATGGGCGCCGCGCAGCGCTCGGCGACCGACGCGGCACGCCTGGTCGACCAGCTCATCGCCAACGGCGTCGAGGTGTCCCGTGCGACCGCCGCCTTCACGGTCGACGGCGTCGAGTACCCGGCGGGCAGCTACGTCGTCGACATGCACCAGCCGCTCCGCGGCATGGCGAACGTGCTCCTCGACGAGGGGTCCGACATCTCCGAGCGCGTGCCCGACATGTACGACATCTCGGCCTGGAGCCTCGCGCTCCTCTGGGGTGCCGACGTGATCGACGTCGGCTCGACGACCGACGCCGACCTGCCGATGCCCGTCGAGGCCGTCGAGGAGGCCGCACCGACCGGTGCCGTGCCCGCCGAGGGCGCCTACCTCGAGCTCGCGACCGCCGGTGCGGCCGAGTACCAGGCGATCAACGCGCTGCTCGACGCCGAGGTTCCGGTCTCCGCCTTCGAGGACGGCGGCGTCATCATCGCCGGCTCCTCGCGCGACGCGGCGCAGGTCGTCGCCGACGCGTACGGCGTGGCCTTCACCGCATCCGACGGACTGCGTCTCCGCGAGGAGCCGAGCCGCGGCCTCGACCGTCTGACGGTCGCGTACTCGGGCACGCAGGACGACCGCGTCACGCTGCAGCGACTCGGGCTCACCGACATCCGCCTGGTGACCGCCGCGACCATCACGTCGGGTGCGGTCGACCTGGCCACGGCCGACGTGCTCTGGGTCGGCGGCAACCTCGCCTTCACCGGGGCGAACGCCGCCGGCGCGACGAAGGTGCAGGAGTTCCTGGCCGCCGGCAAGGGCGTTGCGGGCAAGGGCACGGCCGTCGCGGCCTTCGCGAACGCGTTCGGCCTGACGACCGTCACGGCCAACAGCGGCACGAGCGGCTCCAACGGCATCGTGCACGTCGCCGACGCCGACGGCGGCCTGCTGTCGACCTACGCGCAGGACACCGCCTTCGTCTACCCGGCGGTCTGGTACACCGGACTCGGCGAGAACGCCGAGGTCGAGCAGTCCTACGCGAGCGACGAGACCTTCGTCGCCGGTCACTGGGCCGACAGCGCCGGTCGATCGACGACGGATGCCGCGGGCCAGGCCTCGGTCGTCACCGCGACGGCCGCCGGCGGATCGCGCCTCGCGATGCTCGGCACCTCGGTCAACTTCCGCACGCACCCCGTCGGGTCGTACCCGGCGATCGCCCGCAGCCTCTACTGGGTCGCCGGCGAGGGTGCGGAGGTCGTACCGCCCGTCATCGAGGAGGACCTCACCGAGGAGACGCGCGGCGGCGTGAGCCTGCCCGACTCGGTCGAGGCCGGCGCCACGGTCCGCGTGGGCATCGAGGGCGACCTCGAGGGCACCGCGTTCCAGGCCGTGCTGTTCTCGACGCCCGTGCAGCTCGGCACCAAGACCGTGCTCGACGGCGGGTTCGAGGTGACGGTCCCGGCCGACACCGAACCCGGCGTGCACCGGCTGGCGGTCATCACCACGTCGGGCGAGCTCTTCGGCTGGGACGACTTCACGGTGACCGAAGCGGTCGACGGCGAGACGCCGGGTGGCGAGACGCCCATCGAGACCGAGGAGCCGACCGCGCCCGGTTCGGGTTCGGGTTCGGGCACGGCGAGCAGCGGCTCCGGCGACGGCCTCGCCGACACCGGGTTCCCGGTGGCCCTGCCCCTCGGCATCGGCGCGGGCGTGCTGCTGCTCGGCGCCGCGGTGGTGCTCATCGCACGACGACGCAGGATCGGGGCGTCCGCCGAGTAGTCGGAGGAACCTGACGGAGCGCCGCGGGCGCGATGCACGAGCATCGACGCCCGCGGCGTTCCGCGTGTCGGCCGCGTGCGGGGTTCAGGGGCGGATGCCGCGGCTCACGCCCGCGGCTTCAGCCGCACGGTCGGCAGCTCGGGCGCCGGCAGCGCGTCGCCGTCGAACCCGTCGACCGTGCCGAACCGGCCGTCGCCGTCGCCGCGCGCGATGACGTCGGACTGCCACGCGCGCCGGAACTCGGCGATCTCGTCGTGCGTGCGGCCGATGAAGTTCCACCACATCACGATCTCCTCGCCGAACGGCACGCCGCCGATGAGGACGACGCGTGCCGGGGCGTGCTCGTCGGCGCGGAGGCGCACGCCCTCGTGGCCGACCGCCACGTAGCCGAGCTCGTTCGGCGCGAGGTGCGACGTGTGGCCGGCGACGGCGAGCGGGTCGGCGTCGGGCGAGGCATCGTCGTGCTCGCTCTCGAGCGCCGCGATCGTCGCGGTGACCGGACCCCGGTCGACGAGCAGGCCGTGCTCGAATGCGGGGTCGAGCTCGATCCACGCCTCACCGCCAGGGGGCAGCTCGATCTGCGCGCCGACGAGCGGCGAGAACACGGTGACGGAGGTCTCGGCGTCGACGCCGGGGAGCGCTCCGGCGAACACGCGCACGACGGCGTCGTCGACCTCGACGGGCACGGTCTCGGAATGCTCGAAGAACGGGGCGACGGCGCGCGCGGCATCCGGAAGCGCGACCCAGAGCTGCACGCCGTGAAGCCGAGCAGTCTCGGGCGTCGACACCTCGGAGTGCGCGATGCCCCGCCCGGCGGTCATGAGGTTCACGGCGCCCGGGCGCACGAACTCCGCGCTGCCCGTGCTGTCGTGGTGCTCGATCTCGCCCTCGAACAGCCAGCTCACGGTCTGCAGGCCGGTGTGCGGGTGCGGCGGCACGACCATGCCGCCAGAGGTCGCGACCTCGTCGGGCCCGTAGTGGTCGACGAAGCACCAGGCGCCGATCGTCGTGCGCCCGCGCTGGGGGAGCGTGCGCCGCACGTTCATCGCGCGCGGACCACCGAGCGGGACCTCCCGCGGCTGGAGCACCGCGATCAGCGCATCGCTCGACGCCTCGGGCGGAGACACGAGCTCGACGGGATCACGCTCGAGATTGCTCATGCCCGCATGCTAGCCCCAGCCCGCCGTGTCCCGAGGCGCGCCGGACGCGGTCGAACCGATACCATTACCGCATGCACTCCTCCCTCACTCTTCGTCGTGCAGGCCTTGCGGCCGTGGCCGTGGCATCCGTGTTCCTGCTCTCCGCATGCAACCCCAGCCCCCGCGCCATCGAGAACTTCGACGGACTGCCGGTGAGCGACCACGAGGGCGACGCCGATGGCCACACCGACGAGGGCGACGCGACCGAGGGCCTCTCGGCCGCGTGGGTCGGCCAGGGCGGCCAGATCGCGATCACGATCTCGGGCAGCTCGACCTGCCCCGTCGTGGGCACGCGCATCAACGTCGTCGACGCCGCCGCCGACGGCAACCGCGTCTCGGTCGACGTCGCCGAGCGCCCCGCCGACGAGGTGTGCACCATGGACTTCGTGCCCCACACCACCGTCTTCTGGACCCCCGTCTTCGTCACCACGACGCAGCCGCTGATCGTCGAGGTCGGCGACCAGTCCTTCACGCTGCCGATCAAGTAGCTCCCGCACTCCCACGACAACCGGTCGTGCGCCCACGGCGAACACTCGCATATCGGGCGCTCGTGCTGGTTACGCTCGATGTATCGGCGCTCCCTGCCCAGAGGGGGTCGTGAGGAGTAGAGCATGTTCGAGAGATTCACCGACCGAGCCCGTCGTGTCGTCGTCCTGGCCCAAGAAGAGGCCAAGATGCTCAACCACAACTACATCGGCACCGAGCACATCCTGCTCGGTCTCATCCACGAGGGTGAAGGCGTCGCCGCCAAGGCGCTCGAATCGCTCGGCATCTCGCTCGACGCCGTGCGCGAGCAGGTGCAGGACATCATCGGCCAGGGTCAGCAGCAGCCGACGGGTCACATCCCGTTCACGCCGCGTGCCAAGAAGGTGCTCGAGCTGTCGCTCCGCGAGGCCCTGCAGCTCGGCCACAACTACATCGGCACCGAGCACATCCTGCTCGGCCTGATCCGCGAGGGCGAGGGCGTCGCCGCCCAGGTGCTCGTGAAGCTGGGCGCCGACCTCAACCGCGTGCGCCAGCAGGTCATCCAGCTGCTCTCGGGCTACCAGGGCAAGGAGCAGGTGCAGGTCGGGGCGAACGACCAGCAGCAGCCGCAGGGCGGATCGCAGATCCTCGACCAGTTCGGCCGCAACCTCACGCAGGCCGCTCGCGAGTCCAAGCTCGACCCCGTGATCGGGCGCGAGAAGGAGATCGAGCGCGTCATGCAGATCCTGTCGCGCCGCTCCAAGAACAACCCCGTCCTCATCGGCGAGCCCGGCGTCGGCAAGACCGCCGTCGTCGAGGGCCTCGCGCAGGCCATCGTGAAGAACGAGGTCCCCGAGACGCTGAAGGACAAGCAGCTCTACTCGCTCGACCTCGGCTCGCTCATCGCCGGCTCCCGCTACCGCGGCGACTTCGAGGAGCGCCTGAAGAAGGTCACCAAGGAGATCCGCACGCGCGGCGACATCATCGTCTTCATCGACGAGATCCACACCCTCGTGGGTGCCGGTGCCGCCGAGGGCGCGATCGACGCGGCCTCGATCCTGAAGCCGCTCCTCGCGCGTGGCGAGCTGCAGACCATCGGCGCCACCACGCTCGACGAGTACCGCAAGCACTTCGAGAAGGACGCCGCGCTCGAGCGCCGCTTCCAGCCGATCCAGGTGCAGGAGCCCTCGCTGCCCCACGCGATCAACATCCTCAAGGGGCTGCGCGACCGCTACGAGGCGCACCACAAGGTGTCCATCACCGACGGCGCGATCGTGGCCGCGGCGAACCTCGCCGACCGCTACATCAGCGACCGCTTCCTGCCCGACAAGGCCATCGACCTGATCGACGAGGCCGGCGCGCGCCTGCGTCTGTCGATCCTCTCGTCGCCGCCCGAGCTGCGCGAGTTCGACGAGAAGATCGCCGTCGTCCGCGCCGCGAAGGAGACGGCCATCGAGGAGCAGGACTTCGAGAAGGCCGCCTCGCTCCGCGACGAGGAGAAGAACCTCCTCGGCGAGCGTCTGCGCCTCGAGAAGCAGTGGAAGGCCGGCGACGTCAAGACCACCGCGGTCGTCGACGAGGGCCTCATCGCCGAAGTGCTCGCGCAGGCCACCGGCATCCCCGTCTTCAAGCTCACCGAAGAGGAGTCCTCGCGACTCGTCTTCATGGAGAAGGCGCTGCACGAGCGCGTCATCGGCCAGGAGGAGGCGATCTCCGCACTGTCGAAGACGATCCGCCGCACCCGCGCCGGCCTGAAGGACCCGCACCGCCCGTCGGGCTCGTTCATCTTCGCCGGCCCCACAGGCGTGGGCAAGACCGAGCTCGCCAAGGCCCTCGCGGAGTTCCTCTTCGACGACGAGGCCGCGATGATCTCGCTCGACATGTCGGAGTACGGCGAGAAGCACACCGTCTCCCGCCTGTTCGGCGCCCCTCCCGGGTTCGTCGGCTTCGAAGAGGGCGGCCAGCTCACCGAGAAGGTGCGTCGCAAGCCGTTCAGCGTCGTGCTCTTCGACGAGATCGAGAAGGCGCACCCCGACATCTTCAACTCGCTCCTGCAGATCCTCGAAGAGGGTCGACTGACCGACGGTCAGGGGCGCGTGGTCGACTTCAAGAACACCGTCATCATCATGACGACGAACCTCGGTACGAAGGACATCTCGAGCGGCCCCGTGGGCTTCGCGCTCGAGGGCGACACCCGAACCGGGTACGACCTCATGCGCGGCAAGGTCAAGGAGGAGCTGAAGAAGCACTTCAAGCCCGAGTTCCTGAACCGCGTCGACGAGATCATCGTGTTCCCGCAGCTGTCCAAGCCCGAACTGCTGCAGATCGTCGACCTGTTCCTGAAGCGCCTCGGCGACCGCATGCTCGACCGCGACATGACGGTGGAGCTCACGGTTCCGGCGAAGGAGCGCCTCATCGAACTCGGCTACGACCCGGCCCTGGGCGCTCGCCCGCTGCGCCGTGCCGTGCAGCGCGAGATCGAAGACGCCCTGTCGGAGAAGATCCTGCACGGCGAGCTCAACGCGGGCGACCACGTGCACGTCGACTTCCAAGACGGCCAGTTCGTGTTCACGACCACCCAGCGGGCGCTGCCCGTCGGCGTCGGCGTGAACACCGGTGCTGCGATCGGCACCGGGCCGGCGACGCCCGACCTCGCGGTCACGTCGGACTGATCACCGCCATCGGGCGGATGCCGCGGCATCCGCCCGATGCATCGGCACTGTGCTGGGGCCGGACCTTCGGGTTCGGCCCCTTCGCCGTATCCGCATGAGATGGTCAGGGTCGCGATCCATGGTTTGGCATAGGCTCCAGACATGGAGCAGAAGAAGGCGACCGAGCAGCACGCCGTCACCGAGGTCGTCGATCGTCTCGCCGAGAAGTACCCGGGCGTCGACCGCGATGAGATCGCCCGCATCGTCGCCGACGAGTACGCCGACCTCGACGGCAAGCCCGTGCGCGACTTCGTGCCCGTGCTCGTCGAGAAGAGCGCCAAGAAGCGGGTGAAGCAGGCCGCGAAGGCCTGAACGATCGCGGTCGCCGCGGCTCGATAGGGTTGCATGGTGAACAGCCCCGTCACCGTGCGCGCCGCGCGCACCAGCGATGTGCCGCATATCCTCGCGCTCGTCGAACCGCTCGTCGCCCGACGCATCCTGCTCGGCAAGGAGCGCGTCGACCTCTACGGCGCGATCCAGGAGTTCCGGGTGGCCGAGCTCGCCGAGACCGGAGAGGTCGTCGGCGCGGGGGCACTGCACGCCATGTGGGAGGACCTCGGCGAGGTGCGCACGCTCGTCGTCGCCGATGCGTGGCTCGGGCACGGCGTCGGGCACGCGATCGTCGACCGTCTCGTCGACGACGCCCGCGCACTCGGCCTCAGCCGGCTGTTCTGCCTCACCTTCGAGGTCGACTTCTTCGCCCGCCACGGGTTCGTCGACATGGGCGCCGAGACCGTCGCCCCCGAGGTCTACGCCGAGCTCGTGCGCTCGCACGACGACGGTGTCGCCGAGTTCCTCGACCTCGCCCGGGTGAAGCAGAACACGCTCGGCAACACGCGCATGCTCAAGGCGCTCTGAACGGCGCGTTGATCGGGCATTTCGGCACGCCGGGCGCGCGCCACCGGCATCCGTCGCCCGGTCGTACCCTGTGACCATGTCGACCAATCAGACACCGGCACGACGGCAATCGCCGCAGGTGTACCGTCGGCGACGCCTGGTCGTGCTGCTGGGGCTCCTCGCCGTGGTCGTCGCGGTCGTGCTCATCGTCGTGCGGCCCGGCGGCGCCCAGGGCGAGACCGACAAGCCCGCGCCCACCAGCTCGGCGCCGACGACCCCGCCGGCCACGACGATCCCGACCGAGGCGGTCGCGGCCGACGGCGATCCCTGCGCGCCCGAGCAGATCACCGTCGAGCCGGTCACCGACAAGACCGTCTACGAGGCCGGCGAGCAGCCGCAACTCTCGGTCACGATCACGAACATCGGTCGCAACGTCTGCGTGCTGAACGCGGGCACCGCCGCGCAGGTCTTCACGGTGACCAGCGGCGACGAGCAGTACTGGATCTCCACTGACTGCCAGACCGACAAGGTCGACGCCGAGGTCTCGCTGACGCCCGGCACGCCCGTGAGCTCGGCCGCGCCCATCGTGTGGGACCGCACGCGCTCGACGCCCGACACCTGCGAGGGTGCGCGTGAGACGGTTCCGGCGGGCGGTGCGTCGTACCACCTGTCGGTCTCAGTCGACGGTTTCGAGAACGACGACCTGACGAAGCAGTTCCAGCTGTACTGATCCTTCTCGCCCTCGTCAGATGACCCGCCCGGTCGTCGCTCGCAGCTCCGTGCCGGGACTCTGACGTTGCGCGAGCAGCGGGCACTCGAACGGGTCCCGTTCGCCGAGGCCCACCCGGTTGATGTACCGGAAGACGATGACGTACGAATGCCAGAGCGTCGTCTGCGTGTACGGCACCTCGTGCTCGTGGAGGTACTGCGCGATCAACGGGGCGGCGCGACGCAGGTGCGGACGCGGCATCGACGGGAAGAGGTGGTGCTCGATCTGGTAGTTGAGCCCGCCCATGGCGAAGTCGAGCGCGCGATTGCCGCGGATGTCGCGGCTCATGAGCGCCTGACGACGGAGGAAGTCGAGCCGCATTCCGGCCGGCACGAGCGGCATGCCCTTGTGGTTCGGCGCGAACGACACCCCCATGTAGAAGCCGAAGAGCCCGAGCTGGATCGCGAGGAAAACGGCGGCCACACCGGGGGAGAGCACGAGGAACACCAGCGTGAGATATCCGATGATGCGAATCGCGAGGAATCCGATCTCGACGGGTCGCCGCGCGACGTGCTCGCGCTGCAGCACCCGATGCACGCTCGACGCGTGCAGTGAGAGGCCCTCGAGCAGCAGGATCGGGTAGAAGAACGCGCCCTGGTGCGCGATGGTCCATCGAACGAGCGCCGGTCTCCGCTCCGCCGCCTGTGCGGGCGTGAACGCGATCACCGGCAGGTCGATGTCGGGGTCGGCGCCGATGCGGTTCGGGTTGGCGTGGTGCCGGGTGTGCTTGTGCTGCCACCATCCGTAGCTCATGCCCACGAAGAGATCCCCGAGGATCAGGCTGATCCAGTCGTTCCAGCGGCCGGAGCGGAAGATCTGGCGGTGCGCGGCGTCGTGTCCGAGGAACGCGATCTGCGTGAACAGGAACGCGAACGCGGCGGCCGTGAACATCTGCCACCACGTGTCGCCGATCCAGATGAAGACGGCGACGGCCGCGCCGATCAGCACCGGTACCGCGGACAGCTTCGTCCAGTAGTACCCGTATCGGCGGCGCATCAGCCCCGCCGACCTGACGAGCCGCGCGAGATCGGTGAAATCGCTGTTCGCGGCGGTGTCCCGGTCGGGAGCGGTCCTGGCGTGCGTCGCGATCAGTCGTCCTGCGTCGATGGCCATGACGCACCTCCTCAGAAGCCCCGTTCGGGGCGTTCGTGGAGACCAGGACCTACACCGACGGTCGTACGTGCCGTCTCGGGATGCCGACGACGAGCGTGCCGATGAAGAGGACGATCCCGATCACTGCCAGCCAGAGGAGGCCTTCGAAGACGAACCCGACGATCGCCGTCACCGTATATGCGGCGAGGGGAATGACGATCGAGGTCCACATGCCTTCAGGCTACGCCGAAGATGAGCAACCCTCGGAAATTAGCAGCAAGCTCCCATGCGCCGAGATCGAGACGGGGCAGCAGCGGGTCGGCCGAGATGGTGAGCGTCTGCTCTCGGGCACGGACGTGCGGATCGGTTCGGGATCGGCTGGGTACGCTGGAGGGATGGCGCAGCGCAAGAAGTCGGGCAAGTCGGGCAAGGGAGCGGAATCCGTGGAGTTCCGCTCGGAGGCGCTCGCAGCGGCGCTCGAGAAGCAGGACATCGCGGCGGTCGCACTCGCCCTGCGCCACGGCAACACCGTGGTGCCGCTCATCAAGCCCGGGCCCCGCGACAAGCCGCTCGACGGCGGCGAGGTGTGGACCTACCGCGACCCGGCCACCGGCGACGTGGCGCTGCTGCTGTTCAGCGACGCCGCGAACAAGCCCGACAACCTGCCGCCTGCGGTCGGCCTGCAGAGCCCGGCGTGGCTGCGCACCTTCTTGAAGCGTCACGAGTCGACGATCACGACGGTCTTCCTCGACATCGCGGGGCCGCACCCGATGCAGGCACCTCCGGCGGAACTGTTGAGGGCGCTCGAGGCCTGAGCTGAGGCGCTGCTGCTTGCGCTGATCGCGAGCGGAGGAGCTCGGGGCGAGCGGAGGAAGCTCTCGCGCCGAACGATCCTCCGCTCGCGCCGATCTCCTCCCGCGGGTGTGTCAGCGCGGATGATGCAGAGGGCGTGCGGCTGATGCGGTGGGCGCGCGAGGGTGCCGCCCGCCGGGCGGGAGCGTGTCTGCGAGCCGGGCGCTAGAAGGCAGCGTCGAGCTCGCGTTCGCGCTCGGTGGTGGCGGCGGCCAACGCCCGGCCGACGGCGGCCTGCACGCTACCGGCCTCGACGTCGAGGATCGTCGTGTAGCCGAGCCGGCGGGCTTCGCTGCCGCGCTGCTTGGCCGAGCTGACGGGGCGCACCTCGCCGGCGAGACTGATCTCGCCGAAGGCGGCGAGGTCGTGCGGCACGGCGCGGTCGCGCATGGCCGACGCGATGGCGATGGCGATGGCGAGGTCGGCACCCGGTTCGATGAGGCGCACCCCGCCGACCGTGGAGACGTAGACGTCGTGCTCGCCGATCTGGCGGAGGCCCGCACGGCGTTCGAGCACGGCGAGGATCATCGCGACGCGCGACGGATCGACCCCGTTGACGACGCGACGGGGCTGCGGCGCCTTGGTGGCCACGACGAGCGCCTGCACCTCGACGGGCAGCGCGCGACGCCCTTCGAGTGCGACGGTGACGCACGTGCCGCTCACGGCGGCCCCGCGGCTGAGGAACAGCCCACTGGGGTCGGGCACCTCGCTGATGCCGTCGCCGGTCATCTCGAAGCAGCCGACCTCGTCGGTGGGGCCGAAGCGGTTCTTGAGCGCGCGCACGAAACGCAGGGCGGTCTGACGGTCGCCCTCGAACTGGCATACGACGTCGACGAGGTGCTCGAGCAGGCGCGGGCCCGCGATGGTGCCGTCTTTCGTGACGTGGCCGACGAGCAGCACGGGCAGCTCGCGCTCCTTCGCCAGACGGATGAGGGTCGAGGCCACCTCGCGCACCTGACCCGGCTGGCCCGCGATGCCGTCGTTCAAGGAGCTCGTGACGGTCTGCACGGAGTCGACGATCAGGAGCTCGGGCTGCACGGCGTCGACCTGGCCGATGACGGTCGCGAGATCGGTCTCGGCGGCGAGGAACAGCTCGGGCTGCATCGCGCCCGTTCGGCCGGCGCGCAGGCGCACCTGGGCGACCGACTCTTCGGCGCTCACGTAGAGCACACGCCGACCAGAGGCCGCGACGCGCGCCGCGACATCCAGCAGCAGGGTGGACTTGCCCACCCCGGGCTCGCCGCTCAGCAGGATGGCCGCGCCGGGCACGATGCCGCCGCCCAGCACGCGGTCGAACTCGCCGACGCCGCTCGGCCAGTGCCCGCGCTCTTCGGTCGTGACCTCGGTGATGGAACGTGCGACCTGCGAGGCGCCGATCGCGACGGGCTTCAGCGCGCGCGTGATGCCGGTCTGCTCGCTCGCCTCGACGACGGTGCCCCACTGCTGGCATTCGGCGCACCGGCCGACCCACTTGACGGTGCTCCAGCCGCATTCGGTGCAACGGTACGCGGATGCGGGTTTGGCCATGGTGCGAGCGTACGGGCGGCCGCCGACATCGGTCGACGCACGGGCGCTCCACGCGCGGCCGGCCATCTCGGGGTGCGGATGCCGCATCAGGGGGTTAGCCTGTGCACATGTCCGCGGACGTGGACGTGCTCGTCATCGGAGCCGGTCAGGCCGGACTCGCCGTCAGCCACGAGTTGTCGCAGCGCGGCGTCGAACACGTGGTGCTCGAGGGTGATCGCATCGGGTCGGCATGGGCGGGGCGGTGGGACTCCTTCTGCCTGGTGACGCCGAACAGCGCGATCCGGCTGCCGGGCGGCGAGTATCGCGGCACTGATCCGGGGGGTTACCTCCCGCGCGACGAGATCGTCGACCACCTCACGGGATACGCCGCCTCGTTCGATGCCCCCGTGCAGGAGCACCACGCGGTGGATCGGCTCGAGCACGACGAGGCGGGATTCGTCGCGAGGTCGCCTGCCGGTGACATCCGTTCGCGCAGGGTCGTGGTCTGCACGGGGGCGTACCAGCGGCCGCACCGGCCCGCCTTCGTCGACGACCTCGCCCGGCAGGCGCCGGTCGTCATGTCGACCGAGTACCGCTCGCCGGCCGCACTGCCCGCCGGACCCGCACTCGTCATCGGCGGCGGGCAGAGCGCATGCCAGATCGCCGAAGAGCTGCATGCGGCCGGACGCGAGGTGACGATCGCGCCCGGGCGGGCGCCCTCGATGCCGCGCCGCATCGCCGGTCGCGACGGGTTCGACTGGCTCGAGGACGCGGGGTTCTTCGAGCAGGTGCTCGCCGACCAGCCGTCGCCCGCCGTGCGTCTGGCCGCGAACCCGCTCGCCACCGGGGCGGGCGGCGGGCACGACCTCAGCCTCCGCACGCTCGCCGGCGACGGCGTGGGCCTCGTCGGGCGCGTGCTCGGCGTCGAGGATGGGAGGCTCGTCGTCGCCGACGACCTCGCCGAGACGCTCGTGGCGGGCGATGCCGGGTTCCGCCTCATCTGCGACCTCGCGCGCAAGGCCGCCGCCGCGCGCGGCCTGCCGGACCCGCATCCGCCCGAGCCGCTCGATGCGCCGATCGAGACGGCGGAGGTGCCGACGCTCGGCGACCTCGGCGTGGTGCTCGTCGCATGCGGCTTCCGACCGGCCTACGACTGGGTCGACGTGCCCGGTGCGTTCGACGAGACGGGGTTCCCGATCCAGGATGCCGCGGTCGGGCGTGCGGCCGACGGACTCTGGTTCGTGGGGGTGCCGTGGCTCCGCCGGCGCAAGTCGCCGCTGCTCATCGGGGTCGGGGAGGATGCCGCGCTCGTGGCCGACCAACTGGCCTGACCAACCGCGCTGCGGGTCATGCGGGTCGTCCGGTCGGGGGCCCGGCCGCTCGTTTTGGTCGATTCGGCAGAGTCGCCTACTATTGACCTCGGTACCGTGTCCGAGCGGCCGAAGGTGCAACTCTCGAAAAGTTGTGTGCGTGAAAGCGCACCGTGGGTTCAAATCCCACCGGTACCGCCACAGAACGCCCCGCCTCCTCTCCAGGAGGCGGGGCGTTCGCCGTTCCGGCGTGGCGTGGCTACTTCGCGGCGTCGAGGATGACGTCGGTGACCTCGCCGGGGTGGCTCATCATGACCACGTGCGAACTGCGGATCTCGGTCGTCTTCGACCCGGCCCGTGCGGCCATCGCCCGTTCGGCCTGGGGCGGGATGGTGTTGTCCTTCGAGGCGACGATGTACCAGCTCGGGATCGTCTTCCAGGCGGGCTCGCCCGACGGCGTGAACAGGGCCTGCAGCGCCGCCGGCCGCTGCGATGCGGCCATCACGGCCGTGTCCTTCTTCGGCAGGTCGGCGGCGAAGAGCTCGCGGAAGAAAGCGGGATCGATGTACCCGTCGGCATCTCCCTCCGCTGCGCCGGGGTACGGGCGGATCACGAGGTGGTCCCCGAGCACGGAGTGGCCGCCGCCGAGCTCGTTCGCGTCGATGAGCCGTTCGCCTGCATCCAGCGCGTACGCGGCGACGTAGACGAGCGAGACGACGTTCGGATTGCCCGTCGCGGCGTTCGTGATGACCGCACCGCCGTAGGAATGGCCGACGAGGACGATGGGCCCCTCGATGGTCGCGAGGATCGACTTCATGTACTCCGCGTCCGTGGTGAGTCCGCGCAGCGGGTTCGATGCCGCGAGCACGGTGAAGCCGCGCTTCTGCAGGCGCTCGGTCACCTGGTTCCAGCCGGACGAGTCGGCGAATGCGCCGTGCACGAGCACGACGGTCGGTTTGGGGGCCGGCGCAGGGCGGTGCGCGCTCTCGATGGCCGCGGCCGGGAGTGCGACCGACACGGCGGTCAGGGCGGCGGCGCCGACGAGCGCGAGCGCGATGCGCAGCGGGCGCCTGCGACCGCTGGCGGGTGTGGTGGGCATGGTGGTCTCCTCGCATCGATGGGCGACGGCGATGGATGCCCGGGAACGGACTCCGCCGTCACGCACATGCTCCTGCCGCCGCACGCGTCACCGAACCACGCGGGTCGCGTAGTCGTGTCGCCGACGGCGCACCCGCGCTGGGCCGACTCCGGGCGAAGGGTGTCACGGCATCCGTGCGATCCATCGAGCGGATGTCGCGTCGACGCGCGCTGGGCGTGCGCTTACGCTGTGGCGTGTGATCGAACCGATCAGCGCCACCCCGCCCCACCGCATCGAGCGCGCCATCGCGAGCCAGCGCTGGAGCGACGCGCTGTTCGTGCACTGGCGGGTCGACGCCGAACGCGTCGCGCCGTTGCTCCCGGCCGGCACGCGTCCCGACCTGCACGACGGCAGCAGTTGGGTCGGGCTCATCGCGTTCCGGCTCGGTGAGGCGAGGCTCGGTCCGGTCGGCCCGGTGCCGCTCATCAGCGACTTCGTCGAGATCAACGTCCGCCTGTACGCCGTCGACGGTGCGGGGCGTCGCGGGGTCGTGTTCCGCTCGCTCGAGGCGTCCCGGCTGGCTGCCGTCCTCGCGGCCCGGGCGACGTTCTCGCTTCCGTACGTCTGGGCCGACACCTCGGGCGGCGTCCATGGCGGCGGCGACGGCGGCGGCGTCGACGGCGACCGGGTCGCCTATCGGTCGCGTCGCCACGGCAGCGGCGCGTCCGCAGCGATGGAGGCGACCGTCGACCGCTCCCGCATCGCGCAGGACGAGACATCGGCGTTCCTGACGGCCCGCTGGGCCATGTTCACCCGACGACTCGGCCGCACGCGGTGGCATCCGAATGCCCATGAGCCATGGGTGCTGCATCCCGCGATCCTCACGTCGCTGACGGACGACCTCGTCGCGGCGGCGGGCCTGCCGGGTGTCGTCGGGGCGGCGCCCGACTCCGTGCTGTTCAGCCCCGGCGTGTTCGCGCGGTTCGGCTAGATCGAGCCGCCGGGCACCACGCGGAGCGCGGCGTGACGCTGGGGGTGCTGCGTGGCGTCCGCGTGGCCGGTGGTCGTGAGGATGCGCTCGATGGCGGCCTCGGCCGCGGTCTCGAGGTCGAAGTCGAGCGTCGTGAGCGGCGGCAGCGTGAGCCGGCCGAGCGTGGTGTGGTCCATGCCGATGAGGGCGAGGTCTTCGGGCACGCGCCAGCCGCGCCGGGTCGCCGCCGAGAGCAGGGCCGTGGCGACGTCGTCGTTGTAGCAGGCGACGGCGATGCCCGTGCCGCTCAGCTCGTCGAGGGCGCGCGCGGCATCGTCGGGGGTGACGTCGAGCCCGATCGACTCGGGTTCGGGGAGTCCGGCCTCGAGGCAGGCGTCGCGCAGGCCGAGCTCGCGGTCGGCGCCGAACGGGTCTTGGCGGGCGTCGGCCAGGTGCGCGAAGGCGAGCCGGCGGTGCCCGTGCGCGATGAGCGTGCGGCCCTGCAGCAGGCCGATCGCGTGGTTGTAGTCGGTGTCGCCCGTCGAGTCGGGGTCGAGACCGAGCACGCCACGGCTGCCGATGAGGGCGCGTTCCTCGTCGGTGAAGCGGGTGAGCGAGAACACCGCGGCCGGCTTCATGCTGGCGATGACGCGCCCGAGTGAGGCCGCCGAGGGCGTCGACAGCCGCAGCACGAGGGTGAGGCCGTGCGTGGCGAGCTCGTCGGTCATGCGGCTGAAGAAGTCCTGCAGTGTCGGGCCGAAGGTGGTGTGGGGGATCAGCGCGATGACGAAGTCGCTCGATCCGCGTGCGAGGGTGCGGCCGGCCGACGACGGTTCGTAACCGAGCTCGCGAGCGGCCTGGTTCACGCGGTCGCGCGTGGCCTCGGCGAAGCGCTGGCCGCGGCCGTTCAGGATCTGGCTCACCGTCGCGCGCGAGACGCCGGCGTGCTTGGCGACGTCTTCGCTGGTGGTGATCATGCGCGAAAGCCTATCGCGGGTTGACGCGCGTAACCCAGAACGCCGTCGAACCGGCATCCAGGTCTCGAGGCGCTGGAGATCCGGTGTTGACGCGCGTTACCTGTTGTGGTTTACTCCTCGAAGTAACGCGCGATACCTGATCCATCGATCCGGCCGCCCGCACCACCCGCCGATGAAGTTGGAGCCCCTCGATGACGAGTACCGAGACCGAGACCGAGACCGAGACCGAGACCGAGACCGTGACCGCCCCGGATCGCGTCGACCCCTCGCGGGTGGCGTTCAACACGGGCTGGAGCTTCCGCACGAAGGTGACCGCCTTCCAGGAGCTCGGCGGCGCCGGCGCCACCGGCTGGACCGAGGTGCTGCTGCCGCACGACGCGCTGATCGGCACCGAGCGTTCGGCCGACGCACCGCGCGGCGACACCACGGCGTACTTCGGCGGCGGCTCGTTCGAGTACCGCAAGACCTTCACCGTGCCCGCCGAGGCTCGCGGCTCCCGCATGCTGCTCGAGTTCGACGGCGTCTACCGCGACGCGATGGTCTACGTGAACGGCGCCCTCGCCGGGCAGCACGCGTTCGGCACCTCGCGTTTCGCCGTGCGCATCGACCCCTATGTCGACTTCGGCGCCGAGAACGAGGTGCGGGTCGAGTGCCGCACCCACCTCGACAGCCGCTGGTACGCGGGTGCCGGCATCCACCGCGACGTGCGCCTGATCACCAAGGCGCCGCTGCACATCGCGCACGACGGCGTTCGCGTGACGACCCCGGATGTCGATGCCGATCGTGCGATCGTCGAGGTCGCCGTGACGGTCGAGAACGACGGACCCGTCACCGCGACGGTGCGCCTGAGCGCGGCCGTCGTCGAGGAGGACATCGCCGAGGTCGCCTCGGGCAGCACGCCGGTCACGCTCCTCCCCGGTGAGCGCCAGGTCGCGCGACTCCGGCTCCCGGTTCCGAGCCCCGCGTTGTGGAGCGTCGAGGACCCGTCGCTGTACGCGCTGCGCCTGCAGCTCACCGAGGTCGGCGGGCCGGATGCCACGGACGGCCCCATCGACGAGGAACGGGTGAGCTTCGGCATCCGCACCCTGCAGCTCGACCCGCAGAAGGGCCTGCGCATCAACGGGCGCGAGGTGAAGCTGCGCGGCGCGTGCATCCACTCCGACAACGGCCCGCTCGGCGCCGTCTCGATCGCCCGCGCCGAGGAGCGCCGGGTGCAGGCCCTGAAGGACGCGGGGTTCAACGCGATCCGCAGCGCCCACAACCCCGCCAGCAGCGCCCTGCTCGCGGCCTGCGACCGGCTCGGCATGCTCGTCATGGACGAGAGCTTCGACATGTGGACCTCGGGCAAGAGCGACTTCGACACCGCCTCCGACTTCTCGCAGTGGTGGGAGCGCGACCTCGAGGCGCTCGTCGCGAAGGACTTCAACCACCCGAGCGTCATCATGTACTCGATCGGCAACGAGATCCCCGAGACGGGCAACCGCTTCGGCGCCGCGATCGGGCGCAGGCTGGCCGAGAAGATCCGCTCGCTCGACGACACCCGGTACATCACCAACGGCATCAACGGGTTCGTCTCGATGCTCGACACGATCATCCCGATGATGCAGGCGAACCGGGCCGCGGCCGCGGACGCCGGCCCCGCGGGCGTGAACGGCATGATGGCCGGGTTCGGGCAGATGATGAGCCGCATCCAGGCCTCGCCGCAGGCGACCGAACGCGTCGAGGAGTCGTTCGCGGTGCTCGACATCGCGGGCATGAACTACGGCGATGCGCGCTACGAGCTCGACCGCGAGCTGTTCCCGAACCGCATCATCGTGGGCGCCGAGACCTGGCCGACCGACATCGACAAGAACTGGGCGCTCGTCACGGCGAACAGCCACGTGCTCGGCGACTTCACCTGGACCGGCTGGGACTACCTCGGCGAGACGGGCATCGGCGTCGTCAAGTACGCCGACGACGGCGCCCGCGGCCAGGCCTCGTTCGCGACCGGGTTCCCGGGCCTGACCGCCTGGTGCGGCGACCTCGACATCACGGGCTTCCGCCGCCCGGCGTCGTACTACCGCGAGATCGTGTTCGGCCTGCGCTCCGAGCCCTACATCGCCGTGCAGCGGCCCGAGCACCACGGCAAGGACATCGCCGTCGCCACGCCCTGGGCCTGGACCGACTCGATCGGCAGTTGGTCGTGGGCCGGCTTCGAGGGCAGCCCCATCCACGTCGAGGTCTACGCCGACGCCGACGAGGTCGAGCTGCGGCTCGACGGGGCGCCCCTCGGCCGCGCGACGGTGGGGGAGTCGCGGAAGTTCCGCGCCGACTTCGAGACGGTCTACCGGCCGGGCGAGCTCGTCGCGGTCGCCTACCGCGACGGCGTCGAGACCGGGCGCACCGCGCTGGCCGCGGCATCCGAGACCCTCGACCTCCGCGTGCTCGCCGACCGCACGAGCCTGCGCGCCGACGGCACCGACCTCGCCTACCTCGCGATCGAACTGACCGACGAGCACGGCACCGTGCACGCCACGCACGACCGCACCGTGACCGTGACCGTGGTCGGCCCGGCCGTGCTCGCGCTCGGCAGCGGCGCACCGATCACCGAGGAGGGCTTCACCGCTCCGCAGCACCGCACCTTCGACGGGCGGGCGCTCGCGATCGTCCGCCCGACGGGCGCCGGCGAGATCACCGTCACCGTGACGGCGGACGGGTGCGCACCGGCATCCGTCGCCCTCAACGTGGACTAGCCGCCCGACCGGCCCGGCCCGCCCGGTCGGCCCGCCCGTCCGCCCGGCCGGACCGACACCACCCACCAGACCCCCGCACCACCCCAGCCCCACCTGACAAAGGAGTCCCATCATGAACAACGACCTCGACACCGGCACCCCCCAGCCGGGCGCCGACCCGCTGGGCGCCGCGCTCGCCGACGCCGAAGGCGGCCCCCTCGGCCGCATGGTCGGCGCAGGCGAGCCCGACTTCGACGACGTGACCCCGACCGGCTCGGTCATCGTGCGCGAGCGGGTCAGCGCCGGCTACATCTGGCTGCTGATCATCGCGACGCTCGGCTCGTACGCCGCACTCGTCGCCCCGATCGGCATCTCGCTGTCGCTCCGCGTGCAGGAGCTCGCGCCCGAGAACATCGAACTGCTCGGCTACGTGGTCGGCGTCGGAGCCATCGCCGCCGCGATCTCGCAGCCGCTCGTCGGCATGTGGAGCGACCGCACGCGGTCGCGCCTCGGCCGCCGTCGCCCCTTCGCGATCGGCGGCACGATCGTCGGCCTGATCGGCCTGGCCTTGATGGCGGCGGCGCCGAGCGTGCCCGTGCTCGCCCTGGCCTGGGTCGTCACCCAGCTCGGCTGGGCGACCGTGCTCAGCTCGCTGCTGCTCTCGCAGGCCGACCGCCTGCCCGAGGAGCAGCGCGGCAAGGTCGCCGGCCTCAGCGGCTTCACGCAGATGATCGCGTCGGTGCTCGGTGTCGGCATCGCCAGCGCGTTCATCGGCAACAGCTTCCTCGTTTTCCTCGTGCCCGGTCTCATCGGCGCCGTCGCGCTGACCCTCTGGGTCACGCTCGTCAAGGAGCCGAGCAGCCGCGACCTCGTCGTCGAGCAGAAGCTCACGCTCGGCCGCGCCCTCAAGGACATGGTCTTCAACCCCAAGGAGCACCCCGACTTCGCGTGGAACTGGCTCGGCCGCCTCTTCTTCATGTTCGGCGTCACGTTCGCGACCACGTTCACGACGCTGTTCTTCGCGTCGCGCCTCAGCGAGGGCGGCCAGGTCGCCGACATCGGCGGGCTCATCACGATCCTGTCGCTGTTCGGCGTGGTCGCCACGGCCGGTGGCGCCATCCTCGGCGGATTCCTGTCGGACAAGCTCAAGCGTCGCCGCTTCTTCGTGCTCCTCGCGGGTCTCGCGTTCACCGCGGGTGCCATCGTCATGGCCTTCGGCGGCTCGAACGCGACCGTGCTCATCGTCGGATCGGTGGTCACCAGCATCGGCCTCGGCGTGTTCTCCGCGGTGGACCAGGCGATCGTGCTCGACGTGCTGCCCGAGCGCGACACCGAGGCCGGCCGCTACATGGGCATCAACGGGTACTCCACGACCATCGCCCAGGCGATCGCGCCGATCGTCGCGGCCCCGCTGCTGCTGATCGGCGTCGAGGGCGCCGACAAGAACTTCGGGCTGCTGTTCATCGTCGCGGCGGCCTGCACGCTCATCGGCGGCAACATCGTCATGATCTTCGTGCGCAGCGCGAAGTAGGGCGAGCGGATGCCGCGGGCGGCCGTTGCCGACGGCCGGCTGCCCGCGGCATCCGACGTCCGAATGCACCTGTTCCAGCTCGACCCCGCATCGAAAGGCACGACGACATGACCGGCTTCCCGACCCCGTTCCTCTGGGGCGCTGCAACGGCCCCGCACCAGATCGAGGGCAACAACCTCAACAGCGACTGGTGGGTGTACGAGCAGCGGATGCCGCATCTCGGCCTCAGCGGCGACGCGGTCGACGGCTACCACCGGTACAAGGAGGACATGCGGCTGCTCGCCGATGCGGGCCTCACGTCGTACCGCTTCGGCATCGAGTGGGCGCGCGTCGAGCCGTTGCCCGGCGAGTTCTCACGAGCCGAGCTCGCGCACTACCGCCGCATGATCGACATGGCGATCGGCCTGGGACTCACGCCCGTCGTCACGCTGCACCACTTCACGAGCCCGCGCTGGTTCGTCGAGGAGGGCGGATGGCTCGGCGAGACCGCCCTCGACCGGTTCACGGCGTACGTGACCCGGGTCACCGAGATCCTCGACGGCGTCGAGTGGATCTGCACGATCAACGAGCCCAACATGCTCGCCCTCATGGTGCTCATGGCCCGCGCGATCAACCCCGACGCGGTGCCCGCGTTCGACACCCCGACCGTGAAGCCGGGCGAGGGCATCGTGATCCCGCGGCCGACGCTCGAGGTCGGGCAGCGACTCGTCGACGCCCATCACGCGGCCCGCGAGGTGCTCCGCGCGAAGACGTCGGCGAAGATCGGCTGGACCGTCGCGAACCTCGCCCTGTGGGCGAAGCCCGAGAACGAGGCGTACCTCGAAAGCGAACGCCACGCCCGTGAAGACCTCTACCTCGAGGGCGCACGTGGGGACGACTTCATCGGCGTGCAGTCGTACTCGACGCAGGAGATCGACGCGACCGGCATGGTGCCCGCGCCGCCGCACCCCGACAACACACTGACCGGCGCGGCCTACCGGCCCGACGCGCTGGGCATCACGATCCGCCACGCAGCCGCCGTCACCGGGCTGCCCGTGCTCGTGACCGAGAACGGCATCGCCACGGCCGACGACGAGCAGCGCATCGCCTACACGACGGGCGCACTGCAGGGCCTGCGCGACGCCGTCGCCGACGGCATCGACGTGCGCGGCTACCTGCACTGGTCGGCCCTCGACAACTTCGAGTGGGGCCACTGGGAGCCCACCTTCGGGCTCATCGCCGTCGACCGCGCGGACTTCGCGCGCCACCCCAAGCCCAGCCTCGCGTGGCTCGGCGACATCGCCCGCAGCAATGGGGCGAGCCTGCCGGAGCGATCATGAGCGCGGGCGCGGGCGCGGGCGCGGGCGTGCCGCAGCGCTGGGCCGCGATCGGCACCGGCACCATCTCGCGCAGCGTCGTGCCCGACCTGCAGTCCTGCGAGGGCGCCGAGGTCGTCATCGTGCAGAGCCGCGACGCCGCGAAGGCCGCAGCGTTCGCCGAGGAGTTCGGCATCCCGGCGTCCACGGGCGACTACGACGCCGTGCTCGCCGACCCCGAGATCGACGCGATCTACCTGGCGACCCCGTTCGCGACGCACCACGCGATGACCCGCGCGGCACTGCTCGCCGGCAAGCACGTGCTCGTCGAGAAGCCCATGACGATGGACGCCGCCGAAGCGGCCGATCTGTTCGCGCTCGCCGCAGAGCGCGGACTCTTCCTCATGGAGGCCATGTGGATGAAGTTCAGCCCGGTCTTCGTCCGCCTGCACGAGGAGCTCGCGAACGGCACGATCGGCGAGCCCCGCAACCTGCGGGCGACCTTCGGCATCCCGTTCCCGAACGAGGGCGACAGCAGCAAGTGGGATGTCGCGCGCAGCGGCGGCGCCCTGCTCGACCAGGGCATCTACCCGATCACGCTCGCCCACTCGGTGTTCGGCGAGCCCACGAGCGTCCACGCCTCCGGAACCGTGCGCGACGACGGGCTCGACATCGCCGAGCACTTCACGCTCGAGTACGCCGACGGTCGATACGCCCAGTGCGCGAGCTCGATGTCGGAGTTCGCCGAGCTCACGGCATCCGTCGGCGGGCCGAAGGGCTGGCTCACGCTGACGCCGCCGTTCTGGGCGACCACCGACCTCGAGGTGCATGCGGGCGGCATGCGCCAGATCTTCCGCACGCCCGACCTCGTCGAGTTCCCGCGCGAGGGCAGCGGCTACGTGCCGATGCTGCGCGCCGTCATCGGCGCCATCGCCGAGGGCGTGACCGAGCACCCCGTGCACACCGCCGCCGACACGCTCGCCGTGTTCCGCACCATCGACGAGATCTTCGCGCAGATCCGCTGAGCGCACCCGCCGATCACGAGACCGACCCGTACTTCGACCCGACCGATCCACGATTGAGAGACCAGACACCATGACCGACCTCCGCGTCCTCCCGTACCGCGACACCGCGCTGCCCGTGGCCGAGCGCGTCGACGACCTGCTCTCGCGCCTCAGCCTCGAGGAGAAGGCCGGCCAGCTGAGCCAGTACTTCTACTTCGGCTCGGTCGGCGAACTGCCCGCCGACTTCGACCTCAGCACGGTGCCGCCCGAGCACCAGGCCTTCATCCGCCAGCCGCAGATGGTCGAGGCGGCGATCGCGAACGGCACCGCCGGCTCGGCGCTCTTCGTCACCAACGCGGCCACGGCGAACCGTCTGCAGCGCCTGGCGGTCGAGCAGACCCGCCACGGCATTCCGCTCATCTTCGGATTCGACGTGATCCACGGACTCCGCACGATCTTCCCGGTGCCGATCGCGCAGGCGGCGTCGTGGAACCCTGCGGTCATCGAGCGCTCGCAGGTGGTCGCCGCCCGCGAGGCCAGGGCGATCGGCATCCACTGGAGCTTCGCGCCCATGATCGACATCGCGCGCGACCCGCGGTGGGGTCGCATCATCGAGGGCGCGGGCGAGGACCCGTACCTCGGCTCGGCGGTCGCCGCGGCGCAGGTGCGCGGCTTCCAGGGCGACCTCGGCGCCGAGAGCGTGCTCGCGACGCCCAAGCATTTCGCCGGCTACGGCGCCGCCCGCGGCGGCCGCGACTACGACGACGCCGAGATCTCCGACTCGGAGCTGCGGAACGTCTACCTCCCGCCCTTCCAGGCGGCCGTCGCCGCGGGTGCCGCGACCGTCATGAGCGCCTACATGGACCTCAACGGCGTGCCCGCGAGCGGCAGCCCATGGCTGCTCAACCAGGTGCTGCGCGACGAGCTGGGCTTCGACGGCTTCGTGGTCTCCGACGCCAACGCGGTCAAGTCACTCGAGACCCAGCACTTCGCAGCGTCGGCGACGGATGCCGCGGCTCGCGCCCTGACATCCGGCCTCGACATGGAGATGTGCATGTTCGACCCGGCCTTCGGCACCCTGCCGGATGCCGTCGCGCAGGGTCTCGTCGACGAGGCCGTGCTCGACACTGCCGTGCGTCGCGTGCTCGAGGCGAAGTTCCGCCTCGGGCTCTTCGAGAACCCGTACGTCGACGAGGAGGCCGTCGCGGCGGTCCTCGACGCCCCGTCGCATCGCGACCTGGCGCAGTCCGCCGCCGAGCAGACCGCCGTGCTGCTGAAGAACGATGCCGCGCTGCCGCTCGACGCCGCCGCGCTCGGCTCGATCGCCGTCATCGGACAGCTCGCCGACAGCAAGCGCGACACGCTCGGACCGTGGGTCTTCGTGCACGACACCGACGAGACGGTGAGCCTGGTCGAGGGCATCCGGGCCCGGGTCGGCGACTCGGTACGGGTCGAGCACGCGGCCGGCGCCGGCATCCCCTCGCGCGTGTTCCCGTCGATGTTCGACCGGCAGGACCCCACCGTCGTGAACACGCCGGCCGACTACGACGACGACGCTGAGATCGAGCGCGCGGTCGCCGTGGCGGCCGAGGCCGACGTGGCCGTGGTCGTCGTGGGCGAGCGCCAGAACCAGATCGGCGAGAACGCCTCGCGATCGACGCTCGAGCTCGCCGGCCGTCAGCTCGAGCAGCTGCAGCGCATCGCCGCGACGGGCACCCCGATCGTGCTCGTCGTGATGTCGGGCCGCCCGCTCGACCTGCGGTGGGCCGACGCGAACGTGCCGGCCATCCTGCAGGCCTGGTACCCGGGCACACGCGGCGGCGACGCCGTGGCCTCCGTGCTGTTCGGCGACACCTCGCCGGCCGGGCGCCTGCCCTTCACCTGGCCGCGCCACGTGGGCCAGGTGCCGATGGTGTATTCGCACCTGCGCACGTTCGAGCCGCAGAACCAGGGCAAGCGCTACTGGGACGAGGAGTCCACGCCGCTCTACCCCTTCGGCCACGGCCTGAGCTACGCGACCTTCGCGTACGACGCGCTGCGCCTCGACCGCGACGAGATCGCCGTCGGCGAGACCGCCACCGTGTCGGTCGACGTGACGAACACCTCCGATCGCGAAGCCGACGAGGTCGTGCAGCTCTACATCCACCAGCGGTACGGCACGTCGTCGCGCCCCGTGCGCGAACTCAAGGGCTTCGAGCGCGTCACCCTCGCCGCAGGAGAGACCCGCACCGTGACCTTCGACCTCGGCCCCGCCGAGCTCCGCCACTGGAGCGCCGCGACCGGCGACTGGGTGCAGGACGCGACCACGCTCGACGTGTGGGTCGGCGGCAGCTCGACGGCCGACCTCGCGACCGTGCTCACGGTCGCCGCGGCATCCGACCACCGATGACCGAACGAGGAGACGCCGAGATGACGATCGAACAGCAGGCCGAGCAGGCCGAGCAGGCCGAGCAGGCCGAGCAGGCCGAGCAACTCGACCGGCAGGCCACGATCCGGCCCGGGCAGGTGTGGCTCGACACGAAGGGCGAGCGGATCCAGGCGCATGGCGGGTCGATCTTCGCCGGTGACGACGGCACGTTCACCTGGTACGGCGAGAACAAGGAGCACACGACCCCGGGCAGCGGAAACTGGCATTGGGGCGTGCGCGCGTACACCTCGACCGACCTGGTCAACTGGGAGGACCGCGGGTTGATCATCCCGCCGGTGCTCGACGACCCGGCCTCGCCGCTGCATCCGGCGCAGAAGATGGATCGGCCGCACATCCTCTTCAACGATGCGACCGGCAAGTTCGTCTGCTGGCTGAAGATCATGGGCGAGGACGAGCAGGCCACGCAGGCGTCGACCGTGCTCGTCGCCGACGACCTGCTCGGCCCCTACGAGATCGTGCGCACGGGCCTGCGCCCCCTCGGCATGGACGCCGGCGACTTCGACCTCACGGTCGACCCGGCCACCGGCACCGCGTACTACGTCTTCGAGAAGGTGCACACCGACCTCGTCGTCGCCGAGCTCACCGACGAGTACACGGATGTCTCGGGGGAGCACAGCGTGCACTTCCACCACTCCGGCCCGCCGTTCAACCGCGAGGCGCCCGCGCACTTCACGCGCGACGGTCGCCACTACCTCGTGACCTCGAGCACGACCGGGTACTTCCCCAATCCGTCGGAGTTCGCAAGTGCCGAGGCGATGCACGGACCGTGGACCGTGCTCGGCGACGCCCACCCGGGCGACGAGACCCGCACGTCGTTCCGGTCGCAGATCAGCTCGGTGTTCAAGCACCCCGGCAAGCAGGACCTCTACATCGCGCTCGCCGACCGCTGGCTGCCCGAGCTCCCCGACGACCTGCCGAACGTGTTCGACGCGATCGCCGCGCGCATGCAGGGCGCCCCGCGCCCGCCCGGAGCCGAGAACCTCGCGGCCGTCATGTCGCTCGCCAACGGCGAGAACACGGCCATCGCCGACTACGTGTGGCTGCCGATCCGCTTCGACGGCGACATCCCGACCATCGACTGGCTCGACGAGTGGAGCCCGGAGGACTACGCATGAGAGCCGTCCGACTCCGCACCGAGTACCTCGACCGGCCGCTCGGGCTCGGCATCGCCCGCCCGCGCTTCTCCTGGAACTGCGAGGGCGGCCTCGAGCAGACCGCCTACCGCGTGCAGGCGACGCGCGACGGCGAGACGGTGTGGGACTCCGGCAGGGTCGCCTCGAACCGCATGGCGCACATCGCGTACGACGGCGCCGAGCTCACGAGCCGCGACCGCGTCGAGTGGTCGGTCGAGCTCTGGGACGAGACGGATGCCGCGGGCGAGCCGTCATCGACGTGGTTCGAGCTCGGCCTGCTCGCCCCGCAGGACTGGACGGCGACCTGGATCGCGGGCGACGTCGCCCTCAAGAAGCACGCGCGGCATCCGGTCGACTGCTTCCGCACGGGATTCCGCACGCGCGGGCCGGTGGCGCGAGCACGTCTCTACGCAACGGCCTGCGGTGTCTACGACGCGCACCTGAACGGCCGGCGGGTGGGGGAGTTCCGCCTTGCGCCGGGCAGCACCGACTACCGGAAGCGCCTGCAGTATCAGACGTACGACGTGACGGACCTGCTCGCAGGGGAACAGGGCGCGAACCGGCTCGAGTTCCGTCTCGCCGACGGGTGGTACCGCGGATCGGTCGGCGCCTATGGCATCACGAACCTGTTCGGGCGTCAGACGAAACTGCTGGCCCAGCTCGAGATCACGTACGTCGACGGGCGGCGCGAAGTCGTGAACAGCGACGGCTCGTTCGCATGGAGCAACGACGGCCCGCTGCGGTTCGCCGACCTCGAGGACGGCGAGATCGTCGATGCGAACCTCGAGCCCACCTACGCCCGCAGGGCTCATGTGGTGAAGCCCGGCATCGTGCCCACGGCGTCCGACAACGTCGAGCCGCGCGAGCAGGAGGTCTTCAGGTCGACCCTCATCACAACCCCGTCGGGAGCCCGCGTGCTCGACTTCGGGCAGAACATCGCGGGCTTCGTCGGCTTCACCGTGACGGCCGAGCGTGGGCAGCAGCTGAAGCTGCGCCTCGGCGAAACGCTCGACGAGGCGGGCGAGTTCACGCAGGGCAACTTCCAGCTCGAGAAGCCCGCCACGGAGTTCGGACGGGCGACCGAGATGCTCCTCCTCACCGAGAAGAAGAGCCTCATCCGTGGCGAGCTGCAGCCGACGCCCAAGCAGGAGATCGACTTCACGTGCGCCGACGGTGAGAACCGGTACAAGACCGAGTTCGCGGTGTTCGGGTTCCGCTACGCGCTCATCGAGACCGACGTCGCGTTCGAGGCATCCGACTTCCGTGCGATCGCCGTGTACTCCGACCTGGATCAGACCGGCGAGTTCGAGTGCTCGAACCCGGCCGTGAACCGGTTCCTCGAGAACACCCGGTGGAGCATGAAGGGCAACTTCCTCGACGTGCCCACCGACTGCCCGACCCGCGAACGCCTCGGTTGGACCGGTGACGCGCAGGTGTTCTTCGACACCGCGGCTTCGCTGATGGACGTCGCGGCCTTCTTCCGCAAGTGGCTGCGAGACCTGGCCGACAACCAGGCGAAGTCGGGCAAGCTGTCGGCGGTCGTGCCGTACAGCGGTCTCGCGATGATGTACGACACCACGGGTGGTTCCGTGGGCTGGGCGGATGCCGCGGTGCTGGTGCCCTACCGGTTCTGGAAGCGCTACGGCGACGAGCAGCTCATCCGCGAGTTCTACCCGATGATGCGCGCGTACGCGAACTTCATGATCGGCCGCACGGGCCACAAGGACCGCGCGGCAGCACGCGCGAACCCGTACAACCGGTTCGTCTACGAGAAGGGGCTGCACCTCGGCGAGTGGCTCGAGCCCGCGGAGTTCCTCGACCCGGTGACCGCCCGATCCCAGCCCAGCAGGCCCGAGGAGGCGACCGCCTACCTGCACTACACGATGACCCACCTCGCCGAGATCGCGACGGCACTGGGCGAGACCTCCGACGCCGCGCGCTTCACCGAGTACGCCGACGGGGCGAAGCAGGCGTATGCCCACCTCTTCCTCGCCGACGGCACGATCGACACCGACCGGCAGGCCAAGCTCGTGCGCCCGCTCGCGCTCGGCCTCGTCGACGGCGAGGTGCGCGAGCGCCTCGAACGCCGTCTCGTGCAGGCCGTCGAGAGCCGCGGCCACACCATCGGCACGGGCTTCCTCTCGACGCCGTTCGTGCTGCCGGTGCTGACCGAGGCCGGGCGGGCGGATGTCGCGTACCGCATGCTCGAGAACACGCAGGCGCCGAGCTGGCTCGCCGAGGTCGAGGCCGGCGCGACCACCGTGTGGGAGCACTGGGAGGGCACCGAGAGCCTGAACCACTACTCGCCGGGCGCCGTCTGCCAGTGGCTCTTCGACACTGTCGCGGGCATCCGCGTCGACGGGGCGCAGCACTTCACGATCGCGCCCGTGCCCGGCGGCAGCCTGACGTCCGCGTCGGCGCGCTACGCGAGCCCCTCGGGCGAGGTGCGCAGTGCGTGGGAGTTCGTCGACGGCGAGCTGCTCGTGACGGTCGTCGTGCCCTCGAACACGAGCGCCGACATCCGTCTCCCGACCGGCGACGTGCACGCGGTCGGTGCGGGCACGTTCGAGTACCGGTTGGCCGCGAACGAGGCACTCGGCATGCCCGAACGCCGCATCGTCGAGACTCCGGGGAGAACCGCTTGAGGAGTTCGCGAACGGGCCATCCTGGGTGAACCGCACGCGGCATCTTCTGCTCGACACCCTCGTGGCGGTACGCTCCGAGCAGGGAGCGCACTCGCCTCCGGGCGCGCTCATTCCGCTGGAGGTGCCCGATGACGCAGTCGACATCCCTCGCCCGAATTCTCCGTCGCCCGATCGGCGATGCAGAGGCTCGCGAATCCACCGCGCTGCTCGTGGGTGCGGGCGCGTTCGTGCTCGGCGCGGTGCCCGGGCTGTTCCTGTTCTGGGGACGGGACCTGCCGATCTCTGGTCGAGGCTCCTTCGGCGATGCCGCCGCGATCGGCGCGGCCATCGCGGCACTGCTCGCCTTCCTGTTCGGCTGCGTGCTGCGGAGGACGCAACGGCTGGGGCCCGATCGCGCTCAGCAGGGGGCTCCCACCTTGCGGCGCCTGCACTGGTTCGACGTCGCCGCGCTGAGCCTCGCGCACGCGATCATCGCCCTGCTGGGCTGGGTCGGGCTCGCCGCCGTGTTCGCCGCGGGATTCGAGGGGGCCCTGCTCTACTCGGTGACGGCGGCGATCCTCGTCGGCGCGGTCATGGCGATCACCGCCTACGCCTCGTTCCTGTCCGCGGTCAACATCACACCGATGGTGCTGTCGATCGTGCTGGCCGCGTTCCTCGTCGTCGGCACGCTGGCGAGCACGCTGAGCGCGAGCGATCCGCTCTGGTGGCAGAAGAACCTCAGCACGCTCGGCATCAGCGACGACATCTCGGCGCTGACCTTCAACCTCACGCTCATCATCGCGGGCGTCATGGTGACCACGGTCGCCCACTACGCGACGGCCTGGTTGCCGACGCGCACGCCGGCTGAGCTGCGCGGGCGCAACCTCGTTCGGCTGGCGCTCATCGTCATGGGCGTGATGCTCGCGTGCGTGGGCATCTTCCCGGTCGACGAGTTCCTCGAGATCCACAACCTCTCGGCGACAGGCATGGCGATCGTCTACGTCGTGCTCGTGATCGCGCTGCGGTCGCTCGTGCCGACGATGCCGCGGGTCTTCCTCCTGCTCGGCTACGTCTTCGTCGCCGTCATCATCGTGCTGGCGGTCTTCTTCCTCTCGGGCTACTACAACCTCACCGCGGTCGAGCTCGTCGCCTTCGCGCTCATCTTCGCCTGGCTCATCGTGTTCCTCCGTACCGCCGGTTCGATCGCGTCGACGGATGCCGCGGCCTCCGCCGATGCGGCGGGGGCCGGCGTCCCGGTCGACCGGCCCGAGCCCGAGGCGGTGGGGTAATGAGCGACCGGGCCCGCGACCGCGCGGCGACGGCACGGCTGGATCCGAAGTCCGAGGATTTCGACGCGCGACGCGAGTCCGGGCGGGCGGCCCGTGCGCACACCCCGCGGCGCAGTCACGCGACGTGGGAGCCGACCTCGACGAGGCCTGATCCGGTCGCGTTGCTCGAGGCCCAAGCCGAGACGCGCGACCCGCTGCTGATCCCGTTGCGGCACGCGCGCATGAGCGTCTCGCCGTTCACCTTCTACCGCGGCGCCGCGGTGATCATGGCCGCGGACCTCGATGCCGCGACCGACAGCGGCATCACCGTGCAGCTCTGCGGTGACGCGCACCTGTCGAACTTCGGCGTGTTCGGCTCGGCCGAGCGCAGGCTCGTGTTCGACATCAACGACTTCGACGAGACCCTGCCCGGGCCGTTCGAATGGGACGTCAAGCGCCTCGTCGCGAGCATCGAGATCGCTGCCCGCCATCGCGGGTTCGACGACGACGATCGCCGCACCGCCCGTCTCGCGGCGGTGCGCGGGTACCGGGAGCAGATCCTGCGATCGGCGGGGGCCTCGGTGCTCGACGCCTGGTACGACACGGTTCCCGTCGAGCACGTTCAGGAGCTCGTGCGTCGCGCGGTCGACCAGGACCACCTCGGCAAGAAGCAGATGAAGCGGTTCGAGTCCGTCGTCGCCAAGGCGTTCACCCAAGACCGCATGAAGGTCTTCTCGAAGCTCGTCACGACCGAGGGCGGCCGCATGCGGATCGCCGCGGATCCGCCGCTCATCGTTCCTGTCGAGGACATCGCGACCGTCGACCACGAGGAGACCGAGTCGAAGATGCAGGCGGCGCTGCACGCCTACCAGCGCACGCTCACCACCGACCGGCATCCGATCGCGGAGTATTCGTACGTGCACATGGCGCGCACGGTGCCGGGAGTCGGCAGCGTCGGCACCCGCACATGGGTCGTGCTGCTGAAGGGGCGCGACGACGCCGACCCGATCTTCCTGCAGGCGAAGGAGGCGCAGGCCTCGGTGCTCGAGCGGTTCCTCGGCGCCAGTGAGTACGAGGAGCACGGCGAGCGCGTCGTGCGGGGCCAGCGGGTCATGCAGGCGTCGAGCGACATCTTCCTCGGGTGGCAGCGCGGGTATCCCGACGACAGCGGCGTGCAGCGGGACTTCTACATCCGCCAGCTCAAGGACTGGAAGGGCTCGCTCGACCCCGAGGTCATGGTTCCGCGGGGCGCCGCGCTCTACGCGAGGGTGTGCGGCGAGACCCTCGCCCGAGCGCACGGGCGGAGCGGTGACCGCGTGCAGCTCGCCGCCTACCTCGGCACCTCCGATGTGTTCGACGAGTCGATCTCGGCCTTCGCCGAGGCGTACGCCGACCAGAACGACCTCGACTACGCCGCCTTCACGGCCGCGATCGCGGCGGGGCGCATCGAGGCGACGCCGGCCTGATCCGGGCGCGAGGCGCGCGCTACTTCGGGTCGATGCGCAGCGTCGTCGCCTTGACCTCGGGCTTCATGAGCGACTGCGTCGCCGAGCCGCGGCCGTACTTCGCGAAGTAGGCGTCGTCGAGCGCGGCGTCGTGCGAGTCGTCGCGCGTGTAGGTGACGTCGCGGGTCTGCCCGCCCCAGCTGACGGTGCCCTCGGAGTTGCGCGTCACGCCGCGGTACCAGCCGCCCTCCGGTCCGCGCACCGAGCGCGCGTAGAGGGATCCGTCGACGACGGCGTGCCAGATGATGACGGGCGTTCGCAGCGATCCGTCGTCGCGGCGGCCCGCGACGCGGATCTCGCCGGCGCGGTCGAGGGCGGTGAGTTCTTCGGGGGTCCAGGTGCTCATGATGGTCCTTTCGCGGCATCCGTCGCCCATGATCCTCCGACCGGGCGGCCTGAGGCAGGGTCTGGGAGTACCGGTCTCGGCAGGGACTCCCGTGCGCACGCCGACGAGCGTGTGATGGAACACATGAAAGCCACCCTCATGTTCGGCGCCGGCGACGTTCGCGTCGAGACCGTTCCAGACCCGATCATCCGCCACGACACCGACGCGATCGTGCGTGCCGTGCGGTCCTGCGTCTGCGGCAGCGACCTGCACCCGTACCACTCGATGCCGCACGGCGAGCACGGCACGGCGATGGGCCACGAGCTCATCGCGGTCGTCGAACAGGTCGGCTCCGCCGTCACGACCGTCAAGGCCGGCGACTTCGTCATCGCGCCGTTCGCCTTCCAGGACAACACCTGCGTGTTCTGCCGCGAGGGCTTCCAGACCTCCTGCGTGCACGGCGGATGGTACGGCGGCGCGAACGGCGGCCTGCAGGCCGAGCTCGCGCGCATCCCGCAGGCCGACGGCAGCCTCGTCGTCGTGCCCGGCGTCGACCCGACGACCGCCGACGAGTCGCTCCTCGCATCGCTGCTCGCGCTCTCCGACGTCTACCTCACGGGCTTCCACGCCGCGCACATGGGCAGGGTGGAACCCGGCAAGACGGTCACGGTCATCGGCGACGGTGCGGTCGGCCTCTCGGCCGTGCTCGCGTCGAAGCGGCTCGGTGCCGAGCGCATCATCCTCATGGGTCGCCACACCGCGCGCACCGACCTCGGCGTCGAGTGGGGCGCGACCGACGTCGTCACCGAGCGCGGCGCGGAGGGCATCGCGAAGGTCTTCGAACTCACGGGCGGTGAAGGCAGTCATGTCGTGCTCGAGGCCGTCGGCCACATGCCCGCCTACGAGCAGGCCTACGGCATCGTGCGCCCGGGCGGTGTCATCTCGCGCGTCGGCGTGCCGCAGTACGAGTCGGCGCCCATCGGCTTCGGCTCGCTCTTCGGCAAGAATGCCACCCTCACCGGCGGACCGGCGCCCGTGCGCGCCTACCTCGAGGACGCGATCGGGCAGGTGCTGCGCGGCGACCTCGACCCCGGCCGCGTGTTCGACCGGACCGTCTCGATCGACGACGTGCCCGCCGCCTACGCAGCCATGGACGCCCGCGAGGCGCTGAAGGTCATGGTCGCGTTCTGAGGGCGGATGTCCCGGTCGGGCCTCTGCGGACCGCACGGCCTTGCAGCGACATCCGAACACGAGAAGGATCACCGAACGAAGGAGCAACTGATGCACACACGCACACTCGGCCAGGGACTCGAGGTGTCGGCCGTCGGACTCGGCGCCATGGGCATGTCGATGAGCTACGGGCCGAACCCCGGTGACCGCGACGACATGATCGGCGTGCTGCGCTACGCCGTCGAACAGGGCGTGACGTTCATCGACACCGCCGAGGTCTACGGGCCCTGGGTGAACGAGGAGCTCGTCGGCGAGGCCGTCGCGCCCATACGCGACCAGGTCGTCGTCGCGACGAAGTTCGGCTTCAACCTCGTCGACGGGCAGATGCGCGGCGTCGACTCCCGCCCCGAGCAGATCAGGCGGGTGGCGGATGCCTCGCTGCGGCGCCTCGGCGTCGACGCGCTCGACCTCTTCTACCAGCACCGCGTCGACCCGGAGGTGCCGATCGAGGACGTCGCCGGCACCGTCGGCGAACTCGTCGCCGAGGGCAAGGTGCACCACTTCGGGCTCTCGGAGGCCGCGGCGGGCACGATCCGCCGCGCGCACGCCGTGCACCCGGTCACGGCCGTGCAGAGCGAGTACTCCCTCTGGACCCGCGACCCCGAGGCCGAGGTGCTGCCGACGTGCGCCGAGCTCGGCATCGGGTTCGTGCCGTTCAGCCCGCTCGGCAAGGGATTCCTGACCGGGGCCGTCGCGGCCGACGCGACGTTCGGTGCCGGGGAGATCCGCGCGCGGGTGCCGCGGTTCGAGCGAGAGAACCTGCTCGCCAACCAGGCGCTGGTCGACCACGTGCGCGCGCTCGCCGAGACCCGCGGCGCGACGCCGGGGCAGGTGGCGCTCGCGTGGCTGCTCGCGCAGCACCCGTTCATCGTGCCGATCCCGGGAACGCGCCGACGCGAGCGCATCGACGAGAACGCGGGAGCGACCGCGATCGCCCTCTCGGCCGACGACATCGCCGACCTCGACGCGCTCGTCGACCGCCTCGGCGTCGCCGGCAACCGCTACGACGAGGCCGGCATGGCCGCCGTCGGGCTCTGAGGGCCGGCCACCGGCATCCGCCCTCGAACACCGAACCACCAGGGAGAACACCATGAGCACTCGCATGCAACCCAAGACGCCGACCGTGAAGGGCCCCGAGGCCTGGTTCACCGGCGACGTCTACTTCAACGCCTACTACGCGGGCGAGGAGCCCTCGCGCACCCGGCTGAACCTCGTTCGATTCACGCCCGGAGCGCACACCGCCTGGCACCGGCACGCCGTCGGCCAGACCCTGCACGTGACCGAGGGGCTGGGCTACGTGCAGAGCCGAGGTGAGGAGCTCATCGAGCTGCACCCCGGCGACACCGTGTACACGCCCGCCGGCGAATGGCACTGGCACGGTGCCACTGCCGAGAACTTCATGTGCCACCTCGCGCTGTGGGAGGCGCCCGGCGGCGGCGAGCCCGAGACCGAGTGGGGCGAGCAGCTCACGGCCGAGGAGTACCCGGCGCCGTAGGTTCCGGGCCGCCCGCGGCATCCGCTCGCTCCGCTCGCCCTCGTGGGAGGCGTTGGGCGGCAGGGGAGGAACGTTTCGCGGGAAACGTCCTCCGCTCGCGCCGAACTCCTCCCGTGCGTGCGGCTACTCGTGCGTGCGCGGCTACTCGGCCGGCGAGGCAGGCTGAGGTGCCGTGGGTGCCGTGGGTGCCGTGGGTGCGGCTTCCGCCAGGACGGCCTCGTTCGTGGCGGCCCACGAGGCGAGCAGCGCCAGCGCATCGGCCGACGTCGACCCGGCGGGCGCCGTGTAGACGTTCAGCACGAGGCCGGGTTCGCTCGGCAGATCCATCGACTCGTAGTCGAGGTCGAGGTCGCCGACCACGGGGTGGTGCAGCCGCTTGCGCCCGCTGCGGTGGAACTTCACGTCGCGCGACGCCCAGCGCTCGCGGAAGAGCTCGCTCTGCGTCGACAGCTCGCCGACGAGCTTGATGAGCTCGGGGTCGTGGGGGTTGCGCCCGGCTTCGAGGCGCAGCATGGCGGCGGCGTCGTGCGTGATCTGGTCGTAGTCGCGCCAGAACTCGCGGGCCGCGGGGTTGAGGTAGGCGAAGCGGGTCGTGTTCACGGGCCGCCGCGGGTCGTCGAAGACGGGGGAGTAGAGCGCGCGCGCCATGCGGTTCGCGGCGAGGATGTCGTGCCGGCCGTTGCGCACCCACGCGGGGGCGTCGCCGAAGGCGTCGAGCACCTGGAGCACGGCCGGACGCACCGAGGGCTTCGCCTTCGACGCGCGTCGCGGGGCGGGCCCGGCCGCGCGGGCGAGGTCGAACAGGTACTCGCGCTCGGCGTCGTCGAGCTGCAGCGTGCGGGCCAGCGAGTCGAGCACGCTCTCGGATGCGCCGGCCAGGTCGCCGCGCTCGAGGCGCACGTAGTAGTCGACGGAGACGCCTGCGAGCATCGCGACCTCCTCGCGGCGGAGGCCGGGTACGCGCCGGTTGCCGCCGTAGGCCGGGAGCCCGGCCTGGTCGGGCGTGATGCGGGCGCGCCTGGAGCTCAGGAACTCCCGGATGTCTGCGCGCACGTCTCCCATGCGTCCACGCTACGTCGGCGGGCGCTCGCGTGGGAGGCCCTGCGGGTACCTCCTCGATCGGGCGGATGCCGCGGTGGGCCGCAAGGCCTGCTGCTAGCGTGGTTCGCTGCCACGCGGCATCCGCACCCCCGTCTCGTCGAGGTGTCCGTGGCCGACGAGAGGTGGCGCGCGATGCTCGAACCGGTCGAACTCGGCGACGGAATCGTCGTGCGCGCGCTCGCCGCGGGCGACGGGCCGGCGCTCGCCGCGGCCTACCGGCGCAACCGCGAGCACCTCGCGCCGTGGGAGCCCGAGCGTGCCGAGTCGTTCTTCAAGGACGCCACGCACGAGCGCGAGGTGCTCGCGCTGCTCGATCGCGTCGATGCGGGCACGGCGATCCCGCTGGTGCTCGTCGACGGCACGACCGGCACGACCGGCACGACCGGCACGACCGTCGCGACCGGCGCGACCGAGCAGCCCGTGATCATCGGGCGCATCAACCTTTCCGACCTCGTGCGCGGTGCGTTCCAGAACGCGAACCTCGGCTACTGGATCGACGGCGCGTTCACCGGGCGCGGCCTCGCGACCACGGCGGTGGGCGTCGCCCTGCACGCCGCGCGCCGGGCGGGGCTGCACCGCGTGCAGGCCGGCACCCTCGTGCACAACGCCGCCTCGCAGGCCGTGCTCGAACGCAACGGGTTCAGGCGCATCGGCCTCGCGCACCGCTACCTGCGCATCGCCGGGCGCTGGCAGGATCACGTGCTCTTCGAGCGGCTGCTCGACGACTGATCCTCACCGGCTCGACGACGGGTCTCCACCTGCTGGACGACTGATCCCCGACTCCGCGAGCGTCGTGCGCCGCCGCAGCGTAGTATGTCACCCATTACACCGAGGAGTCGAAGGAGAATCCCACGATGAACGAACCGGGCGCGCTCACGCACGAGCACCCCACCGGAACCCCCTCGGCCTCCTCGATGCCGGTGCCCGCGACCCGCGATCCGCGTCTGCCGCGCCTGCGCGAGGTGCCGGCGTTCCTCGAGTACATGGCCACCGGATGGGACGCCCCCGACCGCACGCCGCCCGTCGAACCGGGCGTCGCCGCGGCTTCCGCGGCCCACCGGGCCAGGCTGAGCGCGGCGCTGCCGGGTCGCACGATCGTCGTCGAGGCCGGCCGGGCGCCCGTGCGCGCGAACGACACCAACTACGACTTCCGCCCCGACAGCGACTTCTTCTGGTTGACCGGATGCTCCGCCGAAGACGCCGTCGTCGTGCTGACGCCCGCGGGGTCGGGCCACGACGCCACCCTGTTCGTGCCCGCCCCGGCCTACCCAGGCAACCCCGACTTCTTCGGCGACGCAGCCCACGGCGAGCTCTGGGTCGGATCGGCGCCCGACGCGTCCGACTGGGCGGCGGCGCTCGACCTCGAGGCGCAGCCGCTCGAGCGTCTCGACGACCTCGTGCGGCCGAGCGACGACGTGCTGCTGTTCGGCACGGCGAACTCGGGGCATGCGGCCCTCCGCGGCATCCGACGCTCGACGGAGCTCGGGCGGGTGCTCTCCGAACTCCGCATGATCAAGGACGACTGGGAGATCGGCGAGCTGCGCCGCGCGGTCGACGCGACGGTCGAGGGGTTCCGCAGCGTCATCCGCGAGATCCCGAACGCGATCGAGTGGGGCGGCGAACGCTGGCTTCAGGGCACGTTCGACCGCTATGCGCGCACGTTCGGCAACGGCCCCGGGTACTCGACCATCGTCGGCTCGGCCGAGCACGCGCCGACCCTGCACTGGGTGCGGTGCGACGGCCCGGTCAAGCGCGACGAGCTGCTCCTGCTCGACATGGGCGTCGAGAACCGCACCTTCTACACTGCGGATGTCACGCGAACGTTCCCGGCTTCCGGCACGTTCAGCACCGCCCAGCGCGAGGTGCACGACCTCGTCGAGCGCTCGCATCGCGCCGGACTCGCGGCCGTCGGCCCCGGCCGCCCGTGGAGCGACTTCCACACCGCCTCGATGGAGGTCATCGCGAACGGGCTCGCCGACTGGGGCCTGCTGCCCGTCTCGGTCGACGAGGCGCTCTCGCCCGAGGGGCAGCACCATCGCCGCTACCTCGTCTGCGGCGTCGGCCACCACCTCGGGCTCGACGTGCACGACTGCGCGCACTCGAGCTACGAGGCGTACCAGCAGGCCGCGATGGCCCCCGGCATGGTGCTCACCGTCGAGCCCGGCCTCTACTTCCACGCGTTCGACACGACCCTGCCGCCCGAGCTGCGGGGCATCGGTGTTCGCCTCGAGGACGATATTTTGGTCACGGCCGACGGCTCGGACGTGCTGTCGGCCGCGCTGCCGATCGACGCGGCCGGCATCGAGGCGTGGATGCGTGCGCAATGACCGGTACGGCGACGCCGAGGCGCGGCACGACGGCGCGCTCGACCCCGGCGTGCGAGACCCCGCCGACAGAGAGGACATCGAGATGGCCGTCACGGCGATCCGCCCCGTCGAACCGCAGCTGAGCCTGCGCGCGCGGGTCGAGCAGGCACTGTCGGCGGCGATCATCTCGGGCGAGCTCGCCCCGGGCGAACTCCTGACCGTGCCGACGCTCGCCGCCCAGTTCGACGTCTCGGCCACGCCCGTGCGCGAGGCCATGCTCGACCTCGAGAGCCGCGGGTTCGTCGAGCCCGTGCGCAACAAGGGCTTCCGCGTCACGACCGTGAGTCCCGAGGTGCTGCGCGAGATCGTCGAGGTGCGCCAACTGCTCGAGCCGCCCGCGATGGAGGAGCTCGCGCGTCGTTTCCCGGCCGAGCAGCTGCCCGGGCTGCAGGCGCTCGCCGAGCAGATCGTCGTCGGCGCGAGCACGGGCGACCTGCGCGCCTACCTCGAGGCCGACCTGGCCTTCCACCTCGCGCTCACGCGCCTGCTCGGCAACGGCCTGCTCGTCGACACGGTCGCCGACCTGCGCTCGCGAACCCGGCTCGTGGGCCTCTCCGACATGCTCGAGACGAAGGCGCTCGACGAGTCCGCCGCTGAGCACCTCGAGCTGCTGCAACACCTCGCCGACGGCGACGCGGCCGCTGCACGCGCCCTCATGCACCGGCACATCCACCACACGCTCGGCTGGTGGGCCGGCAACCCCGAGGCCGAGTAGGCGCGGTTCGCGCGTCTCCTCTGCCCGTGGGGCGGATGCCGCGGGCCGGCGTCCGCGGGTCGACGGGCACTGGCGGTGGTCCGCGTCAGTTCGCCGAGCGGCCGGCGTCGTCCGACGATGAGCCGCGAATCACCGCAGCCACCTCATCGGGGTCGACGCCCGACGGGAGGGCGATCACGGCGGTATCGCCCTGCATCGGTTCGACCACCGTGACGGCAGACAGCACCTCATCGCCCGCCTTGATCACCAGGCGTGCGGTGCCCGCGGATCGGGCGGCCTCAGCGGTCAGCGTCTGGAAGACGCTCGCTCCGTCTTCGTCGAACGTCACGTCGACCGCATCGGTGCTGCCATCCGAAACGGCCTCCGCCGTTTCGACGCCGGCGTGAACGAAGTCCGATTCGACGACCATCACGTACTCGCCGTGCACCGAGACGCACTCCGCCGCGGATCCCGCAGTGCACGTCTGAGAGACGGCCATCTCGATGCCGCCCCCGGTCGTCGACGAGCCCTCTCCGGGGCCGTCGCCTGCGGTGCATCCACTCATCGCCACGATGAGCAGCCCGACGGCCGACAGCTTCCAGACCCGAGACCCCATCGACGCTCCTCCTCGATCCCAGAGCAACCCGCTCGGAAGCTCAACGCTACCTTTGCGACGACGTGGGACGTGCCTGGCCCAGTGCAGGATCCGCACGCGCGATCACCGCTGATGCGGTCTGCCGCGGCCGCAAGTTCGTAGACGATCCTCACGTTGATGGCCGATGTCGCGTCCCAGGTTCCCTCGCCAGAGAACACCGGCGGAAGGCCGAGGTCATGGCCGCTGAACGCTCTTTCGAACACCGCCGCCGCGGAATTCCCCTCAAGATGGCCGCTAACATTCGGTCATGAGCGCAGTTCGCACCGACGTTGATGCACCGCGGAGCGTCGTCAAGCCGTGGCGCGGCTACATCTGGACAGCGGTCGTCGGTGTGGTGGTCGTGCCCCTGGCGCTCGGGCTCGCCTTCAATTCCTATGCAGCACCAGATGACGCCGCATTCGTGCGGATGGCGTTCGCGCAAGTAGCTGGAAGCACGATCGCGATCGTGACAATGCTGGCCCTGGTCGCCCTGAGCTTGATCCGGCGCACCAGGGCAGCGACGCCTGTTCTCATCGTCGCGGCACTGCTCGTCATCCAGTACTCAGTTGTGGTCCTGTCGATGGCGTCCGATCTGCTCCTGCAACGAATCGGCTGACCGCGCATCCTGCATCCCAAAGGGAGCCACTCTCCAAGTGATTGCGCGGTTGCAGATATGACGATTCAGATCATCAGCTCGCGTTCGACCAGCGTCGCGAGTCTTGGCCAGGATCGTGTCGAGATCAGACGGACGCTCGGCACATACCGAACGTTTCGTCGGACGCCGCTGAGCGAGGAATCCGACCACTTCATCGAGATCGGTGTGATCGTCACCTACTCTGCCGCGGGCGTCGTGACGATGATGGAATTCCTCGAGCCGGCGCGGATCGCGTGCGAGCGTGTGCAGCTGCTCGGCGAGCCGCTCGATGCGGTGGCAGCCCTGCTGGCGACGAGCGGCGTCGAGTTCGAGCCAGACGGACTCGGCGGAATGATCCCGAGCCTGTCAGCTGGCGTCTACGCTCCGGCCGGCGTCATCGAGGGGGTTCAACTCGGAAGCGATTTGACAGCCTGGTCACCACGCACAGCGTCGCCCGGCGGGTGCACTGCGGCACCTCGGTGCGGGCTGGGAGGTGCTCAGCGCTCGAGCAGGTAGAACCGGAAGGCGGCGAACCCGTCGATCGGCAAAATACTGACTGCCGAGAAGCCTGCTTCGTGTGCGTAGCGCTCAAGGGTCGGATGTCGCATGACGGTGCCGGTCGCGACGGAGTCCGGTATCGACATCGAGTCAGGGAGGCAGATCAGCAGACTGTATCCGTACATCGCCCGCTCGATGTCGTCGCCGGGCGGCGAGAACGTCTCGGCGACGGCCTCGTCCATCACGACCACGACACCGTCGGATCGGACCGCGCGCCTGATCGAGGAGAGGACGGCGACGGGGTCCGGCATGTCGTGCAGTGCTTCGAAGACGAACGCGGCGTCGTAGCGGTCTTCGCCCTCGTCGGCGAGCTGCTCTCCTCGAAGCTCGGAGAAGGTCACGTTCTCGAGCCCTGCGGCATGCTCGTGTGCCGCCTCGATGGCGGGGGCATCGATGTCGAACCCGTCGACGATTGCATCCGGGTACGCCCGGGCAAGACCTATCGTCGACCACCCGTGACCACACGCGACATCGGCGATCCCGGCATCCGGTCGCGACAGCACCTCGTGCACCCGCGGGACGGATGCGAGCGCGTTCGCAAGCACGTTCTCGAACCACGGACGGTTGATGTCGCCCTGACCATCGCGCACGGCAGCGCCGAACGCCGCCCACGGAACGCCTCGACCCGACCGGTAGGCGTCCGTGAGGTCTGGCACTCGCAGCGCGACCGCGGCGAACATGTCCGCCAGCGGTGCGGAATACCCGAGAGACGTGCGGTCTGTGAGCACCTCAGCCTGCGCGGCGGGCAGACGGAACCTCAGGTCGTCGCCCTCGCCGTCGACGTCGAGGATGCCCGCCGTCGCCTGCTGCTCGAGCCATTCGCGCGCGTACCGCTGATCGATGCCGGTCCGCGCGGCGAGCTCGGCCGCCGTGGCCGGCGCACCGCGGAGCGCCGCGTAGAGCCCAAGGCTGGAACCGATATGGATGGAGAGCGTCTCCATCCCGCCGAGGAACCTGTCGAACACCCACCCCGCGAAGTCCTCGACCACCTGCTCATCGGCCTTGTCGCCGTCACGATCCATCGTGTCGTCCATCGCGCACCCCCGGTTGCTCTGACGGCATCAACCAGCGCCATGCTAGAACTCGCACCACGCGTCCACCAGGCTTTCGGCGCCCACCAACGGTCGTCGACCGGACGGCCCGCGTGCAGATCCGCCTGCGGGTGCGCGAGGGTCACTCGCCGCTGTTCGAACCATCGTCGAGGTAGACGGTCGCGTAGACGTCAACACCGAGCTCGGCGATCCCTGCAGCGAGCTCGACGGGAAGTACAAAGCCGCCTTGCGTTGAGTCAGAGTCCGCGGACCACCAGATCCTCGCAGAACAGTCCGTTGAAGGGAGCTGAAACTGACCGACTCCCGGGCGGGCAGCTGCGACGAGTTCACGCAGCGCTCGAGTCCCTGTCTGGTCGTCTTCCGTGTTGCGACTGTGGTCGATGTCCATTGTCCACACGTTGTGGTCCAACAGCCGACCAGAACGGCTCGCGGAACCTCGGAGCTTCATGCTCGTCGGTTCCAGGCCGAGGATCTCGGAGATGAGCGTGGGTTCGGTCTCCCTCGACACGACCGTCAGTGAGGCGCGCCCGGACTGAATCATGACGCGAGCCTAGATGCACGTGCGACCAGCACGCCGATCGTGGCACTGTTTCGCCGAGGGATCGGCGAGCGAGACCCTAGCGACCCGCATCGAATGGTTCGCTGGGGGCGCCGACGTCCGTAGTGACGAGTGCGGGCAAACCGAGGACGGCGGAGAGAACCTTTTCGAGAAGGTGCTCGTCTCCTGAGAGCGGCTGATGTTCGGCGGGGATCACGAAGACTCGATCGCTGAAACTAGAACTCGGCGGCATAACCCGGAGCACCCCGTCGTACCCGGCCAATGAGAAGGCGGCTCGAACGGCTTCGACCTGTGCGTGAGAGAACACGGGCTCATCTCATCACAAGTAGCCGGTCGGCTTTCGGACGTCTGGTGACGGATGCAATGCTGGGGACGGAAGGCCGGCCTGCCAGAATTGCCGCATGGATCGGGACGATGCACCGTCGACCATGCCGGTCATTGAGACCGAGCGTCTGCTGCTGAGGTCGTGGCAGATCGCGGACGCTCCGTTTCACCGTCAGCTTTGGGCGGAACGCGATCCTCGCGTTCCCGCTCACCGCCGCCTCACCCGTGACGGTCATCCCAGCGTCGCTGAGTTGCAGGTCTGGTCACGAAAGTACGAGCAAGTGCCGGCGCCCGGTCTGCTCGTCGTGCGATTGAAAGGTACTGAGACTGATCTCGGATATTGCGGGCTCATCGAGAACACCGTCGGCCGCCCTGAGCAGCCCGAGCTTGCGTTCGAGTTCCTTCGAGAGTTCTGGAATCACGGGTATGCGACCGAGGCTGCCGGTGCGGTCGTCGATCGGGCACGTGCGCTTGGATACCGGCACCTTGCTTCGACCGTTCGAGCGTGGAACGGGGCGTCGCTGCGCGTTCTCGAGAAACTGGGTTTCGAAAGCACAGGTGAGCATGAGGACGACGAAGTCCACGGCAATTCGCTTCTTCTCAGGAAGGCCCTTTGACAAGGGTCTTACCCGTCTCTCGACAGTCAGGCTGGCGCCGGTACTGCCGGCCACAACTGAGAGTGAGTCTGTAGCTGCGCGCAAACCGATCCGCTTGCGCCTGTCCGATCAGCGATCCAGTTATAGGACATCGGTTGTCGCATCGGCTGAACGCTTAGTGCAGGCCGACTGAGGCCGCCGCCACGACCTGCCAGATCACGAAGACTGCGAAGATGACGCCGACGATCGCGATGAACGCAATGGTCAGAACGACAATCGCAAGGACCACGACCCGTTCGACCCATTGGAAGACGTTGAGCCGGCCCGGCCCAGGCGGGAGAAACCCGGCGGTGCCGCGAAGGAGCATCCCGGAATACCAGAACGGGACAGCCATCGCCAGGGCGAACACTCCGCACCAAGTCATCTCACGGTTCGCGAACCCGACGCCGACGCCGACGAAGATGACGGCGATGACTGGGAGTCCTGCGGCGATGAAGAGTTGCCCGTGCCCGGTCCACCAGACGCCGCGGAGGAAACGGTCGAAATCGGCCGGCGCTCGGCGTCGATACCACCGGACCCTGGCAATGCTGTTGGTGTCTGCTGGGTCGATCGCCGGGCGGTCATGGTTTGACGCGGCAGTATCGACTGCTCTCATGGCGATCAACCTACTGCAGGTGTCGCTCCATGCTCCTAGGAGGATCCGCCCGCGGGCGGTCGGACCACGGCACAATCAGCTGTCTTCGGCTAGCTGGAATGAACCATTCAATGAGGTTCAGAACGGTGCACCCACACAGCCATCGCGATGAACACGAGATCGAGAGCACCAAAGGCTCCAGCTACCGCCCATCCGAAGGATGCGCCAGAAAGTGCCGTCAACACGCCGATCAACGCCATGGCCCCGCAAAACACGGCATTGAACTTCGACCCCGATGGCGAGAGAGGGCTGAGGTCTGGAATCCTCATCCGTTGAGGACCACGAGAACAACGAGGAATGCGGCGATCCCGATCCCAGCGAGGAGGAAGAGCGTGCCCCGAGCACCACGACGAGCGCGGGCAACGCCCCGCCGCCACCCCAAGCATCAGCAAACCGGGTACGTATCCTCGAACGCTGAGTGGCGACCAAAACGCCGACAGCGATCGCGAAGATGGAGATCGACGCCATCCCGATTGCCTTCAGCGGGGTCAGATCCCACAGCGAACCACTTAGTTCCATCGACCCGTCTCCTCTCGCCGCCAATCTTCGCACCAGATCCGCCTGCGGGCGCCCGCTCATGGATCGTCCAACGACGCAACCGCCAGCCGATGGCGGGTGCTCGACGGCTTCGAGTTCCGGCGCGCCGGCGCTCTCCTCAGCCCTATGGACCCATCCGCTGCGACGGCGACACGGAGTGCAGCACTCGCTGCTTGGGGTCTCACGCTCCTTATCTTCGGAGCTCTCGGCTTCATCGGTGGGCCCGCCCTGATCGCTACGTTCTACGCCAGCCAAGGACGCCTACCCATCGCCGACATTGGGTCCTGGAATACCGTTCTCGTCCTTTTCGTGTGGTTGAGCGGGCTGGTGCTCCTAGCGACCGGCATCCTGCTTCTAGTGCTTGGCCGTCGACGCTAGTCGGTAGACACGACGTCAGTCGGTGCTTGAACCCGTGACCTCTCGAGTATCTGCGGGCCGATCTCTCCGCAACGCTCCCACTTGACGCTGTCCGAACCGAGCGCTCACTCTTGGTTTCGTGGTTGCAACCAGTCTTCGATTCCCGTGCCCATGCTGTGGCCACTTGCTCTTCAGCGAACCTCCGGGGAGTTACGAGATCTGCGATGTCTGCTACTGGGAAGACGATGCCATCCAACTGAGGTGGCCCAACCTTGCGGGAGGCGCAAACCGCACCTCTCTCGTTGAGAGCCAACGGAACTACTCAACGCTCGGCGCGATGGAGGAACGCTTCGTTGGAATGGTCCGCGATGCGACACCGGCCGAGGCCCGCGAGCGGGCATGGCGAGCGATCGACACTCGGCTGGATTCCTTCGAGACGGAGTGGCCCTCCACCACACCTTGGCCGGAAGACCTCACCTCTCTGTACTGGTGGCGACCAACCTTCTGGAGAGCGCGCGTCTGAAGCACGCGCCCCGAATCTCGCTAAGCGATCGGTCATCGATCCGCGGATAACGTAACCCAACGTTCGATCCGTGGTCGTCCGAGAGTTGTGGCCGCATCTCACGGCTCGACAGTCAGGTGGCATCAGAACTCTGATCGAGTCCACGGCTCCCCAACCGCCGCACGTTCCGCTTCCTGGTTTGGGGCCAGATCCAGGACCTCCACCACCGCTGGGTCGTAGGTGATCAGGTGCCCGATACCGACGACTCGGTACGAGCCCGCGTCGTTTAGATGATCGTCTCCACAGAGTGCGCACCAGTCTCCATCTGGGCGGGTCACGTAGAGAACCGGGCGGCTCCGGTCAAAAACGTGGATGCACACAACGACTTCGTCTCACCTGAGATACCGGGGTACGAACCTCGAAGAGTCACGGGGCGAATCCATTCGTCGGGATGTGGACCACCTACGCCAAGTGCCCGAGCGCCTTGAGAAGGTCGCCTAGCCACACCAGTTCGAACGTGACGGTGGCGTCGATGTCTTTGGTGCCTTGGAGGTTGGCCCACGATTCGGTGAGCTGACCGATCGTCGGCGACGGCGGTGGCGTCGTCACGTCGTAGATTTCCGGGTATGGCATCGAGTAGAAGTAGTCCTCGTGCAGGGTGACAGACGCGCCTCGTGTCTGCTCCAGATGAGTGATCAACCTTTCGAACACCTCCCGGAGTTCCCCGGCGTCGATCGTCAATCCGTTCCACCGTTCCATACCCTGACGTTAGCGGGCCGGTGGCGCCTTCACGACAAGCTCGCATGCCGGTCGTCGACCGGACGCCCGGAGGCGGATCGCTCACCGGGCATTCATAATGACGGGGCTCGGCCCGAGGCGCGGGTGCCAGCTGACCAGCTGGTGCAGCTCCGACATCTGAGTCAGCGCCGCTGATACTCAGAGTCCGTCGCCCGGTCCGTGTGCCAGGACAACTGTGAGCAGTGACTCAACTTCCTTGGTCGAGGAGACCGGTTTGCCCGTAATGCTGGCTAGAAGGTGGTCTTCGCTCAGGAACCACTGGAGCATGTCGGCGGTTTCCCAAATCTGAGACCGCAAGAGTGGCCTTTCGATCGCATGCGGCACCGTGAAGGACCCGTCCGCTCGGAGATCGACGTAGAAGCCACTCATCTTGGCCTCGTTGTCCTCCTTGGCGAGCCTCTTCAGATAGGCGTCGAGCATTTCGGGAGCATGGGTTTTCACTAGTTCAATCTCTACAGGCTCCGTATTGCCCGGGACCTCGACGAAGTCGGTCCCGAAATCTGCGGCCGCTATGAGTTTTGCGAGGTGGTTAGCTGCCTTTTCACTCAGTTGGGGCACCTCACGCGGCGTCTCGTCACCGTGGTACCAAGCGTCCCGGAACGACTTAGACACCCAGACCGCCTTGCCCACTTCCTCCTGCGCAAGGACAATAAGTGCCTGCGCGCGTGGTGATGGGAACAGGGCGTCTGCATCGATGACGATCCGCGCTGCGTTTTCGAGGAGTGCCAGCCACAATGCCCGAGCGGTCGTCGGCGTCAGCATCGTCACGTTGCCAGATTAGAGGTCATTGCCGCGCGCCGTGCTACAGCCCAGCCCGGTCAGGGCGTTGAGCCATGGCTAGAGATTCGGCATCCTGCGACGGAACTGGGTGGCTCGCTCGCCTCGGTTTGTCCGATAGCGGATCCTTGAGCGGTTCGCTCGACGACTACGTCTCTCAGAGGTCCGCCTGCCGATTAATGAACGCGGGCATGCCCGGGACAGTGAACGCCACGACGCCGTGCTCTGGCGCGTAGATCAATCCCTTGTTGATGAGATTGGCGCGAGTGGGGCCGAGGCTTCTTGTCCCCGCTCGGCCGAGCCGATCGGCGACCGCACCCGACTGGCTTCCTGAGTCACCGTCATAAGCCATCGCCCGGAGGTACTGCTGCTCGGCTGGAGTAGCGCGATCCCACCTGGCGCGGAAGAACCCGTTGTCCAACTGGTTGTTCCCCTTCGCAACGCCGAGCTCCGCGTCCCGAACCGTGATGACGGGGCCAACGGCAACATTCCAGGTGTCTTGCCCGAACTGTTGCAGGAAATACGGATAGCGGCCTGAGGCCTCGACGACTAGATCCACTGCGTCGTCCTCCCAGTCGGCGTCTTCCGAAGCTGCCGGGATGGCTAGCGCATCCGCCGCGGCCTCCGCAGGCAACTCCCGCACATGTGTGTAATGGAAGCGCTCAGAGTAGGACTTTGCCTCGGCAAGCATCCGAGGCAAGCTGGGGAGCCCTGCGAACGCAAATCCGACCGGCCAGTTGTCTTGGGCTGCCGCATGCGCGATTGCGCAGAGGGTTGTCAGTTCGTCGGGGGCGAGGTCTTGGGCTTCATCAATGAAGATGGCGAGACCAACGCCTTCCTCCTCAGCCGCATCGCTGAGGTCCACAACGAGCTTTCGAAGGTCAGTCTCCAGGATGCCCGTGTCCGCTCCGCCGCCGGCAGCGTCGGACAGGTCAAGACCGAAAGTCCACGTGCCAGTTGTGTCGTAGGAGGCTTTGAAGCTCAGGGCGGTTTTGAGCGCTTTGACGAGCCGGCGGCCTGCGGCTGGCCGGGCCAGGTCGGCTAGTGGCGCATACAAGGCCTCACCCAACAGTTCGCGCAAAGCTTTCCCAGAGCCGGCCTCGATCTGCGCGACGATCCAGTCCCGTTTTGCCGCGTTACGACGGAACTCCGAAAGGAGGACCGTCTTACCGACGCCGCGGAGACCGTACAGCACAAACGGCTGATTCGAGCGCCCAGCCTCGGCTCGTTTGAGCGTGGTCGCCCATTCCTTCAATGACTCATCCCGGCCTACAAGCGCTGCAGGCTTGCGGCCGGCTCCAGGGGAGTAAGGATTGCGAACCGGATCCATCGGGCCCCCTTGTATATGGATATCTACAACCGTATAGCAATTCGCTATACGGCTCCATATATTGCTAGTCGCTCTGCGGCCGTTAGCCGTTCACTCCTACCTGCAGAAATTGCAGGACTTCGCGCGATCGCTCTGAGCCGCTCGTGCGCGGTAGGGATCCCTAATTGGCGTCCTGGGTCGCTGGACTCGTGCAAGATGATCCCGTGAGAGACCCGTCTAACTTGGATGTCAGAGACCTTCGGATGCTCGCCCGGCTCTGCGATGCAGCGCGGGTGATGACGCTATCCGGCAGGATCGGCCCGGAAGCGGTGGCGACGCTGCGACAGCGGATGAGTGTAGACACGACCGACGACGACGGCAGCGACCTGAGTGGGGTCGTCGACCACCTCGAGCGCCTCACCAGCCGGCTACGCGACGAACTCGGCCCCAACTACTAGGAAGGCTTGGCCGCTGGACGATCGTCCAGCGGGCGACCGGCTATCGGATGGTCGACGCCCTCGCATCCACTTCATGCGGCACGATCGACTCATGCGCGCGACCTTGAGAAGCCTTGCCTTCGAGCCGGATCCGGCGAGCCTCTCCGCCGAGCCGACAGAATTCAGTCTCCACGCTCGATTTATCGTCGGCCCTACTGACGGCCCGGGCGACGAGAGCTTCGACATCACCGTTTGCACGCCCGAATGGCTCGCCCGCGCTTGCAGCGCCGCCGGTGGTATCTATGACGCTAGGCATCACGTAGTCGTCAACCTCGACGAGTTCGACAAGCGGGCCGTCCACGACTGGCTCGCACTGAGAGTGGAGTGCGTGGAAGGAGACACCTGGGCCGAGATCGCGGAACGCCTGGGTCGACTCGGCCACTGGGAGTTCGAGGATTACCGACCTTGATCGAGGGGTCCTGTTGAGGGATCGCTCTGCGGCGACAGGGCTAGCCGAGATGTTGAAGCAGCCAATCCGCTCCAGCTGAGAGCGAGATAGCCACGTACTGAGTGACCAGGAGCGCAGCCACGACAAGCACCGGCGTTGCCGCTTTGGTCCGCTTCACCACGCTCACAGCGACGAGGGTGAACATCATCGCGATGGCGATCGTGCCGCCGGCGACTTGCGAGAAGGCCATACGAACGAACGCCGCGTCGTCGGGTGCGGAATAGTTGTTGAACGCGAAGAGGAGCACGAATGGCACCACGATGACGCCTCCGACGGCCGCCCAGACATAGCCGCGCCACGGTGTCGCGACGGTCTTTGTCGGGACGGAGGCCGCCTGCGTTGTACTCATTCCCGCATGCTAGCGGTCGCCGCGATCACGAATCGATAGTCAATGTGCCCGCAAGCCGGTCGAGTAGTGGGAGGCTTTCGCCATCGGCATGATCCTCTTCAGCCAGGCGAGTGACGAGGTGCCCGTTTACCCCGCCCGGTGGAAACGCCCGCAGGGGCACGCGTACTGCAACAGCGCTTTCAGTCCTCGAGGCATTCGGGACGAGGGCTCGCGGTCCCATCGAGGACCAGTTGGCGACGGGTGCGTGCGCAGAAGAACACCTGCAGGCGGAGAAGACCGGTCGTCAGCCGGCGAGATCGACGTCGAGCACGCCGTCGGGGTCGCGCAGCTCGACGCGGGGGAGCCCGTCGGGCGCCGGGCCCGCGGCATCCGCAGCCCAGAGCAGCAGTCGCACAGCGGGGGCGCCGACGCGCGTGACGGCCCCGAAGTCGAGCACGAGCCGGCCCTCGGACTCGAGCAGCGGCATGAGGCGGGTGAGCACCTCCTCGACGTTGCCGAAGTTCAGGTCACCGCGGAGCATCGCGACGACCTCGTCGCCGGCGACCTCGTCGGAGCTCGCGCCACCGACCGAGATCTCGTCGATGGGGGAGAGCGGGGCCTCGCGGTGCTCGAGCATGTGCAGGCCGTGCCGCTCGCTGAGTTCCTCGAGCACGGCGACGCCGCGCACGCTGTTGCCGCGCGCGTCGAGCCTGGGGCTGAACGTGCCGATGCCGAACTGCTCCGGCTGGAGCGCGGCGATGCCGCCGCCGACGCCGCTCTTGGCCGGAAGTCCCACGCGCACGAGCCACTCGCCCGAGGCGTCGTACATGCCGCAGCTCGTCATGACCGCGGTGGTCCAGCGCGCGACGTCCTCACTGACGACGCGCTCGCGCGTGATCGGGTTCACGCCCCCGTTCGCGAGCGTCGCGGCCATGATGGCCAGGTCGCGGGCCGTGACGGTGAGCGAGCACTGGCGGAAGTACGCGGTGGTGGCGACCTCGGCGGTCGAGGCGAGCGTTCCGGCCGATCGTGCGAGGTAGGCGAGCGCGCGGTTGCGGTCGCCGGTCGCCTGCTCGGAGGCGAAGACGGCCTCGTCGACGTCGAGCGAACGACCGGCGAATGCCGAGAGCCCGGCACTGATGACCGAGAACTTCTCGTCGGCCCGGTCGCCGCGCACGAGCGAGCTCGTCACGATGGCGCCCGCGTTGATCATGGGGTTCAGTGGCCGGCCGGTGTGTTCGTCGAGGCTGATGGCGTTGAACGGCTCGCCGCTCGGTTCGAGGCCGACGTGCCTGGTCACCTCGGCGAGACCGGACTGCTCGAGCGCCAGGGCGAAGACGAACGGCTTCGACACCGACTGGATCGTGAACTCGGCGTCGCTGTCGCCCGCTTCGTGCACGGTGCCGCGCACGCTCGCGAGGGCGATGCCGAGCTGGTCGGGGTCCTCGAGTGCGAGCTCGGGGATGTACGAGGCGACGGCTCCCGAGGTCTTGGGCCGCGCACGTTCGAGCACCGAGGCGAGCGCGATGCTCAGCGGGGACGGCGTGCTCCGGTCGGTGTCGTCGGCGGCCATGCGGCCAGCCTAGGGCTGGGCGGGCGCGGCGCCGGGGACCGACCCGTTGTGCTCGCAGTGGGTATGTGACATATTACTGTTGACCGCCAGTCGTCGACGAGAGGAGCGCCCGTGATCACAGATGTCGTCATCGTGGGCGCCGGCATCGTCGGCGCGGCCTGCGCCAGGGCGCTCGCGATGGCCGGGGTGCGCGTCACGGTGCTCGAACGCGGGGCCGCGGCATCCGGAACCAGCGCGAAGGGCGAGGGCAACCTGCTCGTCTCCGACAAGGGTCCCGGCGCCGAACTCGACCTCGCGGTCTACGCCGCCTCGCTCTGGCCGAACCTCGTCGCCGAGCTGGCAGATGAACTCGGCCCGGCGTTCCCGCCACTCGAGTACGAGCGCAAGGGCGGCCTGGTCGTCGCGACGACGGATGCCGGTGCCGCGCCGTTGCTGGCCTTCGCCGCCACGCAGCGCGAGGCCGGCGTCGACGCCCGCCCGGTGTCCGTCGCCGACGCGCTCGCGCTCGAACCCTGGCTGAATCCCGCGATCACCGCCGCCGTGCACTACCCCGACGACGCGCAGGTGCAGCCCGTCATCGCGACCGAGGCGCTGCTCGCCTCGGCCCGAGGCAACGGGGCGGTCGTACGCACGGGCGTCACCGTGACGGGCGCGACGCGAGAGGCGACCGGCCGCATCACGGGCGTCACGACCTCCGAGGGCGACGTGCGCGCCGACGCCGTGCTCATCGCCGCCGGCCCGTGGTCGGGCGAGGTCGCCGGCGCCATGGGCGTGCACCTGCCCGTGAAGCCCCGCCGCGGCATGGTGCTCGTCACGACGCGCATGCCGCACCGCGTCTTCCACAAGGTCTACGACGGCGACTACTTCGGCGCGACCCAGTCGTCGGATGCCGCGCTCCAGACCTCGAGCGTCGTCGAGTCGACCGCCGCCGGCACGGTGCTGCTCGGCTCCAGCCGCGAGCAGGTCGGGTTCGACGAGCGCCTGCGCGTCGACGTGATCCGCGAGGTCGCGGGCAAGGCGCTGCGTCTGTTCCCGTTCCTCGCCGAGGCATCGGTCATGCGCACCTACGGCGGGTTCCGCCCCTTCATGCCCGACCACCTGCCCGTCATCGGCGAGGACCACCGGGCGCCGGGCCTCTGGCACGCGAGCGGACACGAGGGCGCGGGCATCGGGCTCTCGCTCGCGACGGCTGACCTCATCGTCGCCGCGATGCTCGGCACGACGCCCCCGCTCGACCCCGCGCCGTTCGGCCTCGACCGCGCATCACTCGCGCCGCACCTCGTCGGCGAAACGGCCGAGCCAGAGGGGGAGGCCGCCTGATGGCCGCGCGCATGATGCCCTCGCGGCACGACCCGATCCGCCGCCGCGACGAGACGGCCATCGGCATCTCCGTCGACGGCGAGCCCATCGCCGGTGTCGAGGGTCAGAGCATCGCGGGGGTCGTGCTCGCGCGCGGGCGACTGGCGTGGCGCACGACGTCGGCCGAGGGCCGGCCGCGTGGACTCTTCTGCGGCATCGGCGTGTGCTTCGACTGCATCGTGACGGTCAACGGCGAACGCGACGTGCGCGCGTGCCAACGGCGGGCGAGCGACGGCGACGTCGTCGAGACGCAGCACGACGAGCTCCCCGAGGCGGCGCGATGAGCCCCGGCGCCGCATCCGCATCATCCGCCGGCCGCACCGTGCTCGTCGTCGGCGCGGGCCCAGCCGGGCTCGCCGCCGCGAAGGCCGCACGCGAGCGCGGGGCATCCGTGATCCTCCTCGACTCGGCCGACGCCACGGGCGGCCAGTACTGGCGCCACCTGCCGGCCGCGCGCCCCTCGGCGAACGAGCGCGCGCTGCACCACGGCTGGTCGACCTACACGGCGCTGCACGCCGAGCTCGACCGCGACCCGGGCTGCGAGATCGTGCTCGGCGCACAGGTCTGGGCCATCGAGCAGTTCGGTGCGGCGCCGGGCGCGACGCCCGATGCGGCGCCCGGTGCAGACGGCGAGCGAACGGATGCCGCGGCCGCGGCCGCGCCCGCCCCCGTCGCCGTGCACGTGCTCGTGGGCCTGCCCGACGGCACCGCCCGACGTGGCCGCACGTTCCGCCCCGACGCCCTCGTGCTCGCGACCGGCGCGCACGACCGCACGCTGCCGTTCCCCGGATGGGACCTGCCGGGCGTCTTCACGGCCGGCGCCGCGCAGGCGTTCGCGAAGGGCGAGCGGGTGGCCCTGGGTGAGCGCGTCGTGATCGCGGGCGCCGGACCGTTCCTGCTGCCGGTCGCCGCGTCGGTCGCAGCCACCGGGGCGAAGGTGCTCGGCGTCTACGAGGCGAGCCGTGCGGCCGCGCTCGTCAGGGGCTGGCTGCCGAAGCCGTGGCAGCTCGTCGGCGCCGCGAAGAAGGGCGGCGAGCTCGCGGGGTACGTCGGCAGCCACCTGCGCCACCGCATCCCGTACGTCACGGGTCGCGCGGTCGTCGCCGCGCACGGCACCGACCGCGTCGAGGCCGTCACGATCGCCGAGGTCGACGCCGACTGGCGGTCGATCCCCGGAACCGAGCGCCGCGTCGTGGCCGACGCCGTGTGCGTCAGCCACGGGTTCACGCCGAGGCTCGAGCTGCCGATCGCCGCGGGCTGCGAGCTCACGCCCGAGCGGTTCGTGCGCATCGACGAGGGCCAGGCCACGAGTGTGCCCGGCGTGTACGCCGCCGGCGAGATCACGGGCATCGGCGGCGTCGACGCGGCGCTCGCCGAGGGCGAGATCGCCGGCCACGTCGCCGCGGGCGGTTCCACCCGTGACGCGGACCTCGCCGCCGCCATCGGCGCCCGTCGCACGTTCACGGGCTTCGCCGCCCGCATCGAGGCCGCGCACGGCATCCGCCCCGGCTGGACCTCGTGGCTCGAGGACGACACCATCGTGTGCCGCTGCGAGGAGGTGCCGTACGGGCGCCTCCGCGAGACCCGCGAGGCGACCTGCGCGAGCGGCCTCCGCTCCATGAAGCTCACGACCCGCGCCGGCCTCGGCATCTGCCAGGGGCGCGTCTGCGGACGCACGGTCGAGGAGCTGATCGGCGCGGGCGGCGCACCCGGGGCGCTCACCGTAGACGGCTCACCCTCGACATCCGCCACCACCGATCGTCGGCCCATCGCCTCGCCGCTGCGCATCGGCGAACTGGCCGGTCGCGCCCCCGGAGATCCCGGTGGCCCCGTAGACCCGCACACCATCACGCACCGACCGTCCGAGAAGGGACACCCATGACCACCCAGAAGTTCGACCTCGGCGGCGTCGTCGTCGCGACCACGCTCGCCTTCAAGGCAGACGCCTCGGCACCGGCCGGCCTCGCCGTCGACTACGACCGGTTCGCCGCGCACTGCGACTTCCTCATCGAGAACGGATGCCGCGGCGTCGGCCCGAACGGATCGCTCGGCGAGTACTCGAGCCTCACCGACGCCGAGCGCCGCAAGGTGATCCAGGTCGCCGTCGAGACCGTCGCCGGACGAGGCCTCGTGGTCGCGGGCGTGCACGGCGTCGGCTGGCACCAGGCCGTGCAGTGGGCCGAGTACGCCAAGGCCGACGGCGCCGACGGCGTGCTCGCGCTGCCGCCGACGATCTACCGCGCGAGCCGCAGCGAGGTCGTCGAGCACTACACGCGCCTGAACGAGGTCGGCCTGCCGATCATGCTCTACAACAACCCGTTCGACACGAAGGTCGACCTTGTGCCCGACCTCGTCGCCGAGCTCGCCCAGCTCGAGAACGTCGTCGCGATCAAGGAGTTCACGGCCGACATCCGCCGCGTGCTCGAGATCAAGGAGCTCTGCGACATCGACGTCATCGCGGGTGCCGACGACCTGCTCTTCGAGTCGCTCGTCGTGGGCGCGACCGGCTGGTTCGCCGGCTACCCCAACGCGTTCCCGAAGGAGGCCGTCGAGATCTACGACCTCGTCACGGCCGGTCGCATCGACGAGGCGCGCGAGCTCTACACGCAGCTCGTGCCCGTGTTCCGCTGGGACTCGAAGACCGAGTTCGTGCAGGCCATCAAGCTGTCGATCGACATCGCCGGCCAGAGCTACGGTGGACCGACGCGTCCCCCGCGCGGTCCGCTCTCGGCCGAGCACGAGGCACAGGTGCGCCGCGACACGCAGAAGGCGCTCGACCACATCGCGAGCCGCTGAGCCGTGGGGGCGCGCCCGCGCGGCCCCCCCCCCCCCCCCCCCCCCCGGGGGGGGGGCCCCCCAGAGGAAGCACCCGGGGGGGAGCGGGGGGGGCCCGCCCACCCCCGGGCAGCCCCCCCCCCCCCCCCCCCGGGGGGGGGGGGGGCCCCCCCCCCCGGCCCCCCACGCCCCGCACCGAACCAGGCTGGAGGAGCACGCATGAGAACGAACCGGGTCATCTCGGCGGTCGACTCGCACACCGAGGGCATGCCCACGCGGGTCGTGACCGGCGGCGTCGGGGTCATCCCCGGCGCGACGATGAACGAGAAGCGACTCCATTTCATGGAGCACCTCGACGACCTGCGGCTGTTCCTCATGAACGAGCCGCGCGGGCACGCCGCGATGAGCGGTGCGATCCTGCAGCCCCCGACCCGGCCCGACTGCGACTGGGGCGTCGTCTACATCGAGGTCAGCGGGTGCCTGCCCATGTGCGGGCACGGCACGATCGGCGTCGCGACCGTGCTCGTCGAGACGGGCATGGTCGAGGTCGTCGAGCCGGTCACCGAGATCCGGCTCGACACCCCGGCCGGGCTCGTGATCGCGCGGGTCGCGGTGAGCGACGGCCACGCCGACTCGGTCACGATCGAGAACGTGCCGAGCTACGTCGAGGCGCTCGACACGAGCATCGCGGTGCCGGGCTACGGCACCATCCCGTACTCGATGGCCTTCGGCGGCAACTTCTACGCCATGGTCGACCTCGACGCGGTCGGGCTCCCGTTCGACCGCACCCGCCAGCAGGAGATCGTCACGGCCGGCCTCGCGATCATGGCGGCCATCAACGAGAGCGCGCCGCCGCGGCATCCGTTCATCGACGGCGTCGACCACTGCCACCACGTCGAGTTCATCGCCCCCGGGTCGGATGCCGCGCTGTCGCGCCACGCCATGGCCATCCACCCCGGCTGGTTCGACCGCTCGCCGTGCGGCACGGGCACCTCGGCGCGCATGGCCGAGCTCTGGGCCCGTGGCGAGCTCGCGCTCGACACCGACTTCGTCAACGAGTCGTTCATCGGCAGCCGGTTCGTCGGCCGCCTCATCGCCGAGACCGAGGTCGACGGGCGCCCCGCCGTCGTGCCGACGATCACCGGCCGGGCTTGGGTCACGGGCACGGCGCAGTACATGCTGGATCCGAGCGACCCGTTCCCGACCGGCTTCCAGTTCTGACCCACGATCCGTCGGCGTCGACCCGCGAACCGCCCGAACCGCACCGCACGCACCGAACCGCACTGCACTGCACGCACCGAAACCGCACCACGCAGGAGAACCAGATGACCCCCGAGCTCGAGACCATCGCGGCGAACGCGGCCGCCGCCGCGCAGCCCTTCGCCGACACGAACCCGCGCGACCGGGCGAGGGCCCTGGTCGCGGTGGCCGACGCGCTCGAGGCGAACGCCGACGCGCTCGTCGAGGTCGGCATGGCCGAGACGGGCCTCGCCGAGGCACGCCTGCGCGGCGAGCTGCGCCGCACGGCCGTGCAGCTGCGCCTGTTCGCCGAGACGGTCGCCTCGGGCGCGTACCTCGACGTGCGCATCGACGCGGCCGACCCCGGGTTCGCGCTCGGCCCGCGCCCCGACGTGCGCCGCTACCTCGTGCCGCTCGGCCCGGTCGTGAACTTCGCCGCGTCGAACTTCCCGTTCGCGTTCTCGGTCGCGGGCGGCGACACCGCGTCGGCGCTCGCCGCAGGCTGCCCCGTGATCCTGAAGGGCCACCCCGGCCACCCCGAGCTCACCCGGCGCACGGCCGCGATCGTCGCCGACGCGCTCGCCGCTGCCGGCATGCCAGACGGCGTGTTCCAGGTCGTCACCGACCAGGAGGAGGGCGTCGAGATCCTCAAGGACCCGCGCGTGAAGGCCGGGGCGTTCACCGGCTCGATCCCGGCGGGCCAGTTCCTGGCGGGCATCGCGGCCGCGCGCCCGGTGCCGATCCCGTTCTTCGGCGAGCTCGGCAGCCTCAACCCCGTGTTCGTCACGCAGGCCGCGCTCGACGAGCGCGCCGACGAGATCGTCTCGGGCTTCGTCACGAGCGTCAGCGGCTCGGCGGGCCAGCTCTGCACCAAGCCCGGATTCGTCTTCGTGCCCGCCGGTCACGGGCTCGAGCAGGGCATCTCGGATGCCGCGGCATCCGTCGCCCCGCACCGGCTGCTGAACCCGCGCATCGCCGCGGGCTACGTCGAGCGCCGCGAGGCCGTGCTGGCCGCCGCGGGCGTGCGCCCGGTGGCCGAGGGCCGCGTCGAGCTCGACGGCGCCGGGCAGGGCTGGGTCACGCCGACGATCGTCGCGGTCTCGCTCGACGACCTCGCGGCGGGGCGCGACGAGATCCTCGAGGAGTCCTTCGGCCCGCTCTCGGTGCTCGTCGAGGTCGAGCCGGGCACCGACCTCGCGGCCCTCGTGCCGACCCTGCTCGACGGCAACCTCACGGCGACGGTGCACGCCGCGACCGGTGAAGGCGGCGCCGAGCTCCGCGCGCTCGTGCGCGTGCTCACCGAGCACGCCGGCCGCGTACTGTTCGGCGGCTGGCCGACGGGCGTGGCGGTGACGCCGGCCATGCAGCACGGCGGACCGTGGCCCGCGACCACGAACGACTCGTCGACCTCGGTCGGCACGGCCGCGATCACGCGCTTCCTGCGCCCGGTCGCCTACCAGGGCGCCCCCGAGGCGCTGCTGCCCGGACCCCTGCAGACGGCCAACCCGTGGGGCGTCCCGCAGACGGTCTCGGCCGCGGGGGAGTCGACCGGCTGGGGCGACGACATCTGACCCGTCGAGGCCCTTGCGCGCGGGCGCGCCGAGTGGTTGGTTGAGGAACAACGGAAGTAAGGAGCACATCATGGGTTTCTTCGCATTTCTGATCCTCGGCCTCATCGCAGGTGCCATCGCCAAACTGATCCTCCCCGGCAAGCAGGGCGGCGGCTGGTTCATCACGCTGCTGCTCGGCGTCGTCGGGGCGTTCCTCGGCGGTTGGCTCGGCAGCCTCATCTTCAACGTCGGCCTCAACGAGTTCTGGTCGTGGAGCACCTGGCTCCTCGCGATCGCGGGCTCGATCATCGTGCTGCTCATCTACGGGCTCATCACGCGCAACAGGAAGGCCTGAGTTCCCGAGCTCGAGCTCCACACGACCACGAGGGGCGGATGCCGGTGCGAACCGGCATCCGCCCCTCGCCGTCCGCCCGGCAGGGACGTGCCGCCATCGCCCTGCCACCGCGCCGTCATCGCGGTGCTAGCGTGAAGGCCAGATCACGACCGCAGAGGAGGCGCACGTGGACCACGTCGTCGCCCTGCTGCGCCTGATCCAGGGCGTGCTCGAACCGCAGCTCGCGGGCGACGCGCACCTCACGGCCATCGTCATCGGTGCACTCTCGATCGCCGCGATCGCGGTCATCGTGACCTCGTACCGGGCGGTTCCCTCGCTCGTCGGCGCCGACGCCAGCAGCGCATCGCTGCGGCACCGCCAGACGGTCGATCCGGGGCGCCTCATCGCGCAGAGCGACCCCGACGCGGCAGGTCGCCCGCGCCCCAGGGCGCCGGGCCGCGCCTTGCAGGCCGCGTAGCGACATCCGCCCCACCACCCCGCGATCGCGCGGCACGAGGCGACCCTGCGCTCTCGCGGCCAGACGGACTCCCGCTCCGCTCCGACCGCAAGGAACCTCATGGACCTCTACGCCTTTCCGCCCATCGCCGCCGTGCTCGACGTCGCCTACGCGCTGCTCATGGGCCTCACCGACCTGCTCGAACCGTTCGCGGGCGGTGCGAGCGCCGCGCTCGCGATCGTGCTCGTGACCCTGCTCGTGCGGGCCGCCCTCATTCCGGTGGGCGTCTCGCAGGCGAAGGCCGAGCGCACGCGCGCCCGGCTCGCGCCACGCCTCGCCGAGCTCCAGCGCAAGCACAAGGCGAACCCCGAACGCCTGCAGCGCGAGATGATGGCGCTCTACGCCGAGGAGGGCACGTCGCCCTTCGCCGGCTGCCTGCCGATGCTCGTGCAGATCCCGGTGGTCGGCGTGATCTACGCGCTGTTCATCCTGCCGGTCATCGCCGGGCACCCGAACGACCTGCTCACGCACACGCTCTTCGGCGTGCCGCTCGGCTCGAGCCTCGCCGGATCCCTCGCAGCCGGCACCGCGACGCCCGCCACCATCGCCGTGTTCGGCGCGATCGTGCTGCTCATCGCCCTGGTCGGCGAGGTCACCCGGCGGGCGTTCCGACCGGTCGCGGCGGCGGGCACGGCATCCGCCTCATCGATGCTCGGAACGACGGATGCCGCGGGCGGGCCGAACGCGTCGTCGCAGCTGCCCGGGCTCGCCGGCATGACCAACGTGCTCGGCCTGCTGCAGTTCGTCACCGCCGTCGTGGCGGTGTTCGTGCCGCTCGCAGCCGCGATCTACCTGCTCGTGACCGTCACGTGGACGCTCGGGCAGCGGCTCGTGTTGCGCCGGCTCTACCCGGCGGTGCCGCCGGCGCCCCCGGTGACGCCGCCCGCGCTGCCGGCCTGAGGGGCGTACGCGGGGTCAAGGCCCGGGTCGTGCTCCGGAGCCTCGGGCTCGGTGGGCTCCGGCCTCGCGGCGTCTGACGCACTCGGTGCCTCTGCGGCGCCCGGGCCCGGCCGTGACGCCGAGACGGCGGGCCGGCCGGGCTCGGCGTCGTCGGTCAGCGCCGCGCGCATGATGCTGCGCGGGTCGTACCGGCGGGGATCGAGTGCGCGCCAGTCCTCGTCGGAGAACTCGGGTCCGAGCTCGTCGCGCACCTGCGCCGTCGTGGTCGTCGCGAAGGCGCGCACCTTCTTGACGAATCCCGCGAGCGCGGTCGCGTAGGCGGGAAGCCGGGTCGGGCCCACCAGCACGGCCGCGATGATGCCGATGAGGAGGAGCTTCTCGAAGGTGAGCCCGAAGGTCATGGCTACGGCGCGGGTTGCGGAGTCGGTGAGGGGGTTGCCGCGGCGGAAGCCGGCACGCCGGCGAGGCCGGGCGCCGGTTCGGGCACCACCGCTGCGGGCGCGGCCGCGTTCGGTGCGACCTGGCCGACAGGGGCTGCCGGCGCCGCGGACGCGGTTGCGACGCCGGCGGATGCCGCGGCATCCGCCTCGTCGTCTTCGCGCATGGCCTTCATCTCGCCCTTGAACGCCCGGGCCGACTGGCCGAGGCTGCGGGCGAGGGCGGGCAGCTTCGTGCTGCCGAACAGGAGCAGGATCACCGCGACGACGATCACGAGGTGCCAGCCGGTCAGTCCTTGGAGCATCTGGGCTCTCCTTCGGGCTCGGATGCGGCGGCTGATGCCCCGCGTCGATGGATTCGGAACGGACGGCACGCGTCGATGAAGACCACGACGTCCTGTTGCGGAGGATCCTATAGGTGCGCGCGCAGGTTCGACAAGCCTGCGCACCGAGTTAACTATCTTGACCGTAATTCATTCATCTTTTGATTGACCAACGGCGAAACTTCGGACAGGATGACGGCTGAGCGATGCCGGAGAGCGTGCGACCGGCAAGCGCGAGACGGGACCCAGGGGGCACCGTGACGAGACGAAGAAGTCCGGAACGACACCGCGACTCGACGACGAGCGAAAGGGGAGCGAAGCACGCACCCGTGGCCATGAGAGCCACCGACTGACATGTGACCCGGGCCACCACCTGAAACCGATCGAAGCGGCGGTGATGACCCGGTGAGACAACCCTGACTGGCAAGAACCGACAGGAGCTGTTCAACGATGAATTCTACCCGCAGGCGTTCGCGCAGACGAGGACTCCTGGTCCCCGTCATCGCGCTCACCGCCGGAGCGCTGATGATCACCGGCACGCCGGCGTTCGCGCACGACGGTGTCGACCACGGATCCGAGGGAGGCGCCACCGAGGCGCTCAACTGGGGAAACTACGAGAAGATCCTCCTCACGAAGAACGTGGGCGAGCCGATCGACCTGGCAGTGCTGCCCGACAGCACCGTGCTGCACACGGCCCGCAACGGCGAAGTGCGACTGACCGACCCGGCGTCCGGCACCACCACGGTGACCAACACCCTGCCCGTCTACGCGAACTCCGAGGACGGACTGCAGACGGTCGCGATCGACCCCGACTTCGAGGAGAACGGCTGGGTCTACCTGGTCTACGCCCCCCGAGACGCGAACGGCGACGGCGTGGCCGACACGCCGACCGGATCGGCCCCGAACTCGCTGCCGGCCGGCGCGGACTCGAGCTACTGGAACCAATGGGTCGGCGTCAACCGCCTCGCCCGCTTCCAGTGGACCGGTGAAGGCCTCGACCTCGCGAGCGAGCAGGTCATCCTCGACGTGCCCGTGCAGCGCGGCCAGTGCTGCCACGTCGGTGCGGACATCGACTTCGACGGCGACGGCAACCTCTACCTGAGCACCGGCGACAACACGCCGGCCAGCACGCCCGGCGCCAACGGCTTCGCGCCCAACAACGACGCACCGAACATGAACCCGGGCTTCGACGCACGACGCGGCGCAGGCAACACCAACGACCTTCGCGGCAAGATCCTGCGCATCCACGTCGAGGAGAACGGCACGTACACGATCCCCGAGGGGAACCTGTTCGCGCCCGGAACCGAGAAGACGAAGCCCGAGATCTTCATCATGGGCGTGCGCAACCCGTTCCGCATCGAGGTCGACCCCGAGACGAACTCGCTCTCGTGGGGCGACTACGGCCCCGACGCGACGAAGGCGGTCGCCTCGACCGCCGGTCGCGGCCCGATGGGCCTCGTCGAGTGGAACACCACGAGTCTCGACGACCCGCACAACGGCGGATGGCCCTACGTGACCGGCGACAACTTCGCCTACAACGACTGGGACTACGCGACCTCGACGCCCGGTGCGTTCTTCGACCCGGCGAACCTGGTCAACGACTCGCGCTGGAACACCGGCCTGACCGCCATCCCGGCGGCCCGCCCCGCAACGCTGTACTACGGCGACAACCCCGGCGACCAGCCGTGGGACGAGCTCGTCAACTTCGGAACCGGCTCCGGCCAGGGCCCGATGGGCGGACCGGTGTACCACTACGACGCCGACAACCCCTCGACCGCGAAGTTCCCGGAGTACTGGGACGGCAAGGCGTTCATGGGCGAGTTCTCGCAGGACTACATCGCGGCCTTCACGGTCGACTGGGACGCCGATGAGGTGACGCACATCCAGGACTTCCTGCCGAACACCGCGCTCACCGCCGCCGCGCAGCCGATCCACGACAACCCGATGGACATCGAGTTCGGCCCCGACGGGTCGATGTACGTGCTCGACTACGGCGACGGCTTCTTCCGAGCCAACCCCGACGCGGGTCTGTACCGGATCGACTACGCCCAGGGCAACAAGGCGCCGCAGGCGCGCTTCACGGCGACGCCTGGCTCGTCCTCGACCGCACCCGTGCAGGTCGCGTTCGACGCCTCGACGAGCACCGACCCCGAGGGTTCCGCGCTCACCTACGCGTGGGATGTCAACGGCGACGGCACGTTCGAGTACGAGGGCGCCACGGCGACCCACACGTACACCGAGCTCGGCGCCTACACGGCACGACTGCGCGTGACGGATGCCGGCGGCAAGTTCAGCCTCACCAGCAAGGTCGTCTCGGTCGGCAACCAGGCACCGGCGGTCACCGTGCAGTACCCCGAGAACGGCGGCTTCTTCGACTGGGGTCAGGCGGTCCCGTACAAGGTGACCACCGCCGATGCCGAAGACGGCACCGAGACCGCATCGAACCGCGTCGCGTGGACCTACGGACTCGGCCACGACGAGCACGCCCACCCCGAGGTGACGGGCACCGGAGCGACCGGCGCCTGGAAGACCGACCCCAACTCGCCCGAGCACGGCGCCGGCGCCAACCTCTACGGTGCGGTCGTCGTGACCTACTCGGACAACGGGGCCAACGGGCTCCCGGCAGCGACGGGTGAGGCCTCGGTCCGGCTCAACCCGCGTACGCAGGAAGCCGAGTACGCCACTCAGCGCAAGGGCGTCGTCGTCTACGAGGACGAGACCGCGTCGGGCGGCACCGCCATTCGGGGCCTCGGCACCGACGGCGGCGTGACCGACTTCCTCCGCTACGACCCCGTGAGCTTCTCGGGGATCACCGGAGCGGTCGTTCGCGCCAACGGCGCCGGCAAGGTCGACCTCCGATGGGGCAGCGCCACCGCGGCACCGTTCGCGTCGGCGACCATCCCCGGCGGCGCCGGCTGGAAGGACGTGTCGATCAACTTCACGGCTCCCACCGGCAGCGGCCAGCTGTTCGTGACCTCGGCGAACGAACTCGCCGTGGACTCGATCAAGATGGTCGGCCCGGGCGTGGCGGACGTCAAGGCGCCGACGGTCGCGCACACGCTCACCCCGAGCACCCCGAAGGGTGTCGGCGGCGTGTTCAACGAGCCGGTCCGGTTCGCCGTGCAGCCCGCCGACAACGGCGCGCTCGCGAGCGTGCAGTACTCCACCAACGGAGGCTCCACGTGGACCGCCCTGGCCGCGAACCAGCAGTACGGGGTGACCTTCCAGACGAAGGGCACGTACGACCTGCGGTACCGCGCGACCGACACCGGCGGCAACGTCTCGACGGTCGGACAGGTCAGCTTCAAGGTCGACCTCGACGCGCCGAACGAGCCCACGGTCGACAGCCGCACGCTCGTGACGCTCGGCTCCTCGCGGGCGTCGTACGGCGACGAGACCCCCGTGTCCGTCCAGGTGACCGGCGAAGGCGGCGTGCCGTCCGGTGAGGTCAAGCTCACCATCGGCGAGACCGAAGTCGGTCGCGGCACCCTCGACGCCGACGGGAAGGCGACCATCACCCTCCCGGCGGACCTCGCAGTGGGCACCCACACGATCCGGGCGAGCTACCTCGCCGACGAGGTCTTCAAGACCTCCGCCGGCACGGCTCGACTCACGGTCGCGCAGACGAAGTCGATCACCGACGTCTCCGTCTCGCCCGACCCGGTCAAGCCCGCGGTCGCCGCCAAGGCGGAGATCCAGGTCGACTCGACGACGGGCATCGTCCCCGTCGGCGGTGTCACGGTCACGGTGCGCAAGGGCACCGCGACGGTCGCGACGGTCACCGGGACGCTCGACGCGTCCGGTCACGTCGTGGTCACCCTGCCGAAGCTCGCAGTCGGCTCCTACCAGATCCAGGCGGCATACGACGGGTCCTCCGGCGTGGCCAAGAGCACGGACACGGCCAGCCTGACCGTGCGCCAGTAGTCCTGTGGGGGCCGCGC